>CAWANG010000001.1:0-44907 GCA_963783175.1 uncultured Alphaproteobacteria bacterium
CCAGCTTCCCAGCGAGCGACAGTTCGGCGAAGGCCTCGGGAAGGATGCGCGCGGCCATCGTCGCCAGCGTCTCGCGCAGAGACGCCTGGGCGTGGAACGCCCGCGGCGACGCATTGAGGAGCGCGACCGGCTTGCCGGCAAAGGTCTCGCTCGCCACCAGCCAGTCGAGGGCGTTCTTCAGAGCGCCGGGAACGCCGTGGGCATATTCGGGGGCGGCGATGATCAGGGCGTCGCTCGCGCCGACGAGCTCCCGCAGCGTCTCGACCGGTTCGGGCTTGGGCCGGTCTTCGACATCGTCGTCGGGGTTGAAAGGCGGCAGCTTGGCCAGGTCTCGATAGACGAGCGCCTTGACGCCGCGGGGAGCGAGCCGCGCAAGGGCCTCCAGAGCCGCCGTGTTGGTGGAGGCGCGGCGGAGGCTTCCTGATATGGCCAGAAGCCTCATCGCGCCTGGCCCTTCAGCTCAGCGCGACATTCAGCGCGCTCTCCGGCAGTTCCTGCCCGAAGCAGCGCTGATAGAACTCAGCGACCAGAGTCCGCTCGAGTTCGTCGCACTTGTTGAGGAAGGTCAGGCGGAAGGCAAACCCGATGTCCTTGAAGATTTCGGCGTTCTCCGCCCAGGTGATGACCGTGCGCGGGCTCATCACTGTCGACAGATCGCCGTTGACGAAGGCGTTGCGCGTCAGGTCGGCCACTCGCACCATCTTGTTGACGATGTCGCGTCCGTCCTTGCGCGCCCGGTGAGCGGGCGACTTGGCGAGCACAATGTCGACTTCCTTGTCATGCGGCAAGTAGTTAAGCGTTGCGACGATCGACCAGCGATCCATCTGGCCCTGATTGATCTGCTGCGTGCCGTGATAGAGCCCCGACGTATCCCCAAGGCCGACCGTGTTCGCGGTGGCGAACAGCCGGAAGGCGGGATGGGGACGAATGACGCGCCGCTGATCGAGCAGGGTCAGGCGGCCCGACACCTCCAGCACCCGCTGGATGACGAACATCACGTCCGGACGGCCGGCGTCATATTCGTCGAAGCACAGGGCGATATTGTTCTGGATCGCCCACGGCAGCATGCCGTCACGAAACTCCGTCACCTGCTTGCCGTCCTTGAGCACGATCGCGTCCTTGCCGACAAGATCGATGCGCGAGACGTGGCTGTCGAGGTTGATGCGCACGCAGGGCCAGTTGAGGCGCGCGGCAGTCTGCTCGATGTGAGTCGATTTGCCGGTCCCGTGGTAGCCGGTGATCATCACCCGGCGGTTGTACGCGAAACCTGCGAGGATCGCGAGGGTCGTGTCCCGGTCGAACAAGTAGTCCGGATCGAGATCCGGCACGTGTTCCTCGGCTCGCGAGTATGCCGGGGCCTCCATGTCGGAATCGATGCCGAAGAGCTTGCGCACCGATACCCTCGTGTCGGGCAGACCGGGCGCAGCTTCGGATTCCACCAAGGTATGTATCGAATTCATTGGTCCTCCACGCTCTCCCGCACGCGGAAGAGAGCGTCATTCTCATACCCGAATACCGGGCGCGCGCAAAAGCCGGCCGTTTGCTTCGGAACAGCGCCTAGCGCCGCCGTCCCTTGACCATCCCCACGCCGTCATCGGTTCGCCATCTCATCTGCGGTCCGCGCAGCCTCGATCAGACGAGCTTGTTGGCGCGCAGGTAATTGTAAGCCTGGATGATCTCGCGCAATTTGTCTTCCGACGAACGATCGCCGCCGTTGGCGTCCGGATGATGGCGCTTGACCAGATCCTTGTACCTCGTCTTGATTTTCGCCTGGGTGGCGTCGCCATTGAGGTCAAGCGTCATCAAAGCCTTGATCGCCAAGGCATTGTACCGCGGCGGCGGCTCGTGCTGCGGCGCCTTGCCGCGCGCTCCGCGCCGCCGCGCCGCTCGGGCTTCGGCAAAAACGGACTCGTCTACCTGATGCCCCGCAGCGGCGGCCCGGGCTCCGAGCTTCCAGGTTGGCCGGTGTCCGACGGCGTCGGCTTGACGAAATTTCGCCATCGACGCGTCGTCCATGCCGCGGAAGTAATCGTAGGAGGCGTTATATTCCCGCACATGGTCGCGGCAGAAGCTGAAGTATTCGCCTTCGCGATCGCGGCCCTTGGGCGCGCGAAACACGCCCTCGGCCGTGCAGCCCGGAAACGAGCACGGAGTCCTCGGCGCCTTTTCCGGACGCCGCTCGACCGGCTTCACCCTGATCCGGTCGAACAGGCGAGAATTCAAATCCATGCCATGACCTTTATGACCGCCGAGATTATCGGGCAAGTCCCAAACCATCGTCGCCGGCAAAAGCCCGGGCCGCTCACGCGAAGGCGACTCAACATCTCAACCCCGCCGATTCTCATAAGATATGTAGTCTCGCGAACGGCTTAATGGGAGTGCGCATTGTGATCATGGAGAAGAGAATTGTCGCCCGTTTGACGGAGGCGCTCGATCCGCTTCTCCTCGACGTCGTTGATGAGTCCGACCGTCATGCGGGACACGCCGGGGCGCGCGAGGGCGGGGGAACCCATTATCGCGTCAGGATCGTGTCGGCGCGATTCGAGCGTCGCAGCCGGGTCGAGAGGCATCGCCTGGTCTACGACCTGCTGACGGCGGAATTCGCCGATGGTCTTCATGCGCTGGCGCTCGTCGCCAAGGCCCCAGGCGAGCCATGACGCCGAACGGTCGCTCTGAATTGTTTGGACCTTACGCGTACACACTGGCTCCCGCCGAAGCCGAAGCCGCCGCGGCTCGCGCGGGGCTGCGCACTGCCCTCAGGGGCGGTTTGCTGGCCAGTCACGTGGCGCCGCTGGCCGCCTTTGCGCTGATCATCGTCTTTGCTTCGGTGCTGGCGCTGACCGGCCTTATCAGCCGCCGCTCAGGCGAGGCGACCCTCATCCTCGCCGCCGCGGCCTTCATGATCCAACGCCTGGCGAACCACTGGCGCATCCGGCGCGCGCGCCTCGAGGGCCGCGCGTCGGTCGCGCGGCTTCAGTCCGCGGGCGCGCTGACGGCGACGTTCGAGACCGACGCGCTATCGCTCGAGGTCGACGGGCGCATGCAGCGGCTCTGCTACGCCGAATGTGAAGAGGCGGAAGACGCCGGCGGCCTCATTTACGTGTGGTTGCGCGAAGGCGCCCCAATCGTCGTGCCGACGCGAGCGCTCGCCGACGCCGAAGAGGCGGCGCGCCTCATGTCCCGCCTCTCGGGCCGGATCGCAGCGATTCGGGGCGCGGGCCAAGGGCGATGAGGCAGCGCGCTATTGCGCCGGCGACGCCGCGGCAGGGGTCGACGTCGTCTTGGACGGATCGGTCTGACTGGACGCAGCGTCGTCGACATTTGGTCTTGCCGGCGGCGTCGGCGGCGTATGCAGCGACGCCATGCGCAGCGCCTTCCCGCCGTCCGAAACAGGTTCGTCGCGGCGTGGCGGCAGCGGCGCGTCGGGTGGGGTCGGCTGATCGGGCGCGGATGATGCGTCAACCGGCGGCGCCGCGGGCTCCTGGCCGCCGAGATGCAGCCACTTCTTGACGCTCTGCGCCCCGCCGTTCAAGCCGCCGAGAACGCCGCCGGACGGCTGACTTGGGGCCGAGGCGAGGGCGACCGTCGGCGCGTTGGGCGCGGCCGGCGGAGTCGGCTGAGCCGCCGAGGCCTCGACCGGAGACGGCGCGGGGCTCGCGGCGCGGCGTTTCGCGTCGGCCACGGCGATCCTGACCGCGGCCGGAGCCGTTTTGGGATCGGCGAGGACGATCTCCTGCGGGCCGGTCGCGAGGGCGTCCGGGTCGCTCTCGTCCTTGTAGCCGGCGAAGACCGCGTTCTGCCCGCCGTCGGCATAGACAAGGCGAACCGGCTTGACTCCGGACGCGACCAGCTCGGCGACCTTGGCGTCGTCCTTCTGCTCCTTCTCCGCGACCAGCGCCTCGACGCTCTCGTCGCGGGTGAGCGCCGGACAAGGCTGGGTCGCGGAAACCTCGTCCTTCGCGGTTGCGCCGAACACATAGCGCTTACCGCAGACCAATACTGACGGCTCGGCCTTGGCGACTTCGAAATGGTCGGAGCCGTTCTTGAGATCTTTCCAGAACTCGATGTTGGGATCGAGCCGGAACTTGGCCAGGTTCTCCGCCGTCATGTGGAACGGATAGGACTGCAGCTGGATTTCCCGCTGGCCGCCGACGAACAATTCGCGGGCGATCGCGTAGATGTCGGCGACCTGCTCGTCCGTCATCGAGAAACAGCCCGCGGACGAACAGACGCCGTGCACCATGACGTTGCCGCCGCTGCGGCCGTAAGCCCGGTCGTAAGCGTTCGGATAGCCGACGTTGAACGACAAATAATAATGGGAATTGGGGTTCATCTGCCCGGGCGCGATCGTGTAGAAGCCCTCCGGCACCTGCATGTCGCCTTCGCGTTTCTTCGGCCCGAGCTGTCCGGACCAGCGGCACATCGGATAGGTCTTGAGCAGCGCGTACTCGCCGTTCGACTTCATCTTCCAGATTTCGAGCTCGGCTTCCTTCTTGTAGGTGCGGATGACCGTCGGCGCGGACGGCGTGGTGTCGAGCTTGTCCATCTCCGCCAGCGTCGCGGAGGAAATCGGCTGCTGCGAGCGTCCCGAGCTCTGATCGAGGTAGGAATCGTCGCAGCCGGCGATCAAGGCGCACGCCGCAACGGTGAGCTCAACGGCGGCCCCGCGCCGGATGATTGAATTCATTGATCTCCCCGAATTCGACCGAACTCTAGCCGCGCGGGCGCCAAAAGTCTACGTGCGTCGAATGAAGCGCACACACCCTTACCGAGCCGTTAATTGCGCCGCCGGTGACCTGAGCGCGGCAACAAACGCGGAGGAAGCATTCGCAAAGACAGGGGAAGGAAAATCCAACTCGGGAGGAAGGAAAATCCGAATGCGCGGAAGCAAAATCCAAGGATTTTCCTTCCACAAATCAAGGCTTTTCAAGGGGTTAAGCCGCGAATCCTCAAAACAACGGTCCTTTCGGCATCCGCCGGATATCCGAGCCCCTCTTCATCGCGCGGAATGTTATTCTCGCGATCCGAAGGATAGCACGGACTTCTGATTATCGAAAATCCTTGCCGCGCTTTGCCGAGTCAGTTCTGCTTACGTCCGGGTGTCACCACCTGGCGGACAGGGGCGCCGAATCGAAGATCTCGGCGAGCCGAGCCCGGGTGGCTTGGGTCGCCCCTTCCGGCAGCGCCGAGCGCGGAAAAAAGCGCGCTTCCTCGATTTCCCAGTCTCGCGCCCGTTCGCCCAAAACCCGGAACGCCCGGACGAGATAAACGGCTACGTGGTCGCGCCGCGACAATTGGCTGTTGAGGAACAGGCCGTGCAGCAGCGGCGGCCCGTCAATGGCGACCATCGCCTCCTCCTCGACTTCGCGCGTCAGCGCTTCGACGCAGGTCTCGCCGGGCTCCACGCCGCCGCCCGGAAAGTGCCAGCCGGAGACATAGCCGTGCCTGACCAATAGCACCCGTTCGTCGGAATCGGCGACGACCGCCCTGACCCCGAGCGTCATCGGCCGGGTGAGGAGAAAGCTCGAGTGCAGCAGGCGCAACTTCAGCCTGTCTGGAATCAGCGCGGCCATGGTTCGCGGGTGCTCCGGGCCCGGACCAACGCCCGGGGTTGTGTTTCGGTAGAAGCAATCTTATTGCCGCCCGGTCAATGGCGGCGCGAGGCCTGTTTATCCGGTCCGCCCGAGGGGCCGGTCAGGGAATGAGCTTTACGATCGCGCACATCACCGACCCGCATCTGAGTCCGGCGCCCATGCCGGGCTTCGCCGATTTGCGGCTCAAGCGCGTCATGGGGTTCATCAACTGGAAGCGGGGACGCGAACGGCTCAACGACATGGGGATGCTCGCCCGCCTGGTCGCGGATTTGCGCGCCCAGCGCCCGGACCATGTCGCGGTCACCGGCGACCTGGTCAATATCGGCATGCCGTCCGAGTTCCACCGCGCCGCGCTATGGATGAGGACGCTCGGCGACCCGGCCGACGTCAGCTTCGTTCCCGGCAATCACGACGCTTATGTGCGCGCGTCCATGCCGCTGCTCGACGCCACATTTGCGCCCTGGACGACGGGTGACGCGCCGCGAGGCGAGGCGATCTACCCTTATCTTCGCGTTCGCCGCGAGATCGCGATCATCGGCCTCTCCTCGGCGGTGCCGACCGGCCCGCTGATGGCGACCGGCAAGCTCGGCAAGACGCAACTCGAGGCGTTCGCCGAACTGCTCGCCGAGAACGGCGCTAGAGGTCTGGCGCGGGTCGTGCTCATTCATCACCCGCCGATCGCCGGGGTCACCCCGCCGCTGCGCGGCCTTTCGGACGCGGCGGCGTTCGGGCGCATCGTGCGCGACCGCGGCGTCGAGGCGATCCTGCACGGCCACACCCACCAGCAGGCCGTCCGCTCGCTTCCCTCGCGCGCCGCGCGCACGGCCGGGGGGGCCGTTCCGGTCATCGGCGCGCCCTCCGCGGCGGCGAGCGCCCGCGACCCGCGCTATCGCGCCGCCTACCATCTGGTGAGGCTCGATCGCGACGGCGAACGCTGGCGGGTCAGCGTCCGCGCCCGCGGCCTCGCGCCGGAAAGCGCGGCGATTGGCGAGCGGGCGGCGCTACGGGTTTAGCGCCGGACGCGATCGGAAACGTCTGGGAGCGCCGTTCGTCGCGCCCGGTGGAAGCCGGCGAGGCCGAGGCCGGCGAAACCCACGAGCATCAACGCCCAGCTCGAAGGCTCGGGCACGGTGGGGGATACGGTAAGCGACACCAGCCCGAGCTTGACGCCATTTACATCCTGCGTGAAGGGAGCGAATGGTAACGGCGCTCCGAGGACGTTTCCGAATGCGCTCGGGAACAGATTGAAATCGCCCGTTGTGCTTCCGCAGATGATATCGCCGAAAGTGCAAACCACGATGACGTTCTGGCCAACCAGCTGCGTGGTCAGGTTCAGGGGAAAGAGCGACCAATCGTCAATAAAACCGCCGACCCAGTCTTCAGGACCGTAAACGGTTCCGGACACCGTGACGCTCCCGTTGACGATCGTGTCCTGGCGAATGGCGCCGACGCCCAAGCCGGTATCCGCGATAGTGACCCAGCCGGTCTCGGTGACGCCGACGTCGTTGAACGCGGAGTCGTTGAAGGTGAAATAGAAAGTCTCGTCTGCGGAAGCGGCGCCGATCGCCGCCGGCGCAAGCACCAGAGCCAGAGCCAATGACTTGATAATCATGCGAGCGCTCCGTTCGAGGCGCGATCGGTCCCACGATCGTGCGGTGCGGACAGAAACGAGGATACCGCCTCAGCCCCTGCGTTCCTTGATAGTATCCGCCAGAATCCGACACCACAATGACGTTGCAGTCGAAATCAGACGACGGCGGCAAGCGCCGAGGTCGGAGCCGTCGCAGCGCCCGTATTAGAGGCTTCGCGGGATCTCGATTGCAACGCCGATAAAAGCCCGGCCAACCGCTGGTCTGGGGCTGCGTCGGATCGGACCTCAAGCTTCTCGGTATGAATCGAATTGTTCGTGCGTCCTCGGGACTTGAAGAAGGAGTTTCAGTGCGGCGGGCGTTTCGGGCGGATTCTCTTCGGGAAGAAGGTGATCGGACTCAATTGCTTTGAATTGCATGTCTGCGCCTCCGTCGAGGGAGCTACGGGAGCACATCCAACCGCGGCGCGCACTAGCGCCCTTTCTCCAGCTCACGCCGGATCTCGTCGTCCGAAATCGGCTTCCGGAGGAAAACGCTCCAATAGTTCATGCCGAGCCCAAAGCCCCAGCCAAGCATCGGCCAGATCGGCCAGAAATACCCTCGGCTGGTAATCGCCCAGATGGCGATGAGCAGAAGGTTGACGCCGACATAGATCCTCGCGTGACGCCCAAAGGCGCGCTTCGCCCGGATACGCTCGATCGCCGCCTGATGATCGGCCGGCAGCGTCGAGGGCGTTGATGGCGTCGCTTGCGCCTGCTGGCCGACCGCTTGCGCCGGCCGGCCCACTTCGAGCGAATAGATATGGATCGGCTCGGCGATGTTCTTCAATTGGGTTGCGCCGAGGTCGGTGACCTTGAGATCGAGCCGTCCCTTCACCTGCCAATAGGCTTGCTCGGAGAGACAGATCGCGCCAGGCTTGGCGACGCCCTCCAGCCGCGCCGCGATGTTCACCCCATCGCCCATCAGGTCGCCGTCGCTCTCCTCGACGACGTCGCCCAGGTGAACGCCGATACGGTATTCGATGCGCCGGTCCGGCGGCACGCCGGCGTTGCGCTCGATGAGGCCGGTCTGCACTTCGATGGCGCAGCGCACGGCGTCAACGACGCTCCGGAACTCGGCGAGCGAGCCATCGCCGGTGCGCTTGAAGACTCGGCCGCGATGGGCGGCAATCGTCGGGTCGAGGAGATCGCTGCGTAGGCCCCTGATGCGCGCCAGCGTGCGCTCCTCGTCGGCGCCGGCGAGGCGGCTATAGCCGACAATATCGGTGACCAGGATCGCCGCGAGCTTTCGGGTCTCGCTCATTGCATCGCCTCCAGCCGCCGGACATTACCACGGACGCCAACCTGCCGAAATTCATCGAGGCGGGGCTGCCGAACGCCCTTGCGGCCAGGAGCGTGGCGAATACGCGCTCTTCGGTAGAATTCCTCATTTACGCAGCAGCGTTGGAGTGTATAAGCGCCGGCAACTTCAGGTTAGCGGGAAGGGCGGGGCGCATGTTTGGGGACAAGCGGGCTAGTCAATTCATTGCCATCCTTAGCCTTTCGTTTGCTTTGAGCGCCGGCCTCGCGTCGTCAGCGTGGGCTGACGACGCGGCGCCGGCCGCCGAAGCGGCGAAGGTGGCCGCGAAGGAGGCCGAGCCGGTCACAACCAAGGACCCGCAGATCGCCCTCGACGATCTCGAGCTCCTGCTCGAGCCGATGACCGTGGAGGAGATCGGGACCGAGGCGAAAGGCTGGTTTGCATTGCTGCAGGCCAAAGCGCGCGAGATCTCGGTCGCCGAACTGGACGTCCGGCGCAAGAATCGCGAAATCGCGCAATTGGACAAGCAGAAGACGGCGGCCGCCGACCTGGCCAAGGCCACCGAAGAGGTGAAGGCCGCTACCTCCGACAAGGACAAGGAGGCGGCTGCCAAGCACCTCGCCGACGCGCAGAAGAGCCTCGCCAGCACGGTCGACACCGCCAAGAAGGAGACCGTCAAGGAGGAAAAAAAGGCCGAGGCGACCACCACCGCGATGGCCAAGCAGGCGGATGCGGCGCCCCCGCCCCCTGCCGCCACGGATCCCGGGACGACAGCGGCCGCGGCGAAGGTCATCCCGGCAGCGGACGACAAGGACGTGCTGCAAAAGGCAGCCGAAACGGCGGCAAAGAAGTCCGAGAGCACAGGCGACACCGCGAAGGTCGAGAAGGTCGTGGCGGCGACAGAGAAAGAAGCTGCCGCTACAGAGCAAATCAAGTCGTTCTCTGAATCAACTCCGGCGGCGGCGGGAGCGGCGGTGGCGGCGGCGCCCGGGGCGGCGGCGGCCGCGGTCGGCGACACCTCGAAAAAAGCGGAAAAACTGGCGGAGAAGGCCGATGAAGCGTCCGCCGCCAAGGCCGACGTCAAGGTCCAGCTCGTCGACTACAGCACCCAATTGATGAGCGAGCGCACCGCGCTCGTCGACCGCCTGAAGCTGGTCCTGGACAAATGGGAGCTCAAGGGCGGCGACCCCAAGGCCTATCGGCTCTACATCGCCTCGATCGGCGGGATCAAGATCGACGTCTCCGACCGGGCCGCCACCATGGCGCGAATTTCGGCCTGGCTCACCGCCGACGAGGGCGGGCTCCGCTTGGCGCGCGATCTCGCGACCTTCCTCGGCTATATCATCGGCTCGATCATCGTCGCTTGGATCGTTCGCATGATCCTGCGCCGGGTCATGAGCAACTCGCATGTGACGTCGCATCTCTTGCGCGATTTCATCATCGTGAGCTCAGGGCGGCTCATTGTCATGATCGGCGTCCTGCTCGGATTGTCGGCGCTCGAGGTGAACCTCGCCCCGTTGCTGGCGGTCATCGGCGCGGCCGGCTTCGTGGTCGCCTTCGCGCTGCAAGGGACGCTCAGCAATTTCGCCAGCGGCCTCCTCATCATGGTCAACAAGCCGTTCGACGTCGGCGACGAGGTCGAGGTCGGCGGCGGCATCAAGGGCAGGGTCACCCGCGTCAGCATCTTCAGCACCTATATCGAGACTGACGACGGGCTGATGAAGATCGTGCCCAACGACAACATCTGGAAGGCTGTCATCGTCAACCAGACGACGGGGGTCGTGAAGGCCCCTCCTGCGACTGCCGAGGCGAAGCCTGCCGACGCGAAGCCTGCGGCGGGGTGAGGCGGGGGAGAACGGCGGCGGCCGGCATGGCGGCCGGGCTCGAGTTCGTCGCCAGGGCGGCGTGAGGGGCGGCGTGATCCCCCATTCGGGCCATTGGATTATTGAGGAAAACCTAGGCGCGACCACCAAGAGGACCATCGAATTCCTGGTGAAATAGCGTAGTCTGCCGAATCGCTTCTCTTAAGAACGAGAAGCCACGCTTTTCGGAGGGGACGCGTTCGATGTCTGATGAAGCCAGTGACTCCGCAGTCGAGGCCAAGGAGAAGAGTCAGGCAGTCGCTCTTCTGATTGCAGTTCTCGCACTCTTGCTGGCTCTGGCCGAAGCGGGGGCGAAAAACGCCCAGCACCTGTCGACGGAGAAAAATATCGAGTCCTCCGATCTCTTCAATTTCTATCAGGCCAAGAGGATACGCTCGACCGTCGTCGAAACGGCTGCGGCGACGCTCGAGGCGCAAAAGACCGCGGTCAGCGACCCCAACGCGCAAGCGGCGTTCGAAAAGCAGATCGCTGACTTCAAGGCAACCGTCGCGCGGTACGAAAAGGACCCCAAAACCCCAGAAGACAGCATGGATGCGATCCAGGATCGGGCGAAAGAGGCATCGGAAACCCGGGAATTGGCCAATCGCCGGCTCGGACATTATGAGCTCGGAAGCGGCCTGACCCAGATCGCAATCGTGTTGGCCTCCGCCGCGATCATCACCGGGATTACCGCCCTTGTATGGTTCAGCGTCGCATTGGGGGTGATCGGCGCCGCGCTCATCGCCTTCGGATTTCTGGCCCCGACGGTGCTGACGTTCATCGGCTAGCACGGGCGCAACCGTCTGAACGAGCCACGCCTCACGGCAGCGAGTGCACGATCACTGGCCCGGCGGTGGCGGTTGCTGGACTGGCGACCAGCGGTCGGAGGTTCTCTTCGATCCAGGCCAGCGCCAGTCGATTGGATTCCTCGGCTTCGGCGACGGTGTTGAAGACGCTGATCGCGGTCACCGTGTCGTCGGGCGCATAGATCACGTAATAGCCCATGAAGCCCGAGACCCCGCTGATGATCGAGATCGCGTCCTTGATCTTCTCGGCGAGCGCGTCGGCCGAGCCGGGCCTGGCCTTGAACTGGCGAATGGCGGCATACATGGCGTCCTCCCCTTGAGCCGAGCGTCGCCGCCCGTTGGCGCGTATCTTAAGCCATGAGGCGTCGTGACCGAAACGACCATGTCCTCGCTCACGCGCTCGACGTCAGAGCTCTCGGCAGAGCGGCGCGAAGCCGCGACGGGGCGGCGGGAAGGAGCTTCTTCACTGCGCTCGACGCCGCGATTTGGCCGCGATTCACGAACGCCTCGTGATTGCGCTCGATCTCGTCGAGGTCGTAGAGATAATTGACCATGATCCCGTAGGACTCGGCGAGCCCCTTGGGCGACAGGTCCCCCTGCCAGTCGATGCGCTCGAGTGTCGCGCCATTGCCGAGATGGAAGCGGGCGACCGGGTCGATAACCCGTCCGTCGGGGCGGCGCGCCTTAAGGAAATAGTGCGCCGCGAGCGGCTCGAGCGCGGCGCGCAATCGCGTTGCGACGCCGGGCTCTGCCGGCCAATTGTCTTCGGCCAACGAAAGCGCCGCGCCCCTGAGCGGCGCGATTGCGGGGTCTTCGCTCGTCTCGACCCAGGCGCGAAATCCGGGAACTGGCGAAAGGGTGACGAAGGTTTCGATCGCCGGCAACTCGCGGCGGATCTCCTCGACCACCTGCTTGATGAGGAAGTTGCCGAAGTTGACCCCGGCAAGGCCCTGCTGGCAATTGGAGATCGAGTAGAACGCCGCTGCGCGCGCCTTGCCCGGCGCGAGATGAGCCCGCTTTTCCGCGAGCAGCGGCGCAATCGCGGCCGGCGGAGTCAGGGTCAGGGCGACCTCGACGAAGATCAGCGGTTCATCGACCAGCCGCGGATGGAAGAAGGCGTAGCATCGCCGGTCGACCGGATCGATGCGCCGCCTGAGCTCGTCCCAGTCGCCGATCTCGTGGACCGCCTCATAGCGGATGATCTTCTCCAGCAGAGCTGCCGGCGAGGACCAGTCGATCCGGCGCAAAACCAGGAAGCCGCGATTGAACCACGAACCGAACAGATGGAGGAAATCGCGATCGACGATCGCCAGCGACGGGTTCTGGTTCATCAGCGCCAACAGGTCGGCGCGCATCTCGACCAGCGCCGCGGTGCCGCCCGGCGCGCGATTGAGCCGTCGGAACAGCTCATGGCGGCGCGGCTCGGAGGCGTAATGGATTTCGCTCGCCGCGGCCTCGTCGGCGTCGGAGCCGAAGTTGGCGATCGCGCTCGTCAACCGGTCGCGGTCAGGCCCGAACTCATCGGCAAGGGCGCGAAAGAACGCCGCATGGTCGGACGGATCGAGCGCGCGGTAGCGGCGCAGGATCTCGGCGGCGAGCGCGACCCCCGACGCCTCGCCGCGCCCGGCGACCAGCGCCCGGCAGGTTTCGACCAACGATTCGGCGCGGTTCTCACCGTCCTTCGGCCACGGCTTGATCTTGAGCACGGAACGGCCGCGATCGGCGATCGAGGCCAGAAGATCGTAAAAAAAGGCGTTGGACATGATATCCGTCGGCCTTCGCGCCGGCGTCCCAAACAGTCTGACGTGAAGCGATTGTCATGCGAGGCCGCGGGGGAATCAAGCCCGGGCGCGCACTTCAGAGCGGGCGAAGCGAACACGGGTTGATCGGGATCGCCGTCGATCCGGATTGAGAGGGCGTCGGAGAGCGGTGAATCCGGGCGCTCTTTAAAACGGGGGCGGGCCGATCCATTGCGCCCAGAGGTCGCGCAGGCCCGTCGCCCAGGCGAGATAGCCGCCAAGGCCGAGCAAAAGCGCGAGCGTGATCGACCCCAGTATCATCAGGAACACGCTCAGCGCATCGCCGAGTCGTCGGAGGAACCCTCGCCTGGGCGGCGTTGCCCAGTTGTCGTCGATCGCCCCTCTCGCGCCGCCGTTCGGCGGCGGTAAGGCGCGGGCGCGCCCGCCGGCGATCGGCCGGGCGCGCGGTCCGTTCGCCTCGGCCTGCGGCGCTTTTTGATCGGCCTCCGGCGCTTGGGTCTCGCGCCAATCCGAGGCGAGCGCGCGCTCGCGCTCGATGAGACGGCGGGCCACATAATTGGCGACCGCGGCGGCTATGGCGTCGATCGACATGCTTTCGGCGATCAGCACCCGGCCATTGCGCGTGTCCTGATGGAAGCGATAAGTGCGCCGGTCGTGCGCCATGTCGACAAAGGCGATCATGTCGACGAACAGACGCGGATGGTCGCCCCGCGCCAGCGCCAGATCAAACATGTCGACGCCCGGGGCGCCTGTCCGACCACGGGCTTGAGCGCGCTTTCGAGCAGCGTCAGACGGCCCATTTCAATCTCGCGCAAGTCCGCAATCGCCTCGGCGCGTTCGGCGTTCTCGACCCGCGCCTGCCGGATCGCGGCTGCGAGGTCAGGCTGGGCGGCCAATTCAGGCCCGGGCTTGTCGTTCATCGACGTGGATGTCCCGCGCTTTTCGCCCCAAGGGTAGCCCGAATCCGGCGGACCGCAAACCGTGCGGCAGGCGGAGCTTTTCCGAGGCGAAATCGTCTCGAGCCGCAATGGTGGGCGAAACGAGGGCCGCTGGCGCCCCTCCTTCGCCCGGGTCGCTCCGCCATAGCCCGTCGAGGAGACGGGCGTTATTCGACTCCCTATCCCTCACGACGATGACGAGGAAAAATTGCGCTCTCTTCTGCGCGCCAATCGGCTTGGCCGCGCGCGGCTATTTCACCGCCAAAGACGCGAGCCGCTCGCGGGCGCCGGCCGCGCCGGCGGCGAGGGCGCGGGCGTAATAGTCGTGCGCCTTGGCGCCGTCACCCTTGAGCCCGAGGACGCCGAGACGGGTCAGGGTCGCCGGATCGAATGTGTCGCCGAGCGCGACGAGCGCCCGGGCGTCGCCGGCCTCGGCAGCGCTGACGAAGAACGCGCGGGCCGTCGCGATATCGCCCTTGGCGAACGCAGCCAAGCCTTCAGCGCACAACCGACGACCGTCGTCGATCGGTATCGCCAGCGCCGCGCCGGGGCTGCCGCCATCCTTGTCGCGCAGAGCCGGCGGTTGATCGCGCAATGCGCTAGCGAGCTTGCCGATCGCATCCTTCGCGAACGGCTGAGCCGCCACCGCGGGCGCCTTCAGCGCCGAGATGACGACGGGCGCTTTGACGAATACGGGCTGCTCGACCGCAGCCTTGACGTTCAGCGCCGACGGCTCAAGGCGCGGCCAGCATGCGAAGACGAGGATGCCGGCGAAGGCGGCGGCGAGGACGCCAGCGAGTGCTTTCCAGGAAATGGCCAGCGTCCGTCCTCCCTATTGCATCAGCCCGCGCCAGCGGGTCAGTCCGTCATAGAGCCGATCCGAATCGGCCGCGCTCGGCCAGCTGGGCGAATCAGCTGCGGATTTGGCCGAGGCGCGGAAGGCGTCAAGAGACGCGTCGGCCGAGGCCTTCTTCGCGTCCAGCCAGCTTTGCGCCGCCGCCAGCCTGGACCACGGCTCGCCCGGCCACGAAGCCTCGGCAGCGAGATTGACGTTGCGCCAACAAGCGTCGCGGTCATCGCCGAGGAAATTGTCGTAATTGTCGAAGAAAACCCGCGCCAGCCGGCCGAGCGTCTCCGCCCGCGGCGATCCCGGCGCCGCGTCGAGGGCGACGAGCGCCATCGGCTCGCCGACGGTTTCGACCGGCGTCGTCGCGCCGACAAGGTTTGGCCGTTCGTCGGCGGTGACGTGAGCCGGGGCGTAGACCGGCTCCAATGTCGCCGACCAGGGAATGGCGACGAGGTGAAAGCGCCCGTCGCCGCCGAAATCGTTCAGCGCCGGCGTTTCCTCCGCCCCGAGCACGACGACCGCGTCGACTTTGCCCGCCGCGAGCGCGTCGAGCGCTTCCGGCAGCGGCCCATTGGTCTGATTCGGCGTCACCCCCAGGCGGGAGAACAACATTCTGCCGCTGGTCGACGTCGCGCTGTCGATTTCGCCGAAGCTGACCAACTTTCCCTGTAAGTCATTGATCGACTTGACCTCGCGCGAGGCGATCACCTCCAGGGTCTCAGGGGCGAGGCGCGCGACGTAGGGGACCCGCTTCATCCATTCCGGGTCGCCCTTGGCGCTGGAAATCAGGCTGTCGAGGGAGACGATCGCGAAGTCGGCCATGTCGGTCTTGAGGACCTTGCCGAGACCGTCCGGCGACGTGGGGCCGACGATCGCATGGCCCGGAGCGCCGCTCGCGGCCATTACCGCCGCGAAGTCCTTGGCCATGCGGCTCGCCATGACGTCGCCGGGGTCGGCAAGGACGGAAAACTCTTTTGGAGCAGTCGGTTGCGGCACTGGAATGGCCGCGGTGGTGGCCGGCGCCAGCGCTGTCGCCCGCGCATATTGACGGACGACCTTGCCCTGGCTGCCGCGCCATGCGCCATGCCACAGAACCCGTACGCCATTTTTAAAGACCGGGTGGGTATAGGGCACCATGCCATACGGCGACTTCTTTGATTCGGCCGCTATAACCTCCGCTCGCGAGCAGCGTCACAACGCCGAGCGCGGTCGCAGCGCGAAAGGCCCCGCGTCGCGGCCCCCGCCCAAGCTTCCCCAGACCAAACGATAAAAATTTTGGGCGCCCGCCCCGACGCGTTCCGCTCGCCATCGCGCGCGACCTTGGCCAGCAAATGCGACCTCATCAAGGCAACCAACCCATTGCTCCACCGCGGATTTGCGGGTCAGAGCTGCGATTTGCATAGAGTTTACGGCCTGCTCAGGGGGCCGCCTCGAGAGCCTCGAGCGCCGCTTCGAGCTCCTCATCGCCGACCGGTGCAAGGGTCGGCCCATCGAGATAGACGAGCGCAGCGCGAATCGCGAGCCCGGGGTAAAGGGGCTGCAAGGCGGCGCGATAGAGCGCGAGCTGGGCGACATGAGCCCGGGCCGGACGGTCGGGTTTCGCGCCGAGCTTGAAATCGACGATCGATACGCCCTCGTCCGTCGCGACCAGCCGGTCGAGACGGCCGCTAAAGGCCAGGTCCGGGCGTCCTCGCCGCGGCAGCAGCCCCATCAGCGGGACTTCGCCCCGGGAGTTGGGACCAAACAGGCGGCTGAGTTCCGGCGCCTCGATCGCCGCCAGAACCTTGGCGGCGAGGGCGGCGCGCGCCGGTTCGGCGAGGCCGGCGCCCTCGAGGTCGAGGTAGGCGCGGCGCCACGCTCGCGCGGCGCTGCGGCGCCAGATCGGGCAGCATCTCAAGGAGAGCGTGGGCAAGGCGCCCTTCATGGACGCGGCGGCGGTCGCCCTCGCCGGCGCCGCCGACCCGCGAGGGGTTGAGAGGAGCGGCGATCGTCTCGGGCGCGGCCTTGCCGAAGAGCCAGTCGGGCGGGGTCTTAGGCGGGCGAATCCGCGGCGTTTCGGCGCCGCCTTCGGCGCGTAGGCCTTCCCCATAGCGCAGAACCGCCTCGCCGCCGCCGAACGGGGCCGGCGCCTCGACGAGCGAGTCTACGAGGCCCGCGTGGACCAGATCGTACCAGCACCCCGACGGACGGGCGTTTTTGGTCTCGAAGCCGGCGACGATGAGGCGCTGAGCGGCGCGGGTCATGGCGACATAGAGCAGGCGCCGATGCTCGCCCGCCGCGCTTTCGCGTGCTTCCGCGCGCGCCGCGGCGACCGCATCCGCATCTCCGCTCGACGTCTTGGCCCAGGCGTAGAGCGGCGGGTCGCCAGGCTTCGCCGGCATGAGCCGCATCAGCTTGGGATCGTGCCGGGCGTGCGGGGCGCCGCACGTGTCGGGCAGGAAGACGATCGGCGCTTCGAGTCCCTTGCTGGCGTGGACGGTCAAAACGCGCACGCCCTCCGTCTCGACCTCCATGTCTCGCTTGATCTCGGCGTCGGTCGACTCGACCTCGGCGAGAAAATTTTGCAGCGACGGCGCTTTACGCTGCTCATGCGCCAGCGCCAGAGACAGGAATTCGTCGATCGGGTCGGCGGCCTCGGGTCCCAGCCGACTGATCAGCGCACGCCGGCCGCCGTCCTCGCCGAGGAGAAGGGCGTAGAAAGAGAAGGGCGAAAGCGCCTTCGCCCGCCCCCGCCACGCGCCGAGCCGGCGCGCGGCTTCGCGCGCCAAACTTTCATCCGAAGCCGCGAGCGCCTCGGCGAGCGAGCCAATCCGTCCCGCCGCGAGCTTGAGCAACGCGTCGTCATCGAGCCCGATAAGGGGCGACTTGAGCGCCGAGGCCAGCGTCAGATCGTCGTCCGGCAGCAGCGCCGCCCGGCCGGCGGCGATGAGGTCCATCACCGCGATATGGTCTTTGAGTTTGAGGCGGTCGGCGCCGGCGGCCTTGAGTTGCGCGGCCTTGAGGGCTCTCACCATCGCCTCGAAGAAAGCGTTGCGGCTCCGGACCAGGATCATCACGTCGCTTTCGCGAATGCGCCTGATCTCGCCGGTCCACGGGTCGACCACCCGCTCGAGCAAGTCCGCCGACACCCAGCGCTTTATGACCTGGGCGATGCGCTTCGCCAGGATCACCGGAGGGTCGTCCGGCGATACATGATCCAGCGGCAGGCGCCAGTCCTCCGGGTCCGGCGCCGGGCCGGGGGCGATCGGCGGCCATAGCTCGACAACGCCTTTCAAGTCGCGGCGGATCGCCTCGTGCTTAGGGGGCGGCTCTCCGGCGGCTGCGACGCCGCGCCGGGCCGCATCGGACGCAAAGGTCTTGTCGACGGCGTCGAGAATCGTTTGCGACGACCGGAATGAGAAGGTCAGCGGCACGTCGGCGAACGGAAGTTCGGCGTCGCGATGACGCTTGTCGAAGGCGCGTTTCATCTCGGCGAACATCTCGGGCGCCGCGCCCTGGAAGGCGAAGATCGACTGCTTCTCGTCGCCGACCGCAAAAATGGTGCGGTTCACTCTGCGCGCGCCGGCGCCGGTGAAGAACTCGGCGCTCAGCGCGGCCAGGATGCCCCATTGCGGCGCCGAGGCGTCCTGGGCTTCGTCGAGCAGCAGGTGATCAAGCCCATAGTCGAGCTTGTGGAGCACCCAGGCGGCGCTCGAGCGAGTCACCAGCGCCAGCGCGCGCGCAATCTGGTCGTTGAAATCGAGCGCGCCGCGCTCGGCCTTCATTCGCGCGAAAGTCCCAAGGATCGCCTTGGCGACGGCGAACAGGGCGGCGCTACGCTCCAGCGTCAATGCGGCGCGCCGGCGTTCGCGCAAAATGATCATCCGATCCTGCTCGCGGCGCAGGTCGTCTTCAAGGGCTGGAAAATCTTTGCTGAGGTCTTTGGTCGTCAGATGGCCCTTCTCCGCGCCTCGCGGCTCGCCTTCGCCACCGTCGATAAAGAAGGCTTCGAGCAGCGCCTCAATCCGCGCCTCCTGAGCGCCTTCGGCATTGGCCGCGCGAAGTCTCGCGGCGAACTTGCGGTCGTCGCTCTTGCCGCCATCAAGCCGCTGCGACCATGCCTCGCGGCGCTTGCGCCCAACATCGCCGCCGAGCATCTCGGCTTCGACGCTCGCCGCCGTCGCCCCGGGCGCCAGCCCAAGGCGGCCGCTCAGCGCGGCAACGTAGCCCTGCGCGTCGTCATGGGCGAAGGCTTTCGGCGCGGCTCAGCGCCTCCTTGAGAAGGTCGTCGAAAGTGTGGGCGCCCGCCTCGCGGGCGACGAGGTCGAGCGAGCCAACGCTCTCCGGCGCGGCGCTCAGCGCCGCGAGCGCCGCATCGCGCGCCTCGAGCAGCATGAGCTTCGTTTCGCTTTCGTCGATGACCTTGAAATGCGCCGGGACGTTGGCCTCGAACGGAAAGAGCCGCAGCAGCCGCTCGGCGAAGGCGTGCAGCGTCTGGATCTTGAGCCCGCCCGGGGTCTCGATCGTGCGCGCGAACAATTGCCGGGCGAAGGCGAGATCCGGTGGCCCCGGCGCCGGCGCGCCGCAGTCGACGATCGCTTTCGCCAAGGCGTCGTCGCCGAGACTGGTCCACTCGGCGAGCTGGCCGAAAATGCGCTCCGCCATGTTGGCGGCCGCCGCCTTGGTATAGGCGAGGCACAGGATCTGGGCCGGCGGCGTACGATCGAGCAGGAGCCGCAAGACCCGCTGGGTCAGGACATGAGTTCTTGCCGCTGCCGGCGTTGGCCGACACCCAGGCCGAGGTCCTCGGGTTCGAGGCCCGGGCCTGCCGCTCGCGCAGCGGCTCGGGAATCGCGAGAGGCCGGCTCACGGCGCATCCCCCGCTTCGTCATCGCCGCCGGCCATGGCCCATTCCTTGACCCGCGCGAGATGGTCGTAATCGGAAAAGCGGCTCGCGAATTTGGGGAACGGACGCGAGAGGTAAGGCGTCTCCTCCCGGGCGAACTCGTCGAGCAGCATCGTAAGCTCGGCGAAATGCTTCTCGGAGAGCTTACGAATATCGGCCTTCTCGCCCGCGGCGTGCTTCTCTGCGCCCCCGCCGGCGCCGCCGAGCTTCAGATAGACCGCTTCCGCCGTATCGAGCGCGGGCAACCCAGGAAATCCGCCCCGCCGCAGTATTGCGGCTTCTAACGTGAGTTGCGGCGCAAATCCGAACTCGACTTCGCGAGCGCCCGGCGTCGATCCGCTCTTGTAGTCGATGAGCCGCGCGCGGGTCGAGTGCAGGAGGTCGATTCGGTCGGCCCGCGCGCTAAGCTTGAACAGCGCGCCGCCTGCGAGCGGAACCGGGATAGCGCCGTGCTGCTCGACCCAAGTGCGCGCGATATCGGCGCGCGATTTGCGCTCGAAACGCGAGAAAGAAGTCGAGGCCTGTTTCGATGCGGGGCCAGTTCAGAGCCGTGAAAGCGGGATCGGCGAGAAGCGGCGCAAAGCGCTCGCGAGCAATCGAAAAGAGACGATCGCGCGCCTCCGGCGGCAGGGCGCCCGACGGAAAGGTCTCAACAAACGCCTCAAGGGTGGCGTGCCACGCAATACCCGTTTCGCGCGGCCCGATGTCGGGTTCGACCGCATCGAGCGCCTTCAGGCGGAGAATGTATTCGGCGTAGATCGCGTAAGGGTCGCGTCGCAAGGTCTCGATGCGGGTGACGCTTAACGCCCGCGGACGAAGCGCGACCGGGGGGCGCGGCGCGGGTCTTCCTTCCGGTCGGAACTCGGCTGGCTGGTCGAGCGCGCGTGCGAAGGCGAGATAACGCCTCCCGCGCTCCTCGGCGTCGGCAAACGCCGTGCGAGCCTGCGCCGGCGGCGGCGGCGAGGCGCTGCAGAAAACGCGAGGCGACGGTCGGCTCGCCGCCGCGCTTCTTCGCTCGGCTCAAGACCGCCTCTCGCGCCCCGAGCGCAGCCGCGAAGTCGTGAGCCGTCTGGCCGATGCGCCGCTCGGGCGCCATGAGGCCGAGCGCGGCGCGCATCGGTCGGTTGAGAAACGCGTCGGTCTCGACCGCCGGGGGCCAGACGGTCTCATCGAGACCCGCCAAAAGCACGCAATCGAAGCTGAGCAGGCGCGCTTCGAGTAGACCCAGGATCTGCAGGCGCGGGTGGCCGCTGTTCGGCGGCGGAGCCCGCGCCGCAGCCAGCGCGTCGTCGAACAAAGCGGAATATTCGGCAAGCGAGGTCGGGAAACTCTCGACCGCGGCCTCGCTCCATTCGTCCATGAGCTCCGTCAACGGCTCGAACCCCAGCGGGTCTTCGACCGTGTCTTGCGCCGCCCCGCGCAGTCCGGCGACCGCGGCGGAGAGCGTGGTCCGATGCACACCGAGGCAGGCGCGCAAGGAAGCGGCGGGCGCGAGGGCGCGCAAGGGGGCGAGGGCGCGCGCGACATCGCGCGCCAGCGCCTCGGCCGCCAGCCGGCCAGCCTCGCCGATGCGGCGGACCGCCGGATGAGCGTGAATGTCTTTACCGGCCTCGCGCGCTAGCGCGAACGCCTGTTCGAGGTCATCGAGGGACTTGAGCGGGACGGCGCGAAAGATTGCGAGCTCCAAATTGCGGGTCGCGCTTTCAATGTGGGCGCGGGAGCGGCCGAAGCGCGCCGCCGGATGAGCGAGGAGGGCGAGAAAGGCGCGCGGCGTGAACGCGATCGCGGCTGCAAGGATGAGCCGGGCGAGCGCGCCCGCCGGGCTCTGTCCGAGCGTCCGCCCGGCCGAATCCTCGACCTCGACGCCCCATCGAGCGAGCTCCGCCGACACCCGGCGCGCGATTGACGGATCGGGCGTAATGAGGGCCGCGGTCTTGCCCGGCGTTTCGAGGGTTTCGCGCATCGCGATCGCCAGGGCCAGGGCCTCTTCGGTTTCGGTGTCGGCGACGACGATCGCAACGCCTGCGAGCGCGGCGACGACGGCCGGCGGCGACAGCGCGCCCTCCCGCTCGCGCCAGCGATCGGTCGAACTCGGCGGGACGCAGCGCCTCGGTCAAGAAGGCTGAGCGCGCCGCAAGCGCAGGCGAGGGCGAGCCGAGCCTCGCAACGTCCTCGCGCTTGACGCCGATTCGGCCGATCAGGCGGCGCATGAGCGCCTGGGGATGACCCGCGGTCCCGAGCGACGTCTCGTCGCCTGCGCCGATCAGCGCCCAGGCGCCGTCGTCGAGATTTTGGTCGAGGTCGGGCAGCACCACCGCGCCCTGAGGCGCGCGCGCGATCGCCGCGATGAGACGGGCGGTTGCGCGATTGGCGCCGGTCGAGCCGGCGATGATGGTCGGACCGCGCCGCGCTCCGCCTTCGAGCGCCTTGATTTCGTCGTCGATCAGGAGCGCGATCCGCTTCGCCCGGTCGATGAGGCCGCGTTCGGCGAGCCACGACGGCCAGTTGGCAAAGGCGATCTTGAGGAAGTCGAGGGTGATGCGCCAATAGGGGTCATAAGCGTCCGGCGTCAGCGTCTCGATCTTCTCCCACGGCGCGCCCTCGATGATCATGTCGTCGATCAGCGCCGCAAGATCGCCGGCGAGCGCGTAGGCCTGAGCGGGCGTCGCCGCGACCAGCGCCGGCTCGCCGGGATCGACGATCAGCCGCCCATTCGCGTCAACTTCGCGAATCGCGCCGCCGAGCGCCTTTCCCCAGGCGCGCACAAGGGTTGCGAGCGCGTGGCGGCGCGTCAACGCACCGACTGCCGGCGGCAGGGCGGGGCGCGGAGCCTCTTCGCCCTCGGAGAAGACTGTCGTCGCCTCGTCTGGCTCGAAGGCGCCCAAAGGCGCGATGCGCGGCAGGATCAGAACTCCGCGCGCCGCTGGCCGAGAGCAGCGATTTGGCCAGAGCCTCGGCGGCGCGTTGCGTCGGCACGTAGATCGTCGCGTCGGCCAGCGCCGTCGCTCCGGCCGCCCCGGGGAAGCCGTCGACCAGGACTCCGTCCAGGAGAGCGCGGCTCAAGGTTGGCAGGAACGGCGCGCCGGAAGGAATCGTGAAGACTCGGGGCTGGCGAACAGGCATGCGCGCCTTTTATGCGGCGCGTGGGGGAAGGCAAGCCGGGCATAGCGGTTGTCCAAGCCTGCCTCAGCGAGCGAGACACTGACCGAAGACGTCCCGGTTTTCCGAGCATCGCGTGTGTCGCTGATCCGCGACAACGGGCCCATCGGCTTCAATTCGCGGTCCCGGAAGGCCGCTCGGCGACGGCCCGCCGTCGGCGCGCCGTTCCTCGCCGCTTTGTGCCTACTCTAAGCCGGCCTTGTCCGGCGATTGCGCGTTGATTGGCGAGTTCCCTCAGGGATGTGGGACAGGGGCTCAACGACCTCGACTTCGGCGGCTCTTGCCCGCTCGACCATGTCCGCCGTGCCGAGCCCGCCGGGAAAGGCGATAACGAGATCGGGAGCGCCCTCGGCAATCATGCGCTGATTGCGCGCGGGGCCGTCGGGAGTTCCCGCCCTATGCCATTCCGGCAGGAAGTCCCATTCTAGGACGCCGTTTTTCCGCGCCCATCTCCCAGCGATGCGATCGACGCCGCGCGCCCCGCCGTGGATCAGGCGGGCGAATGGGCCGCGAGCGGCATGCAGGCTATTCAGCGCGCTTTCGACGAGCTCGGCGTCGCGCCAATCGCGCCCTCCGCAGACCAGGACTCTCAATATCATTGTCCCCAATTATCATCATTGTCCAAAATTATCTCTTGAGGCCCTCGGAAGCGCCACAGACGCTAGCCGGACAATTCCCTCCGTCGGGCCGCGCCTGCAAATCCCCCGCGCCCAATCCCAGCCGCAACGACTTGGCGACGAAGCTCGGGCGAGGTCAGCGCGACGAGCTCCTCCTCATATCGGTAGCCGGGCGCGGCTCCGGCAAACCGCGGCGAAGTTGCGGGATGAGTGTAGATTTCGGTGACCCCCTCCGGCAAATGCGCGATCAGCCCCATAAGCCGCGAACGCGTCATGGCGCCGCTCCAGGCCAGGCCGGAAACCTGGTCGGCCGTAGCGATGCCTGCCCGATTCAGACGCGTGCGCTGAAGACGCGCCCAACGATCCAAGGCGGCCGCCGCGGGGCCGGGACGGGCGCCGTCGATCCGCGCCAGGATCGCCCAAGGCTCCAGCGGCACGCGAACGTCTTTCACCCCAAATTCCGCCGCCATGGCGAGAATTGCCGAGAGAATCGAGGGATGTAGGTGAAAATGCTTGTGAGCGTTGACGTGATCAAGCCTCAAACCTGTCGCGCGGAAGGCCTCGAACTGGGCGCGGATCTCCGCCAGCATTTGCCTGCGCACATGGGGCAGAAGAAACATCGCGGCGCCGGTCCGCGCCATATTCGCGCGAAAGCGCCCATGTCCATCGACCAGATCCGGTACGCCCGAAGCCGGCAGAATCGGCTCCGCGTCGACCAGCGCCAGATGCAGCCCAACCGCAAGTCGAGGCAGTCGGCGCGCCAACTCGACGGCGGCGCCAGCCGCCGGCGCACCGACCATCAAACTCGCCGCCGTGAGCACCACTTCAACATGCGCGCGCTCGACGGCCTGATTAACCTCGTTGGCGAGGCCGAAATCATCGGCCGTGACAATAAGATATTTCAGTGCGCGATCTCTCGCCGCTCGCGCAGGAAGCGGAAAAACTCCACCCCTTCGCGGAGGCGCCGCTTCATCATGTTGGGACTGACCGCCATCTCGCCGACAATCGCCGCGATCTTGCTCGGGCGAAAGTAGAAGCTTCGGTAAAAGGTTTCGACCGAATCGAAGATTTCGGTGTGGCTCAATCCGGGATAACTCAAGGGCGCGATCTGGACGCCGCTTTCGTTCACCAGGTCCGCGTTGGCGTCGTCGAGCCAGCCTTTTTCCAGCGCCTGCTTATAAAGGAACGTTCCGGGGTAGGGCGCGGCCAACGATACCTGGAGCGTGTGCGGGTTGACTTCCTTGGCGAATTCGATCGTCTCCTTGATCGTCTCCTGCGTCTCGCCGGGCAGGCCCATTATGAACGTGCCATGGACGGTGACGCCGAACTCTCGGCAATCTTTAGAAAACCTTTTGGCGACGTCGATCCGCATGCCCTTCTTGATGTTGTAGAGTATTTGCTGGTTGCCTGTCTCGTAGCCCACCAGAAGCAGGCGCAAGCCGTTCTCCCGCATCACTTTCAGCGAGGCGCGCGGGACATTGGCCTTGGCGTTGCAGGACCAGACTACGCCGAGCTTGCCGAGCCCCCGGGCGATCGCATCCGCCCGCGGCAAGTCGTCGGTGAACGTGTCGTCGTCAAAGAAGAATTCCTTGACCTCCGGAAAGGCCTTCTTCGCCCACGCGATTTCCTCGAGGACATGGCCGACGGATCGGGTGCGGTAGCGATGTCCGCCCACGGTTTGTGGCCAAAGACAGAAAGTGCATCGCGATTTGCAGCCGCGCCCGGTATAAATCGATATATAGGGGTGGCTGAGATAGCCGATGAAATATCGGGAAATATGCACATCGCGTTTGTAGATTGGTGTCACGAACGGCAACTGGTCCATGTTTTCCAGGATCGCCCGATCCGGCGTGTGCTGGATCTTGCCATCCGCGTCCCGGAACGAGAGGCCGCGGATCGACTTCCAGTCTCTCCCGTCGGCGATCTCCGTGATGGTGAAATCAAATTCGTTGCGGGCGGCGAAATCGACGATCGGTGCGGAATTCAGGCACTCTTCGGCGTCGACGGCCGCCTTCGCGCCGATCAACCCGGCCTTCAGCGTCGGGTTCGCGGCCTTGAGGACGAATGTTACATGGAGGTCGAATGAAGCGGAGGTAATGCGCGCGGCAAGGTCTAGTTCCTTCGGCCACGACTCGGCCAAAGAGATGCCGGCGGAGGCGCCTATCAGTTTGCGGTTTCGACGGTGGCGCGGGCTGCGCGATGCCAGGTCGGATACCAGAACGAAGCGTGAAATCAGGTCGTTCTGGTATCCGGGACCTGGCTCGGCGCAGCCCGCGGCACTCGTGCAGAACAGCAAACTGATTGATGCGCCGCCGCATCGGGATTGATTTGTACACGGATCGGGCAGTGTGGCGCGCGCCTGACGGAGCTCCTGGGCGCGCCTTTCACGACCGCAATTGACCGGCGGGAGATCGGCCGCAAGGTTGCCGACTATTGGCAGGCCGGGATGCGGCGCATGGTCAAGCTCGCGGATGATCCGTCATTCTCGTTGAGGTCCCGGCTCGTCCATGTGCAGTATCGCTCGCTGGTCGCCGATCCGATCGGAACGGTCGCGCGGATCTACGATGCGTTCGGGCTTGAGCTGTCGCACGCGGCGCGGGCGGCGATGGCGGCGAAAGTCGCTCGGGCCCCGAAAGGCGGCTACGGCGCGAACCGCTACCGGCCCGAAGAATTCGGGATCGATCCGAAGCGCGAGCGCGAGCGCGCCTCCGTCCATGCCGAGCGCTTCGGCGTCGCGACCTCCATGTGATCTTTCAGTTCGGGTCGCCGCGGCTAACCCAACGGCGCGTATTCCTGGCGCCGGTGCGCCAGCGTCGGTTCTTCGGAGCCCTCGCGCAGGCTCACGACCGCGCCGAGCACGATCGCGTGCGAATGGCGCTCGATCACCTCTTCGACCAGACAATCGAAGGCCGCAACCGCGTCGGCGAGAACCGGGGCGCCGGTCGAGAGCGTGATCCATTGGGCTTCGTCAAAGCGACGCGCCCCGTGGGCGCCGCCGTGGCCGCTGAACCGATGGGCGAGCGCCTCGTGGCGTGCGGCGAGCAGGCTGATCGAGAACGCGCCCGCTTGGCGCAGTCCGGTGAGGGTCGAGGACGAGCGCGCGAGACAGACGAACAGCGTCGGCGGCGCCAGCGAAAGCGACGCGAGCGAGGTTATCGTGCAGCCGACCCGCGCTTCGCCTTCGCCGCAAGCGATGATTGCGACCCCGGAAGCGAGCGCCCGCATCGCATGTCGAAAGGCGGCGCTGTCGGCGTGGCGCAGGCGTCGGTCGCTCACGCTCGCGCCTCGATAAGCCGCTCGCGCGCGCTTTGGGCGCCGCCGATGAGCCAGATTGCCGCGGCGGCGATCAGGCAGGCGAAGCCGGCGACGTAAAAGGCAGGAAGGTAGGTGTTGAAGGTCGAACGGAAGAAGCCGCCGCCCCAGGCGGCGACCGCCGCGCCGATCATATGGGAAGCGTAGACCCAGCCGTAGACGACGCCGGTGCGCTCACGGCCGAAATGCGCAGCCGATAGTTTGACCGTCGGCGGCACGGTCGCGATCCAGTCGAGGCCATAGAACACGGCGAACAGCGACAAGCCGTAAACGCTGAATGTCGAGCTCGGCAGATAGAGGAGCGACAGGCCGCGCAGGCCGTAATACATGGAGAGCAGCCCGCGATTGTCGAACCGGTCCGAGAGCCATCCCGAGCCGATGGTGCCGATAAAATCGAATACCCCCATCATCGCCAGAGTCGAGGCCGCCGCCACCGCCGGCATGCCGTAGTCGCCGCAAAACGCAATGAAATGGGTCTGAACCAGACCATTCGTGCTGAGCCCGCAGACGAAGAACGTGCCCGCCAACACCCAGAATGTCGCGCTGCGGGTCGAATCGAACAGAATCTCGAAGGCGCGGCCGAAAGCAGCCGGGGGCGCGACATGGGCCGGAGTGTCGCCCGTGTCGCCGTAGGGCTTGAGGCCGACGTCTTCGGGCTTGTCGACCAGAAAGAGGACGACAACCAACGCGACCACGAGCAGGGCCACAATCGGCGGCGCGAGCGCGACCCGCCAGCCGTAACGGTCAGCGAGCCACGCCGCCAGAGGCAGCAATAGAAGCTGGCCGGAGGCGCTCGAGGCGCTCAGAATCCCGACGGCGAGGCCGCGCCGCGCGGTGAACCAGCGCGTCGCCACCAGCGCTCCGAGCACCATCGCAGTCAAGCCAGTTCCAAGGCCGACGATGACGCCCCAAAAGAGCACCAAATGCCAAAGCTTCGTCATGACGAGAGCGCCAAGAAGCCCGACCTCGATCAGCGCCAGGGCGACCAGCACCACGCTCTTGAAGCCATATTTGTCGATCAGCGCCGCTGTGAACGGCGCCATCAGGCCGAAGAGCACGATGCGCAGCGCCAGCGCGACCGATATTTGCTCGGTGCTCCAGCCGAATTCCTTGGTCAGCGGAACGATCAACGCGCCGGAGATGCCCATGCAGCCGGCGGTGGTCAACGCCAGGAAAAAGATGATGGCGACGATCGCCCAGCCGTAATGGATGCCGGCGCGAGACAGCCAACTCGCCAAGGCCTGAGCGAACATGCGAGATCCCTTCAGGGGCGCTGCCCCGCCGGCGCCGATCGTCAAAAAGACGGGTTGACGCCTTAATTGGGCATGGGCGGACGGGCTGTCAAGGAAACGGGAACTGGCGTCCAACGACGCTCAATTCAATACGATAACCGACATCAGCCGGCCGTAGTCCGGCTCCTTACGATGGGTTGTGCGACGGTAGCTGAAGAATCGCTCCTCGTCGGCATAAGTGTCGAGCGCCAAGTCCTCGAAAGCGGCGATCTCAGCGCGCGCCGCGCGCTCGGCGATATAGGCGTTGAGGTCGAACATCGAGCGGCCCGCCCTTTCGCTCGGGGCGAAGTAGCGCGCCGTATCTTCGCCCGCGGCGGCGAAGGCGGCGGCGAACTCCGGCCCGACCTCGTAGGACGCGCGGCCGATGCAGGGCCCGAGCGCGGCGACGACATCGCTGCGCTTGGCGCCGAGCCGCTCCATCGCCGCCACTGTTGCTTCGACCACTCCGGTCAGCGCGCCTTTCCAGCCGGCGTGCGCCGCGCCGATCACGCGCGCTCGCTGGTCGGCGAACAGGATCATCCCGCAGTCGGCGCCGGTTACGCCGAGCGCCAAGCCTGTGGCCGCCGTCGCCAGCCCGTCGCAGTGCGGGTGCTCGCCCGGTCCCCAGGGTTTGGAAATCGCGACCGCGGCGGGCGAATGGATCTGGTAGGGCACGGCCAGGCGTTCTAGCGCGACGCCAAGCAGAGCCGCGGCCCGGGAGCGATTCTCGGCCACCGCCTCCGGCGCGTCACGGGAGCCAACGCCGCCGTTCAGCGAGGCGTAGACACCCTGGGACACCCCGCCGATTCGGGTGAAGAAGCCATGCTCGACTCCCGGCAGCCGCAGCGACTCGGCTGTCAACGCCTGAGGGAGGTTCACGCGGACTTCGCGGTTGCGGGTTGGAAGCCGGGCGGCGGACGCAGTCTTCGCTCGGCGACGGCCATCGCTTTGAATAGCGCGCCCATCTCGCCTTGACCCTTGCCGACCAGACGCGCCCGCGCGCGATCGAACTCCTCGGCGCGGTCGGGGCTGGCGCGCTCGGCCAGCGCCTTTGTCCTCAAGTCGATGCCGATCGCGCGCAGGAAATCGCCCTGGTCGACCGGGCCGTAGACGGCGGCGCCGGTAGCGCTGGCGCTGCGCGCCATGGCGGCGAAATCGACGTGAGTGGTGAGGTCGCAATCACCCGGGGCGACGAGCGGATCGACGTAACGGTGGGCGCGCAGCGCCTGCAGCGTGTCGCCAAATCGGGTGACGGCGTGCCCGTAATCGATCAAAAGCGCCGCTCCGCCCTGTTTCACGAGCCGCGCGCCGAGTTCGAACATCAGCCGATGGCCGGATGGGCTCACCTCCAGCACTTCGCCGTTCGCCGCGGCGGCCCTGATGTATGGCTCGGGCCTGTCGGCGACGTCAAAGACCAGCGCGCCGTCGCTGTTCAAACGCACCGTGCGCTCGCGCCACTGACCGTTCACCCGCACGAATTGGCGCACGGGCAGGGCGTCGAGAAATTCGTTGCCGATCATGATCGAAGGGCCGTTTGGAACCTCCTTGAGGGTCTGGGCCCAAGAGACCGCCACGCCGCAGTCGACGAGCAACTCATGCTGCATCGTCGCCAACGCCGGGCTGGTCTCGATGAGTCGCACGTCGAGCGCATTGCGAAAAGCCGGCACGATGCGGGCGGCGCGAAGCGCGTCGCTGATCAGCGTCCCGCGCCCAGGCCCCAACTCGACGAGGCGAACCGGATCGGGCGAGCCCATGCTCGACCACACTTCGGCGGCCCAAAGCCCGATCAGCTCGCCGAACATCTGCGAAATCTCCGGCGCGGTGGTGAAATCACCCGTCGCGCCGAATGGATCGCGGTTCATGTAGTAGCCGAGATCCGGGTGGGCGAGCGCCAGCTGCATGTACTGTTCGACCGTGATTGGACCACGCTCCGTGATGATCGCCCTGATTTCATCGAGGAGCTGGGTCATGTCGAGATTCCCGGCCGACGGAGGCTCCACACGAGCACTCCCAAGCCAGCGACGATCAGCGGAAGCGAAAGGACCATGCCCATCGTCAGCCCGCGCCCAAGGTCCTCAAGGCGCGGATCGGGTTCGCGAAAGAATTCGCTGAAAATGCGAGCCGCGCCGTACACGATGGCGAACACCCCGGCAATCATGCCCGGACGGCGGAGCGCGCCCATTTGCGCGAGCGCGTAGAGAATGACGAACGCCAGCAGTCCTTCGAGCAACGCTTCGTAGATCTGGCTCGGATGGCGCGGCTGGCCGTCCGTTCCCGGAAAGATCACCGCCCACGGGACATCGGTCCGTCGGCCCCACAGTTCGGGGCGGATGAAATTGGCGATTCGGCCAAGGAAGATCCCGATCGGTGCGACGAGCGAGCAAAGATCGAGCACGGTCAGCGGCGGCGCCCCGTAGCGGCGGCAGAACATGAGGATGCCGATGAGAGCGCCGATCAGGCCGCCATGGAAAGCCATGCCGCCTTCCCAGATCTTGAAAATCTCGATCGGATGGGAGAGGTAGTACTGCGGGTCGTAGAGCAGTACGTTGCCGAGCCGGCCTCCGATGATGACCCCGAAGGCGCAATAGACAAGCAGGTCGTCGATACTGTCGGCGCTTGGGCGTTTGACCCCGTTCCAATAGCGGTCGTCGGAGACGATGTGACGAATAAGTCGCCAGCCCAGAACGAGGCCGGCGATATAGGCGAGGGCGTACCAGCGGATTGCCAGCGGACCCCATTGCACCAGAACGGGATTGATCGCTGGAAAGGGCAGGACAAGCGTCGGCATCGGACGCATGCAGATGCGCTGAGGCTGGGACGGCGTCAAGTCGGCGCGCCGAAACATTAAGGCGCTAGCTCCCGCTCAGACGGCTCAAGTCGGCGCGCCTATCCCGCGCGAGCCGCCGGGCGATCGGCCGCCCTGCCAGCGCGATGGGCTTCAACGCGCCGGGAAGGAGGTCAAAGGGATTCGTGGCGACCACGCCGACGGAATGACTGCCGAGATCGCTCATGCGCACCGGCTGAAGCGGGACATGCAAACTCAGCCATGATTCGGTTCTTGCTGTAAAGCTGAGGCATGGCGATCGCCAGCGAGCGAGCCTTGCGTTTGCCGCCTTGCTCGGGCAGGGAGGACGAGGCGGGCGCATGGCGAGCGGTTGAGAGCGAGGATGAAACGCATTCATGACGTCGCATGGCCGATCATCGGTCTCGGCGCCGTTGCGGTATCGTCGTGGCTTTTGTTCAAGGACTTGCGCGGGCTGTCGCTCTCGAGCCTGAAAAGCGCGCTGTCGTCGATCTCGCCCGCCCGGTGGCTGCTCGCGATTGGTTCGACCTCTCTCGCCTATGCCGCGCTCGCCTGGTACGATCAGATCGCGCTTCTTCATTTGCGCCGGCGGATCAGTTGGCAATTCGTCGCGGTAGCGTCGTTCACCGCCTACGCGCTCGCGCACAACATCGGCGCTTCGGTGCTCTCGGGCGCGGTCGTGCGCTATCGCGCCTATTCGGAGAAGGGGCTTAGCGTCGGCGAGATCGGCGTGTTGGTGGCGTTTTGCTCGTTCACCTTCGGGCTCGGCGCGGTGACTGTTGCCGGCTTTTCGCTGCTCTTTCACCCCGAATTGATCCGGCGCTTCGCCGGCGCGCCGCTGTGGCTCGGTCAGGCCGGCGCGGTCGCGCTGGTCGCGGCCCCGAGCCTCTATGTCGTCGGCGCCCTCCTGCACCTTCCCCCGATCAAAATCGGCTCCCACGAACTCGTCTACCCGCGCCCGCCGATCGCGGCGCGGCAACTGCTCGCCGGCCCTCTGGAGCTGATCGGCGCCTCCGGCATCATTTATTTCGCGCTTCCGGCTGCCGCCAATCCCGGTTTTGCGGTCGTCCTCGGCGTCTTTGTCGCCTCGTTTTCGATCGCGCTGATGAGCCACGCGCCCGGGGGCCTCGGCGTGCTCGAGTTCACCTTCGTCGAAGCGATGCCGGACGCGCCGCAGGCCAACGTCGTCGCCGCCCTCTTGGTATTTCGGCTTCTCTATCTGATCCTGCCGCTGATGTTCGCGCTGATCGTCGTTTTGAATTACGAGCGCAAACGCTGGCGCGCGCCTGCGGCGACAGGGGAGAGCCGATGGCCTCGCCGATCTCGATCGATAGCCAGGATGTTCTTCTGGCGATTGACCTGCAGGCCGATTTCATGCCGGGCGGCGCGTTGGCGGTCGGCGGCGGCGACGAGATCGTCCCGCTCGTCAATCGATTGGCGAGCCGATTTGAGCAAGTGGTGGTGACGCAGGACTGGCATCCGCGCGGACATGCCTCGTTCGCCTCGAGCCACGAAGGCGCAAAGCCGTTCGAGACGAAGCGGCTCGAATTTGGCGATCAAATGTTATGGCACGAACATTGCGTGCAGGGGACGCCAGGCGCCGAGCTGCACCCGGAACTCGCGGTCGATCTGGCGTTCCTCATTCTGCGCAAGGGCATGCACCCCGGAATCGATTCCTATTCCGCCTTTGTCGAGGCCGACGGCAAAACGACCACCGGCCTTGCGGCGATGCTTAAGGCCCGCGGGGTGAAACGGGTGTTCGCCTGCGGTCTCGCGACCGACTTTTGCGTCGCCCATTCGGCGCTGGATGCGCGCGCCGAGGGCTTCGCCGCCTTTGTGATCGAAGATGCGTGCCGGGCGATCGACGCCAACAATTCGCTGAGCGAGGCCTGGTCCCGCATGAACGCCGCCGAAGTCTGGCGCATCCAATCAGCAGAGATCCTCGGCCGCTCTCGATGAACAAGCGTGCGCCGGGCGGCAAGTCGGCGCATGACCGAATTTAGCGCGGCGAGACGTCCGGGGATCGCGAAATGGCGGGCAGCGCGCGGGTATCGCGTTAACCGCGCGCGTTCGAGGCCGGCCGGCGGTTAACCGCGAGTTAACCCGGGCCCCGGCAGCATCTGAGCGCTCCGACGGGCGGCCCTGGCGCCGGCTCTCGGCTCCTGCCGCCTCTCGCTCGGGTCTTAATGATCACGCTCTATCACCACCCCTTTTGTCCTCATTCCCGTTTTGTCCGCCTCGTCCTCGGCGAAATGGGAATCGAGCCTAGGCTCGTCGAGGAGCGGGCGTGGGACCGACGTCGGGAGTTCCTGCTGATCGCTCCCGAAGGCGCGACGCCAGTCATGATCGAGGACCAGGCGCCGTGCGTATCGGGCGCGGCGGTGATTGCCGAATATCTCGATGAGACGCGGGGCCTCGGCCTTGGCGAGCGCCGGCTGATGCCGGAGGATCCGCTGGACCGCGCCGAGACTCGCCGGCTGACGCACTGGTTCAACGTCAAATTCTTCAACGAGGCGAGCCAGTGGCTGGTGAGGGAGAAGATCAACAAGCGCTTCATGAGCTTGGGCCAGGGCGGCGGCGGCCCGGACATGGACGCGGTCCGCGCGGCGCGCGCCAATCTGCGCTATCATCTGCGCTATATCGGCTACCTGATCTCGGCCCGCAATTGGCTGGCCGGCGACCGGCTGACTTACGCCGACCTCGCGGCGGCGGCGCATCTATCCTGCATCGACTATCTAGGCGACGCGCAGTGGGACGAGAACGAAACCGCCAAGACTTGGTACGCGCGGATGAAGTCGCGCCCCTCGTTCCGTCTCCTTCTGGCCGAGCGGCTGCCGGGGATGACGCCGAGCGTCGCCTACGCAGATCTCGACTTTTAGCCGCATTGGGCGCCAAGGCGCGCGCGCTCGGGTTCGACGCCTGCCGCGTCGCCCCTGCCGAGGCGCTAACTCAAGCCGGCGAGCGCCTCGCCGCCTGGCTCGCCGAAGGCGCGCACGGCGACATGACCTGGATGGCCGAGACCGTCGAGCGGCGGACTGATCTCCGGGGGCTGATGGGCCGAGCCAAAAGCGTCGTCATGCTCGGCCTCAACTACGGCCCGGACGGCGATCCGCTGGCGGCGCTCAAGCACCCCGGCGCCGGCGCGATTTCGGTCTACGCGCGCCATCGCGATTACCATGACGTTCTCAAGGGCAAACTCAAGCAGCTCGCTGCATTTCTGGTTGCGGCGGCGCGGCCGGAACAGGCGGACGTCAAGGTGTTCGTCGATACCGCGCCGCTCATGGAAAAGCCGCTGGCCGCACTCGCCGGCCTCGGCTGGCAGGGCAAGCACACCAATTTGGTGTCGCGCGAATTCGGCTCGTGGCTATTCCTAGGCGCGATCCTGACCGACCTCGACCTGCCGCCCGACCCGCCCGAAACGGACCATTGCGGTCAATGCCGCGCCTGCCTCGACGCCTGCCCGACGAGGGCGTTCCCCGCGCCCTACCGGCTCGACGCGCGCCGCTGCATCTCCTATCTCACGATCGAGCACAAGGGTCCGATCCCCCATGAGCTTCGATCCGCGATCGGCAATCGGATCTACGGCTGCGACGATTGTCTCGCCGTCTGCCCCTGGAACAAATTCGCCAGCGTCGGGCGGGAAGCGAAACTCGCCGCGCGCGCCGATCTCGACGCGCCGCCGCTCGCCGAGCTCGCCCGCCTCGACGATACGTCGTTCCGCGCGCTGTTCGCCGGCGGCCCGATCAAGCGCGTCGGCAGGGAGCGCTTCGTGCGCAATGTCATGATCGCGATCGGAAACTCGAACGATCGCGATCTCGCAGCCGCGGCGGTCGATCGGCTTGACGATGAGGCTCCGCTCGTCCGCGGAGGGGCGGTCTGGGCGCTGGCGCGGCTCGCGTCGCCTCAGCAACTCTCATCCTTCGCGGCGGCCGGCCTGCGAAAGGAGCAAGACACCGCTGTCATCGGGGAGTGGCGCCACGCTCTGGCGGCGCGCCCGGACGGTAATCGTTGCTTCCGCCGCCTCAATGCGAAGGGGCGGTCTCGGCCTTCTTGAGCCTCTCGATCTCGTCCTTGAGTTGAAGTTTCTTGCGCTTGAGTTCGTGGACCTTGATGTCGTCTGACGCCGGATGATTGACTTCGGCGAGGATCGCTTCCTCAATGGCCTGGTGACGGCGCACCAGTTCGCTGAGATGCGAATCAATCGACATGGGACAACTCCCTTATGGTCTTGGGCGAAGAAATTGTGACATAACTGGCGGGCCGCGCAAGCGGCAAAATGCCGCTTTTGTGCTCGATTCCTTGTCCCCGTGTCCACATTTCGGGGGAAGTCTCGGGCCTTTCTGGCCGTCCTAAGCCGAAGATCGCCGGGATTCCGCGAATGCTTGGGCGGGGCGTGAACGGCGGCGCCTGCGGATAAGCGTCTTGCGCATGGCAGTCGGCGCCGCCATAGTCCGAGGCGCCCCTGCGAGAGGCGGGGGGCGCCGGGCAATCCTGGCTCAAAGCGGCAGAGCGATGAATGACGAGGGGCTCACGCCGGAGGAACGCGCTGCCCTGGTCGGGCAAATCGAGCGGCTGCGGGAGGAACATCGCGACCTCGATGCGGCGATCGAGGCGCTTCGCGACGCCGGGCAGGCGGATCAGTTGCAGGTGCAGCGGCTCAAGAAGCGCAAGCTCCAGTTGCGCGACAGGCTCGCCCGTCTCGAAGACTTGCTGACGCCGGACATCATTGCCTGACGGCCGGCTAATCAACGTTTTATTGAAGCTTGTTTCAGGGATACCGCCATGCCGTACGCGGTCAACGCCGACCTGCCGCCGTCCGTCCGCTCGCATCTGCCCGAGCACGCGCAGGATATTTTTCGCGAGGCGTTCAATCACGCCCACGCCGCCCATGCGCATGATCCCCGCCAGGAGGAAGCCGCCTTCCGCATCGCCTGGGCGGCGGTGAAGCGCGAATACGAGAAGGTCGGCGATGAATGGGTGGAGAGACGCTGAGCGCGCTCGGCGGGCGCGGACAAAAGGCGTCCCCTTACATAAGGGTCGGCGCAGGACTAGCGGTCGCAGTCGTCGCGCCGCAGCGGCCGAAATTTCGTCCGGCGTCGTTTGACAATTCTTCTTATTGTATTACTAATCGGAAGTCCGTCGTTTCTGGGCGCAGCGGTTTGTCGCTCATATCCCGGTATCGAAACGGATAACTCGGGTTGGAACGCCAAAAGGGAGGAAGTTCATGCACTTAATCAAGTGGCTGGGCGGCGCTGCCGTCGGCTTGGGTCTCATGGTCGGCGGATCGTCGGCCTTCGCGCTAACCATCGGCTTTTCGCAGGTCGGCGATGAGGGAGATTGGCGCCCGGCCTTTTCCAAGGACATGCAGGAAGAGGCGAAGAAGGAAGGAATCGACCTCAAATTCGCCGATGCCCAGGGCAAGGAAGAAGAGCAGCTCAAGGCTGTCCGGTCGTTCATCGCCCAGAAGGTCGACGCCATCATCATCGCGCCCGTGGTCGTGACCGGCTGGGGGCAGGTGCTGCAAGAGGCCAAGGCCGCAGGGATTCCGGTATTCCTCGCCGATCGCGACGTCGATGTCGCCGACAAGTCGCTTTATGTGACCCGCATATCGGCCGACTTCAACCTCGAGGGGCGGCTCGCCGGCGCGTGGCTCGCTCAAGCGAGCAAGGGCAATTGCAACATCGTTGAGTTGCAGGGGACTGTCGGCGCGGCGCCCGCGATCGAACGCAAGAAAGGCTTCGAGGCGATCATCTCGAACTTCCCGAACATGAAGATCGCCAAGTCCCAGAGCGGCGACTTCACCACCGACGGCGGCAAGAAGGTGATGGAGGCGTTCATCAAATCGACCGACAATCTCAAGGGCATCTGCGGCGTGTTCGCGCATAACGATAACATGATGCTCGGCGCCATCCAGGCGATGAAGGAAGCCGGCCTCAAGCCCGGCAAGGACTTCTTGATGGTGTCGGTTGACTACGTGCCGGCGGAAAAGGAAGCGCTCGCAGCCGGGGACGCAAACGCATCGGTCGAACTGCGCTCGGCGATCGGCAAATACATCTATCCGGTCGTAACCAACTACCTCAAAGACAAGAAAGAGCTGCCCAAGTGGGTGGTCATTCCGTCCGACCTGCACACCGCGGCGACGCCGGGTGGCTGACGCCAACGCGGCCTAATACTCAACTTCAGGCCGGCGTCTCGCGTAAAGGCGAGACGCCGCTTTGAGTCGTCGAACGCCGGCCGCTTGTGCGAACGCCGCGATCGAGTCACTTTCTGCATGATCCTCATACGGCGGCGCGGGTGGCGGACACATTGACGGCGCGGATTGAAATGCTGGGCGTATCGAAAGCGTTTCCCGGCGTTCGGGCGCTCGATCATGTCGATTTCCGCGTCCGGGCCGGGGAAGTCCACGCGCTCATGGGCGAGAACGGGGCCGGCAAGTCCACGCTCATCAAGATCATGACCGGCGCGGTCAGCCGCGACGAAGGCGAAATTCGCATTGACGGCCGTCCGGTCGAGATCGGTTCGCCAGGCGAAGCCCACGCGCTCGGAATCGGCACGGTCTATCAAGAGGTCAATCTGATCCCGACGATGTCGGTGACCAAGAATTTGACGCTCGGCCGCCAGCCGCGCCGGTTCGGGCTGATATCCTGGCGCACGGCGCGCAGCCTCGCCCGAGAGCGGCTCAAGCGGCTCAAGATCGACATCGACGTCGAGCGGCCGCTCGGCTCTTTTTCGTTGGCGATTCAGCAATTGGTGGCCATCGCGCGCGCGCTCGAGGACGATACGCGGGTCCTGGTGCTCGACGAGCCGACCGCCAGCCTCGACGCCGACGAGACCGAGCTTCTGTTCCAGATCCTGCGCGACCTGAAAAGCCGCGGCATCGCGATCGTCTTCATCACCCACTTCCTCGACCAAGTCTACCGGATCGCCGATCGCATCTCGGTGCTGCGCAATGGCCGCCTTGTCGGCGAAGGCGCGACCGCGGAGCTTCCGCGGCTGAAGCTGATTGCGCTGATGCTCGGTCGCGAGCTCGAGGAGACTGAGGAGCGCCTCGAAACCCGCCATCACGCCGCGAAGGGAGAGCCGATCCTCCTGGCCGAGGGACTTGGACGCCGCCGCGCCATGGCGCCGTTCGACCTTGCGCTCAGGCCGGGCGAGGTGGTGGGGCTCGCTGGACTCCTCGGATCCGGACGGACGGAAGTCGCCAAGCTCGTCTTCGGCGCCATAAGGCCCGATTCCGGACGCGTTGAAGTCGGCGGCGCGCGGATCGCGTCGCACTCGCCCGGGCAGTCGCTGCGTCACGGGATGGCGTTTTGCCCGGAGGACCGCAAGGCCGAGGGCATATTTGGTGAGCTCACTGTGCGCGAGAACATTGTGCTTGGGCTGCAGACCAAGCGCGGTTGGCTGAACCGCCTCTCCTACAGCGAGCAGGAGCGGCTGGCGCAGGAGATGATCGAGGCTCTCGGCATCGCGACGCCTGACGCGGACAAACCGGTTGGCCAACTGTCGGGCGGCAATCAGCAGAAGGTCGTGCTGGCGCGGTCGCTCGTGTCCGGGCCGAGCATTCTCATCCTCGACGAGCCCACCCGCGGCATCGATGTCGGCGCTCACGCCGAAATCGTCGCGCTGATCCGCAAGCTATGCGCCGAGGGCCTGGCGTTGCTGGTCGCGTCGTCCGAATTGGACGAGCTCATTGCGGTCAGCGATCGGATCGCAGTCTTGCGCGACCGACGGATGATCGGCGAGATCGGCTCCGGCGACATCACCCGCGAGACCATCATCCGCACCATCGCGGGAGCGCGATCGTGACTCCGCGCTCGAATGTCGAAGCAGAAACCGCCGCGTTTCCCACGAGCGCGGAAGTCGAGGCGGAGACCGCCACGCTTCCGCCGCGCCTGCGTGGTCTGCGTGCGCTCGCCGGCCATCGTGCGATCTGGCCGCTCCTGGCGCTCGCGCTGATCCTTGCAGTCGACGGCGCCATTTCGCCCGGGTTCTTCACCATCCGCATCGTCGAAGGACGCCTGTTCGGCAATCTCATCGACATCCTGTACCGGGCCATGCCGACCGCGGTCGTGGCCCTGGGGATGGCGGTGGTGATCGGCACGAAGGGCATCGATCTCTCGGTCGGCTCGGTCATCGCCATTGTCGGCGCCGTCATCACCTGGCGGATTCACTCGGGCGATCCGCACTTCGTCGTTCTCCTGTTCGCCCTTGGGGTGGGCGTTCTGTGCGGGCTGTGGAACGGGTTCCTGGTCGCCGTTCTCGACATCCAGCCGATCATCGCCACTTTGATCCTGATGGTGTCTGGGCGCGGCATCGGCCTCATGATCAACCTGCTGTACGGCGGGACCAACCCGAGCTTCACCAGCTCCCTGCTGCAGGGCCTCAGCGTCGGTCACGTCGGACTTATCCCGACCCGGCTCATTCTGGGCGCTGCGATTTTCGGCGCGCTATGGCTCCTTATCCGCCGCACCGCGCTCGGATTGTTTCTGGAAGCGGTCGGCGGCAACTCGGCGGCGGCGGATCTGACCGGAATCAACGCACGCCTGATCAAGTACGCGGCCTATCTCATCTGCGGGTTGTGCGCGGCTTGGGCGGGCGTGGTGCTGGCCGCCGACACCCATACGTCTGATCCGGTCAGCATCGGCCTTTACATCGAGCTCGACGCCATCCTCGCCGTCGTCATCGGCGGCGGCTCGCTGTCCGGGGGGCGCATCTATCTCGGCATGACGGTCCTTGGCGCGCTGATCATTCAGGCGCTGACGACCTCCATTCTCACCAGCGGCCTGCCGCCGGAGTACAATCTGGTCGTCAAGGCGTTCGTCGTCATCGTCGTCCTCCTGTTGCAGTCAGGCAACCTTCGCGCGGCCTTGTCCAAGGGCTTCGGAGGGAGGAAGCGATGAACGAGAAGTACCTGCCGCTCATCGCTACGATCGCAGTGTTCTCGGCGCTGTTCATCACCGGGGGCCTTCTCTACAACAACTTCCTGTCGACGCTCGTACTCGGCGACATCTTGGCCGACAACGCCTTCATCATCATCGCCGCCATCGGCACCACCTTCGTCATTCTCAGCGGCGGCATCGACCTTTCGATCGGATCGATGATCGGCTTCGTCGGCGTCGTGATGGCCAATCTCGATCCCCTCGGCTGGCATCCGCTCGCCTCCGCCGCGCTGATGCTGGGTTTCGGCCTTGGCTTCGGCGCCCTCCAGGGCCTGATCATCGACTTTTGCGAGATTCAGCCGTTCATCGTCACCCTGGCGGGACTGTTCCTGTTGCGCGGCGGCTGTTTCATGATCAACCTGGATTCGGTGCCGATTCAGCATCCGTTCGTCGCCGCCTTCGCTGCGACCAGCATTCCGCTGCCCGGCGGCGGCTTCCTGGCCAGCTCGGCGATCGTCATGCTCATCTCGCTCGCGGTGGCGATCGTCATCGCTCACTTCACCCGCTTCGGCGCCAACATCTACGCGATCGGCGGCGATCGGGTCTCGGCGGCGCTGATGGGCGTGCCGATGCGGCGCACGACGGTCGCCATCTATGCGCTCGGCGGCTTTTACAGCGCGCTCGGCGGCGTGATCTACGCCCTTTACACGTCTTCTGGCTATCCGCTGGCCGGCACCGGCAACGAACTCACCGCCATCGCCTCGGTCGTGCTTGGCGGCACGGTGCTGACAGGGGGCGTCGGCATGGTTGCGGGGACGCTGTTCGGCGGGATGATCCTTGGCTTGATTGCCACGCTGATCAATTTCAACGGTTCGCTGAACGGAGCCTGGATCATGATCAGCGGCGGCGTTCTCCTGTTCCTGTTCATCGTGATGCAGCGATCCCTGCTCTCATCGTTCAGGCTGAGAGGCGTCGCTTGAGATTTGCTCGGGGACCATGGCGCGGGTTTTGAAACATTTGAGCGCCACGGCTCAGCGCGCGCGCGCCGGCTCGGTTCGTTCGTCGGCCGAGCGCGCCGAGCGGCGCGACCGCGCCGCCCAGCGATACGAGCGCAATATCCATACTTCCCTTGCGGGGCGGCTCGGGCGCGAGATTGTCGGCGGAGTCTATCCAGCCGGTTCGCTCCTGCCCAATGCGGCTGATATGTGCGCGCGCTTTTCGGTCAGCCGGACCGTGCTGAGGGAAGCTTATAGCGTGCTCACCGCCAAGGCGATGATCGTGGCGCGGCCGAAGATCGGCACTCGGGTGCGACCCAAGGCCGACTGGAACATGCTCGATCCGGAGGTGCTGTCCTGGCACTTGCAGACGACGCCGACCGAGAACTTCGTCGCCGAACTGTTCGTGTTGCGCCAGATGGTGGAGCCCGAAGCGGCGGCGCTCGCGGCCAGGGTGCATTCGTCCGCCACGATCGACCGGATCGCCGACGCCTACCGGCGCATGGACCAGTTCAAGGACGGCGCCGGCGATCTCATCGGCGCCGATCTCGACTTCCACATGGGGATCCTCGAGGCGACCGGAAATCACTTTCTCACCGCGCTCGGCGGCCTCATCCGCACCTCGCTCGAATGCACGTTCGAACTGAGCTGGGAGGGCGCTTCGCGGATCCAGGACGACCGCCTGCATCAGCACCGCGGGATCTTCGAGGCCATCCGCGACGGCTCGCCGGAACTTGCCGAGAGCCGCATGACCGAGCTTCTCAGCGACTCGATGAGCGACGTGCGGCAATATCTCAAGCAGCGTGACGCCCCCGCCGAGCCGACCGGAGCGCGATGAAAGGGTCGGCCGCACGTTGTAGACACGATCGCCGATCGCGTCAGCCGCGCTCAGCGAGCGCGGCTATAGGCGTTCAGGCGCCGCTCGGCTCGCGCGCCCGCAGGCGCTCCGCCACTTGTTCGTCGGTCAGCCTCGCCTCGTAGATCGAGCGCCGCTCGATCAGGCGCGAGGTCGCGGTGGCGACGATGATCGCGGTCAGCATCGGCAGGGCGAAGGCGCGCGCCTGGCCGGTCAACTCCATCATCAGCACCAGCGACGAAATCGGCCCCTGCGTCGTCGCAGCGAGCATTGCGCCGGCGCCGAGCAGCGCAAAGAGACCGATTTCGCCGCCCGGATAAACCGTGAGCCAAAGACTGCCGAGCGCCGAGCCCATCAGCGCGCCGGCGGCGAGCGAGGGCGTGAACAGACCTCCAGGCGCGCCGCTGGCGGCGGAAGCGACGGTCGCGAGCGGCCGGAGCAGAAAGAGGGCGGCGAGAGCCAAGGGCGCGAGCGGATGCAGGAACAGGAGCTGTGCGACATCTTGGCCGTTGCCGAGCAGCTCGGGAAAGACGATCGACAGAAGTCCGACAACAACGAAGACGGCAGGGGGCGCGACCAGGCGCCGCCAGCCGGCTGGGCGGACCCGATCGGCCCATGCGATCGCCCGGACAAATGCAACTGACCACAAGCCTATGAACGGTGAAAAGATGACCGCCCAGAGGTAGACATCCCATGAAATGGCGTACGCCGGGACTGTGTAGAGGGGCGAATCGGGAATGACGAAGCTCGCCGCCTTGACCGCGACGAGGGAGGCGGCGAGCGCTGGCATGACCAGCCTGAGAGCCAGCGCCCCGCGCAAAACTTCCAGCGCAAAGAGGGCGCCCCCGAGCGGCACGCTGTAGACGGCCGCCATCCCGGCCCCGGCGCCGATCGCGACCATCAGGCGGCGCTGTTCGTCCGAAAGCTTCTGCAGGTCGGAGGCCAGATTGCCGAAGACGGCGCCGAACTGCTTGGGCGCGCCTTCGCGGCCGAGCGGGGCGCCCATGCCGACGATGACGATCGACAGCACCGCGCTGCCGAGCGTTCTGAGCGCCGGCAGGCGGCCTGCTTGGAACCAGATCGCCGCGGTGATCTCGATGCCGTTGCCGCTGGTCAGCCGCGTCAGCAGCCATTGGCCCAAGCCGGTGAGAAGCCCGGCGGCGAGAAGCAGGGCGACATGACGCAAGGGACTGGCGTGTCTCGCCGCTTCGAGCAGCTGCGCAGGCCCAGCCGCGCCCCAGGCGAGCTCCTGCGCCGCCTCGAACAACAGCGTCAGCACAGCCGCGCCTAGTCCGGCGCAAAGGCCCGTCAGCACAACCGCGAGCCAGAAGCTGAGCGCGCCGGGATCGCGAAGCGTCGCTGGGACTCTCCCCCCGGCCGCAGTCGGCGCGGCGGCGTCTGGGGCGGGGGGCTTCGACCCGAACTCCAATTCCGGCCTCCGGATGAGGGCAAGGGCTTCGCGGGTTCGCCCAAGAAAGGCCTACCGCGCCGAGCGGCGGCGCGCAAAGTCCGCCAGCCCGCTCGCTTGCGCGCCCCGCGGCCTTCCTTTAAGCGCAAACTCCATGAATCGCGTCGATTCGGGCCGCGGCGGGCGCCTGTGAGCGGGGCGCCGAAGCCCGTCGCCATCATCATGGGCAGCCAGTCCGACTGGCCGGTCATGCGCCGCGCGGCCGAGACCCTCGAAGCGCTCGGCGTCGGCTATGAGGCGCGGATCGTCTCCGCCCATCGAACGCCCGACCGGATGACCGCCTTCGCCAAGGAGGCGAAAGCCGCGGGCTTCAAGGTCATCATCGCCGGCGCGGGCGGCGCGGCGCATCTGCCGGGCATGACCTCGGCCTTCACCACGCTGCCGGTGTTCGGCGTGCCAATCCCCACGAAAGCGCTCTTGGGCCAGGACAGCCTCCTCTCGATCGTCCAGATGCCGGCCGGCGTTCCGGTCGGCACGCTCGCGATCGGCGAAGCGGGCGCGGTCAACGCCGCGCTCATCTCTGCAGCCGTGCTGGCGCTCGCCGACGACGCGCTGGCGGCGAGACTCGAGGCCTGGCGGGCGGCGCGCACCGCCGAGGTCGCCGAGCGCCCTGCCGACGAGGCCTCGGAGCGATGATCCTAAGCCCCGGCGCGACCATCGGCATTCTCGGCGCCGGCCAGCTCGGGCGCATGCTCGCGATCGCCGCGCTGAAACTCGGCCTGCGCACCCATATCTTCGCCCCCGAAGCGGCGGCGCCCGCTTACGACGCGGCGGCGGCGCGCACTGTCGCCGCCTTCGACGACGAGGCGGCGCTCGCCCGCTTCGCCGAGGCCGTCGACGTCGCGACCTTCGAGTTCGAGAACGTGCCGACGGCGACGGTCGAATTTCTCGCCGGGCGCGTGATCGTCCGGCCGGGCGTCCGAGCGCTAGCGCTGACCCAGGACCGGCTGACGGAAAAGACGTTCCTGCGCGATCTCGGCCTCAAAACGGCGCCCTTCGTCAAGGTCGAGGATGCGGGCGCGCTGGTGCGCGCGGTCGCCGAGCTTGGCCGCCCGGCTATCCTCAAGACCAGGCGGTTCGGCTATGACGGCAAGGGCCAGTCGCTGATCCGCGAGGGCTCGAACGTCGCCGCGGTCCATCGCACGCTTGGCCCGGCGCCGATGATCCTCGAGGGGTTCGTCGCCTTCGAGCGGGAGGTCTCGGTCGTCGCCGCGCGCAGTCTCGAAGGCGAGATCCTCGCCTATGACCTCTGCGAGAACGAGCACGAGCGCCATATCCTCGCCCGAACCCGCGCGCCGGCGCGGGTCGATCAGGAGACGGCGGCTGAGGCCAAGCGCATCGCCGGCCAAGTGCTCGAAGCGCTCGATTACGTCGGCGTGCTCGCGGTCGAGATGTTCGTCATCCGCGACCGGCACGGTCATGAGGGGCTCGTCGTCAACGAGATCGCGCCCAGGGTGCATAATTCCGGCCACTGGACGATCGAGGGCGCGCAGACGTCGCAGTTCGAGCAGCATATCCGCGCCATCGCCGGCTGGCCGCTCGGCGCCCCGACCCGGCGCGGCCGGGCCGAGATGCACAATCTGATCGGCGAGGACGCCGAAGAATGGCGCGACATCCTCGCCCAGCCGGACCTTTCCCTCCATCTTTACGGCAAGCTCGAAATCCGCCCCGACCGCAAAATGGGCCATATCACCCGCGTTTTCCCCGAGCCGCCGACGCTATAGACGCGCTTGATGGCCCGTCGAGAGACGGGCGTCCTCCCGGATGCCGCTATGAAGCGCCGCCGGATGCGGTCAACGACCGCGTCTACAGAAGCGCGCGCCTTGACAGCGTGACAGCCCCTTCACTATATCGCCGCCTCGCCTCGATGAGGCTGCGGCTCTCGAGGGCGCGCGGCGGGATAGCTCAGCTGGTTAGAGCGGCGGAATCATAATCCGTAGGTCCCCAGTTCAAGTCTGGGTCCCGCT
>CAWANG010000002.1:0-359203 GCA_963783175.1 uncultured Alphaproteobacteria bacterium
TTGTGAGGGGATTTGACGAGCGTCGGAAAGGTTCTCCTTAAAGGCGCTCTCGAAGGATAAAGGCCAATGCGTTCAGGCATCATCGCAAAGAAGCTGGGCATGTCCCGCGTCTTCACCGACGCGGGCGACCACGTGCCGGTCACGATCCTCCAGGTCGAGGGCTGCCAGGTGGTCGCTCATCTCACGCAGGAAAAGAACGGCTACACCGCGCTCCAGCTCGGCGTCGGCAAGGCCAAGGTCAAGAACGTTTCGAAGGCCGAGCGCGGGCGGTTCGCTGTCGCCCATGTCGAGCCGAAGATGCGGCTCGCCGAGTTCCGCGTCGCCGAGGACAAGATGATCCCGGTCGGGGCGGAGATCACCGCAGACCATTTCGTCGTCGGGCAATATGTCGACGTGACCGGCGTGACGATCGGCAAGGGCTTCGCCGGCGGCATGAAGCGGTGGAACTTCGGCGGCTTGCGCGCGACCCACGGCGTGTCGATCTCGCACCGTTCGATCGGCTCGACCGGCGGCCGCCAGGACCCGGGCAAGACGTGGAAGAACAAGAAGATGGCCGGCCACATGGGGGTCGACAAGGTGACGACTCAGAATTTGCGCGTCGTGCGGACCGATGTCGAGCGCGGCCTCATCCTGGTCGAAGGCGCGGTGCCGGGCAGCGCCGGAGGGTGGATCGCGGTGCGGGACGCGGTGAAGAAGCCGCTGCCGAAGGAGGCCCCGGCCCCCGGCAAGTTCCGCGTGCACCCCGAGGCCGCCGCCGCCCCGCCGGCCGAAGCGGCGAAGGGAGAGTAACCTCGATGAAATTCGACATGACGTCGATCGACGGCTCGGCCGCCGGCTCGCTCGAGCTGAGCGACGCCGTGTTCGGACTCGAGCCGCGCGCCGATCTGATTGCCCGCATGGTGCGCTGGCAGCTCGCCAAGCGCCAGGCCGGCACGCACCAGACGCTGGGGCGCGCCGACATCAACCGCACCGGCAAGAAAATGTACAAGCAGAAGGGCACCGGCGGCGCCCGTCACGGCTCGGCCCGTGTGCCGCAGTTCCGCGGCGGCGGACGGGCCATGGGTCCGATCGCGCGCAGCCACGCGCATGACTTGCCGAAAAAGGTGCGGGCGCTGGCGCTCAAGCACGCGCTTTCGGCCAAGGTTCGGGCCGGGGGCCTCGTGATCTGGGAAAGCGCCGACGTCGCGGAGGCCAAGACGAAAACCCTGCGCGCGTCGTTCGAAAAGGCGGCGCTCAAGAGTGCGCTCATCATCGACGGCGCTGCGCCGCATGCGAAGTTCGCGGTCGCGGCGCGCAACCTGCCTCAGATCGACGTGCTGCCGGTCCAGGGCGTCAACGTCTACGACATCATGCGGCGCGAGAAGCTGGTCCTGACCAAGGCGGCGGTCGAAGCGCTGGAGGCGCGGTTCAAATGATCAAGGACGTGCGCCACTACGAGGCCATCGTCGCCCCCGTGATCACGGAGAAGGCGACGATCGCCTCCGAGAACAACCAATTCGTGTTCAAGGTCGCGCGCAATGCGACCAAGTCGCAGATCAAGGCGGCGATCGAGCAATTGTTCGACGTCAAGGTGACGGCGGTCAATACGCTTTTGCGCAAGGGCAAGACCAAGGCTTTCCGGGGCGTGCGCGGGCGCCAGCAGGACGTGAAGAAGGCGATCGTCACACTTGCCGACGGCTTTCGCATCGACATGACCACCGGCCTCTGAGGGACGAGAACCATGGCGCTCAAGACATTTAAGCCGACCACGCCGGGCCTTCGCCAACTCGCGATCGTCGACCGCAGCGACCTTTACAAGGGCAAGCCGGTCAAGGCGCTGACCGTCGGCAAACCCGAGAAGGGCGGACGCAACAACGCCGGCCGGATAACCGTGCGCTTCCGCGGCGGCGGCCACAAGCAGGTCTATCGCATCGTCGATTTCGAGCGCCGGAAGCTGGACGTCGCAGGCAAGGTCGAGCGACTGGAATACGATCCCAACCGCACGAGCTTCATTGCGCTCGTCAAATACGCCGACGGCGAGCAGGCCTATATCATCGCCCCGCAGCGGCTTTCGGTCGGGGACGAGGTGATCGCCGGCGTCCAGGCCGACGTGAAGCCCGGCAACGCGATGCCGCTCGCCAACATTCCCGTTGGTACGATTGTCCACAATGTCGAGATGAAGATCGGCAAGGGCGGCGCAATCGCCCGCTCGGCCGGAACCTATGCGCAGATCGTCAGCCGTGACCAAGGGTATGTTTCGCTGCGATTAAGCTCTGGCGAGCAGCGGCTCATTCACGGCCAGTGCTTCGCCTCGATCGGCGCCGTCTCCAACCCCGACCACATGAATGCTTCGCTCGGCAAGGCCGGCCGCAACCGCTGGCTTGGACAGCGCCCGCACAATCGCGGCGTGACCATGAACCCGGTCGACCATCCGCACGGCGGCGGCGAAGGCAAGACTTCTGGCGGCCGCCATCCGGTGAGCCCATGGGGCAAGCCGACCAAAGGCAAGAAGACCCGTTCGAACAAGGCGACCGACAAATTCATCGTCGCATCGCGCCACGTGCGCAAGAAGAGAGGGTGAGCGATGACGCGCTCGATATGGAAGGGGCCGTTCGTGGACGGCTATCTCTTGAAGAAGGCCGACGTCGCGCGCGGGTCTGGCCGCTCCGACATCATCAAGATCTGGAGCAGGCGCTCGACCATTCTGCCGCAGTTCGTCGGTCTGACGTTCGGCGTCTACAATGGCCACAAGCACATCCCCGTCTTGGTGTCGGAGGAGATGATCGGCCACAAGTTCGGGGAATTCGCCCCGACCCGCACGTTTCACGGCCATTCGGCCGACAAGAAGGCCAAGAGGGCTTAAACGCCGATGTCCAAGCCATCCAATCCGCGCCGACAGGCGGAGAACGAAGCCAAGGCGACGACGCGCATGCTGCGGGTCAGTCCGCAGAAGCTCAACCTGCTCGCCCAGCTCATCCGCGGCAAGAAGGTCGCGACGGCGCTCGCCGATCTCGAATTCTCCAACAAGAGGATTTCGGTCGAGGTCAAGAAGACGCTCGAGTCGGCGATCGCCAACGCCGAGAACAACCATGATCTCGACGTCGACGATCTCGTCGTCGTCCAGGCCTGGGTCGGCAAGGACATGGTGCTGAAGCGCTTCAGCCCCCGCGCGCGCGGGCGGGCGGGGCGGATCGAGAAGCCATTTGCGAACATCACCATCGTCGTGCGGGAAATCGCCGCCGCCGACGCCAAAGCCGCTTGAGAGGAAAGACTTCCACCATGGGACAGAAGATCAATCCGATCGGGCTGCGCCTCGGCATCAACCGCACCTGGGATTCGCGGTGGTACTCGAGCAAGGGCGAATACGGCAAGCTGTTGCACGAGGACATGAAGATCCGCGATTCGCTGACCAAGAGCCTCAAGCAGGCGGCGATCTCGAAGATCGTCATCGAGCGTCCGCACAAGAAGGCGCGGATCAACATCCACTCCGCCCGGCCCGGCGTCGTCATCGGCAAGAAGGGCGCCGATATCGAGAAGCTGCGCAAGCAGGTGGCCAAGCTGACGAATTCGGAAGTGGCGATCAACATTGTCGAAGTCCGCAAGCCGGAAGTCGATGCGACCCTGGTCGCCGAATCGATCGCCCAGCAGCTCGAGCGCCGGGTGGCGTTCCGGCGGGCAATGAAGCGGGCCGTGCAGTCGGCGATGCGTCTCGGCGCCGAGGGCATCCGCATCAATTGCTCCGGGCGGCTCGGGGGCGCCGAAATCGCCCGCCTCGAATGGTATCGCGAGGGCCGGGTGCCGCTGCACACGCTCCGCGCCGACGTCGACTACGGAGTCGCCACCGCGCACACCGCCTACGGCACCTGCGGCATCAAGGTCTGGATCTTCAAGGGCGAGATTCTCGAGCACGACCCGATGGCCCAGGACAAGCGCCTGGCCGAGGCCGACCATTCATCGACCCATCGTCCGCGCCGCGAACCGCGCGAGCGCGAACACCCTCGCGAAGCGGTCTGAAACGAGCGCACTGGCGAAAGTTTACGATCATGATGCAGCCAAAGAGATCCAAGTTCCGCAAGGCCTTCAAGGGCCGCATTCACGGCAACGCGAAGGGCGGTTACGCGCTCAATTTCGGCGAGTTCGGGCTGAAGGCGATCGAGCCCGAGCGCGTCACCGCGCGCCAGATCGAGGCCGCCCGCCGGGCGCTGACCCGGCACATGAAGCGCGCCGGCCGCGTCTGGATCCGGATCTTTCCCGACGTGCCGGTGTCGAAGAAGCCGATCGAAGTGCGCATGGGCAAGGGCAAGGGCGCGCCGGAATGGTGGATCGCGCGCGTCGCGCCGGGCCGCATCATGTTCGAGATCGACGGCGTGCCGGAGAGCCTGGCGCGCGAGGCGTTCGACCTCGCTGCGGCCAAGCTGCCGATCAAGACGCGCTTCGTCCAGCGCATCGCGGAATAGGGGCGAGCCATGAAATCAGCCAGCCGTCTTTCTGACCTTCGGGTCATGACTGAGGATCAGCTCAACGATGAGGCGCTCAAGCTCAAGAAGGAGCAGTTCAACCTGCGCTTCCAGAAGGCGAGCGGCCAATTGCAGGACACCGCGCGCGTGCGCGTCGTGCGGCGCGACATCGCTCGCGTCATGACCATCGCGGCGCAGAAGCGCGCTCCCGCCAAGGCCAAGGACTAAGAACGCTATGCCGAAGAGAATCTTGCAGGGCGTCGTCGTCAGCGACAAGCAGGAGAAGACGCTTGTGGTGAAGGTCGAGCGGCGCTTCACCCATCCGCTGCTCAAGAAGACCGTGCGCCGGTCGAAGAACTACCACGCGCATGTCGAAAACAAGACCCAGAAGGTCGGCGACACCGTTTCGATCGAGGAGACGCGGCCGATCTCGAAGCTCAAGCGCTGGATCGTCGTCGGCGAGATGGCGCCAAAGGCTTGAGGCGCAAATCGGATCAGAGAGGCGATTAGGCCATGATACAGATGCAGACCAATCTCGACGTCGCCGACAATTCCGGCGCGCGGCGTGTGATGTGCATCAAGGTGCTCGGCGGCTCGAAGCGCCGTTACGCCTCGATCGGCGACGTCATCGTCGTCTCGATCAAGGAGGCGATCCCGCGCGGCCGCGTGAAGAAAGGCGACGTGATGAAGGCGGTGGTCGTTCGCACCGCCAAGGACATCCGCCGCGCCGACGGTTCGGTGATCCGGTTCGATTCCAACGCCGCAGTGCTGATCAACAACCAGTCTGAGCCAGTCGGCACCCGCATCTTCGGGCCGGTGCCGCGCGAACTCAGGGCCAAGAACCACGTGAAGATCATCTCGCTCGCGCCGGAGGTGCTGTGATGGCCGCCAAGATCAAGAAAGGCGACGCGGTCATCGTGCTGACCGGGCGCGACAAGGGCAAGCGGGGCGAAGTCCGCGAGGTCATGCCGACCGAAAGGCGGGCGATCGTCGCCGGCGTCAACCTCGTGCGCCGTCATACGCGCCAGACGGCGCAGACCGAAGGCGGGATCATCACCAAGGAAGCGACGATCCATCTGTCGAATCTGGCGATCGCCGATCCCAAGACCGGCAAGCCGACCCGCGTCGGCTTCAAGACTCTCGACGACGGCCGCAAGGTGCGCGTCGCCAGGCGTTCCGGAGACCTGATCGATGGCTGAGACAAAGAACGAGAAGGGCGACAAGGCCGAAAAGGGCGCCAAGCCCGGCAAGGCCGAGAAGCCTGCCGCAAAAGGCGCGAAGCCTGATGCGGCGGCGGCCGACGCCAAGGGCGCCAAGGGCAAGGCCCGCAAGGAAGCTGGCGCGGAGACCGCCGCAGCCGGCGCAGTGAAGGCTGCGCCGAAGGATTATGTCGCGCGCCTGAAGAAGCTCTACCAGACCGAGATCGTGCCCAAGCTCACCAAGGAGTTCGGCTACAAGAATTTGCTCGAAGTGCCTAGGCTCGACAAGATCGTGCTCAACATGGGGGTCGGCGAAGCCGTCAACGACACCAAGAAGGCCACCTCCGCCGCGGCCGACCTCGCGCTGATCGCCGGCCAGAGACCGGTCGTCACGCGCGCGCGTAAGGCGATCTCGACCTTCAAGGTGCGCGAGAACATGCCGATCGGCGCGAAGGTCACCCTGCGCCGGACCCGGATGTACGAGTTCCTCGATCGCCTGGTCACGGTCGCGCTGCCGCGCGTGCGCGACTTCCGCGGCCTCGATCCGAAGTCGTTCGACGGGCGCGGCAATTATGCGCTCGGCGTCAAGGAACACATCATTTTTCCCGAAATCGACTACGACAAGGCCGAGGCCATGCTCGGTCTCGATATCGTGGTCTGCACGACGGCCAGGACCGACGCGGAAGCCAAGGCCCTGCTGCGCGAGTTCAACTTCCCCTTCCGGCAGTGAGCCTGATCTCAGCGCTCAGACGCGGAAAATGGAGCCGATGAATGGCAAAGAAGAGTGCAATAGAGAATAACCAGCGCAAGCGGCGCTTGGTGAAGAAATTCGCCGCCCGCCGCAAGCGCCTGCTCGACGTCGCCAACGATCAGGCGCGTCCGATGGAGGAGCGCTTCGAGGCGCGCATCCGGCTTGCGGCGCTGCCGCGCAACGGCGCGATCGTTCGCGTGCGCAATCGTTGCGAGGTGACGGGCCGGCCGCGTGGCTTTTACCGCAAGGTGAAAATGTCGCGCATCGCGTTGCGCGAACTGGGCAACCAGGGCCTGATTCCGGGCCTGGTCAAGTCGAGCTGGTGAGGAGGCAAGGATCATGGCGATGAACGATCCCCTCGGCGATATGCTCAGCCGCATCCGCAACGCGCAGATGCGCAAGCGCGGCAAGGTTTCGACTCCCGGTTCGTCCCTGCGCAAGAAGGTTCTCGACGTCCTGGAGTCGGAAGGCTATATCCGCGGCTATTCGACCACGGATTACGGCAACGGCCGCACCGAGTTTGAAATCGAGCTGAAATATTTCGAGGACCAGCCGGTCATTCGCAAGCTCGAGCGCGTGTCCAAGCCGGGCCGCCGGGTCTATGCCAACGTCGATGCGATGCCGCGCGTCGGCAACGGTCTCGGCGTGGCGATTGTCTCGACGCCGAAGGGGGTGATGGCTGATCATTCCGCCCGCGAGAACAACGTCGGCGGCGAGGTCCTGTGCACCGTCTTCTAGACGGGCGCCATTGAGCAAACGGATTTATGTCATGTCCCGTATCGGCAAGAAACCCGTCGTCATTCCGTCCGGCGTCACTGCCAAGCTTGACGGCCAGACGATCGCGGTCAAAGGCGCGAAAGGCGAATTGAAATTCACCGCGCCCGAGGAAGTCGCGATCACCATCGACGGCGGCGCCGTCCATGTCGCGCCGCACGGCGAGGACAAGCGCGCCCGCGCCTTGTGGGGCACGGCGCGCGCGCAGGTGCAAAACCTGATCGGCGGCGTCACCAAGGGGTTCGAGAAGAAGCTCGAGATCAACGGCGTCGGGTACAAGGCGGCGGTCGCGGGCAAGAACCTGCAGCTCTCGCTCGGCTACAGCCACGACATCATGTTTCCGATTCCCGCCGGCGTGACCATCACCACCGCCAAGCCGACGGAAATCACCGTCGCCGGCATCGACAAGCGCCAGGTCGGCCAAATCGCCGCGGAAATCCGCGCGTTCCGGGGCCCCGAACCCTATAAGGGCAAGGGGGTGAAATACGCCGGCGAGTTCGTCTTCCGCAAGGAAGGCAAGAAGAAGTAAGAGGCGACGATGGTTAAGTCGAACACGTCCACAGACCGGCGCAAGGCCCGGGTCCGTCGCGCGGTCCTCGCGCATTCTGGCGGCCGTCCGCGGCTCAGCGTATTCCGGTCTTCGAAGCAGATTTACGCCCAGGTTATCGACGATGAACGCGGCCAGACCATCGCCGCCGCTTCATCGCTCGAAAAGGCGATGCGCGAATCGATGAAGACCGGCGCCGACGTCGCGGCCGCGAGGCGGGTCGGCAAGGAGCTCGCGGAACGGGCGAAGAAAGCCGGGGTCGAGAAGGTGGTCTTCGATCGCGGCGCCTATATGTATCACGGGCGCGTCAAAGCGCTGGCGGAGGGCGCCCGAGAGGGCGGTTTGGTATTTTAGCGACAACGGAAGCGAGCGGCGCCGTCCCGAGCGCGCCGCATTTAATACACTGATGGATGAACCTAATGGCGCGTGAAGGAGAAGGCGGCCGCGGCCGCGATCGCAACCGCGAGGACCGCGACAGCGAATTCGTCGATCGCCTCGTGCATATCAATCGCGTGGCGAAGGTGGTGAAGGGCGGCCGGCGGTTCGGCTTCGCCGCGCTCGTCGTCGTCGGCGACCAGAAGGGGCGCGTCGGCTTCGGCCACGGCAAGGCGCGCGAAGTGCCGGAGGCGATCCGCAAGGCGACCGAGGCCGCCAAGCGGGGCGTGGTCCGGGTGCCGTTGCGCGAAGGCCGGACGCTGCACCACGACGTCAACGGCCGGCACGGCGCGGGCCGGGTCGTCCTGCGGGCGGCGCCCGCCGGCACGGGGATCATCGCCGGGGGACCGATGCGCGCCGTATTCGAGTCGCTCGGCGTGCACGATGTCGTCGCCAAGAGCCAGGGCTCGTCGAACCCGTACAACATGGTCCGCGCGACATTCGACGCGCTGGCGCGCGAGGACAGCCCGCGCTCGGTCGCGCAGCGGCGCAACCTCAAGGTGTCGACCCTCCAGTCGCGCCGCCAGGGCGTCGAGGCCGACGCCGCCAATTCGTGAGAGAAAGACAACGATGAACGCCGACAAGATCATCACTCTCGAGCAGACGGGGAGCGCCATCGGTCGCCCCGGCTCGCAGCGCGCAACGCTGAAGGGCCTCGGCCTCAACCGGATCGGCCGCCGTTCGCGCGTCGCCGACACGCCTGCCAATCGCGGCATGATCGCCAAGGTCGCGCATCTCGTGCGCGTCGTCGACGGCCGGTAAGGATCGCTGTCCATGAAACTCAACGAAGTCAGAGACAACCCCGGGTCGTCGAAACCGCGCATGCGCGTCGGACGCGGCATCGGATCGGGAAAGGGCAAGCAGGCCGGCCGCGGCGGCAAGGGCCAGACAGCCCGCTCGGGCGTCCGCATCAAGGGCTTCGAAGGCGGCCAGATGCCACTGCATCGCCGTCAGCCGAAGCGCGGCTTCAACCCGCCCTCATGGCTGGTCTATAACGAGGTCAACTTGGGGCGTATTCAGCGCGCAATCGACGCCGGCAAGCTCGACACGGCCGAGCCGATCACCGTCGAGAGCCTGATGAAGGCCGGGGTCGTCACCCGACGGCGCGACGGCGTCAAGGTTCTCGGCGTCGGCGCATGGACAGCAAGGGCGAGTTTCGAAGTCGAAGCGGCGTCGAAGAGCGCTGCGGATGCGATCGAGAAAGCCGGCGGCAGCCTCAAGACGCTGCGGCAAGAGGCCGCTGCTCCCGCCGCCTCTTAGCGCCGATCGCCCCAGGGTGACATTGGCGTGCGTGACGACCATATGCTAGGGGCGCTTCCGCCAACGCCGGCCCCGGCTGGCGGGAGCGACGTGTCGTAAAACAAGGCGCCAGTCCCGAGGCGCCGTCCGGAGCGAATCCGCCATGGCGTCGGCCGCCGAACAGCTCGCAGCCAATATCAACTGGTCCGCCTTCGCCAAGGCCGACGAACTCAAGAAACGCATCTGGTTCACCCTGGGCGCGTTGGTCATCTATCGGCTCGGGACCTACATTCCGCTTCCCGGAATCGACCCCGCGGCGTTCGAGGCCTCGTTCCTTGGGCAGAAGCAGGGCGTCCTCGACATGTTCAATATGTTTTCGGGCGGCGCCGTTCAGCGCATGGCGGTGTTCGCGCTCAACATCATGCCCTATATCTCGGCGTCGATCATCATCCAGCTCCTGAGCTCGGTCGTTCCTTCGCTCGAGGCGATCAAGAAAGAGGGCGAGCAGGGGCGCAAGATTCTCAACCAGTACACTCGCTATCTGACGGTGGTGCTGGCGGTCTTCCAGGCTTATGGCATCTCGATCGGGCTGGAAGGACGCGCCGGCATCGTCAGCGATCCAGGGCTCCTGTTCCGCATCTCGACCATCGTGACGCTGACCGGTGGGACGATGTTTCTGGTCTGGCTCGGCGAGCAGATCACGTCGCGCGGAGTCGGCAACGGATCGTCGCTCATCATCTTCGCCGGCATCGTCGCGCGGTTGCCGCAGGCAGTGGTGCAATTGTTCGAGCTCGGCCGGCAGGGGTCGATCTCCACCGGCCTAGTGCTGGCGGTGGTCGTCATGGTGTTCGTCGTCGTCGCCTTCATCGTGTTCATGGAGCGGGCGCAGCGGCGCGTGCCCATCACCTATCCGCGCCGGCAAGTCGGCAATAAGATGTACGAGGGGCAAAGCTCGTTCCTGCCGCTGAAGCTCAATACGTCAGGCGTCATTCCGCCGATCTTCGCCTCATCGCTGCTGCTGCTGCCTACGACCGTCGCGAACTTCGCCCAAGGATCGTCGGGTTCGGGCGTGCTGTCGACAATTTCGGCGCTCCTGGGGCGTGGCAGCCCGCTCTATCTCATCCTCTATGCGGTGCTCATCGTCTTCTTCGCCTTCTTCTACACCGCGACCGTCTTCAATCCCGCCGACACGGCCGAGAATTTGAAGAAGCATGGGGGCTTCATCCCCGGAGTCAGGCCGGGGGAACGGACGGCGCAATACATCGATTATGTCCTGACCCGGATCACGGTGCTCGGCGCGCTCTATCTCGCGGTGATCTGCCTCCTGCCCGAATGGCTCATTTCCTATGCGGCGCTGCCGTTCTATTTCGGCGGTACATCGCTCTTGATCGTGGTCAACGTGACGATGGACACGGTGGCGCAGATTCACGGTCATCTGCAGGCGCATCAATATGAAGGCCTAATCAGAAAGGCCAGGTTGAAGGGGCGGAAACGATGAGGTTGATATTGCTCGGGCCTCCGGGCGCCGGCAAGGGCACACAGGCGCAGAGACTGGCCAAGATTCTCAACATCCCGCAATTGTCGACCGGCGACATGCTGCGCGCCGCGGTCGCGGCGGGAACGCCGATCGGGCTCAAGGCGAAGACGGTGATGGAATCGGGCGCGCTGGTGTCGGACGATATCGTCGTCGGCATCATCAACGACCGAATCGATGAACCGGACGCGAAGCGGGGCTTCATCCTCGATGGATTTCCGCGCACGCTCGCCCAGGCGCGGGCGTTGGAGGCGATGCTCGCGGCCAAGGGGCTCAAGCTCGACGCGGCGATCGAGTTGACGGCCGACGCGCCGAAGCTCGTCGAGCAAATCGTCAAGCGCGCGGAGGAAGCGAACTCGGCCGGCCTGCCCGCGCGCAAGGACGATGACCCGGAGGTGTTCAAGTCGCGTCTCGCCGCTTACGAGCTCGACACCGCCGCTGTGACGCCGTTCTATCGCGATCGCGGCCTTTTGCATGAAGTCGACGGCATGGCGACGGTCGGGGATGTCGCCAAAGCGATCGACGCGGTCGTCTCGGAGGTCGCCGCGGCGTGACGGCGGCGCCGCCAGACGCCGAGGCGCTTGTCGAGCGACGCGGCCGGGCAGGCGTCATCGTGCTGAACCGCCCCAGGGCGATGAACGCGCTGACCCTGACCATGGTGCGCCTCATCGCCGCCGCCCTTGACCAATGGGAGTGTGACGGCGCTGTCGGTCGGGTCGTCATCCTCGGGGCGGGCGAGCGCGCCTTTTGCGCCGGCGGCGACATCCGCCGCCTCTACGATCTCGGCCGCGCCGGCGATCATGACGCCCAATTGACGTTCTGGCGCGAGGAATATCAGCTCGACCGGCGGATCAAGACCTATCCCAAACCGATCGTCGTCCTCGCGGACGGGATTACGATGGGCGGCGGGGCTGGGCTCATGATGAACGCGGCGCATCGGGTCGCGGGCGAGCGCTTTGTCTTCGCCATGCCGGAGGTTGGCATCGGCTTTTTCCCCGATGTCGGCGCGGCGTGGTTCCTGCCGCGGCTCAAGCATCGCGCGGGCGTCTATTTGGCCCTCACAGGCCTGCGCTGCGAGGCGGGCGACGCGCTCGCGCTTGGTCTGGCCGAGGCCTTCGTCGCCAGCTCCGCCTTGCCGGCGCTGGCGCGGGCGCTGGAAAGCGATGAGACGGTCAAGGCGGTGCTCGCCCGCTTCGCGGCGCCTCCGCCCCGCTCGGCGCTGATCGACGAGGCCGAGGAGATCGAGGCCTGTTTCTCCCGGCCCGATCGCGAGGCGATCCTCGGCGCCCTGGAGCAGGCCGAGAGGCGCGGCCGCGCCTTCGCCGGGCCGGCGCGGGCGGCGATGCTGGACAAGTCGCCGACGAGCCAGGCGATAGCGCTCAGGCAGATGGCGCTCGGCGCGACGCTCGATTTTGACCAGGCGCTGCGCATGGATTATCGCATCGTCTCACGAATCTGCCGCGGCCACGATTTTTATGAGGGCGTTCGCGCCGTGATCGTCGACAAGGACAATCGTCCCGAATGGAGCCCGCCGCCGTCGTCGGCGGAGATCGACGCCTATTTCGCTCCGCTCGGCGACGGCGAGCTCAAATTTCCGGCGCAGGGCGGATGAAATACATCATGCGCCAGAGCCGCGACGGCGCGGTGGAATTGATCGATCGCTCGCCGGCAGCGACCGAAGACGGCGACCTCCTGTCCGCCATTTCGCGTCTGGGATGGGGGACGGCGCTCACTTGGTACATGCGCACTCTCGCCTGGGTATGGGTCGCCAAAGGCCTGTTTGACTGGGCGATCATTCTCGGGGCGTTTCCGAGCCTCGGGCAATTCACGACGATGGCTCTGCCATTGCAGGCGACGATCGTCGCCTTCGCCTGCCTCGATCTCTTGGCGGCGATCGGACTTTGGCTGGCGGCGCCCTGGGGCGGGGCGATCTGGCTCTTGTGTGCGGTCGTCGAGGCCGCCTCGCCCATCCTCAGTCCGCGAGCGGCCGCGATCGGCTTCGGCGGCGCGCTGGTCAATGTCGCACTGGTGGCCGGCTATTTCCTGCTGAGCTTTCGCGCGGTCCGCGAACGCGCCTGACGATCCGATTGTCGACCGGTGCACGCTTTCCTCAGCGTTCTGCGCCGGTTGTCGAGCGTCTCGCCCGCCGATGTTTGCGTCCTGTCAACGTAAACAAAGCCTTTGATTCAATTGAAATTTACCAGCGCGGGAAAACCTTCGATTCATCTTGAGTCTTAAACTCGTATTCACGGGCTTACGTTACAGTTCTACGCATAAGAGGACCGAAGGAACGTTAGCCAGGGATACGGGAATAGAGGGGAGTGCTATGATTAACGCAGTCAAAACACAAGATATTACAGTCCGCCGAGAGCCGGAACTTCGGGTGTCTGGCTTGTACCTCGAGACCTTGACGATGGTCGAGCGGCTTCACCGCCGGTTACTTGACGTGATCAAGGATGAATTCGACCGTCGGGGGCGCTCCGATATCAACGCGGTGCAGGCGTTACTTTTGTACAATATCGGCGACAACGAATTGACCGCCGGCGAATTGCGCACGCGCGGCTATTACCTCGGCTCGAATGTTTCCTACAACGTCAAGAAACTGGTCGAGATGGGTTTCCTCCACCACTCGCGGTCGCGGATCGACCGTCGGTCGGTTCGAAATCAGCCTGACCGATAGGGGCAAGGAGGTGCACCGCATCGTCTCCAGCGTTTACGAGAAGCACGCCCGCACCATCGAGCAGATCGGAGGCATTCCCGGCGATGACTTCGCCCGCATGAACGCTTCCCTGTTGCGTCTCGAGCGCTATTGGACCGATCAGATCAAATATCGGCTCTGATTACCCTCTGTTAACCTCGCAGGGTTTCTCTGAGACGGGCGTCCGCGGCGCGGGCGCCCGTCTTGCGTTTGAACTCGCGCGGGCCATAAAAACGCCCGACTAGCCCGTATGTCTTGCGGTGAAGTGCGGAAGCCTCCAGCGAACCGTGCAGCGCGCGTTCGAACGATTTTGGCGGGGTGGTCGGGCCAGAGACGGGCGCCGTCCTTTCTTGGAGATATGCAATTGATGCGTGGCCTTGTCGTCTCGCGGCTCTCACGCCGCGCATTTTTTGGCGCGACGGCAAGCGTCGCCTTCGCCGTTGCGCTGGGATCGATCCCGTCCAAGGCGGACGAACAGGATAGCGGCCAAGCGGAATGGCCGCAAAGCTACGAGGCGTCGCCGCACATGGCGGTCGGGCGCGAGGCGACCCCCATCCTGTCGCCCGCGACGGTCGACGCGACCGAAGCCGCAATCCAGAAATATCAGGATATCGTCTCCCATGGCGGCTGGAGCTTGGTGCCGGCCGGCGGCGAGCTGAGGGTCGGCTCGAAATCGAAAGCCGTGGAAGCGCTTCGCGAACGTCTCGTCGCTTCGGGCGATCTCGATTCGGTCGCGGGCGCCGGGCCGGTGTTCGATTCCTTTGTCGAGGCGGCGGTCAAGCGCTTCCAGGCCCGCCACGGCCTGAGCCAGACCGGCGTCGTCAGCGAGGCCACTTTCGCCGAACTCAACGTGCCCGCTGCGGCGCGCCTGCAGCAACTCGAGACCAATATCGTTCGGCTGAAGGCCTATAGCGGTGACCTTGGCGCCCGCTATGTGGTGGCGAACATTCCCGCCGCCTCGGTAGAGACGGTCGAAGGGGGCGTCGTCTATTCCCATCATGCCGCCGGGGTCGGCAAGATCGATCGCCAGTCGCCGATCATGCAGACCAGGGCGACCGAGATCAATTTCAATCCTTTCTGGACCGTGCCGCCGTCACTGATCAAGAAGGATCTCATTCCGAAGATGAAGGCGGATCCGAACTATCTGACGGACGAAAAGATCCGCGTCTTCAACAAGGACGGACAAGAGGTTTCTCCGGCCTCGATCGATTGGAACAGCAACGAGGCGACCAACTACAAATATCGCCAGGATACGGGGGCCGACCTCAACTCGCTCGGCTTCGTGCGCATCAACATCCCCAACCCCTACGGCGTCTATATGCATGACACGCCCTCGAAGGGCATATTCGGCGACGACTTCCGCTTCGTGTCGTCGGGCTGCATCAGGGTGCAGGACGTTCGCGACTATGTCGCTTGGCTCTTGAAGGACACCCCGGGCTGGGGCCGCGACCAGATCGACGCGGTCATCCGTTCGGGAGACCGCCTCGACGTCAAGCTCGCGCAGCCGGTCAACGTCTATTGGATCTACGTTACCGCCTGGGCGACGCCGGACGGTGTCGTCCAGTTCCGCCCCGACGTCTACCAGCGCGATGGCGCCGGCCCCGGCCCGCTCGCCTCCGCCGTTCCGGCTCAGCCAATGGCGCTGCCGCAGGAGTAGGCTCTTTTGCCCAAGGGGCCGACCGACATGGTGTCGTCGGTCGGGCCTCGCTTTCGCGCTTCGCCGTTGAAAGTCTCAAGGCAGAGTGTGCCACTAAACTCGCCGCCCAAGCATGCGTACAGTTGTTGCGCAGCAGCATGCGTTGGGGGTGGCGCCATTTTGCGTGGAGCAAGCGACAATCGACACAGCTGTCCGAGGGTTGTCGCGAACGGTTCCGTGCGGCGGCCTCGGCTCTGAAGTTTCTCTCTATCCGGTGAATGTCGGCTCAAGCCATCAGTCTGGCGCGCTTGGGTCGGTAAACCTGAGATATTTGACGAACAAATGGCGCCTGCAGAAGGCGTTCAGCTGGAAGCAACCGGGAGATGTCGATGACCTCAGTCCGCGGAGTTCAGCGGCCGTTTTTGGCCGGGCTATTTCTGATCTGTATGTGCAGCCTGATGCTCCAGATCCTCGAGACCCGAATGCTATCGGTTATTTCTTGGTACTATCTGGCCTTTTTCGCTATCAGTATGGCTATGTTTGGCATGACGGCTGGGTCGTTGCTTGTCTACTTCAATGCCGGGCGCTTCACCGCCGAGCGGATGCTCGAGCATCTCTCCTGGATCGCCTGGGCCTTCGCCCTGGCGGTGGTGGGCTCCGTGCTGATGATCATCTCCACCGTCATTGTGGGCCAGACCGGCGCGCCGATGATGACGTTGGTCTGGCTGAAGACGATCCTGGTCATCCTGCCGCCTTACGTGCTAGCCGGCATGGCGATCTCGCTGGCGTTGACGCGAAGTCCCTGGCCGATCGGCCTCGTCTATGGCGTCGATCTCATCGGCGCGGCCACCGGGTGCCTCCTGGTGTTGGCGGTGATGACGTGGGTCGACGGCGTATCGGCGTTGTTCGCGGTGGGGGCGATCGGCGCCGCGGCGTCAGTCTGCTTTCGCGCCGCGTTGCGACGCAGCGGCGCGACGGACAGTTTGCAGACCGGCTGGCGTGTGGTGCGCCACCCTGGTTTGCTGGCTCTCCTGCTGGTCTTGCTGACCCTTGGCAACGCCGCCATTCAGCCGCGCGGGCTCGCCCCGCTCCTCGTCAAGAACGGCTTGGAATTGAACGCGCCGGCGGCGCAGCGGTGGAATTCGTTCTCGCGCATCCGCGCCGACCCGATGTATGTCGGCACGCCGTCAATGTGGGGACCGTCGCCTTTCATGCCGCCGTCCGAGATCGCGCAGATGAGGCTGAGCATCGATGGATCGGCCGGCACCTCAATGTACGAATTCAACGGCGACATCGCAAAGCTCGGCTTTCTCCGATACGACGTCACGACCCTCGCCTACACGATACGGAATCGGGGCCGCTCGGCGGTAATCGGCGTCGGCGGGGGACGGGACCTCCTCTCGGCTCATCTTTTTGGCTTCGCGGACGTCACCGGAGTCGAGTTGAACCCGATCTTCATCAATTGGCTGACCCAGCGATTTCGTGACTTCAATCATCTCGCCGACATTCCTGGGACGCATTTCAACGTGGACGAGGCGCGCAGTTGGTTCGCGCGCACCAATGAGCGGTTCGATCTCATACAAATGAGCCTTATCGACACATGGGCGGCGACCGGGGCCGGGGCATTCTCGCTCTCCGAGAATGGGCTTTACACTGTCGAAGGATGGAAACACTTCCTCGACGCGCTGACGCCGAACGGGGTGTACACGGTTTCGCGCTGGTACAATCCAGAAAATGTCGGCGAAACCGGCCGCCTCGTGAGCTTGGCGATGACTGCCCTTCGGGCGCGCGGGGTCGACGATCCACGAGCGCACATTTTCCTCGTAGGCACGCCGATTCTGGCTACCATCATCGTCGGGGCCGCGCCGCTCAGCGCGTCCGATCTTGCCAAGCTGCACGAAACTACGCGCGAACTCGGCTTCACCGAACTGATCAGCCCGGATCGGGATCCCGGGCCGGGGACCTTGGGCGACGTGCTGTCGGCGCTTGACGACGCGGATTTCGCTCAACTCACCAAGCGCTATCACCTTGACCTGAGCGCCCCGACCGATGATCGGCCCTTCTTCTTCAACCAACTGGTCCTCACTGATTTGGTTTCATTGGCGAGGGCGCGTTTATCGCAAGAGGGGGTGTTGCACGGCAATTACTCGGCCGGCACGACTATCGTGGTGATTGTGGCGCTATCGCTCGCCTTGGTGTTGGCCACCATGATCGTTCCGAGTCTGCCTTCGCTGCGACAGGCGTCGGCAGGATTGGCGACGCTGGGGACGATGTATTTCGCGCTGATCGGACTCGGCTTCATGTTTGTCGAGATCGGCATTATCCAGCGCGTGTCGATCTTTCTTGGACACCCTGTTTACGGTCTCGCGATCGGGCTGTTCAGCATGATCCTCTCGACCGGTATTGGAAGCCTACTCTCTGAGCGTGTGCGCTTGGATACCTCGGGGCGGCTGATTGTCTGGGCGGGGTTGCTGGTGTTCTTCGTGCTGCTCCTTAGTCTTTGGTTTCCGGTGCTGGTCCGCGCGACGGAGGGGACGAGTTTGCCTGTGCGAGCGTTGGTGGCGCTCGCGGCGATCGTTCCAGCCGGCACGATGATGGGCTTCGGCTTCCCTACAGGGATGCGGGTGGTGAACGCGCTCGACCGTCGCCCGACGCCCTGGTTCTGGGCGGTGAACGGCGCCTGCGGCGTCCTGGCCGCAAGCGTCGCCGTCGGTACCAGCATCACCTTCTCGATCAACGCGAGCCTGTGGGTCGGCGCGGCCTGCTACGTTCTCCTGGTCCCGGTCGCAATTCAGTTAGGGCGCTTGCAGACAGCAGCGAGCGGCGAAGCGTGGCTGCCGGACGACAGGACCAAGTTGGAAATGACCGGTTGACGCTTTAACTTAGGGATCTCCGATTGAAAGACCAGCGGCCGGTCGACACGGATGGGCGCCTGGGCGTTTGCGCGATCTGCTGAGTTGTAGACTGCGTCCCACCGAAAGTGAACATGCATTTACTCGCGAATATTGGCGACGATTTTATTTCAAGAGTTGGCATATACGAAGCATGGCAGCTGCCGTTGACTCTACTCATGCTTTTGACTGCCGTATTGATCACAAAATACCCGATTAGACTGTTCGCCAAATTTGAAAACCTCGTCGGCAAGATCGCCGATCGGCCCTACCTCAGCGCGGCTTTGATCGCTGGCGTCGCGACCTGCGCTCGTCTGGCGCTGTCGCCGTTTCTCGGAACCCCGCAGCCGATTGTCGCCGACGAGGTCAGCCTCACATTGCAGGCGAAGACATATCTCGCCGGGCATCTCGCGAGCCATGTGAACCTATTGCCGGACTTTGGATCAATCTACGTCATTGTGTCTCCCACTTACGCGTCGATGTATCCGGTCCTTCGGTCGTTTCCGATATTCATAGGCCTTTTCCTGGGCATTGGCGCATGGGGAGGGGTTCTTCTCTCCATGGTTGCGCTGACTGTCGCAGCGTATTGGATGGTGCGGGAATGGATCAATTCCAGGTATGCTTTTATCGCGTCGCTAATCGTCATGGTTCGATATGGGTTATTCAGCCTTTGGGTGAATTCATTTTGGGGCGGAGCGTTTACCGCTCTTGGCGGGGTCCTGCTGTTGGGGGGGTTCAAGGCAATCAGGTCGCGTCCGAATCTGTTGAACGGCGCGGTGGTCGGCTTGGGTGTCTTCATCATGATGACGACACGACCCTACGAGGGAATGGTCTATGCGATTCCCTTTGGAGCGGCCCTGGTTATTCAATTCATTCGATCGACGACATTGGAGCGGAAGTCGCTGATCCCAGCCGGTATGGCAGCAACCGTCCTGGTCGCGGCCGGATTTGGTCTTACGTTGGTCCACAACCAAGCCGTGACCGGAGACTGGAAGATTCCGCCGTATGCGCTCTACCGCCAGACGGGCTCGCAAGTACCCGCTTTCCTCGTGGAAAGCGGCGGGCCCCGGGAGGCGGCGCCGGCTCGGTACGCCAAGAACGAGTACGTTAACGCATTCGAACTGAGGTCCTACAATCGTCGAGAGACCTGGGCTGGAATTTATTCCGCGGAGGCGTTCCGCCTTCGGAATAATTGGAACTTTTATTTCGGATTTGCGCTCGTCATTCCGTTTGCGCTCGGAATCTACGCTCTCAGGGGCGAGCCGACCCTTTTGGTTGCCGCGGCCTCGCTGGCTGTCGGTCTTTCGCTCGAGACCTGGGATCTTGCCCATTACGCGGCGCCCGCCTTTGGTTTCTTCATTCTAGCGACCATGGCCGGATTCAAGAGCCTGCGCCAATGGCGACCTTGGGGCTATCCATTTGGGCTGTCGCTGAGTCGGGTTCTGCCGTTAGCGCTCGTCCTCGGGTCGGCGATTCCGTTGAGCTCGGCGTTGACCGGCCAGCCGACCTTCGTCACGCCCGTCAACAACCATTTTTCTGCGCCTTGCTGCTGGCTTCGGCCGCGCTCTTTTCACATGACGGTCGCGAATGAAGTCGACCGTTATCGAGGCAAAAACCTGGTCATCGTCGATACCGGGCCGAAGGCGCCGAAAGAGGGGATCCTGGTTTCCAACGACCCCGACATCGATAACGAAAAGACAATCTGGATCAATGACGATGCCGAATTCAACCGGCTTGAGATCGATCGCTATCCGGACAGACGAATCTGGCGCCTGGGCTGGCTGGACGACGGCGCGGCGTGCCTTCAAGTGTTTCAAACCGTCACGAGTTTTGCCGACGCCCTTCCCGATCCTGGCCCCCCTTCGTCCGATCAGCAGCGAGATTGGGCTCCGGGTTCGCCGGATCGATGCCCTGGCGGGCTTATTCACGCGCCGGTCGTCGAGCTGAAATAACGCGACGGGCCTACCTCTTCCTGTCGTCTCCGGGATTACGCTGCGAGCCGAGCCTGATCCTCGATCCGCCCCAGGCTCTCCTCGCGTCCCAAGACCTCGAGCACGTCAAAGATGCCCGGCGAAGTAGAGCGGCCGGTGAGGGCCGCGCGCAAGGGTTGGGCGACGACGCCGAGCTTGGCGCCCTGCTCCTCCGCATAGGCGCGAACAAGTTGCTCCGCGTTCTCCGCCGTCCAGTCTTTCAGCCGGGCCAAAGGCGGCAGCAGGTTCTTGAGATGAATGCGTCCGGCGCGGGCGAGAATATCTTCAGCCTTCGCATCCATCGTCAGCGGGCGCTCGGCGAACAGGAAGGCGGCGCCGTCGAGAAGCTCGACCAGCGTCTTGGCGCGCTCCTTCAGGCCCGGAATCGCGGCGCGCAGCTGGGCGCGTTTCTCATCGTCGAGCCTGGCTGCGATCTCAGGCCCGCCCGGCAGATAGGGCAGGGTCTCGATGAGCGCGTTGAAGAGGCCGACGTCGCTCGCTGCGCGCATATAATGGCCGTTGACGTTCTCGAGCTTGGCGAAGTCGAAGCGCGACGGTGAGCGGCCGACGGCGGCCAGATCGAACGCGGCGATCAGCTCCTCGGTGGTGAAGAATTCCTTGTCGCCGTGACTCCAGCCAAGCCGCGCCAGGTAGTTGCGCAGCGCCGCCGGCAGAAAGCCCATGGCGCGATAGGCGTCGACGCCGAGCGCGCCGTGGCGCTTGGAGAGCTTGGCCCCGTCCGGCCCGTGAATGAGCGGAATATGCGCCATCGCCGGAACGTCCCAGCCGAGGGCCTGGTAGATCTGCGTCTGCCGCGCGGCGTTGGTCAGATGATCGTCGCCGCGGATAATGTGCGTCACCCCCGCGTCGTGATCGTCGACGACGACCGCGAGCATGTAGGTCGGGTTGCCGTCCGAGCGTAGGAGGACCAGGTCGTCGAGGTCCTTGTTGGCGAAGGTGACCTTGCCCTGAACGAGGTCGTCGATCACCGTCTCGCCGTCCTGCCGCGCCTTGAGCCGGATGACGGGCGCGACGCCGGGGGGCGCGAGAGCAGGGTCGCGGTCGCGCCAGCGGCCGTCGTAGCGCATCGGCTTGCCCTCGAGGCGCGCCGTCTCGCGCATCGCCTCGAGCTCCCCGGTGCTGGCGTAGCAGCGGTAGGCGCCGCCGGAGGCGAGCAGCTCACCGGCGACCTCGCGATGGCGCCCGGCGCGCGCGAACTGGCTCACCGCCTCGCCGTCCCAATCGAGCCCGAGCCATTTGAGCCCATCGATAATCGCCTCGACCGCGGCCTCAGTCGAGCGCTCGCGGTCGGTGTCCTCGATCCGCAGCAGGAACCTGCCGCCGAGGCGCCTGGCGTAGAGCCAGTTGAACAGCGCCGTCCGGGCGCCGCCGATGTGCAGGAAACCGGTCGGCGAAGGCGCGAAACGGGTGACCACTTGCGTCATGGGCGGGTGGGGTCTTCCTGAATTGGCGCGGGAGCGATCCGGCTGCCGACGCGCCGCTCTATCACACGGCGATATGGGACGCCAAAGGCTGCCCCGCGATCGGCCGGAGCGCGCTAGCCTGAACGTCAATCAGCCCTGATCCGACATTTCCGTCTCGAAACGTCGGGCCGCAAGGATGTCGTGGTCGGACCGGCTGGCGGATCCTGCCGATCATTCGTCGCTCGCGCGCGAGGCCTCAACCGTTGTATGTCTGGGGTATCGGCGCGTCGGCGCCGGCCGAGACGGCGGGATCGCTCCCGTCGGTGAATAGCGGTGAGTTGCGCAAGATCGGACCAGGGCGCCCCGATACGACGTAAGGACCGGTGATGTCTCCCGACACAATCAAATATTTCGAGGGCCTGCTCACGGTCTATACCGATAACATCAGAATCTCCGACATCAAGTCGAATATTATTCTCTTCTTTCTCGCGATTTCGATACCGACCGTCGCCGCTTTTCGCACGCAGCTCCCGTTCTATATGCCGATATTCCTATTGCTGCTGCTTCCGCTGTTTTCGATCATTCTCTTGGTCCTGGCGATCTATCCGCGATTTGTCCTCACGCCGGGTTTCCCGTTTTTCATCAAGCGGACGGTTGACCCAGAGGATTTTGTGACGCCGCCCGACGACGACAAGAGCTCTCGCCTGTTTCGCGTTCGCTGCGCCGCGCTCGCTAAGATCCTCTATTGGAAGATTTTCCTCTTCCGTATCGCCATGGTCGGTTGCCTCATCTATCTCGCGGTTCTCTTTCTCCTCGCGATCGGCGGTGTCTTCTTCCCGCTCCCGACCGAAAGCCACTCTTAGCGTCACCGCCATAAGCGCGATCCCCAGCGCGTTCCTTTTGTCACGCCGGCGGTGGTAGGCTCGCGCCGACAACCACGCGGCGGCGCTCATAAGCGAATGGACTTCGTCTTCATGTTGACGCGCAACGACACGACAGTCGAGAACGCGCTCGACCTCGTCGAGATCGCGCGCGAGCTCGGGTTGCGCCATATCGGCTTCAAGGATGTCGGCGCCGAAGCTCCGACGCTCAGGCGCTTGACCGCCGCCATTCGCGCCGCAGGCGCCAGTCCGTGGATGGAAGTCGTGTCGACGACGCGCGAGGACGAACTTCGCTCGGTCGAGCTTGGCCGCGACCTCGGCGTCGACCGCCTCATGGGCGGGGTGCATGTCGAGGAGGCCCTCCGGATCCTCGAAGGCTGCGCGACCCGCTATCTGCCGTTCGCCGGCAAGCCGAGCGGCCATCCGACGCGGCTCGGCGGCTCGGCGGCGGAAGTCGAGGCTCAATGCCGGGCGTTCGCGGCGATGGGGTGCGCGGGCGTCGACATTCTCGCCTACCGCGCGACCGAAGCCGAGCCGCTCGACCTCATCGCGGCCTGCCGCCGCGGATTTCCCGACCGGGGCGCTGTCGTGGTCGCCGGATCGGTCAATTCGGCCGAACGCATCAACGCGGTTCGCGCCGCAGGCGCAGACGCTTTCACGATCGGCACGGCGGCCATCGAGGCTTCCTATGCGCCAGGCGCTGGTCCGCTCATAGCTCAGCTCAGGGCCGTTCTCGACGACTGTGGCCCCCCACAGACCTAACGGCGTAAAATTCGTGCAGTTTTCGCCGTGCTTCAGGTCAGCTTTCTCCAGGCCTGCGCATCGGCCTCCTCGCTGAAGACTTCCGGCGCCCAGTTCTCCTTCAGCGCCTGGCGCATCAAGTCCTGCTGGCTCTTGGGCGCCATGCCGCCGATCGGCGGGTCGCGATCGAGATTGGTCGGGAAGGAATAGCCTTCCGCACAGGCCGCGACGGCGTTGTCGGCCTCGGCTGCGGTGATCGCCTTGTCGTTGAGGAGACCTTTGAGCGCCGGATAGAGCTTGAGGCTCATCTTGAGCCGGTCGACGGTCTCCATCGCCCGGCCGAAGGCCGAGGACACCTGCAAGAGGTTGGCGATCCGGCGCACGTCCTTCGAGCGGTTCGTCCCGGCGGCATGGAAAAGAGCGGGATTGAAAAACACCGCGTCGCCCTTGGCGAGCGGCAATTGGACATGATGCTCCTCGAAATAGTCGCGAAACTCTGCGCGGCCTGTCGCCATGTAGCCCGGCAAATAACTTTGCGAGAACGGCAGGTAGAGGGTGGGCCCGGTTTCGAGCGGCATGTCGCAATGGGCGACCGCGCCCTGAAGCGTCAGCACGGGGGAGAGACGATGGACGTGGGCGGGAAAGCGCTCGATCGCCTCAGGCGATTGGAAGCCGAGATGATAGTCGCGATGCGGAACCTGCGCCGCGCCGCCCGGATTGACGACGTTGAGCTGCGAGGTGATCTGATAAGATGGGCCGAGCCATGCCTCGCTGACCGTCGCGATGACCGCGTTGCCGTAGTAGGCGGCGAACGCGGCGGGGTCGCGCAGGCAGAGCTTCTCGAGCGCGTTCCAGATGCGGTCGTTTGCGCCAGGCTTGGCGAAATGATCGCCGCCGCCGATGTTGCTTCTGCGTTCATCCTCGATGATCGCCCAGAAATGATTGTTTGCGGCGTCGATTGCAGTTGTATCGGCGAACGCGCCGCGAATGGCGATGATGCCCGGTCCGTCGGTCAGCGCCTCGACCCATTCGGCCATCAGTTCCTTGCGGGTCTCGGGCGAAGCGGCGGCGCTGCGCGCCTCGAGGCCGTCGTAGACAAGCACGTTGGATAGGACGTCGCTGGCGAAGGGATAGTCGGCACGGTTGACGGAGCGCTCGACGATCCGCCTGAATGCGCCGAGATCGCAAGTCGCCTCGCTCAGCCAGACGCGATTGGACCTCTTCCGCGTGACGTTGTCGTCCTTCATGGCGTCCTCCGTGCAACGATCTGTGAGGCGGAGTATAAAGGCGTTGTCCGGCAGGACTATTGCGTCAATCCATCAAAAACCCATCAGGCGATCTGTCTTGGCCCACCCGTTTCTCATCAAGGAAATTGCGCTCCAGGCCGGCCTCGGCGAGGCGACGGTCGATCGGGTGCTCAACAAGCGGGGCGGAGTGCGCAAGCACACGGCCCAACGCGTCAAACAGGCGATACGCGAGTTGCATGGCCAGGCTGAACAGGCCGGACTGACTGGGCGCAAATTCTTGATCGATGTCGTCATGCAAGCGCCCGATCGCTTTTCAGAGGCCGTTCGCGCGGCGCTCGACGACGAGATGCCGACATTGCGTCCCGCGGTCTTTCGCGCGCGTTACCATTTCAGCGAGGTTGCGCGGATCGCCGATCTGGCGGCGCTCATTGATAGGATCGCCATGCGCGGCGCGCACGGCCTGTTCCTCAAAGCTCCGGATGAACCGGAAATCGCCGCGGCCGTGGACCGCGCCGTTGCGCGGGGCGTTCCTGTCGTCACGCTCGTCACCGATGTCGCCAACTGCCGCCGCGCGGCCTATGTCGGAATGGACAATCGCGCCGCTGGCGAGACGGCCGCCTATCTCATCGGCGAGTGGCTTGGGGACGCGAAGGCGAGGATTCTGACGACGCTCAGCAGCAACAGTTTCCGTGGCGAGGAGGAGCGGGAGATCGGCTTTCGCCGGGGGCTCAGAACGCGATACCCGAACCTCGGCATTGTCGAAGTGAGCGAAGGACTCGGGATCGATCGGGCGACAGGCGCTTTGGCCAGAGAGGCGCTTGCCGCCGACCCCGAGATCGTCGCCGCCTACTCGATCGGCGGCGGCAACCGGGCACTGGTGGAAGCGTTCCAGGCGATGGCGCGTCCGTGCCAGGTGTTCGTCGGCCATGACCTTGACGCGGACAATTTGACGCTGTTGCGCGAGAAACGCATTTCGGCGGTTCTGCACCACGATCTCAATGCCGATGTCCGATCTGCCTGCCGAATAGTGATGCAGGCGCATCGGGTATTGCCGCAAGGAGCTCCGCCCCCGCCGTCACAGGTCCAGGTGATCACGCCGTTCAACCTTCCGGCGGCGCGAGGCCGTGAAGCGGCGTCCACATAGGGAGGCAGGGGCGACTCAGGCGGCGCGCCGCCAGACGGTCATTTCGACGCCGTGCGCCGGGTCGAGGGGGATCCGTTCGCTGAGCGTAAGACCATGCTGTTCGAGCAGAGCAGCGGCTGAGACGCCGGCCTCGCAGGCGGCAAAGACCGGCCGGCCGCCGGGAAGTTTGACGCCATGCGCGCGCGACAGATTGAAACCGTCAAAGCCGATCATCAGGAAGAGATCGAACACCACCTGTCCGCCGCCCACGGCGACGCGGCCGCCCGTCGGCAGCAATCGGGCGGCTACTGCTTCCCAAGTCGTGCGCCGCGGGTCCCACCACCAACCGTCGGCGCGCTGCTCGAGCCCGGCCGCCTCGCGGGAAACGACAAGACGCGGACGCCCGCGGACGTTGGGCTCGAGTTCGTGACTGCGACGGGTGAATACGACCAGGTTCGCAAGATCTTGCGCGCGCTGGTAAAGCTCCCAGTCCTTTTCGTTGCGTAGCGAAACCGGCGTCAGTCCGTCGGCGGCCGCGATCTTGTCGTCGTCCGAGACGATGGCGTAACCGGTGATGTCCAGATTCCCAGCCATGTTCGAATGGCCTCGTTAGCGCGACGAAGCTAGCCATACGTCCCCGTCGCAGCAACATGGTACTCCAAAACGGCGCGCCGTGGGCAAGCCTGCGAATCTGCCTTCGGTTCCGCTCCCACGCTCACGCCGCCAGCTGGTCCAACGCCCGCTGCATCGCCGCCATTCCCGCTTCGATCGCCCGCGCGAAATATGCGTGGAGGTCGTCCGGCAGGAAGTCGGCGGTCCAGACGACGGACGTGGTCCCGCCAGGCAGCGCGGTGACCTCGAGCGCGGCGTTATAGTGCCGCGCGCGGCCGCCCTCGGCTGTCCAGACCAGCCGTCGCGCCTCGTCGTCGAGCGTGACGATCGGCTCGCGCAGCGTGACGCCGTTGATGAAGGTCACGATGCGCGCGCCGGGCTCGAGCTTCGTGTCAACGACGAAGCCGGGGACGAGCCGCGTATGGAGCGCGCCGATGTCTCGGACCGCCGACCACACCTCGTCCGCCGGCGCGCGGGTCGTGAGTTCGGATCGGATTGTCGCCATGGGCTTATTTCCCTCCGAAATAGGCTTCGAGCCGGTAGCCCTCGGGATCGAAGACGTAAGCCGCGTAATATTGCGACCCGTAATCCTTGCGCAGTCCGGGCTTGCCGTTGTCGCGCCCGCCGTTGGCGAGCGCAGCAGCATGAAACGCCGCGACGCTCGCCCGGCTCGGGGCGGCAAAGCAGAAGTGCAGTCCCGACTTCGGGTCGTGGGCGACCGGGCGCTCGGCGGAATTGACCCAGAAGCCGACGCCCTCCTTGCCGTAGCCGAGCGAGCTGTCGTCGGCGCTGAGACAGGCGAATCCGAGCGGTTTCAGCGCGGCGTCGTAAAATCCCTTGGCCTTCGCGATGTCGCGAACGCCGATCGAAACGTGATCCAGCATGATGTCCTCTTTAATGTTGGTCGGCGCCGCGGCCGGTTGCGTACGGGCCTCAGCGGTTCTCAAGGAGCCTATGGCCGCGATGGTTTTCCCGCTTGGGGAAAATTGCTATTCTTCACCCATGCAAAGCGAAGCCCAATCTCGTGGGGCGGGAGCGCCCAGGCCGACGGAGGAGGGACTCGCCAAGCGAAAGCTGGCGGCCGGCGACGGATGGAGCGTGCACGAAGTCATCTGCCGCGCAGGACCGTCCGACAGGCCCTTCGAGGAGCGGCACGAGGGTTTCAGCGTCTCTGCGGTCATCGAGGGGAGCTTCAACTACCGATCGGACGCGGGCCGCGGGCTGCTCTACCCGGGGGCTTTGCTGCTCGGAAACAGTGGCTGGTGTTTCGAATGCGGCCACGCGCATGGGATTGGAGATCGCTGCGTATCCTTGAATGTTCGTGACGACCTGTTCGGCGAAATCGCCGCGGCCGCGGCGTCGACGAGCCGCTTCCGCTTTTCGGCCCCGAGCCTGCCGCCATCGCCGAAGGCGCTGCCCGTCGTGGCCTCGATGGAAGCCTTGTCGTCGGGAGCGCCCGCGCTTCGCCGCGAGGAACTGGCGCTGCGGCTTATCGAGCGCGTCATCGCTGCGATGGCCGATCAGAAGCGTTTCCCCGCGTCGCCGTCCGCGCGCGAGGCGCGACGCGTCGTCGAAGCGATTCGCCTGGTCGAGTCGGACGCCGCGCGGCCGGTCCGGCTCAAGGACCTCGCGGCGAGCGCAGGAACGAGCAAGTACCACTTCCTGCGCGTGTTCCGGCGGCTCGTGGGCATGACGCCCTATCAATATCTCCTCAGCGCCAGGATGCGCCGCGCCGCGCTCGAGCTCGTCTCGTCGCGCCGGCCGGTGCTGCCGATTGCTCTCGACAGCGGCTTCAGCGACCTCTCCACCTTCAACCGCCGCTTCCGCGCCACTTTCGGCGTGACGCCGACGCAGTATCGCGCCTCGCGGCTTTAAGCCGCGATCGATGACCGCGCCTACGGGTCAGCCCTTTCCCCAGCGTCACACCGGCGTTAATCTCGCCGCCGATGGCCACTCCCGCTCGCACCAGCGCTCTTGCCGCGGCCGCCGGCTTCGCCCGCGCCGCCTCGTGGGCCCCGGAGTGGCGCGGAGCGTTCTCAAGCGCGCTCGCCCGCGAGGTCGAGGAGCGGCGGTTTTTCCTTTGGATTCCGGTCGCGGCGATGGGCGGGGTCGCGCTCAATCTGGCGGCCGATCAGGAGCCGTCCTTATGGCTGCCGGCGCTGATGACGGCGCTGTTCGCGACGCTGGCGTGGATGTCGCGCGCGCGCCCGTTCGCCCTCGGCGTCTCGCTCGCCCTGGCGGCGCTATTTGCCGGCTTTCTGTCAATGTCGCTGCGCACGGCGCGGGTCACGGCGCCGGTGCTCGACCGCATCCGGATCGTCACTCTTCAGGGTTTCGTCGAGGAGGTCGACTTGAGAACCGTCGGCGCGCGCATGGTGGTCGGCGTCGTCAACGCCGACGGCATGCCGCGCGAGAAGGTTCCGCGCCGCGTCAGGGTGACGACACGCAAGACACCTGACGTCGCGGCGGGCGATTACGTCGAGCTCAAGGCTCGCCTGCTGCCGCCGTCGCGCGCGGCGCTCCCGGGCGGATACGACTTCGCTCGCGACGCGTTTTTCTCAGGCGTCGGCGCGGTCGGCTCGACGCTCGGGCCGATCCGGCGCCTGCCGCCGCCAAACGACGCGACCTTAAGCCAGCGCTTCTATGCTGCGATCGATCAGGCGCGCAACCGCCTCGCGTTCAGAGTCAACGCGATCATCGGCGGCGATGAGGGCGCGATCGCGGCGGCGATGGTCACGGGCAAGCGCGACTTTCTGTCTGCCGACGCCAAGGACCTTATTCGCGAAGCGGGCATCTTCCACATCATCACGATTTCCGGCGTCCAGATGACGCTCGTTGCGGGCATCGTCTTTGTCGTCGCCCGCCGACTGCTGGCGCTGTCGCCGACGCTTGCGCTCTCTTATCCGATCAAGAAGTGGGCCGCGGTCGTCGCGATGGCCGGCTCGCTCCTCTACGACGTCGCGACCGGTTCGCGCGTCGGCACCGAGCGGGCGCTCATCATGACGCTGGTCGTGCTCGGCGCGGTGATCATGGACCGGCGCGCGCTGACCATGCGCAACCTTGCTTTCGCGGTGCTCGCGGTGGTCGCCATCGAGCCCGAGGCCATTCTCGGCGTCAGCTTCCAGCTCTCGTTCGCCGCCGTCGCGGCGCTGGTCGCGGTGATGGAGGCGCGGCTGGCGGCCCACGACATCGATCCCGATCCGTTCGTGCCCAAGCGAGGCGAAGGGCCGAAGCGCGGCTTCCCCGGCGCCCATCTCTTCGACCGGCCGCTCTCACTCCTGTTCGCCACCGCCTTCGCGACCTCGGCCACCGCCTCGTTCATGGCCTATCACTTCCATGATCTGAGCCCCTATGTGCTGATCGGCAATCCGCTGACGCTCACCATCATCGAATTTTTTGCCGTGCCGGGCGCGCTCATCGGCGCGGCGCTCTATCCCCTCGGGCTCGACGCGCCGGTCTGGCTCTATGTCGGGGCGGGGATCAAGTTCATCCTGTGGGTCGCCCGCTTCATCGCTGACGCCCCAGGCTCGACCGTGCACCTCAGGGCGTTCGCGCCCTACGCCTTGCCGTTCCTCGCCCTCGCCGTCATCAGCGCGACCATCTGGCGGACCTGGACGTTCCGCCTGAGCGCCGTTCCGCTCGCGCTCATCGGGCTCATCGGCGCGACGCATGGGCCGCGCTATGACGTCATCGTCGCGCCGTCTGGCGATCTGGCGGCAGTGCGCGACGCCGACGGCGCGCTCGAGATCGTCGGCAAACGCTTCAACGCCTTCGCCGCCGAGCAATGGCTGACCGCCGACGGCGATGGGCGTGACCCCGCTCAGGCCCGCACCCCCGATGCGCCCTGCGACCGCCTCGGCTGCGTCGCTGACCTGCCGGAGGGAGAATCGCTTTCGATCGTCCTCGATCGCCTCGCGTTCGACGAAGATTGCGCGCGCGCCGAAGTCGTGGTCAGCGCACTCAGCGCGCCCCAGGGCTGCAAGGCTAAATTCGTGCTCGACGAACAGGCGCTGGCGCGGCTCGGCGCCGTCGGCTTGACCTGGAGCGACGAAGGAGGATTCACGCTCGCGAGCGATCGCTCGACGCTTCAGAACCGTCCCTGGTCGCCCGCGCCGGAGCCGGCGCGCGACGACCGACTGGTTCGCCCTGGCCACGGCGCCTCGCATGGGCCCGATCCGGCCGACCAGCCGATCGATCCCGAGGCCGACCATTAGCAGGGCGGGTACTACGCCTTGTCGCGGCGGATTACCCGTGCGACAGTCGGTGACGGTCGCACGCCGCCAATTGAGTGGCGACGGGTCGTGGGGGTTGGAGGGGGATGAGCAGTCAAAAAACGGCCGTCGTCGTCGGCGGCTCAAGCGGCATCGGGCTCGCGGTCGCTGAGGCCTTGGCCAAGCGCGGCGAGAAGGTGACGGTGACCAGCCGCGATCCAAAGAAGGCGCAAGCGGCGGCGGCCAAAGTGGGCCACGGCGCGACGGCGATCGTCGTCGATATTGCGAAGCCGCACGAGATCGCCGCAAAATTCGCCGGTGTCGGTCCGGTCGATCATCTCGTGATCACCGCCGTCGACCGCGACCGCAACAGCGTCAAGGCCTACGACATCGCGGCCGCGATCAGACTGGTGACGACCAAGCTGGTCGGCTACACCGAGATCGCGCATACGCTCGTCGAACGGTTCACTCCGGAGGCCGCGATCGTGCTCTATGGCGGGCTGGCGCGCGAGCGGCCGTATCCCGGCTCTACGACGGTTACTGCGATCAACGGCGGCGTCACCGGGCTCACGCGGACCCTGGCGGTGGAGCTTGCGCCGGTGCGCGTAAACGCCATCCATCCTGGATTTGTCGGTGACAGTCCTTATTGGGCGGGCAATGCGGAGATAAGCGAACGGATGCTGAGCCGCACGCCGGGCCGTCGGCGTCTCACCACCGAGCATTGCGTCGGCGCCACCCTGTTCCTGCTCGACAACCAGGGCATGAACGGCGAGAACCTCGTGGTCGACGCCGGCATTTCGTTGACCTAAGCGGCGCGGGAGGGCGCGGCCGCGGGGCAACACGAATCGGTCCTCGATTTCCGACAAACTTCACGCCTTTTCGCATCGTCCGGCGACGACTTCATCATGGGAGGAAAACATGCAAATCCGATGCCCGTCTTTTATCCTTGCATCCGTCATGCTTGGCGCGTCCGCCGCGGCCTCCGCCGCCGAGACCCAAATCGAGCGCGGAAAGTATCTGGTCTCGATCTCCGGCTGCAACGACTGCCACACGCCCGGCTACTTTCTCGGCAAGCCGGATTTTTCCCGCGCCCTCAGCGGCTCCGACGTCGGCTTTGCGATACCGGGCGTCGGCGCGGTCGTCGGACGCAATCTGACGCCGGACAAGGAGACAGGCCTCGGCAATTGGACGGCCGCTCAGATCATCACCGCTTTCACCACAGGCATACGGCCCGATGGGCGCAAGCTCTCTCCGATCATGCCCTGGCCGGAACTCGCCAATCTGACCGCAGACGACGCCCAGGCGATCGCCGCCTATCTGCAGAGCCTGCCACCGGTGAAGAACGCCGTTCCCGGGCCGTTTGGGCCGAAGGAAACTCCCTCGACCCTGGTCTTCGTCATCGTTCCGGGCGAGGTTTACGCCAAGATGCCGCCGCCCCCGTAAGCGCTCGAAGACCGGGCGTCGCGCGGCGGCCGAAGGAGGCCCTCATGCGACGCAGAACATTGATTGCCGGCGCCGCGCTCATTGGCGGCGCGCCGCTCGTCGGGCGCGCCGTGAAGGCGGCGGACGTCTCGATCGTGGAAAAGTTCGCTCAAACCCTCAGCGCCCACGATCTCAATGCCTTCGCGGCGCTGTTCGCCGACGGCTACGTCAATCACCAGGTCAGCGCCGCGGCGCCTCCGCCGCCGACCGGAACGACGCCCAAGGCGGCGACGGTCGCCGTCTTCGCCGCGAGACTGAAGGCGATGCCTGATCTCAAGGTCACCGTGCAGACCAGCCTCGCCGAGGGCGACAAGGCCGCCGCCAGCTTCGCCTACGAAGGCTCGCACCGGGACGTTTACTATGGGGTCTCGGCGACGGGAAGGCGGCTGTTCTTCACCTCGTGCGATATCTTCCGCGTTGCAGGCGGGGAAATCGTCGAGCATTGGGGCATGGGCGACATCGCCGGCGTCGTGGCGCAGCTGAAGGGATGAGCCGGCGCGCGCGGTCGCCCACGACCGCGAACGAAAAGGGCGCCCTGCGGCGCCCCTAAAGCCTTCGCGCGGCAGGGGCCTACTTGATCTTCGTTTCCTTGAACTCGACGTGCTTGCGGGCGACGGGATCGTATTTCTTGAACGCGAGCTTTTCCGTCTTGGTGCGGGCGTTCTTCTTGGTGACGTAGAAATAGCCGGTGTCGGCGGTCGAGAGCAGCTTGATCTTGAGCGAGGCGGCCTTGGCCATCAGAGTGCGTCCTTCGATGAAACGGCGCGGCGGACGCGCCAGAAAACGGCCGCGAAGGGTCGCAGGCCCGGTGTTTGGCCGGCAAAATAGTGAGGCCCGGCCCGAAGTCAAGCCGAGGTGGAGGATTGACCGGCGAGAGGGGCTATGGCCGTGCGCCTCTTGCCGCGGTTCTTATGATAAATTCGAATTCCGTCCGCGCCCACGCCCGCTATCATCGGGCGTTCGCGGCCAGGGCTGCGGGAGAACGCATGTGAAGAGCCTCTATACCGGCCCGGTGTTCGAAATGGCCCGCGATCAATTCCATGTCATCGCCGATCACCTGGGCATCCCCGAGGACGAGCGCGACCGGCTCCTCTATCCGAAGCGCGCCATCGTCGTCTCGTGTCCAATTCACATGGACGACGGCAAGACGGAGGTGTTCACCGGCTATCGGGTGCAGCATCATCTCACGCTCGGTCCCGCCAAGGGAGGAACGCGTTTCGCCGCTAACGTCGATGTCGGCGAAATCGCCGCGCTGGCGATCTGGATGAGTTGGAAATGCGCTCTCGCCGACCTTCCGTATGGCGGCGGCAAGGGCGGGGTTGCGGTCGATCCGCGGGCGCTGTCGCTCCACGAGCTTGAGAACCTTTCGCGCCGCTACATGCAGGAAATGATCCCGTTCGTCGGCCCCCGAGTCGACGTGATGGCGCCGGACATGGGCACCAACGAGCAGGTGATGGCGTGGTTCATGGACACCTATTCGATGTACCAGGGCATGACCGTCCCGGAGATCGTCACCGGGAAGCCCGTCGGCGCCGGCGGCACTTTGGGCCGGCGCGAGGCGACCGGCCACGGCGTCGCTTTTCTTGCCTTTCGCGCCCTCGACGCCTTGGACATTGCGCCGGTCAAAGCGACGGCGATCGTCCAGGGCTTCGGCAATGTCGGCTCGCACGCGGCGATGGGGCTGGCGGCGCGGGGCGTGAAAGTGATCGGGGTCAGCGATCACACCGCCGCCTATTATGATCCCACGGGCCTCGATGTGAAGGCGCTCGTCGCCCACGCCGCCAGGAGCGGCGAACTGGCCGGCTATTCGAGCCAGGTCACGATCGAACCGCGCGCGCTGCTCGAGCAGCCTTGCGACGTACTGGCGCCGTGCGCGGTCGAGCGGGTAATCGACGCCGACCTCGCGCGGCGCCTGCGTTGCCGCGTCATCGCCGAAGGCGCGAACGGCCCGACCACACCGGAGGCCGACCGGGTCATCGCCGAGCGTAACGACGGCATCTTCGTCATCCCTGACATCTTATGCAACGCCGGCGGCGTCATCGTCAGCTATTTCGAATGGGTTCAGGACCTGCAGCAATATTTCTGGTCGCGGGACGAGGTGATGGACCGGCTCGAACGGGCGCTCGACCGCTCCTGGGCGATGGTCGTCGCCCGGGCCAAGCGCGACGGGGTCTCCAATCGTACGGCGGCGATGGCGATCGGGGTCGAGCGGGTGGTGAAGGCCAAGCAGGCGCGCGGGCTGTTCCCTTGAGCAGCACCGCCGTGCAGGATCAGGCGCATGGCAACTCCAAGCAATCGAATTGCCTCATGCCGCCCCATTTGCGTCCGCGCCGCGGGCGAGTCCGACATGGCGGCCGTCCGGGACATCTACGCCCATCACGTCCTTCACTCGCTCGCCACATTCGAGGAGACGCCGCCGATGCTCGAGGACATGCTGGCGCGCCGGCGCGCGTCGGTCGAGCTCAGCCTGCCCTATCTCATCGCCGATGCGGAAGGAGAGACGGTCGGTTTCGCCTACGCCGCAGCCTATCGGCCACGCCCCGCGTATCGTTTCACGATTGAGGACTCGGTCTATGTCGTCGACGGGTGTCGGGGCCGCGGCGTAGGCTCGGCCCTGCTCGGCGAATTGATTGCAGCTTGCGAGCGCGGACCCTGGCGCCAGATGCTCGCGGTCGTCGGCGACAGCGTTAATGCGGGTTCAATCGCGCTGCACCTTCGCTTCGGCTTCGAGCTCGTGGGAACATTGCGGTCGGTCGGCTTCAAGTTCGGGCGCTGGGTCGACACGCCAATATTGCAGCGGGCGCTTGGGCCAGGCGACAGCCGCCTTTCCGGGGCTGGCGCGTCTCCGTAGAGCAATAGCGCCAACCGTGCGTGTCGGGAGTCGAATGTCCGCTACTGCCGATCCGCCGCCTCGGGCCGCACGACGCCGGCGATCGGCCCGATGGGCCCGAGCTCATCGTCGCGATTGAGCTCAGGCGCGTAGAGCGACGACACCGAGCCGTCGAGGAAGAGCGCGTTCGGGCAGTCGAGGCCGTCTCGGAACAATCGCGCGAAGGCGTCGAAGGTCACCGGCTCGTCGGCGATGGCGAACATGACCGCCCCCCCGTCGCACGCGCCAACGCCGTTGCGGATCTTCGCCGAGGTCCCGTTCGGCCGGATTTTGGGATGGATCTTGCCGTCGACGACCAGCATCGGGCCCGACTGGTTCGCAAAGCGCGCCGCGGGCGGAGCAGCGAGAAAGCGGGTCGTCTCGGTGACTCCCGCGGCCCCGTCGCCGACCCAGAAGACGCCGTTCGGCTTCAGGTGAAAATTGGTCGCGCCGGCCCGGGTGTCGGCCTCGTGCAGCTTCCTCCGATTCTCGACGTAGAGCCCGACCGGCGACTGGTCCTCCTTGAACATGCCGGCGTTCATCGCGAACATCAGCCGCTCGCCCTTCGCTTTCAGCGCCGCGGCGAGCGCGGCCAGCGATCCGTAGGGCTTGCCGTCGGCGCCGCTCAGGAAGAGGCGAATGTCGTCATGCCGCGGATCGAAGGCGCAGACGGTGAACTTCGCGCCGTCGAAGCTTTTGGGAGCGCAGCCGGCGTCGGCCGGCGTCGCGCTGCGAGCGAGGCACAGGAAACCGATCAAAACGGCGAGACGGCCGCGCCGCGCCACAGGGATTCGATCCTTCGCCGGGACCCGGGGGATTTTCATGCGCCTTGATTTCGTGCGTCGAATCATCGGGCGGCGCGTCAAGAGTAAATCTCCGACAGGCTTTGCGCCACCACGTCCGCGGCGCGGAAGCGTCTCAGTTTGAATTTGCGTCAGTCTCAGGTCTGCCGTCTTTTGTAGGCCGACGAGAAATCCTGTGGCGGCGCCGTCACAGCGAGATATACGAACGGCTCGCTGCCCGTGTTGGTAACGCCGTGGATCGTGCCCGGAGGCGTGCGCACAACATCGCCGGCGCGCAACTTGTCTGTCTCGCCCCCCGCCATCAATAGCACGGCGCTCCCCTGCTCAATCAGCCATATTTGTTCGCTGACCGGGTGCTGATGTCTTGCCGAGGTGGCACCCGGCTCCATCGTGACACGCGTGATGGTGACCTGGGCTTCGGGCGCATTGTTGGGCCACACGATCTGTACGGATCGAAAGCCCGGCTTCTCCAACGTTGTCGAGTCTGCCGCCGAAAGACGTTGAATCGTCAAGATCGCTATTCTCCCTCTCCCCAGAGGCCACCCGTCGTCCTGAGCAAGACGCCGAATGGGATCGCCCTCGATTAGGTGCAAAAAGGCCGCAACATCACAGCACCTTGCCCGGATTCATTACGCCGTTCGGATCGAGCGCCGCCTTGATCTGCCGCATGATCGCGAGCGAGGCGGGGTCCTTGTAGCGGGCGAGCAGTCCGCGCTTGAGCTGACCGACGCCGTGCTCGGCCGAATACGAGCCGCCGAGGCGGGCGACAATCCCGTGGACGATTTCGTTCATCGCGTCCCAGCGGTCGAGAAAGGCTTGCGGATCGGCGCCTATCGGCTGCGAGACATTGAAATGGATGTTGCCGTCGCCGAGATGGCCGAAGGCGACCACGCGAGCGCCGGGCGCGAAAGCTTCGACAGCGGTCGTAGCCTCCCTGATCATCGCCGGCACGAGGCCGACCTCCACCGAAACGTCATGCTTGATCGAGGCGCGTTCCTTGATCTGCGCTTCGGGAATCGATTCGCGCAGGCGCCAGAACTCCGCCCGCTGCTCGAGCGAAGAGGCGATCGACGCGTCGTCGATGATCCCGCCCTCGAGCGCCGCCTCCAGTGCGCCGGCAAGCGCTTCGTCGAGCCCGCCCGGCGTCTGCGAAGCCGCTTCCATCAGCACGTACCAGGCGTGCGCGGTGGCGAGGGGCTTCCGCGCCAGGCCGTTCTTCACCGTGATGTCGAAAGCGTTGCGGCCGATCAGCTCGAAACTTGTGACATGGCCGAGGCGCTCGCGGACCATTCTCAGGAGCCTCAGCGCGTCTTCCGGGCTCTTGAGGCCGATGAACGCCGTCGCCCGCGCGCGCGGATTGGCGAACAGCCGAAGCGAAGCGGCGGTCACGATCCCGAGCGTGCCCTCGGCGCCGATGAAGAGGCCCTTCACATCGTAGCCGGTGTTGTCCTTGCGCAGCTTGCTTAAGCCGTTGACGATCCGCCCGTCGGCGAGCACGGCTTCGACGCCGGTGACGAGGTCGCGCGTGTTGCCGTAGGCGATCACGGTCACGCCGCCGGCGTTGGTCGAGACATTGCCGCCGATGGTGCAGGTTCCCTCCGCCGCCAGCGACAGCGGAAAGAGCCGGTCGGCGGCCAGCGCAGCGGCTTGGGCCTCGGCGAGCGTGACGCCGGCTTCGCAGACCATCACGTCGCCATCGAGATCGACCTCGCGGATCTCGCGCAGTCGCTGGGTCGAGAGGATGATCTCTTCGCCGCTCAGGTCCGGCGTCTGTCCGCCGACGAGCCCGGTGTTGCCGCCCTGCGGTACGATGCCGATACGAGCCTCGTTGCACAAGGCCGCGACGGCCGCGACTTCGCTGGTCGCGCCCGGCCGCACGAGCGCGAGCGCCTTGCCGCAATAGAGGCGGCGCGGCTCGATAAGCGCGCTGGCGAAGAGTGACGGATCGGTCAGCACATGGCGCGGCCCGACGATCTTCTGCAGGGAAGCAAGAATGACGTCCCGTTTCGTCGCGTCCACCTAGAGAAGCCTCCGCGCGCGCGTTTTCGTTTTCGGTCGGCGAAAGACTGCGGCGATTTCGACATGGGGGGAAAAGCGAAACTGGTCAAGCGGCGTCACCGCCTCGATTTTATACCCGCCGTCAATGAGAATGTGCGCATCGCGGGCGAAGGTCGTCGCGTTGCAGGAGATGGACGCGATAAGTGGCACGGCGGACGCGGCGAGCGCGCGAGACTGCTCGAGCGCGCCCGCGCGCGGCGGATCGATGAGTAGTGCGTCGAACCCGGCGAGCTCGTCGACTCTCAGCGGACGGCGGAAAAGATCGCGCGTCTCGGCGGCGAGCTTGCGCACACCCGACGTCGTCGCGGCCGCGCGGGCGAGCGCGGCGATGGCCGCGTCGTCGGCGTCGGCGGCGAACACTTCGCGCCGGCGGGCGAGCCTCAGCGCAAAGGCGCCCGCGCCGCAGAACAGGTCCGAGACCCGCTTCGAGTCCGCGAACGCGCGCTCGACGAACGTCGCGAGCAGCCTTTCGCCGGCTTCGGTCGCCTGCAGAAAGCCACCCGGCGGCAGCTTGACCAGCGCCTCGCCGAACGCGACGCGGGGCGGCCGGCGCTCGATCACCACTTCGCCGTGGTTGGAGACACGCGCGAGGTCGAGCGCGTGCGCCGTCCGCGCGAGCTTTTGCGCCTCGGCGCGATCGAGCGGCCCCGAACCGCGCAGGTCGACGTCGAGTCCGTCCAGCGTCGCTGTCACGCCGATGTCGAGCGGCTTCATCAGTCCTTTGAGATCGCCGCTCAATGCCCGCGCCGCGGCAATCGCGCCCGCCATGCCGGGGCTGAACAGCGGGCAGTCGTCGATCGCGATGATGTCGTGCGAGCGGACGCGCATGAAGCCGACCTCATCGGCTTGGCCATGAGGAAAGCGGGCATGAAAGGTCGCGCGGCGTCGACCCGCGCCATGCGCGTCGACGAGCTCGCCGACCTCGGCCGCGACGCCTTCGCGCTTGAGCGCCTCGACCACGAGGCCGCGCTTCCATTGGCGATAGAGCCTATCCGACATGTGTTGCGCCGCGCAGCCGCCGCAGCGGCCGTACCAAGGGCAGATCGGTTTGGCGCGATCGGGCGCGGCGCTCAGCGTCTCGATCAGCTCCGCCCGCTTGCCGGCGAGCCTGGCCAACACCCGCTCGCCGGGCAGCGCGCCCGGAACGATTGCGCCGTCGGCGGCGACGCCCTCGCCATGCGCGTCTAGCGCGACGATCGAAAGCTCTTCGACCGGGTCAGCCATGGCGGGCGGCGATCAAGAATTCCCGCGCCCCGCCGCCGCCGAGGATCGGCGACGCAATGAGGCCGAGCGCCGACCAGCCCTGCGCTTCGATCGCGGCGCGCACAGCGGCGCACGCGCGTGCGAGCGCCGCTTCGCTTCTGACCCGGCCCTTGACGATGTCGGTCCGTCCGAGCTCGAACTGCGGCTTGACGAGGCTGACGAGCCATGCCGGCTCGGCAGCGAGTTTCAGCACATGTGGCAGCACGAGCCGTTGCGAAATGAAGCTCACGTCGACGACGATCGCCGCCGGCTGCTCGCCGAGACGCTCGGCGTTAAGCGCGCGCGCATCGACGCCTTCGAGGAACCGCACGCGCTTGTCGGCCGCGAGGCGCGGATCGAGCTGTCCGCGGCCGACGTCGACCGCAACAACCTTCGCCGCGCGGCGCTGGAGCAAGACGTCGGTGAAGCCTCCCGTCGAGGCGCCGACGTCGAGGCAGACGAGGCCCGCGGGATCGAGCCCGAATGCGTCGAGCGCGGCGGCAAGCTTGACCCCGCCGCGCGAGACATAAGGGTGGGGCGGCTCGGCCTCGATCGGCGCGTCGTCGGCCAGAGCCGCGGACGCCTTCGTGAGCGCCACCCCGCCGACGCTGACCAGCCCGGCCGCGATCGCAGCCTGTGCTCGTGCCCGGCTCGAAAAGAAGCCGCGTTCGACGAGAACGATGTCCGCGCGCTTGCGCATTGCCCTCACCCCGACCCTCTTCCGCGATCCCCGGGTCAAGCCCGGGACGAGAGGGGGCGCTACCCTTCTCCGGTTCACGGGAGAAGGTGGCCCGAAGGGCCGGATGAGGGTCTACAGCCGTGCGAGCGCCAGCCCAAGCGCGGCCCCGGCACCGACCAGGATCGCGCCGGTGAGACGATTGCGGGCTCGGCCAAAGCGGGCGACGAGGCCGCGTGCGCGCGCGCCGGCAAAAGCCCATCCGCTGTCGACGACGAAGCCGATGGCGACAAAGGTCACGCTCAAGATCGCCATCTGTTTGTTGAGCGGCGCGTCGGCAACCAGGAACTGGGGCAGGAAGGCGGCGTAGAATACGAGCGGCTTCGGATTGGTGAGCGAAACGAGAAACCCGCGGGTGAAAATCCTGCGGGGCGAAACGGGCGCGACGTGCGAAAGGTCGCCGGCCGGCGTGCGCCAGTCGCGAACGCCGAGCCACAGCAGATAGACCACGCCGAGCCAGCGCAAGGTGTTGAAGCCCTGCGCAAGCGCGCCCACGAGAGCCGTCACCCCGAACGCGGCCACCGAAAGCTGCACGATCATGCCTACGATGGTGCCGAGCACCGTCACGAGGCCCACACGCGCGCCGAACGCGAGGCTGTTGGCCACGATCAGCGCGACGTTCGGCCCGGGCACCAGCATCAGGAGCACGGTTGCGGCGACAAAGGCGGCATAGAGAGATGGGGACAAGAGATTCACGTTGGGTTAAAGAGCGCCTTCTAGGATCGGCGCCCGAGGAACAAAATCGACCACGCGGCGTTCCCGGACGCGGACCGGGGCTGTGGGACGCGTTTCGGACTCAGGCGATGCTCCCTATCCCCTATGCGCTTGACGCAGTCAATTTCCTCGCCGCCGACGTTCGCAACCTTTTCGGGCCGTTCGTCAACGTGTTCCTGGTCACAAGCCGGCATTGGAGCCAAACCGATGTCGGACTGGTGACGACGGCAAGTGGGCTCCTCGGCATAGTGTTTCAGACCCCGATCGGCGCGGCGATCGACATTGTGCGCGCCAAGCGCGGCGTCATCGTCCTGACGATGGCGGCGATGGCGCTGTCAGGCGCCATTATTTTCGCCGCTCCGACCTTCTGGCCGATGGCGATCGCGCTCAGCATCCTCGCGGTCGCCGGCGACGCCTTCGCGCCGGCGGTCTCGGCGCTCACCCTCGGCCTGGTGACGAAGGACAAGCTCGCGCGGCGGCTCGGCCGCAACTCGGCTTTCGACCACGGCGGCAACATCGCCATCGCGCTTCTGGCCGGCGCGGTCGGCTACGCCTTCTCGCAGCGCGCCGTCTTTCTCATGGTTCCCATCTTCGCGGCCTTGACCTCGGCGGCCGTGCTCGCCATTCCAGCGGATGCAATCAACCAGGACCGGGCGAGAGACCTTTCCTCCAATGGCGAAGCGCAAGGGATCGCGGCCGGATATCGCATATTGTTCGAGACTCGTCCGCTGATGATTTTCGCTCTTTGCGCCATGTTGTTCCACTTCGCCAACGCGCCGCTTCTGCCGCTTGTCGGCCAGAAGCTCGCGCTTCAATTTCCCAAGGAGGCGACGGCGATGATGTCGTTCTGCATGATCGCCGCGCAGGGCGTCATGCTGCCGATCGCGATCCTCGTCGGGCGCAACGCAGACTCCTGGGGACGACGGCCGATCTTTCTCGTCGCCTTCGCCGTGCTGCCGATTCGGGCGGCGCTCTATATTCTGTCGGACAACGCCTTCTGGCTCATCGGCGTCCAGTTGCTCGATGGGGTGGGGGCGGGTATCTATCGGCGCGCTTACGCCGCTGGTCATCGCCGACATCATGCGCGGCAGCGGCCGATTTAACCTCGCGCAAGGCGCTGTCGCGACCACGATGGGAATTGGCGCCTCGGCCAGCGCCTTGTTCGCCGGCGAGACGGTCGATCATTTCGGCTATTCCGCCTCGTTCCTCGCCCTCGGCGCCGCCGCGGCCGCAGCTTTTGTTGTCTTCTTCACGTTCATGCCGGAGACGCGTGATGGGCATGCGACGGAGCGCGCGGGCGCGGCGAGGGCGCTCGAAGGCGCGGCAGGCGAATGACCCGCGAAAGCGCCGCTGCGCTCGTCATCCTTGTCCTCACCTATGTCGGGGTCGCGGCAGGCCGCGTTCCGGGCCTCAGGCTCGATCGGGCGGGGATCGCGTTCCTCGGCGGGGCGGCGATGATCGCTCTTGGCCCGCTGAGCCTCGAAGAGGCTTTCCGGGCGATCGATTTCGACACCATCGCGCTCCTCCTCGGCATGATGATCGTGGTCGCGCACCTCAAAGTTTCGGGTGCGTTCAGAGCGCTCGGCGCGCTTGCGATCGACCACGCCTACGCGCCGTTCGTCCTGCTGGTCACCGTCACCGTGCTGGCGGGGGTCTTGTCGGCCTTCCTGGTCAACGACGCGATCTGCCTCGTCATGGCGCCGATCGTGCTGCAGGTCGTTCGCGCGCTCGACCGCAATCCGGCGCCCTATCTGATCGCCGTCGCGACTGCGTCCAATTGCGGCAGCGTGGCGACGATCACCGGCAACCCGCAAAACATGGTGATCGGGACGCTCTCCCGGATTCCCTATCCATCTTTCGCATTCGCGCTCGCGCCGGTCGCCGCCTTCGGGCTTGTGGCCGTCGTCGTCGTCGTGCGCCTCGTCTATGCCCAGGAATTCGGATTCAAGAGCGAGCTTAAGCCGCATCTTGATCGCGGTCCTATGCATCCCGGGCAGGTCGTCAAGGCGAGCGTCACCTGCGTCGCGCTCGCCGTCGCCTTCTTCGCCGGCGTTCCGCCGGCGGAGGCTGCGATTCTCGGCGGCGCGTTCCTGCTGCTCACGCGCCAGATCAAGCCGCGTCGCATTTATCGCGAGCTCGATGGGCCGCTCCTCATCCTGTTCGCCGGCATGTTTGTCGTCGTCGCCGGCGCGGAAAAGGCGCTGCTGACGCCGGAGCGGATCGCGATGGCGAAGACATTGGGCCTCGATTCGGTCTGGCGGCTGTCGCTGTTCACCGCCGCGCTCTCCAACATCGTCAGCAACGTGCCGGCGGTGCTGGCGCTGAGGCCTTTCATTCCGACTTTCGCTGATCCGGAGCGCGCCTGGCTCGTGGTCGCAATGAGCTCGACGCTGGCCGGCAACTTCACGCTGCTCGGATCGGTCGCCAACCTCATCGTCGCCGAACAGGCCCGCGCGCGTGGGATGCCGATCAGCTTCTGGGCCTATTTCAAGGTTGGAGCGCCGCTGACGATTGTCACCCTCGCGGCTGGCGCGGCGTGGCTTTGGTGGCGATGAGGGGACGCGGCTTCGAAGAATCCACTCCTATTCGTGCGTTGAAGCAGATGATTCGCTATCCGTCCTGGCGCCCCGGTAGCCCCGCGCCTCACGCCTCGGCGTTGAAGGTGAAATAGTCCGGCGGGTTCGGGCCCCACACGTAGAACGAATCCTCGGGCGGGTGGTCGCCGCTCTTCCAATCGCAATCGGCGGGCACGTAATCGATACCGGCCGAATATTCGCTGAAACTGCCCCAGGGATCGGCGACATAGTGGAAGAAATTGGAGCCCAGAACGTGCCGTCCGAGGCCCCAACCGCGCGAAAATCCCTTGTCCAGCATATGCATGGCCCCACGGCCGATGTCGTCGACGGAGCCCACGTCCCAGCTCAGGTGATGAAGCCCGGGCGCGCTCGATTTGACGAAGGCGATCATATGGTGATCGCTGCCGTGAATACCGTGCAGGAAGGCGATGCCCTCGCCCGACCGGTCGGAGAGCCGCAGGCCGAGCGTTTGCGTATAGAACTGAACCGCCTTCTCGACGTCGCGCGTGAACAAGAGCACATGCGCGAGACGCCTGGGGTTCACGCGCGCAACGTCGCGCCGGAAGGGCGCGCCCCGCTCGCCCGGGCCGACGGAGACGTCTGAAAACTCGGACTTCTCATTGGGCGACGATTTCGCCGCGACCTTGATTTCGACCAGGTTGCCGTCGTGATCGTGAAACCATAGACCGTTCGTTTCGACGCCTGGCGGCGGATCGAGCCGCTTGACGCCGAGCGATTGCAGTCGCTCGGCGAAGCGGTCAAAATCATCCTCAAATGCGCCGAACGAAAGATGCCCAAGCTTCTTGCGTGGGCCCTCGCCGATTGTGACCCAGACATGCGGATTGCCGGGGGTCTTCATGGCGATCAGTTCGCCGTCTTCCTGCAGGTCCAGTCCGAATTCGCCGTAAAAGTTCTTCGCAACCGCAAGGTCGGGGACGGCGAAATGAAATCGGTCGACGGAATGAACGCCAAGCTCGCCCGGACGCCGGGTCGGCCTGATGGCGCTGCGAATGGCTGTCATGGCGTTTCTCTCGTTCCCACACAGGCGCCCCGAGATCACCGGTCATGCGACGGGCGCTTGACGAATGCTACCTCAGGATCGAGCCGGCGGCCAAGGTCACCGCACCCGCCCGGCAGGCGAGGACTGGGCCGCCGGCGGATCGACCGGCGTGACGGTGACCGCATCCGGTTCCGGCGCCGCGACCACAGTCGTCTGGGGCTTGGGCTTTTTCTTCTTCGGCTGTGGGGGCGGAGCCGGCTGGTCCGTGTCGGTCGCATCGGCGTTTGCGTCGGCGTCGGTCGGCGGAGTTTCGTCCGGGTTCGGCGCCGAAGCCTCGGCCGTCGGAGCGTCGTGAATGACAACGGTGCCGCCCTTGCACCCGGTGAGCCAGATGTCGAATATCGGGTGCTCGATGCCGTGCAGGCCCGGGCTGTCGGCGAACATCCAGCCGGAGAAGATGCGCTTGAGCTTCTTCTCTTCGTCGATCTCGTCGACCTGGGCGAAGGCGTCGGTCTGCGGCGCCTCGGTCAGCGGGCGCGAGTAGCAGACCCGCGGCGTGATCTGCAGCGCGCCGAACTGCACCGTCTCGTTGATCCCGACCTCGAACGAAATGATCCGGCCGGTGATTTTGTCGAGGCCATCGAAAATGGCGATCGGATGGCTGATTTTGTCCGCGCGGGCCGCCTCGGGCGCGGCGAGCGCGGCCGCGGCCAGGGCCGCCGCCGCGAGCGCGGGCGCCCTCCGGGCAAAGTGAGGAAAAGCGCGGCCGCCGATCGCGTGAGCCCAGTCGAAGAGGTTCATGGCGGGCGCTTTGCTGCTCAACGGCGGCGGAATGAAGGCGGCGCGCCTCAGGGGCCGGGGCTCCAGGCCTCGTAATCGCCCCCAGTCGGCTGGCGCGGACCCGGACGCAGCGTCGAGCCGTCGGGCCGAATCGCCGCCGGCGTGCCGGTCGGGTTCGGCATGTGCGGCAGCTCCCACGGGCGAGGCTTGTAATCTTCCTCGGTCGGCGCGACGTCGACCGTGTGGTGTAGCCAGCCGTTCCAGCCGGGCGGCGTCTTCGAGGCCTCGGAGACGCCGTTATAGATGACCCACCGCCGCTCGAACCCGAGCGCCGGATCAATACCGGGCTTTCGGTAGTAGGCGTTGCCGAACTCGTCATGCCCGACCAGCTGGCCAAAGCGGCGCGTGTAGAACAGCGTGTTGAGATTCGCGCCGTTCCACCATGTGAAGAACCGGAGGAAGAATTCTTTCATCCGACGGGCGCCGTTTTTCAGTGAGGATTGCGCTAGCCTAAACGCGCGCGGGACTATGGCGATGCCGCTCTTGCCTGGCAAGCCGAACTTTTTTGATGCTGCCGTCGAAAACGGGCTTGCGGGCGTCCCCCAACTCGGCGGATGCTCCCGGTCCGCGCGGGCGTTAACCCGGCATTAGGAATTCGCTGTGCACAATATGTTGTGCCGATGGGTTAAGGGCCATACAAGCTGTTGACGGCGCTGTCACTGAGTTGTAACATGTGGTCGTTCGCGGAATCCGGCGCATAGGGTAGGGATAAGCGTCAAGGGGCGGTCGTTTTTAAGCCTTTCAGGATGCGCGAAAGCGCGCATCGGGCGAGGCTCGGGTCTGGGAAACTTTAGGCGAGTTTGAGGGGGCGCGGGCGGCGTTTGAGCCAGGCCGGCGGCGACGTGCGCGCTATCGGCAGCGCAAGGCGACGTCGCGCCTTCAACGGGATTGAGGGATCAACGGCGGCGCTGCGGGCGTAATAGGTTCGTGGCCGCAAGGATGAGGTCGAAAGCGATGCGGATCGAGAGGTATTTCACCAAGCCGGACGTCTCTCCTTATGAGCTCGTCGCCTTTGCGACGACCAAGAGCGAAATCCGCAATCCCGACGGCTCGGTCGTGTTTTCACTTGAAGGGGTCGAGGTTCCGGCCGCCTGGAGCCAGGTCGCGGCCGACGTGCTGGCGCAGAAATATTTCCGCAAGGCGGGCGTGCCGGCGCGGCTCAAGCGAGTCGAGGAGGAGGGCGTTCCGTCCTTCCTGTGGCGCTCGGTCGCCGACGAGACCGCGCTTGGGGCGCTGCCGAAGAACGAGCGCTTCGGCTCCGAGATCTCGGCCAGGCAGGTTTTCGACCGTCTCGCCGGCGCCTGGGCCTACTGGGGCTGGAAGGCCGGCCTCTTCGACGGCGAGGACGACGCGCGCGTCTATTTCGACGAAATGCGGCTCATGCTCGCCCGCCAGGTCGCCGCGCCCAATTCGCCGCAGTGGTTCAACACCGGCCTCCATTGGGCCTATGGCGTCGATGGGCCGAGCCAGGGCCACTATTATGTCGACTTCGAGACCGGGAAGCTCGTCAAGTCGAAGTCGGCCTACGAGCATCCCCAGCCGCATGCCTGCTTCATCCAGTCGGTCGCCGACGATCTCGTCAACGAAGGCGGGATCATGGACCTCTGGGTGCGCGAGGCGCGCCTGTTCAAATATGGCTCCGGCACCGGCACGAATTTCTCGGCCCTGCGCGGCGAGAACGAGAAACTGTCGGGCGGCGGGCGCTCGTCCGGCCTGATGTCGTTTTTGAAGATCGGCGACCGCGCGGCGGGCGCGATTAAGTCGGGCGGCACTACGCGCCGGGCGGCGAAGATGGTGGTCGTCGACGTCGATCATCCCGACATCGAGGCCTTCATCGACTGGAAGGTCAACGAGGAGCAGAAAGTCGCCGCGCTCGCCGCCGGCTCCAGGATCGTCAAGCGGCACTTGAAGGCGATCTTCCGCGCCTGCGTCAATTGCGAGGGCTCGGGCGACGACTGCTTCAACGTCGACATGAACCCGGCGCTCAAGCGCGAGGTCAAGGCCGCGCGCAAGAACGAGGTGCCGGACGGCATCATCAAGCGCGTCATCCAGTTCGCCCGCCAGGGCTATGCCCAGCTCGAATTCGACACCTACGACACCGATTGGGAGTCGGAGGCCTATCTCACCGTGTCGGGGCAGAACTCCAACAATTCGGTGCGCGTGAACGACGCCTTTCTGCAGGCGGTCGACAACGACGGCGAGTGGAGCCTCACCCGGCGCCTCGACGGCAAGGCGGCGAAGACGCTGAAGGCCCGGGACTTGTGGGAGAAGATCGGCTACGCCGCCTGGGCTTCGGCCGATCCGGGAATCCAGTATCACACCACCATCAACGACTGGCACACCTGCCCCGAATCGGGGCCGATCCGCGCCTCCAACCCGTGCTCCGAGTACATGTTCCTCGACGACACGGCCTGCAATCTCGCCTCGCTGAACCTCTTGCAGTTCCGCGATGCGGCCACGAAGGCGTTCGACGTCAAGGGCTACGAGCACGCGATCCGCCTCTGGACGCTGACGCTCGAGATCTCGGTCGCGATGGCGCAGTTCCCCTCGAAGGAGATCGCGCGCCTCTCTTACGACTACCGCACGCTTGGCCTCGGCTACGCCAATATCGGCGGCCTGCTCATGTCGGCGGGCATCCCTTATGACAGCGACGAGGGCAGGGCGATCTGCGGCGCCTTGAGCGCGATCCTCACCGGACGCGCCTATGCGACCTCGGCCGAGATCGCGGCCAAGAGCGGCGCCTTCCCCGGCCATAGGATCAATGCTGAGGCGATGCTGCGCGTCATCCGCAATCATAAGCGCGCCGCCGACGGCGAGGCGGCAGGCTACGAGAAGCTCTCGGTCGCGCCGACCCCGCTCGATCACGGCGAGCTGGCCAAGGCCGGCCCGGACTGGGCGAGCTTGAGCGAGGCCGCGCGCGCCGCGTGGGGCGACGCGCTCGCGCTCGGCGAAAAGCATGGGTTTCGCAACGCCCAGGTCTCGGTCATCGCGCCGACCGGCACCATCGGCCTGGTCATGGATTGCGACACCACCGGCATCGAGCCCGACTTCGCCCTGGTGAAGTTCAAGAAGCTCGCCGGCGGCGGCTATTTCAAGATCATCAACCGCGCCGTGCCCGAGGCCCTGCGCGCGCTCGGCTACGACGAGAAGCAGATCGGAGACATCGTCGCCTATGCGGTCGGCCGGGCGACGCTCGCCCATGCGCCGGGCGTCAATCATGCGGCGCTGAAGGCCAAGGGCATGCCGCAGGAGGCGATCGACAAGGTCGAGGCGGCGCTCGCCGGCGCGTTCGACATCCGCTTCGTCTTCAACAAGTGGACGCTTGGGGCCGAGACGCTGAGCGGCGCGCTCAAGATCCCGCCCGAGCGGCATGACGCGCCGGGCTTCGACCTTCTCAGCGCCCTCGGCTTCTCGAAATCCGAGATCGAGGCTGCGAACAGCTTCGCCTGCGGCGCGATGACCCTCGAAGGCGCGCCCTATCTCAAGCCCGAGCATCTGCCGGTGTTCGACTGCGCCAACCCCTGCGGACGCACGGGCAAGCGCTATCTTTCGGTCGAGAGCCACATCCGGATGATGGCGGCGGCGCAGCCGTTCATCACCGGCGCCATCTCGAAGACCATCAACATGCCGAATGACGCGACGGTCGAGGATTGCAAGGACGCCTACATGCTCTCGTGGCGCCTGGGCCTCAAGGCGAACGCGCTCTATCGCGACGGCTCGAAGCTGTCGCAGCCGCTAAGCGCCCAACTGATCGAGAACGACGAGGAGGACGACGAGGCGGTCGAGACGCTGGTCGCGCTCAACGCCCCTCAGCGCGCCGCCGCGATCGCGGAGCGGATCGTCGAACGTGTGGTCGAGCGGGTCGAGCGCACCCGCGAGCGCGAAAAACTGCCCGACCGCCGCAAGGGCTATACCCAGAAGGCGGTGGTCGGCGGGCACAAGGTCTATCTGCGCACCGGCGAATACCAGGATGGGCGCCTCGGCGAGATCTTCATCGACATGCACAAGGAAGGCGCCGCCTTCCGGTCGCTGATGAACAATTTCGCCATCGCCATCTCGCTCGGCCTGCAATATGGCGTGCCGCTCGAGGAATATGTCGAGGCCTTCACCTTCACCCGGTTCGAGCCCGCCGGATTCGTCCAGGGGAACGACGCGATCAAGAACGCGACCTCGATCCTCGACTATATTTTCCGCGAGCTCGCCATCTCCTATCTCGGCCGCAACGACCTCGCCCACATCGCGCCGGAAGAGATCGGCGCGACCGTGCTCGGCGGCGGCGTCGATCAGGACAAGGCGCCCGGCTCGGTCGAAGGGAACGCTCCGCCCGCCGCCCCCGTGGCCTCCGTCGTGTCCAAGGGCCTGTTGCGTTCGAGGCCGGGCGACAAGCTGATGCTGGTGCGCACTGGGGCAGGGGACGCGCCGGCGGTTCAGGCCGTAGGGGGTTCAGGCGCGCATGGCGGCTTCGTGCAGGGGGCGACGGCGCTCAAGGGCGAGCCTGCCGAGCGCGCGTCGCCCGCTGTCGGCTCGGCCTCGGCGCCGGCGGCAGAATCAGTCGCCGAGAAGCGCGCCGAAGCGCGCATGAAAGGCTATGTCGGCGAAGCCTGCCCCGAATGCGGCAACTTCACCATGGTGCGCAACGGCACCTGCCTCAAGTGCGACACCTGCGGGGCACGACGGGGTGCTCGTGACCGAGAGACGAACGCGTCGCTAGGGACTTTCGACCCGGCGTACCGGTTTTGCTCAGCCAACGATGAAAGCCACAGGAGCCGCCCCATGTGCATGCGCGACGGGGCGGCGAAGAAGCGAAATTCTGGTTGCGGCCGGAGGTTGTTGTCGCCGAAAGCTTCGGGTTTAATGCCGCCGAGTTGAACGAGCTGGTTCGTATCGTTCGTCAGGAGCGGGCTCGGATCGAAAGGGCGTGGAATGGATATTTCGGCCAAGGCGGTTTGGTTTGACGACAATTCCATGTGGGTAGAGCTTTCGGATGGCCGCACCCTCGGCGTTCCCTATGCATGGTTTCCCCGTCTATTGAATGCGACCACCGAGCAGCGTCAGGCGGTCGAAATCGGCCGTTTCGGACTGCATTGGGAAGACATTGACGAAGACATATCTATCTCCGGGCTCTTGGCGGCGGACGGGGAGACCAAACCGTGCATTCCCCGACTGGCGATGGAGCGAGACGGCGGAAGCGTGCGTGGGAGGGACGGGCGCGGGAGCCCAATGAGGGTTTAGCTGTCGCAAGAAATACGCGAATTGGAAAATTGCCTGCCGCCGTAATGCATGTAATTCAGTGGTAGGACTCAAGACCGAGGCGCAATTCCATGGCGAGCAGTGAAGCTGGTTACAAAGCTCACGCAAAGAAATACGCTAAATTCGGTCCATCTGAGGCGAGCCGAGCGCGCGATATGCAGCAGTGGACTATAAAAAATGGCGACGGTTCAGAAAATCCCCACACGAGGGACAAGTTCTATCCGCTCGCCGACAAGGTTCGCTGGAAAGAATTCGACGATTGGGAAAAGAAAAATCCTGGCCGGAGTGTCTGGGAGAACCCATATCGGCACCCTCGTGCGGACAAGGACGGGCGCTATCGACGACCTTGACCTTAACGTGATTAGGCGGGGTTACGGTGGGTTACGATGACTCTGATCTCCCCGTCTTCCTGTCGGCAGGCTGAGCCGTCAACCTCTTGCGAGCTTTGTTTTCCGATCCTTCAGCCCTGTCGAGGGCGCGCTGAACGCGCGCCGCCTCCGGCGGGCTTCCCTTTGACAAAGCAGGAGCCGCAGAAGATTTCCTTGCATCGGGAATCGTCGGGGATCGGATTGGGCGCCGTGCGCTGTCACTCCCGCGAACGCGGGCGTCCAGAGACGTAAGAAGTCGGGTTACGGCGACGGTGCGCTCCGTTACTGCGCAACACACCTTGGATGGACGTCTCCCTTGACGGCGGCGACATCAATTTCCACGCGCTGGACGCTCGGTCCTCCCAGCGTCACGCCCAGCGCGCAGGTCGCAAAGGAACACGTCCGGCTACGGCCGGCTTAACCTTCGCGAAATCCGGCTTAGGCCGAGAAGCGCACGACGTGCGGGCCGACAACGCCGGCCTTTTCCATCGCCGCCTTCAGATCCGGTGCTGCGAGCCAGGCCCGGGCCTTCGGCACGTCGGCAACGTCCTGGAGGATCAGGATGTCATTCGGGTCCTCGGCGCTGCGGAACACCTTGCCATTGGTGACGCCGGCCGAAACGCGGCTCTTCTCGTGCTCGTCATAACCCTTGCGCCAAGAGGCGTAGTCCTTGACCTTGTGATGAATGGTCAGGTTTTCAGTCAGATGCTGTGTATTCATTGTGATTCCTCCAGAAAAAACAAAATATAATCTCGAATGTTTATCATCCGAATTACAATTGATACGTAAGGTGTTTTTTTGCGATTACAAGGCGAAGATTGCGGTCATTCATCGGCGCCGGCGCCAATGTCGGGATTAGACGACGTTTCGACGCCGAGCACTCCGGCCCCTATTCCCGCCATTGATCCGGCGCCGCCGCGGATTGAGGCTCAGAAAAATTCGACAGTTCTTTGCGATAATCAGAAGGCCGTGCTATCGTGCCTGCTGTCGTCGGATTCCAGATCGACATCCGGGCCGACGAGGAGGCGCTGGCGCGTGATGTTTTTAGCTTCGATGGGCTGTTTAATGATGACGCCGAGGCCGAGTGGATCGCCTTTTCTTGGATTCGCGACATAAGCTATTGAAAAGTCTCGATTGGCGGAAAGAAAAAATTTGGATTTCGCTTCCATCCGCTTTGATTTTCTTTCCATGTTTTCTTGGAATTTCCTTCAATCGGCTTTGAAAACGCTTCCTCAGCGCCGGACCTTTGTCGCGCTCGGCTCCTAGTGGCCGCCGCCGCCGCGCCCGGTTTGGTTCTGCGCGTAGCTGGTGGGGTCGTAAGGATTGGTGTCCGAGTAGCGGCCGGCCCAGACTTGGGAGCCCGTCTGCGACGAGGGATTGACTGCTTGGTTGGCGTTGCAGCCGGCGAGCGCGAGCGTCACAACCGCCACAATGATCGGGATTCGCATTCGCGTGCTCCAGTTCAATGGCGACAGGGCCGGGCGCCCTCGGCTGCTATTATGCCCACAGGGTGGCGAAGTCTCCGGGAGCAGCCGGCTATTGCGGGATGCCCTCGATGGCGAAGGAGCGGAATTTTGCGTATTTGTCACCGATCTTCCGGGCAGCCTTGTAATCCACGGATGAGCGCCAGGCCCGAACCGCGTCCAAGCTGTCGAACTCATTGATGGCGACGCGCGTCCCGGGCGACGGCCCTTCGAGCGCAACAAAATTCTGCCCCGCAGCGATCAGGCGCCCGCCTGACGCCTTTATGTTGGCCTGGACAACGGGCACGTATTCTTTCTGATATGCGTCCAGGTCCGATATATCGGTCTCGGTGACGACATAGACCGGCGCCTTGCTCTGCGCATGGAGGCCTTGAACCGCGATAGCGCCAATCGCAGCGCCCGCCAACAACGCAAGCGCGGCCGTAGATCGAGTTTTCATGGGCTTCCTCCGGGTCGCCAGGAATACGGCGACAGTCTACTCTATTCCGAATCATTCGTCCTATTTCGACCGGTTGCGCTCCGTGTCGGCGCGACGTCAGATGTCGAACCGCAAGGAGGAGACTCAATTGTCAACCTTCGGATTGCGCCTTCCGATCGGCGCCGGCCTTGGCGTGCTGATCGCGCTGATGAGCCCAGGCCTGTCTTTCGCGGGTGAGCCCGGCGTTCCGGCGTGGCTCGAGGCCCATGTCGGCGAGGGCGAGGGGCAGATCGCGCCGGTAGTGCTCGAGCGGGCGCGCGCGCTCTATCAGCGGAAGGGGGTCCGCAATCCCTGCTACTTCGCCATGGACGCGACGCGTCCCCATGACCTCGGCGGCGGATTGGGACGGCGCTTCTACATCATCTGCGAAGCCCAGGGGTCGTTTCGCGCAATCTCCGCGGGCCACGGCGGCGGGCTCGATTTGGGCGGGATCGCGGATTTCTCCAACGGACGGCGGTGCGTGAAGAATTTCGGCAACGCGATGGACTCCGATCTGACGACGGGCGGGGCCTATGTGACCGCCGACATCGCCGAAGCCTTCAAAGGGTATTATCGCGCGGGCGGCGGAGACGCGGTCTTCACCCGCCCATTCCTCAAGTTCGACGGCGAAGGCGACACCGCAAACGCCCGGGAGCGCGCGATCGGCGGCCATCCGGCGGTCCTGCTTAGGGGAGTCTGCCGGCGAAGGGAGCCGGGAAGCCCGCACGCCGACGCGGACGGCTACATTCCATTCGGAAAGCTCGTGAACTACGAAGCCGGGCGCAGCGACGGCTGCACCAGCTGGTCGCCCTCCGACGCCGAGAGCATAATGGCGATGGTGAGCGGCAATCCGACCACGCTCTACATCTATCCGGAGTCGCGCGACATCGACGCCGTCGCGCGCGCGGTTCAAGCTGGAGAGGCGCCGTCGCGCGCCGGGCTCTACTGGAACGCCGCATGCCTCAGAGACGTCGGCGCCCCAAGGTTCTGGCGGAGGGAAACGCTCGAGCCGATCATTGCGCGATGGCGCGCGGCACATCCCCCTCCGCCGCCTGAACCGCCGCCGATTTGCAGGGAGCCATAGGCGCGCTGTCATGCGCGCTCACGCGTATTGCGCAATCCCATTGCCGAACGACCAGTTCTCCTTCTTGACCTCGACGAGGCTGACGAAGACGTCCTCACGGCGCAGGCCGAGCTTGCCCGCAAGCCCGTCGGCGATCGCTTTGAAGAGCGCCTTCTTCTGCTCGACGGTCCGGCCCTCGTTCCAGGTGATCTGGACGATCACCAGGTCCTCGCTGCGGCGGATGCCGAGATAAGTCGGATCGAACACAAGGTTCGGCGAACTCGTGCTCGCTGATCACCTGGAAGCGATCGTCCTTCGGCACGCCGACGCTGACCAGCGCCTCATGCACGATCAGGCCGATCTGCTCGCGGTCCGTCGCGTCCTTGCCCTTCCGCAGGTCGATTCGAACAAGCGGCATGGCCTCTCCTTCCAATGGTCTGGGCCCGGTCCGCTCCCCGATGGCAGCGTGCAGACCGTCAACGCCCGCCGTAGAAGCCGCTGGTTTGGGCGTATTCGATGGGATTGTAGGGGCTGTAGTTCGGGTAGGTAGCGGCCAGAACCCGCTGCGAGGAGGGGTTGACCCCTTGACTGGTGTTGCAGCCGCCGAGCGCGAACGCCGCGAGGGCAAGGACGGCTCCGAACTGCGTCGAGGTTTTTCCATACGGCGGAGACCGAGCGTTGGACGAGGCTCGGCCGGATAAGCACGGGAACTTGGCGCGGTCGGACATCAGGTTCTCCTCTCTCGGCGCCCCGCTCTCGACCAGCCGATCGGCGGCTCATCGCCGCAAACCCGCGCTACTCTATGACAGGGCCCGCAGCGGTTCCAGAAGGAAGCGCTGAAGCCGCTCGTCACAGCCGCTAGCGAAACGCGGATGACACGTCGGTCGAATTGCCGGCGCCCCTAGAGCGGCGCGGCGATGCCGTCGAGCCGCGGGTCCGAGGCGCCGCACAGGGCCTCGCCGGTGATGGCGATCGCCTGGGCGCATCCTTCGAGAGATCGGAGAAAATCATGCCGGGGCATCCAGTCGTCCGGGGGTTCCTCGCCGGCGACGACTTTATGGCCGAGGGCCGCGAGTTGCTCGGCGAACCCTGGGTCCTTATGCGGCTCGACCGAAATGCGCCGGTCGCCGAGCGCCCGCACCCGCGGCGCGTCGAGCGCCTGCTGCAAGTCCATTCCGCGGTCGATCAGATTGACCAGGATTTGCGCCTGCCCCTGCGGCTGCATGTTGGCCCCCATGCAGCCGAAGCTGAGCGCGAGCGAACCGTCGGCTGCAAGCATCATCGACGGCAGGATCGAATGACGCACGCGTTTGCCGGGCGCGGCATGATTGGGATGCGCCGGGTCCATCTCGAAGTCGGCGGCGCGGTTGTGCAGGATCACGCCGGTTTCCGGAACGATGATTCCCGACCCGAACACGTCGGAAATGCTGGTGATGAGGGAAACTGCGTGGCGGTCGCGGTCGACGACGGTGAGATAGGTCGTGTCGCCGTAGACTCGGCCGGCGGCCGGCGCATCGAACGCATGGTCTTCCTGGATCAGCCCGCGTCGCTCGCGCAAGTAATCGGCGGAGAGAAGGAGATCCAAGGGCGTGGCGACGAACCGGGGATCCGCGACCCGCCGGTAAGCGTCGGCAAAGGCGAGCTTCGCCGCCTCCAGGATGAGATGCTTGGCTCTAACCTCGTTGTCGAGGAACAGGCCGCGCATGTCGAAGCCCTCGAGCATGCCGAGAACCATCAGCGCGACGACCCCTTGCCCGTTGGGCGGCAGCTCCAGGATCGTATGGCCGCGGTAGCTGCCGCGGATCGGCTCGACCCATTCGGCTTGGGTCTGATCGAAGTCTTCGCGGTCGAGATAGCCGCCGCCTTGATGCAGCGACTCAAGGATCCGGTCGCGCACATCTCCGCTATAAAATGCGGCCCGCCCGCTTCTGCCAATTGCGCGCCAGGTCCTCGCGAGATCCTTGTGCCGGAAGATCTCTCCCGGCTTGGGCGCGAGTCCGCCCGGCAGGTAAGCGCTCGCATCCTTCGAGTAGCGCTTGAGCTTCGAGGCGCCCCATTCCCACGCCAGGGCGATCTTGGCGCCGACGGCGAGACCCTCCTCGGCGTAAGCCGCGGCTGGCTCGACGAGCGCGGCGAACTCCATCGAACCAAAGCGCTCGTGGAGCGCGAGGTAGGCGTCGAGAGCGCCCGGGACCGGCACCGTCGCGGCCCCGGCCTGGGGCATCGACGAAAAGCCGGCGGCGCGGAGATTGTCGATGGTCAGGCGCGACCCGGCGCGGCCAGCGCCGTTGAGGCCATAGAACGCGCCGTCCCAGTGCACGAGCGCCATGCAGTCGCCGCCAAGCCCGTTCATCATCGGCTCAGTGACGTTGACCATCGCCGCCATCGCCACCGCCGCATCGGCGGCGTTGCCGCCAGCCTTGAGAATGTCCCTGCCGACCACCGCCGCGAGCGGCTGGCTTGAACAGGTCATGCCTTTTTTTGCGAACACCGGGGCACGCTCAGGATTGAATGGTCGCATGGTGCGGGTGAGCCTTGGCAATCGGGTCTGAAGGGCAATTTCGTAATGAAGACGTCCTTGCGCCGGAAACGCTCGAACAATGACGCGTCCTGCGCAAAGTTCATCGCCGGCACGTCGGTCTCCGCCTTTCAACTAATCGGCGCGGTCAGTGAAAGCATATCGGCTTCGCCTCCAATCCTTGTCGCGTCCCAATGCCACAATAGCAAAATCCCCCCACCACGGCCTTGCGCGCCGCGGCCGTTTGCCGCCGCGAGAGGTGCGGGTTCAGGCCTACTCACGCCCGCGCTGTTCGGCAACAGCGACCCAAGCAGCGTCGTTCGGGGGGCCGCTTGCGGAACAAAGCGCGATATCGAGACGTTGCGCTTTTTGAGCGTCTATAGCGGAGACGGCGAATGCCCGGCGACCCACGCCAACCTGTGCCGCCCCCGCCGCCCGACGTCGTCCCGAACCCCGTGCGCCCTCCGACCCCACAGGAGGCGCCGAAGCCCGATGCGCCGCCTGGCATCCCCACGCCGGGGCCAGACGTGGTGACGGAACCCGAGCCGGAAGAGATTCCTGCGACGTTCCCTCCGGAAGCTCCGCCTGAAGTTTCTTCGCCGACCGCGTCCTGTATGGCATGAGCTATCCGTGTCCCGAAAGGCGGGATGGAAGGTCCCAAGATGAATGGAGCAAGCGCGCCGCGGCCGCTTATCACGCTCGGCGCGTTCGCGTTAGCGGTGGCGGCGCATTGCGGGGCGGCTATGGGACAAGAGCCGCCCCTGCCGCCGCCGCGTCCGGCGGAGATCGGTCCAGCGGCGCCCGCAGAACCCGCTCTGCGGTCGGCGCTCCAAATGGGGCCAGAAGGCGCAGGTCCGGCTTGCCTCGCTGAGCTCATCGCCGGCGGCGCCGGTGCGGAGGCCGCGGCGACCCCGGCGCCGACAGCCGCCGGCTGCGGGATCGCTGCGCCAGTCCGCTTAAGCTCCGTCACGCTGGCCGGCGGCGACGCCGTGAGTTTCCCTGACAGGCCGCTCCTCGAATGCGCCTTCGCGCTTGTTCTCGCCGACTACATCCGTCTCATCGTCGCGCCGCTCGGAGAGGCGATCTTGCGCTCCAAGGTCGTCTCGATCGAGACCGGGCCCGGCTATGAATGCCGCGGTCGGGACAGGATCGCCGGCGCAAAGGTCAGCGCTCACGGCAAAGGCCTAGCGGCGGACTTCGTCGCGATCGAATTTGACGACAAGCGGCGCGTTCTGGTCGCGCATCAGGCGAGCGCCGACGAAACGTTCTATTTCCGTGCGATTCGCATGGCGGCGTGCGGCTGGTTCAAAACCGTGCTCGGCCCGGGCGCCGACGCCTTCCATGCCGATAATATGCATCTCGACATTGAGAGCCACGGGTCGAACGGGAGCTATCGTATCTGCGAATGAACGAAAAACGCGCAGCCGTCGGCGACCTTCGCCGCAGATCATAATTTATTCAATAACCCGCACGCGTTTTCGAGCGTGAGCTGCTGCGCGGAGCCGGGCGTCATCCACACAAACCAAGCAGCGTCGTCGACGACGCCGGTAACGGGGATCGCGGCCCAGCTCTGGAATGCGCGCACCGCAGCCTCGGTCAGCGGACCGAATTGGCCGTCGATCGCCCCCGAGTAGGGAGGGAAGCTGACGGAGACGTCCTTGCCGGCGAGAGCTTGCTGGAGCCATGCGACCGCGGGGCCTGTCCGTCCCGCCGCGAGCGTCGGCGAAGCCTCACGATAAGCAGGCAGCTTCGCCCAGGTGGCGGGGCCGACGAGGCCGTCAACTGTCAGGCCGTTTGCGGCCTGAAAGCTCTTGACGCTCGTCTCGAGGCCAGCGTCGAACATACCCGTGATCGGCCCGAATGGGTTCCACAGCAATTGGCGGGCAAGCGCGCGCTGCAGGCGCCGGACGTCGTCCCCGGTCGAGCCGGGACCGATTGTGGCTGGCATCGCGTTCCCTCACTCGCTCCCTGAATTTAGACGTCGGCGCGCCGTTGCCTCGACGGGCCACGCTGGGATGACCCGTTACATCGCCTTTTCCATTTGTCCCCGGATTTCGCCCGGCTTGTTGGCGGCGGTGTGAATGTTGAAATACATCATGCCGTCCATCAGGTCCTTGGCCTGTGCGTCGGTCAACGTCGCCGAGCCCTTCATCGGACTGTCGAGAGGCGCTTGGAGCGGCACTTCGATGGGGGCCGCCTTGCCGACCGGGGCCGGCCCATGGAAATGGGCGGCGATCGCCTGGCCGGTCAGGCCAGCATAGTCGGCCGTCCACTCGAGCTTCTTCGAGTCAGTATCGAAGGTCGCGGTCAGCGACCCCGTTCCGGTGCTAGTGGTCGGCGGCGTCTCCGACGCGCCGTTGAGCGTCGCCTTATAGTGGATCACTTCCGCCTTGGGCGCGACCATCACCGCCATATGGGCGGCGGCGAACAGCGCCGCGCCGATCATGAATGTCCGCATGACAGTCTCCTTCCCTCGAGATTCCGCCGTCGTCGTCCGATACGACAGCGCCCGCCGAATTGGATCGCCACGTTAACATAACGCTTCGCCCGCGACGAGACGGGCCGAAGCGGCGAGCAGCCCTTTGCCGGACGCCCGGCCTTCGACTACGCTTTCCCGCCATGCCGAGCCCTCCTCCCCCTGACGCCGCCGAGCGCCGCGCCACGAAGCCCATCGTCGTCTATGCCGTCGACCGGCTGCCGGCTTACGACGCGGCGTTCTACGACCGGGCGCGCGCGGGCATGGCGAAGATCGGCGAGACGATTGCGCCGCCGCGCGAAGGTTGCGCATTCGACGTTCCGGCCGGACATTTTTTTCGCATCGTCAGCATCGAGGGCCCGCAGGTCGGCGATCTCAACCTGTGGAACGCCGCCAATCTTGCCGAGCGCTTCTTCAGCGGCAAGACGCGGGCGCTCAATGCGACGCATGTGAGCACGGGCGCGCGGCTCTGGAGTGCGCTGCCCTATTTGAGGCCGATGGCGACCATCACCCGCGACACGCTCGACTGGTACGGCTTCGACGCCGACGGCGCCGGCGTTCACGATGTGATCGGCACCCGCTGCGATCCCTATACGAACCGCCTCCTGACCGGCGGCGACTATCATCATTGCTGCCATTCGAACCTGACGCGCGCGCTCGCCGCACGTATGAACTTTTCGCGCCGCGAGGCGGAGCCGCATGTCCATGACGTGCTCAACGTGTTCATGTGCACCGGCTTCGAGCGGAAGTCCCACCGCTACTTCATGAAGGCGAGCCCGGTGCGTCCTGGCGACTACATCGAGTTCTTCGCCGAGATCGATCTCATCGCCGCGCTGTCGGCCTGTCCGGGCGGCGACTGCGGCGAGACCCATTCGAGCGACGCGGCGCGCTGCTATCCGCTGAAGGTCGAGATCTTCCGCCCGCGCGAGGAGGCGCTTCGAGGTTGGCGGCCGCCCGAGGTCAGCGCCTATTCCGGCGACTGAGGCGGCCCTTCGCCCATGAGGCTATCCGAACCGCAGCCGCGATCGCTCCCGCGCTTTTCGGGCCTCGGCATCCCGGTCGCGCGGCGGGGCGGCGCTATGGAGGGACGCGATCAGCTTGCGCGCCGCCTCGGCGACCTCGTCGACGGCGCGATCGAACGCCTCGGCGTTGGTGTGGGATGGCTTGGCGAAGCCGCTCACCTTGCGCACGAACTGGAGCGCGGACGCCCGGATTTCGGCTTCGCTCGCGGGCGGCTCGAAGTTGAACAGCGGGCGGATGTTGCGGCACATGGGGAGCCTCGTCGAGTTGGTGCAATGTCAAGGGGCGTGGGCCCATTCACTGCGTCAGTTCGAACCGCGCGGTGACGATCACCCTGAGCTTGTCCTCTCCCGCCTCGATCGGCGTCGCCGCCGCTCCACCCGGGGCGTAGGCCCGCGCGGCGAAACCGACCGGCGGCTGGGCGCCTGTCTCCTCGGTCAGCTCCATCAGCCGGCCGATTTGGGCCCCTCCGGCTCTAGCGTAGATCTCGGCCTTTCGCCGCGCGTCGGCGACGGCGAGCGGGCGGGCCTTGTCGAGGAGGGCGCCGGGATCGTTCTCGCCATAGGCGATCCCATAAATCGCGTTGGCGCCGGCGGCCACGGCCTTATCGATGAGCGCGCCGAGGCGGGGAATATCGCGAACGATGACCGTCACATCGTTGCTCACGGTATAGCCGGTGATCGCCGCTTCGCGGGCCTGACCAGGCGATGGCTGCGAGAATATCGGCGAGATCGACATCCCCGACGTCCGGATGTCGGCCGGCGCGACGCCCTCCGACTTGATGAGCATGACGAGGGCGTTGGCCGATTTGGCGTTGGCCGCTATCGCCTCGCCCGCGTCCTTTCCGGCGGTCGTAACGCCGAGCGTTACACGGGCGAAGTCGGGAGCGGCGTTGACGGCGCCCTCGCCGGCGACTTCGATCCAGCGGTCGTTGCTGACGTCAATCACACGGGTCTCGTACCCTGGCGCCGGCGAGATCGCGGCGAGCGCCAGCGGGATCGCGATCAGAATCGAACTTGGCCGCATCATTTCCTCCTGGCCGCCGCGGCTTGCAATCGCGCATCACGCGCGGGCGCGGGATTCAAGTCCGCCATGCGGCTTTATGTCTGCTCTGGCGGGCCGGCGCGATAGCGGAAGTCGCAATGGCTCGCGCCGCCCATGATCGTCTGCGTTCGGGTCAGTTTGATCCGCGTATCGTAGCCCTCGCAGAAGGCGCCGTCGCGATTGCACGAGAGAATATCGCCGATGTCGCCGAGGCCCATCGCTCGATAGGTCTCGGCGTAGCGGCAGCGTCTGACGTTGAAATCGAACACGCCCGGCTTATCGTGGATGACCTCGATCGTCAGCGCGTCGTCCTTCGTCCACAACGGCAGGATCGCCTTGAAGCTCTCGAGGTCCGCTCCGCCCGCCGCGCGCTGAGCCATCTCGGCGCCGGCGTCGACCGCCGCGCTGCGAATGGCGCGGCGAAGGATGTCGCGCGCCTTATCCTCGCCGATCGATTTGCGCATCTCGTCATAGATCGGGGCGATGATCGCCGCTTCGATCCTGCGCCGAGCCAAGATGCCGGGTTCGCCGTCCGTGGGCCCATCCATGGACCGAAAGCCTGCGCCGGGTGAAGCGCGGGTGTCAAATTGCGGCTTCCGACGACAATCGGCTTGACAGCTCCCGTGGGAGGCGTGGACTCTGGCGCAAGCTTGGCTGGTCTGTTGCGGGCATAAGGAAAGAGAGACCCATGACGATCGATCGGATGGATCATTTTACCATCCTCACCACCAGCACCGAAGAGACCGTCGCCTTCTATTACGACGTCCTCGGATTCACGCCCGGACCGCGGCCGGACTTCTCGTTCCCGGGCGCCTGGCTTTATAATGGCGGCAAAGCGGTGCTGCATGTCGTCGAAAAGTCGGTCATTCCGGAAGGCGGCGGGGTGCTCGACCATATTGCCTTCTGGGGCACGGACATCCCGGCCTATCTCGCCAAGCTGAAAGAGCGCGGCATCAAGCACGACCTGCGCCGTCTGCCGCAATCCGGCCATGCCGCGGGGGTGTGGCAATTGTTCTTCTTCGATCCGAGCGGCGCCCGGGTCGAGATCGACTTTGCCGCGACGGAGAGCGCCGAGCCCCAGGGCTAGCGGGTCGCCGCCAGCGGCCCGTGACGCTCGCCTGCCGCCCTTGCCTTCAAACCCGGTCTGCCGCTAAGAGCCACCGCGGGACATTTCTTTGCGCAACAACGCCATCGTTCAAATCGGTCGGGGGCCGCTCACGGCGCGCTTCGGCCCGAAGCTGCCGTTGGCTCTCATCGCCGGACCGTGCCAGCTCGAAAGCCGCGGCCATGCGCTCGAGATGGCCGTGGCCCTGAAGGAAATCGCCGCGCGCCGCGCGATCGGGCTCGTCTTCAAGTCGTCCTTCGACAAGGCCAATCGGACCTCCGGCTCGGCCAAGCGCGGCATTGGACTCCGGGCGGCGCTTCCGATCTTCGCCGAAATCCGCGACACGCTCGGCCTTCCGGTCATCACCGACGTGCACGAGAGCGGCCAATGCATGGCCATCGCGGAAGCCGTGGACGCGTTGCAGATCCCGGCCTTCCTGTGCCGCCAGACCGATCTATTGGTCGCGGCGGCGCTGACGAAACGTCCGGTCAACGTCAAGAAGGGGCAGTTTCTCGCCCCCTGGGACATGAAGAACGTGGTCGCGAAGCTCGACGCAGCCGGCGCCATCGACGTCCTTGTGACCGAGCGGGGCGTGAGCTTCGGCTACAACACGCTTGTTTCCGACATGCGTGCGCTGCCGATTCTGGCCCGCGAGACCGGTGCGCCGGTCATCTTCGACGCCACCCATTCGGTCCAAGAGCCGGGCGGGCAGGGGAACGCCTCGGGCGGAGAGCGCGCGTTCGTTGCGGTGCTGGCGCGGGCGGCGGTCGCGGTCGGCGTTGCCGGCGTCTTCATCGAAACCCATCAGGACCCGGATCGCGCGCCCTCGGACGGCCCCAGTATGCTGCCGCTGAAGGAGTTCGAGGCGCTCATCGCCGAGTTGCAGGATTTCGACCGGCTCGCCAAGCGCTGAGCTTTGCGGCCTTCGCCCAAGTCTGTCATATGACGGTCGCGTGGGCGGGATATTCGGCACGATCGGCCGTGAAGACGAGCCCAATGGACAAGTATCTCTTCAGCTACGCAACCGCGAGCGATTCCCCAATTAAGCGGGGGTTGATTCGCCTGGTCGAGAAAGCCACCGGCCAGCCGAAGCTCAAGCGGATGTATGTGCAGAACCGGCGCTTTCCTCGCGCCGACGAGACCTTCTGGCAGGCTGCGGTGCGGTCGCTCGAGCTTGACGTCTGCTATGACGCCGACGCGCTCGCGGCCGTTCCTAAGACCGGCCCGGTGGTGTTCGTCGCCAATCACCCGTACGGGGTGCTCGACGGAATCGTGATGGCGTGGCTGGTGAGCAAGGTCAGAAGCGATTTCGTCGTCCTGACCCATGTCGTGCTGACGCGGGCGCCGGAGGCGGCCCGGTTCATCCTGCCGGTCGACTTCTCGGGCACCGAGGAGGCCGAGCGCACCAACCTCGCGTCGCGGGCGGCGGCGCGCGCTCAGCTCGATCGCGGCGGGGCAGTGGTCGTGTTTCCCGCCGGCGCGATTTCGACCGCGCCCGACAAGCTTGGACTCAAGCCGGCGGTCGACGGGCGCTGGCAGCCGTTCGTGTCGCAGCTCATCCAGCGCTCGAAGGCGACCGTCGTTCCGATCTGGTTCGGCGGCCAGAACAGCCGCCTCTTCCAGATCGCGAGTCATTTCAGTCTGACTTTGCGCCTTTCGCTCATCTTCCACGAAGTCAGGACGCGCATCGGGACCAGCCTCCCGGTCGTGATCGGGGCGCCGGTCCCCTTCGCCTCGATCGCCGCGATCCGCAACCGTCAGGCGCTCGCCGACGAATTGCGGACGCGCGTCTATGCGCAGTCGAGACTTGCTCCGGCGCTGGACAAGGCGCGCTTGCGGCCGCAAGCTTTTGGGCCGGGCCGGACGCGCACCGGGCGGACCGGGCGGCTTAGAGCACCGCGATTCCTTTTCCTCTCGCCCGGCCGAGGTCCATCAGCCGCGCCCACGATAGGGCGCGACGCCTTGATCGGGCAGCCAGACGCCTTTCGGCAGCTTGCCGCTTTGCCAGAAGACGTCGATCGGCATGCCCCCGCGCGGGAACCAGTAACCGCCAATTCTGAGCCAGCGAGGCTTGATGCACGCCGACCAGATCCTTGCCGATGCGGACGGTGCAATCCTCGTGGAAGGCGCCGTGATTGCGGAAGCTCCAGAGGTAGAGCTTCAGCGACTTCGATTCGACGAGCCATTTGTCGGGCGCATAATCGATGACGAGATGGGCAAAGTCAGGCTGTCCCGTAACCGGACAGATCGAGGTGAACTCGACTATTGTGAACCGGGCGATATAGTCGGTGTCGGCCTGCGGATTCGGCGCCCGGTCGAGCGTCTTGGCGTCCGGCGCTTCAGGAATTTTCGACGGACGTCCGAGGTGGGCGAAGGCGGGTTCGGCTTTTCTGCTCATGGGCCTCGTTTAGACCCAAAACCGCTTCCACGGCGAGGTTATTTGTACTGCCCATTCAGTTGGCCGCCGCTGAATTGCGACGAGACATACCCGCTGAGCCGCACGCAGAGGCCGTTCGCCGCCAGCACGCCGGGATTGCCGGCGATATCACATGTCTTGGCGGGCTCGGCCTTGGTCGGCTTCTTGTTCTGAGCGGGCAGCTCGGCCGCCTGCCCCGCGGTCGCGCCGAAGAGCATCGCCGCGAGAGCGCAAGCGAACCGTCGTTCGACAATCATGACCATCATCCTGACGACAGGGCCGCGCGGGCGGCGCCGGCCAAAATCTGAACCGCCAAAGTGGCGCATAGACGCCATATTGCGCGGCTATGGGGCAGCCGGCAAGCGTCTAAGACGCGAGCTTGCGACTCAGCAAGCAATCCGCAAGGGATAGGTCCAAGGCGGATCGGGAGCGCGCAACGCATGGAGATGACGTCCCCTTTTGCGCGCCCTTTCGCGCGCCGGCCCGCCGTCACGGGCCCCCTCGCGGCGGGCGGCGCAGCCCTGCTCGCGCTCGGCTTTTACGCCGCGATCTGGACGCTCCAGCCGATCGTCGCCGCGGTGGCCGGCGCTGCCGGGCTCGCTTTCCTGCGCTCTGCGCGGGCCGAGCGGCCGTATTCCGCGGCGCTATTCGCCATTGACGCCGCGGCCTTCGCGATCTTCGCCTTCCAGCGCAACGATTCGATCGGATTTTGGCAACTGCCCGGACCCTGGGCCGACGTCTGGCGGTTCAATCTGCCCGGGGCCACGATTGCGCTGATTGTCTACGCCGGCGGTTCGATCATGGCCCTCGTCGCCGGATTTCGCGGATTGCGGCTCATCGAGGCGTCGAGCCTGATCGCGGTCCCCTTCCTGTTTAACCTGCTCATGACGATCGGCGCCGACTGGCACATGGCCGAACTTGGCGCGATAGCGACCGCGCATGTCAGCCTGCCGTTCCCTGTCCAGGTCGCCGTCGGGCGCGCGCTCGTGTTGTGGTTCGTCGGCGAGGCGATGTTGACAATGATCAGTCTCGTCAGCGTCAACCGGCTCCCGAGTTCGGCGCGCACGCACGGGGTTTTTGCCCTGAGCGGCGCGCTCGCCGCCGCGACCCCGCTCATCGCCAATGCGGCGCAGATGGTTGCCCAGCCGTTCCTGGCGATTTTTTTCTCGAGCGTCTGCGCGGGCCTTGCGCAGGCGGGCCTGTGGGCGATCGTCTACCTTCTGACCGGAATTGTCCTCGATTGGCTCGGCGGGCGCCCGCCGCGCTTCGATACAGTCTGGGAGCATTGGCGAACTGGCTTCGTCAAGGGCGCGATTTACGGCGCGCTGTTCATGGCCTTCATCCTCGTCGCGGCGCTCGGGTTGCGGGCGCCCGGCGCGGCGACGATCCTCGACCACGCCGCGCTTCTCATTGGTCCCGTCGGCGGCGCGCTCGCCTTTCCGCTAGCGCAGACGGTCATGGGCAGCGCCGACGGGACGGCGCCGTTCTTCGGCCGGCTGAAGCGCGCCTACCGCGATCCGCGCGGCCCCGCGCGCGGCGCCATCGCCGGTCTCGGCCTCGCGCTCGCCTACGGCGCCGGCCTTGCCGGCTACGACGGCGGGAGACGCTTCCTGGCGATGGCCGCGGTCGGAGCGCTCTGCTATGGGGGCGTGGATTTCATTTTCGACGCCTGGAGCGTCATCAGGGGCGAGCGGCGGAAGCTGCAAAGCTGGCGCCTCTATGCGCTCGGCCTCCTGCTCGGCGGGCTCGTCGCCGGCGCGCTCGGATGGTATTTCGACGCCGCCCAGGTCCAGGTCGTGATCGCCAAGTTCTGGGCCTACGCCGACGTCAGTTACCGCCTCGACGGGCGCCGGCTAGGCGACTTCACGACCTATCCGATCTTCAACAAATACGGGATGATCAACCTTGGCGAGGTCGCCGGCGGCGTCAGGCTGTTCTGGGCGGAATCGGTGGCCGGGGTCATCAACTGGTCACTCGCGGCGCCGCTGTTCTCGATCAACTACGTGCTGCTCGATGCGGGCTTGCAACGAAGCTTGCGGCCGATCAAGACCCTGGTAAGCCCGAGCGGGGTCGAGGGCCTGGTCGAGCAGGGCGTGCGCGTCCTCCGCTGGGGCCTGTGGATGGCGCCGATCATCAACTCGTTCCTGCGCCAGTCGCCGGACCCGACCTGGTACAACCAGGATGGCGCGATAAGGTCGGGCGTCGCCATCGGAACAGACGCGACTCAGAGCCCCGGCGACTTCCGGCAGTTCAGTCTGACCCTCTTTCTCGGCCTGCTCGCATACGACTGGCTTCGCATCCTCATCTGGTTCGACCATATGGGGTTCCGGGTCGCGACCCTAGTCAACTTGTCCTTCCTTGGCGGCGACCGCGCCGATGAGGCGGCCGCGCGGTTCATCGGCCACCACGGACGCACCCGCGCCATTCCGGACGGCATCCGCCGTTTCGGCACCTGGGCGCCGCTACTCATCCCGTTTTACATCCCGCGCGGGCCAGAATGGGACAAGGCCTGGACGGGAGCGGAAACGCTCGCGCGAGGGGGCGCCCCATGCCGGACGCCGTCAGGACGCTCGGCTTCGCCTATGGCGCGGCAATCGCCGCCATGGCCGCGGCGGCCGTGGCGGCGGTGGCAAAGGAGCGCGCCAAATCGGGACCGGCGGCGCCCTGGCTCGAAGGCGCGCCGCTTGAGCTTGGGCGGCTTCCCGACCGATTTGTCTTCAACAACGGCGCGGTCGGGGTCGAGATCCAGCGCGACGGCCGCGGGGCCGCCTTCGTCATGGGGGCCGAGCGGGGCGGCGGCCCGATCGATCTCTTCCGCCGCCCGCTCGATCCGATCCAGGCCCGCGGCCATTTTTTCTACGTCAGTGAAGACGGCGAGGCGCCGTGGTCGATCGGCTTCGAGCCGGCGCGGCGCGCGGGCGACTATAGGATCGAGGAGCCTGGCTTCAATCGACTTGCGATCGTCAATGCGCTGAACGGGGTTGTGGCGCGGATGGAGATCGCGCCCGACCCGCGCGGCGCGGTCCTGAGCTGGCGCGTCCAGCTCGAGAACAGATCCGACCGGACGAGGCGACTGCGCCTTACCAGCTTCTGTGAAATCGCCGCGGCCGAAACCGGGGCCTACGCCCGCGATCTCGACTTCGCCGGCATGCATGTCGAGACCGTGTTCGTCCGCCCGCTCAACGCGATTCTGGCGCGTAATCGGCTCCTGCGGTCGGCCCGCGCCGATCGCGGCGAGACCGCGTTCTTCGCCGTTAGGCCGGGGGCTGGAGCCGATCTCGTCGGCTATGAGGATTCGCGCATCCGCTTCATCGGCGAAGGCTCGCTCCTTCGCCCAACTGGATGCGAGCCCTGGCGCTGGCGCAAGCTCGACGACGAAGGCAAGGTCTGGACCTTCGATCCAGCCGCGAGTTTCACCCTCGAAGCGACACTTGCTCCAGGCGCTGCGGCCGAGGCGGAATTCATCGTTGGCCACTCCGACAACGCGGTGTGGGCGGGCGAACTGATCGCCCGGCGTCTCGGCCTCGCGCCTCTGCCCGAGCCCGACCTGCAGAGGCGCCTCTACGAAACTCGCGCCGTCGAGCCGTCGCACGCGCTTCCGTCGCGATGGCCGTTCGGCTTCTCGTCCGACGGCAAGGCGTTGAACCTCACCCATCGCACGCCACGTCCCTGGGCGCATGTGATGGCGAACGAACTCGGCATGGCGACAATGGTCTCCAACGACGGCGAGATTTTCTCCGCCTTCGGCAACGCTCGGCAAAACTGCCTCTCCGCTTTCCGCTTCGATAGCGTGACCGCCGTCCAGCCGGGGCAGATCGTTTACCTGCGCGACCTCGAAAGGAGCGAGACCGGCGCGGTAGGTTTCGCGCCGTTCCAACCTGAGGACGCGGCCTATGAAGCGACTTATGAGCCGGGGGTCGCGACTTTCGTCACGACTCGCGGCGATCTGACGATCGACCATGTCGTCTTCGTTCCGCCTGACTATCCTGGCGACATGCGCCTCTTGACCTTGCGCAATCGCGGCGCAAGTCCGAGACGCCTGCGCGTCACCCCGTTCTTCGATCTCGCGCTCGAGGACGGTCCGAACGCGAGCGTCGACAAGATCCATGATGAGACGGTCGGCTCGACGCTCCTGTTCCAGAACCCCAACAACGATTTCGAGCGCGGCTTCGCCTTCGCCGCGACGAGCTTGCGGGATGCCGCGACTGAGACCATCCGCGCGCGGTTCTTCGGCGGGCCGGGGCGCAACATCCTGACGCCGGCGATGGTTGAGACCGGCTCAAGCGACGGTTCCGCGCCCGACGACGGGCGCCGCGTCGCCGCCTTCTGCGGCGAGCTAACGCTCCCGCCTGGAGGCGAAGCGAAGATCGCCATCGGCTTCGGCCAGGCGCCGAGCCGGACCGAAGCGCTAGCGGCCGCCGCGCGCGTCGGCGTCGCCGAAGCTGAAAGCGAGCTCGCGGCGACCCGCGCCTCCTGGTCGGAGCGGCTGGGCCGGGTCGAGGTCCGCACCAACCGGCCGGACTTCGACCGGCTCGTCAACACCTGGTTGCCCTACCAGCTTTATGCCTCGCGGCTCTTCGGGCGCGTCGGCCCGAACCAACTCGGCGGCGCGACCGGTTATCGCGACCAGCTGCAGGACGTGCTGCCGCTTACGTTGATCGAACCGCGGCTGACGAGGGCGCAGATCGTCCTGCACGCTAGCCAGCAGTTTCGCGAGGGGGACGTGCTCAAATGGTGGCATCGCGCGCCCGGCGGCGGCACCGGTCTCGGCCAACGGACCAAGGCGGCCGACCCGCACTTATGGCTGCCCTATGTGCTCGCCCGCTATGTGCGGGCAAGCGGCGACCGGACCGTGCTCGACGAGACGACGCCCTATCTCGAAGGCGAAGCCGTCCCGGCGAACGAGGATACCTGGATCGTCATTCCGCGCGTCTCGCGCGAGAGCGCGACCATCTACGAGCATGCGCGTCTCGCGATCGACTATACCCTTGCGCATTTCGGCGCGAACGGCCTGCCTCTCCTGCGGGCCGGCGACTGGAACGACGGCATCGACGCGCTCGGCCGGCGCGACATCGGAACCAGCGTCTGGATGGGTTTCTTTCTCTTCAACGTGCTCGACGGCTTCATCCCCCTTGCGCGCTTGGAGGGGGACGAGGCGTTTGCCGCCCGCTGTGAGGCGGCGCTGGCAGGGCAGCGCCAGGCGCTCGAAGCCGGCTGGCGCGGCGACCATTACCTGCTCGACTTCGCCGACGACGGACGCGAGGTCGACGTCCGCAACGCAATGACGACCGGCTGGGCCGCCTATTCCGGCGCCTGCGACGATAAGCGCGCGCTGGCCGCGATCGAGGGGGGCTTGAAGGGAATCGAGCGGCCGAATCGCGTGCTGCTGCTCGAGACCCCCTTCTACGAGCATTCGCAACCCTATCCGGGCCGCATCGCCGATTATCCGCCCGGAGTACGCGAGAACGGCGCCCAATACAGCCACGGCGCGACATGGATCGTCGACGGCTTCGTGCGTCTCGCCTGCTCGGCGCGCGCCAGGGGCGACGGCGAATCGGCCGCTCGCCTCGTCGCCCGCGCCTTCGAAATCTTCGAAAAGATATCGCCGATGAAGAAGACCGACCCTGAGAGCCTCGCGATCTACGGCCTCATTCCCATCCAGCAGCCGGCCGACATCTACGAAGGCTGGGGCCACGGCGGACGAGGGGGCTGGTCATGGTATACCGGCTCGGCCGCGCGCATGCTGTCGGCGGCCTACGCCCTCATCGGCGTCGAGCAGGAGAACGGCCGCGCCGGCCCGCGCGCCGATCTGTTCGAGCCCAAAGGCGCGCTCGAGGTCCAGTCCCTGCGCATCGGCGAATCGATCTGGAAGCGCGACGGCCTCAAGCGCTGAACCTCGGCCGTCCCCGCCAGTAGGGTCGCGAGCGGAAATCCCCGAGGCCGGTCTGTCTCGCCGCATCCGGCCTGCGGCGGTCGGCCGCAGCGCGACTTTGGTCTGAAACCAGTACGAAACGCCCGCGCCGCGTTGCGGCAGGGCGCGGTTTCTGGCAAGAGGCGCCCAGAAACTAGCCGCGGGAGAGCGCCCGCGGCCCACCAATGGGGCTTTCCGCATGCTTTTGGGCTTGATTATCGTCTGTGGGCTCCTCTCGATCGTCTATGGCGTCTACACGATCTCGAGCCTGATGTCGGCGGACGCCGGCTCCCAGCGGATGCAAGAGATTTCCGCCGCCGTGCGCGAAGGGAGCGCAGGCCTATCTGAGGCGCCAGTACATGACCATCGCCGGCGTCGGCGTGGTCGTCTTCATCGGTCTCGGGCTGCTGCTGTCGTGGACGGTCGCGATCGGATTTGCGATCGGCGCCATCCTCAGCGGCGCCGCCGGCTTCATCGGCATGAACGTCTCGGTGCGCGCCAACGTGCGCACTGCCCAGGCGGCGACGAAATCGCTCGCCGGCGGCCTCGACATCGCCTTCCGCTCCGGTGCGGTGACTGGCCTTCTGGTGGCCGGCCTCGCGCTTCTCGGCGTCGCCGGCTATTTCGGCATTCTCACCGGCCCTCTCGGCTATGCGCCCTCGGATCGGATTACGATCGACGCTTTGGTCGCGCTCGGTTTCGGCGCCTCGCTGATCTCGATCTTCGCCCGACTTGGGGGCGGCATCTTCACCAAGGGCGCGGACGTCGGCGCCGATCTCGTCGGCAAGGTCGAAGCCGGCATTCCCGAGGATGATCCGCGCAACCCGGCGACCATCGCCGACAACGTCGGCGACAACGTCGGCGATTGCGCGGGCATGGCCGCCGACCTGTTCGAAACCTATGCGGTGACGGTGGTCGCCACCATGGTCCTCGCTTCGATCTTCTTCGATGGGACGCCAGTGCTCGTGTCGACCATGATGTACCCGTTGGCGATCTGCGCCGCCTGCATCGTGACCTCGATCATCGGCACGTTCTTCGTCAGGCTCGGCGCCAACGGCTCGATCATGGGCGCGCTCTACAAGGGGCTTATCGCCACCGGCGCGCTCTCCATCATCGGCCTCGCCATCGCCACCCAATTCGTCGTCGGCTGGGGCGAGATCGGAACCGTCGCCGGCAAGCGCTGTCACCGGCGCGAACCTGTTCGTGTGCGGCCTCGTCGGCCTCGCGGTCACCGGCCTCATCGTCGTCATCACCGAATATTACACCGGCACCGGAAAACGCCCGGTGGTGTCGATCGCGCAGGCCTCTGTCACCGGCCATGGCACCAACGTGATCCAGGGCCTCGCGGTGTCGCTCGAATCGACGGCGCTGCCGGCGATCGTCATCGTCGCCGGCATCATCTCGACCTTCCAGCTCGCCGGCCTCTATGGCACCGCGATCGCCGTCACGACCATGCTTGGCCTCGCCGGCATGATCGTCGCGCTCGACGCTTTCGGACCGGTCACCGACAACGCCGGCGGCATCGCCGAAATGGCGGGGCTGCCCAAGGAAGTGCGACAGTCGACCGACGCGCTCGATGCGGTCGGCAACACCACCAAGGCGATCACCAAGGGCTATGCGATCGGATCGGCGGGCCTCGGCGCGCTGGTCCTCTTCGCCGCCTACACCAACGACATCCGGCACTTCAAGGAGACCGGCGCGGCGTATTTCCAGGACGTCGGGGCGCTCGATTTCAGCCTGTCCAGCCCCTATGTCGTCGCCGGCCTCATCTTCGGCGGCCTCATCCCCTATCTCTTCGCCGGCATCGCGATGACCGCGGTCGGCCGCGCCGCCGGATCGGTCGTGCTCGAGGTGCGCCGCCAGTTCAAGGAGATGCCGGGCATCATGAACGGCACGCAGCGTCCCGACTACGGACGCGCCGTCGACCTTTTGACCAAGGCGGCGATCCGGGAAATGATCGTGCCCTCGCTGCTGCCGGTGCTGGCGCCGTTCGTCGTCTATTTCGGCGCGCTGTGGATCTCGGGCTCGAAGGCGTCAGCCTTCGCCGCGCTCGGCGCATCGCTCCTCGGCGTCATCGTCAACGGGCTCTTTGTCGCCATCTCGATGACCTCGGGCGGCGGCGCCTGGGACAACGCCAAGAAGAGCTTCGAGGACGGCTTCATCGACAAGGACGGGAACAAGTGGATGAAGGGGTCGGAACCGCACAAGGCCGCCGTCACCGGCGACACCGTCGGCGACCCCTACAAGGACACCGCCGGCCCGGCCGTGAACCCGGCGATCAAGATCACCAACATCGTCGCGCTCCTGCTGCTGGCGATCCTGGCGCGGTGAGGGGCGCGCTAAAGCACGTCATATCGACGTGATTTAAAATCCAAATCAAGCGCAACGAAAACCAAATCCGCCGCAACAAAATCCAAGCCAGGCGCAACGAAAACCAAATCCAGCGCAACGAAATCCAAATTGGGTTTCGGGCGCGGATTCCATGTTTTTCAATGGGTTATCGCCAGATAAAGCCGCTTTGTCGAGCTGCGAAGCCTATTTTTGTCGCCTCCATCCTGATCGGCCGATCGCGCGAGCAATCAGCCCTCCGCGTGACGACCGGCAACGATCGGCAGACTAGCACGGATTCTGTTTTTACGAAAGAGACTTCTCAAAAATCAGTCTTTCCGCAGGCCGCGTCGGCGGGTTCGAAATAAGTCGACCGCCGCCAACGCCCTGACGCGAGCCGTCCGGCCGACCCCGCCTCAGGTAAACTTGAACAGGCCGCCCATCATGTTCCTGATAAAGTCGGGCTCCGTGCCGCCGGTCGGCGTGGTGCGGCTGACGAAATCGAACACCTTGCCGTCCTGCATGCCGTAATTGGCGATCCGGTCGACTTTGCCGTCCTTGGTGAAATAGACCGCCAGCACATGCTGGTCGGTCATCTGGACCGGCATGAACTGAAGCGTGTGCTTCATCTTCTGGCCGATATAGTACCAGGCGTCGCCGCCGACGGTTGAGGTGGTCGAGGGCGTGCCGAGTAGGGCGAGCGCCTCGGGCTTGGTCGTCGCGCCGACCTTGAGCTGCGACAGGGTTTCCTCGTCGACCTGATAGCCGCGATCGAAGTCGCCGTCGTAGCCGAGGCAGCCGCTGAGCGCCAACCCGGCGCAGACGGCCAATCCCAGCATTGCGCAACGATGGACCTTGGGCGCCTTTTGCATTCAGTCTCTCTTTCCCTCAGCCTTTCGGCTTGCCAGACCGGGCGGGGATGCCTAACTCATGGCGCCTTGCCAAAGCAAGGCTGTGAGCCCACGAGCCCGAGCTTACGCCACGCGAGGGGATCGGCATGATCTTCGCCCGGTGGCGCGCGCGGCGCGCCAGCAGAGCCGTCATCGAGCAGATTCTTGGCGAGATCGTGGCCGCCGCCCGCCGCCCGGCGCTCTATCAGGCGCTCGATGCGCCCGACAGGATCGATGGCCGATTCGAGCTTTTGACGCTCCACGCCGGGCTTGTCCTGCGCCGATTTGCGGCGCTGGGCGGCCTCGCGGACGCCATGGCGCAGGATCTTGTCAACAGCGTCTTCCTTCATTTCGACGACACGCTGCGCGAGATGGGACTGTCGGATATCGCCGTATCGAAGCGGCTCAAGGCGATGGGGAGCGCCTTCTACGGCCGCAACACTGTCTACGCGGCCGCGCTCGACGAAGGCTCGGCCGCGCGCCTCGCCGAGGCGCTGGCGCGAAACGTCTATGGCGCGACAGACCCTAACGCCGCGCCGGGCGCGGTCGCGCTCGCCGACTATGTCGCCTCGCTTGACGCGGCCCTGGCGGCAATTCCAATGGAGGAGTTCGCGACCGGCCGATTCCAGTTCCCGCCAGGCTCGATAGCGACTGGAGACAATCATGACTGAGGCAGCGCCGCTCACCCGAATGGTGCGGGTCGACGCTCTACCACGGGAAGGGCAGACCGTGACCATCGAGGCAAGCCCCGCCGAGCGGGAGGCGCTGGCGTCGCTTTACCAGCTACCCGCCATCGCCGCCTTGACGGCGACGCTGCGCGTCGAGCCCGCCGGACGCGGGGAAGCGCGGGTGACCGGCGCGGTCCACGGCGAATTCACCCAGATTTGCGTCGTATCGCTCGAGCCCTTCGCCGCGACCGTCGACGAGCCAGTCGACGTGCGTTTCGCGCCTCAGGCGGAAGCGGATTCGGCCCCCCGGGCGGCGCGCGAAACCCTCACTTTTTCGCTCGCCGACGAGGACGATCCCGATCCCGTCATCGACGGCAAGATCGACCTCGGGGCGCTCACGGCGGAATTCTTCGCGCTCGGCCTCGACCCCTATCCACGCAAGCCCGGCGTCGTCTTTGAGCCGCCGGAAGGGGCAGCCGATCACTCTTTGCCTTTTGCCTCTTTGCGCGGCCGTTTGCGCGATCCGTGAGCAAGAATCAGGGGCAAATGATTTTGTTTAAAACAGCCCCGCCCGCCATTGCACATGATTTAGCCACAGACTAACCTAAATTGCCCGAGTCGGCGGCGAGGCGCCGTTGCCGGGAGCAGGCGCGCGCGATCCGGAGCGAGGAAACGCGGGCCGAAATCGGGAGGGAGCCATGGATCTCATTACTGCATTGGCGGTGAGTATCGGCGTGCTCGGAGGCATCGCGGCCTTTGTCCTCTTGTCATGGGGGATGGGGCTGCAAATCTGGGTGGCGTTCATCGCCTGGGCGACGTTCTATCACTGTGGCGGCAAGGAAGCGGGACTCACCAAGGCGCTCACCAATAATATATTTGGCGCCATCATGGCCTTGATCGCACTCCTCCTCATCACTCAAATTCCGCTCGGCGGCGCGCTCGGCGTTCCGCTTTGGGCAGGGATATGCGTGTTGATAACGGTCTTCATTCTCGTATACGCCGCAAAGGCGCCGATGGTAAGCGACATCCCGGCAGGCGTGCTCGGATACGCGGCTGTCGCGGGTCTCGCCTTGACGGGCAACAAGCTTGGCGCGATCACCTCCGCCTCGCTCGAGAATCCTTTCATCGTTGGCGTGATCTCCCTGATCATCGGCGCGGTGCTCGGATACATTTCGCAGAAGATCGCCCTCGCATTGATGGGCAAACAGGCCGCCGCCTGACGGTCGTGGTCGAGGCCGACCGGGACCGGAACGCATGAAGCGATCGGGCCCCGAATCTCGAGTGGGGATTCGGGGCGGATCGATCTTGGAATCGAGGTGACGAGCCGGCGCGTTGTTGCGCGCCGGATGGTGGGATCCATTTTCATTCCCTCGCGCGCCGGATGAGCCCGCCCGAGCGAAGCGCCCGAAGCTGGTCGGCCCTCTGAAGCGGCGTCGTAAGCGCTTGACGCGATCGGCGGCGGTTTTTGCCCCCTCAATCGTCGGACGTGCGGCGGCGATCGCGATCGTGCGCCCTTGAAGCCCGCTGGTAAAGCGCGAGGACCGGCGCCGGCAGGCCGAAACCAGGCGCCGCCGCGCGGCCGCGAGGCGACATCTTGCGCTGGGTCTTGATCAGGATGTCGAGGACCTTCTCGTCCGCGTGCTTGGCGGCGAAACTCGCGGCGTAGTAGCGCAGGAACACGAGGCAGGCGACGTCTTCAAGGGTCTGCGCCTCGGCGTCGCTGCGCAACTGCTCCTTGCGCACGAGCGCGCTTGCGCGGGCGATTCTCGCCTCGTCGTAGCCGCAACTCGTCATGATCTCGGCCACCCGCTCGGCGTGGCGCCGCTTGGCCGCGTTGCGCCAGGCGATATAGCCGCTCCTGCCGTCGGGATAAGCGCGGCGGGGCGTGACCCAGCGCTCGAGATGCTGCCCGCGCACCGCGATCTGCAAGGCTTCGGAGGCGTCCGGCGCGAAGGCTGCCAGCGCCTCGCTCATGCGCCGCCCATAGACGAACTCGGCGGGCTCGCCGGCCTCAATTGCGGGATCGCGCGCGTTGGCGGCGTCGATGGCGCCGAGCGCGCACTGCAGTCGATCGGACATGAGGAAAAGGGGCGCCGCGTCGTGCTCGCACCTTCGCACGCGCGTCGATCGAGGAAAAGGCCGAACCATTCGCTCAGGCGTTGCCTTGCCCGGCGAAGCCGCTATTGTCGCGGCCCACGCCGGGCGCCGCCCGGGCAACACTCCCGGGGCGGTCGGACCAAGGAATGGCGAGCGGCATTCGCATAGCGCTGGACGCGATGGGCGGCGACCACGGGCCGGCCGTCGTCGTGCCTGCGGCGGCGGTCGCGCTCGAGCGCCGGCCGGACGTCGAGTTTCTCTTCTATGGCGAGGAGAGGGCGATCGGGCCGATTCTCAGTCGTCATGCGAACCTCGCGGCCAAGTCGCGCATTTTTCACACCGACGTTGCGGTCAAGATGAGCGACAAGCCGAGCCAGGCCTTGCGCACCGGGCGGCGGGTGTCGTCGATGTGGCAGACGATCGAGGCGGTGAAGTCGGGCGCAGCCGATTGTGCGGTTTCCGCCGGCAATACCGGCGCCTTGATGGCGATGGCCAAGTTCTGCCTGCATACGATGGCGCCGATCGAGCGGCCGGCGATCGCGGCGATGTGGCCGACCCTGCGCGGCGAATCGATCGTGCTCGACGTCGGGGCGACCATCGGCGGCGACGCGCAGCATCTCGTCGATCTGGCGGTGATGGGCGCGGCGATGGCGCGAATCGTGTTCGACATCGACAGTCCGACCGTGGGCCTCCTCAACGTCGGCGTCGAGGAGATCAAGGGCGTCGAGGAGGTGAGGGCGGCGGGCCGGATCCTGCGCGAGGCCAACCTGCCCAACATGCGCTATCAGGGCTTCGTCGAGGGCGACGACCTCGGCAAAGGCGCCGTCGACGTTTTCGTCACCGAAGGCTTCACCGGCAATATCGCGCTCAAGACCGCCGAGGGCACGGCGAGGCAGCTCGGCCAGTACATCCGCGACGCCATGAACTCGAGCCTCATGTCGCAGATCGGCGCCCAGTTCGCGCGCAAGGCGCTCACGGCTTTGCGCGCCAAAATGGCGCCGCGCGCCAGCGGCGGCGTGTTCCTGGGACTTGACGGCGTCGTCATCAAGGCCCATGGCGGCGCTGACGCCGAGAGCTACGCCGGCGCCGTGGAATTGGGCTATGACATGGTGCGTCAGGAATTACTCGGCAAGATTCGCGAAATGATGCCCCACGCCAGCGGCTTCCGCCCCGCGCCCGCCCCTTCGCGCGCCGCACGATCCTGATCCTGGAACCCACCCCGCTCATGAACCTTGCCTCCCCTCCGACTCAAGCCCGCCGCTCGCGTCGTCCGGATCCGGACCTCTCCCTAAGCTCCGCTCCCGCCTCGATCCGCTCCTGTGTGCGGGGCGTCGGCGCGGCGCTGCCGGCGCGCGCGGTGACGAACGCGGAACTGGCGATGAAGGTCGACACGTCGGACGAATGGATCGTTCAGCGCACCGGCATCCGCCAGCGCTACGTGGCCGGCGCCGGCGAAACCACATCGTCGCTTGCGACCAGGGCGGCGGAGGCGGCGCTCGCCAACGGCGGCCTCAAGACGGCCGACATCGATCTCATCATCGTCGCGACCTCGACGCCCGACCTGACTTTTCCCGCCGTCGCCACCCAGGTCCAGGCCGATCTCGGCATCGTCGAGGGCGCGGCTTTCGACCTCCAGGCGGTCTGCACCGGCTTCGTCTACGCCGTCGCCACGGCCGACAAGTTCCTGCGCTCCGGCTCGCACAAGCGGGCGCTGGTCATCGGCGCCGAGACCTTCTCGCGCCTCCTCGATTGGAGCGACCGCACGACCTGCGTCCTGTTCGGCGACGGGGCAGGGGCGATCGTGCTCGAGGCGCGCGACAGCGACGGCCGGCTTGCCTCGCCCGGCGTGATCGCGTCGCGGCTGCGCGCCGACGGACGGCACCGCTCGAAGCTCTACGTCGACGGCGGGCCCTCGACCACCCAGACGGTCGGGCATCTGCGCATGGAGGGCAAGGAAGTGTTCCGTCACGCGGTCGGCATGGTGACCGACGTGATCCAGGGCTGCTTCGCCGACGCTCGCGTGACCGCGGACGAGATCGACTGGTTCGTGCCGCACCAGGCCAACCGCCGGATCATCGACGCGACCGCCGACAAGCTCGGCATCGCCCGCGACAAGGTGATCGTCACCGTCGATAGGCACGGCAACACCTCCGCCGCCTCGATCCCGCTCGCGCTCGACGTCGCGGTCAAGGACGGCCGCATCAAGCCCGGCGACCTGGTGATGCTCGAAGCGATGGGCGGCGGCTTCACCTGGGGCGCGGCGCTGATCCGCTGGTGAGCCGGGCGCCCTCGATCGCGCCTCCTGCGCCTTGAGAGCGAGACCGGGAGCCAATGACGGACGGCGAGGGTCATGACGAGGGAAGTCTGCTCGCGCTCGCGCATGCTCGCGCTCGTCGCGCGGCGCGGTTGCGGGGTTTGTCGGAGCGATCTTCCGCCTCGCGCTCGAGCAGGCGGACCGGCTTCGCAACGCGCTGATCGGATGGGCTCATGGCCAGGAGGCCGTCGGCTTCCTCCTGGTTATCGCGGCTTGCGCAGGCGCGACCGCAATTGCCGGTTGGCTGGTTCGCCGATACTCCCCCCACGCGGCGGGCAGCGGCATCCCTCATGTCGAAGCCGTTCTGCGCGGCGAGCTTCCGCCGATCCCGTTTCGCCTGATTCCGGTCAAGTTCTTCGGCGGCCTGCTCGCGATCGGCGCCGGCCTCGCGCTCGGCCGCGAGGGCCCGACCGTCCAGATGGGCGCGAGCCTCGCTCATCTTGTCGGAAAGATGTTCGGCCGAAGCTGGCCGGACTGCCGGGTGTTGATCGCGGCCGGAGCCGGCGCGGGCCTCGGCACGGCCTTCAACGCGCCGATCGCCGGCGCCGTTTTCGTCCTCGAGGAATTGGTGCAGCGATTCGAGCGCCGGATCGCCATTGCCGCCCTCGGCGCATCCGCCACCGCCATCGGGGTCGCGCGCCTGCTGATCGGCGACTCGCCGGACTTCACCGTGAGCGGGCTCGCTTACGGAGACGCGCAAACAAGACCGCTCTATTTCGTCTTCGGAGCCTTCGCGGGGCTTCTGGCCGTCGCCTATAATCGGTTGCTGCTGGCGACGCGTGCGGCCGCGCGTCGGCTGATCTTTGCGCATGTGGATCTGCGCGCCGCATTGGTCGGCGTTGGCGGTAGGAGCGCTCGGATGGTTTGCGCCCGGGCCTGGTGGGAGGCGGGGACGAAATCACGCAAGGCGTCCTGACGGGCGCAACGCCGCTCGCCGCCCTTCCCGCGGCCTTCCTGATCCGATTTGCGCTCGGCGCCGTCTCCTACGCCGCGGGAACGCCGGGCGGCCTGTTTGCTCCCATGCTCGTCTTGGGGGCGCAATTCGGGTTCCTGTGCGGAGCCGCCTGCCGCGCGCTGATCCCTTATGTCAATGTTCAGCCCGAGGCGTTTGCGGTCGTCGGCATCGCCGCTTTCTTCAGCGGCGTCGTGCGCGCGCCAGTCACCGGCATCGTGCTCGCAACCGAGATGACCGGAAGCGTGTCGATGCTGCTGCCGATGCTCTGCGCCTGCTCGATGGCCATGCTGGCGGCGGCGCTGTTGAAAGACCCGCCGATCTACGAGTCGCTTCGCGAGCGCGCATTGCCGGCCGACGGAATTCCCGCCGCTGGGGAATCGAAGAAGGACCACCCGGATAATTGAGTTTGCCCCTAATCGAAGGCGAAGATGCGCTTCCAGTCGTTCTTCATGCTGACGACGATCCAGCCGTCTTTGTTCGCCTCGTCGTAAAGCTCCGGCGGGAAGCGGCCGACTTTTGTCTCGGGCAGGCCCTGCGCCGGCCCGTAGGCGTATTCGCGCTTGCCGTCGTCGTGCAGCACGAGCATCGCCAGCCGCGCGCCGTCGCCGGCTTTCGTGTATTCGACATCTGCCGATCGCCGATCGAATTGCCAAACGCGAAATGGGGCCTGCGTCCGATCATCGAGGTGGATGCCCTCGGGCTTGCCGGCGTTGTCGTCGTTGAGCAGAAGCTTCGGCTCCTTGACGAGGACAGGCCGCCTTCCTGCCGTATTGATAGCTGACGCCGCCCATGCAGTCCCGACGACCTGCTCGGGCGGAATGCCGTAGACGCGCTCCGAATAGACGCGGACGAAATCCTGCCCGCCGCCGGTGACGATATACGTGCTGTAGCCGACGCTGCGCAGATATTTGAGAAGCTCGATCTGCGGCTGATAGACGAGTTCGGTGTAGGGCCGTTTCCAGCGCGGATCGCGCGCCTCCGCGATCCATTTTGTCGACTTCGTCGCGGAACGCGTCGACATCCATGCCGGTCAGGGTCGCGGCGACGACCTTCAAGAGCGGCATCGAGGGAGCCTCGCGATTGCTTCGCGGTCGCCGGACAGAACGGTGCGGAACGGCTCGACGTTGCCAAGTTCGGGTTTCTCTTTCACCAGCGCCGGCACGCGATCGAAGCAATAGACGAGCTGAGTATAGATCGGATGCTCGACCCACAGCGTGCCGTCCTGGTCGAAGGTCGCGATGCGCTCGGCAAGCGGCACGAAATTGGGGCTTGCAGCGTCGGTCGTCGCCTGGACGAATTTGACGATCGCCTCCTTGGCCGGCCCGTCGTTCCAGGACGGCAGCGGATCGCTCTGAGCGGTCGCCGGTGCGGCAAGGGTCACGCTCGCTGCAGTCCCGAGCACGAGCGCGGCGAATTGGCGCCGGTCAAACTCCACGATCATCTCCACGAAACCGCCGCAGCCGCATTTACTCGGCAACGCGCAGGAGCTGTTTGCCCTCGTTCTTGCCTTCGAAGAGCCGCTTCAGCGTCGCCGGCGCGTTCTCGAGACCGAGCTGCACGTCGACCCGGTTCTTGACCTTGCCCGCCTGCACCCAGCCGGCAAGAGCGCCGATCGCCTCGGCCGCGCGCGGCAGGTAGTCAAGCACGATGAAGCCTTCCATCCGCCCGCGCTTCGAGATGAGGTTGAGGTAGTTCCTCGGTCCCGGCGGCGGCTCGGCGGCGTCGTAAGCCGCGATCCCGCCGCACAGAACAACTCGTCCCCGCATCGCGATCCGCGCCAGCGCGGCGTCGAGAATCGGACCGCCGACATTGTCGAAGAAAATGTCGACGCCCTTCGGACACAGCTCCTTGAGGCGCGCTTTCACGTCCTCCGACTTGTAGTCGATCGCGGCGTCGAAACCAGCCTCGTCGGTCAGCCAGCGGCATTTTTCCGGCCCGCCGGCGATGCCGATCGCGCGGCAGTCCTTGATCTTGGCGATCTGGCCGACGATCGAGCCCGTCGCGCCGGCGGCGCCGGAGACGACGACGGTCTCGCCTGGAACCGGACGGCCGACGTCGAGGAGGCCGAAATAGGCGGTGAGGCCGTTCATGCCGAGCGCGCTCATCGCCAGCTCGAGCGACGCCCCTGGCGGCAGCTTGTTGAATTGGCCTTTCGGATTCACCGCGACAAAGTCCTGCCAGCCGACGAGGCCGAGCACGATGTCGCCGACCTTGAAGCCGGGACTGTTCGACGTTTCGACCCGGCCGGCGCCGAACGCGCGGACGACCTCGCCGGTCTTGACCGCCGGAAGATAGGTATCGCCTGCGAACCAGGCCCGCTGCGCCGGGTCGCAGGAGAGCATCAGGGTGCGCACGAGCACTTCGCCCTCGCCGGGCGCGGGGACTTCGGTCTCGACGAAGGTGAAGTCGCTGTCCTTGAGCGCTCCCTCCGGACGGCGCGCGAGCAGCCACTGGCGGTTTTTCATTTTGGTCATCCCTGGGCGATTTTGACCGCTCTACATAGCATGGCCGGGGCGGCGACAGGGACCGGGCCAGTCTTCGGGAATACTTTGACGCCCGCATGACGGGCGACAGCTTTAAGCCGCTATATGCCGGCTGCGATTGATGGCGCGCCTTAACGGGGATTCGCCGCTGAGGCCCGTGCGCGCCTATTTACGGCGTATCGTCTCAGCCGGTTGCCGCCGATACATTTGACGATTACGTGATGGATGACGGATCGACAACGTCGGTGAATATGGGAGTTGTTCCGAATCCGTCCACGACAGAGACTTGGGTGTCGGTCGGTCCTGTGAAGTCCCTGCCGCTAAACTCGGACGAAAGTTGATATTTGCCGGATACCGGAGCGACGAACTCATACGAGGCGATCTCACCATTCGGGCCGGGATGGAAGCCGGCCTGACCGGGCAACAAGACAACGGTGCCGCAGCTGCAGGGCCACTCCCCGGTCGACGTGTTATGCGAATCCCCCGGCGTACCTAAAACCTCAGTCTGAAGATTGACCCAACCCTTAGCGCGCCCGATCCGCTGCTGGAAGTGGCGGGCGTGAAGTTCGGGAACTCGACGAACCCGCCCGCGGTATAAACTCCGTAAAACCATACGGGGCCTTGGGCGCTGCTGAACTCGTTTGCCAAATTATAGGTCCCGGCGTCCGCCGCGTCCATGGAGAGGCCGGCGGCCGCAGCACAAATCAAAGCTCCTTGGATCAGACCTCGCATTTTGCTGCGCTCCGAACTGAAGGAACGACAATCCCATAGAGGGAAGCCGTGACAATCTTAAAAGATCGCGCGGCTCAAAAGAATGCGCCGTGCCCGATCCAATACGCCAGCGCCTGCGTGAGCTGCGCCACGCGGTCGTGATTGGACTGTTCAATCATCGTTTGGGCAATGGGATTGGTATAGAAGCTGGTTGTCGCCCGCACCGGAATCTGCTGGCCGTCGATGATCGCAACGCCGAGGATGTTGTCGAGGGACGCGGATGCGTGCAGCATTTCTCCGGTCGGTGGCCCCAAAGTGAGATAGTCGATCCGCACGACGAGCGGCGCGCCATTGCGCGTCATCCGGCCCGCCAGGGCTTGCGACAGTTGGATCGGCAGTTCCCGCTCAACCCACGCGGCGGTCGGATCGCCGGCGTTGGCGCGCAACGGCGAAACGTCGACCCGAACGTCGCGGAAGGTAGCGCCTGATTCGGCGAGCGCGCTTTGAGCCGCAGCCGCCACGACTACGGCGAAGACTCCGGCGAACGCCGCTTTGGAAATCCAGTTCGACATTTTCTGCCTCCGAGAGTTGACCTGCGCCCGACCGGACGCCGAAACCAAACCACCCCGAGCGCTACGCTTGCCGGTCGACCGGTAACACTTGCCATTCAAGCTTTATTCAATTCGGAGCGAAATCTACCGGCAGTCGCCGGAACAGAAGAATTTCGCGAAGTTCTGCGGGGTCGCGCGCTTGCCGGCCGGGCTACGGCGAAATCCTCGATGGGTCGATGTTTTTCGCGTCCCGATGTTGATTCTACGGATGGGACTGTCTCGCGGATCACAATGCGAGTTCTATGGCGGCCCTCGCCCGCCCGTCCAATTCGGGAAGCGCCTTTCCGCAGCCTCCTTTTGTCGAAGGAAGCATTCTCACCGCGCGTCCTCGGCGCGTCAAACCAAATTCGGCCGTGGCGGCTCGACCCCGGGCCGCCGACGTTCGTCCGATGTCAATCCGCAATCACCGCCGGCCGGCCAAAGCGCTTGATATCCGGCGGCAAATCGCTACGGTGCCGCGATGCTGGGGAGGGGCAAGACCCATGAACATTGTGCTGATTTCGATCGTCATTTTCCTTTTGACGATGGCCGCCGGCTATGCCGGTTTGCAGGTGCAGGGGCGCCTTTCGGCGGATCACAAATCGGGCGATTCGCGCGGCGTGGTTGGTCAGGTCGCAGGACTGGTCAGCCTGCTCCTGGCGCTGGTCCTCGGAACGTTGATCGGCGTCAGTTTCGCCTATTTCTCGACCCAGAAGACCGAACTCGAAGGGTTTTCCGCCCAGATCCTGCGGCTCGATCAGGCGCTCGGGCAATATGGGCCGGAAACCAAGCCGCTGCGCGACAAAATCAAGGCCGGAATCGTCAAAGCCTACGAGACCTTCTGGGGCGGCGGAGAACCCGATTCCAATGCGCTCTCGGTCGAAGCCCCATTGGCGAACGCGCAGGGCATCAGCGACTTTCTCGCCACGCTTAAACCGACGACGGACGCTCAGAAAGCGGCGCTGGCGACGGCGAACACCTACGCCAGCATGGTCGAGCAGTCGCGGCTCCTGATGTCGCTGCAGGTGGCGAGCCACCCTGTGTCCTGGGTCCTCGTGGCGGTCCTGGTGTTCTGGACGGTGGCGCTTTTTTTCGGCATCGGCCTCTACGCGCCTCAGAACGCCCTCGTCATGGCTGCGATCGCGTTCGGCGCGGCGTCGATCGCCTTCGCGATCTTCCTTATCCTCGAGCTCGGCTAGCCCTACACCGGCCTGTTCAAGGTGTCGCCGGCCGCGCTCGAGCAGACGATCCAGTACATCGACAAGTAGCCGCGCCGCGATCCTGCTCAGCCGCTCGCCCCGCAGCCGACGCGGGTGTGGACCTCGGTGGTCATGGCGTCGATCCGCTCGACGAGGGTCCTGACCGTCTGGGTGAGCTCGGTGTTTTGCTTGAGCAGGGTCTCAACGCGCTCGGTGAGCGTGGTGTTCTGCTGCATCATTTCGATCAACATTCCGGACTGCTGCTGCAACTGCGTGCGGCGCGCATCGGTGATCTGATGAAGCTCTTCGCGATGCTGGGCGTCGGCGATGCTGTTAGCCTTGTCACGGTCGGCTTGACGCGTCTGCGCCAGAAGGATCAGGGGCGCGGCATAGGCGGCCTGCAGCGAGAAGGCGAGATTGAGCAGAATGAAGGGATAGACGTCGAACTGCGTCCAGCCGATCACGTTGACCCAGATCCATACCGCCACGATGATCGTCTGGGCGATCAGAAACGTCGGCGTGCCGAAGAAGCGGGCGAAATCCTCCGCCTTCTTGCCGAACAAATCGTTTCCGAAGGCCGATTCGAGGGCGGCGTGCGGCAGGTGAAATCTTCGCGCCCGCGCCGCATCGGCCGGTTCTTGTCCCGCGCTCACCGGTTCTTGTCCCGCGCTCATCAGCCCCTCCCTCGCAATTCCAGCCGCGATATGCGCCCCGTGTCCAACCTATCGCTTCGATGCGACAGGAGTCAGAACGAATTTCGGCAGCATATGCGGCCACTCTCGACAGAGAAAGCGGCAAGCTTGCATTGCAGCGCGGGGCGGCGCGGGTTGGCGGGCGGGGTCGCCTTGCGAAGCGGCGAGCGAACCGCTATGGTCAAATTCCACCGAAATAATAGATAATAAAATGCGGATAACAAAGTTAGTTGGTATTGTTAAGCAGCGCCCCGGTTCTGAGGACTGGCGATGCGGGCGACAACGCGAGGGAGGAAACGATGTCCTTGAAGCCTGAAACGCTGGCGCTTCACGCCGGTTGGCGCGCCGATCCTGCGACCGGCGCGGTCGCGGTGCCGATCTATCAGACCACCTCCTACCAGTTCCAGAGCGCCGAGCACGCCGCCAACCTGTTCGCGCTCAAGGAGCTCGGCAACATCTATACCCGGATCATGAACCCGACCAACGACGTGCTCGAGAAGCGCATCGCCGCACTCGAGGGCGGCGTCGCGGCGCTCGCGCTCTCGAGCGGCCAGGCGGCTTCGGCCTTTGCGATCCAGAACCTCGCGCGCGCGGGCGACAACGTCGTCTCCTCGACCGACCTCTATGGCGGCACCTGGAACCTTTTCGCCAACACGATGAAGGACCAGGGGATCGAGGTGCGCTTCGTCGATCCGGTCGACCCGGAGAATTTCCGCAAGGCGACCGACGGGCGCACCCGCGCCTATTATGCCGAGACTTTGCCCAATCCGAAGCTGATCGTGTTCCCGATCGGCGAGGTTGCGGCGATCGGCCGTTCCTTCGGCGTGCCGCTGATCATGGACAACACCGCCGCGCCGATCCTGACCAGGCCCTTCGAACACGGCGCTGCCATCGTTGTCTATTCTTCGACCAAATACCTCGGCGGCCACGGCACTTCGATCGGCGGCCTCATCGTCGACGGCGGCAACTTCCCGTGGGACGAGCACAAGGAGCGCCAGCCCGCGCTCAACACGCCCGATCCGAGCTACCACGGCGCGGTATGGAGCGAAGCGGCCAAGCCGCTCGGGCCGATCGCCTACATCCTCAAGGCTCGCACGACCCTGTTGCGCGACCTCGGCTCCTGCATGTCGCCGTTTAACGCCTTCCTCACGATCCAGGGCGTCGAGACGTTGCCGCTGCGTATCGAGCGCCATTGCGCCAACACCTCCGCGGTCGCGGCTTGGCTCGCCAAGCAGCCCGAGGTCACGCAGGTGATCCATCCCTCGCATCAGAAGGGCGAGGCGAAGCGGCGGGCCGAGAAATATCTGCGCGGCGGGCAGGGCGGCCTGGTCGGCTTCGAGATCAAAGGCGGCAAGGAGGCCGGACGCAAGTTCATCGACGCGTTGAAGCTGCTCTATCACGTCGCCAACATCGGCGATGCGCGCTCGCTCGCCATCCATCCGGCGACCACCACCCATTCGCAGCTCACGACCGAAGAACAATTCGCGACCGGCGTGACCGAAAGTTACGTCCGGCTGTCGATCGGAATCGAGCATATCGACGATATCCTCGCCGATCTCGATCAGGCGCTGAAGGCGGCGGCGTGACGCGAGGGGCCTGACCGGGCGCCGGAAGTTCTGGACGGCGGTTGCGGTCATCGTCGCAGCATCGGCGAGGCCGACCTATTCCAGCGCCGACGCGACGGGCGCGGACGCCAACGAAGCAATGGGCAGCGCGGCCTGGAAGGCAATGGTCGCGTCCGTTCTCGGGGTCTGCTTCGACCGCGAAAATCCTGGCGGTCGGCTGCGCGATGACATTCTCGGCCGCGGTTCGCGAACTGGATTTCCAAAAACGTTGCGATGGCGGCGGCGGCCGGAAAGCGAAAATGAAGAGGGTTCGCGGTAGCCTCTCGTTCGCGGCGTCAACACCGATTCATCCCGCCGCCGCAGCAAGGTTGCGACAATAAGCGGCGCCGCCGCAGGCGGGAATCTTGCCATGCGATACTTGCGGGTATCAATGCGTCCGATCAGAACTCCGGCAGGCTTCTGAGTTGAGTCGATGTCGAGGCCGAGGGCCATGAACGGGGGGCCGCAGAAGCGCGAGCGCCGGCTCCGGGAGATTTCATATGTGCCGCGGATGTTTCAACCAGCTCTTTCTTCGCGATGAATTCCATTCGGGAATGGCTGGCCTGCTCGGCAAGGCGTCGGGCATGCCCAGCCGGCGGGCGTTCATGGCCTATTCGGTCGCCGCCGCCTCCGCGTTGACTGCCGCGGGCGCTACTCCCGCTTTCGCGGCGGACGAAGGCGCCGACCTCATTTTGCGCGGCGGGACGATCCGTCCGTTGGCGGGCGCGCCGGTCGCCTCTACCCTTGCGGTCAAGGCTGGCAAGGTGCTTGCGGTCGGCGACGAGAGCGCGCTCTCGGGACTTAAGACGGACAAAACTACGGTCGTCGATCTCGCCGGCCGCACGCTGCTGCCGGGCCTCATCGATCCGCACTGCCACACCATCCTTGCTTCGCTGATATTCGAACTGCTCGACGACGTCGGCTACGCCAAATATCCGACCCGCGAAAAGCTTGTCGCGCATCTGAAGCAGGAAGCGGTCGAGGCGCCGAAAGGGCAATGGATCGTTGGCTCCAATTTCGACAATCTTCTGCAGGGCGGGGATTTCACGCGGACGGAACTGGACGCGATCTCGACCGACCATCCGATTTTCGTCTGGTACACCAACGGGCACGACGCCTGCGTCAACAGCGAGGCATTGAAGATCGCTGGAATCCCCGAGGATATCGGCGATCTGCCGGGCGGCGGTCACTTCGGCCGAGGCGCCGACGGGAAGCTCAATGGCATGGTTTACGAGGAAAGCGCGATGCTCAAATTCGCGGTGTACTTCCTCGGAAAGATCACGCCCGAAGTCGCGGCCAAGGCGGTCACGGATTTCTGCCGACATATGGGTTCCGTCGGTAACACAATGATGCACGAGCCGGGAACGATCCGCTCGGACTGGATCGAGCCGTTCGCAAAGCTCTCGAATGCCCTTGCCTGCCGCACGAGCGCGAGCGTGATGTTCGGCGACACGAAGGGCCTTACCCCCTTCCTCAGCCGTGGCCTCGGGAAGGGCGCGCCGGTCGGCGACTCCCTGTTCTCCCTCTATGGAGTAAAGATCGTCGGCGACGGGTCCAACCAGACCGAGACCGGAGCGCAGACCAAGCCGTATCTGAACTCGACCTCCAAGGGTTCGCCGAACTTCGACGCCGCCCAGATGAAACAGATGGTCGCCGAAGTGAAGGCCTTCGGCCTGCCGGTGCAGATCCACTGCAACGGCGACTACACAATCGACATCGCGCTCGACGCGATCGAGGCGGCCTACTCGGGCTCGACCGAGTACGGCGTCAACCGCATCGAGCACGCGACGATGGCGCGCCCCGACCAGATTCTGCGCATGAAGGCGTTAAACGTGCAGCCGAGTTTCCTCATGAATCATGTGCGGTTCTACGGCGCGGCCTATCGTGAGCAGATCTTCGGCCCCGAACGCGCCGCCTTCATGGACCCCGCAGGGGCCTGTGTGAAAGCCGGCTTGCCCTTCACCCTGCACACCGACGGGCCCTGCTCGCCGCCGGGGCCGCTCGCGCTCATCAGCACGGCGGTGACGCGCCGTTGCATCATAGACAATTCCGTGGTCGGCCCCGATCAGGCCGTTTCGCTCGACGACGCGATCCGCGCAGTGACGGTCGACGCTGCCCGCCAGATCGGACAGGCCGACCGCCTCGGCTCGCTCGAAAAGGGCAAGGAGGCTGACTTCACGATCCTGGAAAGCGATCCCTACAAGACGAGCCCGGACGCGATCGCCGACATCAAGGTCAGCGAGACATGGGTGGCTGGCGGACGGAAGTTCGCGGCCTAACCGACCGCCCGGCCGCGGATGGGGATGGCTGAATTCACGCGAGCTTTCCGCGGTTCTATCCCCGCTCGCGCATCAACCTCGACTTGTCGCGGCTCCAATCGCGCGCCTTCTCGGTCTCCCGCTTGTCGTGCAGCTTCTTGCCCCGCCCGAGCGCGATGGCGATCTTGGCCCTGCCTTTGGCGTTAAAGTAGATTCTTAACGGCACGATCGTCATGCCTTCGCGTTCCACGCCCTTGGCCAGTTTGGCAATTTCCTTAGCGTGCAGAAGGAGTTTGCGCGGCCTCTTCGGCTCGTGGTTGAAGCGGTTCGCCTGGAGATATTCCGGGATGTTGGCGTTGTAGAGCATCACTTCGCCATTGCGGTCGACGGCGGCGTAGCTCTCCGCGACCGTCGCCTTGCCGCCGCGCAGCGACTTGACCTCCGGACCGGTCAGCATGAGGCCGGCCTCGAACGTCTCCCCGATCTCATAGTCGAAGCGGGCGCGCCGGTTGTCAGCGACCACCTTGAAGTTCGGCTTCTCCTTGTCGGCCGTCATGGCGCCTGCTCCCTCAAGCGTTGAGCAGGCCCGCGTGCACCATGGCGCGCCGGATCAGCGCTTCGGTCGCCTCGCTGACCGGAAGGAGCGGCAAGCGAGTCTCGGCGCGCGCTCGCCCGAGCAGGCTTAGCGCATATTTCGCCCCATTGACGCCGGGCTCGGCGAAGATCGCCACGTGGAGTGGCGCCAGGCGATCCTGGATCTTCAACGCGTGATCCCAATCGCCCTTGAACGTCGCCTCCATCAATTCCGCGCAGGGCGCAGGCGCGATATTCGCCGTCACCGAAATGCAGCCGTGTCCGCCTGCGGCCATCGCCGCCAGCGCCGTCATGTCTTCGCCAGAAAGTTGAATAAACTCCGGCCCCATCGCATGTCGCTGCCGCGACACGCGCCCCACGTCGCCCGTCGCGTCCTTGACGCCGACGATATTGGGAAGCTCGGAAAGCCGCTTCATCGTGTCGACCGACATATCGACCACGCTCCGCGGAGGGATGTTGTAGATGAGGATCGGAATTCCGACTGCGTCGTTGACGGCCTTGAAGTGCTGGTAGAGGCCTTCCTGGGTCGGCTTGTTGTAGTACGGCGTGACGACGAGCACGGCGTCGGCGCCGCTTTGCTCAGCGTGGCGGGCAAGTTCGATCGCCTCCGCCGTGTTGTTGGAGCCTGCGCCGGCGATCACCGGAACCCGGCCACGCGCCTCGTCAATGCAGATGTCGACGGCGCGGCGGTGCTCCTCGTGCGTGAGCGTCGGGCTCTCGCCGGTCGTTCCGACCGGCACGAGCCCATGCGAGCCCGAGTTGATTTGCCAGTCGATCAACGCGCGGTAGGCCGGCTCGTCGATCTTGCCGTCTTTGAACGGGGTGACCAGCGCCGGCATCGATCCGTGAAACTTCGCCCGCTTTTCCATCATCCGCGCCCAGTTCGTTCCGCGCCCACCCGATCCATGGCCTCGGCGCGCTTCCGGACACATAGCTCCGGCGCGCCGCAGGCGAAAGAGGCAAGCCGCCGGGCGGCAAAGTTTAAATGTTGGTCAGCAAAGTTGGTCCATCCTCGTCGAAGAGGACTGGACCCATGAGGATCTTATCCGCGCCTTTTACTGAGCACATGCGGGGCCGCCTGCCTGATTGCGTTCAGCCCTGGAGGGCGCCGCCCGCCTGCCGAGGTCGCGGCGTTCGATCAGAGCGCGGTCGGTTCCGAGGGCGCGCGCGTCGGCGCGCCCTCGCCCCTGCATGCAGCCGACGCCGGCGCGCGGCTGACCGCCGCGAGCGAGCGCGCCGATGGCACCGCTCCCGCGGCCACCGCCTCGCTCGCCGCCATCCGCCCCCCGCCGCCCGACGAAGCCTTGAACCGCTCGGTCCCGCCGCGCGCGGTTGGCCTCAGCTCGGCTTGCTGCGTCGGCCCGGAAACTGGCGCCAACCCCTCGCCGCTGCCCAACGAGGTTGCGAGAAGCGATCGGGACCTCGCGGTCCAATTCGCTTACGCCGACGTCCCGGGCGCCCCGCCCGTGGTCGGCGCGCTCTCGGCGATCGCGCCGGCCACGCCCGCGACGACAACGCCCGGGCCGGCCTTGCCGGCGCCGCCGCCGCGCGGTTCGGAGGCCGTGATCTTGTACAATAAGGGCGACGCTGCGGGCCTGGCGGCGCTCGCCCAGGCGGCCGACGACCAGGCCGGGCGATCGGCGCTGGAATGGGCGTCCCTGCGCGCCAACCCCCGTCCGTCCTTCGCGGCGCTCGGCGCCTTCCTCGAGGCCCATCCGACCTGGCCGAGCCGCGACTGGGTTCGCGACCGGCAGGAAGCCGAACTCGCTGCGCATCCCGAGGCTCCGGCAACGGTCGCCGAGTTTTTCGCCGGCCGGGCCCCGCAAACGAGCGCTGGAAAGTACGCCGCAGCGCGCGCGGCGAAGGCGATGGGGCGCAACGACGAGGCCGCGCGAATCATTCGGTCTTTGTGGCGCGACGGGAATTTCGACGGCCTGACCGAGAGCGTCATCTTGCGCGACTTCGGCGCTTCGCTTGCGAAGGCCGATCACAAATATCGCGCCGACCGCCTGGTCTATGACGGCTACCTTGGCGTCGCCACGCACGCCGCGGCGCTCGCCGGTCCCGACGTTCTGGCGCTGGCCGAGGCGCGCATCGAAGCGGCTCGCGCGCCGATGAGCGCCGCCCTTTTGAGGGCGGTTCCCCGGGCGCTCCGCGGTGATCCCGGCCTGTTGTTTTCCAGGATCCAGTACGCGCGCCGGGCCGGCCGCGTCTATGAGGCCGCGGTGCTTCTGAGCCTCGCCCCGCGCGATCGCGCCGCCTTGATCAGTCCCGACCGCTGGTGGAGCGAGCGCAAGATGGTCGCGAGCGCGCTGCTCGATCTCGGCGAGCCGCGGCTGGCGTATGAAGTCTGCGACCAGACGGTCCGGCCCGAGACATCCGAAGCCGAGGTCGACGCCGACTTCCACGCCGGCTGGATCGCCCTGCGCTTCCTCAACGATCCGCCCTTGGCCGCCGAGCAATTCGCGCTCGCAGCCGAAGCCGCCGACGCTCCGCTCTCGATCGCCCGCGCCGCCTATTGGCAGGGTCGGGCGGCGGAGGCGATGGGCGGGTCCGAGGCGGCCAGCGGCTTCTACGAGCGAGCCGCGAGCGAACCGATCGCCTATTACGGCCAACTCGCGGCTCGGCGCCTCGGCCAGACTCGCCTCGCGCTGCGCGCGCCGAGATCGGCGGCGGAGGGCGATCGGCGCGAGGAGGCCGTCGGCGCGGTCGCGGCGCTCTACAGCGACGGGCTCGACGATCTCGCGACCTCTCTCGCCTTCGACGCCGCCAGGCAGTGGCGGGACGAGTCGCAGATTGCCGCCATGGCGGAGGTCGTCAAGCGTTTTGGCGACGCAGGGACGCAAGTCCAGTTCGCCAAGCTCGCCCTCATCCGCGGTTACCCGTTTGACGCCATGGCGTTTCCGGCCACCGGGATGCCGGCCTTTCTCCCGCTTCCCCACTCCGCCGACCTGCCCACCGTCTACGCGGTCGCGCGGCAGGAGAGCGAATTCATCTGGCGCTCGTCGTCGTGGGCGGGCGCGAAAGGCCTTATGCAGATGCTTCCCTCGACCGCGGCCTTGACCGCGCGGCAGGCCGGCGTCGAGTTCGACTATGCCCGCCTCATCGTCGATCCGGCGTTCAACACCAAGCTCGGCGCCTTGCTCTTGGGTCAATTGATCGCGGACGAAAGCGGCTCGCGCGAACTCGCCTTCGCCGCCTACAACGCCGGTCCCCATCGGGTCACGCAATGGATCGCCGAGCACGGCGATCCGCGCGACGGAACCGCCGATCTCATCGACTGGATCGAGCGCATCCCGTTCGATGAAACGCGCGACTACGTCCAGCGGGTCAGCGAGAATCTCGGCGTCTATCGCCAACGCTTCGCCGATGAGCCCCCGGCCCCGGCGCCGGTTTCGGCGCGAATGGCGCGCGAATAGTCCGTATTCCTGCGGCTGAGAGCGTAGTGGTCGGGGCAGCCCACGGCGAAAGATGTCATAAATTGGAACTTTTTGCGCCGTATTTCGTTTGGCGTTTGCGTTCCTACGATCGAGAAAGGACATAACGTGGACAAGACCATCATGGGCCTGTTGGGCGGAGCATCCGCGCTCGCCTTGCTTGGCGGCGGCCAGGCTTCGGCGGCCGCTCCTGCCGACGAAGCGAATGCTTTGCAGCCCGCGCGTTCGTTCGCCGAGTTGTTGGACCCGATTCCCAACGCCACAAGCGTCCTACGCACCGAGGACGAGCGCGCGCTGGCCGATAGTTCCGGCGACGAAAAGCCGATGGTTGTCGCTCAGTATCATCACCACCACCACCATCATCACCACCACCATCACCGGCATCACCACCATCATCACCATTACTGGTGGCACGGTCACTATTATTGATCCAAAGGATCCTTGACCGTGCGAGGCGGATGTTTTTCGACCGCCGACGCGCGGCGGGACGTTGAATCAGGGCCGCCGCTTCGCCTTTTCGCTCGCCGCGCCGAGAATATGGCGATAGGTTCCGTCGAACACGGTGTTCGTCGCCGACTTCCATTCGGTCCCGGCCGATAATGTGCTGCGGCTCTGATAGATCCGTCGCGCCTGCAACTCGCGCTCGGCGGCTTCGTCCTCCGACATCGGAACGAGATCGAACGCCGCCTCCTCCGGCACGACCAGCATTTGGACGAATGGCTCGCCGGGCCGAAAAATGTGGGCCTTCCCCTCTGGCGGCGATTTGAACACCAGAAAATAGATCATCGGCCACCATCGGCGCACCAATGCCGGAACCGCGATCGGGGTCGTATCGGTCGGATCGGTATAGAACCGCGGATGCGGCTCTGTGCGGATCGCCCACCCTTCCTCCACCTTGAGATCCAACGACAGCTGGTAGGTGTAATAGAGGTCGCCGAAGGTGCGGAAGGGCGGCCATTCGCCGCCGTGATCCTGCGGCGGAGGGCCAAAATTGCCTTCAAGGACGAGTTTGCCGCCGCTTGTGCTGACGCGAAGCTCGTTTTCGTACGGGTAGAACAATTCTATCCCGTAGCGGGCGCCTTCCGAGAACGGCAGGCAATGCCAGGCCTGCTCCATCGACCCGGTCTTCCTTGGCTGACGTTCGCCCCCCCAGCCGGGAACCTCGAGCTTGGTCCGCCGCGGATTGAGGCCGGGAGTGAACGAGCGGTACTTGACCTGCATTGTCGAACGCCCTCCGCAACCAACGCGGCGCCGCGTCGGCGCGTTCCATCAGCGACGAACGCGGTTTCCGATCGCTCAAGACCAGACGCTGTTCGCCGCTAACCACTCAGCATTGTCTCGACCGTTTCGACCAGGCGCGACACGTCGACGTCATAGGCGAACTCCGAGTCCTTGTCGTGCCGGGGATCCTTCAGCAGAGCCTCCAGCGACTGATGCTGGAACAGCACCACGTGCTCGAATTGGTTCATTGCCCCGAAGTGCGAGGACCACGGGTCGAACTGTCCCTCGGCGATGATCTCCACCAGCTTGGTTCCCGGGCGGCAGAATATCGCGTTGACCATGGCGGAGCCGAATTCGGTGACGATGAATTCTGCATTCTTAAACATCATCGCCTGCTCGTCGAACGGCAGCTTCTCCGGCTGAATCGCGGTAAAGCCGAGCGGAGCAAGCGCTTCGATCACCGCCTTCCTATTCCGGATGTTTCGGGCGTCGCGAATGCCGCGGCAAACCAGAAGCCGGCGCGGCCGCTCAGCGGCCGGCGCATGTTTCTCGATATTCGCCAGAATGGAGGAAAAGACCTCCTTGGTCTGCGGGTGCGCGTTGATCGAAGCGGCGCCTGAGTGCCGATTGCTCGTGATCGCGTGTTCGAGAAACACGGGCTCAGGCTTGATTTCCCGGATCAGCCCCGCCGGGACGTCGAGCCGAGCGACAAGCGCTCGCTGCCATGGCCTCAGCGTCCAGGTCAGCATCGGCGCGCCCATCTTGACGCCCTGGTAAATCAGGGGAACGACGTCCAGCAGGTAGTGGCCGTAATTCGGCTGGTCCGAGCCGGCGAGGAGCAGGTGTTCGCCCGCTATTCTGGGAATGCGCCCCAGCTGCTGCTCGTAGAGCAGGTGCTCCTTGCCTCCGTCGGGCAGCGGCCGGTCGACGATCGCCTTGATCCTCGACAGGAAGCCGTCCTGAAACGGTCCAAGGTACGAATGGCGCCATACCTGACCCTGCCGCGAAACGAGCAAGCCAAAGTAGGGGAACCAGTATTGGTCAGTGAGGTGCTCGAGCGTCATCGCCGGCGCATGGACGGTGTGATCAACATAGTGGACGCACTCGTCCTTGGTGGAATTCACACTGAGCGGATGCAGCCTGCTCTGATATTGGCAAGGCGCGATGACTTCGCATTGCGTCAGCGGCGGAGGGAAGCGGCCGGCAAAGGGAGCAACCGCCAATCGGGTCGTCGTATCCACCGAGACCGGTATCCCCGCGTCCGATCCGGCGGCGAGCGCGCGGCGCATCGAGCGGCGCGCGTTTCGCCACGGCGTCCTGACGGTCTTGCGCCACAAAGTGTGCATGCGTTCGCTCAGCCACAGGCGGCCGGAGCGTTCGAGGCTGTCGGGAGTGGCGGCGTTTTGCCGTTCCGCGAAGGAGAACGGCCGCATCTTGATCGTCATCGCATCTCGTTCGAGTGACGGCCGGAAGCGCTTGTCGGTCGCGCCGCAAGTCGCCTGGCCGTGGACGGCGCCTGCATCGCTCCTTAGGCGGCGCAAGCCCGAATCTGCCGGTTCCTATGCCCGATCGGGCCGCGCCCGACAAGTTCGCGTCCCCGCCAGCCCGCGATGCGACAATCCACCGCGCCCATGAACCGTTTGGGTGACACGCGTCGCGCCCAGGGCTATGGCGACTCTTGACAAAGCGCGAGCCGATTCGCGCCTCCCGATGCACCCAAAGCCATGGCGTTCCGCTTCTTTCACACGGCCGACGTTCATCTCGATTCGCCGCTCGCGACGCTGGCGCTGGGTGATGCGATACTTGCCGATCCGATCGGCGGGGCGACGGGCAAGGCCTCTGCTGAGGCTTCCGGATGAATTTCCGCTTCCTGCACGCCGCCGATCTTCATCTCGGCAGCCCCTTCCTCGGCCTCGCCCAGAAGGACGGCGAAGTTGCCGCGCGCTTCGCCAAGGCTAGCCGAAGCGCATTCGAAGACCTTGTCACCAAGGCGTTGGAGGAAGGCGTTTCGTTTATCGTGATCGCCGGCGACGTTTTCGACCGGGAATGGAAGGACGCTTCCATAGCCCTCTTCTTGAACAGGCAATTGGCTCGCCTCTCAAATCGCGGCATCCCAACTTTCCTTTTGCGGGGCAATCATGATGCTGAAAGCCTCGTCTCCACCCTGACTTGGTCGGAGAACGTCTTTGAGTTTTCGACGAGGCGGCCGGAGATTCACCGCATCAAGGATTTGCGCGTCGCGCTGCACGGACGCGGCTTTCCGCACCGTGAGGTGGTTGACAACTACGCAGTCGACTATCCGGAGCCCCTAGCTGGCTGGTTTAATATTGGGGTCCTGCACACTGCTTGTGGCCGCGCGGGCCATGAAAATTATGCGCCTTGCACGGTCGCCGACCTCGCAGCGCGCGGTTATGACTATTGGGCGCTCGGCCACGTCCATGCGTTCGAAATCGTCTCGCGGGATCCATGGATCGTCTATCCGGGCAATCTACAGGGCCGCAGCATCAGAGAATGCGGAGAGCGGGGCGCGGTCATTGTAGAGGTTGCGGACGGGATCGTTGCAGAGGTGCGGCGCGTCGTGACGGACTACGCGCGCTGGGCGGAGGTGTTGGTCGATGCTTCGCCGCACAATGACGAGACCGGCCTGCTTCGCGCGGTCGAGGCGGAACTGCAACCACATGCCGCCGCGGCAGGAGGACGCCTTCTCGCCGTGCGGGTCGTTTTGACGGGAGCGACGAGATTGCACCTGCGATTGGTTGCCAATCGGGAGCATTTGCGCGACGAGGTCGAGGCGGCGGCGCAGCGTTGCGCGGCCGATGTCTGGCTCGAACGTCTGCGCATAGACACGACGGAGCCGCAGCGGTCGGCGCGCGACGCGGCGCTGGCGGAAATCGATTTGGCCGCGGCGCTCCAGAATTGCGAGGCGGACGCCGCGCTGCGAGCGCGCGTGGCGGATCTCGTCAGGACGGTCAAGGACAAGCTGCCGGGCGGCATGGCGGAGGACACGAGCGCAGCGCTAGACCTCGATTCCATCCTGACGGAAGCTCGCGCGCTGGCGTTGGGCCGCTCGGCGGCGGCCTGACGAGTTCGTGCGGCTTCTCAGCCTCGAGCTGGAAAAGTTCGGCGCCTTCGCGGAGCTGCGGATCGCGTTCCGGCCGGATGCCCGGCTGCATGTCGTTTATGGACCGAACGAGGCGGGCAAATCGACCGCCCTTGCCGCCGTTGGCGACCTGCTGTTCGGCGTGCCAGACCGCTCGCCATATGCGTCTCGCTTCCCAGGCGAGTTGCGTGTCGGCGCCGAGATTTCGGCCGCCGATGGCCGCTTCCTGAAGTTCTGGCGGCGCAAGGGGCGCAAGACGACGCTCCTCGACGGCTCTGGCAATCCCTTGCCCGACGACGCGCTGGCTCCGTTTCTCGGCGGGCTCAGCCGGGAAGTGTTCGAGCGGTCGTTCGGACTGGACGCGGCTAAGTTGCGCGCCGGAGGCGATGAAATGTTGCAGGCGGATGGCGACGTCGGCGCAACTCTTCTGGCGGCGGCCTCCGGACTGCGCGGGCTCGCCGAACTTCGCCGCTCGCTCGACGAAGAAGCGGACGGCGTTTTCGCGCCGCGCAAGGGTAGAGAACGCCGATTTTATCAGGCGCTCGATCGCTTCGATGCCGCACGCCATGCAATTCGCGAAAAGGAGCTCCGCAGCGATGCATGGACAAGGCTAAACAACGATATCGAGGAGCTCAGCCGCGAGTTGGACCGGCTTCGCGCAGAGCGACGGGCCGGCGATATCGAGCGGGCGCGCCTGAGCCGGCTCAGGCGCACAGCGCCGCTCCTCAGCCCAATCCGGGAGACGGAGCAGGCGCTAACGTCTTTCAGCGACTTGCCCCTATTCGCGCCCGGCATGGTGCGGGGCTTGCAAGCGGCGCTCGACGAATTGCGCGTCGCTGGGGAGGAAGCCGAGCGAGCGCGGGTCGAGGAAGAGCGCCTTTCGCAGGAGCTGGCGAGCATCGAGATCGATCCGGCGGCGCTTTCCGACGCCGCGGCGATCGAGGAGCTGTTCCAGGCGAGCGGTGGCTACAAAGGCGCAAAGCGCGATCTTCCGGCCGTTCAGCGTGAGGCTGACGGCTTCCTTGCAGCGCTCGATCGTCATGCGCGATCGCTTGGTTTGACAGACGTCGCCTCGCTTGAAACACGGCGGCCAAGTGAAGCCGCGAAGTCGCAGGCGCGTAAGCTGATCAAGCAGGGGCGCGACGGAGAAGCGTCGGCGAACGCGAACGCGGGTCAACTCGCCCAGGCGCAGAAATCTTACGAGGCGGCGCGCATTGCGCGAGAGTCGCAGGGCGCGGACCTCGATCCCACGCCCTTGCGCGAGAAATATTCCGCCCTCGGCAAGATCGACGAGCTGGCGCGCAGGGTTGCTGACAATCGGATCGCGCTGACAAAGGACACGCTCGAGCTCGCGGACGCCGCCGCGAGGCTTGATCCGCCGGTCGGCGACCTTGAAGCGTTGGCCAAGCTACCCCTGCCGCGTCCCGAGGATCTCGTTCAATTCGCGGACGCATTCGAAGGGGCCTCGCGCGCGGCGCGAGAGGCCGCAAGGGCGCGGGAAACGCTGGAAAAGGAGATCGAAGAAACGACCGCGCGCCTTGCCCGGCTTGCGGCTGGCCGCCCACTGGCCACGGCCGACCGCATTGCGGAGGCGCGGTCGCGTCGCGAGACGGCGTGGCGGCCGTTGCGCGAGGCCATGTTCGGTGCGCCCAAGGCTCCGCCGCAGGCCTCGCTCATCGCCCAGGCCACCGAATTCGAGCGCCTTAAAGGTGAGGCGGATCGCCTGGCGGACGACGCAATTGAAGACGCCGCGCGTCTGGCGGAGCACGCAGTGGAAACCCAACGGCTCAACGACCAGAGCCGCCGGTACGCTTTGTCGCAGGCCGCCGAGGCGCGCACGGCAGGGCTCCTGGCAGAAACGGAGCAGAGCTGGAGGGAGCTATGGAGACGCATCTGCGCTCGTCCACGTTCGCCGGCGAGGATGCAGGAATGGTCCGGCCGCATCGAGCAATTCATGAAGGCGCGCGACAAGCTCGTCGCGCGCCGTACCGAGCTCGAGGCGAAGGAGGCCGAGCTCGGGCGTGTCGAACCGGTTCTGCGGGCGCTGGGCCTTGAGGCTGGATTGAGTGAGATCGAGGGTCTCGATTGCATTCGTCTCGCCGAACGCTTCGAGCGGCGTCTGGAGGAAGTCACGCGCGTCTGGGAGAGATCGCGCGAGCTCGAGACCCGGTTCGCCGAAGCGCGCCGGCGTCTCGAAGAAGCGAAAGCCGAAGCCGCCGAAGCCGCCGCTCTCTTGGCGGACTGGCGTCGTCGCTGGGTTGTCGCCGTCGCCGCCCTTAATCTTGAAGCCGACGCATCGATCGAAGCCGCCGAGACGGCCCTGGAGGATTGGGACAAGGCGTCCAACGACGGCGAAAACCACCGCAACCGCATGCGTCGCGTCGCTGGCATCCAGCGAAACATGAACGATTTCGAAACCGAAGCCCGCGCGCTGATTCAGCGCTGTGCGCCGGCGGCTGCGGATTTGCCGGCGGAAGCGGCCGCGCGCCACTTGAACGAGCGCCTTGTTGCGGCGCGCGCGGCGGAAACAAAGCGGCGCGCAGCCGCCGAGCTGAGGGAGACGGCTCGAAGAGCGCTCGACGAAGCGCGCGCTCGCCTTGTCAAAGCTAAGGAGACAATGGCGACACTGGCGGCGCATCTGCCGCGTGGCGATGCGGCAGTGTTGCTGGCGCGCGAGGCCGAGCGTTCCCGCCTCGCCGACGCGCTCCGCCAGCAACGCCTCCGTCTTGCCGATCTCGCCGACGGGATCGATGAAGCCCGGCTGATCGAGGAGATGAAGGCGTTCGATCCGGACTCAGCGGCGGCAAGTTTGACGGAACTGGAGCGCCAGGACGAAGACCTCGGCCAACAGGAAAAGGATCGCTACGCTGAACGCGACCGGCTTCAGCGGAAGCGGGGTGAATTTGAAAGCAGCATCGGCGCTGAGGAGGCGTTGCAGCAGCGCCGCAACGCGGAGGCCGAACTCTTGGACGCCGCCCGGCGTTGGGCGGTATTGAAGGCGGCGTCGGCGCTGCTCGGCGACGCGCTCGAGCACCATCGGGCCACGCGGCGCGACCCCTTGATGACGCGCGCTGGAAAGGCGTTCGCGACGTTGACGGGCGGGGCGTTCGCCGGGCTCGACCAGAGTTTCTACGACGACGAGGCCAAGCTTGAAGCTTGCCGGGCCAATGGAGAAAGGACGCCGGTGGCGCATCTGAGCGAGGGAGCGCGCGACCAGCTCTATCTTGCGCTACGGCTTGCCTATATCGAGGACTATGCGGCCCGCGCCGAGGCGCCGCCGTTCATCGGCGACGACCTTTTTGCCAGCTTTGACGATCCCCGCACTGGCAACGCTCTCGAAGCGCTTGCGGCGATCGGTCACCGCATTCAGCCGATCCTGTTCACCCACCATCTGCATGTCATCGAAGATGCGCGCGTCCGTCTTGGGGATGCCGTGGATATCATCCGAATCGGTGAGACCCATGCATGAACTCCCCTCTCCCTTGCGTGGGAGGGGGTCGCTCAAAGGGACGGGCCGCGCCTCAGCTCTGCACGCCCTGGACGTACCAGTCCATGACCGCGATGTCGGCGTCCTTCATGTGCTCGCCCTTCGGAACCTTCACGGCGCCCGACTGATCCTTGATCTCGCCGGTGAAGACGTCGTAGCTGCCGTCCTTCCATCCGGCGATGATCTTGTCCGCCGCCGCTTTCACGTCGTCGGGCATCGCCTTGTTGTAAGGCGACATGGCGACACACCCCTCCTTGAAGCCCATCCAGACGTCGTCCGGCTTCCACGTGCCGTCGAGCATCGCCTTGGCGCGCGTGATGTAGTACGGCCCCCAGATGTCCTCGATCGCCGTCAAATGCGCATGCGGCGCAAAGCGCGACATGTCCGCGCCCTGGCCGAAGCCGTAGATCTTGCGCTTTTCGCAAACCTGCAGCGCCGCCGGGCTGTCGGTGTGGGTGGTGATGAAATCGCAGCCGAGATTGGCGAGGGTTTCGGCGGCGGAAGCCTCCTTGGCCGGATCGAACCAGGAATCGATCATCACCAGCTTGGTTGTGATCTTCGGGTTGACCGCTTGCGCCGACAACGTGAACGCGTTCACCCCCATCACGACTTCGGGGATCTTGAACGAACCGAGATAGCCGATCACCCCGGTCTTCGACATGTGTCCGGCGATCGTGCCGACCACCGATCGGCCCTCATAGAAGCGCTCGTTATAAAGGCCGACGTTGTCCGCCTTCTTGTAACCGGCGCAATGCTCGAACTTGGTGTCCGGCAATTGCTTGGCGGCCTCGATCGTCTGGTCCATGAAGCCGAAGGACGCGGTGAAGATCAACTTGTTGCCTTGTTGCGCCAGGTCCTTGATGATCGGGATGGCGCTTGCGTCTTCCTTCACATTCTCGACGTAGCTCGAGACGACCTGACCTTTCAGCGCCTCTTCCATCGCGAGCCGGCCCTTGTTGTGCGCCCAGCTCCAGCCATAGTCGCCGACCGGCCCGGGATAGACGAAGCCGAGCTTCAACGGTTCGGCGGCGAAAGCGCCGCGACCCATGGCGGGGAGCATCAATCCTGCCGCGGCGGCGGTTTTCATGAGATTTCGTCGGGTAATCATGCTCATTTTTTTCTCCCTTGTTGAATTTCGTCCGCACTCAGCTGTTGGGCAGGAATGGCCGGCCGAGGCAGGCCGGCGCCTCCGTTCCCGCAACGTCGCGGACTGACATGACCGCAAGCGCAAGGACGGCGGCGATGTACGGCATGGCAGCCCAGAACTGCGACGGCAGGAATGAGAAGCCGGAAGCTTTGGCGTAAAGCTCGAGCGTCATCAGGATGCCGAAGAAGTAAGCGCCGGCCAGGAGCCGCCCGGCGCGCCAGCCGGAGAACACCACCAGCGCCAAGCCGATCCAGCCGCGCCCCGCGGTCATCTGCTCAGCCCACATCGGCGTCATTACCATCGAGAAATAGGAGCCGCCGATCCCGGCGAGCGCGCCCCCAAACGCAATCGCGGCGTAGCGGATGGCGATGACGGGATAGCCGATCGAGTGAGCGGAGAGGTCGTTCTCGCCGACCGCGCGCAAGATGAGTCCGGCGCGCGTGCGATTCAAAAACCAGCCGACGGCGAAGATCATGATGAGTGCGAAATAGACGAGCGGGCTATAGCCGAACACCACCCGCCCGACCGGATCGCCGGCGAGCCAATCCGGGAAGACGGAATCGAAGGATGGCACAATCGTGCCGACATAGCCCGCGCCGATCAGCGACGAAAGGCCGATGCCGAAAATCGCGAGCGCGAGGCCCGTCGCCACCTGATTGGATCCGAGGGTCAACACCAGGACGGCGAACAGCATCGAGGAGGCCGCGGCCGCGAGCGCCGCGCACAGCATGCCGAGCCATGGCGCCAGGGCGCCTAGATTGTCGCCGTAGGTCAGCGTGACCGCGAAGCCGGTCACCGCGCCGATCAACATCATGCCCTCGATGCCGAGATTGAGCACGCCGCTCTTCTCGACGACGAGCTCGCCTGTCGCCGCGAGCAGGATCGGGGTCGTCACGCCGACCACCGTCACCAGCGCGTCGATGATGAAGGTCAGCATCAGGCGACGACCTCCGCCGGCGCAACGCGCGGCGCGTCGCGGATGACCCTTATGCGATACCGGACAAGGATGTCGCTGGCCAGGATCAGGAACAGCATCGTCGCCTGGAAAATGCCCGCGGTCGCCTCGGGCACATGCACCGCCGTCTGCGCCACCTGCCCGCCGACATAGGTGACGGCGAGGATCAGCCCGGCGAGAAAGACCCCGATCGGATTGAGGCGGCCGAGAAACGAGACGATGATCGCGGTGAATCCGTAGCCCGACGGGAAGCCGAGATTAATCTGCCCGAGCTGGCTCGCCACTTCGAGAATGCCGGCGAGCCCCGCCATGCCGCCGCTGATCAGAAGCGTCGTCCAGACCGTGCGCGAGGCGTCAAAGCCGCCGTAGCGCGCGGCGCTCGGAGCGGCGCCGACCGTGCGCACCGAGAAGCCATAGACCGAGCGCGTCGCGAGCAGCCAGAAAACCAGCGTCAGCACGATGGCGACGACGAGTCCGGGCGGAATCGCAGTTCCAGGAATGGCGTGCGGCAATTGCTGCGCGGCGGTCAGCGGCGGGGTCTGCGGGAAGTTGTGGCCGTTCGGATCCTTCCACGGGCCGCTGACCAGGTAGTTGAGAACCTGCAGCGCGACATAGACGAGCATCAGGGTCGAAAGCACTTCGGAGACCCGATAGCGCGTCTTCAGGAAGGCCGGGATCGCGGCCCAGGCCATGCCGCCGAGGACGCCTGCCGCGATCATGAGCGGGATGATCCAGAAGCCCTCCGCGTTGGGCAGGGCGAAGGCGACCCCGGCGCCGGCCAGCGCACCGACGATGTACTGTCCTTCGGCGCCGATGTTCCAGATCTTGGCCTGGTTGCCGAGCGAGAGGCCGAGGGCGATGATGATGAGCGGCGCGGCCTTGGTCAGGACGTCCTGCCACTTGTACGAGGCGACGATCGGGGTGATGAAGGTCTCGTAGATAGCGCGCGGCCCGTCGAAGCCGATCAACTGGAAGATGATCGCGCCGAGGAGCATGGTCAGAAGCACCGAGGCGATCGGCGTCGCGACCTGCATGAACCGGCTCGGCGTCAGCCGCTTTTCAAGCCGGATGCGCATGCAGGGCCTCTGTCATTTCGACCGTCGCCGTCGGGTCGCCGTGCACCCCGCCCATGAGCAGGCCGATCTCCTCGATCGACACCTGGCCGACCTTCATCGGTGGCGACAGGCGGCCGAGATTGAGGACCGCGATGGTGTCGCAAAGCGTGAGCAACTCGTCGAGGTCCTGCGAGATGACCATGACCGCCGAACCGCGCGCCGCGAGATCGACGATCGCCTGGTGGATGGCGGCCGCCGCGCCGGCGTCGACCCCCCAGGTCGGCTGGCAGACGACCAGGGCCTCGGGACTCTGGAGGATTTCGCGGCCCATGATGAATTTCTGCAAATTTCCGCCCGAGAGCGAGCCGGCGAGCGCGTCTGGGCCGGTCGCTTTCACGGTATAGGCGCCGATCACCTCGGCGGCGTAGCTCGTCGCCTTCGTCGGATCGATGAGGCCGAAGCGCACCATGTCCATGCGGTCGCGGCCGGTCAGCGACGCGTTGTCGGTGAGCGAGAACTCGCCGACGGCCGCGTGGCCATTGCGCTCCTCAGGCACCGCGCACAAGCCGAGGTTGCGCCGCTCGGTGACGCCGAGCCGGCCGACCTCCTTACCCGCCAGGATGATCGCCTCGGGCCTCGGGGCGGGGCTCTCGCCGCTCATCGCGCTCAAGAGCTCGTTCTGCCCGTTGCCGGCGACGCCCGCGACGCCGAAGATCTCACCCGCTCGCACTTCGAGCGCCACGTCCTGCAGCGCGACGCCGAATTCGCTCGGCTTCGCCAGGCTCAGGCCCTGCGCCGCAAGTTTCGTCGGGCCGTAGTTGCGCGCGGCGGGCTTGGCGATTTCCTTGAGGTTCGCGCCGATCATCATCTCGGCCATCGAGCGCGATGTCTCGCGCTTCGGGTCGCAGTGGGCGACCACTTTGCCGCCGCGCAGGATGGTCGCGGTATCGCAGAGCGCGACGATCTCGTGCAGCTTATGCGAGATGTAGAGGATCGAGCAGCCGCTGGCGGCGAGCTTCCGCAAGGTCTCGAACAATTGTTCGACTTCCTGCGGCGTCAGCACCGAAGTCGGCTCATCCATGATCAGGAGCCGTGGATTGAGGAGCAGCGCGCGCACGATCTCGATCCGCTGGCGCTCGCCGACGCTGAGCGTCGAGACGATCCGGCGCGGATCGAGCTTTAGCTGGTAGGCCTCGAGCACTCGGTTGAACTCGGCGAGGAGCTCGCGCGATGACAGGCGCGAATCGAGGCCGAGGGCGATGTTTTCCAGAACTGTCATTGCTTCGAACAGCGAGAAATGCTGGAACACCATGCCGATGCCGAGGCGCCGCGCGGCCCGCGGGTTCGAGATTCGGACGGCTGAGCCATCGAAGATGATCTGTCCCTTGTCAGGGGCGAGGATGCCGTAGATCATCTTGACCAGGGTCGACTTGCCTGCGCCGTTCTCTCCGAGCAAGGCGTGAATCTCGCCTGGCTTGACGCTGAGGTTGACGTTGTCGTTGGCGCGCACGCCGGGAAAGGACTTGCTGACGCCGGTGAGCTTGAGCCGCAGGGGCGATTCGACATTCACCTCGTCACACCCTCGATTCCAAGCCGAGCCGCTCCTGAACGCGACGCAAAAATCACGCCGCCGGCGCTCTTGCCCTCGCGAGGCGGCGGGTCGAAGACCAGCAAATTCCCCCCCGCGCCCTCCGTTCCCGGACGCCGTGATTTTAGGCAACCCTAGCGGGGACCGCTGAACTGTCAAATGAATTGGCGGTCATGCCCTGTGTGGCTCGCGGCCTGGCCCGGCCGGGGAGATTGTTAGGCAATTTGCCCGCGCCGGAGGCGTCGGCGCCGCGAATCTGGCCGGAAGGGGTCCCGTCCCAGGCAAAGCTGAGGAGCGCAGGGGGAGCGCAGGGGGAGCGCCGGATTTTCGTGCTATCCCTCCGCGCCTGAACGTGGAGCTTTCGTCATGACCGCCGCGACCCCGCGCCCCTATGATGAGGCGCTGCTGCGCCAGGCCTTCGACGTCGCGCGCCGCTCGCGCGCCGGAGGCGACCATCCGTTCGGCTCCGCGCTCGCCGACGAGGACGGGAACCTGCTCATGGAGCAGGGCAACGGATACACGAGCGAGGGCGGCGACCGCACCGCCCACGCCGAGCGCCTGCTAGCTTCGCGCGCGGCGCGCGCCTACGACCTCGAATTCCTCGCGCGCTGCACCCTCTATACTTCCGCCGAGCCCTGCGCGATGTGCGCCGGCGCGATCTACTGGGCGGGGATCGGCCGCGTCGTCTACGGCCAGACGGAGAGATCGCTCAAAGCCCAGACCGGCGCCCACGAGGAGAACCCGACCCTCGACCTGCCCTGCGCCGTCGTCTTCTCCGCCGGCCAGCGCCCGACCGAAGTCGTCGGCCCGCTGCTCGAGGACGAGGCGGCCGCGTTGCAGGCGGATTTCTGGAAGGCGCGAGGGTAGCGGGCGCCCGCCGGAGGAACCTCGCCGCGTTGACGTATCGCTCCGGTCGGTTCCGGGACTGAGATCCTGCGCGGCGTGGCGATGTCCCCGCAGCGGCGGATGCTGGATCTGCGGGAAAGTGAGCAGCCGATGCGGGGTTGTGTCGCATTGCCTTGAAGCAAACTCGAAGAGTACGTCTTGCGTGGACCATTCGGCCCGCCATCGCTGTCCAGGGACAAGACGATGAAGATCTTCGCCAAAAGCGTCGCGCTAACCGTCGCAGGCTTGGGCGCGATCGGACTAAGCGGCTCCAACTCTTTAGCCCAGGCGCCGACGGTCTCACTCGATCCATTTTACGAGAAGGCGGCGAAGCTCGTCCCAAACGGGATGCTCGGGCAGATTCTAAGCAAGGAAAGCATCGCCAGGACCATCGCCGGCGCCGACGCCTGGCGCATCGCGTACGTTTCGTCGGATACGCAGGAGCGGAAAACCGTTGTAACAGCGCTGGTCGTCGCGCCGAAGGGCGAAGTTCCAAAGGGAGGGCGTCCGATCGTCTCTTGGGGGCATGGCACTACGGGCACGGCCGAGAATTGTGGTCCCTCGCAAGTGATCAATCCCGCGCAGCCGCTTAACGAGTATTTCTCCTCCCAAACCGACTACGGCGTGCCGGCGATCGAGCCTTTCATCAAGGAGGGCTACGCCGTAGTCGCCACCGACTATCAGGGGCTGGGCGGCGGCGGCGCCCATCAATACGCCGTGGCCACGACGCAGGCTCGCGACGCCATCAACGCAGTCCGGGCGGTCGGCGCTATGGGGCTCGCGGGCGACAACAGGAAAGCCGTGATCTACGGCTGGTCGCAGGGAGGAGGCGCGGCGATCGCGGCTGCGAGTATGCCGGCCTATTTGTCGCAAACCGGAACCGCCTATGACGGGGTCGAGATGGTCGGATTCGTCGCGCTGGCGCCGCAGGACGTGGCGGCGGTTGCGCCCCACGGGGCCGACGCCGTCAAAGACTACGCAGCGCTCGTAGGCGGCTTCACTAGCAATATCTTCGATTTCACCCACCTTGTTATGACGCTCTGGGCCACCGCTGCGGCGTCTCCGAACCTCAAGCTGACCGATGTCTTGACGGACGAGGGCGCCTCGGCGATCGACGAGATCCTGCGCGGAAAATGCATTCACGCCGCCGCCGATACGATCGCCTTCAGCTTCGGGGACGCGTATAAGGCCCTGCTGAGAGAGAAGCCGTCGAACGCCGAAGCCTGGGTCAAGGCGTTGATCGATGGAAGCGTGCCGCCCGTGAAGCCCGTGGCCCCCGTCATTATCTATTGGGGAACGAAGGACGTCACCGTCCCGCCGGTCATGGGCAAGCTTTACCGGGAGCAGATGTGCGCAATGGGCGGAAACGTCGGGCGGGTTAAGCTCGCGGGCGGGCAAACCCATTACACGACCCCAGGCGCGTCGGAACCGCTCTACCTGCCTTGGATCAAAGATCGGTTCGACGGCAAGCCGGCGCCGGACGGCTGCGCGGCAAGCGAAGACTGATCGGGCGTCAGGGCGAGCGCGCTCCGCGCCCTCTGTCCAAGACCTCAGGAGTCGAGCATGTGCCGCGCGTGCGGGATGTCTTTTATCACCGATAGATTGACCTCCGGGGTCCTGCCGGCCGCGGCCAGTCGGCGTCGGTTCCTCGCCTACGCAGTCTCGGCGGGGGCAGCGGCCATGACGGTCGGCGCCCGGGCGGTTGCCGCCGACGGCGCGGAGACGATCTTTCGCAATGGCGTGATCTATCCGATGACGCCCGGAGGGCGGCAGGTCGAGGCGCTGGCGATCGGCAGCGGTAAGATTCTCGCTGCTGGCGCTCTGGCGGAGGTTTCTGCCCGGGCCGGAGGCGCGACCCGGATCGTCGACCTTCAGGGCCGCGCGCTCTTCCCAGGATTCATCGACCCGCACCATCACACGGTCGTGGCGGCGCTTGTCGCCGACATCCTCATCGACGTTGGATACGGGGCCTATCGGTCGCGCGCCGACGCGTTGTCCGCGCTCAAGGCCGCAGCCGCGAGGACGCCGCCGGGGCAGTGGATCCGCGCCGGCTACTACGACAACCTGCTACAGGGCGGCGACCTCTCCATGTCGGACCTCGAGGCGGTCTCGACGCGGCATCCGGTTTTCGTCTGGTACGTGAACGGCCACACCGCCGCGGCCAACGCCATGGCTTTCAAACTCGCCGACATCGCAGAGGACATGGGCGAGCTTCCTGGCGGGGGCCGATTCGGTCGTGGAGCCGACGGCAGGTTGAACGGCCTCATTTACGAGGAGCCTGCGATCCTGCGGTTCATCGCCGTAGCGGCTCCGGCAATGTCGCCGGAGTTGATGGCCAATGCGGTAGCCGCCTATGCGAAGCGGGCGGCCGCCGCCGGCAATACGACGCTGCACGAACCGGGCACGATCAAGCCCGAATGGGTTGAGCCGCTTGCCAAGCTTTCGAACACGCTCGCCGTGCGCATCAGCGCGAGCCTTCCGGCCGAATTGGTCGAAGCCGCCAAGCCCTTCGCGTTGCTCGGTCCCGGCGCCAGGGCGAGGAAGCTCCCAAACAGTCGGTTTTCGCTCTATGGGGTCAAGTTCTGGGCGGACGGCTCGCTGCAGCAGGAAACCGCCGCGCTGACGAAGCCCTACCTAAACAGCGCGAATAAGGGAGCGACCGATTTCCCTGAAGCGAAGATGGCGGAAATCTGCCGCGCCGCGAAGGAGGCCGGATGGCCGATCCTGATCCATTGCCAGGGCGACGCCGCGATCGACGACGCGCTCGACGCCATCGAGGCCGCCTACGGCGCCAACCCTGAGACGGGGCTTAATGTGGTGCAGCACGCGACAACGGCGCGGCAGGATCAGCTCGACCGGATGAAGCGGCTTGGCGTCGAGCCTACGTTCCTGCCGGACCTTCTGTACCTCTACGGCGCGGCCTATCGCGACCAGATCTTGGGCCGCGAGCGAGCCGAATCCATCCTGCCCATGGGCGCCTGCGTGAAGGCGGGCATCCGTTTCTCGCTCCACACCGACGCGCCGGTCTCGCCGGCCGGCCCGCTCCGCCTCGTCCAGATCGCGGTGACCCGCCGCTGCGAAATCGACAATTCGGTGATCGGCGCCGGCCAGGCGATAAGCGTTGATGAGGCGTTGAGGGCGATCACCATTCACGCGGCGCGGCAGATTGGCCTTGAGAACACAATCGGGACGCTCGAGCCCGGCAAGCAGGCCGATCTGACAATCCTCGAGGGTGACCCCTTCAAGGGGGACCCCGACAAGATCTCGGCAATCAAGGTCAGCGAGACTTGGGTCGCGGGCGAGAAAACGTTTGCTTGAAGGTTGTCTTCATTGTCGCGAGCCGAAACTTGCCGCTCCGGCTACCCCTCCTCAAGCGCCTCCGCCGCGAGCGCGAGGCGCCGGGCAGCCTCGGGGTCGATGCGCTCCGCGAGTTCGCCGTGGGCGCGGCGCCAGTCGGCGAGCGCGGCTTCGAGGCTGAGCGCGCCTTTTTCCGTCAGCCACACGGCGCGGCGGCGCGCATCCTTGTCGCCGGCGGCGATCTCGATCAGGCCCGAGCGCCTCGAGCACCTGCAGGTTGCGCGACAGCGTCGACTGGTCGAGCCCGGTGCGCTGGGCGAGGACGCCGAGCGTATCGTCGCGCGCCGAGGCGATCTGGGCCATGAGCCCGAACTGGGCGAGGCTCAGGCCCGAGCCCTGCATCCGCCGATTGAGGAAGCCGGTGATGCGGCGCGCGGCGAGCCTGGCGTTCCAGCCGGCGCAGCCGTCGACCGCCGCCCGCGCGTCGGCGATGAGAAGTCTTGTGGATCGCTTGCGTCGGCTTCAGCATCGATGTATGCATATGCATTATTTGCATCTGCATTGAAAGGAGAAAATCGATGCTGACTGCCGCGCCACTTGTTTACGGCGTCGCCGATCCGGCCGAGGCGAGGCTGATGTCGGGCCGCGAGTTTCTCGAGGCGATTATGGACGGCAGGCTGCCGGCGCCGCCGATCGCCAAAACCCTCTCGTTCCTGCTTACCGAGATCGGCGACGGCTTCGCCGTCTTCGAGGGCGATGCCGGGGAGCATCTTCTGAACCCGCTCGGCGTCGTCCACGGCGGCTGGGCGCTGACGTTGATCGACAGCGCCACCGGCTGCGCCGGCCAGACGCTCCTCCCTGCCGGCAGCAGCTACACCACGATCGAGACCAAGGCGAATTTCTCCCGCGCGATCACCAAGGACGCGGGCCGGGTCCGCGCCGAAGGCCGCGCGATCGGCCGCGGCCGGCGCATCATTTCCTGCGAGGGGCGGATCATCGACGCGCGCGGCCGTATCCTGGCGCATGGGACGTCGACGCTGATGGTTTTGGCGGGCGAAACGGCCACGGTTGCTTCGTAAAGCTCAAGCCGCGCCGCAGCCTCGCGGATTGGGATCCCGACTAGGGCGGTTGAGGATTTTTCCCGTGCAATTTCTTGCGAAAATCAGAATCCGTGCTACATTGCCAGATCGCCTGATGAAATCCGCATGTCTGGCGGAACGCCTGGCGATCGGAGGAGGAATTTTTTATATTTTTTTCGCCGTAACCCCTTGAAAAGCCCCGAATCGGACGAATAAAACTAAGCAAATCCAAGCAATTTTTTTTTGGCCCTATATAAGGACGCTGGGACAGCCCACAATTTTCGCGGACATCCTGTTTTTCTGGAACATCCTGCGCATCCTTCTGGAAATCGCGTCTCGGGTGGGGTACTATAGCGTTACTGGCACCGTGCTATGAATACTGGCATCGTCCAGTCATGTTGCTTGCCAACTACTGCGTTTCCTGCCCTTTGCGAGTACAGTATAGCGGCATCGGCGTGGCCGGGACATGCGGCCGATGCGGCCGATGCGCTGGCGGCGTCCGATGGTCACATTCACACTGGGGCTTGCGGGTGGTGCGCGGGTGGTGGCGGCTGAGCGCGGATTTGGGGCGTGTTGGGATTGGCCGCGTGGCGGCGAGTGCGCTGGCGGGCGATCTCTGCGGCTCGCCCTCGCCGGGCTCAAGACATTCTGGACACGGCGGGCACGGGATACGACGAGGCAAGAGGGAGCGCGCCCCACCCCCGCCGGTTCGCGAGGGAAGCAGGCGGGCTATTATGGCGGGCACTTCGACCCATGGCTGTTACGAGACGCGCGTCCATAGCCAAAGAGTGGGCTCTCGATGTGTGGATTTCTGCAACATATAACGCGAAAAGCTTGACGTCGCTCGTCTGGCACCGCTTTGGTCTGAACAATGCGTCTGCCCAACCCAAATCAATCAATGGTCCGAAGCTTCACTTCAAGCAACGAGTGGGTCGCGTGGTTAAACGAAACGCTCCCGAAACCGAAGCAGGACCCAGACGCGCCGACAGTGATCGACTTGTTCGCCGGATGCGGCGGATTGGCGCTCGGGTTCGAGGTCGCAGGCTTCAAGTCCGTTGGCTATGAAATGCGGCCAGTGCCGGTCGCGACGTACAACCAAAACCTTTCAGGTCTCTGCGTCGAGCAAAAACTTGATGTAGGTGACGAGTTCGAACAAGCCGAGGTCATTATCGGCGGACCGCCATGCCAGCCGTTCAGCCAGATCGGCTACCAGCGCGGCAAGCACGATGACCGGGATGGGTTCCCGATCTTCTTAGACGCCGTCAGGCGCATTCGACCGAAGATCGCCATCATCGAGAACGTGCGCGGGCTGATGTTTCGCAACAAGGACTATCTGAAAGCGACGACGGCAGAACTGGAACGTTTCGGTTACTCGGTTGACTGCCGATTGCTTGACGCATCGCTTTTCGGGGTTCCTCAAAGGCGAGAGCGAATTGTAGTTGTTGCCTCCCGGTGCGGCTGGGAATGGCCGGAGCCCGTCGCCGCGAGGCCGATCACGGCAGGCATTGCTCTTGGCCACCTCGCGACGGAGACCCATTCTGACAGCAAGTTCCTGACGCCTAGCATGGACGCTTACATTGCCGAGTACGAGCGAAAGAGTTCGTGCGTGAACCCGCGCGATCTTCATTTGGACAAGCCTGCTCGCACTTTGACATGCCGGAACCTCGGGGGCGCGACTGCCGACATGCAGCGCATAAAGCTTCCTGACGGAAGGCGACGAATGCTTGAAGTTCGCGAGGCAGCGCGATTGCAGTCGTTCCCGGATTGGTACCAATTCGGAGGGACGAAGTATGAAGCGATGGAGCAAATCGGGAACTCGGTTGCTCCGCTAGTCGGGCTCGCAATCGCGAAGAGCGTCAGACAAGCACTAGACGGCAGCCTCAAGACCATGCCGAAGTCAGGTGCGCCTAAGCAGATGGAGCTTTTCATGGCGGAGGGACATGACGAAAAAACCGAGCAAATGCTGAACATTTTTCGTCACGTCGGAATACCGCTGCGCGAGTTAACCGACAGGCGGCGGCAGCGCATGGCGAAAGCTGTTTTGGCCGTCGGGGACATGAAACCAAGCGATGCGTGGACAGACGCCAAGTCATTCCATCGCCACAAGCACCCGCCACTCACAACGCGCGCGATCATCAAGTTCGAAAACCGATACTACGGCGAAAACATCGCAGATGCGTCTTACGATGATATCCGTCGCAAAGACCTCGTGCTGCCGGTCGAATTCGGCCTCGTTCAGAGGAGCGCTGCCGACCCAGATGCCGACGTGAACGACGGGACTAGAGGCTATTCTCTTACGGATGCCGCAGTCGATCTCTTCGCCACGTATGGGACCAACCTATGGGAGGCGGAGTTGGCCCATTTCCGGGCGGCGAGGAACGAAATCGCTGATCGTCTCAGCAAGGCCCGGGAAATGAAGATGGTTCCAGTCAAGCTGCCTGACGGGCAGACTTTGATGCTGACGCCCGGTCCACACAACCAACTTCAGAAGGCGATTGTCGAGGAGCTTTTGCAGCGTTTTGCGCATGGAGCGGAACTTCTCTACGTGGGGGACACCGCCAAGAAGCTGCTCTTCGTTCACACCGAGAAAATCCGAGAACTCGGGCTCCCCGACCCATCGCGGAGCACGCTTCCCGACGTCGTCGCCTATGATGGCGGACGAGACTGCATATTTTTTGTTGAGGCGGTTCACAGCTTCGGGGAAATTACCGACCTTCGCCGGGAGCACCTTCGCAAGCTCGCCGAGACCAGCGGCAGGCAAGCGCGATCTTGCATTTCGGCCTTCATGGACCGAAAGTCGTTCGCCAAATTTTCGGGAAGGATCGGCTGGGAAACGGAAGTATGGATCGCAACTGATCCGGCTCATATGATCCACTTCGATGGCGAGAAGTACCTCACCCCCTACGACTGATGCTCAGAGTGCACGTCAAGCGCTCATGCGCCGAATTCGATCTCGCGACACCGAGCCAGAACGGATTGCGCGACACCTACTTTTTAAGGCCGGGCATCGCTACCGAAAGAACGAAAAGCGGCTTCCCGGAACGCCAGACATTGCCATTTGGTCGAAGCAGTGCGTGATCTTCGTGCACGGCTGCTTCTGGCATCAACATGAGGGGCCGTGCGTTCGCCGACCAAGGCTGCCTAAGTCGAATGCGTCATATTGGCTCCCGAAGCTTGATCGAAACAAAAAGAGGGACGCTGACAACAAAGCGCGACTTGAAACGCTTGGATGGAGGGTACTAGTCGTGTGGGAGTGCGAGACATCGAACGTCGAAAAGCTTGCGGCGCGAATGGATGCATTCCTGAAGGTTTCATCGGGTTCGAAAGAACCCGTCTAGTCAGTGTTACTCGCGTATCGTCCTTTCGTTGGGCTATATTGTCGGTGGGCGGACCGAGAATTCGTTCAAATGGCGGGTGAACCATTCCCGGGTCTTGGCGTCAACTAGCATTGACGCCAGCAAGCGGTATCTGCGCCATTCGTCCTGGCCCTCGAAGGACAAGAGCCTATCATGTAGTACAGCGGGAAAAGGGTAACGCTCGCCGCCATTCAGTTCACGCGCCGCAGCTAACGCCCATTGCAACGAGTAGGCGCGATCTACGCGGTCACGATCCACACCCTTAACGAATGAAAGCGCTTCAGCTTCAGTTTCGGGTGTCTTGCCCGAATAGAGACGTCTACTCATAAGGCCGACGCACTGCTTCGGTTCCCATCTTATAACTGTCTCAGGCATGTAAAGCCAAAGCATGCTTAGGCACGCGCGCTTCATCAGGATGCCCTTGGTCCACTTGAGCTGACCTCCTCTTGTCACCAGACGCGTCCACTCGGCGGGCGTATCGAGGAGAGGTACCTGTCTGTGCTGGAGCTCGTCGTTTAGAATTAAGATTACCTCGTGCAATCGCGCCCTGTTTTGCAGGTTGCTCAAAGGAGGCCAAAATTGCATCTCTCGCTTGAGGAACCTAACGAGGTCGGAGCTGTCGATCTGTCCTGACCCCGCTCGCTCAAACAAATAGTGATCAGGAACGTCAGGTTTGCCTCTCCGCGAGATCGGTTTCCAATACTGCGTGATTGCCGCGTGGGCCGCAGCGAGCAAAGGAGTAGCTGCGTTCGCAAGCAGGAAGGGTATGTTCATTATTGAAGCTGGCGCTTCCATACCTATTCCAACGCCTTCCTGAGTAGATGTCCGGCCGGTTGCTGCTCTTCGCGGCCGGATGAGATGGCCTCGGGAGCGTGGCCAGCCGCAATCGGAATGACAACCGGCTCAAACTGCGCTACGGGCGCAACCGGCCTAGGCAGGGAGCCCCAACAGCGGGCCGAGTAACGATCCCCACTTTCGGTCATCTCCACAGGTCTCCTTTCAACAATATCCGGGGTCGCTATACCCTCAAAAGCCGTTGTCCTAAGGGATAGCCGGTCGAAAAGCGAAACAGGCCAACATTGGTCGGTACCCTCCAGTAGGTAGCCATCTAAGGCCTCGCCCTTGGCATCACGATTTAATGGGCGCGTCCGTAGCCCGCAATCAGTTTGCCTTCTCGGCCTTTTGGAGGACGCCTCCCGTGTCCTTCACGGGCATGATTGCGATGACACCCACCACACGGCAAGGCTGTATTAGCATTGAGGATTGGGCTGGGTCCAAATCATGAGGAAGGCTGATACGCCGAGCGCGCCAACGACACCATCGGAGGCGCGAGAGATATACTGGAGTTGATCAAGCTGCCAAGTATTACAGGCTTGCCGGGAAGCTGTTCGGCGTCACGGGGAAGTCCGGGAGATGGAAGCGGCCAGCCTCTTCGGACCGACGCTTGTGTCTGCCGCACCATAGGGTTCGATGCGCTTCGCGGAGATGAGCGCGTCCAAATCAAGGCCCGCGCGCGGGATCGCCGGTTTAGAAGTATGGCCGGCTGTCCCGCATCGACATTGACAAGCCGTGCGACACGGTCTTGCTCGCGATCTTGGACGCCGAGACGATGAACGCGACCGAGGTCTGGGAAGCTCCGTATTTAATGGTGGTCGACGAACTCCGACGGAAGGGCTCCGAGGCTAGAGAGCGCGGCCAGCTCGCCGGTATCGAAGGTCACAGGGTCGGAGAAGGGGATCATTTAGAGCGGCCGATATTGGACTTTGGCAACGCTCAAAGGCGGCCCGACATTGCGGCTCGACCGGTCGACCGGAGCTGGACAAATGAGCGATAAGGCCCCCACACTTCCCGATACTGTCCGATACGTGAAGAATGGGGCAGGCGGGCGCTGGTGGGGAACTGCGAAGGCGCGCGGCGAGATACACGCCGGCTGGATGTCGGTGCCGAGGGAGTTGCTCAGAGCGGCCGACTTGGACGCCATCAAGCCCGTCTTGAAGAAGTGGTGGGACGGCAGACGTGGGGCGACCCAGGACTTCAATGCCTTGAGCGCACTGCTGGATCGCCCCAGCCAGCATCTTTGGGTGACGTTTGAGGACCGGCGCTTGTGGTGGTGCACGGTCCTCGATGAAATATCCGTTAGTTCTGAGGGAGAAACAAAGGAACACGGAAATTTCTGGCTGAAGTGCGCGAGGCCATGGAGCGACCGTTCTTTCGACGGAAGCCGACACCTTGCAATTTCCGAGCTGCCGGGTGTCGTGACATCGGTTGCCGGTTTTCGCGGAACAGTTTGCGAGCCCCGAGCTTCGGAGGAAATCTTACGCATAATTCGCAACGAAGCGGACCCCGACGCGCAGGCGGCGACGCAGGCGCGCCGCTCATATGAGGACGCGATCCTCAAGCTCGTCCCCCGGCTCGGACCAAAAGATTTTGAAGTTTTGGTCGACCTGATCTTGTCCCGAACAGGCTGGGCGCGTGTGGCGACAGTCGGGGGTGTGGCTGAGGATATTGACATCGAGGTCGAGAACGCCTCGTCCGGAGAAACCGCCTTTGTCCAGGTCAAGAGCCGGGCGGATCAGGCTACCCTGGACCGGTATGTCTCAATCTTTTCGGGGCAACGGGACCATTACGACCGGATGATCTTTGCGGTTCATACGTGCAGCGGGACGCTCGCGCCGCCCCAAGGGTTGCCGGTCCAGCTCTGGACCGGACGCAAGGTAGCCGAGCTCGTAGTCAAGCATGGCCTCGGCGACTGGGTCGCGTTGCGGGTATAGGCGACGCGGCATAGGCGAGCCGCGGCGGCTTGACGCTGGCGCTCGGCACGTACGAGGCTGGCGCTCGACGGCGCGACGGCCTAGGCGAGGGCGCGCCGCTTTGGAGCAGGCGATGATGTCTGAAAAGGCTCGTCCTGACTGCCTCTCGTGGGGCCGTGGTCAGACAACTGAGGCTGCCGCGCGCGATCACCTATTCGGGCCATAGATAGCGCACCGGTCCGGCCGGAAAGAGTAGATCAGCGCCGACCCCGACGATGTCTATCCAACCGCCCACAAGACCCTCTCGTGTGGCCCAGGCCGATAGCACGGCGTCAAACTCGTGCTCTCCCTGAAAGGGGCACTCAATCCCCACTTGGCCGGCAAACCGCTGAATAGCCGCGCCGACAGTTTTGGGATCGTATCGCTCCTTCCAACGCGCGTGCAGCAACACCTTGGGGTGCGTCTCATTCAGGTCGAGTTCCGGCCACTTCTCACGTAGCCTGAAAGCCAGCGCCATCCCGCCGATTGCCATCGCTCCATACAGGCTGTTCGGTGCTATGATGCTGTTGCGCACACATGGATATTTGTCACGTAGTTTCAAATCGCAGGGACGCATACCGCTTTTTGCAGTAGCCCAATGCAGCAGTGTGTCGATGCCAGCGGCAATGGGTCGTTGTGATCCACATTCATCGACCGCCCATTTCACTGCATCGTCCACGGTGCTGACGGTAGATGCCTTCACGCAATTCTCGGTGAGAAACGCGACGCCGAAACGGCTATAGCCTCCCGGATCGAAACCGAGATAGCCGCCCTTGTTAGTGGTCAAAGTCGAGTTCCCATTCGCCGCTATGGGTTCACGCCGAATTGATACAATCGCTGACCGGACAATAAGGACAAGCGTCTGCTCGACGCTGGCGCTCGACGCCCGACATGGCGCTTGCGCTCGACGGCTCGACGCCGGCGCTCGACGGCTCGACGCCGGCGCTCGACGGCTCGGCGCGCCCCGACGCTCGACGCCCGACGCACGCGGACGCTCGACATGGATGAGGGCGCATCATCGGTTAACGGCGAAAGAGAACAATCCCGCGAGCGCTTGCGCGACGGCGAGCGCATTGGCGCGGCGATCGGCTTGGGCGGCCTCAAGAGCGGCGATGCGGCGCTCTTGAGCATCGGCCTTCGCCGCGAGCGCGGCTAACATGGTTTCCGTGTTGGCGCACCATTTCGTGAACGTCGAGGCGGCGGCAATGTCGGGCGGCGCAGGATAGCCGTAGCCTTGTGGGACAAGCCCGCGTCCCGGCTTGCCTCCGATGGCGTACATGCTGGCGGGCGTCGCCGGCCGGACAACCGTCCACTCGCGTGACCGAGCAGGCACTGGTGATCGCGCCTCGAAAGCTTCGCTCGTGACAACGTCAAGCCGGTCGCCCGTTTTCGTTATCACAGCGCCCGGCCCGATGGCGGCGACCTTGGCGCGGAAGCTCGCCAGTTCGCCCGCGCTCGCATTCTGGATTTTGTCGCGGGGGAGCGCAGTGTCGATGACCGGGGCGGCTGATCGCTGCGATCCGGCGGCCTTGGACAGCGTTCCGCCAGCGGCGTCCTTTTCAGCCCGCTTTCGGGCGCGGTAGTGCCGCATGTAAGCGGCCATGTCGTCGCGCGCAGCCATGTGGAGTTCTCTCCGTTTACGCACTAGCAAGATGCTCGTTTACGCTGGCGTTGGCAAGGGAGAAAAGCCCGGTTTTCCGGCTGTTTTGGGCTGAAAGCGCCGCTTTCCCGATTGTGTAAACAATCCATCCTGACCGCTTGGACCGGAAGCCGAGGCGACTGGTAGCGCGTCTCTCTATGCAGTCGAAAAAATGTTGGTGAAAGCCCTTGCTTTTTTCAAGGGCGATGGCCATCCTTTCGCTCGGCGACGCAAATCGCGTCGAAGCTTAGTACTCGGTCAGTTTGGCCGCGCATTGAAACTACCCCGAGGCAACCCCCTTGACGGCGCGGAACGGCGCTTAAGCCTGGGAAGACTTCCAAAGGGTGCGCCAAGCCTCGCTGATTTGGGAAAGTAGGCCCGAAGCTATGACCGGCTGACGATACGCGGGTTGCCGCACGCCTCAGACTGGTAGCTGACGACCGAAGCCGCTTCCTCCTCTGCCCTCCCGGATAGTTGCCGGAGGGTGTTTGGAATGGAAGCGGAGTTATGATGGGAAACCACGACAATCATTCGGCGAGCGGGGCTGGCGAAGAACGGCCGCCCGTAATCGGACTATCCCTCAACCGAAACATCTACAAAGCGCTCCATCGCGAAGCGCGGGCGCTAGGCATAAGCACCGCCTCGCTCATGCGGGAAATCATCAAAGAACGGATGCGAGATCCGCGCCCGCTATCGCTGTCGGCAGCGCGCACGGACAACCATTCGGAGCGCGCCGCATGAGAACGCTCCCCGCAATTGCCGCTCTCTGCGGCTTCGCCGCCCTTGCCATCATCCTGAGCCCGTCGAAGGCGGCCGCCGCTACTGCCTTCGGCAATGATGCGGCGGACTTCGACGCGGGCGCGCCAGCCAGGCGCGTCGCCAATCGGACCGCCTTACCTCGTGGGCATAGGCGCGCGAGACGGCTTCCTACAGGTCATGGCGGCAGGCGTCTGGAGGACCCCTTTTCGGCCATATCGAGCAAACTGTCTTTCGAGATGCGCGCAAGCTGTCCTGATCCGTTCGGATGGATCGTCTTGCACGCGGCCGGGACAGCCTCATGGCTCAAGACGGAATGGGGCGCGATGAGTTTCGGCGGATATGACACTCCGCCTGCCTGGCAATCTTCAAACAGCATGAAGCCCGGACACCGCCACAGCGTCCGGGCTTCGGAAGTCCAAATGATCGAGCAGATCAAATCCATCAACACTCAGGAGAGCATCAATGGACAAGGCGTTAGGTAGCCCGCCAGTTATAGATTTGCAAGCGCCGTCGGCGCTTTCTGAATTTATCGGGCGCTTAGAGCGCTCGCCGCGCAGTGACCATAATCTCATCGCGGCCATCGTGACTATCGAGCGGGAGAGCGCCGAACGGTTCCTTTCCATCCTCGGCCCGCCACCGGCGTCAGAGGAGCGACTGCAAGCGGCGTTTAAAGTCATGGGAAGGGCGCTTCGCCATGGCTAAGCCCCGCCGCCCCAACCAGGTTCCGCAACATACGCGTCGCCTTACTCGCGAGGAAGCGGTCCGGCGCGGCGTCAGCTTTTCAGCCAAGAGGCAGGTCCGCGCGGACATCAAGCGCGTCACCAAGCGCACAAAACTCTATACCGACCGCGAGGTCGCCACCGCCAAAATTCGGCGCATCACAGGCAATCGTCAGGCGACGCGCGAGACTTATGCGCGTGAGCGCAAGGCTCGCGCCCATACCGAAAAGCTCATCGTTATTCAACCGGGCGGCACATTCGTTGACGTGACGGTGCAGGGGGCCGACATCGGAAAAATTCGAGCCCGCAATATCGCGATGGCTGAGGCTCGGCCGCGAGACGGCCAGCCGGGCAATCGCGCGCCTCTTGAGCGGTTCATGAGGAGGTACAGGCGTTACTACGTCACGGATGTCGATACAGGCGAGCGCGTCGACCTGATCATGTCGCGTGAGGAGCTAGATCGCTCCAAGGCGCAGATGAACATGCCGACACGCGAAGAGGTCGACAAGCGCTACACCGAGGACATGGCGGAGACTTGAATGTTGTTCTCCGCCATCACCGTCCTTCGCTGCGAATGCGGCGAGGTACACCCGTCCGCGCTCACTCTCAGGGGCGGGCGGTTCGCCTGTGGGAATTGTCTTGGCCGTGAGCGTGGAGCGAAAGAAGGCCGATGCGCCAAGTGCGGGAAGATTGCGCCAGTGCATGGACACCATGTGTTCGGGCGCGAGAACGCGGATGAGGTTGTGGACTGGTGCATCAATTGTCACCAGAAACACCATAAAGGTCGGAAAAGTAAAAATGGGTAATCAGCCTCAAGAAATCTTCAATCCCGTTGTCGCCCGGCTCCGTGCCTTCTCACGGCCTGACAAAAACGTCGGGGGTCCTATAAAGCCCTTTCCCGAAACAGACGCAGACCTGCTTCAATACATCGCGGAATGGGAAACCAAAGATCGAAAAGGCAAAAACGCAAGGCAATATTGCCGCTGCCAGGGCGAATTGCAGCGCCGATACCTCAAGCAGATTGCGGCCGCCATTCCCGAATGGGGAGCTTGGGGCGCTCGCACATGCGTCCTCGACACTGAGACACAGAACGTGGAGACGGGACAGGCGATGCGGTTCGGCGTCGCCCAGATGCGCGGCCATGGCTACCATGAACTGATCGAATTCATGCAGCGTGAAAGCCGCCCGCCTATTCGGGCCGAACTCGACACGCTGCGCGAAGTCTACATCTTCTACGATCCCGATATGATCGAGATAGATGCAAATCTCCGCGATACCTCGATTGCGCTTCTGGAAACAGTGCGCATTTCCCGTGAGGCCGCGACCGGCGTTCCTCACCATCTCATCACGCGAGACCAATTTGTCGAAGAGGTTCTGTTTCGCAACGAGCGGATTAAGGGCGCGATCCCGATCCCTTTCCTAGTTTTGGGACACAAGCTCGACTTCGATCTTGAACGTCTGCCCGTATTCGACGCCGGCATGGCGAAGGGTGATTTTTTCTACGGCGGATTTTCCCTCACCATGGGGCGAAGCGTCTTCAAGGGCGGCAAAAATAAAGGAAAGCCTAGCGGGCCGGTCATCCAACTCAAAAAGATAGGGCCTGGAAAAAACAATTACCGAGCGGTGAGCCGGTTCAACGCTCATCTTCATACGCATCAATTTGTCGACACGCTCATGCTCGCCAAGGCGCTGCTCGGAGCGGACACGCCGGGTAGCATGGATGCACTCTGCGATCTGTTCAAGGGGCCATTGCCCAAAGAGGAAGTCGAGCACTTCAAGCCGCTCACCCGCGACTATCTGGAATACTGCTTGAACGATGTCGAACGGACATGGTTCATCTACACGCGACTGCGCGAGCTTTACCAGCAGCATGGCCGGACAACGCCAATCTGGGGCTTGTACAGCATCGCCTCGGTCGGAAAGGCCTACTACAAAGATTTTGGGATCGAGCCATTCCTCATCAAGAATATGAAGGGATCAGCGGCAGACAAGCTGAAAACCCTGAAGCTGTGTGGCGTCTCTATGGAGGCCATGATCGGCGCGCGCGCCGAGTGCGGCATCCGGCATCAAATCCGCGAGGTCATCAACAAAGATTTCAAGTCACAATATCCGACCATCAACATCAAGCTCGGCTTGCAGGACTTGCTTCTCGCCGAGCGCGTCGACACTCATGAGGATGAATGCACAGCAAGCGGCGATTGGCTCAAGGGCGGCAAGGACGCCGCGTTCCTCGAAAGCGTCAGCATCCTCGATATGGATGATGGAGCAGGCGCTCTTTACGTCTTCGGCGACCACGCTTTGCTCGGCAAAGATAAGAGCCGGTCGGATAAGATATGGCGGCAGTTGCTCGGCTTTGCGCTAGTCGATCCTGCCGGAGCAATCCTGCCATTGCGCACGGCATTTCAGGACACTGCCGACAAGGATGACGGCAAGGCTTCGATCAATGTCGGCCTGACCGAAATCGAGCACGGCCCAGGCGTATGGGTCACATATCTCGAGGTTCTTGCATCCAAGTTTCTGACCGGCAAAATGCCGCGTCTTCTCAAAACCATGCGAATGATCTCGGTAGGCCGCCAGCCCAACCTGAAGAAAATCAATTTTTTCGGCGATGCAGCTTACGAAATCGATCTGACGCAACCGGATGTCGACATCTTCAAGCGCATCTTGGAAATGCGCGATGAGATCAAGGTGAAGATGAGCGATCTCGCCAAGGGAAGTCAGGAACATAATCGGCTCAACGCCATGCAGCTCGCGCTCAAGCTCATCGCCAACAGCACGTCATACGGCGTCTTCGTGCAATTCGATGTCGATGAGCGTGAGAAGCCGACAAAAGTCTCAGTTCTTCACGGGACTGACGAGAAGAAAATCATCGCCCGCCAAAGAACGAGAACTGACGACGGATCGCAGGAAGCATCATCGATCAAGGTTGAGAAGCCCGGATCATGGTTCGCCCCATGGGGTTCGCTGATCACAGCCGGCGGGCGGATGCTGATCGCCATCGCCGAAACGCTGGCTCGCCATGAAGGGCGCGCCTACGGCGGATTTCCCTACGGGATGGATGACACGGACGCCATGGCCTTCGCACGACCATTCAGCATGCCTCGCGACGAGTTCCGGGCGGCCGTCGAGCGCATCGGCGGCTATTTCCAGAGGATCAATCCCTATACGGCCGTGAACGGCAAAGAGGCCGAAGTCTTTGCAACAGAGGACATCAATTTCGCGTTCACGAATGAGGGCGGCAAGTTCAAGGTCGCCAAGCCCAAACAGATGAAGCCGCTCTACATCCTGTCAATTTCCGGCAAGCGCTACGCCATGGCGAATATCGTCCGGCCGGACGGTTCGGACTATGACAATCTTGACGAGCTTCACGCGGACTGGCGCAACGCTGTCGTCATCCTGAGAAAGGTTTCGGCGCACGGCCTTGGCCCGATCACAGCGCCGGGCTATGCGCGGCCGCCCGACGACGGCGTTCATCTCGCCGTCCCGTTCAAGTACGGCGACGATGGCGAGCTTGTCTTGAAGGATGGCGAGCCAATTCCCCTCTATGGCGAGCTATGCCACGGCAAGGGCAATGCCCGGCTTTTCCTCGATATGTGGAAGCGCGCATTCGAACTGTTTATCCAAAATGAAGGCCTCAAATCCGGCCGCGAAATTGCGGGCCTGATCAAGAACGAAATGGAGGACTGGCCGGGACTTGATCAGCCGCAATTCAAGCAGCGTTCCCTCAACACATGGAGCCAATTCAAACAATATCGAAATCTGCCAAATCGCCGGGCGGGAATGTTCTTCAATGTCCTCCCCTCGCCCGTTGACGCAGACTATGGAATGGTCGGGCAATCATTCGACATTGATCAATATTTTGGGAAGTCGCTTTATTGTCAGGGAGGGTCTGACATCAATGTGACCGAGCTACTTGCCGAAGGCAAAGTATGGTGGCAATCCGACAACGTGCCGGCCTCCAATTTTGTCGGACCGCACAGACCCTATCGGCTGCAAACGGTTGCTGAGGCGATTGGCGACTATTTCGACCGACCGGAATTCAAGTCGAAGGGCGAATATGGCGAGCTTGAACGCCATAGAGTTGTTGTCTTTCAGCGCGAATATGTCGGGAAGGAAACCAATTTTCTGCTCGATCCCGATCTGCCCGACGATGATGAAACACAGATCGAAGACACGGCCGCCGCTCCCTATTTTCGCTACGGCTTCAATCCGGTGTTGAGGACGCAATATCTCGCCACACCGGATATTGCCGAGACGCTCGATGTAGCGTCGCCTCAGGCGCTCAAGGACATCCTGAACGGATATGCTCCGTCGGCCCAAGCGGAGCGCGTGCTGGCCTGGCTCCGCAAGGGAACTCGATACGATGAACTGAAGGGAACATGCGCGTTCGACGGGGCCATCCGCGAGGCCGACTTTGCTGAACGGCAAGCGGCACGACTGGTGGATCTTGCTCGGCGTAGTTTCCGGAAGATGGCGGCAGTTTGCAAAGCGGATAAGAACCCGTTCTTTCCCGACGCCCCGTCAAGCAAAAAACCAATCGTCGAACTCGCCGCGCATTTCGGACTGTTGCCTGAACGTCCTAAATCCCCAGGATTAATCGCCTTTGGTCGAACATACGAAAAATCCGATGAGGAACTCGCCCATGACCTCATCAACCCTTTGCTCTATTTCGATAAGGCAGCGCTCGGTATCAAACAAGGTTTTGTGACAGCGCGATCTGGCCAGATACTGGCGGTGGATAAGGCCTGCGCGATGTTTGAACGCTATTTAGGAATTGCTCAGCGGAAGGAACAAGCGGCTACGGTTGTGAGAAGTCTCCATGCGGGTCGCTCCGCACGACGCGCAGCGCGGCGTCTGCAATCCAAGAAAATGTTGATGCAGGCGGTCTCCAAAATTCAGATGGCCACACTAGATGACCATGTCCGGATGCTGAAGAAATGGTTTGTAGAGGACTATGGTTTCGACCCTGCCGATGTCGAGGAAAATTCGCCGAATATCGTGAGCTTGGCAGTCTATTGGCCGCTCGTTCATCCTGACTTTCAAATGCTGTTTCGCCGTCAGACACAGACCCGCAAGGCGCGGCCCGATGTCAAACGCTTTATCCAGGACTGGCTCAGCCGCGCGACCGAACGCGCCGAGCGCGTCAAAGCGCGGGATCGCGTACGTAAACGGCGTTCACGCCAGCAATCGCGCAAACCGGAAAACGGTAGCGTCCAAATCGGCTTGGGGAAGAGCGACGGCGTCAAGGAATTCAATGCTTAAATCGCGATCCGTTTTCACCGTCCCATCGTTCACGCGGATGAACTCATCTGGCGCAAAGGCGCGTCCATCTATGAAGTCGAACACGGCGGCCTCGACATGAGGTCTGAGCGGCTCGATCACGTCATAGGCGAGCGGCCAGCGCGGGCTCTTGTGCAGAACGCCAATCGCAGGATTTAACCCCTGCGCCGCGAGCGCGACAACGAGCCGCCCAATCGTGACGGCGAGCGTGAGATTGAGAAGCGCATTAATTGGGTCTGTCGCGTGGCGGGAGAAATTGCGATCAAGACGCCTCCGCTGCGAAAAGGGAAGCTTCCACGAAGATGGAATATGACCGGCCTCACGCCAGCGTATGACGATGGGCCGCTCGGCCCACGCAAGCCGCGCCGCTTGCGCCTCGATCATCAGAAGAGCCCGCTCCGTGCTCGCAGCTTGCGCCCGCTCGATAGCTGTCTGGGCCTTCGATTGCGTGATCGCTCCGAGGCGCATGTGAGCTTCCACCTTGGCGGCAATCAACGCCTTCGCCATCATGAGAGCGCGGTCGGGCCGGACCGCTTCAAGCTGAGCGCGAGCGATGCGCGCCGCCCGTCGCGCAGGAAGCGCCATTGCAGTCATGAAATCCCTGTCCCAATCGAGAATGACGACGGCGATTTTGTGCTTGGCGCAGAAGCGCAGTGCGGCAAGCGTGATGACGCCGCCCCACCCGGTCATGACGATGGCGCTCGGCTTGACGGCGCGCGGTTCATAAACGAGCGTCATCGCATCTCTTGCAGCGATGAGCGCTCCGCGTTTGACGCTGAGGCTCACGCTGTCGCCGGTCAGTGTGAGAACGTTCGACGGCTTGACTGGCGCTCGACCCTTGTTCTCAGGTCGGCGCGCATGATCCGATATGGGCGCGCGTTCTGTAGGAGGTTTACGCGAGCGCAACATGACATCGAAGCTCGACCGCGCATAAGGTCGCGCGGCCGTCGCCGCGTAGCCCTCATATGCTCTTCGCTCCGTCGTCTCGCCTTTGACGATAGCGGCTCGGATCGCCTGAGCGTCGAATGGATCACAGCGAGCGCGAGCCATGCCTGCCCCTCCCATGTTGGGAGGTTAGGACAGATCTATGCGTTGCGTCATCCCGCCATCCCGCACACCGCCCCGCCGGCTGGCGTTTGGCGTCCCGGCCCTCGCGCCCATCATACCGACACCCGACGGTCGCCAGTAGGCAACGTCGGCCTGCGGACAATGATCGCGGTGCGGCTTTTGGCCGCCTTGAGGGCGCTCCGCGCAGCCTTAGAGAAAGCTGCGTTCGCCGACGATAGAACCGTGTCGGTTTACGTCACGCGCATGATCGAGCGAGAACTACGCGCGACGGGCTTCTTGCACGCCGAGGAACGACGCCCCGGGGTCAAATCTTGGCGCAGTGGATTGGGCTTAAGAACGCTTCGCTCGACGCGGCCGAAGAGCTTTAGCAGCGATCATAGTAACACCGGCCAGCCGCTCCCAGTCCATGCGACCCGCTGGCTTCTGGTCATCGAGGCCGAAGCGCGGTTTGGACGCAACCAACACCCGATTACTGTTTAAACGTCATGCAGTAGCAAGACAGTCCAATATTTCCCCCTAACGGCGTTTCATCACAAGAAAATGGCTCACTGGTCGCAGCTGTTCGGTGTAAAAGTGCCCCAACACAGGTGCCAAGCGGTCCTGCATTTAGCCATCTGCTGTCACGACAATACACACTACACGACACACCTCCATTGTCGCCTTCCTTCCTATACAATACATCCCAATATTTGTTTGATCGAACTTCTGTCTGCAATGGTGTAAAATCGACGTCTTTCAGCTTAGCAAGGGCAGTCCTCAACTCCAGTATGGACGACTGAACTTGAGATGCCACATCTTCGGGAAGCAACGATGTTTGTGGCCAATAGAAATTGTACTTTGTCCCTGCCAAGGCAATAGCCACTGAACCTTCGTCGTAAACCGTGACGCCAGTGGTAGGCTCCACACGGCTCTTTCGGGTGCAGAAAATGCCGATACCAACGTCACTTACGTTCTTAGTAGCTATGCCATAGTCAATCTGGTTGCCTGACTTATCAGGGGGGCCAGAACAGGATACGTTGGGTGTCGTGTCAATTCCATCAACTTCGATTGGCTTTCCGACACCGGCTCTAAGCAATAACTGAGCCTTAGCGGGTGTTAGGATATCGTGAGTTACGTAAAAGCCCAACGCAGCCGCTTGCAAGCACGCGTCATAGCTGTCATACGCTCTTCGGACGATAGTTTCATTGTAAGTGTTAGTCGTCTCAGTCGCAAACGTGGATGACTTGTAATTTTTACAGAAATTGGTCTGCGCCTGTGACGCGTCGGACGAACCCAGAGTTAGCGACACAGGAATTGACTGAACCGTAGCGGCTAAGCCGGCATTAAAAGCAGAAGAATTTGACCTTCCATCTGCAAAACAATATTGATTAAAGACCGTGTTTAAGTATGCTGCACTATCGCTTGAAATGTTGTATTCTCTCAGCCCGTTATTTATTATTACATTACACGATGATATGTCATCTGCCAGCGCGGGACAGGAGACGCTTATCAGAGCGCACGAAATCATTGAAATTTTGAGCATTGTAACCCCTCCCGAGTGATTATAACTTATATAGTCAGTTATAACTTATAACAAAGTAATTTGAACACAACGGGACGGGCCTGTAAAGGACTAAATATTCGGCAGCTCGCGCTCCCTACGTAGCGTAGCGTTCGGTGTCGACCCGGCAGGCGTAGCGAGCCCCACGGCCCCGGCTCGGTGTCGAATTATTAGCACTATTGAAGAACTTCACTAACCCTGGTATTTCTGGAACTGGAACTTGTTTACAAGGAAACTACGAAGGCGTTGTTCAAGACCAACTTGCTGAGGCGCGTCGCGCGTCATGCCTTGCGAGCGCCGGGCGTCGAGCGCCAGCCTGATGCATCGCGCCATCGGCGTTCAGCCGTCGAGCAAGCGCCCGGCGTCATGCCTTTGCGGGCAGCAGCGCGCCGCCGATCGCGCTCAAGCCCGCCAACGCCTCGCCCACGACCGTCTCTGGTACCGGGCAGAAGCGCGCCGACGACCGCCGCGCCGCTGACACGTTACCTGAATGTCAGCGCCTTAAGGCCAGCAATTCCGGCCTGCTGCTGCGAGGACCGACCGAGGAGAATACGACGGATATTTTGACACGCCTAGATGTTGCTTACCAGCCCCAACAATTAATGACTGTCTCTGCGCACAATACAGTGTGCCCGTTGCTGTTTGAAGCAACTCGACTAGTCTCCAATAACCCACGCTGCGTATTATTGCCAGTATTCGTAGCGCGGTGCCAATAACGCTATAGTATCCCAGCCGGGACGCGCTTTCCAGAAGGGCGCGCGGAATGTTCCAAAAAAACAGGATGTCCGCGAAAATTGTGGGCTGTCCCAGCGTCCTTGTATAGGGCAATTTTTTTTTGGATTAGCTTGGTGTGGCTTGGTCTTGCTTGGCGCTATTTGGCCGCCAGGCCGGTGCCGCTCAACTCGCCAACGCCGCCAATGCGCTCGCGACCTGGTACGGCGGCTGGTACAACGGCCTCGCCCACAAGCGCTATCTCGACTACAGGAAAGGTCGTGAGGCGGAGCACCTTGTCATCGAATGCTGCAAGGCTCATCCCGACGAGAGGATCATTCACGCCGTCGGCGTCGTGTTCAAGGACATGCACGCCGAAACGGGCATCGAGATGAAGTGAGCGCCGGCGCGCGCTTGTACAAGGAGGACATCCGGGATGAAGACCCTGACCTGCATCGCCGCATTTGGCGCGGCGCTCGTAATGGCCCATTCGGCTGACGCCGCCTCCGCGCTGGCCAAAGCCTGTGCGGCGGACATAAAGGCGGAATGCGCCGACGTGAAGCCGGGCGGCGGCAAGCTCAAGGACTGCGTCAAGGCCCATTTCTCCGACCTCTCCGCCGATTGCCAGGTCGCAATCGTCCGAGCGGCTGCGGTCGGCAGGGCCTGCAAGGCCGACGTCAAGAAGTTTTGCGCCGACGTCAAGACGGGCAAGGGTGCGATTGCGGACTGCATGAAGGAACATACGGCCGACATCAGCGACGGCTGCAAGGACGCGATGGCGAAGGCCGAAGCGGGCAAAATGTAGCGTAAAACCGGCTCGACGCTCAGCATCAGGACAGCGCTCGCTTTCTTCGACAGGCAGGCGTGGCCCGAGAGCGTCGCATCGGCGCGTCAAAGCGTTTGAATCCAATCTTGAGGAGATCATCGATGAAACTTGTTGCTTTCGGCCTGTTGGTCCTCGGCCTGTTCGCCGTTCAAGCGCCAGCGGCCAACGCCGCGGTCTGCGCTGCCGGCGCCTATCACGCCGGGTGCGTCGGTCACCGGGGAGCCGCGGTGACTACACGTCCCGCCGTCCGCGTGGCGCCGCGATGTTACTACCGCGCCGGCGTTCGCGTCTGCCGCTGAACGGGCAGGCGAGCGGCGACCGCTGTGCTTGCAGGTTGGCGAAGCGCTGAATTGCGGGCTTCAGCGAGGGAGCGCCGGGATTGGCTCTGGTCACTGATATCGATCATCTGAGCTTGGCCATCTCGCACGCCACGGCGCCGGCGTTCATGCTGGGCGCCGTGGCGGCGTTTCTGTCGATCCTCATATCCCGGCTGGAGCGGGTCGCCGACAAGAGCCGGGCGCTGCGCTCGGCGGACGCCGCCGCTGTCGATCCGTCAGGGGCGATCGCCGCTTCGTTCTCGCGCCGGATGGTCCTCCTGAGCCGAGCCATTTATTTCGCCGTTCTGAGCGCCTTGGTCACCGCGGCGCTGCTCATTGGCGCGTTCGCCGCCGCCCTCGCCGGCTTTGGCCACGGCCAAGTGGTCGCCATGCTGTTCGCCGTGTCGTTGGGGTTGCTGATCGCCTCGCTGGTGGATCTGACCCGCGAAATTCGCGTCTATATGGCGAACATGCATCTCGAGTGATCGCGGGCCGTTCGCCGGCGCCGGCTTCGCCGCCGCCGGTTGGGAATTCCGTTTGCGCGCCGGATATGCTAGGAAACTGGTGTGAAAGAGGCCCGGGGCGAGGGACGAATGATCGCAGAGCGACGTTCGAAAGTCCGGGAAGAGGGTCGGGGCGCGTAAGGGAGGACGCGAATCGGCGAATGGCGGGCGGTTTCGGCCGGTTCATCGGCCGACGCGCGCGTGCGTCAGCCGCGCCCGCCGCAAAGCAGATTGCGGACAAGGAACGCGTCCAATGAAGGCCAACGCCGTTCGATTTGCCGCTGGGCTCACGCTGCTTGCCGCCGGCGCGCCGTTTCCCGCCTTTGGCCAGTTCATTTACCCGCCCGTGTTAATCGTCCCGCCCCCGCCGGAGAACTACGCCCCAAAGCCCGCCTCCAGGCCGCCGCCCGACAAACCGAAAGGCGCCGACTCGCCGACCCAGGCCAAGCCTACGGGGCACTACGAGGGGCGGACGTGGGTGCCAGATTAGGCCCACATTGGCCGCATCTCGCTGGCCCATAGTGTGAGACAATCCGCGGTTTGCGAACAGTGTGAAGCGGCCGACTACCGGATCGGCGGGGCGTATTGAATGCCGCCGTTGTCCCAGAGCTCGTTCAATCCGCGCGGAATCCCGAGCTTCGAATTGGCGCCGACGTTGCGGTCGAATACTTCGGCGTAGTTGCCGACCGCCCGGATGGCGCGCGTCGCCCAGTCTTGGCTGAGGCCGAGCGGCTTGCCGAAGTCCCCCTCGGTTCCGACCAGCCGCTTGACAGAGGGCTTCTCCGACTTCAGCGCATCGTCGATGGTCTTCGAACTGACGCCGAGCTCCTCGGCGTTGATCATGGCGAAATTGACCCACTTGACGATATTGAACCACTGCATGTCGTCCTGCCGCACGACCGGACCGAGCGGCTCCTTCGAGATGACGTCCGGCAGGATCATGCTGTCGCCCGGCTTAGCGAGCTGCAGGCGCATCGCAAACAACCCGGATTCGTCGGTCGTCATCACGTTGCAGTCTCCGGCCTGGTAGGCCGCGATCATCTCCGGGACGCCCGCCTCGTGGACGGTTTCGTATTTCATGTGGTTGGCTTCAAAGAAGTCCGTGAAGTTGGGCTCGGTCGTCGTGCCCGGCTGCACGCAAACCTTGCTGCCGTCGAGCTCGAGCGCCGACTGAATGTTCCGGCTCTTGGGGACGAGAAACGCCTGGCCGTCATAATAGGTCGTCCCCGCGAACACGACGCCGTAGTCGCCCTCGCGGCCCATCGTCCAGGTCGAATTGCGCGACAGCACGTCGATCTGTTTGTTCTTCAACGCGTCGAACCGCTCCGAGTTCGAGAGCGGCGCATATTGCACTTTCGAGGGATCGTTGAAGATCACCGCCGCGAGCGCGCGGCAGAAATCGACGTCGAAGCCCGACCATTGACCCTTGTCGTCCTTGGACGCGAAGCCCTCGAGCCCCTGGTTGACGCCGCAGATGAGCGAGCCGCGGTCCTGCACGGTCTTAAGCGTGGTCTGGGCTTCGGCGGAACCGCCGAACGCCATGGCCGCCGCAAGGGCGAGGAGCGGTATCGTCTTCAGCATGACCGATCTCGATTCCGTTTCGGGCTTCGCTCGCGCCAGGGTTAGAGCGCGACGGCCTGCTTGATGATCACCTTGGTGCCGACCGGCACCTGGTTGTAGAGATCGATTACGTCCTCGTTCACCAGCCGGAAGCAACCGGAAGACACCGCGTGCCCGATCGTCTGCGGCTGATTGGTGCCGTGGATCCGATAGACCGTCGCGCCGAGATACATCGCCCGTGCGCCGAGCGGATTGCCCGGGCCGCCGGCCATGAATCGCGGCAGATAGGGTTGGCGCTCGATCATTTCCGGCGGCGGGCGCCAGTCCGGCCATTCCTGCTTGCGCGAAATCTTCTGCAGGCCCGACCATGTGAATCCCTCGCGGCCGACGCCGATGCCGTAGCGAATCGCCCGGTTGTTGCCCTGCAGCAGGTAAAGGAAGCGCTCTTTGGTATCGATGATGATCGTGCCCGGCGCATCGGTGGTGCGGAAGAACACTTCCTGCTTCTCGTACGCGCCGGTGAGCTGCTCCTCGTCCGGCGACGGCTGATAGCCGGGCTGGTCGACGACATTCATCTCGTCCTGGCCGGGGACCGCGGTCTGCGCTCCGGCTCCCGCGCCCGCGAGAACGGCGAGCGCCGCGCCAAACGCAACCCGCAACAACAAACCTGCTCGAACCGTCATGCGCTCTCCGTCGATTGGAAATTGAGGTTACAGTCCCGGCATCGATCTATGCTGAGCGCTTTCCGCAGCGCACGTACACCGATGTGCCATAACGACTTGCGTTGTCGGGATCAACCCAGACCGTCGTGAAGGAATTCGGATCGACGTTACTGAGGATGCGATCGTCGGCCGTGCCCGCGTCGCCGGGCGGTCCAAGGAAGGTCTGGCCGTTCGGCCCGGCCTTCAGGACCAATTCCGACAATTCCTTCTGGTCGGCCAGGTTCATCATCACGCCGCCGCCAGGCCCCTTGTCGATGACATAAGGCCTGTTGCACTGGGCGGCCGCTTCTTTGATGGTCCGCGCTCGATCCGTGTCCTTGTGATAGGCGGCGAAGCCCCACTTGCCGACGAGCTGATCCGGGCTGATGGAGGCGACGACCGCGGGCGCCGACGGCGGCGTCTCCGCGCAGCCGACGACGAAAGCGGCAACGAGACCGACCAGCGCCAGCGCGCCGCCGCGACTTGCGATCACTTGGGACGCCCCCTCATCATTGCGGCCATTCGAAGCATCCAGCCGATGCATGCCGGCCCATGTGACATTTCGATATTCCCAGCCCTCGCTAGCAAACCGGACGCGCCGGGTCAATCAAGCCATCATCGTCGGGTCGAGAGGGCCGGTGGACAGGCTTCGTCGAGGGCCGATTTCGCGCCGGCCAGGGCGCCTATGTCGACTGGGACCGGCGGCCACGATCCGTCCGTCCCGGCCGCGTCGTCGAACAGAGTCACCGTCGCCATTTGCGCGCTCTGCAGCCGGCATACTAGCCAAAGGGGCATCGTCATCCTCAGGCGCCCGCTCTTGCGAGGCAAGGCGGCGAACGCCGGCCCTTCGGGGCCGACGATGAGGAGCGCGCCGTTCTTCCCAGCTTCAATCGCCTCCTTGGTGTCTAAATCCCGAACCGCGAGATCGAGGCGCGCGTTTCGGCCCCCGGGGCGATAGGTGAGCCGCACTGTAAGTTCCGCCGCCTGCCCCTCGCCAAGCGCGAGAGGCTCGGCGTCCTCGGCCGCCGCATCGTCGCGGGATAGAACTTTTCCAGCGTGGCCCCCTAACTTTCGCGTCGCCCTTGAGGTCGCCTCAGGTCAGAATAGGAGGCGAGGAGGCGAGTCAGCAATCCCCACGCTTAGGCCGTTTTGTCCGACGTTTCCCCGTTGGCCGCGTCCGCACGGCCGGTCGATCGCGGAGGGCCCGAACACAGACGATGTCGGCGGGCGTGCCGCGCGCGCGACCGGACCCTCAACCTCCCACGAGGTTGCGTACCTTCTGGCTCAGCGCCGTCAAGACGAATGGCTTGGTGATCACGGCCATTCCTGCTGCCAGGAGCCCGTTGCCAACTGCCGCGTTCTCAGCGAACCCGACCGCCGAGAGGCTGACTTGGCCTCGAAGTCGGCCAGAGGCGACCGGGACGCCGTCCCGGCAGACTGCGCGATTGACGTTCAGCGCCGAGAGCCTCCGAGCCTCGGGGGCGGAAGTGTCGCAGTCTCAATCCCGGCTTCCGATCAATTCCTTGCAGTCTATGCGCGCATCGCCATTCGAGTTTCTCGCCATGGAACGAGTTCCCGCCTCACAGAGTTCAGTTCTCAAGAGTTCAGTTCCGCGCCTCAAGGGCAGGCTCGGGTTTACACGTTGCGAAGAGACCGTCGATGAGGATTGCGCAGATTTCTCCGCTATTTGAACGCTGCCCGCCTAAACTATACGGAGGGACAGAACGGATTGTTTCCTATTTGACTGAGGAATTGGTCAGGCAGGGGCATGACGTGACCCTGTTCGCCAGCGGAGATTCGCGGACGTCGGCCCGCTTGGAGCCCGGCTGCCAATTTGCTCTGCGGCTTGATCCGCGCATCAAGGACGCCATTCCCTACCACATCGTCATGCTCGACAAGGTCCGAAAGATGGCCGACGAGTTCGACGTCCTGCACTTCCATGTCGACGTCCTCCACTACCCGATCATTCGCGACTTCGCCGACCGAACCGTGACTACGCTGCATGGCCGTCTCGACCTGGAGGAGCTTCATCCCCTGTACGCGACCTTCGCCGGCGCGCCCCTGGTCTCGATTTCGAACGATCAGCGCAAGCCCATGCCCCCGGTCAAGTGGGCGGGAACGGTTCATCACGGCCTTCCCCGGGATGTGTTGTCGTTCAACCCGGCGCCGGACGGCGGTTATCTCGCGTTCCTGGGGAGAATTTCGCCAGAGAAGCGTCCCGACCGCGCTATCGAGATCGCCAAGCGCGCAGGAGCGAAGTTGAAGATCGCGGCAAAGATCGATCGGGTGGACGAGGCCTATTGGAATGACGTTATCAGGCCGATGATCGCAGCGGCGCCAAATGTCGAGTTCGTCGGCGAGATCAACGAGCGCGAGAAGTCAGATTTCCTTGGCAACGCCGCCGCGTTGCTGTTTCCGATCGACTGGCCCGAACCGTTCGGCCTCGTCATGATCGAGGCGATGGCCTGCGGCACGCCGGTGATCGCATTCCGCCGCGGCTCGGCGCCGGAAGTCATCGATCATGGAGTGACGGGCTTCCTCGTCGACGACATGTCCGAGGCCGTCGCGGCGGCTCGGCGCGTCGGCGTGCTTGATCGCGCGAAGGCGCGCGCTGTCTTCGAACGGCGCTTCGCTATCGAACGTGTCGCGTTTGACTACCTGCGGATCTATCGCAACCTTCCCGGCTTGCGGATCGGCCGTCAGCGCGCTCCGCGAACCGACGAACTGGGGCTTGGGCTGATAGCCGCGGCAAACCGCATCGAAGAGCCCATCATGCTGAGGCCAGGACGACGTAACGGCGCTAGCGTCAGCCGTCTGGAGTCGCTCGAGTTCATGAAGTCCGCGCCCGACGACTGAGCGCGCCTCACGGAATCAAGCACCGGAAAGCGCGCTGCCTTTGGCGGAGATGCAAGCTCGCGCGCTAACGTTCCTAGTTGGCCGCGAGCACGCCGACATTTCCCTTCTTGTCCAGAACATCCACCACGACGTGGCGGTTGGACCGTCGCAGCGCGACGTCCGCCGAACCCCCTTGGACCGCCAAGCCTCGTAGCACGATCTCGTCGAGAAACTGGGGAAGAACCGGCTCGCGGAAGGTGATGCATCGGCCGGCGGCGTCGAATGCCAGGCCGACGCACGATTGAATGAGATAGAGCGGCGCTGCCGCCGCCCAGGCCTGCGGCGCGCAAGCGACCGGATAAAATGTCGGCCCGCGCGTCTGCTGTCGCGGGAAGCCGCAAAACAACTCGGGCAGGCGCCTGAGGTCGACATAGGCGGAAACGTCAAACAGGCCTTCAAATATTCGCGCCGCTTCGCGCCGGAAACCATACCGGGCGAATCCCGCGGCGATCAGCGCGTTGTCGTGCGGCCAGACGGAGCCATTGTGATAACTCATCGGATTGTAGCGGGCTTCGGTCGAAGCGATCGTACGCACCCCCCACCCGCAGAAGCATGAACTCGCCATCAGCGTGCGGACGACCGCGGGCGCACGTTCGGGGAAGGCCACGCCTGCGAACAGGGCATGGCCGGCATTGGAGGCGCGAACGCGGCAAGGCTGCTTATCGCCGTCGAGCGCCAGAACATAGGAGCCGAGGGACTCGTCGAAAAAGCGCTCGTCGAACCGGCGCTGCATCGCATTCGCCTTCTGTTCGAACGCGGTCGCGCGCTCGGGATCGGCGAGCCGCCGCGTGATCTGCTCGGCCGCTCGCCACGCCGCGTAGACGTATGCCTGGACCTCGGCCAGAGCGATCGGGCCCTGCGCCAGTCGTCCGTCGGCGTGGAAAATGGCGTCGTGGCTATCCTTCCAGCCCTGGTTGACGAGGCCCTGACTGCTCCTGGTTCCATATTCGACAAAGCCATCGCCGTCGCGGTCGCCATAACGATCGATCCAGTCGAGGGCCGACTGGATGTGCGGCCACAATCGGCGGATGGCAGCGAGATCGCCGGTGCGCTCGAGATAGGCCCCCGCCAGCACGACGAACAGCGGCGTCGCGTCGACGCTGCCGTAGTAGCGGCGGAAAGGCACCTCGCCGAGATTAGCCATCTCGCCATGACGGGCTTCGTGCAGGATTTTGCCTGGCTCCGCATCCGACGCGGCGTCGACGGCGGTCGCCTGGCAGGCCGCAAGATGTTCGAGCACGCCGCGAGCGATAGAGGGATCGAGCCACAACGTCTCGAGCGCCGTGATGATCCCGTCCCGTCCGAACACGGCGCTGAACCAGGGAATCCCGGCGTAAGGATAGGGTCCCTCGGGCAGATCGGTCATCAGCATGTAGAGGTCGGCGACGCTGCGGCGGGCGGCTTCATTGAAGATTTGATTGGAGGTATCGATCGACGCGGCGCGTGAAGCGGATGCGCGCAGTCCGCGCCGGGCATCGCGGAGCGCGATGAAAAACGCCCGGTGCGCCTCGGGCGTTCGCTGCTCGTTGCGGCAGTCGATTTCGACGAACAACGAGCGGCTCTCGCGCGGGGCGAGGTCGAGGTCGAAGATGGCCTCGTGCGCCGAGAGCTTCGTCGGCGCGGGATCGAATCCGATCGTCGTCGATCGGCGCCGCTTGTCGAGACCGGTATAGCTCAGCGTCGCCTGGCTCCCGCCGATCTTGGGCAGATGGGTCTCTCCCCGTCGCGCTCGATGCGCTCCGCGCACCTCGAACAAGTCGGCAAAATCGGCCGCGAAGCTGATTCCCAATTCCATGCGTCGCGGCTTGTCGTCGAAATTGCGTACGTTCAGCCTCTCGAAGCAGCCGGCGTTCCATAGAAATCGCGACCGCCTGAGGTGGATGAGGTCGTGCTCGAGCCGGAGGCGCCCGGCCGCGTCGAGCAGGTCCGGATTGGTCAGATCGCAAGTCAGGGTGGCGTTATCGTCGCGCAACGTCGAACTGAGCAGAATCGGGCGCGCGCCATCGAGAGTTACGATTAATCGGGAAAGATGGCGGGTGTCGCGATAGTAGAGGCCCTGCGCCGTGCCCGCGCCAGACGAGGCGTCGCCATTGCGATCGAATACGGCGAAGGAATCGCCGTGCTTCAAGATCAGCGGCCGCAGGTCTTGCAGCGAAGAGGCGGCGGCGATCGCGAAGGGCGGATGAGGCTCGGCCTCCTCGACGCTCTCCGAGCCGGGCGCGGGTGCTGACGGGATCGTCCTTTGGCTGTCGGGCTGCATGTTCCCTCCAACTCGAGTTCAGGCAAACACGAGGGCTGAATTGCGTCCGGGCGACGTCAAGGCAAGAGGCCGGCCAAACTTAGGCGCTCGATCGCGGCTCTTATCGGGCGAAACCGAATCCAAATGGCGGAATTTGGCGTTAGCTCTCGGGGTCAATGAGTATTAGTCGGGCCGCGTCCAGGGGACCGACGCGCCCACGTCGCAGGACCGCTCCGAGGCCGGCTGCGCAACCCGGACTTGCTTCGCCAGCCATTCCAACCGCGACGTTGGCGGCCGCTTCGCGCTGATATCAGGCGAGGGGCGAGACGTCTGCGCGCCCCGCCAGGTCACCAGCATGAACCAGAAAAGCGAGACCGTCACCACCGCCATCCCGATGAAGAAAAGCGGCGTTGCGAGGAACTGCAAATCCGGTATCCACTGGGACAGCGGGAAGGAGATCAACGGGGTCAGCACCGGGGTTAGCAAGAAAAACATCGTCACGTAACCGTTGTCGTTTTTCGTCGCCGACAGTGCGGTTTGATAAAAGACCCGGCCGGCGGCGGAGGACGCAAGCGTACCGAAAAGCAAAAGCAATATGGCGAGAGCCGACTGTTCACTTAGCTGAGCGCCGAAATTCGATGTTGCGACGGCGACGGGAATCAAAAAGAGCGACGACACCACGAAATTGGCTGCAATTGCAGCTGATTCGTCGAAGTCCGAAAACCATTTGAAGACGAGGGTCCCGTTCAAGGCGAAGAAGATCGGCGCCGGAAGCGCATAAATCCATTTGCTGTGAAGCGCGTTTTCGATGACCTGATGCGCCAGAATTTTGCTGTCGGCGTTGATCTGGCTCCAGGCGATCGTCATCGCGCCGCAAAACGCGACGAGGAAGCAACCGACGAATACGGCCGGCGGGACCGCGACCGACCTCCTTGAGACGATGAGCGCAACCAAAGCCGCCCAAAAAGGAGTCAAGTTCAATATTGCCGCGGTTATGATGGGATGAGCGCTGCTGAGGCCAATGTCGTATAAAATGAGCCCTGCCGTGCCGACGAGGAACACGGCGGCCAGCTTGGGCAGATTCCGGACGTCCAGCAATATAGCCGCGAAGTCACGGCGCGTATCCGCTCGCGCGATCAGCAGAGGGACTGAAAACAGCAGTGCGCACTGCGTGAAGCCAATGAAGTCCATCGAAGTGAGATTGCGCGCCGCCGGGGCGGAAAAGGGCGGCTGGAGGGCCAGGAGGAGCGCGGTCGCGACGGCGTAAAAGGTCCCCCGGCGATAATTGGCTGGACCGGTTGACGTCGTCCGAGGGGTCTTCTCCCCGAGGCTTCTTCGCATCGCTTCCCTCGCCGACGGCCCATTCGATTTCAATGCTCGAGACGTCAGTAAGTTCCACGAGCTTGTGGGACTCGGATGTCCGAAACTGATGCGAGGCGCGCCGGAGACGTGGGATTTACTGCGAAATTGCGATCAGACCTTGGCGGATTGACTAAACTATTTTTGATATTGCTCATCGGAGCCGGCCGGAGGCCGCGCTCAGACGAGGTCGGCGAGCAAGCCACGCGCTGCCGAACGGACCAGCCGCTTTTCGGCTTCCCATTGGTCGGCGGATTCGAGGTCGGTCAGGAACTGCGCCTTGCCGCCGGTGAGCGCGGCGACCGGCAGGCCGTCCCGGTAGACGACGCGATTGGCGGTCAGCGCCGAGAGCCTTTGGCCCGGCGTCAGGATGCCGATCAGGTTGAGCGGATCGGCGCCGGACAGCGACACCCACTGGCCGGACGCCGGCCAGCGGCGAATCTCGCGCAGAAGGCCAACCGCGTCCGGCAGCGCGAACTGCTCGCCGGAGAAACCGGCGACGAAGCGGCCGCCGCGAATCTCCCCTCGGGCCTCGAGCCGACGGTACACCCTGAGCAAATCGCGCCAGGGCGGCAGCCATCCGGGCTCCTGCGCCAATAGCCGCCAGAAGACGACGCCATAGCGCCTGAGCAGCGCGCGCGCCGCATACTCGATCGCCTCACCGCGGGACTGATCGCCGCCAACGCTCTCGCGCGCGCGGCCGATCGCCGACCAGCGGCCGCCGCTCTCGATGTCGAATGAGAGCACGCGCCCGCGCCGCTTCGCCCCGGGTGGCGGTTTGCGGTGTCCCGACGGCACCAGCAGAGCCCGCAGGCCGCCGAAACTGTCGGAAGACGCGAGCCCGAGCGCCACGAGCTCGCCCAGCGCTTCTTCGAGTTGGGGCCGCAGCAGTCGCGCGGCGTCCGCGAGTTCGTCGAAGAACATCGCGCCGCGCGCCTTGAGGCAATCGAGCGCGGCCTCGGCGCGTCCGCTCAGAGGCGCCGCGCCGCTCAAGGGCGCGAGCGCCATCCACAGCGGGGCGCGGCGACGCTCGATGAGGGCGATCGGCGTCGCGCCGACCGGCGTCGCATGGCGCGCGCGCCCATTTGCGCCCGCAGGCGGCGTCAATCGGGCCCAAGCCGTCCGCCCGGCGAGACATTGGACGTCGAGCCACGAAGCCTGGTAGCCCTTGAGCCGCGCCGGCAGGATCTCGGTTTCCCAAGCCTTGGCCGGCGCTTCGAAGCCTTCGAGCGCGCTTAAGGTCGCGGGAAGCGAGTCAGGCCCCTCGAGCCGCGTCTCTTCCGCCACGTGCTGCCAGGCGAACAGGAAGCGGAGGAAGTCCCGCGCCGCGACGGGATCGATTTCCGACCGCAGCCGTCGAACGGTGTTGTGATGGATGCGCGCGAGCAGACGGCGGTCGCACCATTGCTCGTCGTTGACGCCGGGAAGGAAACGGCCCCTCAGAATTGCGCCTTCGCCTTCCAGCGCCGCAAGCGCGCCAGCCGCCGCTCCCGGCTCGAGTCCGAGCGGCGCCGTCAAAGCCGTCGGCGTGACCGGCCCGAGACCCTCGAGCCTGCCGCGCAGGATCTCGATAAGCGCCCCGTCGCGCGACCACGTCGCTGCGCCCTGGTCGGCGGGCGGCGCAATCTCCGGATCGAGCCGCGCCTCCGGCCACAGGGCCTTAAACTGGTTCAGGCGCTCGGCCGGAATCCAGAGCCTCGCCTGCGGCGCCTGCAAAAGCGTGACGCGCTTGTCCCGCGCCAGCAAGTCGAGCCATTCGCTCCACCCGGGCGCGGCGCGAGCCTCGGCTTCGGTCAGCGACCCCAGCCACAGCAGCGCGTCATGAAGCTCCTCGGGATTGACGGGATCGGGCCAGGCCTCCGATCGAACCTTGGCAATCGCCTCCGGATCGAGCCGGCCGAGATCGGACGCGCTCTCGGGATCGCGCCAGCGCCGGGCCATGACGGCCTGAGTGCGCCGCTCTTCCAAAGGCGCGTCGTCGAGGAAGGCGTAAGGTCTGGCGTTCAGCGCCTCGAGCGCGAGCAGAGAGGGCTCGGTCAGGTCGCACGGAACGACGCGAATGTCGCCAGCCTCGAGCCGCGCCAGCAGCCGCTCCAGCCCGTCGATGTCCATGGCCTCGTGCAGGCAGTCGCTGATCGCCTGATTGGTCAGCGGATGGTCGGGGACTTCCCGCTCGCCGACCAGATTCTCGGCGCAGGCGATCTGATCGGGGAATACCGCCGCGATCAGGTCCTCCGCCTGCATCCGCAGGAATTGCGGCGGCACCTTCTTGCCGCTGCGAAACCGCGGCAGCGCCAGCGCCACGCCGGCGACCCAGCGCCATCGGGTCGTGAACATCGGCGCATCGAGCATCGCCTGGACGAGCACCGCGCGCACGCTGTTGGAATGAAGGTAACGCGCGACGTCGCCGAGCTCGAAGCTGTGGGCGGTGGTCAGCGACAGCACGATATTGTCCTCCGTGGCCGCCGCCTGGAGCTCGAAGTTGAATTTGCGGCAAAAGCGCTTGCGCAGCGCCAGGCCCCATGCGCGATTGATCCGGCTGCCGAACGGGGCATGGATGACGAGCTGCATGCCACCCGCCTCGTCGAAGAAGCGCTCGATAATGATCGCGTCCTGGGTCGGCAATGAGCCGAAGGCGGCCGCGGCCGCAGCGAGATAGTCGACGAGCTGAAGCGCCGCCTCTTCGCCAATGCCGACCTCGTCGATGAGCCAGCGGTTAGCCGAAGCGCGGGAGCGGTCGGCGCTCAGGAGCGCCGCGATGTCGGCGCGCAGACGCGATACGGACAAGGAAAGCTCGTCGGTCCGGCCCGGCGCCTCGCCGAGCCAGAACGGGATATTCGGCGGCTGCCCCTTGGCGTCCTCGACCCGGACGGTCCCGCGCTCGACCCGCTGGATGCGGTAAGAGGCGTTGCCGAGCTGAAAAATGTCGCCGGCCATGCTTTCGATAGCGAAATCCTCGTTGACCGAGCCGATGACCTGATTCTCCGGCTCGAGGAGCACCTGGTAATCGGCAGTGTCCGGAATCGTGCCCCCCGAGGTCAGCGCGGTCGTTCGCGCGCCGCGCCGGCCGCGCAAGATCCGATTGACAGCGTCGCGATGGATGAGCGCCCCGCGGCGGCCGCGACGGGTCGCGAAGCCCTCAGCCAGCATCCGGACGACGGCGTCGAAGTCGTCGCGCGCGAGCGAGCGGAACGGCCAGGCGCGCCGCAACCGATCGTAAAGCGCGGCTTCCGGCCAGTCCTGCGCCGCGACTTCGGCGACGATCTGCTGGGCGAGCACGTCGAGCGGGCGGTCCGGGATTTGAAGTCTGTCAAGTTCGCCGCGGCGGACGCTGTCGACGAGGGCGACGCACTCGACGAGATCGTCACGCGAGAGCGGAAAGAGGCGTCCCTTGGGCGTGCCGCCAACGGCGTGGCTGGACCGGCCGACCCGCTGCAAAAAGGTCGCGATCGAGCGCGGCGAACCGAGCTGACAGACGAGATCAACGTCGCCGATATCGATCCCGAGCTCGAGCGAGGCGGTCGCGACCAGGGCTTTCAGTTCGCCGCCCTTCAGCCGCTGCTCGGCCGAGAGCCTGAGCTCCTTGGCCATGCTGCCGTGATGCGCGGTGACGGCGCGCTCGCCGAGCCGCTCCGTAAGTTCGCGAGCGATCCGTTCCGCCATGCGGCGAGTGTTGACGAACACCAGCGTCGTGCGGTGCTCCTCGATCAGCTCGGCCAGGCGGGCATAGACTTGGGTCCAGACCTCCGTCGACATGACCGTCTCGAGCGGAGAATCTGGCATTTCCACGCTCAAGTCGCGCGGCCGCTGATGTCCGGCGTCGATGGTCGCGACCTCGGCGGCGGGAGCGCCGTCCGCGGCGGCGCCGGCGAGGAAATGGGCGACGGCGCGAATTGGGTTCTGGGTCGCAGAAAGGCCGATGCGCTGCAGGTGATCGCCGCACAGCGCCGCGAGCCTCTCGAGCGACAACGCGAGGTGGGCTCCGCGCTTGTTCGGCGCGACGGCGTGGATCTCGTCGACGATGACCGACCGGGCGGTCGCGAGCATGGCGCGCCCGGACTCGGAGCCGAGCAGAACGTAGAGCGACTCCGGCGTCGTCACCAAGATGTGCGGCGCGCGGCGACGCATGCGCTCGCGTTCGGACGCGGGGGTATCGCCCGTCCGGACCCAGGTGCGGATTTCGACCTCCGCAAGCCCGCTTTGGCGCAGCCGCTCGCGGATGCCGGCCAGCGGCGCCTCGAGGTTGCGATGGATGTCGTTCGACAGCGCCTTCAGCGGCGAAACATAGACGACCTGGGTCGCGTCGGTCAGCCCGCCCTCGAGGCCTTGCCGCACCAGGTCGTCGATTGCGGCCAAAAACGCCGCGAGCGTCTTGCCCGATCCGGTCGGCGCGGCGATCAGGGTGTGGCGGCCGGCCTTGATCGCCGGCCACGCTTCGGCCTGGGCGGGCGTCGGCGCGGCGAAGCTGTCGGCGAACCACCCCGCTACCGCGGGATGAAACAGGGTCTGAAAGTTTGCCGGCGACCGGGCCGGCGCAGACTCGGCCGCAGCGCCGGTTCGCGTGGCCAGGGTCGGCCCTGATTCGAAGTGGCGCTGCACGCGGTTATCGCTCCTTGATCACGCGGGTGAAGTTTGGGATCGCCTATATATGGCGCCGGATCGCATTTTGCGCACCCTCGGCCGGGCAGGCTTCGATTGCTTGCCGTAAGCGGCGACTTGCGCCAAGGCTGCCGCGACCAACGATGAGGACAGCGGAATGACCAGCTATACTCAACCGACTGTCGCCCTCAACGACGGCGCAACCATGCCGCAATTCGGACTTGGAGTTTTCCAGACGCCGCCCGACGTGACGGAGCAAATCGTGAGGATGGCTGTCGACGAGGGCTATCGCCTCGTCGATACCGCGGCCATGTATCGAAACGAGGACGGCGTCGGCAAGGCCTTGGCCGGCCGGTCCGAGGTGTTCGTCACGACGAAGCTCGGCAATTCCGATCACGGCTTCGACGAAGCTTTGCGCGCTTTTGACGCCAGCATCAGGAGACTGCGCCGGGAGAAGCTGGATTTGTACTTGATCCATTGGCCCCGCCCGCGCTTCAACCGCTATGTCGAAAGCTGGAAGGCCTTCGTCAGCCTGCAAAAGGAGGGGCGGGTCCGTTCGATCGGCGTCTCGAATTTCAATCGCGACCACCTCGAGCGGATCATCGCCGAGACGGGAGTCACGCCCGCCGTCAATCAGATCGAGCTTCACCCGCGGTTCCAGCAGAAGGCCCTGCGGGCGTTTCACGATGACCGCGGGATCAAAACAGAATCCTGGAGCCCGCTCGGCCGGGGCGCCTTGCTCAGCGACGCTGCAATCGTCGACATTGCCGCCAAGCACAGGAAGACTCCGGCGCAAGTCGTCATACGCTGGCACCTCGACAGCGACCTGATAGCCATTCCGAAAACGGTGCGCCTCGAGCGGCTGAAGGAGAACATCGGCGCGCTCGGCTTCAGGCTCGACGACGACGACATGCGGCGCATCGAAGCGCTTGATTCGCCCGATGGCCGGATCGGTCCTGACCCGGCCACGGCGAGTTTCTGATTCCCGCGGTGAATGCAGCCATTGTTGAGACGCTCCAGATATCGCGGTCGCGCGGCCGTCCTCTCGCGAACCGCGCCGCACTTTGCGGCAACGCGCCCCTTGCATTGGGTCAGCCATGCCGCCTGGCGTCTACGAAAGGCGCGGGAGCGGCGCGCGCTCCTGGTGACGCAAACCGACTAAGCTTGTCCATGTAGATATAAACAATCGGCGTAGTGAAGAGCGTGAGCAACTGAGACACCAGCAATCCGCCGACGATCGCATAGCCGAGCGGCTGGCGGATTTCGGACCCGGTTCCTGTTCCGAGCATGAGCGGAACGCCGCCGAACAGCGCGCACATGGTCGTCATCAGGATAGGCCGGAAGCGGAGGAGGCAGGCATGATGGATCGCGTCTTCAGAGGTCAATCCGCGATCGCGCTGCTCTTCGAGCGCAACGTCGACGAGCATGATGCCGTTCTTCTTTACGATGCCGATTAGGAGGATAATCCCGATAATGCCGATCACGTCGAGCGGACGGCCGACCAGCATCAACGTGATCAGCGCGCCAAGACCCGCCGAAGGCAGCGTCGACAAAATCGTCAAGGGGTGAATGGTGCTCTCATAGAGCATGCCAAGGATGATGTAGACGGCGAACAATGCTGCTAGGATTAGCGGGGGCGTGCTGCTGAGCGAGCTTTGGAAGGCTTGCGCGTTGCCCTGGAAGCTGGTGGCGATCGATGGCGGAAGTTGAAGATCGGCGGTAGCCTTTTGCACCGCTGAAACGGCCGCGCCGATCGTCGCGTCTGGCGCGAGATTGAAGCTCAGCGTGACCGAGGGAAACTGACCCTGGTGATTGACGACGACCGGGGCCACGGCCGGAATCAGGCTAGCGATCTGGCTCAGGGGCACCATTGTGCCGTTCTGCGAGAGGACGTAGATGCGTTGCAGCGCATTCGGTCCGAGCTGGTATTGCGGATTGACTTCGAGAATGACGTAATATTCGTTCAGCGCGGTGTAGATCCTCGCGATGTGACGCTGTCCGAAGGCATCATAAAGGGTTGAGTCGATCGTCGCGGGCGTGATGCCGAATAACGCGGCGGCCGCGCGATCGATCTGGACGTTGAGGGTGCGCCCCGGCGCTTCCTGGTCGCTGGCGACCGCCGTCAGTTCGGGCAATTCCTGCAGCTTCGCCATGAGTTTCGGCGCATAGTAATTGAGTTCGTCCTGGTTGATGTCAACCAGGGTGAATTGGTACTGCGTTTTCGATAACCGGCTGCCGATGGTAATGTCCTGCGCCGCCTGCATGTAGAGCGTCATGCCCTGCACCTGTTGCAGCGCAGTCGTCAGGCGGGCGATCACCTGATCGGCCGTTACGTTCCGCTCACCATGGGGCTTAAGGGTGATGAAGACGCGGCCATCATTCTCGGTGACGGTGGGCCCGCCGGGCCCGATATAGCCGACCGCAGAGGCAACAGCGGGGTCGCGACTGGCAATCTCGAGGATCGCCTGTTGCCGCTGCTTCATTCCGTCGGGCGAGATATCCTGCGCCGCTTCGCTGACGCCCATGATGATGCCCGTGTCCTGTTGCGGGAAGAAGCCCTTGGGGATGACGACGAAGAGCCACACAGTCGCGGCGACCGTCGCGAGCATGACGCCAAGCGTGACCCGGCGATGTCTGAGAGCGACGATGAGTGCGCGATCATAGACGGCCACGAGCCCCGTTAAGAACGCTTCGAGCGCGCGGGAGACCCGCCCCTCTTTCTCATGCGCCGCAGCCGTCAGCAATTTCGCGCAGAGCATGGGAGTGAGCGTCAGCGAGACGAGGACCGAGACCACAATCGAGACGGCGACGGTGACGGCGAATTCCCGAAACAGGAGTCCGACCACGCCCCCCATCAGGAAGAGTGGAATGAAGACCGCGATCAGCGAAATCGAAATCGACAGAATAGTGAAGCCGATCTCGCCGGCGCCATCGAGCGCCGCCTGCATCGGCGACGCGCCGCCTTCCATATGCCTGCACAATGTTCTCGACCATGACGATTGCGTCGTCGACGACGAAGCCCACCGCGATCGTGAGCGCCATCAGGGACAGATTGTCGAGGCTGTAGCCCAGGACATACATCACGGCGAAAGTGCCGATGATCGATATCGGGACCGATATCCCGGGAATGACGGTCGCCCAAAGCTTACGGAGGAAGAGCGCGATGACGCCGACGACGAGGGCGATCGTAAGGAGCAAGGTGAAGCGGACGTCGGCGAGGCTGGCGGCGATGGTCTGGGTCCGGTCGGAGACGATTTCGACGTCGACGCCCGGCGGCAACGAGGCCCGAAGCTGCGGCAGCGCCTTTTTGATCGCCGCGACGGCTGACATGACATTGGCGCCGGGCGTCCGGAAAACGGCCAGCAAAACGGCCGGCTGGCCGTTGAGCCAGCCAGCAACCGTCGTGTCCTGGGGCGCCTTGATCGCCCGCCCGATGTCGCCGACGCGAATCGGCGCCCCGTTGCGATAGGCCACGATCGCGTCGTCAAAGCCCTGGGCGGTCATCAGCTGGTCGTTCGTCTGAAGCGCGACGGCTTGTTGACCGCCGTAGAGCAGCCCGGTCGGCTGAACCACGGTCAGGTTCGCGAGGGCGAGCCGAACCGTTTCAAAGTCAAGGTTCATGGCGGCGAACTGGGCGGGATTGAGCTGGACGCGGATCGCCGGACTTTGGTTGCCGCCGACGGTTACGAGGCCGACCCCAGGGACTTGCGATAGCTTCTGCGCGAGGATCGAGTAGGCGTAGTCGCTGACCGTCATGATCGGCAGCACGTCGGACGTCAGCGATATCAATAGAATCGGCGTGTCGGCCGGATTGGTCTTGCGATAGATGGGCAGGCTCAGTAGCGAGGCCGGCAATTGCGCCTGCGTAGCATTGATCGCCGCCTGAACGTCTTCAGCGGCCGAATCGACGGTGCGGCTACGGTCGAATTGCAGCGTGATCTCGGTGAAGCCCGTACCGCTGCTCGAAGTCATCTGACTCAAGCCGGGGATCTCGCCGAATTGCCGCTCGAGTTGAGTAGCGACCGAGGACGCCATCGTTTGAGGGTCCGCTCCAGGCATCTGGGCGGTGACCTGGATCGTCGGCGTGTCGATATTGGGCAAGGCGGCGACAGGAAGCAGAAAGTAGCTGACGATGCCGAGCGCAAGAACCGCGACCATCATGAGCGCAGTTGCGATTGGCCTGGTGATGAATCCGCTCGAGAGGCTCATGGCAGCATGCCAGCGCTGGCCGTCGACGGGTTCGGCGCCTCGGATGGCTTCGCCGAAGCGACCAGCGTCCCGGGCGTCAGCCGATACTGGCCCTGCACGACCACGGTCTCGCCGGCTTTCAGGCCGCTCGAGATCAGCGCGACCGCGTGCAGTCGCTGAGCGACTTCGACTGGGCGAATCGCGACCCGATCGTCGGCGCCGACCACAAACACGAATTGCCCCTTGTCGTTCTGCTGCAGGGCGTTCGTCGGAATCGTCAGCGCGTTTTTGACGACCGCGGTGGTGAGGTCGACGTTGACGAACGTACCGGGCCAGAGCTGACGATGCTCATTCGGAAAGATCGCCTTGAGCTGAATGGTTCCGGACGTCGTGGCCGCCTGGTTGTTGATCGACAGCAGTGTGCCGACATCGAGCTCCTTCGCGCCGCCTTGATCATAGACGGTCGTCTGAACTGGTCCGCGCGCCTGGGCGGCCTGGATCGAGGCGATATCGTTGGCTGGCAGTATGAACACGACGCTGATTGGCTGCACCTGCGTCAGAACCACGATGCCGGTCGTGTTAGTTGGTTGGATCAGGTTGCCGATGTCGATCTGCAAGAGGCCGGTCACGCCATCGAAGGGCGCCCGCAACGTCGTATAGTCTAGCTGGGTCTGGTCGCTGGCGATCAACCCCTTGTCGGTCTCCATGGCGGCAGCGTACTGCGCAACCAGAAACTGCTGGTCGGCGACCTGCTGCAGAGCGATCGAATTTTCGGCGCCAAGCTTTTGATAGCGCGCGAGATCGGATTCCGCTTGGGCATGAAGCGCGGTGTCCCTGGCCAATTGTCCTTGCGCTTGCGTCAAAGCCGCCTGGTAGAGACGCGGGTCGATCTTGGCGAGGACGTCGCCTTTCTTGACCGACTGGCCTTCGGTGAAATCGACCTCCTCGAGCACGCCCGTCACCTGGCTCACGATCGAGGCCGTATTCAGAGCCTGGACCGTTCCAATCCTGGTGAGCACGATCGGCTCGTCGCGTTCTTGAACCAATGCGGTGACGACCGGCACGGGCGACGTCGGTGAAACTGCTGAGCGGGGCTGGCCGATGGACCGCCAATAGATGATGGCGAACGTCGCTCCGCCCAAGACGGCGACGAGCAGCGCCAGTTTCGTGAGCATGCGCATACTGACGCTCTTCCCTCACAGCGCAGGGACGCACGCGGAAGGCGCTCGCATCGACCGCTGGCGTCCGACCGCTCGGCGGCATCTTCTCGAACCTCAAGTTCGAGTCAATCTGTGCGCTCGTTTCACCCGGATATGAAGCCCAGTTTGGCGACGTCTTCGCGATACTTAGGTGTGACTGACATGGCGCCTTGGTTTGATTCTGAGAAACCAACGCGGGCGCCCGCGGCGACTCAAGTGCAATGGCCCTGCTTGCATCGCGGCTCTAATTTCGTTCCTGCTGACAGGTCCACGTGGCGTCGGCGCTCATCGTGTGGGGTCGATCATGGTCGCTAGCCTCGATCGTGGCGGCCGCTTGAAATGACAGCGCGGCTCGATGAACCGCGAACAGGTCTCTCGACCCGCAAGCAACGAGGGAATCGAAAGTCGGTGACCAGCAAAAGCACTCTTCCGGTTCAGCGACTTGGGACGACCGACATGCGAATTACCCGCGTGGGCTTCGGCTCGTCGGCGGTTGACGGCGACTGGGGGCTCATCCGCCGGACCAGCACTAGGACATTTGCCCGTGTGGCCCCGACGCCTGGAGCGGGGGAGCGGATGGAGCATCTCCCGTTTCCAGCCACCGATCCGGTATACGGTGATGGCGGCTCATTTTGCGAAGATTTGGCGCCGGCCTGACGCAATCGCCCTCCATCACCTTGTCCACCGCCACGAGATGGGGTTGACGCGGCGACGACCGCACGGCCCTGCCTGCGATAGATCAACACGCCCATCTCCCGCCAACAGTCGGGGCCGGTTCAGGCCGGAACGATCGGCGCCTTGGTTTTTCTCAGGGCGTCTGTGAACTGTTGGTCCAACTCCAGGTGCACTTTCAGAAGCTCGGGCGGCGTCAACGCCAGCCACTGATTCAACGACAGGTCGGCATAGTAGCTGCTCTTGAAAACCTCCAAGAAACGCAACGTCGTCGAGCCGGTGTTCTCGACGTAGTGGCCCATGGCGAACGGGACGTAGCCGACATCGCCGCCCTTAAAATCGAACGTTCGCGCCTGGCCGTTTGCCGCGAACACGCCCATGCGCCCTTGGCCGCTGATGTAATATTGCCATTCGTCGGTATTGGGATGCCAGTGCAGCTCCCGCATTCCTCCCGGCTCGATCTCGACGAGGGCCGCCGCGATGTTCTTTGAGGCGGGAAATATGCCGGAATCGGTGATCCGCACCGTTCCGCTCTTGGTCCGGATCGGCTCCTGGGCGAGCATGTGATGGCTGAAGGTTTGCGCGACCGGGTCGGCGCCCATAAGTTTGCCCGGACCGAGCGGGCCGGGGACCGGCGCCGCGAAGATGTAGAGCTCGCGCGGATCTGGCGTATGTCCGAACAGCGTCGCCGGCACGCCGAAATTCTTGCCGAGGACTTCGGAAGGCACATGCTTGAACCAGTCGCTGAGCAGAAACGTGCTGTCCTCGTCGAAGTCGCCGTCGTCGAACACCAGGAGGAATTCGCAGCCGTCGGAGCCGAGCCCCTGGATCGAATGGGGGACGCCGCCGGGAAAATACCAGAGGTCGCCAACGCCAACGTCGTCGACGAAGTTGCGCCCTTGGGCGTCGATCGCCGTTATCCGGGCCGTCCCGTAAAGCATGTAGGACCATTCAGCCTGCTTGTGCCAGTGAAGTTCGCGGACGCCGCCCGCATTGAGCCGCATGTTCACGCCGGCGATAGACTTGGAGACGCCAAGCTCGCGCGCGGTGACCTGACGCGTCCAGCCGCCGCTCGACTGCCTGACATGCGCGTCCGCGAACGAAAACCTGAGATTGGGCAATGTTCCGGAGTCGGTTGCCGGCGGGTTGAGGAGGTCCGGATTCTGGCCCTCGCGAACCACGTCGCCCGGGACCGGATCGGTCCCGCCGACGCCCGGCGCCCGGCTCGGCTCGGGCGCCGACTCCGCGGGCTGAGCCGCCGAGGCGGCCATCACCGCGCCCGCGGCCGCCGCGGTCGAGAGAATATCCCGTCGCGAGAATTCGTTCATTCATCCTCCCCCAGCGATATTTCCGCGTCGGGCGCGCCCGGCGATTACCGCATAGTCGTGTTCGCGCCTTCCGCGTGTCAACAGCCGAGGGGATCAAAGCGGCAAGAAGCCAACATCACAATTTCGTTTGCGGGCCGGACTTCGCTTTCCGGTTGACAATGCTGCGCGCGATCAATGAGGCGGCGGCCCCGACGCATTCGAGGGCGGCGATTTTTCGATCAGAAACACCATATCCCGCTCGCCGCGTTCGACGCCCTCCAGCCGGTCGCCCGTCGCTCCGACGAGATGGGGAATGTCGATCGCCGCGAGCGGATCGGTGCAACGCACTTCGAGCCGATCGCCGGGCGCGAGCGATTTCAGGGCCTTTCGGGTTCTGAGCGCCGGAAGAGGGCAGTTCAGTCCCGTGAGATCGAGCTTGGTGACGGTCATGCCCCTTCATGCGCCGACGGTCTCGGGAGCGTCAATCGCCGTGCGGGCGCGAGAGTCCTGAGCCCTCGACCGCTGCCAGTTTGTGATAGAAGCGATCGGGGGCCTATGCTTTTGCCCGCCGTGCTGTTCATGCAATCGAGCCGGCCATGATCGAGACCGAACCTGGCCTGCGCCGAAGATGTTCATCCAGCTCGCAACGGCGGCGGCGGTGACGACTGCCATGCGTGGCGCGCCGGGCGTGGTGCTCGCGGGCGGCCTCGCGCGCCGGATGGGCGGCGGCGACAAGTCCTTGCGCGAAGTCGGCGGCCGCACGATCCTAGCCCGCGTCATCGCCCGGCTCGGACCGCAATGCGAATGCCTGGTTATCAACGCCAACGGCGACCCCCAGCGCTTCGCGTCGTTCGGCCTCCCCGTCATCGGCGACGACGTGAACGACGCTCCGGGACCGCTCGCAGGAATCCTGGCCGCGCTCGATTGGGCCGCGGCCAACCGGCCAGACGCGACGTTCATTCTCAGCGCTCCCGGAGACTGTCCCTTTCTGCCCCGCGATCTGGTCGCGCGTTTGAGCCAGGCCTTGATTGCGGACAATGCCGAGCTCGCCGTCGCCGCTTCGCAGGGGCAATCTCATCCTGTGATCGGGCTGTGGAGCGTCGCCTTGCGCGAGGCGTTGCGTCAGGCGCTGGTGGGCGAGGGCCTCCGCAAGGTCAGCCAGTGGACCTCGCGTTACCGACTGGCGACCGTCGCGTGGCCCGCTGAACCGCTCGATCCGTTCTTCAATGCCAACACCATCGACGATCTCGCCGAGGCGGAACGGCTTGCGGCGATCGACGATCGCGCCTCGTCTGCTCCGGGATGATCTCTGAACCGTCTTCAACCCAGTTGCAGGGCATTCGCCTGTTGGATCCTCATAGGCGATCTTCGGTTTGCGGCGTCAACGGATTCGTTCCCGCGCCGGTCGGAACGGATTTGACCTTCTGATAAGCCTGATGATCCGCATTGCCGGCGTCTTTTGCAATTTGCGCAATTGCCCCGCCAACTCGCGCAATTGATCTTCCACGCGCTGTTTCTGCCGCTCCATCTCGCGGAGTCGGTCCTCGGCTTCCTGTTTTTCTTGTTCGGTCGCGCGAAGCCTTTCCAGCAAATCACGCGTCTTTCGTTCCGTATCGTCAACGAATACGCCAAAAGCATCATGGATTTCGAGAAGCTGGCGCTCCATTTCTGATTTGAAACTTCGCTCCGCCACTCGGATCTTCGACTTGCCGGTTGGGACGCCTTGGCGATGCGAGGGCATTCGGAGAGAGGCTCTCAGGGCCTGTTCGAGTTTGTAATGTCTAAGCGAAGAGTCCGAATGCGACAACCTCCGGCATACCCCAATGGCAGTCTGGCCGGGAAATAATTCTCCGGGCAGTTCACGGACCATCGATTTTTGGACGTCGGCGATAAGCTCCGCGTCGTTCTTGCGCAGTTCCTAGCGCTGGTCGTGCGCCGCTTGCCGCGCTTGCGAGGACGTCGTCGTCCAATCAACGTCAAATCGCCCCCGCACTTGCGCGCGCGATAATCGAAGTTGTGCTGTGGCCCCGTTCGAGCGGAACCAGTACGACTTTTCCGCCATATGCGCGGACCAAATCCGCGCCGACAACCGTTGCGAGCGTATAGTCCCCGCCTTTGATGAGGTAGTCGGGCCTGAGCAACTTGATGAGCCGCAACGGCGTATCCTCCTCGAATAGAGTGACGAGGTCGACACTGTCGATCGCCGCGATCACGATCGATCGCGCATGCTCATTTTGCACCGGCCTCGTTTCGCCTTTAAGCCGACGAACAGAGGCGTCAGCGTTGAGCGCGACCACGAGGCGGTCGCACGCGGCCCGCGACTTCTTCAGAAGTTCGACATGTCCCGGGTGCAACAGATCGAAGCACCCGTTCGTCAGTCCCACTTTCAGCCCTTTGGCCCTCCAATCGGCGACAATTGCAGAGGCGGCCTTATTGCTGACGATTTTCGGATCGTCTCCGGTCTTGACGCCCCCCAATACGGCCGAGAGCTCCTCTGCATGCACCACCGCGGTGCCGCGCTTGCTGACGGCAATTCCGGCCGCGGCGTTGCCAATCCGAGCGGCAGTCGTCACCGAGGCGCCGCAAGCCAGCGCCAGTGCGAGCGCGGCGACAACCGTGTCGCCAGCGCCGGAAACATCAAAGACCTGCGATGCGACCGCCGGCACATGCGTCACCGCGCCCTCAACCTCGGCCGGATCAAAGATCGTCATGCCGTCTGCGCCACGGGTCAAGACGACCGCTCCGACCTTGGCTCGCTCGCGAAAAATCTTCACCGCGATTTCTGCCCGGTCGTCGTCCGCGCATTCGACTCCGACGATCATCGCGGCCTCGGAAGCGTTCGGGGTCAGAACCGTGGCGCCCTCGTAACGTGAAACGTCGGCCGATTTCGGATCGATAACAACAGGAATGCGCCGCGCCTTCGCGATCGCGACGACCCGATGGATGAGCGCGGGGACAAGGACGCCTTTGGCGTAGTCAGACAGGACTATCGCCGAAACGGTGTCGGCGGCGCCGACAAGCCAGTCGCAAACCGCCTGGATCTCTTGAGTCCCGAGGCTGAACGGCCGCTCAATGTCGAGGCGCATGATCTGCTGCCCGCCGGACACATAACGCACTTTCGTCGTCGTCGGGTGATGAGCCTGCCGGACGAAGCGGCCCTCGATCCGATCCTCGGTGACCAACGGACCCGCGACCAGATCGCCGGCCTCGTCGTCCCCTAGCGCGCCGACCAACAGGACCTCGCCGCCGAGCGCGATAATGTTACGCGCGACATTGGCCGCCCCGCCGAGCATAACTCTTTCGGATTGATGATGTAGGACAGGAATGGGCGCTTCGGGTGAAATGCGCTCGACCCGTCCATACACGAATTTGTCGAGCATCACGTCGCCGAGAACGAAGACCCTCGCTCCCCGCCACTTGGCGACCCAAGATGAATTCATTCAAGGATCTCGAAAGAACGCAGTTCGTTCGCCCTCGGCGCTGCGAGGAAGATAATCACATCGAGCCGGTCGATACAAGGCTTGGCAGCCGCCTCGGCCTAGGCGCTGGCGAGGCAGAAATGCCCAGGAGCGGCGTCGGGGAACGCCGCATCCGCGCGGAAACTCGGCGCCAAACGCGCTTCCACGAAGTTCCTTAATTCTTTCGAACTTGATCGCGTTTCAGACGGCCACATTCCTGGCGCCGCCGATGCTCTCATCCCAGCTGTGCGCCCAATAGGTGATCAGCGTCGAGCGACCCTGAAGCGCTTCCTTGTCTGCCCTCGAGATCTCGGCCCGGTTGAGCCATTGGCTTCGAAGCAATTGATGATCAGGATCATTCCAATTGAGCGGGTACCACTCCTCCGGCGGCAATATGGTTATTCGACGGGTCCTGTCCGTCACGGCCAATTGCGGGGTGAGTTTCCTTCGAATGGCCTCTATATCGGCGCGCCTGTTTCCGGGCTGCTGGTTCCAGCTGTCGATACAGGCCTTCAGGAACCTCGGGCCCGTGACAGTTTCGACGTCGCCGGAAGTCGGGCCCGCCATGAGCTGGGACATGACATAGAGCCAAAACTCCTGTCGCGGTTTGGAGGCCATGATGGCGTTCGGAATTGAGTTTGCAAAAGCAGCGTCATGGCCCATCCGGCCAACCAACACATCATGGTCCGGCAGATAACGATCCAACGGCTGTAAACACTCGACATCCAAATCAAGGTAGAAGCCCCCGAAGTGGAAGAGCTCAAAATAACGAACAGCGTCAACTCGGAAAATTTCTTTCTCATACGAATTATATTTATCAATAAACCAAGGATAATATGTCGCAACAAATTGCCTGTTATCAGCGTCATCCCAAATCACATATTCATAGTCCTCGTTATGTTCTTTTATTGTGCTGGACCAAAACTCAAAGGCCGCCGGCAAGGGAGAGCGAACTTTCCAAGTTTGGAAAATACGGCGTGGAATTTCAGTAAACTGTTGGCCTGAATGGTGTTGGCTAGCGTGCATTCACCAAATTCCTCCGCCGTCTACGCTGCGAGGCCAGGCGCGCCAAGCGGCTGGTCATTTGCGCCCGGGCAATGAAGAACCGTTGCAGAATGTCCGAGCTGACGACGCGCTTGGCGCGCTCAGAGGCTACCTGCGTTCGCGCGAATTCCGCAAAGAGGTCCGCATTTCCGTAAAGCTGCAGGTCAACAGCCGTCGTCACCCGTGGGTCGTCCCCAAACTTCTGGCGAAACCGAACCAGGCCTCCAGGAGGAAACCTCCGAGCCATCCTTGCGGCGCCAGAGGCCAACTTTTCCCTATGTTCATCGGTTATTTGTGCACACAGCCACAACATGTTCCAGCCCTGGAAGCAAATGAAATTCGCCCACAACTCGGAGCTCGCGGAATGATTCCAGAGCTCATCTACGATCATGTTCAAGACAAGCAAAATGTCCAGCACCTTATGGTCTTTGCGACCGGTTATCTGTCCTTGGTGGCCTACTCGATAGAAATACAATGCCTCATCGACAATTACGACTACACTCGTTCTAAACAGTAATTGGAACTGAGCTATAAAGTCCTCGAAGATAACCCCATCCACAAACTCAAACCCGATTTTTTCAAGGAATGCCCGTCTATAAACTTTTCGACACGCGGACATATCCAGTGTGAAAAGATCCGGGCAACTGCGCGGATACACGCGCCGGCCGTGCGACGCAATGAACTCGTTCCACCTCACAATGTCGAGGGGTGGCTCCTCTGTGCCTAATGTCGGGTTTACGCGCACATTGCGCGCAATCGCAATCTCGGCGCCAGCGCCTTCTGCCTCTAAGGTAAGACTGGAGTACATTGTGCTGGCCACCCAATCATCGGCGTCCACAAACCCGATCCACCGCCCCCGCGCAGCTCTCATTCCCGCGTTCCTGGCGGAGGAGAGACCGCCGTTCGGCTTTGAGATCAGTCTGAGCGACTTCCCTTCCGGCGGGATCAGGGATTCGACAACGTCGCAAGTTCGGTCCGTTGACCCGTCGTCGACAACAATCACTTCCAGGCGATCGACAACCTGTTCGAAAAGCGAGCGCAGGCAGTGCTCGATGAACTGTTCCATGTTGAAGGCAGGAACGACAACGGAGACAAAGACTTCATCTTGTCCGAGCTGACGCATCGTATCCTGAATTTTTTCGTCTCATGGACGCCGTAGGTGAAGTTTGCCCGCCAGGGCGTGAGGCCGGACCACCTACCTCATGCGACGAATGTGATCAACGGCTGTGGCTTGGCCTTGAGCCGCCGACACTTACCTCGACGGCGTAAGCGCGTCAGGTTGTAACGCGTCCTGTCGAAGAGGACAGCAGAATTCTTTCTGGGCGATTGGCCGACCGGCGCCCCGCGCCGCCTGGAGGCCGGCGGCGTCTAGGGGTTGTCACATCGCGGTTTCTCGCCTATCAGCGCGCGGCTCGGCGACATGTCCGGCGGTCGCTGCAAGCATGTGGCTTCAGCGCGCAATCTTGTGAAGCTTCGTACGACAGGGGGCAGGGGAGTGAAGGCCCAGATCGCCATCGTCAAGGATTTGCGTGTCTAACCCGGCTACCATTGGCGCGGCGATATTGCGCCACGCTGAATCCCGCCCCAATTCGCCAGCCGTGGTTGCGACAGGCTTCGAGCCGCTGTCCTACGGCGACCTGCACGACTACGTCGCTCGCGCCGCGGCGCGGCTGCGTGAGTCCGGCTTCGACCGCAGCGCTCGCGTCGCTGTCGCGCTTCCGAGCGGCGCCGACGCGGCCTTGGCGATCGTTGCGACCGCATCCGCCGCTGTGGCGATTCCCATCGATACGCAATTGACCGAGCCGGAGATCGATGGGCGGTTGGCGTTGCTTCGTCCGCGCGCCGTCATCGTGCCCCGAGATACCCCTTCGGCCACACGCGACGTGGCTGCGGGCCGTGGCCTCACCGTCATCGAGGCCAGCCGCGAGAGCCCGCGCAAGCTAGGCCTGAATCTCAACGCTCCTGATTCCGGCGCCGCGGCGCCTGGCGAGGAGCCCGACGCCGCCTCAATCGCCTTTATTTTGCAAACTTCTGGTACGACCGCCACTCCGAAGCTGATCCCCTCCAGTCATGGAAACATGCTCGCGTCGGCGGCGAGGGTTCAATCGTGGTTCGGTCTGACCCCAGCGGACCGGTGCCTTAGCGTCAGTCCGGTCTGCTACGCGCACGGCCTCCACGTGACCGTCTTCACCCCGTTGCTCACCGGAGGCAGCGTTGCGTTCCCGCTCAACCCGACGTCGCTGGATGTCAACGAGTGGCTAGGCGATCTCAGGCCCACGTGGTATTCCGCCGGTCCGACGCTTCACCGGTTCATGCTTGACAAGACGAAGCCGCTTTCGAATGTCAGATCGATCCATCATCTGCGATTTGTCGTTTCCGGCGGGGCGCCCCTGACGCCGGAGTTGCGGGAGGGCCTTTCCGCCAGTTTGGGCGTGCCCGTTCTGGAGCATTATGGCTCGAGCGAAGGGATGCAGATTTCCTCCAATCTTCCCCCGCCCGGTCCGGCTAAGCCTGGGACAGTTGGCGTTCCTGCGAAGGGTACAATTAAGATCGTCGCGGAGAGCGGACGCGAGCTCTCCGCCGGCGAGCACGGCGAGGTGCTGCTGGGAGGGCCGACCGTAACATCGGGCTATCTCGACGCCGCCGAGCTCAACAGAGCCTCCTTCGTGGATGGCTGGTTTCGAACCGGGGATATCGGGAGCCTCGACACCGACGGGTTCCTCACCCTTCACGGCCGCAAGACCGAGTTCATCAACCGCGGCGGCGAGAAAATCTCGCCAGCGGAGATCGATGACGCGTTGCAGCGTCATCCCGATGTCGCGGAAGCTGCGGCATTCGCCATCCCTCACCCGCGCCTCGGCGAGGATGTCGCGGCTGCGGTGGTCCTGAGAGAAGGAGCGACAGCGACGGCGCTCAATCTGCGCCAATTCCTGTTGCCGAGGCTGGCGCAATTCAAGATCCCGCGCCGGATCGTCTTTGTTGAACGCCTGCCAAAAGGGGCGACCGGCAAGGTCCAGCGTCAGCGCCTCATGGAGGGGTTGAGATGACTGAGGAAATCTTCGTCGACGGAGTGGATCAACTGCACTCCGACATCCTCCGGATTTTTAGCAGGCTTTTGGAGTCGACCGACCTCTGCCTTGACGATGATTTCTTCGACAGAGGGGGCGATTCGCTACTGGCGACGGAGCTCATGCTCGAACTGCGCCAGCTAACCGGAAAGGCGCTGCCCGATAGCTTGCTGTTCGAGAGTTCCACGGTCAGGGCGCTCGCGCAGAGGCTCAGCGCGAAGGAGACTCCGCAGGCGAAGGCAGCGGTGCGGATCGGCGGCGCGTCCGATGGCGCGGCCCCGCTTTTGTTTTTCCATGGCGACTGGACGAGGGGCGGATTCTATCTTGAGCATCTTGCTCGAAAGTTGGGGCCGGAAGTTTCGCTCATAGCAATTGCTCCTCATGGGGTTGGAGGCGAGACGATGCCGCCCTCGATCGAAGCGATGGCGGCTGATCGATTGCCGGCGATTTTGGACGCGCAGCCGACGGGGCCCTACCGGCTGGCTGGCCATTGTGTCGGGGGAATTGTGGCGCTCGAAACAGCGCGATTGTTGATGAAGCTAAATCATCGGGTAGAGTCGGTCGTGATGATTGATTCACCCCTGATGAACAATGGGGACAAGCTTAGGATCCCGCGACCCGCATCTTGGAGCGAAGACGCAGGATCGCACGACCTGGCGACAGCGCCCGACGACGCGCCAATTCGGCCGGATGGCCCCGAGTTCGACTGGGGTATGGAGCCCTACGACAAGCGCCTGGCCGCATATTCTCCGGCCCCGCTTGCGGTACCCCTGCTTATTTTTGGCTCCGAATACGATTGCAAAGGCTGGGTTCGACTAAGTGACGATGCCGAGCTGCTCGAGATTCCAGGAGGCCACTTCGATTGGGTGACAGGCCGAATCGACGATTTAGCCGTCAAGCTAAGGTCTTGGCTGTCCGGCAATGAGCCGCGCCGCATGAGCGAGCGCCGTCCTCCCACTGGCGGCGGGAGAGATGAGGCCTCTGCCGTCGCTCCGAGCCATCGAGAACCGCGTCGGTCGGTCGTTCGGGAGTATGAAGATAAAGGTCTTCCAGGCGACAAGGAAATCCCGGCGCGGGGATCTGGCGCGGCGGAAAATAAATCTCTTTCGCGCCGGCTGCGACGGTTCTTCAATTATGCACGCCGTTGAGCTTAGCGTCCGCTATTGCGCTCCGCGAAAGCAATCATGTGCACCAAAGGCTCTTGAACCATCCTTTCGAGGTCCAAGGTGAAACTTGCCCTGGGAGTCCCAACTATCAGTTGGAGGAAGTGTCATGAGCGACACCTGGGAACAATTCAAGGCCAATATGAAAAGCGGAGGGCGATCGTCTGCCGCGATTTGGTCGGACACTTACCGGGTGGGCGATCATAGCATCTGGGATCACTCTGCTCCATCCTCCGAACTGATTGGGTACATTCTTGGAGCAAGGCCCCCTGCGCGCTCACGCGTGCTCGACTTGGGATGCGGAACGGGCACGGATGCCGTATTCCTCGCAACTCGGAATTATGAGGTCCACGGCCTCGACTTTTCGCCAGAGGCGCTACGCCTTGCCGAGAGGCGCGCCCGTGAGAGCGGTATAGTCGTCCATTGGCACGAATGTAGCGCCCTGGATACACCTTTTGACGCCGGGTATTTTGACCTGATTACCGACCGCGGTTGCTGTCATCACATAGGCGGACCGCTCAGGCGCCAATATGCTAACGAAGTTGCACGGATACTGAAACCAGGCGGCGTCCTGTTCTTACGAGGCTGCCGGGTAGCAGATGACCCATTTTTCCCCATTGACCGTAACTCGCTGGAAGAAAGCTTTGACCCGCAACTCTTCCAAATCGGACCTGATCTTCCGTTCTATTATGCGGTCGATAGCGGCGGCATTTACGCGACAGCGGTTACGATTGTCCGTAGCGATTCGAACATAAGCCGGGCCAAGCGTCCCTTTTCTTTCCTCAAGAGGCGGACAAAGCAAATCACGTGACTTCCGCTCTCGCTCGGCGATGTATAAAGGGAAGGGCAACGACTGACGCAGCGGTTTGCTCGCCATTTCTATCGGCGCCGCGCCTGTCTAGGTCGAATACCGTTTCGCGCCAAATTGCTTAAGGACGTTATGCGTGATTTGGGCGGCGGCGGGGCTGAGCCGAGATTTACGAAGATGGGGCGCGTTAAAGTCGTCCAATCCCCAGCTCCATTGAATGCTACCCGTCGCGAAGACTTGAGCTCCCGACGGAGCGACGTATGCTACGGTGTTCGACACAACGTTTTTGCTTGGATCAATGAGGTTTGTTGCCGGAGAGGCGGCAAGCACTCTCAGGCCAACCGGCGCGCTTTCAGCCAGCCCATCGACCTCGTAACCGAGCAACCCCGCTAACTTGGAGCCGTTTACAAGGCCCGTGTTGGCAAACGCCCAGTGGCTGGCGTCAGAAACAATGATGTCGCCGTCGACGGGGTCCATCGAATATGAGACCCCGATCAGCATGTCCTCAGGGCGCGAGACGGGCGGAAGCCGCCACTGGGTTGTCGTCAAATGGTCGTTGGAAGGGTCCTTGTCGAGAAGGACCGGGTCCAACTCGCCGGCCCGTTCCTTGTAGATCGCCAGATGACGGTCGGCGCGTCCGCGCCCGTCGCTTTGTGATCTCACTTGCCAGTATATTGCGTTTGCCCCTGAGAAAAACAGGCTTGTACCGCTGGCCAAAGCGCGCTCGATGTTAGCACGGCCTGGCCAGGACCAATATTCGTCATGCGCCCCGCTGATAAACACACGACGTCGATTGAATAATTCGGGAAAATTATGAGTGTCGACGTTTGCAACGTAGGTTACGTAGTAGCCCTCCCTCTCGAGCCAACGAACGAGATTATAATCCCATCCAGCGCTCGAGATCGGGTATCCTGAACTCACCGGCTGCACATTACACAAGAACTCGCCTGCGCCCATGCCAAACGCGGCGGCTCTATTGGTGCTTGCGGCAAAGGGTCTATTGAAGGAAATCACAACAGCGGGCCGGCCCCCGGTCGAGCCCCACGGAAGTCCGTCCCCGCTGCCCCACCCATAAGCAGACCGGCCGCCCCAGAAATTGTAGGCTTGATACGTGTTGACGGGAAGTTCGAACACAACGTCCGCATCGTCGTTATCGTCTCTGACAACAAAAATGACGTACGACTGACGATGTCCAACGCTTTCCTCGAGCTTAGCGAGATAGACGCCGGAGCACCAGTCCGCACCGACCGCGAACGTGACCGGAGATTGCCAATCGCAATCGACGAGCCCCGTCTCCGAGTCCGAGCTCGGGATGGGCTGGCGCAGACCCGGCGCGGCGATGGGCCCCCAAATTCGCCGGGCGCCGTGGCCGCCGTACCAACCCATTCGAAAAATCTGGATTGTGTAAGATGGCGCCGCCGTATTGACGTAAAGAGCAATCGTTTCGCCGCGCGACGCACTGCAAACGGAGGCGTAGCCCTCGATTTCGCGTTCGAATGCCGGCCTGGTCAACATCCAGTCCTTGACTCCAGGGAGACTGTTTTCTTCCAGGAGCGGATTGGCGGACGAAACTCGCGCCGGGCGCCCGAGGCCGGAGGAGAGGACGTGAAGCATCTTCGAGAAGAATGGAGAGCGCATCACATCACTATGCAGGAATCCGGAACGCGGGTCGGCGAGAAATTGCGCATCGCGTCACGGCGGCAGAATCTTGCCTCTTTGACTGCACAGGCCCCACTGGACACTGACCCGTGAGTTCGGACTACACGAACTGAGCGCTCAACCACGCTGCGACCTTGAGGCGGCCCTGGGCGATCGGACAAACGGCTTCGACGCTGAGCGATGGTCAGTTCTCCCGGTTGACTCTTCAGTTCCAATGCTGACTTTCTTACACGACGTCCCAAGACGCCAGAGGACTTGGTGCGGTGAGGTCAGAGATATTTCCAACCCGAAACCAGCCAAACTGCGGTTTCTCAGTGAGCACGGTATAGCCGTAGAATGACACAACGAGATGGAGGCGGTCACGCAGCCAGGCATATTCACTGATAAGCATGTCAGAGGCTGTCTTGAATACGGCTCCTACGTCGACGAGCGCCGCCGTATTCTTTATGTCGCCACACCGAAGGTTGCGTGTTCGTCGATCAAGACCATGTTGCGGGCATTGGTCACAAGTGCGCCTTTACGGTTCAATCCGCTTATAGACGAGACCACTCTTCCAATGTTGATTCACGACCGCCAGCAGATGCCATTACCGCCACTTACTGCATTTTCTGGGGAACGGCTGCAGGAAATCATATCTAAGCCAGGATGGTTTCGTTTCTGTGTCATCCGCCATCCCTACGACCGTTTCTTTTCGGTTTGGCGCGAGAAAATCTTCCTTATCGAACCGGGGTTTGAAGCGTATGCGCCACCTGGCGACGATAAATTTGTCGAGTTCGAGCACTTTCTTGCGCAAGTGATTTCACATGACGATCCTTGTAGGTGTGATCCTCATTGGCAGGCGCAGGTCTCCCTGTTGCTCCCTGACGATATAGCCTATACTCGAATCTATGACATTTCGGAAATCTCCAACTTACCTGGAGATCTCAAAACACATCTTGTAGCGATTGGAATTAACGAGGATGTACCGCCGCTCCCGAAAATAAATCGGAGCTGGTCAATACCAGCGGAGGGATTCTTGACGGTTGACGTCATGGCAGCGCTGCACCAGTTTTATCATGCCGACTTTGCCCGATTTAATTTCCCCAACGTTGATAAACACGGCAGCTCGACGACAAAGGCTGCCGACTGGGTAAATGAGTTCTCCAATGGTGTGTTTGAACGCAACCAGATGATTATCGAACACATCCGACACGCTCGGATCGCCGCAAGAAGAGAAGCGGTGCGGTGACGGTCGCGCCCGCACCATTGCAGGCTCAAGGCGGAGCTGGCCCGCTGCCGATTTGTTGGCGCGCTCATCCGCCTCAGCAAATTGCTAACGCCGAGCTATCTTATTAAAAGGGCGGATTGCAGGGCGAAACCGTAGCTGGCGAGGGTCTGGTCCGTCGTCCGGAGGGAAAGTCATTCTGATTACATTGAAGGATGGCGACGGGTGCAGCGTCAACTCAAAAGCGCGAAGATACCGGTGGAGGCGAAGGACCGGAAGGGCGGCGCCCAAAGGTTCCTTGGGGTTTTTCCTTGACAAGTCGATCGCTTCCGCGCTCGCCAGGCCGAGAGATGGGGGCCGGGCGTGTACGTGATTACGGGCGGCGCAGGGTTCATCGGCTCCAACATCGCCGCCGCCCTCGACCAACAAAGCGCGGACATTGTCGTCAGCGACTGGCTGGGCGCGAACGACTTCAAATGGCGTAACATCGCCAAGCGCCGCCTGTTGGACCTCATTCCGCCCGAAGCGACGGGAGCTTTCCTCGACGCCAATCGCGAAATGATTGCCGGCGTCGTCCACATGGGGGCAATCTCTACGACAACCGAGACCGACATCGACGCGATCGTGCGTAACAACGTTCGGCTCTCGATCGATCTTTGGACTTGGTGCTCGCGCGCTAAAGTTCCCTTGGTCTACGCATCGTCTGCGGCGACTTACGGCGACGGTCGCGAGGGCTTTCTTGACCTTTTCGACGCCGAGTACTTGGCCCGCCTCCGGCCGCTCAATGCCTATGGATGGAGCAAGGCTCTATTCGACCGTTGGGTCCAGCATGCTGTCGCGATCGGCGCCCCATGTCCGCCGCGTTGGGTTGGTCTGAAATTTTTCAACGTGTATGGTCCAAATGAATACCACAAGGGCGGTCAGCGCTCGGTCGCGGCTCAGTTGCACACGCAGATCCGTGAAACCGGTCGCGTCCGCCTGTTCCGTTCCGAGAACCCCGACTACCCGGATGGCGGCCAGCTGCGCGATTTTGTCTGGGTCGGCGACTGTGTCCGCGTTGCGCTGTGGGCGCTCCAGGAATCGGGTGCGCAATCCGGCCTGTACAATGTCGGTTCGGGGACGGCGAGAACCTTCCTGGACAAGGCGAAAATCATGTTCGCGGAAATGGGCGTCGCGCCTAGCGTCGACTTCATCGATCTCCCGGCTGCGTTACGGAGCAAATATCAATATTACACGTGTGGAAGCATCGATAAGCTGCGATTGGCGGGCTACGCCGGGCCCTCCACCTGCCTTGAGGACGGCCTGAGCCTTTACGTAAGAAACTACCTTGAAACAGCAGATGGCTATCAATGAGTTCTTGTTGCCCTTTCGCGCCCGAATCTTCCACCCAATCATCAGATCGATGCCCGAACTGAAATCGAATTCCAGAGCGAGGCAATGCGATGAGCGACGAGCTCGAACCGGGCGCGCTTTCCACTGGCCCTGTACAAGGGGAGGACTAAACAAGACAGTGATCGCCAGCTTTGAGCGGCGGGCGAATTGGATGAATTTCTTGATTCGCCGCCAATTGCTGACTATGGAGAGTAAGAGAATACAAACTGTTCTTACCGAAACAGAGACTGAAAATAAGGCCAGGATAGAAGATCTCGTCGAATTTCGATGATCGGGTGCTCGCAGCCCTCCGCAAGCACCTGGCGGCGCGTGAAGAGGCTCAGCGCGAAGAACTGGCTCTGCGCGAGAGCCTCGAAAGAAGGGCGAAGGTAAGAAACTTGCCCGAAAACAGCGGAGCGTTACGTTCGCCGTAAGGGAAAGCAACTTTTCGCTCGTCTGAAACCCGGCTCGGCGGCGAGTAGGGACAGTTCCGATGCGGTTCCCGTCCAGGACCTCGGCTGGCATCTGCCAAAAGCCGTCCAGTTGGACGCCTGGATGGATTGGCTTGCCGAGACGATTCCGGTTCGCGTAAGCCGCCGGGCTTTCGAAAAGATCGGATCCAGGTTGCATTTGTTGTCAGCGGGGGGCTTGGCGATCTTCTGAAATCCACCCACCTTCTTGGGCCCATTTCGGATCATTTTTCCTGTGACCTGACCGATCATCGCGGCCCAAACGTCCGGTAGGCGAAGTCGTAGCGCGTAATCCTTATGTCAGGGACACGCTTGTTCCTTGACCCACCACGTATTCCGCTTACTCAGAACTTCGCAATATCCCAGTATTTGATTTAATTATGGTATGGACCTACAATATCCGACTACATAATACCCCCTGGATCAAGAATATCGCGTGACGATATCCGATCAATCGAAGACAAATCATCTGATTTGAGGCGGATGCTTGAAAAATATTGCTTCTTGCGCGCGTGGCCTACATTCAACTTCGCTTTTTCTCGTGACATGACGCGACTTCGGCTGTCGGCAATGAAGATGAGCGTTGCGACTTCTGGCCTGCCCCATCGCAATCCGGACGAGATACCGTTCTTTCCCGGTAAACAGTCGCTTCAAGTCGATAGGGGCGCTGCTGACGAAGCGTTACGTGACCGTCCACCACGGCTTCGATTTGAAATATCTGCCCGCGAGGACAAGGACAACTGATTACAGCTTCGACAAAGAATATTTCGATCGAGCAATGGCGTCAAATTGTCTCGCTCCTCCGAAAAGAAGGAGTTGAGGTCATTCAGCTCGGTGTAGTCGAAGAGGAAAAGATCGCGGGCGTCACTCATTACTTAAATGGATTGACTTCGCTTTGAGGAGACCGGCCTCCTGATCAAGCATGGTTTATGCCACATCGATACTGAAGGAGGCCTTGTTCACCTCGCGAACTGCAGTTCACGCACGGTGTGTGGTTCTGTTCGGCCCTACGCCGGTCGAGTTTTTTGGCTATCCACAAAATATCAATTTGGAGCCGTCGGGCTGCAAAGCCTGCTGGTTCACTACCCAAACCTGGCTCATCGAGTGTCCGCGGCATACGACCGGGCCGGAATGCATGAAGGGGCACTCCGCCGCCAGTGTCGCGGAGGCCGCGAACAGGATTATCGCGGAGTCGGAAAATCTCTCCGCGAAACTGATCGCCGCGGAAACGCGATCCGCTCCGAAGCCCTTGGCCGAAACGGTCGCGATGGCGCGGGGCCTCCTCGGCCATGACGCTGGAAATCGGGTTCTGCTGATCTTCGATGATCCGCTGTGCGATGTCCGCTCGCAATTGTCCGATAGCGTTCTGAGTGGAAGCGACGTGATCGTCTGCGCCGACAAACCGCCCGAGCCGGAGCTTGGCGGCCGCGCCGAATATGGTTCCTTGCTCAACCTTCCGAGAGCTTCATCGTCGGTCGACGCCGCCGTCTGGATCTCGCGCGAATTGGAGTCGGATATCGCCCCGTTCGCGCTGCGCGAGATCTTTCGCGTTCTGAAACCCGGGGGCCAACTCGCTTTTGCAGCGGTGGGCGAGACGGGGGGTCTGGACCTGCGTCGGGCGCTTTTTACGGCTCGAATCGCCTTCGACGAAGGCGAGACGCCGTCCGGTCTCGTCTACTCGTGTTCTTTGCGCAAGAACGGCGCGCAGGCGGAGGGCGTCCGGGCTGTTTCAGGCTCGGCGGTTTCAGCAACAAGTCCTCGCGACGGCGCAGGGGCATAGGCGCTGCCATTGATCCGAGACTTGCGCCGCTCGAGGACGAAAACACACGACAAATAACCGTCGTGCGCGACACATTTGTTGAACGGCAAAAACTCGTGGACGAAAAGCTGGCCGTCGTGGACGACGCAGTTCAGCAGGGGTTTGGCGGAGACGGATGGATCTGGATCTCAAACCGCTTTGCAGATGGTTACCCGACCAAATTCTTCCTGAGCGGATGGCATGGCGCCCTGGATTGGGTGATCTGGAACCGAGACGACAAATGCCTCCTCATGTTGCCCCTTCCCGAGGAGCCGCTCTCGGGCGGCCATCGCTTGGAACTGCAGCTTCACCTCACCCGTCCTGAGAGTAGCGCGCCAAACCCGATTGCGATCGGAGTTCGTGTCGATGACGAACCTATCGAGAATTTCCGCCTATCGACCGATGATGAGATTTTGACAGTTTTAGCGTCGGCCGACTCCTCAAAATTTCGCGGCGTATCTCAAGTTGAGCTCCGGCTGCGCGTCGAGATAGGCCACGGAGAGAGCGAACAGGAGATCAATACGAGGGTGGGCGTGAGGAGGTTCCGCTATCGCCTCTTGAACAGCTAGAGCAAGTTGGCGTCCGGCTGGAATCGCTGGGAGGCTTGAGAGCGCTTGGGTGGACGCGAGAAAAGCGACAATCGTTTGCGATAATCAGAAGGCCGTGCTATCGTGCCTGCTATCGTCGGATCTGGGGATTGCCGTCTCGTCTGAAGGGGGAGGCGCAGGCGCCTCGCGCTTATTGACTACGCTGGATAGTTGGTTGCCGCGGGCGGAGAGAGACGGAGGATCGTTTCCCGGAATTTGTCGCCTAAACCGTTGAAAACTCTCGATTGACGGCGGAAAGATCGTTTTGTTTTTGTTGCGCTGGGCTTGGTTTTTGTTGCGTTGGATTTGGATTTCGTTGCGCTAGATTTGGAAACCCGCCGCCGCGCTCGGCCACATGTCAATTTGCCGGTTCGACGCCGGGGCGATTCAAGCGCACCGGGAGACAAGTTCGCTTGACCTGTCGAGCTTGTAGTATCTAAATCATGAGTTCGAAGGCGACAGGCTCCGGCGTGCACCAAGGGGGGACTTGTGGTTTGCCCGTTAACCTGCTGACTTTCTCGATCACACGGTATCGCCGTGACTTCCGCAAGTATCTGATGCGGGCTGCGGAGCGATTCGGCGGGAATGCGCTACACGTATTCTTTCTGGATAAAATTTTTTTTTCCTGGGCAGACGCCGAACGCTTCGAATTTTCCACCGACTGCAATCCATATACCTTGCGGGAGATTATCAGGGATCACATGAAGCAGGGCCCCATCTTGGGGCTCACTGGACTCGGAGGAACGAGATTGAACGAGCGGGCAATCATGCTCGCGGCGAATCTGCATAAGGATTTATCCGACGTCCATTGGGTCTATGATGTCTACGACGATTTCCTCTACAGCGCGGAAGGCCCGGACCGCGTTCGGCGCCTCATGGCCGATGCGGTATGGCGTTGCCGGTGCGAACATTCGATCGTGTTGGACCCGGAACTGCAAAGCCGCTACCCGACCGCCTATCATCTCGATAACGCCTCGAATGTCGAACATCTTCCGTCCGTCGCGACGATTGACCCGCGGAAAACGGTCTATATCGGATCGATCGATCGCCGCGTCGATTTCGAATGGCTGGACAAGCTCGCGGCCAACGAGGTGACCATCGACATTTTCGGATCGGTCCACACCGTCAACGCCGCCGAGACCCAGCAACGACTGAACGCGCTGATCGAACGGCGCCCTAACGTCTCGTTTCACGGGCCGTACGACAACGATGATCTGCCGGCCATCTTGAACCAGTTTCGCGTCGGACTTCTGCCTTATCGCGTCGGCCACCCGATGACCGATCATGTGAATCCGGACAAACTGCACCATTACTTGAACGCCGGGCTGGAGGTCATCGCATCGCCAATTCCGGCAGCCCGCCGTCTTGAGCGTTACCTCCATCTTGTGACGATAGGCGGGGATTGGGCTGCGGTTTTGAGCGGCTTGGGGAGCACCCGCCCACAGGAAAGTTGGCCGCGCGAATCCAATACGTGGGATCGGCGCTGGGCCGAACTCGTCAATCTGGTCCTGCCTGGCCAGGCGGCTCTCAATGGCGTTTCGTCACGCTGCACAACCATGAGATGAGTTGGCAGCGCGTTTGCGACCGGATTTGGCCCCCTCGACGCGCGTGGCCGGTAGGAGCGTTTCAGAATGTTCATATAGTCGAACTCTTGCCCATGGCCGGCGTGCCGGTCGCGTCGCCCGGTCGACCCTCGGCGAGGCCATCTGTGGAACGTCCGGGCTCTGGAATGTCGATGGGGGCGGTCGCCACGCCGGGTGGAGGACGAGCGCCGGCCGGGAAGAGACGCTTCGGCAGCCGGTTCTTGAGCGTAAGCGCCCGTCGCTCGATCGTGTGCCAGGAGAAGGCGGCGAAGAGCAAGGTGCTGACCGACGCAAGAACACCGGTGGAGAGAGCATCGTAGCGGAGGATCGGAAACGCCGCAATCAGGGCCTGAATGATCGGAAAGCCGTAGAGGTAAATCCCATATGAATAATCTCGCGTGCGCAACCAGGCGAATTCGGGAAGTCCAGCAACGCCAAGAAATACCGTACAATACGTGAGAAAGATCGGCGCGATATAAACCGCGTGAGGGAGGCCGACGAGCGCATAACTTGCCCCGAGGACAATCCGAATAGCCACCACCGGATCGGAAGCCAATCTTTCCAGTGAAAAAAGAGCATTCCGACAAAAAAATAGTATGTAATAACGTGATTAGCGTATAGTCCGGTCGGAACGGCGAAATTTGTTAGGGTGTTCAGAGTAATAAAGACCAAGGTAAGGACGGTAATAATTACCGTGATCAGTAGTCTTTTGTAGGCGATCCCGGTGAGCATAAGAGCGGCCGTGACAAAGTAACAATCAAACTCCGATGGCAGCGTCCACAAATTTGCGTTCACTGTCGGCATTGCGTTACTTTTTTCAAATACTCCCGGAAGGTAGAAAGAAATCCACCCAATTATGTTTCCAAAATAGCGAAAGAACTTAGGATCGGTATAGTAATTCTGCAACGGCAGTCGAGTAAAAATGGCGCCTAGCAGCAAAGCGCTGAGAGTCACTTCAACCAGTAAGGCGGGGAAGATTCGCAGCGCGCGAAAGGCGAGGAAAGTTGAACTCGTTCGGACCCGGAAAGCGCTGCCGGTGACAAGAAAGCCACTAAGGGCAAAAAATGCCGGCACCAAGGAAAGGTTCAAAATGAAACCCGGCGCTAGCCACGCCGCAAGTACATTCGTGACTGCGTGGTCGGCGGCCTGAAAGAATCCCGCAGAAACTCCAGGTTTCGTAAGATGCCGGACATGCACTATCAGAATAGTTAGCGAAAGAATGAGACGTAGGGAAGCGAATCCCGGCCCTTCACCCTTATGAAGGCTGAGAATGCTTCCAGCCGTATTATTCACAAATGGTTTGGTCATAGTCACGGTCTTCGTAAAGATTACGGCCAACTACGACAACTACTGGATTACGTCAAGCTCGGCAAAGCGCCGGCCTCGATCTGGCCAATTTTCCGATGACGGGGAGGGCAAGCCGATCGCGCTGACCTTGGCAAGCGGCGATGCTGGCGACATCTCCGAACCAACCACAGACCGTTCGCGTCGTTCTTGTGGTCAGCCGACTGCAGCACAAGCCGAAGGCGAGCTGTGGGGCTGACCCCGGTCCCGGCGATAACCGATTGATATTGTTCTAAGTAATGGTGCCCAGGGGCGGAATCGAACCACCGACACTGCGATTTTCAGTCGCATGCTCTACCAACTGAGCTACCTGGGCGCCCGGCGGCGTCGAAACGCAGCGGATCGCGGCTTATAGGCGGTCGCGCCGCGCCTTGTCCAGCACAGGCGACGGGCAATTTCGAGCCGGCCCGCCGATCCCTCCGGCGGAGCCCCGGTACCCGCGTTCGCCATCAATATGCCGCACTCGAAACCGCAATGCATGGCGCGTTGACTTGTGGTAAAAGCAAAACCATGCGCGTCGCAATTGCCTTTCTTTCTGCCGCAGTCGCGGGTTGCCTTTGGGTTGGGACCGCCGCCGCGGCCGACCTGCCGAGCGCTCCGTCCAACTATCCGGCGCTGGGCCCCGTCCCAGCCGACGCCGCGCCCGATCCCTGGGCCGGTCTTTCCGTCGGCGCGGGCGTTTCGGTCTGGGGTGGCAAGGGGGTCAAGGGCGGGGTCGGCGGCGAGACTGACTTGAGCTACGAGCACGTCTTCGACAATGGGATCATGCTGGGCGTGCAGGCCTCGACCGGCTACATGCCGTATCTCCAGTCGACCCCTGGATTCTCCCAGTTCACAGGGGGCGCTTTCGCCGGCGGTTCGGCGATCGTCGGATACAATTTCGGCCAGGTGACGCCTTACATCATCACTGGGGTCGATTTCGTCCGCCCGACCCGGTTCGGCGGCGGCGCGTTCAACGCCAGCGACGCCGTCAACAGCGTGTTCTCCGGGCCTGGCGCAGTGCAGGCGGTCGGCACTCTCGGCGTTGGCGTCAATTATCAGATCACGTCGAATTTTAGCATGGGGCTCGAGGCGATCGTGCACACCAATCCCGGCAGCGGCCCATTCGCGCCGTGGCCGTAATGGCGCTTGGCACCGGCGGGCCTGCCTCAGGGACCGGGCCCGGCGAGCCGCCCGATCTCACCGCCCAGCCTGAATGACGGCCATGAACGATCTATCCCGCCGGGCGCTGCTCGTCAGCCTCGTGGCCGCTTCGGGAGCACGCTTGATTGCGCCTGCGGACGCCCAGACCGACGCCCCACAGTCCGCGGCCGGAGCGCCAGCGCCGTTCGGCTACCCGGACGTCGTCAAGCGGGCGCGCGACCTCGCCGCTGCGCCGTTTGACGGCTCGATTCCCCCGCTGCCTGACGAACTCGCGAACCTCGACTTCGACGCGTGGCGCGACATCCGCTTCAAATCCGATAAGCCGCTGCTCGGGCAGGAAGGAGCCAATTTCCGCCTCGAGCTTTTTCATCTCGGGCATCTCTACAAGCGCCCGGTGATCGTCAACGTGCTGCGCGACGGCATTCCGGCGCCGATCCCCTACGCCACCAACCTCTTCGACTATGGCCGGACCAAGGTGGACAATACCCTGCCGATCAATCTCGGCTTCGCCGGCTTTCGACTGCGCTTTCCGATCAACGCCCCGCACGTCTGGGACGAAGTGATCGCGTTCCTCGGCGCGAGCTACTTCCGTTTTCTCGGTCGCGGCCAGCGCTACGGCCAGTCGGCGCGGGCTCTGGCGATCAACGCCACTCCCGGCGCCAAGGAGGAGTTCCCGTTCTTCCGCGAATTCTGGATCGAAACGCCGGACGCCATGGCCGAGCACGTCGTCATTCACGCCCTGCTCGACAGCGAATCGGCAACCGGCGCCTTCCGCTTCGACCTCGCGCCGGGTCAGGAAAGCGTGATTGACACCAACGTCTCGCTGTTCGCGCGGAAGGCGGCGCCGGCGCTCGGGCTCGCGCCGCTATCCTCGATGTATTTCGTCGGCAAGGCCGACCGGCGCTTCCATGACGACTTCCGCGGCGAATTGCATGATTCCGATGGCCTATTGATGCACACCGGCGCCGGCGAGTGGATCTGGCGGCCGCTCAGCAATCCGGCCGCGCCAAGCGTTTCGGCCTTCCTCGACACCAATCCGCGCGGGTTCGGGCTCTTGCAGCGCGACCGCAATTTCAGTGACTACGAGGATCTCGACCTCGCCTACGAGCTGAGGCCGAGCTACTGGATCGAGCCGCATGAAGGCTGGGGAGAGGGCAGGGTGGAACTGGTCGAGTTGCCTACCAGCGACGAGACCAATGACAACATCGTCGTCTCCTGGGCGCCGAAGGACGGGCTCGACGCCGGCAAGTCTCTCGCCTACGGCTATCGCATCACCGCCATGGCGATGGATCAGAGCTTGACGCCGGGCGGCCGCACGGTCGGAACGTTCCGCGTCGCGCCGCGCGCCCTTGGGGCGCCGGAGTCGCCGCCCCCCGGAGCGACGCGCTTTCTGATCGACTTTTCCGGCGGCGACTTGTCCTACTATATGAGCGACCCGTCGATGGTCGAGACGATCGCGACGGCGTCGGCTGGCCGGATCCTGCGCACGTTCCTCATCCCCAATACCCATATCCGCGGCTTCCGCGCCGGCGTCGACGTCGCGGTCGACCCGGGCCAGAGTACGGATTTGCGCGTTTTCCTGCGCGCGGGCGCCAAAGCGCTGACAGAGACCTGGACCTTCCCCTGGCGGGCGTGAGAGCGTGCCCGCGCAAAGAAAAGGCCGCCCGAGGGCGGCCTCTCCGGGGTATTTTGGAAGTCAGGCTGGTCGCCTATCGCGGGGGCTTGCGAGCGGCGTCCTTGACGTCGCCGACGGCCTGACGAGCCGCGCCCTTGGCCTTGTCGAACTTGCCTTCGGCCTGCATTTGCTTGTCGCCGGTCATTTTGCCGACCGCATCCTTGAAAGCGCCCCTCACCTTGTCGGCCGCGCCTTTGACGTGTTCCTTGTCCATGGATCCTCTCCTGTGACCGTGGGAGTCCAGGAAAACCGATCGAAGCAAAGAAGGTTCCCTTTTTGACGATAACCCTCTGAACCCGTCGTTGGAGCGGATCGCCGAACAGGCCGGGTTGCGCGACTGACCTCATCGACACGCTGCCATCGGACAGCGGCTCGGGCGCCGTAGCCATCTCGTTTCCTGCAGCGGGGCAGGGAGTCCTCGGGTGTTTCCGTGTCTTCTCTGCGCCAGGATGCGCAATCGGCAAGCCGACCGTTCAGGCCAGTGAATCGCCCAGCGCCCTTTGCTCGCGGGCGATACGGTCCATCAGCGGGTCCAGGTCCGTGGCGCTCGGTCCGCCCGATTTCAACCGGGCCTTGAAGGATGCGATCGGCTCCGCCAGGACGTCCTCGATATCCTTGACGCACTCGAAATCGCCGACAATTGTCTTCACCTTTGTGTTGTCGAACAGCGCCGCCCACGTTTTGTCGCCCATCAGTGGACCTTCGCTCTCCGGGAGATAGCGGATCAGCGTGTCCGTCGGGACATGAACGAGATCGGCCTTGACTCCCAAACCCGTCGCAATTGCGTTGTAAATGTCATTCCAGGCGTAGGCGTTGTCCGAGGTGATGTGGAAAGTCTCGCCGAACGCGGCGCGCTTGCCGAACAGTCTGACGAACGGAACGGCGAAATCGGCGCAGCGCGTGAGCGTCCATGGCGTCGCGCCGTCGCCTTGGACAATCACCGGCTTGGCGGCGAGCATGCGGTGGCCGAGCAAATCGCCCTCGTTGAAGACCGTGGGCAGCAGGTTCGCACAGTGTGGCTCGGCCGAACGATCGTCCAGGTGAGGCTGCGCGCCGCCTTCAGCGCCGACTCGCAGGCGATTTTGTCTTGACTGTAAGTCCAATAGGGATTCACCGCGGGCGTTTCTTCGGTGATTACGTGGCGGCGGGGCGGCTTCTGATAGACCGAGGCCGAGGAGATGAAGATGTACTGGGCGCCGCCGCCCGAAAAAACCTCGATGTCCCTGATGATTTGCTCCGGCCTGAAGGCGATGAACTGGCAGATCACATCGAACTCGCTGCGGCCGAGCTCGCGATAAAGCGGGTCTGCTGTGTCGCCCGCGATTGCCGCTACCCCAACGGGCACGACGGCGCTTGTCGCGCCCCGATTGAAAACGGTGACCCTGTGACCCGCTTTGGCAGCCTCGGTCACACACGGCAGCGAAATGTTTCCAGTCCCGCCGACAAACAGAACTTTCAAGCTCATCAAAGACTCCCATCGACCAACGGTCTGATCGCATGCGTCAGCGGTGAAGCGAGTTTTGCGGTAGCCCCGGCTTGCCAGCAACCCACTGGGCGCCGCATATTCAACTTGGCCGAGCGGTGATCTGGACGATGTCGGGCTAAGTTCGTGTCGCTACTCGTCTCGCAAACTTTGGGCGAGCATGTTTGGAGGGCAAAACGGGCAAGCGTCGCGGGCTGATTGGCTTAGCTTCCGGGATTTCTCTCGCTCTCGTTGGCCACGCGACGGCCAAACCGGCTACGACAAAGGATCTGGCCGGCCGGACGATTTGCTACAACAACGGCGAAAAGGCGACGTATTTCAGGGGCGGAAAATACGAAAGCAATAAGATTGGAAATGGAACGTGGAGCGCTACTTCGGCGGGCATTCAGATTAGCGCTGAGCATTTTGTCGGTCTCATCGATTTCGAACTCCAGCCTGACGGAACACTATCATTGCCCGCCTACGGGATGACCGGGAAAGACTGTAAATAGCGATCGCCTCTCACGACCGCCTGCGGTCTGTCGGCGAACCTCGCGCGGAGCGTGAGCCTCACCGGTCGGTGGCTACGTGGACGCGACCCATGCGCGCGCGCCGTCCTCATCCGGCGCGAAATCGTCGCCTCGGTCACACCGGCTCGGGCGTGCGCAGCCGATTGACGCCGAGCGTCTTCATGACGAAGCGCTCGTAGCCGGGCTCGCTCGAACCGTTGCGGACCTTGCGCAGGAAATATCGCTCGAACGCGACCTTGGCCATGTGGACCCAGTAGCCCTGGCTCGACCAGTTGACGTTGCGCGGCGGAATCTGCGGCAGGGCCACGAAAGCAACGCCGCTATCGCCGAAATCGGCAAGACAGACCGCATTCCAGGTCGCAAGGTGCGAGGGCTCCTTCCCCTTCGCGAGGTCGGCGATATTGTGCGCGGTCGCCGTCACCATCGATTCGATCATGAAGCCGGTCTTGGGCACGCCGACCGGAACCGGAGTCGGTTCAAAGGGCGGGATCGCGACGCAGACGCCGACCGCGAAGATGTTCCTGTACTGCGGGTTGCGGTGATGCTTGTCGATGAGGACGAAGCCGCGCGGGTTGGTAAGCCCGGCGATCCATTTGCCGTCTTGATCCTTCAGGCAGTCGACCCCGCGGAAGGGGGGAATGAACATCGAATATTTGGACGGCAGCTTGTGCGCCTTCTTGACCGACCCGTCGTCGTTGACTTCCGTAACCTCGACGGCGTCGGGCGCGATCCGGTCGACCTTCGCGTTGGTGATCCATTTTATGTCCCGGTCGCGCAGGATCGATTCGAGCATGCCCTTCGTGTCGCCGACGCCGCCGAGCCCGAGGTGGCCGATATAGGGTTCCGAAGTGACGAAGGTGATCGGCGCGCGGTCGCGGATCTTCCTGCGGCGAAGGTCGGTGGCTGCGGTGAGCGCGTATTCGTAGGCCGGGCCGAAACATGAGGCGCCCTGCGTCGCGCCGACGACCATCGACCCGGGGTTCTTGCAAAACTCCTCCCAGCGCTGCGCGGCTGAAGCGGCGTCGTCCGTCTGGCAGATCGAGCGGGAGTTGGCCTGCGGTCCCAGGCCCTCGATCTCATCGAAGGCGAGCTTGGGGCCGGTGGCGATGACGAGAAAATCGTAAGCAAGCTTCTGGCCATCGCCGAGTTCGACCTCGTTCCTCGTCGGATCGACCAGCCTGGCGCCGACGGCATGGAAGCCGATCCCCATCCGCGCGAACACTGGCGGGAGATGGACCTTGACCTCCTCGGGCTTGCGCCAGTTCACCGCCACCCAGGGATTGGACGGAACGAACTGGAACCATTCCGACTCCGCGACCACGTCGACTTTAGCCGCGCCGCCCATCCGCTCGCGCAGTTCGAACGCCATCGGCACGCCGCCGATCCCGGCCCCTACGACGACCACTCGTGGCATTTCAGTTCCTCCCACTTTTGGCGTTCTTCAGCAACGATAGAACGTCACAATCCGTGTTTCTTCGCGATGACCTGGATCAAAGAGAGCCGGTCCGCGCCCCATTATGAGAACGCCTTGCCGGGCTCGACTCCGAGGCGCTTGAACAGAAGCGCGACCGGGCAGAACCCGGTGAACGAAGCCTGGATCAAGTTCAGTCCGACGAACGCCGTCAGCAGCAGCCAATACGGGCTGAAAAGCTCAGCGAGCATCAGGCTTGCGAGAATGACTAGGCCGGCGAAGGCCATGACCATGCGATCGAGCGTCATAGGGCTCTCCTTCTTTCCGCGCTCCGCGCGGGTGGCTTCGTCGTCGTTTCGCCCGTCGGGGCGCAATAGAGCTCGTAAAGCAGCCCGATCAGCCGGCTCACGTGATCGCTGGCCAGCGAGTAGTAGATCGCCTGCAACTCCCGGCGGGTCGCCACGAGCTCGTCTTCCCTGAGCCGCGCCAGATGCTGCGACAGCGCCGACTGGCTCAAGCCGACCGCGCTCTGCAGCGCGCTCACCGATCGCTCGCCCTTCAGAAGCTCGCACAGGATGACCAAGCGATTGCGGTTGGCGAGCGCCTTCAACAGCGTTTCCGCGGCCCCTGCTTTCCTTTTCAGCTCCTCTAAATTCATGCTTGCTAATTTAGCAATCACTAATATATATGTCAAGAGCAAAGACGGGAATTTTCGATGCGCGCAAACCTCATGATTGCAGCCTTGCTTCTGGCGTCGCCACCGGCGCTCGCCGGAGGGGAATTCGCAGTCCACACGAGCGAAGTCGCCGACCGGAAAGCCGTGATCGCCACGGTCGAGCCGGTTCATCAGCTGCTCGCACGGGCGCGCATCGGCGGGACGATTGCTTCGCTCAGCGTCAAGGAGGGCGACAGCGCCGCCGCCGGCGCCGAGATCGCTGTCGTCGCCGATCCCAAGCTCGTCCTTGAGATGCAGGGCCTCGATTCGCGCGTCCAGTCGCTCCAGTCGCAGGGCGACAAGGCCAAGGCCGACTTCGATCGTGCGGTCGTGCTTCAGCATCGCGGCGTGAGCACCCAGGTCCAGGTCGACGCCGCCAAGACCGCGCTCGACGTCGCCGAGCGCACGCTCGCCGCCATGGGCTCCGACCGCGACGTCATCGCCCAGCAGATGAGCGAAGGCGCCGTGCTCGCGCCAGGCGCCGGACGCGTGCTGCGGGTGGCAGTGTCCGAAGGCTCGGTGGTGCTGCCGGGCGAGACGATCGCGACCCTGGCCGAGGATCGCTACATCCTGCGCCTGCAATTGCCGGAGCGGCACGCCCGGTTCATGCGCGCCGGAGACGCCGTGCAGATCGGCGCGCGCGGCCTCGAGGACGAGGGCGCCAAGCGCGAGGGGCGCGTCCGCCTCGTCTATCCCGAAATCGAGGGCGGGCGGGTCATAGCCGACGTCGAAGTGCCTGCGCTCGGCGACTATTTCGTTGGCGAACGCACGCGCGTTTATGTCAATACTGGGGTGCGGCGCGCCATCATCGTTCCGCGGGCCTACGTGTACCGCCGCGCCGGCGTCGATTACGCGAAGCTCGCGGACGGCTCGGAGGTTGTCGTCCAACTCGGCGCCGCCGAGGATTCGAACGTCGAGATTCTCGCCGGCCTGAAGGACGGCGATGAGCTGGTGTCGCCATGAAGCTCGGACTTTCGGGCTTCCTTACCCGCGCGTTCATCAATTCGCCGCTGACCCCGCTTCTGCTCATCGCCGCAATCGTCGCCGGCTTGCTCGCCGTCGCCTCGCTGCCGCGCGAGGAGGAGCCGCAGATCAGCGTGCCGATGGTCGACATTATTGTCCAGGCCAATGGCTATAAGGCCGACCAGGCGGTCGAGCTCGTCACTCGGCCGCTCGAGGACATCGTCAAGGGCATCGACAGCGTCGAGCACGTCTATTCGCAGACCGAGGACGACCGCGTCGTGGTCACGGCGCGCTTCCTTGTCGGAACGGATCAGGATACGGCGATCCTTCGCGTTCACGAGAAGATCCGCGCCAACATCGCGGACTTGCCCAAGGGCATACCGGAGCCGCTGATCATCGGCCGCGGCATCAACGACGTCGCGATTGTCGACCTGACGCTCTCGGCGTCTCCCGGCAAGGCCGGGCAGTGGTCGGACAATAGCCTCTTTCAGGTCGCCGAAGAGCTTCAGCATGAGATTGTGAAAGTCGACAACGTCGGCGGCGCATACATCGTCGGCGGCAGTCCAAATCAGATTCGCGTCGAGCCCGATCCCGAACGTCTGGCCCTCTATGGCGTCACGCTCAATCAGTTGATCGACAAGCTGACCAACGCCAATCGCTCGTTTCTCGTCGGCGCGTTCCGCGACGGCGGGAAGTCGCTCCCTGTCCTCGCAGGTCAAACCCTGCAAGGCGTGCCCGACATCGGCCTCCTGCTGCTGACGACCCGCGACGGCCGGCCAGTCTATGTCAAGGACGTCGCCGACGTTGTCGTCGGCGCGGCCGAGCCCGAGCATCGCGCCTGGACAATGACCCGCCTCGCCAATGGCGAACTCGAGCGGCGTCCCGCCGTCACGCTCGCCGTCGCCAAGCGCAAGGGCGCTAATGCGGTCCTGGTCGCTGACGATGTCTTGCGGCGTCTCGAAATCGTCAAAGGCCGCATTGTTCCGAACGGGGTCGATATCAGCGTCACACGCAACTACGGAGCGACCGCAACCGAAAAGGCGAACGAGCTCCTTTTTCACCTTGGCCTGGCGACGCTCTCCATCGTCGTCCTGATCACCCTGTCGATCGGCTGGCGCGAAGGCTTCGTCGTGCTCATCGTCATCCCGACCACGATCCTGCTTACCTTGTTCGCCTCCTGGCTGATGGGCTACACGATCAATCGGGTCAGCCTGTTCGCGCTGATCTTCTCCATCGGCATTCTGGTCGACGACGCCATCGTCGTGGTCGAGAACATCGCCCGGCATTGGGCGATGCGCGACGGCCGCGGCCTCGCCGAAGCCGCCGTCGAGGCGGTGGCGGAAGTCGGCAATCCGACGATCGTCGCGACGCTGACGATCATCGCCGCACTGCTGCCGATGATGTTCGTGAGCGGCATGATGGGTCCGTACATGAGCCCCATCCCCGCCAACGCCTCCATAGCGATGATGTTCTCGTTCTTCATCGCGGTCACGGTAACGCCCTGGCTCTTGCTGCGCTTCGCGCGCAGGCGTTTCGGCGCCAAGGAGACGCAGCCGGGCGGTCATCACGACATTGGCGCCATGGGGCGCTTCTATACGCGCATCGCGCGGCCGCTGCTGAAGGGGCGAATCCGCTCCAAGGTTTTCCTCATCGCGGTCGGGCTCGCGACGCTCGCCGCCTGTTCGCTGTTCGTGACCAAGGACGTTCGCGTCAAGCTCTTGCCCTTCGACAACAAGTCGGAGATCCAGGTGGTCCTCGATCTGCCGCACGGCGCGAGCCTGGAAGAGACCGATCGCGCGTTGATGGCTGCGGCCGACCGGCTCAGAGACCTGCCCGAACTCGTCTCCATCCAGGCTTATGCGGGGACGGCGGCGCCGTTCAACTTCAACGGCCTCGTGCGTCATTACTACCTGCGCGCGGTTCCGAACCAGGGCGATCTTTCGATCAATCTCGTCGCCAAGGGCGAACGCGGGCGGGCGAGCCACGCGATCGCGCTCGACGTTCGCAAACGGCTCGCCGATCTCGCGCTGCCCGCCGGTTCGGCGCTCAAGGTGGTCGAGGTTCCGCCGGGACCGCCGGTGCTGGCGACGCTGCTCGCCGAAATCTACGGACCGGATTCAGAGAGCCGCCGCGCGCTTGCCTCGAAAGTGCGCAAGGCGTTCGAATCGGTGGACTTCATCGTCGACGTCGACGACAGCTTCGGCAAGCCGTCCGACCGCCTGCGCTTCTCGATCGACCAGGAGGCGCTCGAATTCCACGGCGTGGAAGAGCAAGCCGTCTATGAGACCATCGGCGCCATCGTCGGCGGAGTGAAGGTCGGCTATTCGCAGCGCGGCGAAGGCCTGAAGCCGATCGATATCAGCGTCATGCTGCCCAAGCGCGCGTTAACCCTCGACGAACGTCTCCTTTCGACCCCGTTGCCCGCCGGCGGGACGGTCCGGCAGGGAACGAATGTCGAGCTCGGCGACGTCGTGTCGGTCAAGCGCGAGCGCGCATCCTATCCCATCTTCCGCCATAACGGACGCTTCGCTGAAATGGTGTCGGCTGAAGTCGCGGGGCGCTTCGAGGCGCCAGTCTATGGCATGCTGGCGGTTCAGGACGCGATCGCCAAGATGGATTGGGGCGCGGCTGGGCCGCCGGAGATCAAGTTTCACGGCCAGCCGGTCGATGATTCCAGGCCGACCCTGCTGTGGGACGGCGAGTGGGAGGTGACCTATGTGACGTTCCGCGACATGGGCGCGGCCTTCATGGTCGCGATCCTCGGGATCTACCTGCTGGTCGTGGCGCAGTTCGGGTCGTTCCTGCTGCCGCTCGTCATTCTCGTGCCCGTGCCGCTGACCTTGATCGGCATCGTGCTTGGGCATTGGCTGCTCGGCGCCGCGTTCACCGCGACGTCGATGATCGGCTTCATCGCGCTTGCGGGCATCATCGTCCGCAATTCGATCCTGCTCGTCGATTTCATCCGCCATCGGCGCAAGGACGGGAGGGTCACGTTGAGGGACGCGCTTGTCGAAGCCGGCGCGACGCGGTTCAAGCCGATCGTGCTCACCGCCGCGGCGGCGATGATCGGCGCGGCCTTCATCCTGACCGATCCGATATTCCAGGGGCTGGCGATCTCGCTCGTGTTCGGCCTCGCGTCTTCGACCGCGCTGACGGTGCTTGTGATTCCAGCAATCTACGTCTGGCTGCGAGATGACGGGCGCCCCGCCAAAGCGACGCCCGAGAGCGCGACCAACGAGTAACCGGACGACAAGGCAAAACAGGGCTTGCGCACCCCTTCCCGGTGCACGAGATCAGCCTCATGGCCACTCGGCCGTCACGGGGATTCAATGGGAGCCTCGAGGCTGCCGGTCACGCGTGACCTCGTCGCCCGCGGCGGTCTTCGCCCGAGACGCGCGGCTCGGGCGCACCGCAGTCTGCGGCTCGTTCGCTCCTGAATGACCTTTCGCGCTTCCCGCGCTTGTTCAGCGCCCCGATCACCTATGCGCGGCGATCATTTTGCCGAAGCAAAACGGCAAACGAGACGATTACACAAACTTAATGATATTGAAAGTCTGGGGTAACTTGCAAGTCCACTTTGACAGCCTAGATTCAATCGCGTTTATATTTAAGATAGAAAACTCAGGGCAGGAAAGAGAAAGCCGTCTTTCTGCAGTAATAGCCTCATGCCTACGGGGAATGACATGCGCGACTGGTATGTCGGTCAGAAGATCGTCTGCGTTAACGCGGGACCCATCGCCAGCCTGAGAAATCGCTTTGTCGACCAACACCTCAGAGAAGGGAAGGTCTATAAAATCAGGCAAATTTTAGTGTTTAAGTACACGTACAACAACAAAAGCGAGGAAAGAGTTGCCTTTCGACTGGATGGCATTGTCCCTCATCTCATCAACGGAATCGAATACGCCTTCTTTCACGGCAGGTTCCGGCCGCTCGAGGCGAGCGACGACGACGAAGAAATCAATATATCGGTCTTTCTCGACGACTTGCGCAAGGTGAACAGCGGCCTCATTCAATTTCCGGCAGGAGAGACGGCGGAACGCGAGCCTGTCGAACGGGTATAAATGAGAGCTTTAGGCGCCTCTGCGCCGTCAGGTAAGAGCTGGGCCGCGCCCAGCTCCCACGCTCGAAGCCATTTCCGTCCTTGAATCACTCGGCCTTTCCTGCTAGCGGCTGGCGCGCGCCAGATGGCTCCCCATATGGCGGTGAAACCCCGGGCTTCCGCTGTCGGCCGTTTTGCGCCGGCCCGCCGATGAGGCGGCGATGAGGACCGCGCTTTATTTCAAGCGCGAGCCTTTCCGACTGGCGGGCGCCTAAACGTCAACCGAACCCAAGCCGGCGCCGCCCAAATCGAGGGCTCACTAGGAGAACCAATGGCTTCCACTCAATCCCTGGCGCCGACGCGCGAGGATTTCACCGCGCTTCTGAACGAGACCTACGGCGCCGATGAAGCGTTCGAAGGAACGGTCGTTAAGGGCAAGGTCGTCGCGATCGAAAAGGACATGGCCGTCATCGACGTCGGCCTCAAGACCGAAGGGCGGGTCGCCCTCAAGGAATTCACCAACCACGGCCGCGATGCGGCCCCGGGCCTCGGCGACGAAGTCGAGGTCTACCTTGAGCGGATCGAGAACGCGCTCGGCGAAGCGGTCATCTCGCGCGACAAGGCGAGGCGCGAGGAGAGCTGGGTCAAGCTCGAGCAGGCGTTCGAGAAGAACGAAAAGGTCGAAGGCGTCATCTTCAACCAGGTCAAGGGCGGGTTCACCGTCGATCTCGACGGGGCGGTCGCCTTTCTGCCGCGCAGTCAGGTCGACATCCGCCCGGTGCGCGACGTCGCGCCCCTGATGAACGTGCCGCAGCCGTTCCAGATCCTGAAGATGGACAGGCGCCGCGGCAACATCGTCGTCTCCCGCCGCACCGTGCTCGAGGAGAGCCGGGCCGAGCAGCGCCACGAGATCGTCGCTAACCTCGCCGAAGGGCAGGTCATCGACGGCACGGTCAAGAACCTCACCGATTACGGCGCGTTCGTCGATCTCGGCGGCATCGACGGCCTCCTGCACGTGACGGACATCGCTTGGCGGCGCGTGAACCATCCGAGCGAAGTCTTGACCATCGGCCAGCAGGTCAAGGTGCGCATCATCAAGATCAACCACGAGACCCATCGCATCTCGCTCGGCATGAAGCAGTTGCAGGAAGATCCCTGGTCGAACATCGAGACCCGCTACAGCGTCGGCCAGAGGCTCAAGGGTCGCGTGACCAACATCGCCGACTATGGCGCGTTCGTCGAGATCGAGCCGGGGATCGAGGGACTCATCCACGTCTCCGAAATGTCGTGGACCAAGAAGAATGTCCATCCGGGGAAGATCGTATCCACCAGCCAGGAGGTCGAGGTCCAGGTGCTCGAGGTCGACGCGGCCAAGCGGCGCATTTCCCTCGGCCTCAAGCAGACGCTGCAGAACCCGTGGGAAGCCTTCGCCGAGAAGCACCCTGTCGGCTCGATCGTCGAAGGCGAGGTCAAGAACAAGACCGAGTTCGGTCTCTTCATCGGCCTCGACGGCGACGTCGACGGCATGGTTCATCTCAGCGACCTCGACTGGACGCGTCCGGGCGAGCAGGCGATCGAGGACTACAAGAAGGGCGACAACGTCACAGCCAAGGTGCTCGACGTCGACGTCGAGAAGGAGAGGATCGCCATCGGCGTCAAACAGCTCGCGAACGATCCGTTCGCGGCCAAGAAGACCGGCGAGGACGGCGAGGGCGATCTGCGCAAAGGGTCGGTCGTGACCTGCGAGGTGGTCGAGGTCAAGGACGGCGGGATCGAGGTCAAGATCGCCGGCACCGACCTCACTGCCTTCATCAAGCGCAACGAACTGGCGCGCGACCGCGGCGATCAGCGCCCCGAGCGCTTCTCGGTCGGCGAGAAGGTCGACGCGCGCATCACCCAGTTCGACCGCCGCGCGCGCAAGATCGCCGTCTCCATCAAGGCGCTCGAGGTCGCCGAGGAGAAGGAAGCGATCGCGCAGTACGGCTCGGCCGACTCCGGCGCTTCGCTCGGCGACATTCTCGGCGCTGCGCTGAAAGCGCGCGACAAGGCGAAGTAAGCTCGGCCTGCCGTTCGCCAAAAAAAGCCCGCGAGGAGCGATCCTCGCGGGCCTTTTTGTACGGCAAGCCTTGAAGGCCGCCGGTTTCAGCTCGTCACCTGCTCGGAGCGCCCGTAGACCAGCAGCATCAGGATGATCACGCCCCCGTAGATCACCTGCCGGCCGGCCTCCGGCATTTCCATGATCGACAGCACGCTGTTGAGCAGCACGATCAGGATCACGCCGACGAGCGTGCCGAGATAGCGCCCGCGCCCGCCGAGAATGTTGGTGCCGCCGATGACGACGGCGGCAATCGCGGGCAGGAGATACGCGTCGCCCATGCCTTGATACGCCTTTTGCGAGTAGCCGGCGAGGAGGACCCCAGCCAGACCGGAAGTCAGGCCGCACAGAGCGAAGCAGATGACGATGACGCCCTTCGTATTGACGCCCGCCAAATACGCTGCCGCTTCCTTGTTGCCGATGGCGTAGATGCAGCGGCCCAGCACGGTCCGCTGGAGCATGACGGCGACGATGGCGGAGACAGCGAGCCAAACGAACAGCGCATTCGGAATGCCGAATATATGTTCCGCCGCGAGGGTGCGCATGAGGCCGGTCGCTTGGGTGTCGGGCGCAAAACCGCCAGTATAGGCCACCATCAGTCCGCGCATGACGGCGTTGACGCCGAGCGTGAAGATCATCGAGGGCACCCGGAGATAGGCGACGCCGAGCCCGTTGAAGGCGCCGACGACGAGCCCGACGGCAAGGCCGATCGGGATCGCCCAGGCGCCGCCAACCGCGGTCGCCATCATCGCGGCGGCGGTCAAGGTCCACGGGACCGAAAGGTCGATCTGCGAGATCAAAATGACGATCATCATTCCGGCGGCGACAATGCCGAGGAAGGCGCCGATCTGCAGCTGTTGCAGCAGGTAATTCGGCGACAGCAACGGCGCGCTGCCGAATCGCTGCCAAGTGTAGGCGGTGCCGGCAATCAGGATCGCGACGATGAACAGAGCCGCGATGAAGATCGGTCGATCGTCACGTGACGGCATGAGGCTCGTCGGAAGCACTGTCACCGGAAGAGCTCCAGCGTGTTCTTGACCCGCAAGACGCGGAGCGCGCCGATGCTCACCGCGACGAGCAGAATAATGCCTTCAAACAACGGTTGCAGTAGCGGCGCGATATCGAAAATGCGGAAGAAGAATGAGATGACCCGCAGGATCATGGCGCCGAAGACCGACCCGATCGCCCCGCCGCTGCCCCCGAGAAGCGAGGTGCCCCCGATTACGACGGAGGCGATCGAGTTAAGCGTGTAGGCGCCGGCCTGGGGAATGTCGGCGTTCCCCGAGGAAGTTTGGATCGCGAGAAAGAGCCCGCCACAGGCCGCGAAGAACCCGCCCAGCGCAAAGGCGGCGATCCTGGCGCGATTGACGTCGAGGCCGGACATGTAGGCCGCGCCTTCGGCCGAACCGATCGCATAGACGGTCCGCCCGGTGATCGAGCGGCTGAATGGGACCCACACCAACAGCACAATGAGCGCGAGCAGCACGAAGGGGGTCGGAATACCGGCGAACGGCGCGAACCAGGGCGCGGCGCCGTCATTGAAGATATGGAAGGTCGAAGCGAAATCGCCAAGCGAGTTTGTAAGCGCCCAGTTCAGATCGTCGTCGATCTTGCCGCCGGGCTGCGGCCGCAGGAAGAGCGCTACGCCGATAAAGATCGCTCCGGTCGCGAGCGTCGCGATGATCGGCTGAATCCGGCCATAGACGACGACCATCCCGTTGATGAGCCCGGCGAAGCCGCCGATCACAAGACAGATGACGATGCCGATCAGGATGCCGGGCGCGCCTCCAGGCAGCGTCCCAAGGCCGAAACGCCATCCGGCGAGGTCGAGAGACAAAGGAGTTCCGTCCGGCGCGCCGCTCAGAAGGTAGCTTGCGAAACAGCCGACCATCGTCATCAGCGCGCCGACCGAAAGGTCGAGGCCAGCGGCGAGAACAGGCACGGTCTGCGCCATCGCCACCAGCGCCAGAGTGAAAACCTCGTCGCTGTTCTGAACGAGCACCGCAGACGAGAAGCCCTTGGGATGAGCCACGTGGTAGAGGAGATAGACCACGCAGAACAAAAACACCGCGGTCAGGAAGGCGAAGTTTTGGCGGATTCGGATCGCGAGGTCGCTAGACATCGGCAGACTCGCGGCCGACGCTCTCCGCCCGCGCGGCGTCGATGTTGAGTGAACTGGCCACGATGTTGGTCTCGTTCAGTTCGTCACCCGCCAGTTCGCGCACGATCCGGCCGTCATACATGATCGCGACGCGGTCGCAGCAGCCGATGAGTTCGTCGTAGTCGGTCGAATAGAATAGGATCGCGGCGCCCTGATCGGCGAGCTCGCGCATGAGACGATAGAGTTCCTGCTTGGTCCCGACGTCGATCCCGCGCGTCGGATCGTTGAGGAGGATGATGCGCGGCTCGGTCATCAGCCACTTGGCGATAACGACTTTCTGCTGGTTTCCGCCCGACAGCGTCGAGACGGAATCGGCCTTGCCCCCGATCTTGATTCGCAGGCGCTTGATGCCCGACTCGACCGCGGCCGCCTCTTTGTTGAAATCCATGAACGGTCCGACCGAGAGCGCGCCGAGCGAAGCGATCGTCAAGTTGTCGGAAATCGACATCGGCAGCATGAGACCTTCCGTTTTGCGGTCCTCGGGCACGAGGGCAATGCTGACGTCGCGCGTCTTCGCCTGAGCGGGAGATCCCGGCCGCACGGCGCGACCGTTGACCGTGATAACGCCAGTCACTCCACGCAACACGCCGAAGAGGGCGAGCAGCAAGGTTTTTTGTCCCTGCCCGTCGAGTCCGCCGAGGCCGACGATCTCGCCTGCGCCAACTTCGAGCGAGACGCCCTCGAGACGGTTCTCCCAACCGAGACGATCGACCTTGAGCGCAGTCGCGGGCCGCGCTCGGTTTGGTTTGGGCGGATATTGCGTCGCTATATCCCGCCCGATCATCAATTGGACGATCTCCGCCGTCGTCCGGGCACCTTTGTCGAAGGTTTCGATGTGGCGGCCGTTGCGGAATACCGAGGCGCGGTCGGCCAGCGCTTCGACTTCGTGCATGCGATGCGAGATGTAGAGGATGGCGACGTTCTCGGCCTTCAGCCGCGCCAGGAGCGCGTAAACCCTCTCGACGTCGGCGCTGGTGAGCGCGGAGGTAGCTTCGTCGAGGATCAAAAGCTGCGGCTTCTGGCCGAGCGCCTTGGCGATCTCGACCATCTGGCGGCGCGAAAGCGGCAAGTCGCGTACGCGCAGAAGCGGATTGACGTCCTCACAGCCGACTTCCGCGAGAAGCGCCTCCGCCCGGCGACGCTGGGCGCGCATGTCGATGAGACCGAAGCGTCTCGGCGGCGTGGCGATCGATATATTGTCCGCGACCGAGAGGTCCGGCATCAAGGAGAGTTCCTGGAAGATGCAAACCACCCCCGCGGAAGTCGCCGCCGCGGGACTACTGAATTGGCGGCGGCGGCCGTCGAGCGTGATCGAGCCTGCATCTGGTTGAACAACGCCGGCGACGATCTTGATCAGGGTCGATTTGCCGGCGCCGTTCTCGCCCAGCACGGCGTGAATCTTGCCGCGCCCGCAGCGGAAATCGACGTTCTCGAGCGCGTGTACGCCGCCGTAGCGTTTGGAAACCTGCGAGAGGACGAGAAAATCGCCCGGGGGCGCATCCGCCATGGCTGGCCTCGACAAAGTGGGCGACGGTCGCCGACACCGACGGCGGCGCGAGAATGGCCCGGCCTTTTGGGCCGGGCCAGGACTTGCTTCGCTTTCAGGCGATCACTGGGTTGTGTTCTTCTCGCTTTGCGCCATGATCTCCGGCGCCGTGAAGTTCACGCCGCACGGAGTGAACTGGTTCGGCGCGAAGAAGTTCGCCTTGAGGTCGGGCCAATAGTTCACGCCCGGCTTGAGGTCCGTGTAGTCTGCCACCGGGATCGGCACCGAGATGAGCTGCGGCATCGGATTGCCCTGCAGCGCCGAGATCGCGGCCTTTATCGAGATCGCGACCAGCGCCGGCGACTGCCCATAGGAAAGACCCTTCAGTCCGTCCTTCGAGTATTCGGCGATCTGCTTGCGGAACTCGTTCTCGCCCTCGCCGGCGAACGGGACGAACGGATGCTTGGCGTCGATGAGCGCCTGCACCGTGCCGTCGTCGCCGCCTTGGCTGAAGATACCGTCGAAGTGCCCATGGACCGCGAGCGCGTCGGCGGTCACTTTCTGTGACGTGCCGGTGTCCCAGTTGCCGACGACCTCCGTGATGTTGAACTTGTTCGGCGGCGCCTTCATGACCTCTTGAAAGCCGTCATGGCGGTCGCGATCGACCGAATTGCCCGGCAGGCCGCGCACTTCGAGGATGTCTCCGGACGTCTTGCCCATCTCCTTCAGCAGGAACTTGGCCGACAAGCGGCCCATTTCCGTCTGGTCCTCGTTGACCTCCATCACCTTGTCGGTGTCGAGGACGTTGTCGAAGGGAACGACGACGACATTGTTCTTGTCGGCGAGCCGAATGATGCGGTCGAAGCCCTCGGGCGAGACCGCGTTCACGATGATCGCGTCATAGCCCTGGTTGATGAAGTCCTCCATTGCCCCGAGCTGCGCGGCGGCGTCAGTGCCGGTCGAGACGACTTTGAATTCCTTAATGTTCTCTTTGATTCCCGGCTGCTCGGCGAAGGCCTTGGCGGTTTTGATCATCTGGATGCGCCAAGTGTTGCCGACGAAGCCGTTTGCAAGCGCGATCTTGTAGGGTCCGGGCTTCTTTTCCCACTGGAGGAACTTGGTCTTGTCCGACCAGGGTTTGAAGCATTCCGGATTGGCGCCGGGGCCCGATACGGTCTTCGGGCCGGCCCAGGCGACCGAAGACATCAAGGCGCCGGCGAGCGCCAAACTGATTACGCAACCGTAACGGCTCATTGCAGGTTCCTCCCTCGCTTGCTCCGTTCTGCGTTCGAACGGCGTCCTCGTCTGGGTTCAAACCAGCGAGACCTGAGCTAACATGCCAGACCGCGGGCCCTACGGCAAGGCGGGCACGTCGGCGTGATCGCCATCCGTTTGCTCCACGAGCGCGAGGGCAGGGCGCGGCAGGCGGCAAAGCGCCACCAAGACCAACCCCACGCTTCGAGCCCTTGCCTCAGGCCCTTCGCGCAACGAATATCTCGCCGCGTGCGCAAATTAACAATTCGGCCGGGTATCGTTGCATGGGCTTTCTGGATCAGCTGGCGTTCGGACCTGGCGGCGACCGAAAGGCGTGGGCAAAGATCCTGTTGATCGCGCTCGCCGCTCTCGCGCTCGTTGCCGGGCTCCTCTATTATCTCGTCTCCGGCGACTACGCGTTCCTACGAGCCTCGATCTTCACCGGGTCCCCAACCGGGGCCTATAACGCAATGGGGGAGCGGCTCGCGTCCCAGGCGGACAAGAAGCACGGCCACTTGAAGGTCGTGACTACGGCGGGAACGGTCGAGAACATCGCCCGCCTCGCCGGCGAAAACGGACGATGCGTTCCCGGCTTCGCTTTCGTGCAGGATGGAGTTCCGGTTCCGGCCGCCGCCCATCTTGAGACGCTCGGACGGCTGCCGCAGCCGGAATCGCTCTTTCTGATGGCGCGGCGAGGGCGCGCGATCAACACGTTCGATGACCTTAAGGGCGATTCGATTGGGATCGGCCCGGAAGGCTCGGGCACGGCCTATCTCGTGCAGCAGTTGCTGCAAAATTTAGACCTCACCGGACTCGACCTCAAACCGTCCAACCACGATCTCGAAGCGCAGGCGCAGCTTGTCCGCGACGGCGGGCTCGACCTCGCTGCGTTCGTGATGAACGAAAACGCCGAGATGGTCCGAACGCTGGTGAACAAATACGACCTCGAGATCGTCGCGCCATCGGACATTGAGGGGTTGGTGGCGCGAGACAAGTGGCTGAGTGTCGGCCGGATTCCCGCTGGCTATTACGACGTCGCCAAACAGATCCCGGCCACCGATAAGCTCGTCGCGCAAGTCGATACGCTCGTTATGACGAATGCGTGCGTGCATCGGGCGGAGCGGGTCGCCTTTCTCATGCTGCTCAGCGAGGAGTTCCCCAATTTCGTTCGAGTGAACCCGCCTCCCTCGGCAAAGTCGCAAGACACGGCGCCCCTGGCCGACGAGGCGCGCGAATTCTTCGCCAGCGGCCAGCCCGAGATCGCCGACAAATACTTCCCCTGGCTCGTGAACCTGATGTCGCCGGCCTACTGGATCTATCTGGCGATGGCGGCCACGATCCTTTTGAACGCGGTCGGGGGCTATAGCCGCTTCCGGCTCTGGCGGATCGACGCCAACCGGGGGATTCTGGAGGCCCGGCTCAAGGCGCTCGCCGATCCCGGCCTTGTCGAGCAGCCGAGCAAGGCGCCCGGCGCTCATGCCCTCACACGAGAGCAAATCAAGGCGCTCCGTCCCGAGGCGGTCATCCAGACGCCCGAAGATCGAAAAGCGGCGGAAGACCTGTTGAAGGACTTTGAGACGCTTCGCCAACTCTGCGAAGACCAGCTGAAATCGCTCGTCACCCCGATGGGGCGGGAGATGTATTACCGATATCAGGAGTGGCTGATCGACGAATCGAAGGCCACGCTTTCGGCTCTGCTTCGCAAGCCGCCGAAGTCGGTCTGAGCCGAGGCGGCGCGAGCGGCGATCAGGCGACGGCGGCCTCGACCGGCGCCCGCTCCTCGCCGGGGCGATAGGCGCCCGGGCACGTCTTCATGCGCTCGCGCAAGTCGGCGATCAACCAGCGGCCGGCGCGGCCCGGAGCGCGGCCGCGCTCGTGCACGACATAGATCGGCAAGGCGACGTCTTCGCGATTGGCGATCACGAGCTTTTTCAGCCGGCCGGCGGCGATGTGCTCGGAGACCATATGACTCGGCATATTGCACCAGCCGAAGCCGGCGAGGAGGAAATCCAATCGGGTGGCGAGATCCGCGAACCGCCAGAGGTGACGGCTGACGATTCCGCCGACCCAGCTTTGGGTCAGCGCGGTCCGGTCCGTGAGGACGAGCTGCACTTGGGGCTCGAGCGCCTCGCGCGTCAATGGCTCAGGCAGCTTGGCGAGAGGATGGTCGGCCGCCACCACGGGCCACATGGCTATTCGGGTCATGAACTCGCTGACGAGGTCGGGCGGCGCCGCGGGCGAAACCGTATAGATCGCGAGCCGCGCCGCGCCGTCGCGCAACCGTTGCTCGGAGCCGCCAAGCGCTTCCGTGAAGACGGTCGCGGGCAAAAGCGGAAACTCGTCTCTGAGCGCCTTCAGGCTCTCGATCAAGAGCGGAATTGGGAACATGGAGTCGACCGCCAGCGTGAGCTCCGGCTCCACGTCGTCAGCCATGCCTTGGGCGCGGGCGCGAATGGCCTGGGCCGCGGCGATCAGCGCGCGCGCATCGCCGACCAGCGCCTTGCCCGCATCGGTCAGCCGCGGCGTCTTGCCAGAACGGTCGAACAGCGTGACCCTCAGCGTTGTCTCGAGCGTCTGGATCGACTGGCTAATCGCCGACTGCACCCGGCCGAGCTTTCGCGCCGCTGCGGAAAAGCTGCCGGCGTCGGTTACGGCGACGAGGACACGCAACTGGTCGAGCGTGAGCGGATCGATCATCGACGCTGCTCCTTCATGTATCAGTAGTTCCGATAATAACTACCACAATTTTGCCGATTGTCATGATGCATCATTAGCCCCAGATTTCGGGGTGACAGAAGTTTGTGCGTGCAATTCATGTGATTGTGGACGCCCCGAAAGGACCGACCGTGAGCAAGCCGAAAATCGCCATCATCCTTTCCACAACCCGCGCCGCCCGCTTTGGCCATAAGGCCGGGCAATGGATCTTCGACATCGCCAAAGAGCGGAGCGACATGGAATTCGACCTTGTCGACCTGCGTGACCATCCGCTGCCGTTCTTCGACGAGATCGCCAGCAACGCATGGGCTCCGACCCAGAACGCGGAAGGCGTACGCTGGCAAAAGAAGGTCGGGCACTACGACGGCTACATCTTTGTGACTGCCGAATATAACCACGGCGCTCCTGCCGTTCTTAAGAACGCTCTCGACTACGCCTACCCCGAATGGAACCGGAAGCCGGTCGCGTTTGTCGGCTACGGAGCGGTCGGCGCGGCGCGAGCGGTCGAGCAGCTGAGGCTCATCTGCATCGAATTGCAGATGGCGCCGACTCGGTCGGGCGTACACCTCGCTGGCGGCGACTTCATGGCTGCCCTGCGCCAAGGCAAACCGATCTCGGAATTCGGCTACCTCAAGCCGACCGCCGAGGCGCTGCTCGATGAACTCTCCTGGTGGGCCCATGCGCTGAAGACGGCGCGGGAAGCGACGGCCAAGAGCGCTGTCCGCGCGGCGGAATAGCTTCGCCCGCCAGCCAACCAGAGCTTCCTCAATTTTGAGCGGACGTCGCGCTCAATCGCGGCGACCGGGGACGCGCGCCTTCGCTGCAGGACGGGAAAAACAAGATGACTGTATCGGTCGATCCAAGAACTCTCGCTCGCCATGCGCCCCTCGGCGGCGCGGCTTTGGCCCAGCTCTTCAACGACGCCCGGACCCACAATGCCTTCCTCGACCGGCCGGTTCCGGAGGCGATCCTGCGCGAGGCGCTTGACCTCGCCAAGATGGGCCCCACGGCTGCGAACCAGCAGCCTTTGCGCGTGGTGTTCTTGCGGTCGAGCGCGGCCAAGGAGCGCCTGCGTCCGGCGATGGCTCCGGGCAACGTCGACAAGACGATGGCCGCTCCGGTGGTTGCGATCGCCGGCTTCGATCTCGAATTCTACGAGCATCTGCCCTATTTGACGCCGCATCGGGACTTCAAGAGCGTGTTCGCCGGCAATCCCGAGCTTGCGGCGAAGAGCGTCGCGCAAAGCGGCACGCTCCAGGTCGGCTATTTCATCCTGGCGCTGCGGGCTCTCGGCCTCGACGCCGGGCCGATGGGCGGCTTCGACGCCGCCAAAGTCGAGGCGGAGTTCTTCCCCGAAGGGAAGATCAAAGCCAACGTCATCATCAACATCGGCTATGGCGACGACGCGAAACTGTTCCCGCGCAGCCCGCGGCTGACGTTCGACCAGATGGCGACGATCCTCTGAACGCGCGTGAGCCTGCCGAACGCCCGATGCGGCGATTTTCCACCATGAGGTAACCCATATGAGCAATGTTCTTTCTCGTTCGCTGCCCGCGACGCTGAATTCAGCGCTGCCCATGCCCACGCTGCTGTCGGCGCTGCGCATCATGACCGGCCTATTGTTTCTGGAGCACGGAACCGGCAAGTTGCTCGGGTTTCCGGCCGGCCTGCCATTCATCGACAAGATGCCGGCGGGACTTCTCTACTTTACCGGGACAATGGAGCTCGTCGGCGGGCTATTGATCACGATCGGCCTGTTCACGCGTCCGGTGGCGTTCATTCTCTCCGGTTTTATGGCCGCCGCCTATTTCATGGCCCATTTCCCGATGAGCTTCTTCCCCGCGCTCAACATGGGCGAGCCGGCGGTGCTCTATTGCTTCATCTTCCTGTTTCTCGCCGCCGCCGGCCCCGGCCGATGGGCGATCGACAACCGATAACCTCAGTCGCTAGCGGAACCGTCATCATGAGTCGCCATAGGGGCGTCGAAAGAAGCCTTTATGTTGCTGCGAGCCGCTCTCTTCGAGCGCCAAAATCAAGGGAGGCTTGAATGGCGAAAGTTCTCGTCCTGTACTATTCGACTTACGGCCATATCGAGACGATGGCCTACGCGGTCGCCGAAGGCGCTCGCGCAGCGGGTGCTACGGTCGACGTGAAGCGGGTGCCGGAGACCGTGCCGGAGGCGACCGCCAAGGCAGCGCATTTCAAGCTCGATCAGGCGGCGCCGGTCGCGACGCCTGGCGAACTTGCGAACTACGACGCGATCATTGTCGGCGCCCCGACGCGGTTCGGCCGAATGCCTTCGCCGATGGGGAGCTTCTGGGAGCAGGCGGGCGCCTTGTGGATGAGCGGCGCTCTACATGGGAAGGTTGGAGCGGCCTTCACCTCGAGCGCGACCCAGCATGGGGGGAACGAGACAACCCTCTTCTCAATCATCGCCAATCTGATGCATTTCGGGATGGTTATCGTCGGTCTGCCGTATAGCCATGCCGGCCAAATGAGCCTCGACGAAATCGTTGGAGGAGCGCCCTATGGAGCGACCACGATCGCCGGCGCGCAGGGGCAGCGTCAGCCGAGCAAGATCGAACTCGACGGCGCGCGTTTCCAGGGCGACCTCGTCGCGAAGGTGGCGGCAAAGCTGTCGGCCTAGCAACGGCGGGCGCGGCCAGCCGCCGCCTGGACAGTTTCGAGAAAAGTCGGGTGAGATCCTCCGTCGCCAGCGCAGTCAAATTCGCGACGCCGCCCTCAACGGAGATGCGGGGTCCGACAGGATTCACGAGCTGCTGAACCGCAACCTTCAGGAGGTTTTCGGCGAAGGCGATGCAACGCGCCGTCGCGCGGCGATCGAGGAGCTTTACACGGACGATTGCATCCTCGAAGCGCCTCCGGGCGTCTTCATTGGACGCGACGCGTTGGATAAGTTTGCGGCGGGCCTGCGCGCGACTCATCCTCACTTCGCGTATACGCCTCACTGCGAGCCGCAGGCGCTCCATAGCGCCGGCCGTCTGGCTTGGGGGTCTGGTCCGCGCGGGCAGGAGCCCGACTATACCGGTCTCGACGTGATCACCGTCCGCGGCGACAAGATCGCGGCGCTCTACGTATTCCTCGATTCCGCGCCGTCGTGACACCGTGAGGCGTTCGGCGAGCCTGAAAGCAGCGCCTGCTTCAATGGTCGAACGACTGATCCGGGCCGCGCAGATCGCCGGTCGGCGTCGAGCTCTTGAAGGCGCCGAAGGTTAGGCTTCCGAACAGTCGGGCGAGGACGCCTCCCTCGGAATGCGTCTGCGCTGGCGGCGGAGCCGCGGCCGTCTCAGGCGCCGTCGAGGCGGGCAGGGGGCTGGCGTTGGGCATCGGCGGCAGCGGCGCGGTCAGCGCGGCCGCCTGCGCCAGGAGCGCGCTGTCGTCATATTTCTGCCCCGGCGACACTTCCGCCAGCGCGAGCGCGCCGGTCGGCGCGGTATCGACGCCCGAGGTGATGACTTTGGGCAAGAGGCCATGCTGCCCGATCGCGCCGCCCGCGCCGGGCGCACGGTTCGGCGCCGGCGGGGGAAGAACGGCGCCGCCGCCTTGATCCGCGGTCGAGGCGAGGATCAGTTCCGGCGGACGCGCTGGCGGCATCGGAGCGCCGGCAAGGGCGGCGGCGATGTCGAGGTCGGCTGGCCGTCGCGGCGGCAGCGGCCCGAACGACTTGGCCCCAATGGCGCCACGCGCCTGGATCGGCGAAGCGTCGTTCGCGACGTCGGGCTGCTCGAGCGTCGCAACCACCTCGGGTTTGACCGGGGGCGCCGGCGCCGGGTCGGCGGCGCTGGCGTAGGCCGGGCCGGTCGGCAAGTTGCGCTTGGCCGCGGCGACTGCCTCGGGGCCGGCGACGAGACCCTGCGATTTGGCGGCGGGCGCCGATTCGGCGGGGCCGGCGTAGGCGGGGCCCGTCGGCAGGTTGCGCTTCGCTCTCGCGACCGCTTCCGGCCCGGCGTCGGCGACCTGAACCTGTGGCTCGCCTCCGCCGCCGCCGCTGCCGCCCCTGCCGCCGCGCGCGTTGCCCGTGGTCGTAGCTTCCTGGCCGCCCTCTTCCTCCGCGTCGTCCGCGCCGCCTCCGCGCGCGCCGAACAGCCAGGAGAAGATGCCAAATCCGCCGCTCGCCACCTGAATTTGGCCGCCGCGAGCTTCGATCTCGGCCCGCGCCTGCTCGTAGCCGGGCATCGGCTGCCCGTCGGCCGGGATGAACACCGTCTTTCCGTCAGGGAACAATCGCGTCAGCGCATCCCGGCTCATGCGCGGCCAGTAGCGGACCGAGCCGCTGTCGATATGCACCCAAGGCGTCGCGCCGGTCGGATAGAAGCCGACGCCGCCTTCCTCCATGCGCATGGCGATGTCGCGGATGCGCGCCGTGCCGACGTCGATGAAATGGGCGTCGATCGCCTTGCCTTCCATATGCTGCGAGTGTTCCGCCACCTGCCGCGACCGCCGGCGCAGCATCGCGTTGGTCTGCGGCGACCGGTAGCCGGAGAGAACGTCGATCGGCTGTGTCGAGCCCGATTCGCGATAGACCTCCCAGATGATGTCGAACAGGTGGGGGTCCATCTTGGTCGGCTCGTTGAGCCGCCAGTCGCGGCAGAGCCAGTTCAACTTGTCCAGAACCGCCTGGTCATAGACGCCGTTGACCATGAACGTGAAGGAGCCGGATTCGTTGGTGTGCTGGTTCGACAGGCTGATGGTGCGCGTGTCGCCGTTGGCGACCGCCGATTCGGTCGAGTTCGGGGCGAGCCAAGCCGCAATGAAAGCCGCAGCCACCGCCAACTGCGCCGCCGTCCCGCCGCGGCCGGCGCTCATGGTTACCTTGAAACCCGCCAACAAACGATCCTTCCCCAACGCGGCGCGACCGGCGGCGAAGCCGGCGTACTGCCTCTCCGTACTGTACGCATACGCTTTGGCCGGGTTCTCTCCCGCCGGCCCCTACGCGACTTGCCGAGCGCGTCCCGCGGCGCGCTGTGTTCGGACCCTCGCATTGTGACGATGACGCCACAGTCAGGCAAAAAGCGATTTGGCAAGGCTATAGCCCGATATCGCAACCCTTTCAATCTTGACTTGCCTGAGCGAGTATGCCCTCGACCTTCCGAATCAGCCCGTAGATGTCGGGCCGCGGCCTGACCTCACCGAATTCATCAACGAATTCAGTGAAGTACTCGATGTGGATGGGGAGCGGGCTGGGCAGGAAGACGGTCCTTTCCGGACCCCCGATCGCCGCCTCGATCCGCTCCGCCGTCCATTTGCTCGCCTCTCCGCCGAGGACGAGCTCGGCCAGGCTCGGAGGGTCTTCGACCCGGATGCAGCCGTGGCTGAAAGCGCGCATGTCATCGTCGAACAATTCGCGCGCCGGCGTATCGTGAAGGTAGACCGCATGGTCGTTCGGAAACATGAAGGCGATTCGCCCGAGCGCGTTGTCCTCGCCCGGCAATTGGCGGACGGTGAGCCGTCCGCCGACCGTCTTCACCTCGTAGCCGTGGCGGCTCAGTGAGCCGAGCTTCGACAAGAGTTCCTTTCTGATGATCGAATCGGGAACCTGCCAGGACGGATTCAGGATGACGTAGCGCATCACGCTGGAGAAGATCGGCGTCGGCGTTTCCGGTTTGCCGACGATGACGCGCGCCTGGTGGATGACCGCGTCGCCCTCGATGACCGCGACCGAGAAGTCCGGGATGTTGACCTCGATCCTGCGCTCGCCCATGTCGCGCGGCTCCCAGCGCCACATCTCCATATTGGCGAGGATCGCCGCCCGCTGGCGGGCAAGCGAGCCGAACGCGAGCGCGGCGTCGGCGGAGGCGGTATGGATGCGCCCGCCGGCCGGCCGTTTCGCCGGGCGGGCGACGTGGCCCGGTTGCGGATCGGCTCCGAAATCCGGTGCGGGTCCTGACGCGCTCGCCGCGGGCTCGATCAGCCGCTTCCATTCCTCCTTGAGGTCACGGTAGCCCTTTTGCGGCGGGTTGAAATCGGCGAGCCGCCGCGCCGGGTCGGGGGCCGCGGCGGTCTCGGCCAAGGCCGCGCCGGGGTCGACGAGGCTGGGGGCTGCGAAGATGAGGGGCGAAACGCGCGCGGGCGGGACGCGCGATCCCGTCGCCTGCTCCGCATAGATCACCACCGCCGAGGCGATCGCCGTCTCGGCTTCGGCGAGCGCGTCGGGGGCGAGGCCGGCGCCGATCTCGCGCGTCAGGGTCACGGCGGGAAGAGTGAGACCGTCGTCCTTGGCGCGTTTCAGTTGGGTCAGCACGGCGCGACCCGCCTGGGTGAGGCCATCGGCGCCGACCCAAACCGGCTCGTAGTTGCGCGCGGCGTAGAAGAACGCGATCGCCGTGCGGGCGGCGCGCCAGTCGCCGCCCCCGAGCGGATTCGGCTGATCGTCCTCTGCGACAAGCCGCTCCGTCGCCGCTTCGAGCGCGCTCTGCACCGGCGACAACGGCGGGGCGGCGGGCGGTTCGGAGACCGGCGGCGGCGGATTCCCCTGCGGGCCGGGCGCTTCCGGAGGCTGGGGCGCCGCCGCGGCGGCAAAGCCGCTCCCGGGCGCCTCGGGACCCTTTTGAGCGGCTCCGTCGGGCGCGGTCGCCGCGACAGCTGAGACGTCGAACTTCGGTTCGGCGAACGGGCTGAGGTTCAGGGCGTCGCCCCGCGGCGCACGAGCGGCATTGAACGTCGCGACCACAGGACTGACGTCGCCAATGGGGCCGAAAGCCGCCGGCGCTTCCGGCGCCAGCAGCGGGATCGCGCCGCTGGGACCGGCGTCAACCGCCGGAGCGCCGGCCCATGCCAGGCTTGCAGCGAGCGCGCCCACGACCGCGCCGACCCCTCGGGCGAGCGACAGGCGGCGCTGCTTTCCGCGTCCGATCGCGCTCACGCTCCGCTCCGCCGCGCGGAGCGCGCAAAATCCAGGACGCCCGCGCTCAAGCCGCTTCGAGGCAACGGTTTTTTTCCGATCGACGCTCGCCCACGCTTCGCCCGCATTATGCCGCAGCGTCGCCGAGGATGTCATCAGCGATTCCGATGTCCTTCATCTTGCGATAAAGCGTCGAGCGGCCGATGCCGAGCTTGCGCGCCATTTCCGACATTTGGCCGCGGTAGTGGGCGAGCGCGAACCGAATCGCCTCGGTTTCAATGTCCTCGAGCGGCCGCACGTCGCCGCTGTCGTTGATGAGCCTCAGCGAATGCGGATCGTGGCGGTCGAGACTGGCGGGCCGCAAGGCGAGGGACGCCGCCGGATCGGCGGCGATCGGCGGCGGGGCCGGCGGAATGCGCACGTCGTAGCCGTCGACCTGGGCCGCGATCTGGGGAAACTCGGCGACCGTCAATTCGTCGCCGTCGGCCAGCACCACGGCGCGGAACACGGCGTTCTCGAGCTGGCGGACGTTGCCCGGCCAGTCGTAAGCGGTCAGAAGCGCGAGCGCGTCGCTGTCGAGCCCGCGGATGCGCTTGCCCTCCTCGACGCAGAAGCGGGCGAGAAACCGCATCGCCAGATCCGGCACATCGCAAATGCGCGCCCTGAGCGGCGGAATGGAAATCGGGAACACGTTGAGGCGATAGAAGAGATCCTCGCGGAATCGCCCGGCCTTGACGAGCTCGATCAGGTTCTGGTTGGTCGCCGACACGAGGCGGAAATCGACCTTGACCGGCCGCCGCGCGCCGACCGGGTCGATCTCGCCCTCCTGCAGGGCGCGCAGGAGTTTGACTTGAGCCTCAAGGGGAAGTTCGCCGATCTCGTCGAGGAACAGCGTCCCGCCATTCGCCTCGGCGAATTTGCCGGCATGCCTGTCGGTGGCTCCGGTGAACGACCCCTTTTCGTGCCCGAACAGGATCGATTCGACCAGCGTCTCCGGCAGCGCGCCGCAATTGACGATGACGAACGGCTTGCCGCGCCGTTCGGAGCCGCCCTGAATCGCGCGCGCCATCAGTTCCTTGCCGACCCCGGATTCGCCTTCGATCAAGACCGGAATGTTCGACTTCGCGGCCCGCTCGGCGAGCCGGACGGTGCGCGCCATCGATTCGGCGCGGGTGACAATGTCCCTAAAACTGAGTTCGCCGGCGTTGCGTCGCGTCGCCCGGCGCAATTCGTCCTCGAGCGCATCGACGCGCAGCGCATTGCGGATCGACACCTGGAGACGCTCGGCGCCGACCGGCTTCACGACAAAGTCGGTCGCGCCGGCGCGCATGGCGGAGATGACGGCCTCGATCGAGCCGTGCGCCGTCTGCACGATCGCCGGAACCGCGATCTCGCGCTGCCGCATCCGCGCCAGCACCCCCATGCCGTCGAGATCGGGCATCACGAGGTCGAGGATGACGAGATTGATCGGCGGCCGGTCGCTGGCCTCGAGACGGCTCAACGCGCCTTCGCCCAATTCCGCGCTTTCGACGTCATACCCGAACCGTCTGGCCATCGCTTCGAGCAGGCGGCGCTGGATCGGATCGTCATCAACAACGAGTATGAGAGCGGTCATCGTCGTCCCGAAGGCGCCCTTGGGAGGCCGCGCATTGCGCCACAGTGTGACATCACGGTAAATGCGATGTTAATGCCGTCCCGTTCCGACCCGCCGTTTCCCCAAAAGCGCCGCTTTGTCGGCGCGAAGCAACCGCAGAAGCGTTAGCAAGAGCTTAAAGGGGCCTGGTCGATGAGCTCGCCGTTGCATTCCCTCGACGCCGCTCTCGCGCCGTCGTCCGCCTCGACGGAACTCGGCCAGCTGCCCGAGTGGCGGCTCGAGGACTTGTACGAGGGCATGGACTCGCCGCGCTTCGCCGCCGATCTCGAGCGCGCCGAGCGGGAAGCCAAGGAATTCGCGGAGGCCTGGCGCGGCAAGCTTTCCGGATTCGCCGACCAGCCGGATGGGGGCGAGATGCTGGCCGCGGCGGTCAGGTCCTACGAGTCGATGCAGGATCTGACCGGGCGCATCATGGCCTATGCGTCGCTGCTCTACGCCTCCGACACCAGTGACTCCGGCCGCGCGAAGTTCCATGGCGACGCGCACGAACGGGTGACCGCGCTCGCAGGCGACCTCCTGTTCTTCGAGCTCGAGCTCAACCGCATCGACGATAAGAGGCTCGAGGCGGCGATGGCGGCGCCTCCGCTTGCGCATTATCGTCCCTGGCTCGAGGATATCCGCAAGGAGAAGCCGCATCAGCTTCCCGACGACCTCGAGCGGTTGTTCCTCGAGAAATCCGTCAGCGGCGGCGCCGCCTGGAACCGGCTGTTCGACGACACGACGGCGGCGCTCAAGTTCGACTTTGAGGGCGAGAGCCTGACGCTCGAGCCGCTCCTCGGCAAGCTCATGGACCCGGACCCGGCGAAACGCGAGGCGGCGGCGAACGCGCTCGCAGCGACGCTCGGCGCGAATCTGCGCCTGTTCGCTCTCATCACCAGCACGCTCGCTAAAGACAAAGAGATCTCCGATCGCTGGCGAAAATTCGCCGACGTGGCGGATTCACGCCATCTCGCCAATCGGGTCGAGCCCGAGGTGGTCGAGGCGCTGGTCGCCGCGGTGACAGACGCCTATCCGCGCCTCTCGCATCGCTATTACGCGCTGAAAGCCCGCTGGTTCGGCAAGGAGCGTCTCGATCATTGGGACCGCAATGCGCCGCTGCCGAACGCCCCGCGGCGCGTCTACCGATGGGAGAGCGCGCGCGACACGGTGCTCGGCGCCTATCGCGCGTTTTCGCCCCGGATGGCCGATATCGCGCGGCGCTTCTTTGACGAACTATGGATCGACGCGCCGGTGAGGCCCGGCAAGGCCCCTGGCGCCTTCTCCCATCCGACCACGCCGTCGGCGCACCCCTATATCCTGCTCAACTATCTCGGCAAGACGCGCGACGTGACGACGCTTGCGCACGAGCTCGGCCACGGCGTCCACCAAGTGCTGGCCAACGTCAACGGCGCGCTCATGGCCCCGACGCCACTGACGCTCGCCGAGACGGCTTCGGTGTTCGGCGAGATGCTGACCTTCCGATCGATGCTGGCCGCGATCACCGATCCCGCCGAGCGCAAGTCGATGCTCGCGGCTAAGGTCGAGGACATGCTCAACACCGTCGTGCGCCAGATCGCGTTCTATAAGTTCGAGCGCCTGGTCCATCTCGAGCGCCGCAACGGAGAAGTGACGGCCGAGCGGATCAGCGAGCTTTGGATGAGCGTCCAGGCCGAAAGCCTGGGTCCGGCGATCGAGCTCAGACAGGGCTACGAGACCTATTGGGCCTATATCGGCCACTTCATCCATTCGCCGTTCTACGTCTACGCCTATGCGTTCGGCGATTGCCTGGTCAATTCGCTTTACGGCCTCTACCAGCGCTCGCCGGAAGGCTTCGCCGAGCGCTATCTGGCGATGCTCTCGGCCGGCGGCTCGAAATCCTATTCCGAGCTGCTTGCGCCATTCGGCCTCGACGCTAAGGACCCCGGCTTCTGGAAGATCGGCCTCTCGGTGATCGAGCGGATGATCGACGAACTGGAGGCGATGGGGTAGGGCGACCGCGGGCGCGGACGACTTTTCCCAGAGGAGCCGCCAGAAGCGTCCCCTGATCGTCACCTATCGCCGCGCGCGCCTTTCGCGCGAATGGGATAGAACAACGAACGGGGTAACGCGGCCGTGGCTCCGACAAAAATCGCCATCGTCGGCGCGGGGCTCGGCGGACTCGCGGCGGCATTGTTCCTGCGGCGGGCTGGGCTCGACGTCGCCGTTTATGAGCAATCGACCGCCTTCCAGGAGATCGGCGCAGGCATCGTCGTTCCCCCAAACATGGTTCGGCCGCTTCGACGGCTCGGCCTCGCAAAGACGCTCGACGAGTTTGCCGTTCGAACTCGAATTCGCCTGGGAGTTTCGGCGCTGGCAGGACGGCCGCGTGATTTCAACGACGCCGATGGGGGAACGGTGCGAGCTCATGTACGGCGCGCCATGCTATGTCGCGCACCGTGCGGACCTGCGAGAATTCTTGCGGAGCGCGCTGCCCGAGGAAACGGTGCGCCTCGACCATCGCTGCAATGGCGTAACCCAAAGCAGAAAGGGCGTCGTCCTTGAGTTCGTGAGCGCGTCGGGGCGTATGCTTCATGTCGAGGCGGACGCCGCGATCGGCGCCGATGGGATTCATTCCATCATCCGGGATTCCGTCACGGCTCAAGAGGAGCCACGCTTTTCCGGCCTATGTGCGTTTCGCTGTCTGGTCCCGGCCGACCGCGCGCCGGAAATGGCGCGACGCCTGTGCATACATTGTGGCTGGGTCCTGGCCGCCATTTCGTGCACTATCCAATCTCTGCCGGCCGTCTCATCAACATCGTGGCGATCGCCCCCGCCGGGGACTGGCGATCTGAATCCTGGACGGCCGACGGCGAGATTTCGGACCTGGCGCGCGAGTTCGGACAGTGGGACGGGCGGGTGCATCAGCTTATCTTGTAGGCCACGCAGACCAAACGTTGGGCCCTCTTCGATCGAGGGCCGTTGGAGCAATGGACGGTCGGATGTGTTTCGCTGCTTGGAGACGCGGCGCATGCGATGCTGCCGTTTCTTGCGCAAGGCGCGGCGCAATGCGTGGAGGACGCTGTGACCCTGGCCGACTGCCTGAAATCGGCTGAGCCCGGTACAATCGAGACGGCGCTGAAGCGCTACGAGGAATTGCGGCGTCCTAGGGCGAACCACGTCCTCCTGATAAGTCGTGGCCGGGAGATTCAAAATCATTTGCCTGACGGGCCTGAACAGGGGCTGCGCGACCGAAAGCTCGCGGCCGCCGACCCGCTTGAGCAAATTGCCTGGCTCTATGGCGACGCGGGAGAGGCTGCTTGACAGAGGCGAGTTCGCCCGCGTCGCCGTCACGATTCTCCGCCATCGATTGATCCCGCGGCTGAAATCGATGAGCGAGCAGATGAGCGAGCAGACTATATGCTAGGCGTTCCCTTTGGAGAATTGCCGAGTTGACCGCGACAACGAAGCCAATCGCCTGAGCGCGCGGGCGACGCGCTATGCCCGCCTCGGCGTCAACGCCGGCGCGCTGGCCGCGCGGGTCGGCGTCAACCGGCTGCGCGGCGGCGGCCGGGAGACGGACGCCAAGGCGCTCGCTTCTGCCTTGGGCTCGATGAAGGGCCCGCTGATGAAAGTCGCGCAGATGCTGTCGACGATCCCCGACGCATTGCCGGCGGATTTCGCCGCCGAACTGATGCGGCTCCAGTCGCAGGCGCCGCCGATGGGCGCGGCCTTCGTGCGCCGCCGCATGCAGGCCGAGCTTGGGCCGAACTGGCGCGAGCGCTTCGCCGATTTCGACTTCAAGCCCGCAGCCGCCGCCTCGCTCGGCCAGGTGCATGGGGCGAAGAGCCTCGGCGGCGAAAAGCTCGCCTGCAAGCTGCAATATCCGGACATGGCCTCGGCGGTGGAGACCGACCTCTCGAACCTCGACCTCCTGTTCTCGTTTCACCGGCGTGCCGGCGCGGCGATCGATACGCGGGAAATTGCTCGCGAAATTCGCGAGCGCGTGCGCGAGGAGCTGGATTATCAGCGCGAAGCCAAGATCGCCCGGCTCTATCGAATCATGCTCGCCGACCGGCCGTTCGTGCGCGTGCCGCGGGTCGAGGAGAGCCTCTCCACGCGGCGTCTGCTCACGCTGCAATGGCTCGACGGCGAGCCGCTGGTCGCCTTCGAGACTGCTTCCCAGGAGGCGCGCGACGCCATCGCCGTCGGCCTGTTCGACGCGTGGTGGCGCCCGTTCCTCCGCTACGGCGTCATTCACGGCGATCCGCATCTCGGCAATTACACGGTCGCCGCGTCGGCGGAGGGGGAGAAACGCCGCGTCGACGGCGTCAACCTGTTCGATTACGGCTGCGTGCGAATCTTCCCACCCCGGTTCGTCCGCGGCGTGGTCGAGCTCTATCGGGCGCTGAAGGCTGGCGACAAGGCAGGCGTCGCCGACGCCTATGCGATGTGGGGCTTCGCCAGGCTCACGCCCGGGACCGCCGAGGCGATGACCATCTGGGCGCGATTCATGTGCGGCCCCATTCTCGATGATCGCGTGCGCAGTGTCGCCGACGGCGTGAAACCGTCGGAATACGGACGCCGCGAAATCGGCCAGGTCATGCGGGCCTTAAGGGCGGAGGGCGGGGGGCTGCTTCCGCCGCGTGAATTCGTCTTTCTCGAGCGGGCGACGATCGGCCTTGGCGGCGCGTTCCTCAGGCTCGCCGCGCGGCTCAATTTTCACCGCATCTACGAGGACGCGATCGCCGGCTTCGACGAGGCGACCCTCGCGCGCCGCCAGTCCGGGGCGCTCGAGGCGGTGGGGTTGACAAGTGGAGCACCGGCGCATGCGCGCTGCTGGAGAACGTGTCGCGGTCGAAGAGGACGGAACGCGCGCTACGCCCGCTCGCTCATTTCCTGCCGTCTGAAACCGGCTGGATGACATGGACGGGCGGGCGTGCGTGGACGAAAACCGCAGCCGTGGCGTCGCCGCCGCCGAGGACTGCGGCGTCAGGGTGCAGTCGTTGAGCAGCGCCTCGTTTCTTATCCGCCGCCGCGCAAATCTCTCTTGCGCGCTGGAACGCGTCCTGATCGAGGTCGCGGCGTAGAGCGACCTTTCCGGGATGCCGTAGACAGCCTTGGGCTCCGGGCACAACAGCGTTTCGTCTTCGCGCGCCCGCCAGCTTTCGGCGTAGGGGTGGTAGAGTTCTTGGAACGATACATTTCTCAATATCGTTCCGTTACGCTCGATCAGCGCGTCGCTGCGACTGCCGAGAAGGCCGCGCGCGTTCGTCTGGCTCAAGCCGACAGAGACGTCGATCCAGGTGTTGATGTTGTTGTTGTTGAGCGTGGCGCTCACGCTGTCGCCGGTCGGGCTGGCGATCCCGTAGAGATTTCCCGTCCGCCAGACCGCGCGCCGCCCGGCAAGGAGATCGACTTGCCGTCCCTGAGTTCGCGGCGTTCGCCGTCGATTTCGAGCCGCTCCGGATCGAGGCAGATGGCGACGCGGGTCTTGCCCATGCGCGCCGCGACCGCCTTGTTGATCGTCGCGTTCTTGATCCATCCAGGGTTCGTCACCGCCAACGCTTGCCGGGTTTGGACCAGAAACTCCGGACCGGTCTCCGCCAGGACGAAATCGCCCGAAGCCTGGAAGTCGTAATGCAACCCGTCGAAAGTTGTCATGTGCGTGTCGCCGACGCTGGCCGCGTCTGCGCACGACGCCGCCGCGCCCGAGGGGGCTTGGCCGCTCTCCGAGAAGATTAGCGCCGGCGTTGGGCCCGGAACTACGGTTGGAAGCGTGTTGGCCAGTGTCAGATTGTTCGATTGGCGGTAAAAGTCTGAAGCGCGCAAAGGGGCGCGGCCGTCGTTCCGTTGTCCACGTGGATGCGCGGAATAAGCGTCGCGCCTGAGTTGAGGACCGCCTGGTCTCCACCGCCGTCGCCGAAGATATTGAACTCGGCTTCCTGCCAAGCGGTGTTGAGATCGGGGAAATAGTTCCCGCCCGCCGCCTTGTTGCTCGTTCCGCCCGAGGTCACGGTAATTCCATCGGACTGCGCAAAGGTCACGCCTGCAACCGCGCCTTCAACTCTAATCCGCATAGCGAAGCAATCACATATCCTGCCCCTCCGGCGTGACGTTCGCGGCGTTAACCACACAGTCAATCGCGCCGGGGAGCGGAACCGGAGGCCAGCCTCGTTCCGGGGGATGTTTTGGCGCGTTCTGACAGCTTGCGCTTACTGGAGCCGGGCAGGTTGTGCCTGTCGGTCCGAAATTTGTCAGCCAATACTGAATCTGACCGCCGAACGCCGGGTCGTAGACGAACTGCTCGAACCCCTGGCATGGATTCCCATTCGCCCCGGCTGAAGAGCCGCATGCCGTGGTCGTGAAGAACTCGCTGTTGAGTTGCAGGGAATATTCGTTCGCAGTCGCGGAGTTGAACGCCGGATTTGTCGGACAGACATTGAACCCGGTCGTCGCACTCGCCGGGCATTGGACGGCAAACTCGGTCGACGCGGACGTTCCCGAGTTGAACAAGCCCTCGACATAAGACACCTGGCCGGTCCAAGTCGCCGCGAAATCCGGTCCGGCCAGGGTTCCCAGAATTCCTCCCACTTGTTCGACGGAAAGCGCCTTTCCGTGTCTGCTCGCAGTCGGCAGGTAAAGTTTGTGCGAAGGCGTCCCACAAGCGACCGCGCGCCACTGCGTGTCCGGATAGGTGGCCGTAAAGCAGCCCTTTGTCGGCTCCGGCACTTTCGAAATCGCCTGGCGCCAGTTCTCCAGCTCCTCCGGCGTCGGCGCAGGCTTTGCTTCGCCGGTCGCCGCCGGTTTCGTCTGCGCCGCGGGCTCGCTTTCGGCGGCGGCTGCGAACGAAGGAAAGAGGCCCGTCAAGGGGCTCGCCAGCAGCATGACGCTCAGAGATGTCGTTAGGGATTGCCGCGAACGGCTGAGATAAATCATCTTGTCCTCCGAAAAATCAATTTGAGACGCAAGAAGCGCGTGCAATAAAACAATGCTTGAATTTCTAGCTCAATATATCTATTTTGCAGTACATTCAGAGAAAGTTGAAATGGTCCTGGGCTAGATACAAGGCTAATGCGCATGCTTGCCGCCGGAAGGACGCTGACTTGCAGTGGGGGGGGGCACCGCGTCTGGCCGCGCGTCGCCGAGCGGGGCTACAGTGCGCTCAGCTCGTGTTTGTTGGGCGAGAGGAAGAGGCGTATGCGCCGCACACAAGTCGCGATCATCGGCGGCGGGCCGGCCGGCCTTCTGCTCGCCCATATGCTGCATCTCAATAACATCGACAGCGTCGTCCTCGAACGGCAGACCAAAGCGTATGTGCTGAAGCGCATTCGCGCCGGCGTGCTCGAATTCGGGTCGGTCAAGATGTTGCGGGATTCGGGCGTCGGCGAACGGATGGACCGGGAAGGCCACGCGCATGACGGCGCCTGGATCGTTTGGCAGGGTCGTGAACCGTTTCTCATCGATACGAAGACCTATGCCGGCAGACCGATGTGGTCGCACGGACAGACCGCGATCACCGAGGAATTGTACCGGGTGCGGGAACGCGACGGGGGACGCATCGTCGAGGAGGCCGAGAATGTCCGGCTCCACGACCTGACCTACGCCGCGCCGAAGGTGACTTACGAGAAGGACGGGGGGACCGAGACGCTCGAATGCGACTTCATCGCCGGCTGCGACGGGTTCCACGGCGTATCGCGGCAGAGCATTCCGAAGCAAACGCTGAGGACCTTCGAGCGCGCCTATCCGTTCGGCTGGCTCGGAATCATGTCCATAACGCCGCCGGTCGGGGAGGTCGTCTACGCCCGGCACGAACGCGGATTCGCTCTCGCCTCGCTGCGCAATCAGACGCTCAGCCGGTATTACATCCAGTGCGGCCTCGATGAGGAGATCGCTGACTGGCCCGATGAGCGGTTCTGGGAGGAGCTGAAACGGCGGTTTCCGGACGACATCGCGCGCAAGATCGTCACCGGCCCATCGATCGAAAAGTCGATCGCGCCGCTGCGCAGCTTCGTCGCCGAGCCGATGCGCTACGGCCGGCTTTTTCTCGCCGGCGACGCCGCTCATATCGTCCCCCGACCGGCGCCAAAGGCTTGAACCTCGCGATCTCCGACGTCTTCTATCTCCAGCGCGCGCTTGCCGCCCATTTCGCCAAGGGCGACGACCGCTATCTCGACAGCTACTCCGACATGGCGCTGAGACGGGTCTGGGCGGCCGAGCGCTTTTCGTGGTGGCTGACCAAATTGCTGCACGTCTTTCCCGATGACGACGCGTTCGAGACCAGGATCAAGCTCAGCGAATTCGAGCATCTCCACCGCTCGAAACATGCCGAGGCGATGGTCGCCGAACAATACGCCGGACTGCCCTTCGAGGACTGAGCGGCGCCGTCATTCCGAGGAGCGAAGCGACGCGGCAATCCAGAGGCCGGAGAGCGGCGACGGTGGCCCTCGATTCTTCGCTTCGCTCGTAGTGACGGAGGATTACGGGCCATGCCGGGCTTACCTCTGAAAGCGCGTGAAACCGCGACAATCACTTTCGATAATCAGAAAACCGTGCTATCGTGGCTGCTGTCGTCGGTCCGGATGTTGAGCGAGGAGGCCATAGTTCCTATCGAATAATCAGAGCCAACGCTTTTTCTTGGATTCGTGGTTTAACCTATTGAAAAGTCTCGATGAGCGGAAGGAAGACATTTGGATTTCGCTTCCCTTTCCTTTGATTTTCCTTCCGCCAGTTTTGGTTTTCCTTCCCTTGGCTTGGGGAACGCTTCCTCCCCCTTGGTAGCCGCGCCGGCAAGACGCGGAGCGTTTTCCCATCGACGCGATGGGCTTTAGAGGCGCAACAGAATGGGCAGTCTCGGCGCGACCGCGTAATTGAGTTGGATCAGGATGATGAGCGCAAGCCCGAGCGGCACGCTGACGACGCCGACGACCGCGCCGACCGCGTAGAGCGATTGCGCAATGATCACCCGCCTCCGAAAAGCGCCCAGCAGCTCAGGCGGCGCGTCCTCCCGGATCAGCTTCGCCCGTTCGGCATAGGCCCAGGTGACGTAGACCGCCACGCCAAGCAGGAAAATGTTCGCCCAGTAGATCAGGAACGCGGTGCGATAGGTGAAGAAATCAGCGAGCAGTCGGGTTGTGAACGGCAACACGGTGATGACAGCGAGAAAGACCAGGTGCAGCCAGGTCAGGTCACGGTTCGAGCGGGCGAGCTGGCTGAGCTGCGTCTGTTGCGCCACCCAGAAAATGCCGAGCGTGAGCAGGCTCAAGAGCCAGGGCAGGAGCCTGTGGGCCGAAGCGAGCAGGGCGCTCAACAATTCAACCTCGGAGCGGACGTCGGCAGGCTCGGGCAGGCGGATATCGAGCACCAGAACGGTCGCCGCAAAGGCGAAGATGCCGTCGCTCAGCGCTTCGATCCGGCCGACGTCGCCGCCCGCGTAGAAGTTGTAGTGAGTCCTCATCGAGCGACCATCGCAATCGCCCGGACGCAGCGTCAATCCCGGTGAGGCCCGCCCCGCTCGGCGATGAGCCTGGCGATATGGGCGCGCAAATCGGCGACGCCCTCGCCCGTGCGCGCCGAGGTGAACAGCGCCTCGGGAAAGGCGGCGCCGTGCTTGCTCAAGCCCTCGAGCGTCGCTGCGATCCGCGCGCTACCGTCGGCCGCCTTCACTTCGTCGCCCTTGGTCAGCACGACCGCGTAAGAGACTGCGGCGGCGTCGAGCGCGCGCATCGTCTCATGATCGCTGTCCTTGAGGCCGTGGCGGCCGTCGACGAGCACGAACACGCGCAGAAGCGAGGGGCGGCCGCGCAGATAGTCGCGCGCAAGCGCGCCCCAGGCGACGGATTTCGCCTTGGCGACCGCGGCGTAGCCGTATCCGGGCATGTCGACCAGCCGCGCCTTGCCGTCGAGGTCGAAGAAGATGAGCTCCTGCGTACGGCCGGGCGTGCGCGAGGTGCGCGCGAGGCTGAGGCGGCCGGTGAGCGCATTGATGAGCGACGACTTGCCGACGTTCGAGCGCCCGGCGAAAGCGATCTCCGGCGGTCCGACCGGCGGCAGGCCGTCGGCGCGCGCAGCGGCGAAGATGAATTCGCATCGACCCGCGAACAGCCTGCGCCCGGCCTCCGTCCAGTCCGGCGCGGACGCTGTTTCGGTCATACGCTCGGCGTTTTGGCCGGGCTGCTCTTCTTGGGGAAGAGCTTGGTGAGGTTGTCCCAGAGCTCAACCTTCACGCCCGCCTTGGTCATGATGTAATATTGCTGGAGCACCGTCAGCGTGTTGTTCCATGTCCAGTAGATGACGAGCCCCGCCGGAAACGTGCCGAGCATGAAGGTGAAGATCACCGGCATCCAGGAGAACATTGTCTTCTGAACCGGATCGGCCGGCTCGGGGTTCATCTTCATCTGGAAGAACATCGACACGCCCATGATCAGCGGCCAGATTCCAAGATGGAGAAAATGGCCGACTGCCGGCAAGGCGGTCGGGTCCCATGGGACGAGCCCGAAGAGGGTGAAGACGTTGGTCGGATCCGGCGACGAGAGATCCCTGATCCAGCCGAAAAACGGCGCGTGCCGCATCTCGATGGTGATGAATATGACCTTGTAGAGGGCGAAGAATACCGGGATCTGGATCACCATCGGCAGGCAGCCCGCGACCGGATTGACGCCCTCGCGCTTGAACAGCTCCATCTGTTCCTGCTGCTGCTTGGCGCGATCGTCCGGATAGAGTTCCTTCAGCGCCGCGATCTTCGGCTGGATCTTCTTCATTTTCGCCATCGACTGGTAGGACCGGTTGGCGAGCGGGAAGAAGGCGAGCTTGACGAGCACCGTGACGATGAGAATTGCGACGCCGAAATTGCCGACGACCTTGTAGATCGCATCCAGAAGCCGGAACATCGGGATCGTGATCATCCAGAACCAGCCCCAGTCGATCATCAGAGAGAACTTCTTGATGCCGAGGTTGGTCTCATAATTGTCGATCGTGCTGACCTCTTTCGCGCCAGCGAAGACACGGGTCTTCGTCTCGAACGAAGCTCCCGGCGCGACGGTTTGCTCCTTGCCCAGGAAGTCGGCCTGGTAGTCCACCGGCTGCACGGTTCCGTTGGCCGAAAACCGCGCCTCGATCGGTGCGGTCTGGTCGGGAATAACCGCGGAGCCCCAGTACTTGTCGGTGAAGCCGAGCCAGCCGCCGTCGCCCTTGAAGGATCGCACCCTCCCGGTGTCCTTTTCGATCGCGGCGTAGGTGACTTCTTGAACCGGCAACGTGATGGCCACCTGCGACGCGTCGCCGCCGGCGATGACGCCCACGAACCCCTCGTGCAGCACCGAATATCCAGCGACGTTCGGCCGGCCGTGCCGCAGAATGAGCCCAAAGGGTTGGACCGTCGCGGGCGCGGCGCTCGAATTGACGACCGAGTCGGCGATCGTGAACATGTATTTGTCATCGACCGAGATAACGCGCTTGAACGATGAGGCCGGCGCCGTTGTCCCAGATTAGCGTGACCGGCTGGTCGGCGGTCAGCGTTTGGCGGTCGGCGGTCCAGACGGTGTCGAGATTGGGCGTCTTGCCGCCGCCCGCGCTGACGAATCCCGTCTCGGCCCAATAGGCGTCCGGCGCGCCCGGCGGCGAGAAGAGCCTGATGTTCGGGCTCTTCGGATCGATGGTCTCGCGGTAGTCCTTGAGGATGATGTCATCGATCTTGCCGCCCTTGAGATTGATCGATCCGCCGATGCTCGGCGTGTCGATGGTGACCCGCGGGCTTGCGGCTAGGACTTCGCTGATGGTCTGGGACGACGGCGGCCGCCGGGCCTCCGGGCGGCGAAGCTGTGGCCAAGCCTCGGGCGGCGAAGCGGTCGCCGGGGATGACGCGCCGGGCAGTGGCGAAGGCGGGCATCGCTCTGTCGGCGCCGTATTGTTGGCCTGCATCTGCGCCTGATGCTCGCGCTGATACAGCGGACCGGCGTAGAAATATTGCCAGGCGGCCATCACCAGGACCGACAGCGCGATCGCGAGAAAGAGGTTCCGCGTATCCTCGGAATTCATGTTCGTCTGTCTTTGACCTTCGGCGCTCTGTCGGCCATCGCGCGCCCGCCACTGTCCGCGCCGGCGCGACGAGCGGTGCGAAACGCATCACAGACATCTTCCACCAGCGCGGCGAAGTCGCGCCCCAGCGCCTCTCGCCGAGCCATCAGCACGTAGTCGTGATCCCCCTCCGCCTCAAGAGGCGCCGCGGCGCGCAGCGCTTCTTTCAGACGCCGGCGCACCCGATTGCGCACGACCGCGCCGCCGATGCTTTTGGTCACCGTCAGTCCAACCCGCGCGTCCGCGCCGGCCTCGGGTCCGGTCACTTCGCGCCGACGCGACTGGAGCGTGAAGGTCTCGACTGACAAGCGCCGGCCACGCGAAACGCGCTGAAATTCCGCCCGCTTGGTCAAGCGACCCAAACGTTCGCCGGCGGGCTCCGGCCTTCCATCCTCATGCAAGGAGTTGAGGCTCCATTCCGCCGCGTCTTCAGGGCTAGGCAAACGAATAGGCAGCGGCCAAAGCAGCCCAGGGCAATCCGATCAGGCGGAGAGCTTCTTGCGGCCGCGCGCGCGGCGCGCGGCGAGCACCTTGCGGCCGCCGACCGTCGCCGAGCGGGCCCGAAAGCCATGACGGCGCTTGCGCACCAGCTTGCTGGGTTGATAGGTCCGCTTCAACTTAGGTCTCCGAATCCGTTTTCGCGCGAAGACAATGGAAGCGCAATCTCGGTGTCCAAGCGCAAAAGCCGACCGCCCGCCACAGCCCTCTGGCCAAGCGAAGAAGCCGGGAAATATCGATGGCGCGCTCGCGCGCCGGTTCAAGGCGCGGCTTATGCCGCGCGAGGCGCGGGAAGTCAAATGCCGGGCGCCCGGTTCGCGGCCCCTTGCGCACCCCTCACTTCTGAAGGTTGAGCCGCTGCTCGCAGTCATGCCGGCCCGAATCCAGGCAGTTCTGAAGTTTGCGCTGTTGGTCCAGATAGTTGAACGCCCAGTAGCCGAGCGCGACGAGGACGACGACGGCGATGAGGGCGAAGAGATTGCCGCGTCCGCTGACGTTTGGCTGCTCGCCGCCCGACGAGGATTGGCTCATGCGATGCGGCCAGAAATCGCTTTGACTTCGATTTCGCCAAGAGCCGCCAGCGCCTTGGAGACGATCCCCTTCGCGTCGAGCCCGGCGGCGGCGTACATCCGCTCAGGCTTGTCCTGGTCGAGGAATTTGTCCGGCAGCGTCATCGTGCGCACCTTGAGCCCGCTGTCCAGCGCGCCGGCTTCGGCAAGCAGGGTCAGCACATGCGCGCCGAAACCGCCAGCCGCGCCTTCCTCGATGGTGATAAGGAGCTTGTGCGTTGCGGCTAACCGCAAAATAAGCTCGCGGTCGAGCGGTTTGGCGAACCGTGCGTCGGCGACCGTGGTCGAAAGGCCCCGCGCCGCCAGTTCGTCCGCCGCCTTGAGCGCCTCGCCGAGCCGCGCGCCAAGCGACAGGATCGCGATCCGCGAGCCTTCGCGCACCACCCGGCCCTTGCCGATCGGCAACGGTTCGCCGCGCTCCGGCATCTCGACGCCGACTCCTTCGCCGCGCGGGTAGCGAAGGGCGATCGGACCCGAACTGTGGGCGGCCGCTGTGGCGACCATATGGACGAGTTCAGCCTCGTCCGCCGCCGCCATCACCGTCATGTTCGGCAGGCAGGCGAGATAGGCGATATCGAAGGCTCCCGCGTGCGTTGCGCCATCTGCGCCGACCAGCCCGGCGCGGTCGAGAGCGAAGCGGACTGGCAGGTTCTGGATCGCCACGTCGTGGACGACCTGGTCGTAGCCGCGCTGCAGGAAGGTCGAATAAATGGCGCAAAACGGCTTGAAGCCTTCGGTCGCCAATCCGGCCGCGAACGTGATGGCGTGCTGCTCGGCGATGCCAACGTCAAAAACCCGATCGGGGAACACGCGCTTCACCCGGTCGAGCCCGGTGCCATCGGGCATTGCGGCGGTGATAGCGACGATTTTCTCATCCCGCCGCGCTTCGTTGAGCAGCGCGTCGGCGAATACTCTAGTGTAGGCGGGCGCGTTGCTCTTGGGCTTAGACTGCGCGCCGGTGATGACGTCGAACGCAGCGACGCCGTGGTACTTGTCCTCGGCGGCCTCGGCGGGAGGGTAGCCCTTTCCCTTCTTGGTCACCACGTGAACGAGAACCGGGCCGCCATGCATGTCGCGCACATTCTTCAGGATCGGCAGCAGGTGGTCGAGATTGTGGCCGTCGATGGGTCCGACGTAATAGAAGCCGAGCTCCTCGAACAGCGTGCCGCCGGTCCAGAAGCCGCGGCCGTATTCTTCGGTGCGCCTCGCCTTGTCATAGAAGAACTTCGGCAGACGGCGCGCGAGCTGCTTGGCGGCGTCGCGCAGCGAGCGATAGGTATGGCCGGAGACCAGGCGGGCGAGATAGGCCGACATGGCGCCCGTCGGTGGCGCGATCGACATGTCGTTGTCGTTGAGGATGACGATTAGCCGCGAGCCCAGCGCGCCCGCATTGTTCATCGCCTCGTAGGCCATCCCCGCCGACATCGCGCCATCGCCAATGACCGCAACGACATGGTTGCCTGCGTGCGACAGGTCGCGCGCGACCGCCATGCCGAGCCCGGCCGAGATTGAGGTCGAGGAATGAGCCGCGCCGAATGCGTCGTATTCGCTTTCCGCGCGCTTCGTAAAGCCGCTAAGGCCGCCGCCCTGACGCAGAGTTCGGATCCGGGCGCGCCGTCCGGTCAGGATCTTGTGCGGATAGGCCTGATGGCCGACATCCCAGACGATGCGATCCGCCGGGGTATCGAACACATAGTGTAACGCCACAGTCAACTCGACCACGCCGAGGCCCGCGCCAAGATGACCGCCCGTCACCGATACCGCGCTGATGGTCTCGGCTCGCAATTCGTCGGCGACCTGGGCGAGATGGCCTTCGCTCAGCTTACGCAGATCCGCCGGCGAGTTGATTTGATCCAGAAGCGGCGTGAGAGGTTTCGTCACTTTATCCCCAAAGGCGCGGCGCCTTTTCGCTACGTTGTCCCGCAAAAAACGAGACCTACACCAAGTCAGACGCTTGCCGCAATTGCACCAATGGGTCGCCCGGCGCCTCCGTCGCCTTTCAGGCGAGACGGGTTTAGGCGAATCTCGTCCAAAACGCGCAATAGAAAGGAAAGGTCGCCGCAGGCGGCGGTCCTTCCAGCTGAGGGCCGCGGCGTCAGCCCGTCTTCCGGGAATCCAGAATTGCGGCCAGGCTCCGGGCGCTTGAACCGCCGGGCGCCGAGGCTTCCCGAGCGATAACAATGATGAGCAGGAGAACGCCCGCGCCGAGCCATGTATAGCCTTGGGTGAGGAACGTCCTTTTGAGCGCTTCGACCCAGTTCGATGACGGATCCCGCGAAAGCAGCTCAGGGGGTAGGGCCGCGCGAATCTCAGGCGTATCCAAGAGTTTGCGCAACCGGGGCGCCTCGGGGTAGGGGAGATCGACCAGCGGGGCGCCGGCGAGATATGACGCGTCGCCGGTTGCGAGATACCCGCGCAGATTTTTCTCCTGGACCTCGGCGGTTTGGCGCCGCAAGTCCATCGAGCCGGGCAGCGGGTGCGCCGGTCGGATCAATGACGCCGCGACGATCACCAGCCACGCCGCGAGGGCGGCAAACCACCACATCTTGCGCTTGCCGCTGACCGCACCCGACCCGACGAGCCAAAAAAGGCTCGCCATATTGACCGCCAAGCCGATCAACAGCGTGTCCAAGTACCGGACCTCGACCGGGATCAATGCACGCCCCGCCGCGATCGCAGCGAATTGGGTGAGGATCCATCCGAACGCCGCGACGTTGAACCAACGCGCATCGCTTAGCGCCGGGCGGTCGGCAAATGTGCGCAGGCAAAACACGATCGACGGCAAAGTCATGAGCAGGCCCAAATTGGGAGGGGCCGGCCAGCTCGCCAACTCGAAAACAGCCGACAGGAACTGTCTCAACGAATGCGCCCTGTAGACGTCCGACAATTCCACGTGGGGAATGAGGATCGCCAGGACCGCAGTCACGGCGGCGAAGGCGGCGATCCCGAGCCATTCACGCACCCCCCCTCTCCGGCCGCAGGCCATCTGCACGAGATGCAGACCGACCGCAGCGGCGAGCGTCAGCGCGCCCGAGGCCATGCAGAGGAACGAGGCGAGCGCAAACAGGACTCCCGCAGCCCATCGCGGCGACCACGCCCTGCTGTCCGCTAGGAACCATAGACTCGCGAACGAAAACGCCAGCAACAGATAGAAGTGCGTGTTGAATCCGAGCAACACATTGTCGTAACTCAAGGGAAGAGCATTCACCAACGCGGATAAAATCATCGCGGCGCGCGCCCACCCCCCGCGAAGCGGACGTGAGAGCGCGTAGCTGATCCCCACGACCGTCGCGGCGTCGAGGATCGCGTTGGCGATCATTTGCAGGATCACATCCCAGTAGCCGGCGAGGTTGAAGATCGCGAGCGTCAGCAATCGGGTGAAGAAAATGACGTGCTCGTTATGAGCCTGAAACAGATCGCCAATCGTTAGTGCGCCTCGAAGATAGGGCTTTAGAAGATTGGCCGCTTCGCCGTCCCATTCGTCCGCGTACGGAGTCGGGTTTCCGGCGTAGTTGATGAGGATTGCACGAGATCCGACGACAATGAGGAAGAGTGAGGCAAACAATAATGTCTGGCGTCTATCATCGAGAAATCGCAGGAAGCACCCGGAACGCGTGATCATTTCCGGCATGCTTCAAGCCCGCGCTTCCTTGTCTTTCCACCGGCCGGCATTACGAGACGCTCCGATCTCCAGCTCTTTCACCCTCGGGAGAGCGCCGCCACTTTCGAGTCCGGCGCCGCCAACGCCTGACAAGGCGTGAGATCTGCCGCCGCTGCTTGCCATCGCCCGGGCCCTGCCGCAAGCTCGCGCGATGATCCCGTCGCCCGCCCAATCCGTCGAAGACGCCGGCCGCTATTCGCCCGACGGCCCCTATAGCTTCGCCCGGCTCGCCTTGTCGCTTCTGATCTCGACTCTGGTCGGGGCGGGCATGTGGGCGATCATCGTGGTCATGCCCGAGGCGCAGCGTGACTTCGGGGTCGACCGCTCGGCGGCGTCGCTGCCTTATACCGCCATGATGTGCACGCTGGCCTTCAGCACGATTGCGCTCGGGCGGATGACGGATCGCCGCGGCATCGCCTTGCCGATGGCCATCTCCGGCACGAGTGTGGGTCTGGGCTTCGTTCTCGCCGGATATGCGCCGAACCTCTTGGTATTCTCAGTCGCTCACGTGCTGATCGGAATTGGCGCGGGGACCGGTTTCGGGCCGATGATGGCGGATATTTCCCATTGGTTCGTCAAGCGGCGCGGGCTCGCGGTGGTGGTTGTCGCATCCGGGAATTACCTCGCCGGCACGATTTGGCCGTTGTTGATGAGCCTCGCCATGCCTCATATTGGCTGGCGCGCGACTTATGCGGGGATCGGGCTCATCATCGCCTTGGCGGTCTTGCCGCTGGCCCTGGCGATGCGACGCCGGCCATCCGCGGCGGTGTTCGAGGAAGCGGAGGCGGCGACCGCGGCGGCTCGGGCCGACGTCGGCATTTCGCCGCGAGTGCTGCTCGTGCTTTTGGTTCTCGCGGGCTTTTCCTGCTGCGTCGCGATGTCGATGCCGCAAGTGCACCTGGTCGCCTATTGCGGCGACCTTGGCTACGGCGTCGCCCACGGCGCCGAAATGCTGTCGCTGATGATGCTGCTCGGCATCGTCTCGCGCATCGGCTCCGGATTTGTCGCCGACGCGATCGGCGGCTCGGCGACGCTGATGATCGGCTCCTTCATGCAGGGTGTGGCGCTCGCGCTCTACCTATATTTCGACGGGCTGACGTCGCTATTTGTGGTCTCGGGGATCTTCGGCCTGTTCCAGGGCGGAATCGTGCCGATGTACGCGGTCATCTGCCGCGAGCTATTGCCGCCCCGACAGGCTGGCGCGGCGATCGGCCTCGTCGTCTCGGCAACGATCTTCGGCATGGCGTTCGGCGGCTACTTTTCCGGCGTCATTTTCGACCTGACCAACTCCTACCGCATGGCGTTCCTGAACGGGCTCCTGTTCAACGTGCTCAATTTCGTCATCGTCGCCTGGCTCTTTTGGCGCCGGCAAAGGCGCGCGCCGGTGGGCGAGCTCATAGCCGCCTAGCAGTCAATATTCAACGCTTCGCCCCCGTTTTGAGACGTCTCCAAAGGGCAGGAAGCGCGCCCATAACAGGAGTCGCCTCTGAAAGGACCGGAGTCCAAGCCGAAAGCCGTCATTCAATGGCGGGCGCCGACCCTTTCGGATGAGTCTTGGGAGCGCCACTGGTCGAAGGCAGACGCCGTTCGGACGCAACCCACGCAACACTTGTCGCTGCAAGCTTTCTCCGAATAGAAATGTTGGCGAAGATCCTCCAGGGCGTACTCGGACAGCCTCTTTCCAAATGCCATGCGGGTCTGCGCGCACCACCGGACCATTCCGAACTCGTCGATGTAGAGGTACCGCGCCCCCGCCCGACAACGAAATGGAGCTTCGCCATTCTGGATCAGGCGCTCACGGTAACCGTGCGCTTCCTCGGTCACTCGGCGTCCGAACAGTCGTTTGACCTCCGCGTAGACGGCGAACTCCTCGGAGGACAAGCCCATCTGGCCGCGTTCGTTGTGAAGGACCAGCAGACGGGGTGTGAACCCGCGCGACTTCGCAAACTCGACGACCTCCAGAACTTCCTCGCGAGGCGCAGACCCAATGACTGCGCTGACGACCACGTCGAATTGTGCACGTTCAGCCAGTATGTCGAGCTTCCGTCTCAGCACCTTAAGAACCTTGACGGTTGTCGCGTTCCGCTTCACCCCATCGATGCTCAAACTCATATCGGTCATGCCGCTTTTGTTGAGTCCGTCGACAATCTCCTTGGTGAGGAGGAGACCATTCGTCGTCATCATGCGGCGATGGAACCCGAAGACGCGCATGGTGGAGAAGATTTTGAGGAGATCGGGATGAAGGGTTGGCTCGCCGCCCATCAGCGAGACGGCCCACGTGCGAAGGTCGCGGAGCAGCTCGAGCCGCTGCCGCAGGACGTCAAAGGGAACGGGTTCGGAGGTTTTGTCGTATTCCGTGCAATAACCGCAGGTAAGATTGCATCGCCGGGTGACGATCATCTGCGCCAAGAACGGTCCATAGCGGAGCCAATCCAGCCAGGAAATGCGTCGGGGGCTCGTTCCCGATGCGATGCTGGCCGACTGGGCCGCTGCGAGATCCAGACCTTCGGGGCTCACGCAACGCCCGTGGATTGGCGCGGCAAGCGTTCGAATGGTGGGAGCATACGATCGACGCGCATCCCCCAGGCATAATTTCCCTCGACCAGACGCGCGCACCAGCATTGGCCACAGCCCGAGCGGGACAGATTGGCGAATGCCGTTGCCGCCCCGAGCCGCGTGACGCTGTTGGATCGATCGCTCCGGTTGAGCTGGGGGCAGGAAAAGAGGACGCCTTCGGGGTCCATGGTCGCCATCACCCAGCCGGCCGCACACGGGGGTGGCGTGTCGTCTGGGAAGCGCCGAAAATGCCTGAGGCTGGACCAGCCATTGCCGACCACGTTGCTCCGCCGTTTTATCCGCTCAATCCGAGCGAACGCGGCGCGAATGGACCGGACATCCAGCTGCCAGGATGATCCGTCGCGATCGGCGCCAAGAAATAAACTGTTCAACGCTGGTTGAAAGACCACCGGGATACTGACGGCGGATGCGATGTCGATCAGCGGCTCGATCGTGTGAGCATTATGTTGGCCCACCGTGCATGTGAACTCCACCTTCACACCAGCATCTCGCGCAGCGGTGGCGCCGGCGAGGGCTTTCTCAAAGCTCCCTGTTCCCCGCATCGCATCGTGACTGTCAGGGGGGCCGTCGAGGCTGATCTTCAGCAGAGATAACTTTCGAAATCGTGTCAAGTTTCTTTGGTACGAGAATACCGTTGCTGTTCAGCGATACGGTGACCCCTCGCTGCGTGAGCCAGTCGACGATCTCATCGATGTGCCGATGGGTCAGGGGATCGCCACCGTCAAGGTGGGTGTGGAGCATTCCAAGCGTACGGAACTCGTCAAGCGCACAAAAGATCTCTTCCTGCGTCAACTCATGGCGCATGGGCGTATGGCGGTCGCAATAACCGCAGGATAAATTGCAGAGCCATGTGACTTCGTAGGTCAGGGACAGGGGGAAGGGCCTTACGCCCGTCCGGGCGATGGCTCCTCGCAGGACCATCTGTGGCGTCACCATTGTCCCACTCCTCAGCGAGATTGAAGGCCGCGAGTCCCAATCTCTACGATCCGACCGTGCCGCGGGAGCGCGGAACCTACGTCTTCGACAATTTGCGTAGGATCTACGGACAGCGGCGCCTCCTGCCGATGCTCCTGCGGGAAGAGGCGCGGGCAGCCGGGGCAGGTCCCGGCTTTCGGATGGCCGTCCTAATCGCGGCGGTCCGACGATAGCAGGTTTTTGTTGGGCGTGGAGGAGATAGGAACAAGCCTCAGGGTACGGGGCTTGAAGACATCGAGGGAATGAGCGCTTTTGGGCGCCGAGCGGACTCTAATAAGCCGCGCTGTTCGTTCGTTCGCCACGGGTCGGAAGTGATGGTCCCTGTTGGGTTTTCATCTGGCGCCTGACGCCATAAGACGGAATGGTCCAGTCGGGATGTGGGCTGAGGGCGCGCGCAATTGTTTGCGATAATCAGAAATCCGTGCTATAAAGCTTCACCATTAGCTGAATCGAACCGCGTCTCGGTCGCCCGGCGGCGGGAAAAGGAGGGCTTGAGACATTCGGCGCACAATCTGAGATGGCGGCAGATTTTTCTATTTGGATTCGCCATAACCCATTGAAATGTCCCGATTCGGACGAATAAAACCAAGCAAATCCAAGCATTTTGCTTGATTTTATTTGGTTTTGCTTGGATTTAATTGGCCGCCGAAGCCGAATAGCCGAACCCGCGCCTTTCGCTTGCCGGCTAAGCCGAGTAAGCCGCCCAGCTCACTCCTCGAGTTCGCTGTCCCAATAGAGATAGTCCATCCAGCTCTCGTGCAGATAGTTGGGCGGGAACAGGCGGCCGTTCTGGTGCAGGTCGTGGACGGTCGGCTGGTAAGGCTTGGTCGCCGGCCACATGCGCGCGACCGCGGGCAGCATGTCGGCTTTCCTCAGGTTGCAGTCGGAGCAGGCCGCGACCACGTTCTCCCACGTCGTGAAACCGCCCTTGGAGCGGGGAACGACGTGATCGAAGGTCAGGTCCTCGCGCTGGCCGCAATATTGGCAGGTGAAGCGGTCGCGCAGGAACACGTTGAACCGGGTGAAAGCGGGAAATCGGGTCGGCTTGACGTAGCTCTTCAGCGACACGACCGAGGGCAGGCGCATCTCGAAGCTCGGGCTACGCACGAGCGTGTCGTATTCCGACAGGATGTTGACCCGGTCGAGGAACACCGCCTTGATCGCGTCCTGCCAGCACCAGATCGACAGCGGGTAATAGCTCAGCGGGCGGAAATCCGCATTCAAAACGAGCGCCGGACAATTCCCCGGCGTGACCGACCGAACATGAACCGTCACAAAGACGCTCCGTGCCTCCGATTGTCCAACCTCGGCCGGCGCTGAGCTCCGACCGCGGCAATAGTCTACAGGGACCGTGACGCGGTTGTGAAGGCGCCGAAATCCGGCCCTTTCCGGGGCTTACCCGCTCCTCCGGCCTCGCAAGGCGGGCGAATCGGTCAGCGGGCCGACCGTTCGATCGCCTCCATGTCGGCGTCCGAGAGCCCGAAATGATGGCCGATCTCATGGACGAGAACATGGGCCACCACCGCGCCGAGCGAATCTTCGCCGTCGCACCAGAAGTCCAGCAGCGGCCTGCGATAGAGCCATATCATGTTGGGCAACTCACCCGTCTCCTCGACCGCGCCGCGTTGGGCGAGGCCCCGACCCCGAAACAGGCCCAGAAGGTCGAATTCGCTCTCGACGCGCATCTCGTCCAGCGTCTCGTCATCCGGGAAGTCGACCACCTGGATGACCAGACCTTCGCTAAGGCGCTGAAACGAAGCGGGGAGCCGGTCGAACGCCGCTTGGGCGAGGGCGTCGATGTCCTCCGATGTCGGGGCGCGCAAGGAGGCGAGGCTGCTGAGCGTCTCGGCGGTCACTGCGCCGCCCTGGGCCGCGGCGCGGCCGGGGCCTCGAAGGACTTCACTCGCGCCGCCTCGAGCCCATTGATCAGGACGCGGGTTCGAGCGGCGATCGCGGCGCGGATCTTCTCGGCGCCCGCCGGGAATTCAGCCAGCACGCGCAAAAACGTTTCGCGCGCGATCGGCATCACGACCGCGTCCTCGGCTGCTCGCGCGCCGACCCGGCGAGCGGTCTGGGCGTAGAGCGCGCTCTCGCCGATGAGAGCGCCGGCGCCGACGCGTCGTTCGCCTTTCGAATCGGCTCCATCCGCGAGCAAGGCGATCGCGCCCGAATGGATGAAAAAGCCGAAGTCGGCGGTTTCGCCAGCGAGAAACAGCGTATCGCCGGCTTTCAGGCGCCGCTTTTGACAGGAGAATGCGATGAGCTGCACCGCCTCGCGCGGAAGCAGGCTGAACGGGCGAGTGCGCGCGAGCCGTCCGACGTCGTCGTCCAGCGTCACTCCGATCGGCCCCCCGCCGCTGCGCTCGCGACGAGCTTGTAGCCGCCGCCCTCGGTGATGAGAAGTTGCGCTTCCGCCGGATTGTGCTCGATCTTTTGCCGCAGCCGATAAATATGGGTCTCGAGCGTGTGTGTCGTCACGTTGGAATTGTAGCCCCAGACGTGCTTGAGCAGGGTCTCCCGGGCTACCGGCTGTTGTTCGGCGCGATGGAGATAGCGAAGGATTGCGGCCTCTTTTTCGGTCAGCCGCAATTTGACGCCCTGCGGATCGACGAGGTTCTTCGAGGTTGGCCGAAACGTGTAAGGGCCGACCTGAAACTCGGCATCCTCGCTGGCCTCATACTGACGCAGCTGCGAGCGGATGCGAGCCAGCAGCACGACGAACCGGAACGGTTTGCCGACGTAGTCATTGGCCCCCGAATCGAGGCCGACCACCGCGTCGGCGTCGGAATCATGGGCGGTGAGAACGATGATGGGGCGGCGATACCCGTCCCGGCGCATTCGCTTGACTGCCTCCCGTCCGTCGAGGTCGGGCAGCCCGACATCCATGATGATGAGGTCGGGCGTCTCCGTCTCGACCGCCTGAAGCGCCGCTTCCGCCGTTTCGACCGCCTCGACCCGAAATTCAGGGTGCAGCGCAAGCTGCTCGACTAGAGCCAGGCGCAAGTCGGCGTCATCATCCACGATCAGCAATCGCCGGGCTTGGGTCATCAGCCTTACTTTATCGACACGATCACCCGGCGGCTAGCGCAGGATTGCGGCAAGCGTGCGGCTGACGCTCGCTCTTCAGCGCCGGCCCGACCCAAGATCGGCGCGCGGCGTCCTTGACGTCGACGCCGCCGACGGTCGTTATGATGCGGGGCATGGAGGGTGGTATGGAGGCGCTGTCCGCGATCGAACGGATCGTCCGCGACTTGCTTGTCTTCGTCGTTGCGATGAGCGCGACCCTGGCCGCGCTCCTCGTCATCATCTCCCGGATGCCGGACGACAATCCGCTAAAGCGGATCATGGTGGCGCTGAGCTATCGGGTCGGCGCGACCGCAGCGGCGGGTATGCTGGTCATTCCTTCGACCCCGATCCCCGGCCTCGATACTGTCGTCGACATCGGCGCGCCGATCGCCCTCCTCTGGTATTGGTGGACCTTCTTCCGAGACGCGCGCCGCGGCGGCCGGAAGGCGCCCGCCCGCAAGAGTTCCGGATCGAGGAATCTCCCGCCATGAGATTTGCCCGCGCGAACGGTCTCGTCATCCACTACCTCGTCGACGGCCCGGAAGGGCTGCCGCCGCTCGTCTTCGTCAATCCGCTCGGCTGCGACCTGCGCGTCTGGGGCGAGGTCGCCTGCATTCTGAAGCCCGATTTCCGCGTCGTCTGCTACGACAAGCGCGGCCACGGCCTGTCCGAATCCGGGCCAGACCGAGCCGAAATGGCCGACTACGCGCGCGACCTGGCCGCGCTTCTCGACGTCCTCGGCATCGGACGGGCTGCGATCGTCGGGATATCGATCGGCGGCGTGATCGCGCAGGAGCTCCTTCGTCAGCGCCCGGGGCTCGTCGCCGCGCTCGTTCTTTGCGACACCGCGGCAAAGATCGGAACCGACGAATCCTGGGACGAGCGCATAGCCGCGGTCGAGCGGGGGGGCGTCGACTCGATCGCCGACGCGGTCCTCGAGCGATGGTTCACGCCCGAGTTTCGGCGCGAGCGCGCGGCGGAATTCGCCGGCGTTCGCGCCATGCTGACGCGCACGCCCAAACAGGGCTATCTCGCCGCCTGCGGCGCCTTGAAGCGCGCCGACCTCCGGCCCGCGGCCGGCCTGATCGAAGCGCCGACCCTTTGCCTGGTCGGCGACCAGGATGGGTCCACCCCAGTGCCCCTTGTGCGACAAACCGCAGCGTTGATCAAAGGCTCGCGGTTTGAGATCATTACAGGCGCGGGTCATCTGCCGAACGTGGAGAAGCCAGCCGCCGTTGCGCGGCTGATTGCTGAGCACGTGACGCGTACAACCGCTTGAGCGCACAGGAACCCTTCGCGGTGGTTTGCGTTCTAAAGGTATATTGCGGAGAGCTAATCCAAAGGCGGAAAATCTAGCCCTTTCCGTTTCTGGGATGAGAGAGTATAGACACGCGCCGTTTTGAAGGCCCGGCGGCAGCCGGCGACCGCGGGATTCCCCTTTTCGCATGTCCCACCCCCTTTCGAAGGACGTCCTCCCGCCCGCATCCTTGAGCGGTGAGGGCGAGGGCCTCACCCATTCATCCGGGCGTTTCTGGGTTCTCGCGCTCGGCTCGATCGGCGTCGTGTTCGGCGACATCGGCACCAGCCCCCTCTACGCGCTGCAGACCGCGCTCGGCGGTTTCAAAGGCTCAGCGCTCGGACCGGCCGAGGTGATCGGCGTCGTCTCGCTTATCATTTGGGCGCTGCTGATCGTCGTCACCGGAAAATACGTACTGTTCCTGATGCTGGCCGACAACAAGGGCGAAGGCGGCATCCTGTCGCTGAAAGCCCTCGCGCAACGCGCGCTCGGACAGCGGACGACGGTGGCGTTCTTGCTCGGGGTCGCCGGATCGGCGCTGTTTTCTGGCGACGCCATGATCACGCCCGCGATTTCCGTACTGTCCGCGCTCGAAGGACTGAAACAGGTCAACGTCGGTCTCGCGCCTTACATCCTGCCGGCGACGATTGTCATCCTCGTCCTGCTGTTCGGCGCCCAGAGCCGGGGAACGGCCAGGGTCGCGACATTCTTCAGCCCGATCATGGTGATCTTCTTCGCCGTCAACGCTGTGCTCGGCCTCGTTCATATCACCTCGGCATGGAGCATCCTGCGGGCGCTGAGCCCCTTGGCGGGCCTTGGCTTCATCCACGCCCATGGCGCGATCGGGTTCATCGTGCTCGGCGCCGTCTTTCTCGCCGTGACCGGGGCGGAAGCGCTTTACGCTGATATGGGCCATTTCGGTCGCCGGCCGATCCAAGCGGCGTGGCTGTTCCTCGTCCTGCCGGCGCTGGTGTGTAACTATCTCGGCCAAGGCGCGCTCATTCTCAACGACCCCAAAGCGGTCGAGAACCCCTTTTATCTGCTCGCGCCGGGCTGGGGCCTGGTTCCGCTCATTCTGTTGTCGACCGCCGCCACGGTGATCGCGAGCCAGGCCGTCATCACCGGGGCCTTTTCGCTGGCCAGCCAGGCTATCCAGCTCGGACTGCTGCCCCGCCTCGAAATCGTCCATACCTCCCCAACCCAGGAGGGCCAGATCTTCATCCCGCGCGTCAATCGGGTGCTGCTGCTCGGCGTTCTCGGGCTCGTGCTCCTGTTCCGTTCCTCCGACGCCCTGGCCAATGCCTACGGCATTGCGGTCTCGGGCACGATGGTCGCGACGACCGCGCTGGCTTTCTTTGTGGTCTGGAAGCTGTGGCGATGGCCGCTCTGGGCGGCGCTGACGCTCACCGGCGCATTTCTGTCGATCGACATCGGCTTTTTCATCGCCAACCTCTATAAGGTCCTGGACGGGGGATGGGTGCCCCTCTCGCTCGCCACGGCGATGTTCGTCCTGATGTGGACCTGGTCGCGCGGCAGCCAAATCCTGTTGATCAGGACCCATCGGGATTCGATCCCGACGCTGGACCTGATCAAGATGCTCGAGAAGTCGAAGCCGGTCCGGGTTCCCGGAACGGCTGTTTTTCTCACCAACGATCCGACCTCGGCGCCGTCCTCGCTCATGCACAACCTCAAGCACAACAAGGTGCTGCACGAGCGCGTCGTACTTTTGAACGTCCGCACCGAGACGACCCCCCGCGTGCCCGCCGCCAATCGCTACGAAATGACCAGCCTTTCGCCCGATTTCATGTTGGTCACGCTTCACTTCGGCTATATGGAGCAGCCGCATATCCCGCGAGCGTTAGCGGCGATGCGAAAGGCCGGGCTCAAGTTCGATATCATGACCACCTCGTTCTTCCTCGGGCGACGGACCCTGAAGACCGCGACCAATTCCGGCATGCCGCTGTGGCAAGACAAACTGTTCATCGCTATGACCAAGCAGGCGGCGAGCGCGCCCGACTTCTTCAATCTGCCCTCCGACCGAGTGTCGTCGAACTCGGAGCGCAGATGAAGGTGTGAGCGCTGCGCCTGGAGGGCATGGCGAGCGGGTCAAATGCTCGGACGTCGAGCGAGCAGTGCGGGAAGCGCCGGGCGGATGAAGATCTATCTCATCAACCTCGATCGGCACCCCGATCGCCTCGCGCACATGCGCAATCAATTGAACAGAATCGTGTTCGAGCGCGTCTCCGCCGTCGACGGTTCAAACCAGCCGCCGACGGCGAAAGGCCTCACGCGCTTCGAATTGGCGTGCCTGGAAAGCCATAGGGTTGCTTGGCGTCAGTTCCTCGCCAGTCCAGCGGTCCACGCCTGCTTCCTCGAGGACGACCTGCACATCTGGCCCGGTTTCGCCGCGCTCGCCGGCAGCGAGGCGTGGATTCCGGCGGACGCCCATTCGATAAAGCTCGACACTTATCTTCAAACAGTCGAGCTCGGCGACAAGCGGGCGGCGATCGGCCGCCGCGAGCTCGCCAGGCTCTATAGCCGCCACCAAAGCAGCGCAGCTTACGTCCTCACCCGGGAGGGGGCCGCCCGCTACCTCGAATTGACGGCGGACGCCTCGCTGCCGGCCGACTATTCGCTGTTCCCCAATCACCCCCGCCGCGTCGGGTTGCGCATCTATCAGCTTGTTCCCGCGATCGCGATCCAGGATCACCTTCTCCTGCCCGACCAGGGCGGCCAAAGATTTTCGACGGCGATGGCCGGCGCCGACGGGAGCGCCGCGCCGCGCCGCGCCTCGGGGTTCGAGAAGCTCGGACGCGAAACCGGCCGCCTCGCCGGCCAGGCCGCCGGCCTGGTCGAATGGATTTATCAGAAGGCCATTCTGCGCCTCGAGACGACGACGGTCGGAGTCGGGTGACCGGTTTGGCTCACCCTCCGATATTGAAGCTCGCCATCGCCGCCATATTGACAATGTCGGAATCCTTCGCCCCCAGGGAGACGATCTGCACCGGCTTCTCAAGCCCGACGATCAATGGCCCGATCACGGTCGCGCCGCCCAATTCCTGCAGCATCCGGGTGGAGATGGAGGCGGAGTGAAAGGCCGGCATGATGAGGACATTCGCGGTGTCCTTGAGCCGGCAGAATGGATAGGCGGCCATGAGCTCTTTGTTGAGCGCGACGTCCGCGCCCATTTCGCCGTCGTACTCGAAATCGACTCGCTTGGCGTCGAGAATCCGCACCGCTTCCTGCACCCGCTGGGTGCGCTCGCCGGGCGGATGGCCGAAATTGGAGAAGGCGAGCATGGCGACGCGTGGTTCGTAGCCAAGGCGCCGCGCCACGCCCGCGGCTTCGACCGCAATCTCCGCCAAATCCTCGGCGGTCGGCATCTCGGTGATCGCGGTGTCGGCGGCCAAAATCGGCCGGCCTCGCGACAGGATGATGGAGACGCCAACGACCCGGTGGCCCGGCTTGTCGTCGATCACCCGCCGAACTTCCTCCAAAGCGATCGAGAAGTTGCGGGTCACGCCGGTGACGATTGCGTCGGCGTCTCCGCGCGCGACCATCGCAGCGCCGAAGTAATTGCGATCCTGGTTGATCATGCGTTGACAGTCGCGCGCCAGATATCCCTTCCTCTGAAGCCGCTCGTAGAGGAATTGGGCATAGATCGCGTTGCGCTGCGACAGGCGGGCATTGTGAATCTCGATGCCCTTATCGGAGAGGTCGAGACCGGACGCTTTGGCGGCCGCGCGCACGCGCTCTTCGCGGCCGACCAATATCGCCGTGCCAAGACCTTGATTGACGAAAGAATATGCCGCGCGGATGACCTGTTCTTCCTCGCCTTCGGCGAAGACGACCCGCTTGGGCGTTCGACGGACGCGCTCGATGATCCGTTGCATTGCGCCTGCGATCGGGTCGCGACGGGCGGACAATTGGGCCTTGTAGGCGGCGAGATCGACGATCGGCCGTCGCGCCACTCCGGAGGCCATCGCTGATTTGGCCACCGCGATCGGCACGACATGAATGAGGCGCGGATCGAACGGGACCGGAATGATGTAATCGCGGCCGAAGCGCGGCCTCGCCCCCCGATAGGCGCTCGCGACTTCGTCGGGAACGTCCTCGCGCGCGAGGTCGGCGAGGGCCCGGGCCGCAGCGATCTTCATCTCCATGTTGATCGTCTTGGCTCGAACGTCGAGCGCGCCGCGGAAAATATAGGGAAATCCGAGGACGTTGTTGACCTGATTGGGGTAGTCGGAGCGGCCGGTCGCGATGATCACATCGTCGCGCGCCCTCTGCGCGTCTTCCGGCGTGATTTCCGGGTCGGGGTTGGCCATCGCGAAAATGATCGGATTGGGTGCCATGGCCTTGACCATGTCGACGGTCAGCGCCCCCTTGGCCGAAAGGCCGAAGAAAATGTCCGCCCCCGCCATGGCTTCTGCGAGCGTGCGCAACGGCGTCTCGATCGCGTGGGCCGATTTCCATTGATTCATCCCCTCGTCGCGGCCGCGATAGACGACCCCCTTGGTGTCGCACAACATGACGTTGGAGGGCTCGAATCCGATCGACTTGATCAGGTCGAGACAGGCGATACCGGCGGCACCGGCGCCGTTGCAGACCAGACGCGTAGTCTTGATGTCGCGTCCGGTCAGATGAATTGCGTTGATCATCCCCGCCGCGGCGATGATCGCGGTGCCGTGCTGGTCGTCGTGAAAGACAGGAATGTCCATCATCTCGCGCAGGCGCTCCTCGATGTAGAAGCATTCGGGCGCCTTGATGTCCTCGAGATTGATCCCGCCGAACGACGGTCCTAGGTACTTCACCGCATTGATGAATTCGTCCGGATCCTCCGTCCCAACTTCGAGATCGATCGAATCGACATCGGCGAAGCGCTTGAACAGCACCGCCTTGCCTTCCATCACCGGCTTGGACGCGAGCGCTCCGAGGTTGCCGAGGCCCAGGATCGCCGTGCCGTTGGAAATGACCGCGACCATGTTCCCGCGCACAGTATAGTCGTAAACGGTTGACGGATCGGCGGCGATCGCCTTGACCGGGACCGCGACGCCCGGCGAATAGGCGAGCGACAGGTCGCGCTGGGTCGCCATCGGCTTGGTCGGTACGATCTCAAGTTTCCCCGGACGCCCGCGAGAGTGGAACTGGAGCGCCTCCTGGTCGGTGATCGAGGGACGTTTGCCTGGTCCGTCGGCCCTATCAGCCATGGTTCAAACCCTGCCTGGATGCTTGAATCGGAACGGCGCGTCCCCGGTCGCAGCGCAATCAATGGCCCAGCGCCTTGAATGGACCGTTGCGCGGCTATTTCCGATCGGTTTCCTCCTGGCGGCCCCGTTCGCGGATAGGGAGAGCCGTTTTGGCGAACCGCCATACTGAGGGGGCGTCAGACTTTTGGCAAATCGGCAAGCGCTGCGGAGAAGTCCCTTGCTTTCATATAAAGACATGTTTATATGGTTATGTCGCCCCTCTAACAATAGCATTTTCGGCATGCAGAATGAATTTTTCTCTCGATCCGGCCATTGACGCCACGCCCGCTCGCCAAGAGGACGTTTGGGCCGCGCTCAGCCGCGCTGCGAACGACCATGTTCTGCTGCTCGATGGGGCAATGGGCACCCAGATCCAAGGGCTGGGCCTCGATGAGACGCATTTTCGCGGCGCTCGCTTTCACTCCTGCGACCGCCATTTGCAGGGCAACAACGACCTGCTGACGCTGAGCCAGCCGCAAGCAATCGAAGAGATTCATTTCGCCTACGCGATGGCCGGCGCGGATATTCTCGAAACCAACACGTTCTCCTCGACCTCGATCGCACAAGCCGACTACGGAACGCAGGAATGCGTTTATGAGCTCAATCGCGACGGAGCGCGATTGGCGCGGCGGGCGGCGATCAAGGCTGAAAAGTCGGACGGCCGCCGCCGCTTCGTCGCCGGCGCATTGGGGCCGACGAACCGGACCGCTTCGCTGTCGCCGGACGTCAATAATCCGGGCTTCCGCGCGGTGAACTTCGATGAATTGCGCGTCGCCTACGGCGAGCAGATTCGCGGACTCATCGACGGCGGCGCCGATATCATCCTCGTCGAGACTATTTTCGACACCCTCAACGCCAAGGCGGCGATCTTCGCCTGCTTCGAGGCTTTCGCCGGGTGCGGCGTCCGCTTGCCGCTGATGATTTCGGGCACCATCACCGACCGTTCCGGGCGCACGCTCTCGGGCCAGACGCCGACCGCATTCTGGCATTCGGTGCGCCATGCGCGCCCATTCTCCGTCGGCCTCAATTGCGCCCTCGGCGCGAGCGCCATGCGCGAGCATCTGGCGGAGATCGCCGACGCCGCGGACACGCTGGTCTGCGCCTACCCCAACGCCGGCCTGCCCAACGCCTTCGGCCAATATGACGAAAGCCCGGAGGCGATGGCGGCTGAGATCGGCGGCTTCGCCGCCGATGGCCTTGTAAACATCGTTGGCGGATGCTGCGGCTCGACGCCAGACCACATCCGCGCCATCGCCGAAGCGGTCCGCGGATTCAAACCGCGAAAGGCGCCGAAGGTCGCGCCGCTGATGCGCCTCTCCGGCCTTGAGCCGTTCGTGCTCACTCCCGACATTCCGTTCGTCAACATCGGCGAGCGAACCAACGTCACCGGCTCCGCGAAGTTCCGCAAGCTGGTCACGGCGGGCGATTACGCCGGCGCCCTCGCGGTCGCGCGCGACCAAGTCGCCAATGGCGCCCAGATCATCGACGTGAACATGGACGAGGGGTTGATCGATTCGAAAGCAGCCATGGTCGAGTTTCTCAATCTTGTCGCCTCCGAGCCGGACATCGCGAGTGTGCCGGTGATGGTCGATTCGTCGAAGTTCTCGGTGATCGAAGCCGGCCTCAAGTGCGTCCAGGGCAAGGCGATCGTGAACTCGATCTCGATGAAAGAGGGCGAGCAGGAATTCTTGCGCCAGGCCCGGCTGGTCCGCGCTTATGGCGCGGCGGTGGTGGTGATGGCGTTCGACGAGCAGGGCCAGGCCGACACGTTCGAGCGCAAGGTCGCAATCTGCGCCCGCGCCTATAAGCTTCTGACCGATGAGGCCGGCTTCCCGCCCGAGGACGTCGTCTTCGATCCCAACATCTTCGCGGTCGCGACCGGGATCGACGAGCACAATGGCTACGGCGTCGCCTTCATCGAGGCGGCGCGGCGCATCCGCGCCGAATTGCCGCATGCGCACGTGTCCGGCGGCGTCTCCAATCTGTCGTTTTCGTTCCGCGGCAATGAGGCCGTGCGCGAGGCGATGCACGCCGTATTCCTCTATCACGCGATCCAGGCGGGCATGGACATGGGGATCGTCAACGCCGGCCAGCTTGCGGTCTACGAGACCATCGACCCGGACCTGCGCGAGGCGTGCGAGGATGTCGTCCTGAACCGCCGCGCCGATGCGACCGAGCGGATGCTGACCATCGCCGAGCGCTTCCGCAGCGCCGGCGCCAAGGAAGCAAAGCCGCAGGATCTCGAGTGGCGAGAGTGGCCGGTCGAGAAGCGCATTGCCCACGCGCTCGTCAACGGCCTTACCGACTATATCGAGGCCGACACCGAGGAGGCGCGGCTGCAGGCCAAGCGCCCACTCGACGTGATCGAAGGCCCGCTCATGGCGGGCATGAACGTCGTCGGCGACCTGTTCGGCGCCGGGAAAATGTTCCTGCCCCAGGTCGTCAAGTCTGCCCGCGTGATGAAGCAGGCGGTGGCGAAGCTCTTACCCTACATGGAGGCGGAAAAGGCCGCGGGCGGCGACGAGCGCAAGACGGCGGGCACGATTGTGCTCGCGACCGTCAAGGGCGACGTGCACGACATCGGCAAGAACATCGTCGGCGTCGTGCTCGCGTGCAACAATTACGAGATCATTGATCTCGGCGTGATGACGCCGGCGTCGAAGATTCTCGCCGTCGCGCGCGAGCGCAAAGCGCACGCGATCGGCCTCTCCGGCCTCATAACCCCCTCGCTCGACGAGATGGTCCACGTCGCCGCCGAGATGGAGCGGGAGGGCTTCGACATTCCTCTCCTCATCGGCGGCGCGACCACCAGCCGCGTCCACACCGCGGTCAAGATCCATCCTCGTTACGCGCGCTCTCAGGTGGTGCATGTCAACGATGCGAGCCGCGCCGTCGGCGTCGTCTCGGCGCTACTGTCGCCCGAGACCCGCGCCGCGAAGATCCAGGCGCTTCGCGCCGAATACCGCAAGGTGACAGAAGCGCACGAACGCAGCGAAGCCGACAAAGTCCGAGTGCCGCTCGTCAAGGCGCGCGCCAATGCGCTGAAAGTCGACTGGAGCGGCTATCGCCCGGCGACGCCGGGCTACTTCGGCGCGCGCGTCATCGAATGGAACGACCTCGCCGATCTTGCGCGTTACATCGACTGGACGCCGTTCTTCCAGACTTGGGAGCTCAAGGGCCGCTATCCCGCGCTGCTCGACGATCCGGAGCAAGGGGCGGCGGCGCGATCCCTCTTCGACGACGCGCAGACCATGTTGATACAGATCATCGACGAGCGATGGTTCGCGCCGAAAGCGGTGGTCGGCTTCTGGCCCGCCGCGGCGATCGGCGACGACATCGAGCTTTTCGGCGATGATTCGCGCGCCGCGCCGATCGCGACCCTCTACACGCTCCGCCAACAGCTCGCCCGTCGGGACGGCCGGCCCAATCTGGCGCTTGCCGATTTCGTCCCACCCGTCTCGAGCGGCGCGCGCGACTATATCGGTGCCTTCGTCGTGACCGCCGGCATGGGTGACGATACAATCGCAAAGCGCTTCGAGCACGCCAACGACGATTATTCGTCGATCATGGTCAAGGCGCTGGCCGACCGGTTCGCGGAGGCTTTGGCTGAGGCGATGCACGCGCGCGTGCGCCGCGAGCTCTGGGGCCATGCGCCGGACGAAGCGTTCACGCCCGACGAATTGATCGCCGAGCCCTACAAGGGCATTCGGCCAGCGCCCGGCTATCCGGCCCAGCCCGACCACACCGAAAAGGCGACGCTATTCCGCCTGCTTGACGCCGAGCGGGCGATCGGCGTCAAGCTCACCGAGAGCTACGCAATGTGGCCGGCCTCGTCGGTCAGCGGCCTCTATATCGCCCATCCCGAAGCGCATTACTTCGGCGTCGCCAAGGTCGAGCGCGATCAGGTCGTGGACTATGCGGCGCGTAAGGGCGTAGCCGTGGCTGAAGTCGAGCGCTGGCTCGGGCCGGTCCTGAACTACGCCCCGGTGACCGCGGAAGCGGCGGAGTAAGGGCGGACAGGCTGAAGACGTTCGCGAAGGATCTTGAGCCAGTCCGGAAGGCGCGAGTTGTTCCGGAGTGGAATTCCGACGGCGAACGGCGCATAGTGCCTTTATGCGCGAAAAAATCTCGCCGTACACTGTCCATGTGAGGAAGGACGCCAATCGCCCCGATCGCTATCGATGGGACGTGTATGAAATTAAAAAGCTACGCGATTCCTCGGTGTACAGCTTCGCAACGAAGCAGGAAGCCCAAATGGATGGCGAACTGTTCGTCGGCAAGCTCGTGACAACGTGGCAAAAGCCAAACTGAACAAAACAAGAGGCTGCTGCGTTCGTTCTCAAGACCGGATTTGTCTTCGTCTGCCCGATCACGACTCCATCCGGCCCTTCCCGACTAGCGTCGTCCTCACGGAGGGCCTGCGGATCACGGGCGTATTCCCGCTGACCCATGTGCTCAGCATCGACGCCCTCGCGGGGTCGCGATCAGGTCGAGGACTATGCGGCACGCAAAGGTCTGGCCGGGGCCGAAGTCGAGCCCTGCTCGGGCCGGCCCTGAAATATGCGCCGGTGACAGCCGTAGCGGCGGAGTGGGGTCTCTAACATTTGTCGCTGGCGCCGGCGACGCTTATGGACAGTCCCCAACGCTCAGCTCGTCGCGCCGGCAGGACGATCGAATGCCGCGATCACGGACAGGATCGACACCGGACACAACAGAACCCAAACGCCAAACCGCGGCGTCGCCGCCCCCGACAACAAGGCGCCGGCGAGAAACCCGGCCCACACGCGCGACAAGAGAAGCGCCCGGCGCAAGTGCGTATCCCACGGTCCCTGCGCATCCGGGAGGGACGCGCGCTTGAGCGCCAGCGCGAAATGCGATCCGATCCGGCTCAGAGTACCCGTCACGAAGGTCAGACTTACCGATTGCGCGCCGACGCGGGATTGCGCGGCATTCATCACCCCCATCGCGAAACCGGCGGTCGCGATGTGAATGTTGGCGGATAGGGCGCCGAGCTGCCTGAAGCCGATGATCGCCGCCAGCCCAGCCGCGACCACGCTGAAAAGTAGCCTTCGCGCCCGGCGTCCAGCGAACTCAACCAGCAAGGTCCCCGCAAACGATCCGCCGACGAAGAACAGGATTGCCAGCGCCGAGGCCGCGGCGGGGCCAAATTCACCCTCTGCGGCCTGAAAGCCGGTCTGGGTGGTGTTTCCGCTCATAAACGACACATAGACGCCATAGGTGATGATGCCGTAGGCGTCGATGAAGCCGGCGATCATGGCGAGACCGACAGCCAACAGTTCCTGGCTTTGCGCGGCAGATCGCGGCGATTGCGACGGGCGAGCGGCGGCTGCACGTTCGAGGCCGGACGGACTTGTCATCGTCCGGAACTCTATCCCGCCCGGGGGGTCCTGCCGACGGTCGAACATGATCGGCAATGCTGGCCAGTAACGTCAATCCGCGCAAGGGCGGCTGCTTGAACCTGTCGGTTCCGGTTCCGTGCCCGGCGCGGCCCCGCTTCTTCCTGCATTCCTTCCGCCATCGTTTTTTCTCATATGCCGAATGTGCTTGGCGAGATTCGCCCCCACGATTGGCTTATACTCATTATCCTTGACCATGTCCGTCGAGGACCCAGTCGCTGCGAATGTCGTGCCAGAGAACCCCGGAAATCACCCTACCGACGCCGCTCACCCGCCAGCCGCGACCCAACGCCCGCGGCTCATCTACGACGGTGATTGCGGGTTCTGCTTCTATTGGGCGCGCTATTGGGAGAAGCTGACCGGCGAGAGCGTCGAATACCGGCCCTACCAGCAAGTCGCGGCGCAATATCCTGCCATCTCCGAAGCCGACTTCAGGCGCGCGGTGCAATACGTCGCTTCAGACGGGCGTCGCGCCAGCGCTGCCGAGGCAAGCTTCCTGACGCTCAGCCACGCGAACCGCAAAGGATTCTGGCTGGTTCTCTACCGCTATCTCCCCGGTTTCGCTGCCGTTTCCGAACTGGCTTACGGGTTCGTCGCCGCCCATCGTCCCGCTTTGCATCGCGCGAGCCTCTTCTTCTGGGGGAAAAACCACGAGCCGCCGCGCTATGAGTTCACATCGTTCCTATTCTTGCGCCTGTTCGGGCTCATCACCCTTTCGGCGTTCGTCTCCTTCGCCGTCCAGGCGCAGGGGCTCGTCGGCAGTCGCGGCATCCTCCCGCTCGCCGACCTCATCGACGCGCTTGCGCGCCTCGGGCCGCAGCGTTTCGTCCTCATGCCGATGGTCTTCTGGCTGGACGATAGCGACGTCGCCATTCAGGCGGCGTGCTGGGCGGGAGCGGGCTTCTCGCTGATGCTGGTCCTCAATCTCCTCCCGCGTCTGAGCCTCGTTCTGATCTATGCGCTCTACCTCTCGCTCTTCTATGCCGGGCAGACCTTCATGACCTTCCAGTGGGATACATTCCTTCTGGAAACGACAATTGTCGCGCTCTTGATGAGCTTCGCCCCGACGACCGGCGTCTGGCTCGCGCGCTGGCTCCTGTTCCGCTTCATGTTCATGTCGGGCGTCGTCAAGCTCATCAGCGGCGATCCCAATTGGTGGAATCTCACCGCGCTCGACTACCACTTCCTGACCCAGCCGCTACCGACCCCGCTTGCGTGGTACGTCGCAAGTCTTCCGTCCGGCGTCTTGAAAGTCGCGACCGGCGCCGTGTTTGTGGTCGAGCTCGGTCTGCCGTTCCTCATCTTCTGTCCCCGCCGCCTACGGCTCGCCTCGGCCTTCGGCATTCTCTTGCTGCAAAGCTGCATTCTCCTCACCGGCAATTACAATTGGTTCAATCTTCAAACCATGCTGTTGTGCCTGCCGCTGTTCGACGATGCAGCATTGCGAAGGGTATTGCCGGCTCGCGCGCTCGGGTTCCTGCGGGCGCGCGCGACCGGTCAGGCGCCGCGACGGCCGGTGAAAGTCGTCGTCAACGCAATGGCGCTCCTGATGGCGTTCCTGGGCCTGGTGCAAATGGACCTGCGCTTTGGCGGGAGCCCGCCGGATGCGGCGCTTACGATCGACGGCTGGTTCGAACCGCTCCATCTCGTGAGCTCCTACGGCCTGTTCGCGGTCATGACCACGAGCCGCGACGAGATCGTGATCCAGGGCTCTAACGACGGGGTCGAATGGCGCGACTACGAATTCCGCTACAAGCCGGGGGACGTCATGCGCCGGCCGCCATGGAATATCCCGCACCAGCCTCGGCTCGACTGGCAAATGTGGTTCGCCGCCCTCGACGACCCGCAACGCTTGCCATGGTTTTCGCGCTTTCTCGCGCGCCTCCTGGAGAACGAGCCCTCGGTGACGGCGCTCCTGGAGACGAGCCCCTTTCCCGACAAGCCGCCGACTTATGTGCGGGCGCAATTTTACGACTACACTTTTGCGGGAACAGCCGAACATGCGGCGGGCCGCTGGTGGGACCGCCGACTGCTCGGTCTCTATTTCCCAGAGGCCCATCTGAAAGGGCAGTGACGTCGTGACCCGACGCCAACGTAACACGCCGCCTCGATCTAAGCGACGATCAAATCTTCATTGACGCCGATGCCGATCTGGCCTGGGCTTCATGGCCCCCTATCATCACTTCGCCAACCGCGAAGAGCTGCTCACGGCGATCGCGGACGAGGGATTCGGGCGGCTCGAGGCCGAGCTGATCGCCGGGCGCGACGCGGCTGGGGCCGAGGCCAGCGCCCGCCTCGAGGCCTTGGGCCGCGCCTACGTCAACTTCGCGGTTTCATGCCCCGGTTATTTCCGCGTCATGTTTCACGGCGACGCGAAGTCCTCCGGACCGACGGCGTCAGGCCTCCGCGCGTTTCATTTGTTGCGCGACGCCGTTCTCGCCTGCCAGGAGGCGGGAACGGCGCCGGCGGGCGATCCGGGGGCCCTTGTGCTTGCGGCCTGGTCGGCGGTTCACGGCTTCGCCACCCTGTGGGCCGACGGGGCCCTGCCGTTTGAGGGTATGCAGGCCAGAACGCATGGCGCCGGAACTCGGGCGTCTCATCGCTCGCATGTTCGCCGCTCTCGCTCGCGTTACGGCATGAGACGGAAAAGTCGCGGCTTGACCGCGCGGACGTTCGCGCCGCAAGCTGGCGGGGCCGCACGCTGTGCGCGCGACGGGACCGCGCTTTTCAAACGGCCTGACTGGTCGAGCCGGCGGGCGCGTGGCAGCGGCGGCGAGGGAGGAAAAGATGGCGGAGAGCGTCTATAAAGTGATCGAACTGGTGGGCACGAGCACCGAGTCTTGGGAGAAGGCCGCCGCAGCAGCGGTCGAGCGCGCCTCGAAGAGCGTGCGGGACCTGCGGGTGGCGGAAGTCCTGGAGCAGGATCTCGTGATCGAGAAGGGCAAGGTCGAAGCTTATCGTACGAAGCTCAAGGTGTCCTTCAAGTACGAAGGCAAGGACGACTGACGGGCGCGGCGCGATATCAGCTCGTTTTTTAGGGCGCCGCAGGCCCATCGCGAGCGCAGCGAAGCGATCCAATAGCGCCCAACCGATTTGGTGATCTTCGCTGCGCTTCTCGCAATGAGAGATCGCGGCCGGCTGGCAACCCTAAAACTCGACCTCGAGTTCCTCGATCTCCTCCTTCTCGGCGAGCGCGGCCTCGCGCCATTCCTGCATCGCCGGCAGGTCCCAGATCTCGCTCGGCGTAGGTTTTCAATTCCCCGTCCAGCTTGATCCCGTAGGTGCGGAAGCGGCTGACGACCGGCGCATACATCGCGTCGGCCATCGAGATCTTGCCGAACAGGAACGGGCCGCCATAGGCCTGAAGGCATTCGCTCCAGATGATGACAATGCGGTCGATGTCGGCGCGCGCCTTCGACCAGATCTTGAAGGCGGGAAAACTCGCCTTGATGTTCATCGGCAGCGCCTGCCTCAGCGACACGAAGCCGGAATGCATCTCGCCGCAAATGGAGCGGCAATGGGCGCGCTCTGCCTGATCTTTAGGCAGAAGTCCAGCTTTTGGCGCAATTTCGTTCAAAAACTCGCCGATCGCCAGGGTGTCCCAAACCCGGATGTCCTTATAGGTCAGGCACGGAACGAGAATCGACGGCGACAAGAGCAGGATCTCGGCGCGGGCGCCCGCATCGTCGGGGGCGACGATGACTTCCTCGAAATCGATCCGCGCCAGCTTGGCCATCAGCCAACCTCGCAGCGACCAGGACGAATAATTCTTGCTGCTCAAGGTCAGCGTCGTTTGCGACATTGGGACGGCCCACACCCGACAGGAAAATCAAATCCATCCGATGGCGGTTTAGCAAGGGACGTGCCACAAGCGGATGGCATAGCGTTTGCTACTTTGCGCCAAAGCTCGGGCGATTTGATGATGTACGACGCGTATCAAGGGATGGCGGACGTCGGCGATCGCGTGCGTCACTTGGCCCAGAACGCGCACATGATCCTGAGCGCTTGGGCCGCGCACCCGACGGCGTCGCCGTGGCGGCGGATGAGCGCCTATTACGAGCTGGTCGCGCTCGCCGGCTTCACCCACGCCCGGCCCGACTACGGAATCGACAGCGTCGAGATCAACGGCGCTGCGATCCCGGTCGAGGAGCGCGGCGTGCTCTGGACGCCGTTCTGCCAACTGCTCCATTTCCGGAAAACGGGCGGCGAGGACGATCCAAAGATCCTTCTGGTCGCGCCGATGTCGGGCCACTTCGCCACGCTTCTGCGCGGCACGATCCGCACGCTTCTGCGCGACCACCAGGTCTACATCACCGACTGGATCAACCCGCGCAACGTCAAGCTCGAGGACGGCGACTTCACGCTCGAGGACTATACAAGCCACCTGATCGACTTCGTGCGCTTCATCGGCGAGGATTGCCACATCGTCGCCGTCTGCCAGCCGACCGTCTCGGCGCTCGCAGCGGCCGCGGTCATGGCGCGCGATCGCGACGGCGTCCAGCCGGCTAGTCTGACGCTCATGGCCGGTCCGATCGACGCGCGCATCTCGCCGACCAAGGTCAACGAGCTCGCCCAGGAGAAACCGATCGAATGGTTCCGCGCCAACATGATCGGAACCGTGCCCGCCAAGTTCGAAGGCCGCGGACGGCGGGTCTATCCTGGCTTTCTCCAGCTCTGCGCGTTCATGAGCATGAACGCCGAGCGGCACTCGAAATCCTTCGTCGACCTTTTCCATCATCGCATCGCCGGCGACATGGACAAGGCCAACGCGATCCGCGATTTCTACAAGGAATATTTCGCGATCATGGACATGAGCGCGGACTTCTATCTCGAGACCGTCGACCAAGTATTCCAGCGCTACCTGCTGCCGCTGGGCCAGATGCGATACAAGGGCGAGCCGATCGACCTGCGAGCGATCAAGCGGACCTTCCTGCTCACCGTCGAAGGCGAGAAGGACGACATTTGCGCCGTCGGCCAGACGCTCGCTGCGCAGGACCTGTGCTCGGGCTTGAGGCCGTACATGAAAACCCATCACCTGCAGGCCGGCGTCGGCCACTATGGCGTCTTCAACGGCAAGCGCTGGGAGGCGCAGGTCTATCCGGTGCTCAGAAATCACATTCAGTCAAGCAGATAAATTATTGTATTTACGAACGATTATCGCCATAATTGTGGCTTGATCGCCTGCCTCATGATCCAGAGACAACGAAATCCAAATCCAGCGCAACAAAATCAAAGCCGGGCGCAACAACAACCAAATTTTCCGCAACAAAAACCAAGCCCGGCGCAACAAAAACCAAATGAACTTTCCTGCCGCTAATCCAGACTTCTCAACGGCTTGAGCAACGAAATTGGGAGATTCCTTCGTCCCGCTTCGGATTTTGCCTGGCCATTCAGCAATTGGTACATGTCAAACAAGCGAGCGCGCCAGCCCTCCCTGGCTCGCCTGAGGCCGTTTGCCGGATCGGGACACCCCAGGAGACATTATCAGGGTCATTCTGAATAGCGCAAGCAATTGCAGATTTTTCTGCTCAACCCGCAGCGTCCCAAGAGCCACCCCACGATTCGCGCGCTTTGCCTTTAGCGACTTTGCTCGGCATGCGGCTCGGCCGGACGCCCATCGAGCAGCGCACTTGAATCAACATGGAATCCTCTTGAGGCCAAAATTAACCCCCGTTATGCCTTCCTCCGAGTTGGCGCGACTTGCGCCGGGGGAGGGGCGTCATGGCGAATGAAAAGGTCTCGCAATATCCGGTTCATCTCGATCGCAATCACTTGCCCGAGCCGGAATGGAAGTTTCCCAACGCCAAGATCGAAATGTATGCGACGGAGTCGAAGCCTGACTTCCCGCCGAACAAGCAGGCGCCCAAGGGTTCTCCCAACATCCTTCTCATCCTGCTCGACGATGTCGGCTTCGGCTGGATGAGCGTGACCGGCGGCCTGGTGCGTTCGCCCACCGCCGAGAAGCTGTTCAAGCGCGGCCTGCTGTACAACCAGTTCCACACGACGGCGCTTTGCTCGCCAACCCGCGCCGCCATGCTCACCGGGCGCAACCACCATTCCGTCGCGACCGGCGTCATCCAGGAGATGGCGACCGGCTATCCGGGATATTGCGGCATCATCCCCAAAGGCTGCGCGACTTTCGCCGAGTTGCTCAAGCAATCGGGCTACACATGCGCATGGTTCGGCAAGAACCACAATGTGCCCGACAACCAGACCAGCCCGGCGGGCCCGTTCAACAATTGGCCGACCAATCAGGGCTTCGACTATTTCTATGGGTTCATCGGCGGCGAGACCGACCAGTTCTATCCCTCGCTCATCCGCAACACCACGCCGGTCGAGCCGCCGAAGACGCCGGAAGAAGGCTATCAGCTCACCCGCGATCTGGCCGACGAGTGCATCGGCTGGATTCATCAACAGAAGGCGATCGCGCCCGACCGGCCGTTCATGGCCTATCTCTCAACCGGCGCCGCGCACGCTCCCCACCAGCCGCCGCTCGACTGGCGCGGCAAGAATGCGGGGCGTTTCGATATGGGGTGGGATAAGTATCGCGAGATCGTCCACGACAACCAGCTCAAGGCAGGCGTCATTCCCGCCGGCAGCAAACTGACCGAGCGCCCGGAGCAAATTCCATCCTGGGACAGCCAGCCTGAACAGCATCGCAAGCTGTTCGCGCGCCAAGCGGAAAATTACGCCGATTTTCTCGAGCATACGGATTACGAAGCCGGGCGCGTCGTCGACGCGATCGAGAAGCTGGGCGAACTCGACAACACGCTGGTCATCTACATTATGGGCGACAACGGTTCGAGCGCCGAAGGCTCGCTTGTCGGAACGCCAAACGAGATCATGAGCCTGAACGGACGCCAGCCTTCCCTAGAGGAAGCGATCGGATTCATGGACAAATGGGGCTTGCCCGGAACATCGCCGCACTATGCGGTCGGATGGGCCTGGGCGGGCGATACGCCGTTTCAGTGGACGAAGCAGGTCGCCTCGCACTTCGGCGGCACCCGCAATGGAATGGTTGTGTCATGGCCCGCAGGAATTAAGGATCACGGCAAGGTTCGCAGCCAGTTCCACCATTGCATCGATCTTGCGCCGACGTTGATGGAAATCGTCGGCATCGCCGAGCCGACGGTCGTGAACGGCTACGTTCAGCGCCCGATCGAGGGGACCAGTTTCGCCTATACCTTCGACGCGGCCAATGCGACGGCGCCGAGCCAGCGGACCCATCAATATTTCGAAATGCTGGGCAACCGGGGCATCTACGCCAACGGCTGGATGGCCTCATGCCGACACGGGCGGCTCCCTTGGGAAACAGGGGGCGCGGCCCCAGGCTTCGGCAATGACAAATGGGAGCTCTACCATCTGGACGAAGATTTCAGCCAGGCGGTTGATCTGGCCGAAAAGGAGCCAGCCAAATTGCGCGAGTTGCAGGACCTCTTCATGGCGGAAGCCGCCAAGTACAACGTTCTGCCGCTCGACGACCGGTTCGTGGAGCGGATGGACGTGACCTTGCGACCAAGCTTCTTTGCTGGTCGCGACAAGGTCACGTTCTATCCGGGCATGACGCGCCTGCCGGAAGGCAGCGGGCCGAAGCTGATCGGCGTGCCTTTCACGCTGACCGCGCAGGTCGAGGTTCCGAAGGACGGAGCGGAAGGCGTCATCTTTGCGCTCGGCGGCGACGCTGCGGGTTTTTCGCTTTTCCTTTGGGAGGGCAAGGCGAGGTTCCACTACAACTTCTTCGCCATCAAACGCTATGACGTGATCTCTCCCGACAAACTGTCGCCGGGCAAGCACACAATCGAGGTCGTGTTCACGCCCGAGGCGCCCAAGCCCGGCAGCCCGGCGAAAGTCGCTTTGTCCATCGACGGCAAGCAGGTTGCCGAAGGCCGTATCGATGAGCAGGTGCCCGTGCGCTGCGGCACGGAGACGATGGATGTCGGCATGGATTGCGTGTCGCCCGTCTGCGAGGACTACGCCAAGAAAGGCTTGTTTCCTTTCACCGGCTCAATCGAATCGGTGACATTCGTTTTCGGGGAGCACGAGCAGCCGAGCGGCATGGACAGGCTCAAGCTCGCGACGCGGATGGATTGAGAAGCCAACGGGATGACGGCGAGGCGTCCCTCCGTGAGAAGCGCTCAGTCGAGCCGATGAGGATGCCAGGAAGTTTCCTCGAGCGTGCGTTCTGCGCGACGCTCGCGATCTTGGGCGTCGCGGGAAATCGCAGATGGGCGCGAAGCGGGCCTGGCTCGTTTGCTCTTCGCGCCACCCAACGCACTGTCTTCCGCGAGAATATCCATATTGCTCTTGCTTTTCTACTTCGACGACGTCGAATCGCGTGGCACGAAATGGTCAGCTCTCCACTCCAGTCCGACACGATAATTTCCGAATATACTCTCCAAGCCGCGGCGCAGGGTTCTTTCCAACAGTGACTTTGACGTTCCCTGGGCCTTCTCCGGTCCAAGCTCATTGAATAAACTTCGCCACGCGGAAGCGAGATCAATCTCGGACAGAAAGTCTACAGCGCTCATACGGGCGTCCTTCCCCATTTGCGCTCGATGATCATAGTTCTTCAGCAGCGTAATTATGGCGGTCGCAGCCGATCCGATGTCTCTTTGTGGAACGCGAATGACTCCGCGTTCATCGCTCAAAAGCTCCAAATTGGGAAGGTCATACATCACGCAAGGCAATCCGTATGCTTTACTCTCGAGCAGCGTCATCGAAAACAACTCGTAAGCAGACGTAGACAAATAAACGGCCGACATTTCGTAAAACTCCGCCGTATCTTTAAAATATCCGTGGACGACCACCTTATTCTCAATCCCAAGTTCCCGAACCCGAAGCGCGACCGCGTCCAGGTCGCCATCGGTATCCCCTCGCCCGACTATCCATAACTTCGCCTCCGGGATAACCCGAGCAACCCTGCAAAATATTTCCAACGCGTCAAATACCCGTTTCTCGGCTGATACCCTGCCAACCCACAATATAATTTCATCCTTCAACGTCGAGCGAGGCAGCTTCTCTATCTCAAACGGCGGGGGATTTGGCAGGTATGTCGAGACAACGTCAAATAGACCCCACAGAGCCTTGTCCGAACGGGAAAGAACGACTAAGTCATCCAAGATATAAAAGGTATCTTTTCGCTCCAATACTTCATGAGACTGCCACGCAAGCGAGCATGCAAATGATGTGTGGCTGATCCCGATGATAGGTATTCCGCAGCTTTTCACCGTCAGCACGTCAAATAGGAAGCTCTCGGTATACGAAGCGCTGTGAACAACGACGCCGACGTCAAGCTCCCGGATAAGTCTATCGACCTCGAATATCCGCTTGCTTGCCGTATCCACAGCCGTGTCATTTACCGATGGAAGAATCACGCGATCGACATTTTCTGGAATGTCGTAGTCATCCGCCGTCGCGCTTTCATCGGCAAACAGCACAACGTCATAGCCAGTATTCACCCATAGCGTTATAAGTAAGGCCGTGACAACTTCGGTTCCGCCGGATCGCAACCGGGGGTAGAAGACACCGATCCTGCTATTTTTGAGAGGGTATCGTTCCGCGAATCTGGAAGTATGCGACGCCACGGCGACCAGCTTTTGACCATGATAATACACCTCTGCCAGTGATTGGATTGTAGCGAGCGAACCAAAAGCCTCGCAGACGACATCGATAGCCTTCCCTGCGTCGGTGCGATCTTCCATCCACCCCCACCGGTGTAACACATCCCGGAGAGATCCCGCGCGCATCGCCCTGATGAGCTCTTGATAAAATTCTTTGTTGGGTCGATCGCCAACCGCACGGGCCAAAGTGTCGTTAATAGACGACAACACAGTCATTGCTTTGATCGTTTGCAGCGTCGTATGCCGGCCATTTGTCTTGGCGTTACTGAACCTATAGTTATATAGTCCGGGAGTATCGAGCCCCTTATACGCTCGTGCGCGCATCGATATGAGGAAGTAAGCCAAATAGTCGCCGCCGTAATTCAAATAGACAGAAGGCAGATGTTCGAACGCCGCGCGAACAATTGAAGCGCGAAAGATCTTACTCCAGAGCATATAATGATAAGTACGCGATCCAAAGCAGTTGTAAATTATTTCTTCTCCAGTCAGCTCGCCGTAAAATGGCCGCGAGGAACTACGCACCGCGTCGGTAACGTGATCCTCGATATCATCAATGACGTTACTGTTATAGTGAATTATGTCGACGTGGCTTGAGTTCATTTCGCTATATAAAATACCGCACGTTTCAGGAGTTAGGTAATCATCGGCGTCAACGAACATGACGTAATCGCCATGCGATCTCTCTACCCCGTACTTTCTCGATAGGCTTACGCCGATGTTGGGATTGGAGTAAATGGTGACGCGCGGATCGTCTTCGACCAAAGACCGCAGAATGTCCAAGCTGTTATCGTCTGAACCGTCATTGACAAAGATAATTTCGATATCTCTCGTCGTTTGAGCGAGAAGGGTCTCTGCACATTTCCCAAGGAAGCGCTCTTCGTTGTAGAAGGGGACAATTATGGATATTTTCGGCCTAGGAAAGTCATTCATCTGTCAACACCCAGACGGCTTCGTGGGTGGGAGAAGGGGCCCCAATATTGGGACTGAATTCGTCTAGAGTGAGTGGAAGGGTCTCGAATTGGCTTTCGTATATCCGGATCAAGTCCAACTTAGGCCGAATTGCGGCTACAGGGCTCGCCAGCCGAGCAGCACGTCTCGGGTATATGCGTTGGAAAAAGGCCAGAATGCCATCCACCCGCGCGTTGTGGGACGACGCGTAATATAAATCTTCATAAAAGCATATGCTAAAGGCGTTGTTGAGAGAAGTATAATGGTTTAGTATGACATCCCGAGTAATGATATGATCAACGTGCCGTCCTATTCCCATGGGGCAAAATATCGCGTCTGTTTGCGCGTCGTCTTTGCGGCAATTCAAAATCGACGACAAGATCGGGCGCCCTAATGTTTCAGTGTCTTGAGTTAGGTCGTAGGCGCCAAAAGGGTCGCGACCTCGCAAGGGCGCATCATCCAATCCACAGTGACGGGCCGACACATTGACTTTGGCGGCGAATAAGCGATCTTCGGTCCTGCGAATGTCAGAGATCGTTTCGACTTCTGAACCAGGTTTGCAAGAGGACAACCGGCGGCCTCGATCGGCCGCAAGATAATTTGTTCTGGTGAAAATGTTGAGGAGTATGCCGATATTTGGCGATGCGGAGAGTCCCGAAGGTGAGAAGCTCGACGCCAGAAAGTCCCCAAGTGAAAAGCAAGCGTCATCGTAATGGGGTGATAAGAATATATGATGACCATGGACAGGCCGGTTCTGAATTTGATGTTCCTTCGTAAACGATAGCGCGTCCAGGCGCGAAAGATCGTGCGCAGGTATAATATTGTTTGTCGGATTGGTGCGAGCCATTCCTCTCAAACTTTATTTTAGACGTCATTCTCCCGGCGCCGCACTATGCGCTCCGAAACGCTGCGAGTCCATTTGTGAGAACGCCGGTTTGCGAACGATGGGAGCAGAGGCAAGCCGTCGGCTAGCGTCTGTTCCTTGCGCAAATCTTCCGTTCCAATGTCCGAATGGTTCTCTTGGCTGTTCTATCTAGCCTCAAAAAACGACCGCTCTCCGCCCAAAGGCGGACTCTCCGCGCATGCCAATCGAGTTTTCGCCCTACTTTTCCAAATGGGGCGCGTGCAACGCGAGGTCGGCGGGGCCGAACCGGTCCTTCGCTGTCCACGATTGATGCCAGTAGGGATAGATGAGCGGTGGGAGGCTGACATGGTCGAGCCGCGCGCGCTCGTCAGCGGTGAGCTTCACATTGGCCGAGGCGAGGTTGTCGCGGAACTGCGCCTCGGTGCGCCCGCCGATGATAAGCGACGTAACCGCCGGGCGGCCGATGAGCCAGGCCAGCGCGATCTGGGCAGCGGAGACCGTGCGCACCTCGGCGATCGCGACCAGTTCATCGACGATCGCCCATAGCCTATCCTCGTCGCGGATCGGCGGCTCCTTCCAGCCGGCCACGAAACGAGAGCCCTCGGCGGTCTTGTTGCGGCGGTGCTTGCCGGACAAAAGCCCGCCGGCGAGCGGGCTCCAGACGAGTACGCCAAGCTTCTGGTCGACGGCGATCGGAATAAGTTCGTATTCAGCCTCGCGCGCCTGCAGCGTATAGTGAATCTGCTCCGACACGAACGGGATGCGGCCGTCGCGGCGCGCGGCCTCCATCGCCTTCATCACATGCCAGCCGGAAAAGTTCGAGCAGCCGACGTAACGCACCTTGCCCGCGCGCACGAGACCGTCGAGCGCCTCCATGGTTTCCTCGAGCGGGGTCAGGCCGTCCCACTGATGCACTTGATAGAGGTCGATAACGTCGGTGCGCAGACGCTTGAGGCTCGCCTCGCATTCGCGGATGAGGTGCCAGCGGGAGAGGCCGCGATCGTTCGGCCCGTCGCCCATCGGAAAGCGCGCCTTGGTCGCAACCAGCATGCCAGGCTTGCGCTTCGGACCCATCGCTTCGCCAATGAGCTCCTCTGACGCGCCATCGGAGTAGACATCGGCCGTATCGATGAGATTGACGCCGGCATCGGCGACGATGTCGATCAGCTTGCGCACGTCCTTCAGTTGCAGGTTGCCGACCTTGGCCGAATTTCCCTTGCCGCCGAAGGTCATGGTGCCCATCGCCAGTGCGGAGACCTTGAGGCCCGAATTGCCCAGTTGCCGATATTCCATCGCCCGCTCCTTGCTCGATGCTCGCTTTGTCGGCGCGAGGCACTAACATGCTAGCCCACACGCGCCAAGATCGCCGCCCGCGCCGATAACGTGCTTGTGAGCCTGTCGCGTCTCTGAAGCCGGCATTCGGGTCGGTGGAAGGGCGGACTTGCCGCCCGAAGGCCTTTAAGTGCAATGTCCGGCCAGTGCAATGTCCGGCCACCCCCGACTTCCCCGCCCAGGAGCTTGACTTGGCTTTCGCCTCTTTTCGCCGGCTTGCCGTCGCCGCCATCCTTTCCGCTGCGGCGCTCACCGCTAACGGCGTCCTTGCGGCCGCGTCGCCGCCCGAGCCTGATCGGACGGTCGACATGGCCACCGTTCTCAAGCCCGGAACGTTGCCGGAATTATCGATCGGCGACGCCGCGGGCGTGCCGGTAGTCGAATACGGCTCACTCACTTGCCCCCATTGCGCGACCTTCAGCCGCGAGGTCCTTCCCGAATTGAAGAAGGACTACCTCGACACCGGCAAGGTCAGGTACATCTTCCGCGAATTCTCCCGCAATCCGCTCGACGTCGCGGCTTTCGTGCTGGCGCGCTGCGTCGGCGACGACAAGGCCTTCGCCGCCATCGAGTTGCTGTTTTCCCAGCAGGAGAAGTGGGCGTTCGTCGACAAGCCGCTCGAGCCGCTGATCGCCGCCATGCGCCCGACCGGCCTCACCCATGATCAGGCGATGGCGTGCCTCAAGGACCAGGCGAAGGTCGATGCGGTTGCGGCGGTCGGCAAGCGCGCAAATGACGAGATCAAGCTCACCGGCACCCCGACCTTCGTCATCGACGGCAAGGTCTACGGCGGCGAACTCTCCATGGACCAGTTGAGGGCGATCCTCGACCCGCTGGTCAAGAAGTAGGTGCGGCCCGCTGACCGTTCCATCCGGCCTTACCAGGCCAGAAACCGCCTTCCCGCCAGCGCCCCCACGCCCATGCAGATGAGGGTGGCGAGCGGGTACCAGGTGGCGACGAACAGCGGCGAATCGTCGGGACAGTGCGAAGCGTAGAGCAACGCAGCGATCCCCGCTGAAGCTGCGCCGGCGACCGCGCCGGTCAACGCCGGATGAAGCGGCGCGCCCGCGCGAAGAGCCACGATCAGCGCTGCGAGCAAAGGAGCGGCCAAGAGCGGTATCATCCGCATGCAGAACATCGAATTGTGGCCGACGAGCCGGTTGAGCCACTCGTCGGACGGCACGACGATGAGTTCGACGACGACGCCCGCGGCGAGCAGGACGAACGGCGCCAGAAGCCAGAGCGCCAGCGCCCTCGGCTTCGCGTCGGGACGAGCGAGACGAAGCGTCAGCAACAGCGACGGCAGCGCGAAGGCAAAGGCGTCGACGAACTTGAGATTGAACCGCACGGTCCGGACGGCTTCGGCGACATCCGGCCTCGGCCCCATCAACAGCGCGTAAATCGCCACGCTCACGATGAACCCGATCGCGAGCGCCGCCCCGACCCGCCGGCCGAGCCGGATCGGCTCGGGAACGGCGTCGGCGGCCAGCGCGGCGATGAAATCGGACGTCCTCACGAGACCGACCTCCGCCAGGCCGCGCCCAGCGACTTCAGCGCCCGGTGGAGGGCCACCCTGACCGCGACCTCGGACATCTTAAGCCGCGCCGCAGTCGCGGCGATCGACTGGCCGTCGAGGGAGATCGAAGTCACAATTTCGCGCTGGCGCGGGGCAAGCGTCTCCAGGAGCCTGCGCGCATCGCTCAGCGCGTGCGGGTCCTCGCCCACCGGGGCAGCCAGGAACTCCTGGAAATCCTCGAGCGGCTCGACGCGCTGCCTGCCCCGCCGGCGCATGGCGTCGACGATCTTGTGCCGCGCTATGGCGTAGGCCCAGGGCGCCAGCGGCTGCCCGGCGTCCCAGGTATGCCGCTTGAGATGGATCGCCAACAGGGTCTCTTGGACCGCATCTTCGATATCCGCGTCCCCCATTCTCGCGCGCGCGAACGCCGCGCGCGCCATCGCCCGCACCGAGCGACCGATGTCCTCCAGAAGCCGCCGGTATGCGCCCTCGTCGCCCGCGATCGAGGCTCTCATCGTTCGAGACCACGGATCGTCCGGGGGACCATCGCTGGACTGGGCTTTCATACGGGCTTCGTTTCGTCTCGTCTGCCGTTACAGGTCCGGGAAAATATTTCGGCTCGAAGCGCGAATGACGCGGGCCGTCCGATGTAACACGCTCCCGCGCGCCAGCGAAGACGCCAACGCGGTTCGATCGATCAACCAAGCCGGGAGAGAGGCGCAATGTCCGTCGCCGATCGTCGCCATCCGACGCCTCTTATCGCACCGAGCGTCGGCGTCGGATTCAAGGCCGAGCATTTCGAGCCGATCGTCGAAACGCGCCCGGAGCTTGGGTTTTTCGAGGTCCATGCGGAAAACTACATGGGCGCGGGCGGCCCGCCACATCGACGCCTCGACGCCATCCGCGAGCGCTACCCGCTGTCGCTGCATGGCGTCGGCCTGTCCATCGGCTCGCCGGGACCGCTCGATAGGACCCATCTCAAGAGGCTTGCGGCGGTCGCGAGGCGCTTCGAGCCGGCGCTGGTTTCCGAGCATCTGGCCTGGTCGACCCATGAAGGCGCGTTCTTCAACGATCTTTTGCCGCTGCCCTATACGCAAGAGACGCTCGCCCGGGTCGCTAACCATATCGACGAGGTGCAGTCCACGCTTCAGCGCAGAATTCTCCTCGAAAACCCCTCGACCTACCTCGTGTTCGCCGAAAGCACATTTGCCGAGACCGATTTCTTGCGCGAGATCGCGCGCGGCACCGGCTGCGGACTTTTGCTTGACGTCAACAACGTCTTCGTCAGCGCCGCCAACCACGGCTACGACCCTTACCGCTATCTCGCCGACTTTCCGCTCGATACGGTCGGCGAAGTCCATCTCGCGGGCTATGCCGAGGAGTGCGACGACGCGGGCCTGCCGCTCTTGATCGACGCCCACAATTCGCCGGTTCGCGACTCGGTCTGGGAGCTTTACGCCGAGGCGATCCGGCGGCTCGGGAATGCGCCGACCCTTATCGAGTGGGACAACGACCTGCCCGCCTGGCCCACGCTTCTTGTCGAGGCGCGCCGGGCCGAGCGCGCCATGGCCGCCGCAAACACGAACAGCCCGGAGCGCGCCGATGCCGTTTGAGACGACGATCAGCGCCTTCGCGGCGGCGCTTAGCGAGCCTTCGGCAGCCCCGCCGGCGATGACCCGCGGACGCCTCGGCGCGCCCGACGCGTGCCGCTTCTCGGTCTACCGCAACAACGTCGCCGTCGGGCTGATCGGGGCGCTCGAGGCGCGCTATCCGGCGTCGCGCCGGATCGCGGGCGAGGACCTTTTCCGCGGCATCGCGCGCGCCTTCGTTCGCGTGAACAAGCCCAACTCGCCGGTCATGATCGCCTACGGCGAGGACTTCCCGGAGTTCGTCGCCGCTCATGCCGGGGCGGACCCCTGCCTCGCGGACGTGGCGCGGCTCGAGAATGCCTGGGTCCAGGCCTACCACGCCGCGGACGCAGCCGCGGCGACGGTCGGCGATCTTGCCGCATTGAGCCCGGATCTTTTGCCCGGAACGCGGATCGCGTTTCACCCCGCCGCGCGCATCTTGCGCTTTTCGACGCCGGCCGCCTCGATCTGGGCGTCGGCCCAGAGCGGCGGCCCCGCCGCGCCAATCAACGGAACCCCGGAGGATGCGCTCGTCACCCGCCCCGACGCCGACGTCAGCGTGCGCGTCCTGCCGCCGCGCGGCTACGATTTCGCCCTGCGGCTGCGTGACGGCGCGACGCTGATCGACGCCGCTCTGGCGCTGGAGGATCCCGCGTTCGACTTCGGAACCCATCTGCTCGGATTGGTCGAATCCGGCGCCGTCGCCTCCATCACGCCCGGAGCCTCGTCATGAACGCCGACGCTTGGCCCACCGCCGCCCTTGCCCCCTCGAACCCGATCGCACGGCTGACCGGCGCCGCTTTCGGCTTGATCCCGGCATGGCTCCCGCTCCTCATCTTGCGGCTCACGCTGGCGCGGCCGTTTTTCGCTTCGGGGCTCACGCGCTGGGACGGCTGGTTCACGCTGTCATTCGGCACAAAGATCCTGTTCGCGCAGGAGTACAAGCTCCACATCTTCGGCGCGGAAATTCCGTTTCCGATGCCCGAACTGGTCGCGACCATGGCGAGCGCGGCCGAGATCGTGCTGCCGATCCTGGTCGCGTTCGGTCTTCTCACCCGGTGGGCGGCGCTCGGGCTTCTCTGCATGACCGCGGTCATCCAGCTCACCTATCCGGACGCCTGGCCGGACTATCACCTGCCGTGGGCGACGATGGCGCTTGCGATCATGACCTTCGGCCCGGGCGCCGCGTCGCTCGACCGGCTCATCGGCCTCGACGGCTGGATCCCCGCGCGTCGGGGCAACTAGCCCTTCCCAGCACAGTCAGCGAAGCGACCTGAACGCTGTTCGAAGCTCCGCGCTGAAAATCTCAGGTTGTTCCCAGGCGGCGAAGTGACCGCCTTTCGGGAGCTTATTGAAGTGAATCAGTTTCGGATAGGCTCGCTCCGTCCAGCTCCGCGGCGCCGGATAGAGTTCGTCTGGGAACACGCTCACGGCAACTGGGATCGAGACGCCCTTGGCGTTGAAATACCCTTTGCCGAAATATTCCCAGTAGAGACGGGCGCCAGAAAGCGCCGTGTTCGTCAGCCAGGTGATCGTGATGTTGTCGAGGATGTCGTCGCGCGTGAGGCCCTCGGCTTCGCCTTGAAAGACGCGCGAGATCAGCTCGTAGCTGCGTGCGTCGTGATCAAGGAAATACGCCGCGAGGCCAATGGGTGAATCCGCGATTCCATACAACGTCTGCGGTCGCAGCCCCATCTGGAACCCGTAGGCGATTCCCTTTTGATAGACGAACTGCAAACGCTCGTAAGCGACCTTCTCGTCGGCTGAGAGACGCACCGGCGCGGGCGCGCCGGAGAAGGCGGCCGCGTCAATATCAGCCGGAAAGATGCCGGGCATGTTCGTGTGAATACCGATCAGTCCGGGAGGCGCCTGTACGCCCATCTGATCGACGACGACCGCGCCCCAATCACCGCCTTGCGCTACGTAGCGGTCGTAACCGAGACGCTTCATCAACAGATCCCAGGCGCGCGCAATCCTGACCGGATCCCAACCCGTTTGAGTTGGCTTGGCCGAAAATCCGTAGCCCGGCATCGACGGAATAACGAGATCGAAGGCGTCCGAGGCGCTTGCGCCATGCGCTGTGGGATTCGCAAGCGGATCGATGATTTTCAATTGCTCGACAATCGAGCCGGGCCAGCCATGCGTGACGATGAGCGGCAGGGCGTTCTCTTGTTTCGAGCGGACATGAATGAAATGAATGTCGAGCCCATCGATTTCAGTGATGAAGTTCGGCAACGAATTGAGCCGCGCCTCGCATTTGCGCCAATCGTACTCGGCCCCCCAATAACGCGCGAGCGCCTCCATCGTCGCGAGCTGCACGCCTTGGGATTGATCCGCAACCAACTCGCGTTCTGGCCAGCGGGTCGCGTTTATACGCCTCTTCAATTCGGCAAGTTCCGAATCCGGAAAACTCACCCCAAAGGGACGAATGGCGCCCTTGTCGGAACTTGCCGGTCGTGCATCTTCAAGCGTCGTCACGGTCGTCCTCCTGCTGAAGACAAAGCTCCGCTTCGCGGTAGAGCCGAGGTCGCTCGACCTAAAGCCGCAGCGCGATTACCGCTTCGGGTAGGCGGTGAAAACGTAATCCTTGTCCGCCACGATCGTATGGCAGGCGAACCCGCACTTTGCGTCGTGCTCCTGCGGCGGATCATCGTTCTCGTTGCCGGGCCTGAAAGTCTCTGAGGTTGGATCAAACTCGAACTCTGCGTATCCCCATCCGCCGCTGTCGGCGAACCGCCTGCTGTCCTTCACCATGAGGTCGACGTCGTGCAGCGCGCCCGCCACGACCGGATCACCGGGCTGGTCCTCACGCTTCTTCGCCACCCAATGGGTCTTGGCTATCCTGGCGCCGTCAGGAAACGGCTTGCCGTTGCCGGGAATGCCCGCCTTGTAGGCCTCGATCATCGTGGGATTCCCGACAATCAGCGCCATCTTGTCGCCGTTGTGGCTGATGGAGATGACTTGCCAGTCCTCGTATCCCTTGAACTCGGACCAGGCGAGGCCGCCAGGCACCTCAAGCGTGTATCTGTCTTGCGCCGCCAATGCGATGCCGCCGAGCGCGGCAGAACCCAGCGCAAGCATCGTAATCACCAACGATTGAGTTCTCGTCACGATGTTTGCCTCCCATCCGACAGCGATGTTCGCCAATGCTCGTTCACGACATCAAGGGCGGGCGCCCTGACGCCCAGCCCCCTCTGCAACAATTGCATGGGCAACGAGAGGAATTTATTGCACCTTGGTGTCGTCGATATTTCGGTATCGACGCCGGGCGCCTCGCCCCGTCCTTTTGTACGACAGTTTTGCGACGGAAACCCTGCTCCTCACGCTATTGACGCGCGGAAAACACCATGGCTTTAAGCGCTTCGCGAAGGCGCTCGGCGTCGCGCATCCTTGAAGGAGAATGGACGCCATGCCGCACTGGCCCCAGCACGGACGGATCTCGGGCCCGATCGTGATGATCGGCTTCGGATCGATCGGCAAAGGCACGCTGCCGCTGATCGAGCGCCACTTCGACTTCGATCAGGAGCGCTTCGTCGTCATCGACCCCAACGATTCCGACCGCAAGCTCCTCGACGAGCGCGGGGTCCGCTTCGTCCACCTTGGCCTGACCCGCGAGAACTATCGCGACGCGCTCAAAAAATATCTGACCGCGGGCGAAGGCCAGGGCTTCTGCGTCAATCTCTCGGTCGACACCTCTTCGCTCGACCTCATGCGCCATTGCCGCGAACTCGGCGCCCTCTACATCGACACCGTGGTCGAGCCATGGCCGGGCTTCTATTTCGACAAGTCGATGGGCAACGAGGCGCGCACCAACTACGCGCTGCGCGAGACGGTCATGGAGGAGCGGCGCAGGAATCCGGGCGGACCGACCGCCGTCTCGTGCTGCGGCGCCAATCCCGGCATGGTCTCCTGGTTCGTCAAGCAGGCGCTGGTCAATCTCGCTCATGATCTCGGCGACAAGCGGCCCGAGCCGAAGACGAAGGATGAGTGGAGCCGCCTCGCCCAGCGCCTTGGGGTCAAGGGCGTGCATATCGCCGAGCGCGATACCCAGCGCGCGAGGCAGCCGAAGCCGCGCAACGTGTTCGTCAACACCTGGTCTATCGAGGGCTTCCTCTCCGAAGGCATGCAGCCTGCCGAACTCGGGTGGGGCACCCACGAGAAATGGGCGCCCGCCAACGCCGGCTTCCACAAGAGCGGCTGCGGCGCGGCGATCTATATCAATCAGCCCGGCGCCAACACCCGCGTGCGCTCATGGACCCCGACCGCGCGGGCGCAGTTCGGCTTCCTCGTGACCCATAACGAGTCGATCTCGATTGCCGACTATTACACCGTGCGCAACGAGCGGGGCGAGGCGGTCTACCGGCCGACCTGTCACTACGCCTATCACCCGTGCGACGACGCGGTGCTGTCGCTGCACGAGCTCTTCGGCCGCGCCGGCGAGAGCCAGACCGCCCACCACATCCTTGGCGAAACCGAGATCCTCGACGGCGTCGACGAGCTCGGTGTGCTCCTCTACGGCCACGCCCGCAACGCCTACTGGTACGGCTCGCAGCTCTCGGTCGAGGAGACGCGGGCGCTCGCACCCTACCAGAACGCGACCGGCCTGCAGGTCACGTCCGCGGTGCTCGCCGGAATGGTGTGGGCGTTGGAAAATCCGACCGCGGGCATCGTCGAGGCCGACGAGCTCGACTTTCGCCGCTGCCTCGAGATTCAATTGCCGTATCTTGGCCCGGTCATCGGCGCCTATACCGGCTGGACGCCGCTCGTAGGCCGCCCGGGCCTCTTCCCCGAGGACATCGACGAGAGCGACCCCTGGCAGTTCCGCAACGTTCTGGTGAGATAGGCGCGAGCGCTTAGGTGGTCAGCTCGTTTCGCTGGGAGGGGAGGACGGCGGTGACCGCGGAACGCGACACGCCAACAATCGCGCGGAGGCCGTCTGCGACGGCGACACCCAAGCCCGAGGGGCCGTAGCGGTTCAAGGGCGCGAGCTGTGCGCGGAGATCGCACACGAGAAGGGGCGGAGCCGACCGCTCTCCGCGGCGATCGTTCTGATGTGAGCAATTCATGTTCGCTTTGGTCTTCTACTCAAATGTTTGGGTTGCATCTACAAATAGGATGCACGGCTCGGATTTCAATGCGCGAGGTCACTGTAAAATAGAAGCGCGCGACTGGGATTCGAGATTTTTCTCAGCTTTTACGGGGCCGTCGCGAATGACCTAACTCAAGGCTCGACAATGATTTTCAGCTCGATGAGCCGCCTTTCGACGGTCCGCGCCAGGTCGTCCTCGGTGAGCCCCGGTGCCTTGATCGGCCCACGTACGGAAAGTTGATCGTGCCGTCGGGCTCGACGCGCGCGGTCCAACAAGACGCCAAGCCAAATGCCCGTTCGCATTGTTGCGTCCTCTCGATCACAAGCGCGTAAGTCTTCGCGGGTGGACCTGCCGTCATATTTACCGATGCGCGCGCTCGGCGGACTGCGACAATCCGCCCGGCGGCGAAGATCGACGCGCGGCAGCGGTGCCGATAAAATGCAACCGCCGATAAGCGAAGGGGTCGAACGTCATGGCCGACCCGTTTGAACTGTGGCGCCAACTGTGGTCGTCCACAATTTCCCGCGGACTGGAAAGCCTCTCTGAGGCTGTCCCGGGCGACGCCGCGCTCTATCGAGGCCGTGACGCCAGCTCGATCGACTTATCGTACTTGACGACGCTTGGCCGGATCCGGATCGAGCTGCCCACGATGTTCTTGCTCGAACGGAATGCGCCAGCCCCGGCGACGGCGAATCCGGTCCTCATTGTCGCGCCTTATGCCGTCCACGAGGCCTCGATCGCCGACTTCGCCGACCGCCACTCTCTGGCGCAGGTCATTGTCGAGGGCGGGCTGGAATGCGTGGCTTTGACTTATTGGAAATCGGCCACCGCAGAAATGCGCGACTACGGCGTCGACGCCTACCTCAGCGACCTGAACGTTGGCGTCGACGACCTTGGCGGCCGCGCGTCTCTCGTCGGGCTGTGTCAGGGCGGCTGGCTGGCCGCAGCTTATGCGGCGCGCTTCCCGCGCAAGGTTTCGAAGCTGGTCCTCGCCGGCGCGCCGATCGACACTGGCGCGGCGCAATCGCGGATCACCCAAACCCTGATCTCGGTCCCGACGGCGTCGATCGCCCAGGCGCTCGCGCTCAGCGGCGGCCGGGTTCTCGGATCCCTCTCCTATGCGCTGTGGTCGGACAATCTGTTCCAGGGCTTCACCGCGGAGGCAGCGCTGCAATGCGCCGACGATCCGGCGCTGACCGAGAAGTTCGATGCCTGGAACGCCAGAACTGTCGACCTGCCCGGCGCCTACTTCCTGCAGACGGCGGAATGGATATTCCGCGAGAACCGCCTGGCGCGCGGCATATTTCCCGCGCTCGGACGCCAGAGCCGGTTGTACGACATCGAGGCGCCGATCTTCGTCCTTGCGGCGGCCGACGACGAGATCGTCGCTCTTCCGCAGGCGACGGCGGTCGAAGGCGCTCTGTACGCGGACGAGCGTCGAAATCCGCATCGAGCCGGGCCAGCATCTGTCGCTGTTCATGGGCCGGCGAACGCTTGCGACGGCATGGCGGGACATTGCGCGCTGGTTGACGCAGGCGGACGCTGCGGCCCGCCACCGCCGAGAGTAGCGTTGGCAAGACGCGGCCTTCGTCGGTCGTGAAACGGCTCCGCAAACGCCGGCCGGCTGGGTTGACGAAAATCACCCACATCGCTGACGACATTCACCACACGGACAAAAGCATCGTCAGGGATTTCGAGGGCTCGGATTGAGCCGTGGCAGCCAGCTCCCATTCGGCGCGCGCCCGGACCAGCTCTGGCTCACGCGCCACGAACCGCCCGCGCCGCGTTCGCAACGTCCGCGAGACCCGAAAAACCCTCGGCCCCCACGAGCAACTCGCGCGCGAGCCTCAGCGCCTTGGCCTCGCACTGCGACCGCCGCTCGGGGTCTGCGATCGAACTCCAGATCCTCGACATGGGCGAGGCCGAGGATGCGGCGGATCATTTTCGCCCCTGCGAAGCCCAATGTGTCCTCGATGAGGGCGCGCATGAATCGCGCCCGCTCCTTCTCCATCGCCGCCCGGTCGTCGTCCGATGCAAAGAGACTCATCGGATAGGCGTCGCCCGCCGGCGCCGCGCGCCATAGCGCGAGAAAGCGGTCGTGAAAGCCCGCCCAGACTTTCTCCGCTTGGGCGAGAATCCACTCGCGATAGGCGTCGCGCGCATGCGCCGCGCCCTCGTGCCCGTCTTGGGCGAAATAGGCGAGGAACAGATTGCCAATGACGGCGCCGACATCGAACCCCATCGGCCCGATGAACGCGAATTCGGGGTCGATGACGCGCGTGTCCTCGCCCGTCACCATGATCGAGCCAGTGTGCAGGTCGCCGTGGATCAGCGCCTCGCCGCTGGTCATGAACTTCATTTTGAGCGCCTGCGCCGCAACCTTCAGCGCGCTGTCGCGCTCGAACGCGTGTTTCTGCGCGTCGAGATAAGGACGCGTCCAGCGGTTGAGCGGCGCCTCGCGATAAGGGTCGGTGAAGACGAGATCCTCGGTGATCTTGCACAACGCGGTATTCGGCGCGAACAGCGCGATCCGCGCCTTGTGCTCCGCCGCCGTTCCCGCCAGCACGGAGGTGTTGAATAGGGTCGCGGCAAGAAACTCGGCGATATCGGCGGCGAAGCGGGGATACTCGATCCCGGCAATGAGCCCCTTGCGCATGATGACATGGGGATGGAGGTATTCCATCACGATCATCGCCTGGGCGCGGTCGAAGTAGAACACCTCGGGCGTCAGGCGCGGCGCGTGGCGGGCCTCTTCGCTCAGCGCCCGATATTCGTACCATGAGCGTTCGAGCGGCAACGGCCACAACTCGCCGACGAGGCGCACATAGGGCAGGGCCTGCTTGACGACGACGCCGTCGCTCTTTCCCTCGACAATGAACACCAGGTTGAGATTGCCGTCGCCGACCTCCCGGATCCGCCAGCCGGATGGCTCGCCGCCGAGCCTTTCGCGAACGGCCGGAATCTCGCCGAGCGCGCCGGCAAGACGCGAGCCGTCGACCGGCGCGTAGGTCGCCATGCCGCTCAGCCGGCCCGCTCGCCGCTTCGCGCGGTGCGGAGCCGCTCGGCGTAGACGTTGATGATAAGGGCGATGAGCAGGATGAGGCCGCGAATGAGAATCTTGAGGAAACTGTCGATCTTCACATAGTCGAGGCCATTGTTGAGGACGCCGAGTACGAAGAGACCGACGATCGTATTGCCGATGCCGCCGCGGCCGCCGAAGAGGCTCGTGCCGCCGACCACCACCGCGGCGATCGCGTCGAGCAGGAAGGTGTCGAATTCGTTTTGCTGGGCGCTGCCAAAATAGGCGACGCCGATCATGCCGGCGACGCCCGAGCACATGGCCGAGATCACCATCACCGCGCCGACGATGAAGCGGACGTTGACGCCCGAATATTCCGCCGCCTCGCGGTTGCCGCCGACCATGTAGACGTAACGGCCGAAGCGGGTATAGGTCAGCACGAGATGGGCGACGAGCAGGAATATCGCCGCGACGATGATGATCCAGGGCACGCCGCCGATCGATTTCGAGCCAAGCGTCAGGACGAGGCTCGGCACGGTATAGGCGATCTGCCCCCGCACCAGCACCGCCGAGACGCCGGCGCCGATCTGCATCATCGCCAGCGTCATGATGAAGGACGGGATGCCGATGCGGGTGACGCCGAAGGCGGTGATCAAGCCGAGCCCGCAGCAGGCCGCGAGCGCAAGGATGATCGCGATCGCGCCCGGCATCGGCAGGTTGGCGATATTGACGTAGTCCGGCTGAGCCGTGAAGAACGTCAGCACGATCGCTGTCGCGTTGGCGACCGCGCCGACGCTGAGATCGATCTCGGCGGTCAGGATGACGAAGGTCAGGCCGACGGCGATGATTGCCGTGACCGAAACCTGCTGGAGGATGTTTTCAAGGTTGCCGAGCGAGGCGAAGGACGGGCTGGCGAGGCTGAAAAAAACGACCAGGCACAAAAGTGTGATGAACGGCGCGATATTGCGCAGTTGATCGCGCAGGAAATCCCCGAGGCGAAAGGCGCGGGCGGGACGCGCTTCGGCGCTTGGCGTGTTCATCGGGATCCCATCGTCAAGCGGCCGCCAGCAGGCGATCCTTGCTGATCGCCTCGCCGGCGAATTCGTGCGCGATTTCGCCCTTGCGCATCACCAGCACCCGGTCGGCAAGCGAAAGAACGGTCTCCGGCTCGGTCGAGAAGACGACGATCGCGATGCCCTGGTCGCGTAAGCCGCGCACGATCCTGACCACGTCCTCCTTGGCCCCCACGTCCATGCCCCTGGTCGGCTCGGCGAGGAGGAGAATGCGGGGGCTGTGGGTGAGCCACTTCGCCAGCGCGACCTTCTGCTGGTTGCCGCCGGAGAGCGCGCCGAGGCGCCATTCGATCTGGGGCGGGCGGATGTCGAGCGCTTTCACCTGCTCGGCTGCGATTTCGCGCTCGCGCTCGGGCTTGAGCAGCCAGCGCGACAGGCGCTCGAGCACGGCGATCGAGACGTTCTTGTAGACCGGCTCGTCGCCGAACAGCATCGAACGGCGGCTTTCCGCCACATAAGCGACGCCGGCCGACTTGGCGGCGGCGGTGCTGGAAAGCGCCTTCATTTCGCCGTCGATTTCGAGCGAACCGCTGTCGGCGCGAAGCCGGCCGAAAAGCGTGCGCGCGAGTTCGAGCTGGCCGCAGCCCATGAAACCGTAGACGCCCAAGATTTCGCCGGCCCGCGCCTCGAACGTCACGTCACGATAGGAGGGCGCGAGCGTCAAGGCCGTGGCGCGAAGGGCGACCGGGGCCTCGGGGCGGCTCACGAGCGTGATCTCGCCGAGGTAACTCTCCTCGAGCTCCTCGCGGCCGGCGCCGATCATGCGCTCGATGATCCAACTCTTGTCGATCGCGGGCGTGACCTCGGTGGTCGCGACGTTGCGGCCGTTGCGAAAGATGGTGATCCCGTCCGAGATCTTCAGGATGTCGTCGAGGAAGTGGGAGATGAAGATGATGCTTCGGCCGCCTTCGCGCAGTTTGCCGAGAACCGCGAACAGGCGCTCGATCTCGGGCGGCGACAATGCCGAGGTCGGCTCGTCGAGAATGATGATGCGAGCGCCAGAGAATAGGACGCGCGAGAGTTCGACCAGCTGCTGTACGCCGATCGGAAAATCGCCGAGGCGCGCGCGCGGGTCGATGTCGAGCCCGAGGTTTTTCAGTTGCACGGCGGCGGCTTCGGCCATTCGCCGCCATGCAACGACGCCAAAGCGGCTGACCGGTTGCGAGCCGAGAAAGACATTCTCGGCGACGCTCAAATCCGGCGCGACGCTGAGCTCCTGATGGACCATGCCGATGCCCGCCGCGAGCGCGTCGCGCGACGAGCGGAAATGCACGTCCCGACCATCGACGCGGATGCGGCCGGCGTCAGCGCCATGGACGCCGGCGATAATCTTCATCATCGTGCTCTTGCCGGCGCCGTTCTCGCCGGCCAGACCGTGGATCTGGCCGGCGAGCAGCGTGAAGTCGACGCCCCGAAGCGCCTGGACGCCGCCAAACGACTTCGAAACCCCCGTCAGTTCGAGCAGCGCCATGGCGAGACGTCGGCGGTGGTTCAGATCAGGAACTGCTCCTGCATCCACAACATGCCGTCGGCGTTGGCCTTGGTGACCACCGGGCCGTCGGTGACGATGTTCTTGGGGATGTCCGTGCCGGTCTTGGCGCCCTGCACGACCGCCTGTACGCCGGCGATGATCGCCCCGCCATGGATGCGGCAGGATGGGTTGCGGACCGTGGCGTACATCTCGCCACCCTGCACCGCCTTGATCGCCGGGGGCATGGCGTCGACGCCGCCGATCTTGGTCTCGGTGCGGCCCTTGGCCTGCATCACCTTATAGGCCGCGAGCGCCATATCGTCATTGTGGAAGAACGCCGCGTCGATCTTGGGATATTTGGTGAGCAGCGTTTCCCAGATGCGCGCGACCTTGGTGACGTCCCAGTCGGCCGGCTCCTCGTCGAGAACCTGGATCTTCGGGAACTTGGAGATGACCGAGTGGAAGCCCTTGGCGCGGCCTTGCGCTCCGGTATGGCCGAGCGCCCCCTGGGTCATGGTGATCGTGCCTTCGCCGTTGATCGCGTTGACCAGCGCCTGGGTCACCGAAGCGCCCATGAACTCGTTGTCGGGGGCGAGGAAGGTATGGACGTTGATGGTGTCGAGCGGCGCGATCAGCGTATCCATATCGATGACCGGAATGCCGGCGTCGATCATCTTGTTGACCGGCGCGGTCAGGGTGCCGATGCCGAACGCCTGGATTGCTGCAAAATCCCACTTCTGCGACGCCATGTCGTCGATCGCGGCGCGCTGCTTGACCGCGTCGAGCTGGCCGTCGAACCAGGTGACGTCGACGTTGAACAGCTTGCCCCAATATTCGGCCGCCTGCTTGCCCTGGGCGCACCAGGTCGCCTGCAGTCCGGCGTTCGAGAACGCGGCCTTGAGCGGCTTCTCCGAGCGGCCCGCCTCCTTGGCCATCGCCGAGGCGACGAGCGGATTGAAGCCAAACCCGCCGAACAGCGCCGCCGCCCCGGCGCCGAAGGCGGCGCTCTGGATCAGCCTGCGGCGATCTTGCGAAACGATTTTATTTGAGTCGGTCATTGCTTCCTCCCTACGACCCCAGCGTTCGTCGCCGTAGGCCGTCACACGATCGACCATGCCATAGAAAAGGTTTGGGGTTCAATACGTCGGGTCCTGCACCGCCGTTGACAAGCCGCGCCCGGGCGCAGAAACGTCCCGCGCTTTCAACCACAGGACCCCCGATGACTGACGCCCGCCTTCAGACATTGATCGAAAAGGCCTTCGAGGAGCGGGCCAAGATCACGGCCGCGACCAAGGGCGAGGTGCGCGACGCGGTCGAGGCGGCGCTCGACCTGCTCGACCGTGGCAAGGCGCGGGTGGCGGAGAAGCTCCCCGGCGCGACCGGGCCCAATTCGTGGAAGGTCAACCAGTGGCTGAAGAAGGCGGTGCTGCTCTCGTTCCGCCTCAACGACAATGCGATCGTTCACGGCGGCCCGGGCGGCGCGACATGGTGGGACAAAATTCCCTCCAAGTTCGAGGGCTGGGGCGAGAACCGCTTCAAGGAGGCTGGCTTCCGAGCCGTTCCGGGCGCGATCGTGCGCCGCTCCGCGTTCGTCGCGCGCGATGTCGTCTTGATGCCGAGCTTCGTCAATCTCGGCGCCTATGTCGACGAGAAGACGATGGTCGACACCTGGGTCACCGTCGGCTCGTGCGCCCAGATCGGCAAGAACGTCCATCTTTCCGGTGGCGTCGGGATCGGCGGCGTGCTCGAGCCGTTGCAGGCCAACCCGACCATCATCGAGGACAATTGCTTCATCGGCGCGCGCTCGGAGGTGGTCGAAGGCGTGATCGTCGGCGAGGGCTCGGTCATTTCGATGGGCGTCTTCATCTCCGCCTCGACTAAGATCGTCGATCGCACGACCGGCAAGGTCCACGTCGGCTACGTGCCGCCCTATTCGGTCGTCGTTTCCGGCTCCCTGCCCGGCAAGTCGCTCCCCGACGGCGCCGCCGGCCCCTCCCTCTACTGCGCCGTGATCGTCAAAACCGTCGACGCCCAGACGCGCGCCAAAACGGGCATCAACGAGCTTCTCAGGGAGTGAAGGGGGCGGGCGTCGGCGCAAAGGGCCGCGAAGACGGCCGCGCAGCGCGGCCCCAAGCCCTTAAACTCGCGCGCTTTTGATCCAAATCAGAGCAAGCCGATCGGGGAAGCGTATGATTCGATGAGTTTACCGGAGGACGCGAGCCATGCCGGACAATCTCATCGAATTCAGCCCCTCTGCTTACCAGTACCCCCTTCTGCTAAAGCATCTCCTGCACTACCCGATGGTCCATTCGCCGGACCAGGAGATCGTCTATCGGGATCTCAGGCGACACAGTTACCGGGTCTTCCGCGAGCGGATCGGGCGGCTCGCGAGCGGCCTCACGCAAATCGGCGTCAAGCCGGGAGACGTTGTCGCGGTCCTCGACTGGGACAGCCACCGCTATCTCGAATGCTATTTCGCCGTGCCGATGATGGGCGCGGTGCTGCAGACGGTCAATCTTTCCCTCCCGCCCGAGGCGTTGCTGTACGCAATGAACGACGCGGCGCCCTCGACCGTTCTGGTCAACGCGGACTTCCTGCCCCTCATGGAAAAGATGGCCGACAAACTGCCGTCGGTGCGCAACTACGTGATGCTCCATGATCGCAAGGAGCAGCCGACCACCCGGTTGCCGATCGAATGCGAATATGAGGAGATGCTGGAGGCGAATTCGCCGTTCTTCCAGTTTCCCGATTTCGACGAAAACACCCGCGCGACGACGTTTCACACCACCGGCACGACCGGCCGCCCGAAAGGCGTCTACTTCAGCCACCGTCAGTTGGTGCTGCACACGCTCGCCATCGTGACGGAATATGGCGCGGCTCCGAGCCAGGGACGGATTCACCGGGAAGACGTCTACATGCCGTTGACGCCGATGTTCCACGTCCACGCATGGGGAAGCCCGTACCTCTACACCATGATGGGCAACAAGCAGGTCTATCCGGGCCGCTACTCGCCCGATGTCCTGTTGGGGTTGATCGCGCGAGAGGGCGTGACGTCCACCCATTGCGTCCCGACGATCCTGCAGATGCTGCTGTCTGCGCCGGGGAGCAAGGACGTCGATCTCTCCAAGCTGAAGATGGTGATTGGAGGTTCCGCGATGCCGCGGGCGCTGGCCAGAGCCGCGCTTGATCGCGGCATCGACATCTTCACCGGCTACGGGCAATCCGAGTCCGCGCCGATGTTGAGCGGGGTGCATCTGACCTCGAAGCAAATGGCGGAAGATCGGGAGACGCAGGTCGAGCGGCGCACGTGCGCCGGACTGCCGGCGCCATTCGTCGATCTGCGCATCGTCGACGCCGATATGGCGGATGTGCCGCACGACGGAAAAACCCGCGGCGAAATCGTCACCCGCGCCCCATGGCTCACCATGGGCTATCTCAACGATCCCGCGGCGTCGGAGCAGCTCTGGGCCGGCGGCTACATGCACACCGGGGACGTCGCGACCTGGGACGCCGACGGCTACATCCACATCGTCGACCGGATCAAGGACATCATCAAGAGCGGCGGCGAGTGGGTTTCCTCGATCCAAGTCGAGGACATCATCTCGGAGAAGAGCGGCGTCGTGAAGGCGGCGGTCATCGCCGTCAAGGACGCCAAATGGGGCGAGCGTCCGATGGCGCTCGTCATCGTGGAGCCGGGATTCGCCGGCGGCTCCGCGGAAGCCGCGGAAGAGGCCATTCGCACGCATGTCAAAACCTATGTCGACAAGGGAGTCATCTCGAAGTTCGCGATCCCCGATCGGGTCATGATCGTCAAGGAGCTGCCGCTGACCTCGGTCGGCAAGGTCGACAAGACGGTGCTGCGCGAAAGGCATTTACGCGACGAAGCAGCGTAGCCGCGCGGCGCGGAAAAAGCCCGAGGAGGGCAAAAAAGAAAGGAGTGACGGTCATGACCGAGACAACAAGAAAGTCGAGCGTCACCCAGCTGTTCTGGGTGCAAGTCGCCTTGAATTTTATCGTAGTCGCCATACTGATCGCCTGTGGAGCGCTACTGACCTTCAGGGTCATGGGCGAAGAATATGGCCAGTGGACGGTGGTCGGGTTCATCGCCACGGTCTTCTTTGCGTTCATCCCGTTCCTGCCGGCCGGAACCCTGTTCGCTTCGCGAGCGGAATTCGCCAAGGGCAAGGTTGAGGTCAGAGAAGACGAGAAGACCGGCGCGATCGCGCCGATCGCGAACCCGCTGCTCAAGACCGCGCCTCTGGGCGTGGCGTTCGCTGCGATTGGCTCGGCCATCGCCTATGCGCTGGTCTATGGCGCCGGCTGGATGCCGTCGCCGCTCGTGACGACGCTCGCTTCTCTCGTCTTCGTCGTCCCCTACGCGATCATCGTGAGACTGAACATCTTCCGCGATATCGAAGGTTTGGCGGCGCAGGGCGCGTTCCGGGCGACGGCGGTGACGTCAAAGATGCGCCATATCTGGATGACCTACATCATCCCGAACGTCATCTTTCAGTCGATCATCAACCTGCCGTTGGGCTACAGGGGCTTCTCGCACGCAGCGTCCCTGATCCCGGACAACGCTGCGGGCATCGTGCCGCTCGTGGCGCTCGCGCCGGATTTCGCCATCACCTTCATGTTCGTCTGCAGCTTCACTTTCCTTGCCGTGATGGCCCATACCGCGTCGGATATGTTTGAAGGAGAAATGTCCTATTCGGGCAAGGCGCGCGGAATCAACGGGTTCCTCTTCTTCGCGCTCATCCTGCTGATGGGCGTCGGGCTTGGAGCTGCGTTCGCCGTGGTCCCGCCCGTCGCGGGCGTCGCGACGGTCCCCTTCGGCCTTGCGATGTTGCTCAAGTTCCTCGTGGTGTTCCTGTCCGTGTATGTCGCCTGCCGTTTGGGCGTCGGTTGGATGGGCAAGAAGTTCAATGACGCCGTGGCGCATCAAATGGCCGCTGCGCATTGAGTTGAGAGGAAAACGCCAGCGCGGCGGCGCGCCGGCGTTTTAAGAAGAAAGCCGCAAGCCCGCGCCGATCGGTCCAAACGCCGATCGGCGCGGCGCGTCTGGGGCATCGTTGACGCTGCACGAGGCTCCCAGTCTTGTTCCAGGGTCAAAAACCAATCAGGAAAGAGCCGGACTCGACCCTAAGCCGACCTTCCTATTCGGCTCCGGTAAGGAAGAAATGCGCAAACAGCGGTCATTCAAGTCTTTCATGCTAGTCTTCTGGGCGGAGAGGTTCGCCGTGGGCGAGACGCGCAAGATCGCTGTGATCCTGGTCGCCGATGTGGTCGGCTACAGCCAACTCGCGGGAGCGGACGAGGATCGCATCCTAGCGCGGCTGCGGGCGCTGCGCAGCGATCTGATCGACCCGACTATTGCCGTTCACCACGGACGTATCGTCAAGCGCACCGGCGACGGCAGCATTGTCGAGTTCCGAAGCGTCGTCGATGCGGTGCGTTGCGCCATCGAAGTTCAGAACGCCATGGTCGAACGCAATGCCGGCGTGCCCGAGGACCGCCGCATCGTGTTCCGCATCGGCATTCATCTGGGCGACGCGGTCGAGGAGAGCGACGGCGATCTGATGGGCGACGGCGTCAACATCGCGGCGCGATTGGAGGGGATCGCGAAACCCGGCGCGATCTGCCTCTCAGAAGATGCTTATCGCCAAGTCAAGGCGCGGCTCGATCTCGCCGTCAATGATCTCGGCCCAATCCAACTCAAGAACATCGCGGACCCGATCCGGGTCTATTCGCTCGAAGTCGGTCAAGCCGCCCAGGCAAAGCCCTCGCAGCCGGCCCCGGCGTCGCAAAAAACAGGGCCGCCGCGCCTCTCGATTGTCGTCCTGCCGTTCAAGAACCTCTCCAGCGATCCGGGCCAGGACTATTTCGCCGATGGCATCACCGAGAACCTTACCACCGACCTCTCGCGCATCCGCAACAGCTTCGTGATCGCACGCAACACGGCGTTCACCTTCAAAGGCAAGGCTATCGACGTCCGCGAGATCGGCAAGGAACTCGGCGTGCGCTATCTGCTCGAAGGCTCGGTGCAGCGCGATCAGAACCGGGTGCGCGTCAATGCCCAGCTCATCGACGCCGAGTCGGGCGCTCATCTATGGGCCGAACGCTTCGAGGAAGAGGTGGCAGACCTGTTCAAATTGCAGGATCAGGTTGTGGGGCGATTGGCCAATAGCCTGGGGAGCGAACTCGTCAAGGCGGAAGCGGGAAAGGGTGTCCACTCCAAAAATCCCGATGCGATTGATCTTACAATGCGGGGATGGGCTTTGTTGTGGCAGGCGCTGTCGAACAGCACAAAGGACAAGATTGATGCGGTGCTGACCTTGTTCGAACAGGCGCTCAAGATCGACCCGAACGATGCCGACGCGTTGGCGGGCGAAGCAGAGTGCTATCTGCGTAAGTATCTTTACTTCGCCGACCCGGAGACCGACTACGATGCCAAAGTGATCGGTCAGGCTGACCGGGCTATCGCGCTCGCGCCCGAAAACATGCGGGCGTATCGACCGAAGAGCGCTTATCTTGTCCTTTCGCGCCGCGCAAATCAGTCTCTCCGCGCCGCTGACGCCGGTCTCGCGATCAATCCGAATTATGCGGCGCTGTATGGAGTGCGAAGCAACGCGAAATCCGCTCTCGGCCAGTTCGAACAAGCAAAGTCCGACGCGCGTCAAGCGATGCGGCTGAGCCCGCGCGATCCGCTGATCGGCTTGTTCCGGGTACAGCTGGGCGATGCGGAACTTGGCCTCGGGCATTTTGAGGCCGCCATCGACGAATACCACAACGCGGCCGACTCTGGTTATCGCGCTTTCCCCGCGTACTCAAATTTGGCTGCTGCCTATGCGCTCGAAGGCAAAATGGACGAGGCGAAAACCGCCTTGGCGGAAGCCCGCCGCCTCAACCCCAAGCTCACTGTGAAATGGATGATCGCGCACACGCCCAATCTACCGCCTGTGTTCGAAGGCCTGCGCAAGCTGGGACTGCCGGAGGAGTGAAACCGGCTCGCGTCGGTGGGTTGCGGCCCGGAGAGCGACGCCATGGCCTGGACCGGCTTGGGGGGCGCCGGAAGGCTTCGGACGATGGACCGTCGGCAAGGAGTCTCGTCTCCGGTTCCGTCGGCCGGCCGAGAGGGGCGAGCAGTTCAATGCCGTCGCGATCGACATCCCCTAGGTTTTCAGCGCGGGCCGGCCAGTCTTCTTTGAACTCCAGGTCGGGTCCGAAGCGCCTCGCCGTTTTCGGTTTCCCAAGGCGGCCAGCAACGCGTGCGGCGCCTCCCCCGGCGGCGTCGTGACGGCGCCCCTGCCGGCTTGCGGCGCGGATGACGCGCTAGTCGAAATCAGCATCAGAATTCGCGACCCGGCCTCGCCGTACTCACTCGGCCTCGGAGAAGATCGCCGCGAACTCGGCCTCGCGGTCAAATCGATCGCGCCGGCGCAAAGACGCGGCGCTCCGAAACGCTCGATCCTGAACTGGCGGCCATTCCAAGGCTCTGGCAAGGCGAAAGCGACTTTTTGCTCGATCATTTCCAGAGGCTCGTCGGGCCACTAGAACAGTGCCGGGCAAAGGTTCCGACAATCACATACCTTTTATCCTTCTAAGTCAGCTCGCAGAAGCGGCTCATCTCCTGCCATGTCCGCTCTCGGACCGTCGCGACGTTCTGTTGGGCCGTGGGTCGACGCCCGCTTCGGGCGAACTCTGGACCTTTGGGCGATCGGCTAGCCTGGTGGCGAGGCGGCGGGTAGACAAATGCCCCAAAAAGCGGCCAGTCGGCTGGTCAATTGACCTGGTTCACGCGCTCGAGCCGCAGCCGCCATCCGCCCTGTGCCGCGTTGTGCTAAGGTAGGCCCGATTGGGGAGCGCAGTGACCGAAACCCGCAGACTCGCCGCGATCATGGCGATCGACGTCGTTGGCTATTCCCGCCTGATGGGCGAGGACGAGGCCGGGACGGCGCGGGTGGTGCGGGAGCATCGTGAAGCGGCGCAGCCTCTCGTGACTGGCCGGGGTGGGCGCATCGTCAAGACGATGGGCGACGGATTGCTGCTTGAGTTTCCTTCCGTCGTCGCAGCTGTCGAATGCGCGGTAGCGATCCAGAAAATGATGGTTGAGCGGAACGTCGACACGCCTGAGGCGAACCGGGTCGTCTACCGCGTCGGCATACATCTCGGCGACGTGCTCATCGACGGCGATGATATTTTAGGCGAAGGCGTAAACGTCGCGGCGCGACTTGAGAGCATCTGCGAGCCCGGCGGCATCTCAATTTCCCGGCTGGTTCATGATCAGATCGATGGAAAACTCGCTGTCAATTTCCGAAATCTTGGCTCGCAGAAACTGAAGAACATTGTCAAGCCGGTCGAGGTATTCGCGATCGATCCAATCAACGAATCGGATGACGCCCTTGAATCCGATCATGGAGTGACGGCGCAAACGATCAAGTATTGCCGAGCGCCCGACGGGGTGCGCCTCGCCTACGCGATTTCCGGCGACGGGCCGTTCCTGGTGAAGTCCGGCAACTGGATGAACCATCTCGAATACGATTGGGAAAGCCCGATTTGGCGCCATGTCTTTCGCGGGCTGTCGCGCGGACATACGCTCATTCGCTACGACGCGAGGGGCAACGGCATGTCCGACTGGGACGTGGACAGGCTCTCGCTTGATGCCTGGGTGACCGACCTTGAGACGGTCGTCGATACGGTCGGCGTCGATCGTTTCCCCCTCCTCGGAATATCCCAAGGCGGCGCAGTCGCCGCTGCCTATGCCGTGCGGCACCCGGAACGTGTGTCGCACCTTATTCTCTATGGCGCGTTCGCGCTGGGCGGAAATAAGCGCGCTCCGGCCGAGAAAGAAATGCGCGACGCGATGACGACTATGATGCGCCTCGGATGGGGCGCGGACAATCCAAGCTTTCGGCAAATATTCACCTGGCGATTCATTCCGGGAGGAACGCACGAGCAGGCGGATTATTTCAATGAATTGCAACTGAAAACGACCTCTCCCGAATGCGCTGCCCGATATTTCGATGTCGTCGGCGATTTCGATATCACTGATCTTCTGCCGAGAGTGAAGGCGCAAACGCTTGTCATGCATGTTCGGGACGACCAAATCGTTCCATTCGAGGCGGGGCGCCAGTTGGCTGCCGGCATCCCCGGCGCCCGTTTCATCGTCTTGCCCGGTCGAAACCATTTGTTCCTAGAGCATGAGGCGGCGTCCGATCAATTCTTCGAAGAGATCGGCCTTTTCCTGAGGGGCTGATCATCGGGAGCTCCGCGCCGCCGAAGATGCGGCTGATATGAACGACCGGATAGCATGAGGCCCGTTGAATGCAGCACCTTCGGATCGCTTCCTGTGATCGAGACTTCCCTTGTTTCGACCGTTCCCCCAACTGCGACCTCCGTCCACGGCCGCGATCCGCAATGTCTGCTTCACGTCCGTCTCCTGCCGTTCCCGTGCACCCATTCGGAGGGCAGGACTCCGCCCATCTGGGGCGTTCCTGATTGGGTTGTCACCCTATCCAGGGCCTCCGCCGTCAGCCGTGGTGACGGCCGAGCCGGTCGTGACTGGACACCCAGTCCCCGTGCAGCACCGCGCCAGCCAGGGACGTCTCGCCGGCGAGCGCCACCGCGGCGCAGATCTCTGCGAACTTGTCGGCCTTGCCTTGGCCGCGGCAGCCAAGCATTTCGAGACATTCACTCTGCGTCGGGAGGCCGGTGCCGCCGCCATGCGTGCCGACAATCAGCGACGTCAGAGTGACCGACCAGTAATAGTCGCCATTCTCCAACAATTGGGAATAGGTCACCGCGGCCTGAGACTCGGAAATGTCGGCTGCGTCCTGGCCTGTCGCGATGAACATTGCAGTGAGACCGTTCGGCGCATGGGCGCTGTTGTTCGCCGAGCCGGCCAGAAAAGCGCCGGTCGCCGAGATCTGACGCATCTCGAACAATTCCTTCGGTTCGACGCCCATGAGATCCTTCAAAATCTCCTTCTTGACCACCGCTTCGGCGACGACGCGCCTGCCCCGGGTGAGGAGCATGTTGATCCGCGAATGCTTCTTGTCGGTATCCATGTTCCCGGACAGAACCCATCGCGCGCCTCCGGGATAGCTGTTCGCGATCCAATCGCATGCGGCGAGCGTCGCCTTGCTGACCATGTTCTGCCCGGCCGCATCGCCGGTCGTATAGTTGAACCGCAGGTGCCGGAGCGGCCCGAATGAAAACTGCTGAATCTTGACCAATTTGCCGAACCGCGTCGTCGCTTCGGCTTTCTCCTTGATGGAAGCGAAATTCTCGTCCACCCACCGGCCGAATTCTCGCGCGCTCGCCGCATCCTCGAATATGAAGACGGGAGAGCGTTGCATGTATTGTTCGATGACCGCGGTCTTCACGCCGCCGCATTCGGTCAAGAGCCGCATCCCGCGATTGTAGCTCGCAACCAGCGCTCCCTCGGTGGTCGCGAGCGGGACCAGAAAATCGCCTTGCGCATGTTCTCCGTTGATCCGGAGCGGCCCCGCGACGCCGATCGGCACCTGCGCCACGCCGATGAAATTCTCGATGTTCCCCTGAACGATCGAGGGATCGAAAGAATACTTGGCGACGTGCGGCAGATCGACGCCGACTTCATCGCGGATGAATTGACGCCGCCTCGCCGCGCTCTCGTAAGTGTAGTCGTTGTTCTTGTCGCGCGGAATTGTCCGTCGCTGGCTCTCCGCCCCGGTCTCGGGCATTGTTCGTCTCCCTTATTTGTTTTGCTCTCGCGCGCCTGAGCTATCCGGCCGCCCCCGCCACCGGCTCGAGGCACTCTATACCAAGCGGGGTCCGCGATCCGCGTCCACAGAGGAGCCTGCATTCGAGTCAGCCTCCTTCTGTTTTTCAGCAATTAGTTTCCAATTATCGGAATTCCATGTTACACTGGCTTTCATCCCGAGGCCCCGTTTGGCGGCGGCGAAGCAAAGGGCGCAAAAGAAAAAAATGCCTTGGGGGTCGGCGTAAGTCTTTGACAAAGCTCGATTCGGCCAAGGGAATCCAAGGAAATCCAAGCCTTTTCTTTTGATTTTCTTTGGCCTGGCTCGGCTAAATTTTGCCGGATTTGGCTAAATTTGGATTGGGCTTGGGCTCTTGGAAGCCGACCGGCCCGCCCGCCTCACCGCCCCATCACCGCTGCGATCTCCTCTCTGAGCCCGTCCGCGGTCTGGGTCGCAAGTCCGACCGCCTCGAGCGCGCTGACCGCTGCGCCGACCAATTCCGCGTTGGAGGCGGCGCGAGCGCCGCTGGGGAGCATGAGGTTGTTCTCGAACCCGACCCGGCAGTGACCGCCGAGCAGCGCGGCGGCGGTGACGCAGGCGGCTTCGCGGCGGCCGAAGGCGCAGACGCTCCATGGATGGAACCGCGGCATGTCCGGCGCGACAAACGGAAGCAGGTCGCGCGGGATGGCGGTGCGGGTGAGCGCGAAGCGCCCGAGCACATAGAGAACGGCGAGGTCATCGAACGGGACCAGCCCCTGCTTCCGCATCGCCCCCAGCCGCTCGGCCTCGTCGGCGGTGTAGAGGATGATCTGCGGCCAAATGCGCATCTGCCTGAGCTTGCCGAGGAACAGGCCGAAGTCCTTCTCATCGGCTTTCTCAGGGGCGAGTTCGCGCAGCGCCAGCGAGACCGCCTCGGGATTGGCCTCAAGCACCACCGCCTTCTGCCCTTCGGGCGAAAAGAGGCCAAGCGACTCACTGGTGATCTGAATCACCAGCCGGTCGCCGACCTCCTGGCAGATGCGCGCGATCGCCGCGCGATAGGCCTCGGGATCGAGGCAGTGGCGCCCATGCGCGTCGCGCACATGCAGGTGGATCATCGAGGCGCCCCGGTCGAGGCATTCGGCGGCCGTGCGGGCAAGCTCGGCCGCGGTCAGCGGCAGCGCGGGATGGTCGGCCTTGGTCTTACGCCCGCCATTGGGCGCGACCGCCACCGACGCCCGTTCTCGCGTAACGGCCCCCGCCACCGCTTTGCGCCTTTCCGCCGCTGGCCCCGGGCGCGTAGACTGGGCCGAAGCCGCACCTGCTTCGACCGATCATCCTACACCCCCATGACGCATATACTGCATCGCGCCGCAAATGTCCTCATGCCGGTCGCGGTCTCCGGTTCGGGGATCGAGATCGTCGACGCCGAGGGCCGCCGCTACCTCGACGCGTCGGGCGGCGCGGCCGTTTCATGCCTCGGCCATGGCCATCCGGACGTACTCGCCGCCATGCGCCATCAGCTCGACGCCCTCGCCTACGCGCACACCGCCTTTTTCACCACCGAGGCCGCCGAACGCCTCGCCGACCGCCTAGTCGAGGACGCTCCGCCGGGTTTAAGCCACGTTTATCTCGTCAGCGGCGGGTCGGAAGCGATCGAGGCGGCGCTCAAGATGGCGCGCCAGTATTTTGTCGAGATCGGCGAGCCCCAGCGCCGCCATATCATCGCGCGGCGCCAGAGCTATCACGGCAATACGCTGGGCGCGCTCGCGGTCGGCGGCAACGCCTGGCGGCGCGCCCAATTCGAGCCCCTCTTGATCAAGACCCATCACATCGACCCTTGCTACGCCTATCGGCTGCAACGGGAAAACGAGAGCGACGCGGATTATGCGGCCAGGGCCGCTCAGGCGCTAGAGGACAGAATTGTCGAGATCGGCCCCGATCGCGTCATCGCTTTCGTCGCTGAGACCGTGGTCGGCGCCACCTTGGGCGCGGTCCCGCCGGTCGACGATTATTTCAAGCGCATTCGGGCGATCTGCGACCGCCACGGCGTTCTGCTCATTCTCGACGAGGTGATGTGCGGGATGGGGCGGACCGGCACGCTGCACGCTTGCGAGCAGGAGGGCGTCGCGCCCGATCTGATGGCCCTCGCCAAAGGCCTCGGCGGCGGCTACCAGCCGATCGGCGCGGTCATGCTGTCGAAGCGAATCTGCGAGGCGTTCGCGAACGGCTCGGGCGCTTTTCAGCATGGGCACACCTATATGGGCCATCCGATGGCCGCGGCGGCCGCGCTCGCGGTTCAGGACGTCATCAAACGGGATCGGCTTCTCGCCAACGTTGTCGAGATGGGCTTGAAGCTCGAGAGGCGGCTCAAAGAGCGCTTCGCCCAGCACCCGTTCGTCGGCGACATTCGCGGCCGCGGGCTCTTCTGGGCGCTCGAACTGGTCGGCGACCGGGCGAGCAAGCGGCCGTTCGATCCGGCGCTGAAGGTGTACGCCCGGGTCAAGCGCGAGGCGATGGCGCAGGGCCTCGTGGTCTATCCGATGGGCGGCACAGTCGACGGCGTCGAGGGCGACCACGTCCTCCTGGCCCCGCCGTTCATTATCGAGCCGTCACAGATCGATGTGATTGTCGAGCGCTTCGGCGGCGCGCTCGAGGCGGCCCTCGCCGGAATCGGATAGCCGCGCAACGGCCGTGAGCCGGCCATAGAAAGAGCGCAGTCACTGGGATAAGCCCGCGCTTCCGTCGGGACAGGATATTTCCCATTATCCCGGCGAACGCCGATTCGGCGCCCCAGTCGACGTTTCGAAAGGATTTGACGACGTGGCCAACCGCTTTCCGTCGCTCGCGCTCGGCCTGGCGTCCACCCTTATCGCGGCCGGCGCCGCCTTCGCCCAGCAGGCGCCGCTCGAGCTGCGTTCGCCGGGCGCCGCTGCGGAAAAGTCTGCCAAGGCGGCAAAGTCCGCCGCGGCTCAGATTCCCGCCGCCGAAGCGGTGGCGCGCGCCAACGCCTGGCTCGACGCGGCCCGCGTGATGACCGCCGACTTCGTTCAGATCGGGCCGGACGGCCGGCGCTCCGAGGGGCAGCTCAGCGTCGAGCGCCCCGGCCGGATGCGGTTCGAATACACCCAGCCGGCGCGATTCGAGATCATCGCCGACGGGCGCAGTGTCGCCGTCATCGACCGCAAACTCGACACGCAGGACGAATATTTCATCGCCCAGACGCCGCTCAAGTTCCTTCTCGCCGATCACATCGACATCGGTCGCGACACCCGGGTCTTGAGCGTCGCTCAGGAAGGCAATGCGGTGACGATCGAAATCGAGGATCGGGCCGCGCTTGGCGGCACGGCCCATCTGACCCTCGTGTTCGACGCCTCGACCTTTGCGCTGAAGCAATGGACGGTGATCGACGCCCAGGGCTTCCAGACGGTCGTCACCCTGTCCAATCTCGATCTCACGACAAGGCCAGACCCGGCGCTGTTCCATATCGACGAATTGCCGGCCAACCAACCCGGCAACCGCCGGAAATGATGATGGGCCGGCTGTGGGAAACTGGCGACGGCGCCTTGCGCCGCCCGCCGCGGCTCGTGAATTTGGCTTTGTCCGCCGCCTGGAGCCGCGCATGACGTTTTCCATCACGACATGGAACATCAATTCGGTCCGGCTGCGCATCGACCTCGTCACCCGCTACCTCGCCGAGCACCAGCCGGATGTCCTCTGCCTGCAGGAGACGAAATGCCCGGACGCCAATTTCCCGTTCGCCGCGTTCCGTGACGCTCGCTATCCGCATATCGCGATCAACGGCCAGAAGGGTTATCACGGCGTCGCCGTGGTCTCGCGCATCCCATTCGCGACTTCGGCCAGGCGCGACTTTTGCGCCAAGGGCGACGCCCGTCATCTCCACGTCGTTCTCGACGGAGAAGCAAACGGGCTCGAGCTCCACAATTTCTATGTGCCCGCGGGCGGCGACGAGCCTGACCCCGAGATCAACGCGAAGTTCGCCCACAAGCTCGCCTTCGTCGACGAGATGGCGGATTGGGGCAGGGATGACAAACCGGCGGCGGGGCGGTCGATCCTGGTCGGGGATCTCAACATCGCGCCGCTCGAGCACGACGTCTGGAGCCACAAGGCGCTCTTGAGCGTGGTCAGCCACACGCCGATCGAGGTCGACAAATTGAACCGGGCCCAGGCCGCCGGACCCTGGGTCGACGCTTTGCGCAAATTCGTGCCCGACGATCAGAAGCTCTACACGTGGTGGAGCTACCGCTCGCCCGACTGGTCTAAGGTCAATAAAGGGCGCCGCCTCGACCACATCTGGGTGAGCCGCGCGCTCGCCGACGCCGTCCAGTCGATGCGCGTTCATCGCGACGCCCGAAGTTGGCGGCGTCCCTCCGACCATGCGCCGGTGATGGCGAAATTGGCGCTCTAATTGGCTGCTTCACCTTCTTTGCAATTTCCGCACGTTGTCATACCCGCGAAAGCGGGGATCCAGGCTTGCGACAGCGGTAGGGAACCGGGATTACAACGTTTACGGAAATGACAGGTCGCGTCCGACGATCGGGCCGGGAGGAAGAATGGTGTGGCGATGGGTCAATCGGGCGGCGAGCTTAGTCCTCGCGCTGGTCATCTTCGCGACGCTGGCGGGCGCGTACCTCTTCTATCGCGCCATGCCGGCTGCTTCCGGCGTCGAAAAACTGCCCGGCCTTTCGGCGGAAGTGCGCGTGTGGCGCGAGCACTTCGGCGTTCCGCATATCTTCGCCGCCTCGATGGACGACGCGGCGCGCGCGCTCGGCTACACGCATGCGAGCGAGCGCATGTTCCAGATGGAGATCCTGCGCCGGGTCGGTCAGGGACGGATGGCCGAAATCCGGGGCGCCGATCTTCTCGGCGTCGACAAGTTCATCCGCACGCTCGGCCTCTACCGCGAGGCCGAGAGCAGCATATCGGCTTTGTCGCCTTGGGCGCGAAAGCGGCTCGAGTTCTATGCGGACGGCGTCAACGCCTTCCTCGACAGCCATAAGAACGCGCTCCCGCCTGAATTCCTACTCGCCGGCGATAGCCCCGAGCCCTGGAAGCCCGCCGATTCCCTTGTCATTGCAAAGCTCGAGGCCTATCAGCTATCGCAGAACTTCAAACTCAAGCTCTTGCGCGCCCGCCTCCTTGAAAAGCTCGACGCCGAAAAGACAAGCTGGCTGTTTCCCAACACAAGACCGAGCGAACCGATCACGACGCTGCCTTCGCTCGGCGAGAAGCACACTGCCCGTGACAGCATCGACGATGAGCTCGGCGCCCTGACCGGAATCGGCCGCGGCGCGTCGAATGAATGGGTCATCGCCGGGTCGCGGACGGAGACCGGAAAGCCGATCCTCGCCAACGACCCGCATCTTGAACTCAATGCGCCGATTCTCTGGTATCTGGCCCGCGTCGTCACGCCCGAAGGGTTGGTCAAGGGCGCGACCATTCCCGGCGCCCCGGTCTTCGTCCTCGGCCAGAACGATTCGATCGCCTGGGGACTGACGACCGCGAATTCGAACGTCGAGGACCTCTTCGTCGAGACCGTCGATCCGAGCGATCCGGCGAAATATCTGACCCCCGACGGACCCCAGCCGTTCGATGTGCGTGAAGAAATGATTCATGTGAAAGGCGCGGCGGACGTGAAGCTCACCGTTCGCGCCACCCGCCACGGTCCCGTTCTGTCCGATGTCAGCGAAGAGGCCGCAAGCATCGCCGGGCCGGGCAAGGTCGTCGCACTCGCATTCACCGGGCTCGGCGATCGCGATACGACCGCCGAAGCCTTCCTACGTGTCGACGCAGCGCGAAACTGGGGCGAGTTTCTGGACGCGCTCCGCCTCTACCAGACGCCGACGCAAAATCTCGTCTATGCGGACCGTGCCGGAAACATCGGCTTCTTCAACCCGGGCCTGGTCCCGCTGCGCAAGTCAGGCGACGGGATGATGCCTGTCGACGGCGCGTCGGGCGCCTTCGACTGGACCGGCATGATCCCGATCGACCAAATGCCTCAGCTCTACAACCCGGCCATCGGCTTCGCCTTCAACGCCAACAACGCCGATTTCCCGCCCGATCATCAGCCGAGTTTCGGCATCGACTACGAAGAGACTTTCCGCGCCCGCCGCATCCAGCAGTTCTTCGACACGATCACAAAGCACAGCCTCGAAACCTCGGCCGCAATGCAGGCCGACCACCTGTCGCTGGACGTGAAGGAGATGCAGCCCTTCATCGCCGAGATCGCGCCCTCCACCGACTTGGCGAGACAGGCCCAGACGATGCTTTTGAAATGGGATGGCGTGATGGCCAAGGACCGGCCCGAGCCGCTGATCTACACCGCCTTCTTGAGCGCGCTGCACAAGATTCTCATCGAGGACAAGATCGGGCTCGCGATGGGAGAGAAAGGTCCATTTGCCGCGACCACCCTGATTTCCCTCATGCGCGACCATGCCTCCTGGTGCGGTGCTTCCGGCGCCCCCGATCCGGACTGCCGCAAGGCGCTCGGCCGCGCGCTCGACGACGGTCTGGCGCTTCTCGTCAAGCGCGACGGGTCAGACATGAGCCAGTGGGAGTGGGGCGCGGAGCACCAGGCGCTATTGCGCCACCAGGTCTACGCCCACGTCCCGCTCCTTGACCGGCTGACCGACTTGAGCCTCCCCTCGAGTGGGGGCTTCTACACCCTCGATCGCGGCGGCGGCTCCGGCGCTCCTCCCGGCCTGCCATTCGCCCGCACCATCGCCGGCGGGTTTCGCGGCCTTTACGATCTGGCGGACCCGGCGAAATCCCGGTTCATGATCGCGACCGGCGAATCCGGCCACATCTTCTCGAGCCACTACGGTGACCTCACGCCGCTATGGAACGACGTCAGATCGATCCGCTGACCGGGTCGGAAGACGAACTCAAACAGGCCGGAGCCGATGAGCTGACGCTCAAGCCTTGAAGGCCATTTCTCGCCAAGCGGCGACAGGGTCGCGCACTTTGAGCCGCCAGCGGACGCCGCTCCACCGAAGAGAAGCCAGCCTCAACAACCCGAGCAGATGCTGTTGTCGATCTTGTTATTCTGCTGCTCGATGGCGCGGTCGAGCGCCGTCGGACCCGCCGATTGCGAAGCGCCGGGCCGGGGGACGGTCTCGCCGGTCGATGTCAGATAGTCCTGATCCAGAAGTTGACCCAGCGTGGGCTTGCTGATCTCCGGGGCGACGTAACCGCCGCCGTTGTCTTGTCCATAGGCCGCGACGCTCGCGATCGACGCGGCAAGGATGACGGCGATGAATGTCAATTTAGCCATTGTTCGACCCTCGAAAAATGACGCCCTTGCGACCCGGGTTATGGGCCGCAGCACGCGCATGGCGTTCCCGGATGGCGTTACGGTCCTCACGGGCGCCTTCCATCCATTACGTGGTTGCGGCGACGGTTTACTCAAGTCCTCATCGCGGACAGGTGAGGGCTGCCGTCCTTCTCCGCGCTGTCTTCTCCTTTTGCCCGCTCCGGTTACGGATGCCGTATGGCGTTTCCCGGCGCGGCAACTGGCAGTGGATTTGCGCTATATTTCAGCCGTCTTATCATAAGAAGATGAGGCTCTGACGCAATTTTCTATTCCGTTTTCCGAAACATCTGCTTTGCTCTTCGCCTTGTCCGACAGGGCGGCGGCGACATGGAGCTGGGCAGCTGCGTCATTACATGATAGCATTGCTAAATCCCGAGGCGGGCCATGGCGGAAACGCGGAAGATCGCAGCGATCCTGGTTGCCGATGTCGTCGGATATGGCAGGTTGGCCGGAGCGGACGAGGAGGGAACGCTGGCGCGGCTGCGGGCATTGCGCAGCGATCTCATTGATCCCGCCGTCGCTGCGCACCGTGGACGCGTGGTCAAGCGCACCGGCGACGGGTTCATCGCTGAATTTCGCAGCGTGGTGGATGCCGTGCGCTGCGCGATCGAGGTGCAGAACGGCTCCGTCGAGCGCTTCGCCGGCGTGGCGGCGGAGCGGCGGATCGAATTCCGCGTCGGCATCCATTTGGGCGACGTCGTCGAGGAGAGCGACGGCGATCTGATGGGCGATGGCGTCAATATCGCCGCGCGGCTGGAGGGCATCGCCAAGCCCGGCGGGATCTGTCTTTCCGAGCAAGCCTACTGGCAGGTGAAGGGCAGGCTGGATCTCGCCGTGACCGATCTCGGCCCGACCCAGCTTAAGAACATCGCAGAGCAGATCCGCGTTTATTCCCTCGAAGTCGGCAGGCCGGCGCAGCCGAAGCCCGCTCCCGCCCCAGCGCCCGAAAAATCCGCCCCGCCGCGCCTCTCGATGGTCGTTCTTGCCGTTCGCAAATCTTGGGGGCGGGGCGGAGCAGGAGCATTTCGTCGATGGCGTCACGGAGAGCCTCACGACCGACCTTTCGCGCATTCGCGGCGCCTTCGTGATCGCCCGTAATACGGCGTTCACTTACAAAGGCAAGCCGGTCGAGGTGAAGACAATCGGGCGCGAGTTGAACGTCCGCTATGTCCTTGAGGGCAGCGTTCAGCGCGGCGGAAACCGCATGCGCGTCAACGTGCAGCTCATCGACGCCGAGACGGGCAATCATCTCTGGGCCGAGCGGTTCGATAAGCCGCTCGCCGATCTCTTCGACATGCAGGACGAAATCGTCGCGCGCCTCGCGGGCGCGCTGAACGCCCAGCTCATCGCCGCCGAGGCGCGACGCGCGGAACAGGCCCCGAATCCCGACGCGATGGACCTCTATTTTCAGGGTTTGGCTTGGTTCAATAAGGGTATGACCCCTGACACTTTGGCGCGAAGCGCGCGGGTTGTTCGATCGCGCGCTCACCGCCGATCCCGACAACGTCGACGCGCTCATTGCATCGGCGCGCACGGAATTGCTCGCAGGCGCACTTTCCTTTGTAGCGGATCCGATGGCGGCCTTCGCTGCCGCCGAAGCGAAGTTGACCAAAGCCCTGTCCTCGGTCCCGGACCATGCGCGCGCACATGCCTGGTTGGGTCTTGTCGACATATTTACCAAGCGCGCCGCAGAGGGTATTGCCGAATGTGAACATGCGTTGGAGTTGGATCGAAATCTCGCCACCGCCCATTCCATAATCGGAGTTGGCAAGGTTTACGTCGGTCGCGCCGAAGACACCGAGGCGCATGTCGGTGAGGCCCTGCGCCTCAGTCCGCGCGATATGGCGGCTTATGCTTGGATGGGTATGGCGGGCTTTGCGAAGCTTCACCTCGGCAGTTATGAGCAGGCGGTCGCCTGGTATCGCCGGGCGATCGAGGCCAACCGAAACTATCCGCAAATGTATTTTTCGTTGGCTGCCGCCCTCGCACAACTCAATCGACTTGACCAGGCGCGTTCCGCGGTCAAGGCCGGCCTCGCGCTCAATCCGACCTACACCATCTCCCGCGCCCGCGCAGCCTGGGCGGCGATGAGCGACGACCCGACGTATCTGACCTCGCTCGAGCTCATTCTCGACGGCCTACGCAAGGCCAGCGTCCCCGAACAATGACCGCCACGCCTCACGCCGTGCTCGCCGCCTTCCTGCCCAGCGCCGCCTGCGCGGCGGCGAGCCTGGCGATGGGGATGCGGAAGGGGGAGCAGGAGACGTAGTCGAGATGCGCCTGTTCGCAGAAGGCGATCGAGGCCGGATCGCCGCCGTGTTCGCCGCAGACGCCGAGCTTGAGGTCGGGCCGGCTGGCCTTGCCTCGCTCGCAGGCGATTTTGATCAATTCGCCGACGCCTTCGGTGTCGAGAGTCACGAACGGATCGGTCTTGAGCAGCCCTTTGACGGTGTAGATTCCGAGGAAGGAGGCCGCGTCGTCGCGCGACACGCCGAGCGTGGTCTGGGTCAGGTCGTTGGTGCCGAAGGAGAAGAACTCGGCGCTCTTGGCGATTTCGCCCGCGCGCAATGCAGCGCGCGGCAGTTCGATCATCGTGCCGACGTGATAGGGAACCTTGACGCCCGTTTCCTTTGCGACCGTTTCGCCCATGGCGATGATGATCGGCTTGACCAGATCGAGTTCGGGCCGGCCCATGACCAGCGGCACCATGATCTCGGCCGTTACAGGCGCGCCGGTCTTTCGCCCCGCTAGGACCGCGCCCTCGAAGATCGCGCGCGCCTGCATTTCGGCGATCTCGGGATAGCGGATGGCCAGGCGCACGCCGCGGAAGCCGAGCATCGGATTGGCTTCGTGCAGCTCCGCCGAACGGGCGCGCAATTTGTCCGCGCTTACCTTCATCACCTTGGCGACCTCGTTAATCTCCTCATCGGTGTTGGGCAGGAATTCATGCAGCGGCGGATCGAGCAGCCGGATGGTGACCGGAAGCCCGGTCATGATCTCGAACAGCTCGGCGAAGTCCTCGCGCTGCATCGGCAGGAGCTTGGCGAGCGCGGCCCGGCGTCCCTGTTCGGAGTCGGCGAGGATCATCTCGCGCACTGCAACAATACGTTCGCCTTCGAAGAACATGTGCTCGGTGCGGCAGAGGCCGATGCCTTCGGCCCCGAACGAGCGCGCGACCCGCGCGTCGGCCGGGGTCTCGGCGTTGGCGCGCACGCCCATGCGCCTGACCGAATCGGCCCAGGTCATCAGCGTAGCGAAATCGCCAGACATCTCCGGCTTCACCATTGGCGCCGCGCCGGCCATGACCTCTCCGGCGCCGCCGTCGATGGTGAGGACGTCGCCCTTCTTCAGCGTCACCCCGCCGGCGGTCATCGTCTGGGCGGCATAATCGACGTGGATCGCGCTGACGCCGCAAACGCAGGCCTTGCCCATGCCGCGCGCGACCACTGCGGCGTGCGAGGTCATGCCGCCGCGGGTCGTGACGATCCCTTCGGCGGCGTGCATGCCGTGAATATCCTCAGGCGACGTCTCGACCCGGACCAGGATCGACTTCCGGCCCGCTTGGCGCAAAGCCTGCGCCTCGTCGGCGGAGAAGACGATCTCCCCGCTCGCGGCGCCGGGCGAGGCGGGCAGGCCGGTCGCGATCGGCTTGGGCTTCGCCTTGGGGTCGAGGGTCGGATGCAGAAGCTGATCGAGCGTGGCCGGCTCGACCCGTGTGACCGCGTCCTCGCGCGAGATCAGGCCCTCGTTCGCCATCTCGACCGCCACCCTGAGCGCGGCCCTCGCGGTGCGCTTGCCGTTGCGGGTCTGAAGCATCCACAATTTGCCGCGCTCGACCGTGAACTCGAGGTCCTGCATGTCCTTGTAGTGTTTTTCCAGGAGCTTGGTCGTGTCGGCGAACTGCTTGAACACGGCCGGCATCAGCGCCTCGAGCGAGGGCTTGTCGGAGCCCGCCGCCTTGCGCGCGGCTTCGGTGATGTTTTGGGGCGTGCGAATCCCGGCCACCACGTCCTCGCCCTGGGCGTTGACAAGGAACTCGCCGTAGAGCGCGTTGTCGCCTGTCGAGGGGTTGCGGGTGAATGCGACGCCGGTCGCCGACGTCTCGCCCATGTTGCCGAACACCATCGCCTGAACATTGACCGCGGTGCCCCATTCGGCCGGAATGCCGTTGAGGCGGCGATAAGTGATCGCCCGCTGGTTCATCCACGATGAGAACACCGCGCCGATCGCGCCCCACAGTTGGTCGGCCGGGGCTTGAGGGAACGGCTTGCCGGTGGCTTCGACGACCTTCGTCTTGTAGTCGGCGATGACGGCGCGCCAATCCGCGGCGTCGAGGTCGGTGTCGAGGGAGTAACCCTTGCCGTCCTTGTATTGTTCGAGGATGTCCTCGAAATTATGGACGTCGACGTCGAGCACGACATTGGCGTACATCTGGATGAAGCGGCGATAGGAATCATAGGCGAAACGGGCGTCGCCCGAGGTTTTGGCCAGCGTCTCGACGGCGTCGTCGTTGAGCCCGAGGTTGAGGACGGTATCCATCATGCCGGGCATCGATGCGCGCGCGCCCGACCTGACCGAAAGCAGAAGGGGATTGGCGGCGTCGCCGAAGGCGCGTCCCGTCTGGCGCCCGACCTCGGCCACCGCCGCGTCGACCTGCGCCTTGAGGTCAGGGGAGTAAGTCTTTCCGTTGGCGTAGAAAAAGGTGCAGACCTCGGTGGTGATGGTGAAGCCCGGAGGCACGGGGAGACCGAGCGAGGCCATCTCGTGGAGGTTCGCGCCTTTGCCGCCGAGCAGGTTCTTCATCTCGCCGCGGCCTTCGGCGCGCTCGGCGCTGAAGGAATAGACCCACTTCGTCATTGTCAGCTCCCCGAAACCATCGAGCCTCAGCCCGAGCGCGTCAGGCGCGCGAATGCAACCCCATGCCGAAGCTCACCCATCCAACTCCATGAAACAGGAGGTCGACGCCAAGCAGGGTGCCCAGGACATACACGCTGTCGAGCGGCCAGTGACTGACAATGATCAAACCGAGGACGATTGTCACCGCGGCGGCGAGAAAGAGCAGGGCGCGCGGCTGGTCGGGCGGAAGCCGGGTCGCGAGATAGGCCCGAACCACGCCCGCGGCGATGAGGCCGGCGCCAAGCAGCAGCGTCAGCGCGACCGAGGCGAGAATAGGGTTGATAATACACAGGACCCCGGCGGCGATATAGAGAAGGCCGCCGATCACCCAGAGAAAGAACCGGCCCCAGCCGCGCGAATGCATGCCGATGCCGATTTCGGCCCCGCCGGCGATGAGGAACAGGACGCCGTTCAGAGCCACGGTCACGATTGTGGAAGTCAGGGCGAAGACCATCGCCGCAAAGCCGAGGACGACCAGCAGCACGCCGAAGGCGGTGATCGCCGCCCATTTTCCCCGCAGCCGCTCGATCGCTTCGCCGAGGCTATGCTGTGAGGGCCGGACATCTGACGCGTTCGACATTGCGTTTCTCCCGCCGCGATACCTCAACCGCCCGGCTAGAGCGGGCGTTTGAGCTCGCCGAGCACCTGGGCCGCATATTCGACCATCGGCACGATGCGGCCGTAATTGAGCCGGGTCGGCCCGATGACGCCGAGCACGCCGGCGATGCGATGGTCGCTCCCCCTGAGCGGCGCGGCGATCATCGACGATCCGGAGAGCGAGAAGAGCTTGTTCTCCGAGCCGATGAAAATCTTGACGCCCTCGCCGGTCTCGGCCCGATGGAGAAGCTCGATCACGTCGGTCTTGGTTTCGAGATCGGCGAACAGGGTGCGGATGCGCTCGAGGTCCTCCGAGGCGTGCACGCCACCGAGCAGGTTGGCCTGCCCCCGGACGATGAGCTGGTCGCGCGACCCGCCGGCGCCGGACCATGAGGCGAGCCCGGCTTCGACCAGGCGGGCGGCGATGTCGTCGAGCTCCTTTCGGGCGTCGCGGCGCGCCGCCTCGATTTCCGCCGTTACTTCGGCGAGCGTGCGGCCGCGGATGCGGGCGCTGAGAAAGTTGCTGGCCTCGACGAAGGTCGAAGACGGCATGCCCGCCGGCGTCGCGACCACGCGGTTCTCGATGGAGCCGTCCTCGGCGACCAGGATCGCCAGCGCCCGGCCGGACTCGAGGCGCACGAATTCGACATGTTTGAGCCGCGCGTCGGTCTTGGTGGTCAGAACCACGCCGGCGCCGCGGGTCAATTCCGACAACAGGCTCGTTGTCTCGGCGAGCGCGCCTTCGAACCCGCCCCCCTCCGCCGCGGCGCGCACCTGGCTGTCGATGCGCGCCCGCTCCTCGCGGCCCAGGTCCCCGAATTCGAGCAGCGCGTCGACGAACAGCCTCAGGCCCTGCTGGGTCGGCAGGCGCCCGGCGCTGGCGTGCGGGGCATAGATGAGCCCGAGCTCCTCGAGATCCTGCATCACATTGCGAACGGAAGCCGGAGAGAGCGAAATCGGCAGCATGCGCGACAGATGCCGGGAGCCGACGGGTTCGCCGGTCGACAGATAGGAGTCGACGATGCTGCGGAAGATTTCGCGGGCGCGAGCGTTCAGCGTCGCCAGCGCGCTCGTCTCGGCGGGGCGTTCTGCAGGGGCGGACATGCCGCAAGAATGGCCGGAACTCGGCTGATGCGCAAGGCGACGCCGGTCGCCGCCGGCGAACCGGCCTCCAATTGAAAAGCGGCGCCCGACCTGCCAAACATGTCCCACAAACGCGGCGGAGCGAGGAGCGTCGGTTGGTCGAGGCTTTACGAACGGGCGGACAAATTCTCATCGACCAGCTCGTCGCGCAGGGGGTCGAGCGCGTCTACTGCGTTCCGGGCGAATCCTTCCTCGCCGCCCTCGACGCGATGAACGACTCTCCGATCGAAGTGACCGTCTGCCGGCAGGAAGCGGGCGCGGCGATGATGGCGCTGACCGAAGGCCGCCTCACTGGACGGCCGGGGATCTGCTTCGTCACTCGCGGCCCCGGCGCGACCAATGCGGCGCATGGCGTGCATATCGCCGAGCACGATTCGGCGCCGATGATCCTCTTCATCGGCCAGGTCGAGCGGACGATGATCGGGCGCGGCGCGTTCCAGGAGATGGACTATCGCGCGCTGTTCGCCTCGACCGCCAAACTGGCGACCCAGATCGAGTCGGCCGCGCAAATTCCCGAGATCATCCAGCGCGCGTTCCACAAGGCGATGCAAGGCCGGCCGGGCCCGGTTGTGATCGCGCTGCCCGAAGACATGCTGACGGAAATGGCCGCCGTGGCGGATGCGCCCCGCGCCGAGTCGGTCCCGATCTGGCCGGGGCTGACGCAAATGGCCGAGTTGCAGAAGATGCTTTGGGCGTCAAATCACCCGATCGCCATCCTCGGCGGGGGCGGATGGACCAAGCGGGCGAGCGCCGCCTTCGCCCGGTTCGCCGAGCGCTTCGACCTGCCTGTCGTGGGCTCCTTTCGGCGAGCTAGCGCCTTCGACGGCGAGCACGACAACTTCGCCGGTGAGATCGGCTACTCCGTCAATCCCAAGCTGAAGGCGCGCGTCGAAGCGGCGGATCTTGTGCTGCTCGTCGGCAGCCGGATGTCGGAGGCCGCGGCGCAAGGGTATACCCTGTTCAGCATTCCCGCGCCGCGGCAGCGGCTCGTCCACGTCCATGCCGACGCCAACGAGATCGGCCGCAACTACCATCCCGCGCTCGGCATCGTCGCGACATCGCCCGAATTTTGCGCGGCGCTTGAAGGCGTCGAGCCACCGGCGACGATCCGCTGGTCGGTCGAAACCCGGGCGGCGCGGGCCGACTATCTGGCGTGGAGCGAGCAGGCGCCGCCCAATCCGGGCCGGGTGCAATTGAGCGAGATCATGTTCGCGATTAGGCGCCGCTCGCCCGACGGCATCTTCACCAACGGCGCCGGGAACTTTTCGATATGGGTCGGCCGCTTCCTGCGCTTCCGCCGGGTCGAGCAGCAATTGGGCCCGACCTCGGGATCGATGGGATTCGGCTTGCCGGCCGCGATCGGCGCTAAGCGCGTGTTCCCGAAGCGGACGGTCGTCTGCTTCGCCGGCGATGGCGACTTTCTCATGAACGGGCAGGAATTCGCCACCGCCGTTCAACATGGCCTCCCCGTCGTCGTCGTGGTGATCGACAACGGCATGTACGGCACGATCCGCATGCATCAGGAGCGGATGTTTCCCGGGCGGGTGATCGCCACGGCGCTCCGCAATCCGGACTTCGCGCTATACGCTCGCGCGTTCGGCGGCCACGGCGAAACGATCGAGGAGACCGCTCAGTTCCTGCCCGCTTACGAGCGGGCGTTGGCCTCCGGCCTGCCGTCGATCCTGCACGTCAAGGTCGATCCCGACGCAATCACGCCCGCGACAACGCTCTCCGCCATTCGCGCGCAGGCGCTCGAAAAGCGCGCGGCCTCTTAAAAGCGCCGGCCGCGGCGATGTCCGACGCTGCAGCTTCGGCCCTCGTCATCGCGGCGGGGGCCGCGGCGGCTGGTTTCGCCCAGGGGCTGACGGGCTTCGCCTTCTCGATCGTAGCGCTTTCGTTCTGGGCATGGGCCCTGCCGCCGCAGACCGCAGCCCCACTCGCGGTGTTCGGCGCGCTATTGGGGCAGATTGCCTCGCTTGCCTCGTTTCGCGGCGGGTTCGAATGGGGGAGGATCCTGCCGCTTGTCGTCGGCGGCTGTCTCGGCGTGCCGCTTGGCGTCTTTTTTCTCCACAACGCCGATCCGCGCGGCTTCCGGCTCGTGGTCGGCGTGCTCCTGACCGGCTATTGCCTGTTCGCGCTCGTCGTGCGCGATCCAGGTGTGGTGACACGAGGCGGACGGCCGCTGGACGCCGTGTTCGGGCTCATCGGCGGAGTGCTTGGCGGTTTCGGCGGGATGGCGGGATTCATGCCTGCGGTCTGGACTCAGCTTCGCGGCTGGCAGCGCGATTTGAGGCGCGCGACATTGCAGGCCTACAACATCTCAATGCATCTCGTAACGATCGGGCTCTATTTTGGCTCTGGGACGCTCAAGCACGTCGATCTCAGCCAGTTTCTTATCGTCGCTCCGGCGATGCTAATTCCCTCGGTCATCGGCGCGCGCGTCTATCAGCGATTCAGCGACCGGAGCTTCAGCCAGGCGGTGATGGTCGCCCTCCTGTTCTCCGGCCTGGCGCTCATCGCTGGCGCGACGAGAGCGCCGCGATAGGCGGCCCCGACAGGCGCCATGGCCGCCGCGCCTCTATCAATTGAACGAGCGCAGATTGCAATAGTGTGAAGGGGCCGACCTAGCGCCGCCCCGCGGCCCAGTCGAGCCCTTGCGCGAGCCGATCGTTGCCCCAGAACACCTCGCCGTCATCGGTGACGAGAGAGGGCGCGCCGACGACCCCGATCTCCGCCGCCCGGGCGCACTCGGCCTTGAGAGCCGCCTTGTTGGCGTCGCTTTCGGCGCGCTCGAGCGCGGCCTTTGGATCGACGCCGCAGGCGGCGAGTAGGGCCGCGAGCGTCGTCCGATCGGAGATCGGCAAGCCGCCGCCGAATTCAGCCTTATAGACCTCGCGCGAGAAGGCCGCGCGATCCTCGCCTTGAAGCGCCAATGCGACCCGCGCCGCGAGCAAGCTCGGTTGCGGAAAGGGCGTGGGCCGCTTGAATGGGATGCCCATGGCCCCGCAGGTCCGCTCGAGGTCGCGCCACATGTAGCGGCCCTTGGCGGGGTAGATATTGAAGGGCGAATCGCGCCAGCCCTGGGCGGCGAAGATCGGTCCAAGCAGGAACGGACGCCAAACGAGGCTGACCCCGCGCGCCTCGGCGAGCGGGCCGACCCTCAGCGCCGCCGGATAGGAATAGGTGCTCGCGAACTCGTACCAGAACTCTGCGGCCGCCATTGCGCCTCCCGGAACGCTGGCGAGTTTGACATGGCACCCGGCGCGGCGAAAGCGGTAGATCGACGGGGCATATTGAAACCGCCCCATCCGTCGGATGGAGCGGCTCATTTCGGCAACGATTGTGGCTCGATGAATTACTGCGCGGGGGCGGCGGGCGCTGCCGGAGCGGCAGTCGCGTCGGGAGCCATCGGCTTCTTCATTTTCTTCGCCGTGTGCTTCTTGGTCTTCTTGGCCTTCTTCATCGTGTCCTTGGCAGGCGCCATCGCGTCAGAAGCGGCGGGGGCGGCGGCGCCGGGGGCGGCCGGAGCCGTCGTGTCGGTCTGGGCGAGGGCGGCGAGAGGCGCGAGCGCGATCGCGGCGGAGATCCCGATCGCGGCGAATGTCTTCAACATTGTACAGTCTCCATGCGAGTCGTTCGACTCTTGGCTTTGGCGGGGCGAGGGCATGCACCCGTCAAGATGAATTGGCAATGAATATTGCATGGCGGGATTTGGGCGCGAATCCGGCGCTGGCCATTTGGTTTGACGTAGGCGACGGCTCTCCCGTATGTACGCTTAAGGTCCGTCATGTCCCATAACAGTTTCGGGCGCCTCTTCCGCGTCACCACTTTCGGCGAAAGTCATGGCGCTGGGATCGGGTGCGTCGTCGATGGCTGCCCGCCGCGGATTCCGCTGGATGTGGCCGACATCCAAGCCGAGCTCGACCGGCGTCGGCCCGGCGGCTCGCGCTTTACCACGCAGCGCCGGGAGCCGGACGAGGCGCGCATCCTCTCCGGCGTGATGATGGATGGAGCGACCGGCCGACAGGTCACGACCGGAACGCCGATCGGAATCTTCATCGACAACGTCGATCAGCGGTCGAAGGACTATGGCGAGATCAAGGACAAGTACCGTCCCGGCCACGCCGACTACGCCTATGACGCAAAGTACGGCATTCGCGACTATCGCGGCGGCGGGCGCTCGTCCGCGCGCGAGACGGCGGCGCGAGTCGCAGCCGGGGCGATCGGCCGCAAGGTGACGCCTGGCGTCCGCATTCGCGGCGCGCTGGTGCAGATGGGAAAACTGAAGATCGACCGGACTCATTGGGACTGGGACGAGGTAGGCAGGAATCCGTTCTTTACACCCGACGCCGCCGCCGCCGAGCGCTTCGCCGACTATCTCGACGACATCCGCAAGGCCGGCTCCTCGATCGGCGCCGTCATCGAGATCATCGCCGAGGGCATCCCGGCAGGCTGGGGCGCGCCTGTCTACGGCAAGCTCGACGCGGAGCTCGCGGCGGCGCTCATGGGCATCAACGCCGTCAAGGGAGTTGAGATCGGCGATGGGTTCGCCGCGGCCGAACTCTCCGGTGAACAGAACGCCGACGAAATGCGCCGGGGCAATGACGGCCAGCCGCGGTTTTTGTCCAACCACGCCGGCGGCATTCTCGGCGGAATCTCGACCGGACAGCCGATCGTCGCCCGGTTCGCCGTCAAGCCGACGTCTTCGATCCTTGCGCCGCGCCGCACAGTCACCCGCGCCATCGAGGATACGGAGATCGTCACAAAGGGGCGCCATGACCCGTGCGTGGGCATCCGAGCGGTCCCGGTCGGCGAAGCGATGGTCGCCTGCGTGCTGGCCGACGCGTTCCTGCGCCATCGCGGGCAGGTAGGCGCCTAGCTGAGACTTGGGCGTCCTCGCTTATGGCGCGTTGTCGACGCGGTAATAAAGTTCGCCTTGCGCGCCTGCGGGCGGAATGAAGCCAAGCGTGATCGGCGGGCCGCCGTGGATTGACTTGAGAAATTCATGCGCCCTGTTGCCCTGGTTCTCTGAGGGGAAGAAACACTGACCGCCCCAATGCACCCGGAGAGCCGCAGATTGCCTCGACTTCGTGAGAAAGGACGACGGTCAGTCCACACCGCAGTCCACAACCCCGCACGGTCTTTGAAATGTTGGGACGTCCCAACATTTGCGCGCGCGTCTGCCAAGCGGTGAATAACGCGCGCCGGGCCGCTTTTGGCGCACGCCGATTTATGATAATGGAGAGGAACCGGACACATTCCGGTCGCCGGGGAGAGCACACCCCCGGCCTACGAAGGGAACACGATGACGGACCTCCAACGAGGTCGTCCGGTTCGCCTTCGCTCGGTGATCCGGGCGCCCTGAAAACCTAGGGTGTTTGACCGGACATGCCGCGCCTGAGCCTCACAACGCCGCCGACACGCCCCTTACTCTACAGCGTCAAACAGTTTTTGCACCTTACGTGCATGTCGAAAGCGACCTATTACCGGCTCAACTTGCCGACGATCAAGGTCGGCGAATTGGTCAGGATTAGCGTCGATACCTTGGACGCGGTTCTCCGTGGCGACTACGCCGCGACCCTCCCCCGCCAAGCCAAACGCATGGAGCAGCTTGCCGCGGCGCACGACGCGCGCAAGGCCAACGCCGCCGCACGCCGTGAGGCCAAGACCGCCGCGCCGCACCTTGTCGAGATCGCTGACCCGCGCCCTGCCGCGAAGGTGGCCGCGCACAAGCCCAAACATCGAAGGAAGGGGAAGCCCATGCCCGCCGCCGCCGAATAAACCGGGTCTACCGCTCGACGTTCCGGGGAGTTGCGGCCCCGGCCCGCCGAGCGGAATGACCCGAGTTCTTGTCGCGCCCTTGCCGGGGCGGACCCATCAACATCAACGCCTCTTGGAGTGGCGACGATGCCCGCAACCACGAAGAATATTCCCTCCCGCCCTGCGCCGCCAGCAAAAAGCGCCGCCGGGGAGCCGCCGCCGCTCCTCGAGCCTGCCGACATGGACGAGCCTTGGGGAGGACCGCCCCGATGAGCAAACGCAGCAGGCCGAGCGGGTGGTCGAAGGGTGAGCGCAACAGGTACAGCGACAATTTCGTCGGTCGCCTGATCCCGTTGCTCGAATCGCCCGCCTATCGGGCTTTGAGCCTCGCCGCTCACCGGGTTCTGTCGCGCATCGAAATCGAACTCGGACACCACGGCGGACAGGACAACGGCAAGCTCCCGGTCACCTACAAGCAGTTCGTCGACTATGGCGTCGACCGTCACGCCATCGCACCGGCGCTGAGCGAATTGGAGGCCCTCGGGTTCATCGAGATCACAAAGCATTGGCCGAGCGGCGACAGCTTCAAATGGATCAACTGGTTTCGGCTGACCTACCGCCCAGCCGAGGGCGTGCCCTCAGACGGGTCGCATGAGTGGCGTCGGATCGCCGACGCTGGAACAGCCGAGGCCATCGCCAAGCAGGCGCGAGCGACGGGCCGCAACCCCGGTCTGCGCCGCAGCAAAGCGTTAGAACGGAAGGGCCACGGAGAACCCGCGCCAAGTTCAGCAAATCCGTCGGGTTCGACGGGGTTAGAGCCTTACGGCAAAAATTATTTCTCGGTGGGGGAAAACCACACTGACCTCGGTGGGGGAAAACCACCCCGACAAGTGTTGAAAGCGTTGAATCCGTTAGAACGAAATGGCGACGGAGAACACGCGCCACCGCCAGCAAAATCGGCCATTTCCACGGATTCCGTTCTAACGGATGGCAAGGTGGGCTCAGGTGGGAAAACCCACACTCCATCTAGATCTCGGGTAAAGACGGCCCGGACAGGACCAATGGAGGTGAGGGCTGTGAATTGGCCCGAAACCGCCCCTGAAACCGCCTCTCGACCGTCCTTTGGGGTCGGCGGCTCGATTTTGGCCCGATTTCGCCGCCGCTGCCCGGTCTGCAACGCCTCGACGAAGGGACAGCGTTCGAGCGCGCGTTTTTGCTCTGCCGCGTGTCGGCAGGCTGCGTCCTATCGACGGCGAAAGACCCAGCAGGAAAGGAGTTGGCGATGAACAGCATGCCGAGTTCGCGCACCGCTGCTCCGGACGTAGCGGATCAAGGTCGCTTGCTGCCGTGCGAAGCGACGCTATGGACGACGACAAATGCTTGTCGTTTCACCGATCCCGTTGCTTCGCCATTTCCTCCATCATTGCCTTGATGGCCTCGGGCGTCATACTCGTTTCGCCGAGATCGAAGGTGATCTTCTCCAGCGTTCCGGTGAACGCGAAGGGCACCTGATAGTCGGCGTCATCCACAGACGTGCCGGTGTCGAGGCCGACGTCGAAGGTCTCGTCCCAGGCCCAGATGATCGGCTGGGTGTGGGGCAACGACTTTTGCGCCACCGGCTTGCCGTTCACCGAAAGCGCGCCCGTGCCGCCGCGGCCTACTGGCGCGCCAGTCGGGTCCATCTTCCACTCGAAGACGATGGTGTGCTTGCCGGGCGGCAGCGCGTCGGGGCTCTGCCATTTCGGTCGCTGGAGGTCGAGCAGGTTCATGGTGAAGGTCGGCTTGCCGTCCTTGAGATAGAGCCCGTAGCCCGAGAACCGCCCGCCCTGCGTCACCAGCAACCCATTCGCTCCGCCCTGCGGGACCTCGATCTCGGCGGTGATCGTGTAGGGCCGGTTGATGATCGAGGGCGCGACTGCGAACTGGTTCGACGTCATCGGCATGGTGTAGACAAACTGAGCGCGGCCCGCCGCTGGCCCGGGGCGCTCTACGGTCAGGATCGCGATCTGCGAGGCGTTCAGCGGTAACACTTGGTTGCGCACCGCCTCGATCATCCAGAGTTCCTGTAGGTTCTTAAGACGCTCTGGCTCTTGCGTGGAGAGATCGTTCGTTTGGGTCGGATCGTCCTTGAGGTTGAACAACTCCCACTTGAATCCGTTCAGCACGTCGACCGGCGGATGCCCTTTGATGCCCTCCCAGGGGGTCACTGCCGGAATGGTGTTGGCCATCCAGCCATCATGATAGATCGCGCGATTGCCGAAGATCTCGAAATACTGGGTGGCGCGCGTCGACGGGGCGTCGGCGTTGGCCTTATCCCAGGTGGAAACCATGCTCACTCCATCCCACGGTCGCTGGGCGATGCCGTTCACCATCGTCGGCTGCGGGATTCCGACCGCGTCGAAGATCGTCGGGATGACGTCGATCACATGGTAGAATTGGTGGCGGATGCCGCCGACGTCCTTGATGCGCTTGGGCCAGGTCACCACCATGCCGGTGCGTGTGCCGCCGAGATGCGAGGCGATCTGCTTCGTCCACCTGTAAGGCGTGTCCATCGCGAAAGCCCAAGGCACGGCGAAGTGGTTGTATGTCTGATCGGTACCCCATACCGGGATGAGCGGGAGCATTTGCTCGACGGTGAAATCAAAGCCGTTGAAATAGGCGACCTCGTTCGGCGTGCCGTTCATCGAGCCTTCGGCGCTCATGCCATTGTCGCCGAGGACGAAGACGACCAGCGTATTGTCAAAGAGGTTGAGCTTTTCGAGGGTTTCGACGATGCGACCGATCTCATGGTCGCTATAGGCCATGTAGGCGGCCCACACGTTGATCTGGCGAAGGTAAAGCTTCTTCTGATCATCCGAGAGCGTCTCCCACTTGGGGAGGAAGTCCGGCCAGGGCGGCAGCTTGGCGTTGGCGGGCACGACGCCGAGCTTCTTCTGGTTCGCGAAGATCCGCTCGGTGACCGCATTCCAGCCGTCGTCGAACAGATGCATCTCTGTGATCTTGTCGACCCACTCCTTGGTCGGATGGTGCGGCGCATGCGTCGCGCCCGGCGCATAATGGATGAACCAGGGACGCTTCGGATCGGTCGAGGTCTGCGCGGTGACGTACTCGATGCAGTCGTCCGCCATCGCGGTGATCAGGTTCCACCCCGGCTTGCCATCATAAGGATGGATCGGCGTCGTGTTGCGGAACAGGTTGCCCGGCTGCCACTGGCTCGTGTCGCCACCAACGAAGCCGTAGAAATAGTCGTAGCCCTGCCCAATCGGAAAGTGCGTGAACGGCCCCTGCGGACTTGCCTCCCAGACCGGGACGTTGTGGTTTTTGCCGAACCAGGCGGTGGAGTAGCCATTCTCCTTCAGGGCGGCCGCTCCCTGCGCCGTCTCGGGCCCGATGATGGAGTCGTAGCCGGGATAGCCGCTCGAGCCTTCCGCGACCATGCCGAAGCCGACCGCGTGATGGTTTCGGCCGGTGAGCAGCGCAGCGCGGGTCGGCGAGCAGAGCGCCGTGTTGTGCATCTGCGTATAGCGCAGGCCGCGCTCAGCCAGCTTGTCCACCGACGGCGTCGGCACGAGGCCGCCGAACGCCGAGTTGGAGCCAAATCCGGCGTCGTCGATCAGGACGAGCAGCACGTTCGGCGCGCCTTCCGGCGGCATGATAGTTGGGGGCCAGCCCGGCTTGCTGTCGACCAGGTTTGGTTCGATAAAACCTTGGAAGGGCGGCGTCGGAGTCGGCAGCACCGTGCTGTCGGGGAATTGCGTCGCGGTGGGCGACTGAGCCGCCGCTGTGCGCAACCCGATTGCGCCGAGCGCCGTCGCCAGCGCGCCCTTGGCCGACGACAAAAACAATTGACGTCGATTCATTGAGCTTTCCTTCCCTCGGCGGTTTGCAGCCGCCTACCAGCGTCATTCGCCGCCGGACTGATGCAGATCCCTCTATACCCAGTTTGCCGTGCCCTCCCAGACCAGCGTCGAGGACGGCCAGCGGCAAAATGCCGCTACAGACTGATAACGTCATTTTTTGCGGAGCAGGTTTGCGGGCCGCGGAAGCCCGTAAGCCGCGCTGACGAGTTTCTGCAGCGCCAGAAAAGACGTGGGCGCGCCCACTTCTTTTTTGCAGTCGCCGGAGATCGACGCCGACCGAGGGGGTCGTCCGAAAAGGACCGGATGATCCCGGACCTTTTTGTGAACTGGCCTGCGACCTCGTCAGCAGGATTGACCAAGTCGGCCCGGCCCTTCTACCAGCGCAGTTGTGTCAGCCCGCCTGACGCAACCCTCCGAGCGCCGAGCTGACGCCGCCGACCCAAAACGCTTCAACCCGGCTGAACGGTTTTTAACCGCCCCCTCCGAGACTTTCCAAAATCGAAATCCTCCGACCCGTTTTTTTTAAGCCGCCGCCCCGAAAAATCTTCATAGCCGCCGACGTGGATGGATGGGGCGTGACCCGAAAACGAGCTTTCGGCGTCCCAGTACCTTTCAGCGGGGGGGGTCTGGACCTTGAGGGAAAGGTCGCCGGGGGAGGGGACCGGGGGACCGCGCCGACGCCGCCCGGACCTCAGACGCCGCCCCGAGACGCAGGGAGGGGGTCAGAACGCCCGAGGCGGGGGTCGCCGGTATGGTGGGAGGGGTGAGCCGGGTGGCCCCCTGTACGGCCTCCTACGGCGCGCGATCCGTTTCGCAGGGAACAACGCCGCCGATGGCTCGCGGGAGGGGACATTACCAGCCCATTGGTAAACTCGGTAGTGCCTCAATTTGAAATTTCGGTAGTGCCTCAGTTTGAAATTTGAGGGGCTTGACGCCTATCTCGCGCTGGGCGCCCGCTTCCTATATGCTTGGCGAATGAGCCAAGTCGAGAACATGACAACCGTATGTGCGGACGAGTGCTGCGCACCGCCCGCATTGGTTCTACCTCCGAAGCCCAACGGCGATCGCGAAGCCCTTATCCGCGAAGCGTTCAGGCTCGAATGGGTGACGATCGGATGGATGAGCGTCGAGGCCATAGTCGCTCTTGCATCCGGCCTTGCGGCAGGCAGCCTCGTTTTGATCGCATTTGGACTCGACAGCGTGATCGAGTTGGCGTCGGCTGGCGCCCTCGTCTGGCGGCTAAGGGTTGAGCTTCGTCGCGGACAGGCGTTCTCCGAGAATGCGGAGCGGTTGGCGAGTCGGATCGCGGGCGGACTGCTTTTCGCATTGGCCGCCTACGTGACGATTGCTGCCCTTTGGAGCTTGTGGACACAACAGGGCGAAACGTTCTCGTGGCCGGGCTTCATCGTTGCCTTGGCTGCGATTCCATCCATGCGCTATTTGGCCCGTCGCAAGATCGCCATCGCCGACAAGATCGGCAGTCGCGCGCTCCGTGCGGATGCGATGGAAGCCATAACTTGCGGTTGGCTCTCGGCGGTCGTCGTCGTCAGCCTCGCCGTTCAGTGGGCGTTCGGCGCATGGTGGATTGATGGCGTCGGCTCACTGGCGATCGTTTGGCTGTTGGTAAAAGAGGGCCGCGAGGCTTGGTCCAATAAAGAGTGCGGTTGCGGTTAGGAGTTGATTGATGCCCACCGGCCCTAAAGGCGAGAAGCGCCCCGTGATTACAAGAAAGGGGGCTAACAGGTGCGCCTATCGTCAGTTGCCTCGGCGAGGTCTTTTTCGAGTATGGCTAGTCATTTCGGCGCTTTATGCCGCCGTCCGCGGCGGCTACCTTGTTACATACACTTGCGTTCTGGGGTGCCATTTCCCCGGACTAGACATCTATCACCCTGATATCGGGCCGGTCGTTCTCCAGCTTTTGGCCGTCCCGTTGGCCTAGCCGTCGTTTGGCGTGTCTTAATTTGGATCGAGAGCGGATTCGAAAGTCAACCGGGCCAAAATTCAAAGTGAGACTTCGAGGAACGAGCGAGGTCTTTCAACCGATTTGAATGACCCCTTTTGCGCTGGCGACGGTGACGACGGTCGCAATGGCGGCACTGTGGGCCGCGCTACGGTGACCGCTGGCTGTGGTCGAGCCGCTTGGTGCTATGATGGTGACCCGCTGGCGCTGAGGCCGCCCAAGCGCCCGCTCGGTGGACACCGAGGCCATGAAGCAGGTCGAGACGCCGGGGCGCTGGTCGATCCTCAAGACCGACATCGAGCACAAGCGCGTCTTTGCCGTTTGCACAGGGTGCGCGGTGCAGAGGATTTTCGCCCTCGCCGCATGGGACGAAGGGGTCGCCGCGTGCACCTGTACGCCCGTTCGAAACGCAGCTTACCATCGAGCGACGGGCAAATGAACGCCCGCGCGATCGCCACGCATGACCGGATCGCCGCGCTCGAACAGGCCGTAGCCGCACTCGTAGACGACCGCGACCGGGCGCGCGATGAACGCGACCGCGCGCTGGCGATGGTCTACCTGATCGCTGAGCGGGTCGCCGAGCTTGAGGCACGCGCCGGGATGGCGGTGACGCCTGACGCCAAGCCGCCCGGCCTGACGATTGCCATGGCCGCCTACAAGAGCGGCTATAGCGAGAGCGGAATTCGCGCTCGAATCCGCAAGGGCAAGATCGTTCCGCGCCGAGTGGGCGGGCGGGTGTTCATCCCCGAGGCGACGCTGACGACCAAAAAAACTGCGTGAGCGCACTTCGGCGCCGCGCTATGGCGCCAAGCATGCCCTACGATCCGCGCATTGAAGCCAATCCAGACCACGGCTGGTCGCTGCTCGAAGCCGCTCTTGAGGACGGCCGATTGAGCGCCGCCGATTTCATGACCGTAGTGAGGCTGGCGGTCGAAATGTACGGCCCGCCCCGCGATCCGAGCCGGGTGAGCGCGGATCAAAAGTTTCTCGACATGATCGTGCGGACGCGGTCGAAGCGCGCAGGCTCAGGCGACGAACGCCCGACGCGCACGGCGACCGCTGATCAGATCGTGCGCAACCATAGAATTGCCAGCGGCGAGGTTGTCCCGCTGCCTGACGATCCAATGGCGAGGCGAATCTTGGTTGCGGACGCCCGGCGTCGGGGAGAGCGAGGCGACGGTGATTGACCTTGCGAAATGGTGGGCTGCGTCTATCCGAACGATGCCGACGAGGACACCGACGCGCAGCCTCAAAAGTTTGGACGCCCAGACTTTTGGCCCGCGCGCCGAGGCGGCGAGGACGCCGACGCGCGTCCCGAAAAAGTTACACGTGTAACAAATTGGCCCGCGCCTGCGCGTCGCGACGATCACCCGGCGTCGACGCTCGCTCGAAAGATCGTGGCCGCGCTCACTGAGGCCGAACGGGGCGGACCCGCGCCAGAGCCGGAACCTGATCGCGGCACCATGGCCGGGCGGATCATCGCCGCCGACCGGGCGCGGAGGACGCCGCGATGAGGATTGTGCACGACCTCCCGAACACCAACTTTCTCCGCCCGACGACCGCCGAGGCGCGCGAACTTCTTCGGATCGTGCGCACGCTGCACCCGGAATTCGACGACGTGCGAGGGAGCGAGTTCGACCGCGCCCTGTACGCGATCGGATTCCAGTTCCGATTGAACGCGCCGACGTCGAAACACTACTTCGCCGGTCACTGTGACCGAATGAACGCCTTCCTGTCGGCGATGGGGATGGACCCGGTCGAGGACGGCAACGCGGTGATGGCGGCGGTTCTCGCCCATGGCGAGGTGCAGTATCGAAAATCCGATCCGGCGCTCGGGCAGGTCACCGAACTTGCCCTCGACCCGCACGTCGGCGAACGCTGCTCGAACCGCTGGCGCTTGATCCTCGCTGGCGAGCCGCTACTGGCTCCGCTCCCGGCGCGAGGCTTGGTGCGTGAGGTGCCGGGTCGCGTGGCCGGGAATGTCCGAGTGTTTCAAGAGGACCACACCGGACGGATGCGCGAGCTTGGCAAGCGTGAGCCCATCCGCTGGTCGCGGTGATGATTGGAGGTCTCCCGCCGTTCCTTCTCCTGACGGCGGGTTTGCGGGTGGTTGAGGTCGCGTAAGCCCCGGCCACCCGCCTCATGAGTTTCCGGCGCGTCGGGCCGCTCCTATGGACGCGCAGGATCGGCTGGGTGTGGGGTTTGAGTTCGTATCCTTTCCCCGCGCCCAGCTTCAACCGTTCGGAAAGATCGCGCCGAGGTCATTGGTGAAGGGCGATGCGATAGCCCCAAAACGGCAAGCAAGTCTCCCGTTCGGCGCGCACTGAAGGAACAGGCGGGTCAAGACTTGCAGGTCGCGCACGGCGGGGCGGCGAGGGTTCCCCTTCCTGATCCTCGCCGCTTCGCCTTTCTTTCGTCAACCGAGGGTGACGCCGTGACGACGATGACGCAGACTTAAGTCGCCGCTCAGCTTGGCATCAACGTGCTCGCGCTATGGTCGTTGTCGGGAAATAAACAGTTTCCCGCGCCAGCGAGCGGGAGCGGGACGGCCGTGCTGTGGAACACGACCGACATCACCGCGTTCACCGCGCTGTGGACCTCGGCGCTCGGGAGAGGGTGGAAACTTCCAACTGCGATCCTCCCGTCAGCCAACTTCGCCGCGATGGCCGCAGCGGCGCCCGGCGCGTTCTACCAGAACCGGCAGGGTGACGATCCGCTGTTCGACGGCTACCCATAACGCTGGAACCCGATGACGAACGCGCGGCGCCGCTCGTCTGGTCGAGCGCCGACGATCGTTACATCAAGGCGCGTTCGTGTGGCGTTCGATGAAGCTCGTCGCGAAATCCGTGAACGTGAACGCGATCTGATCAAGTCGTGTTGCGATCTCCTCGATCTTCTTGGACCGAGCCGCGCTTCGGGGTTCGTCAGCCCCCAGAACGAATTTGACGACCATGCGGTCCATCACCGCGTCGCCGAGTTCGAAGTGCCTGTCCAGCGGAGTTGACCCGACCGAATAGCTCCAAGTCGCGTCGCGGTCGTGCGCAATCACCTTCCGCAGATGTTCCCCCGGCACCTCCCTGTCGTAGTGGAATGTCGTCTTCGTGCGGTACCTGAACAGGGCACCGCGTTCCCGAGAGGTCAGGATCTCAACGAGCTTTTCGAAATTCTCCCGCGTGCGGGCATCGCACAGGTCCACAGCGGCTCTCAGATCGGGACTTTTGTTGATCTCACCGATGACATTCAGGCCCTCGTGAACGTGACTCATGATCAGGCGGATAAAGTACATTCGAGCGCGCGGCTTCCGGTAGGCCCGGCGTTGTTCGGTCGTCTCCGCCCAGAACGCATCCGCGTCGGCGGCCAGTGATATGTCGTTGACCGCGAGCATCAGTCGAATGAGCACGCCGGACAGATCGCCCGGCGACTCCAGATCGCGGGACCCGAAATACTTGATCCGGCTACGCCCCATCGGCACTTCCCTCATCTTCTTTCCGTCAGCCGCATGGCTTGTGGCCCGCTCTTGCCGGGCCGCGCGGCGGAGGGCGACGCCGTGACGGCGCCGACCGATCCATCATGCCCTCGAATAATTCTGAAACCCCTATCTGTTCTGATATACTGGGGGGATGAACGATGTGAAGAACCAAGAACAGCAGACCGCGCTGGTGTCGGCGACCCCGCCGCCACGCCCCCACACCTATCCGTTCATCCCGGTGAAGGTGGTCGATGGGCGATCTCCCTTCGCGCCGCTCGCCACTCTCACCCTGACCGCGGTGCCGCGACCGGGCGACTTGATCACGATCGACCTCGCTGGGCGGCGAGTCAGCTACAAGGTTGAATTCGTCAACTTCGAACCCTACGACACCACCGCTCACGTCACGCTAGGTTGCTCGCCCAGCCAGCCGACGGCAGTCGTTCAAAGCGACCCCGCCAAGATCAGCGAGTTCATCCAGTCGCAAGAGCAGGTGTTCCAGAAACTCGAAGCCTACTCGAAAACGATCATCACACTGGGCTACGCAGGCCTCTTCGCTATTTGGGCCTTCGTCAAGGACTACCTTTCGCTTCGCGCCGCGCTGACGACTGCGCTGCTGGTCGGCTTTTCCCTGATGGTCTACATCGCGTGGGAAGTGGCTTCAGCTTCGTTTCAACCGCGCGATCAATGACCACCCCGCTGATCAGGCCAAGGCGATCAACGACTATCTCGTGCAAACACGTGCCGAGCTAGCTCGCGGCGCACCCATCTGGATGGGCATCCAGATCCTTACGGTCGGCCCCGGTTTCGCCGGTGCATTACTTTTGATCTACAACGTGTTCGCCGAACTGACCGGTCTACCAGCGTGGCCGTGACATTTCACGCCTTCGCCAGCCGCAGGATCACGTCCGAATAGCTCTCACCGGGGCCGCGCAGCGCCGTCAGTCGGTCGAGGGTCTTGGGGTCAAGCGTGAGCCTGACGCCGCCGCGACCGTCCGGTTCGGCGGCCCATGCGTCGGCGCCCGGAGGGAGGGTCGCCTTGATCGCCTCGTAGGCCGCGACGGTGATCGAGATCGTGATCATGCTCTACGGCCTCCGCATAGACGCCCCATGACCCGCGCCGGGCCGCCGAGGGGAACATACCACCCCGGTCCCGGACCCCGGCCACGGACCCGCGCTGCCCCGGCAATCGCCCTCCCCGGCGAGCGCGGAGGACGACGCCTGCGTCCATGCCGAATCGCCTGAAAGATTTTGCCCGCCTCCGATTGTAACGCCGTTACGTCTGCCCCAAGTGTAACGCCGTTACGCAACCGGATGACCGCATGGCCGAGACGACCGAACAATTCAAAGCGCGCATGGCGCGAGAGAAGGCGGAGACTGCCGCCCTTGTGTCAGCCGATGACGTCAACCGGATGCGCGTCACTTGGAAGAAAGCGCGCGCCATGTATGCGTCTTTTTTCGCGCAACTGGCGACGGTCCAAAAGCAGATCGGCGACGAGAAATTGTTCACGCGCTGGATGGTTGATCATTTGAACATCGGCCCGAGCCGCGTCACCAAGGTTGCGGGGATCTTGGTGGAGGACGACGCCAAGCGAGTGCAGGAAGAACTCAGGCGGGCGAAGGTAATGGAACAGGCGCAACGGCGAGCCGAACGGGAGGCCGAGACGATGACGAAGCACGAAGCGAAACCCACGCGCGAGCCGAAGGCGAAGCCGTTGACCGAAGCTGAGGCGGTGGCGTTCCTGAGAGCGCGCGGCTACGCGACGATTGAACGAGAGCCGGTCGTCCCCACTCGGAAGCCGACCACGACCTGTCTCAATTGCGGCAAGCCCCTCGCCGCCGACAAGATCGCGCTGGGCGGAAGCTATTGCGACGGCGCTTGCCGGGTCGCCGCCTACAGGAAACGCCAGCGCGCCTCCACGTAACGCCCGTTACGGCCCAAGCCGCTGTAACGCCCGTCACACCGGACCTGCGCACCGGGACCGCGCCCGCGCCGATGGTCGTCCGGGGTAGCCTTATACCGGACGCCTGCCCGCGCTCGCGCCGATGTCGTCCGGGGGAATTTTCCACCGGGCGGATGCCCGCATTGAGGACGCCCGCAGACGCCCGCCCGCGCGTCGGGGTGTAGAGACAGCGCCCCCGAGCCGGACGCCAGCCAGCGACCGCCCTTGCCCCGCCTAGCGCACGTTGGAACGCAGGATCGAGAACTGACTTGTCCCGAGGCTCGGGAGAGGTTCAACCCGCCGCCCCGCCCGGCCTATCGAGCCAGCTTGACGACGTTCCCGGGATCGACGCCGCCGACATGGTCGGACCAAGCCGCCATGAGCGCCCGCCGCCGTTCGAGCGCGTCGGATCGTTTATAGGCCGCCTCGGTCGAATTGCCGACACGGTGCGCCAGACACCCCTCGGCGATCTCGCGCGGGAATGAGGTCGCGTCGCCGCACCAATCGCGGAACGATGATCGGCACCCGTGAACGGTGCCGCGCCCACGCATCAGACGGTGCAACGCATTGGGGCCAAGCGACTGACCCGGCTTGAGGCCGGGGAAAACGAACTCGCTGGACCTGACCGCCGCCATCTCGCCGAGGACCGCCATCGCGCCGTCGGAGAGTGGGACGCGGAACGCTGCCCCGGCCTTCATCCGATTCGCCGGGATCGACCAGACCCGCGCCTCCAAGTCGAACTCGGTCCACCGCGCCTTCAAGGTCTCCGAGGTCCGGGTCGCGGTCAGGATCAGGAACTCCAACGCCCGCGCCGTGACGGTGTCGCGAGAGCGCAGGGAGGCGACGAATGTCGGGACGTCGCCATACGCGAGCGCCGCATGGTGCACTTCCCTGTGGACCCGACGCGGCGCCGGGAGCAGCGCCTTGAGGTTGCCGCGCCATGTCGCCGGGTTCTCGCCTGAGCGGTAGCTGCGCGCCTTGGCCCAATCGAGCACGGTTTCGATGCGACCGCGCACCCGAGACGCGGTGACGGTGCGCGTTGCCCAGATCGGGCTCAAGATTTTGAGGGCGTGATCGACGGTGATCTCATCGACCGGGAGGGCGCCGATCACTGGCGAGGCGAACGTGGTCAGACTCCGCTCGAACTGTTTCGGGTGCTTGACGCTGCGCCAGCCCGCCCGGTTGTCGGCGATGAACGCGCGGGCGCACTCGTCGAAGGTGAGGCGCTTCGCCGCCTTCACCGCCGCCGCCCGGCGCTGGTCGATCGGGTCTTTGCCAGCGAGGATGAGAAGCCGCGCCTCGGCGGCCAGTTCCCGCGCCTTCGCCAGCCCGACGACGCTCACCGGCCCAAGTCCGAGATAGCGAGCCTTGCCGTTGAGCTTGTACCGCAGCACCCAAGATTGCGACTCGGATTCCGTGACCTTGAGATAAAGCCCATCGCCGTCGCCGTGCATCCCCCGCTTCGCCCGCGCGACCGCGAGCGCGCTCAACTTCCCTGTTCTCGTTCGCATGTGTTTGATCCGTCCCTTTGGTTCCCAGTCCACACCCCAGTCCACACGCCGCGGCGCGACTGAAAGATATTGATTGAGACGACACGGGACAAGGGATTGACCGGAAAAGCCAGTCCTTACAGACGCTTCCCTTTATTTTTGAGACGCCACGAAATGACACGGAACGCCATCAAGGGAAGAACACTCCCGCCACCCTCCCAGGCGATGTACACGCAACCGGAGTTGGAGTTGAACTCGCCCTCCTTGGCGGCGCCATTCGCCAGGAACTCCTGATCGCCTACCTTGTAACTTCCCCAGATCAGCACGTACCAGCCGTGCGCGGTCGGCGTCCCGAGCTCGATGCTGATCTTCTTGCCCTCGATCACATCGAGCGGCTTGGCCGTCGGCGGCACGCCGGCAGGATTGGCGATGACCCGGCCGGCCAATACGATCAAGGCCAGAGCGACAGCCGCCACGGCGAATTTGCTGCGCATCGCGCTGCCTCCCCGCGAAATCCCGGCCAATCATACAAGCGCCACGCCAACCGCGGCAAACGCGCTCCCAATGAAAACGGGAGTGGAGCATCACGATTTCATCCGGCTGTCGCCGTGGCGTAGTGTGTTCGCGGAAAATGTCTGGAGGTTTCGGCGATGTCGGGAAACGTGAAGGGTGGCGTCACGCGGCGCGAGGTGCTGATCGGCGCGGCGGGCGGGCTGGCGCTGGCGGCGGTGGATCCGGAGCGCACTGGGGCGCAAGACGCGCAGGGAGCGCAAGTCTCGGGCATAGTGTTCGAGGACCGGGACGGCTCGGGCGCAGCGAGCGCCGCCAATCCGGGACTGCCGGGCGTTCTCGTCTCCAACGGCCGCCAGGTCGCGGTCACCGGCGCGGACGGCCGCTACACGCTGCCGTTGCCGGACGAGGCGACGATCTTCGTCGTCAAGCCGCCCGGCTTCATGCCGCCGCTCGAGGCCGACACCAATCTGCCCCGCTTCTACCGCCATCATCAGCCCAAGGGTTCGCCGCCCGAGCTCAACCTGACCTTCGAAGGTCTTGCGCCGACCGGACCTTTGCCGGCCTCGGTCGATTTCCACCTTCACCGCCAGGACGAGCCGAACGCGTTCGACGTCGTGTTGGTGACCGATCCGCAGCCTGAGACCGGGGCGGAAGTCGACTTCATTCGCGAGGATCTGATCCAGGCGCTGGCGGGCGTCGACGCCAGGTTCGGCCTCACCGCTGGCGACATCATGTTCGACGATCTTTCACTCTTTCCGCGCTCGAACGCGATCATTGGCACGATCGGACTGCCATGGTGGAACATCGGCGGCAACCACGATCTCAATTTCGAAGCGCCCGACCGCAAATACAGCCGCGAGACTTTCAAGCGCTTCTTTGGCCCGAACTATTACGCGTTCTTCTATGCCAAGACGCTCTTCCTCATGCTCGACGACGTCGACTATCTCGGCTTCGACCCGCATAAGCCGGGGGGAGGGGGCAAGTACGAGGGCAGGCTCGACGAGGCGCAACTCGCGTTCATCCGCAACGTGCTCGCGCATACGCCGGAGGACACGCTGGTCGTTGTCGTGATGCACATCCCGATCCGCACTTTTCTCGACGACGACGCCTATCAGAACCTGCAGAACCGGGAGGCCTTTTTCTCCCTGTTCGAAGGGCGCCGATTCACCGTCAGCTTCGCCGGCCACACGCACACGACAGAGCATCATTACTTCGGCGCCGCCGACGGCTGGAAAGGGCCCGAGCCGCACCATCATCACGTGCTGACCGCGCTGTCGGGCTCGTGGTGGAGCGGGCCTTACGATCATCGCGGCGTTGCCTCGGCCGACAGCCGCGACGGCTCGCCGAATGGATTCCACATCCTCTCGGTTGACGGCTTGAGCTACAATACCCGCTTCGTTCCGGCCAAGGAGCCGAACGGGCGGCAGATGCGGCTCTCGATTGACAGCCGCTTCCACGGGATCAGCAAGGACGCCGACCGCGATTTCCGCCAGGTGCAGCTCCTGGGCTCGCCGGTGCCGCGCGACGCCTTGGGCGCTTCGACGCTGATCGCCAACGTGTTCGACGGCGGCGACAAGACCCGAGTCAAGATGATCATCGGCGATCGGGCGCCGATCGAAATGACCCGCCATGCCCGGCCGGATCCGTTCGTCGAAGAGGTCTTCGCCCGCAACGGGGCGACCAAGAAGGCTTGGGTCAGCGCCGACAATTCCTCACACATCTGGACCGCCCGCCTGCCCGGCGATCTTGCGCCCGGAACCTATCGGGTCGTGGTCGAGGCTTCCGGCGAATACGGCCAGCCGCTCACCGGGCGGCTGGCGCTCGAGGTGACGGGGTAGGGGGCGGGGCCCTCGCCTTCAGCGTGCTATCGGTCCATATATTGCGCGGACGCCGGTCGCGGCCCGCGAGGCGGGTAGCGCGTCCGGAACAAAGGGAGAGAGACCAATGGATCCGAAATCGACTGCGGTCGTTCTCATCGAATACCAGAACGATTTCACCACCGAGGGCGGCACGCTGCATGGGGCGGTGAAGGGAGTGATGGACAAGACCAACATGCTGGCGAACACGGTCGAGACGGTCAAAAAAGCGCGTGAACTTGGCGCGACGATCGTCTACGCGCCGATCACCTTCACCGACGATTATCACGAGCTGAGCCCGAGCCCGTACGGGATCCTCAAGGGCGTGGTCGACAGCAAGTCATTCCGGCAGGGAACCTGGGGCGCGGCGATCGTCGATGCGCTGAAGCCGGAGCCGGGCGACATCGTCATCGAAGGCAAGCGGGGCTTGTGCGGCTTCGCCACCACCAACCTCGATTTCATCCTGCGCAGCCGCGGCATCTCGACCATCGCGCTCGGTGGATTTTTGACCAATTGCTGCGTCGAATCGACGATGCGGACCGGATACGAGAAGGGTTACGACGTGGTCACGCTCAAGGACTGCACCGCGACCCTCAGCGAGGAAGAGCAACGTCTTGCGGTCGAGAAGAACTATCCGATGTTCTCGAAACCGATGACGCATGACGAATTTCTCTCGAGCCTCAAGAGCAACAAAACGGTCGAAACGAAGTCGCGCGGTTACGAGACCGCTTGAAGCAGACGCACAAGAATCGACCGCGATGGACGGATCATGGTGAGGCTGAACGAAGTCCGGCGAAACGAGGTCGCGGTCGACGCGCCCCAGTCGTTCGACGCCGGGCTTACGTTCATCGGCGTGATCTGCACGCCGTGGACGTCGCGGCTCGACTGTCCCCGCCAGGGGCGAGCCGATGGGCCGATCTGCCGGATCGAAGTCTACGAGCCGTGGGTGGCGGCGCTCGACGGGATCGAAGCGTTCGAGCGGATCGAGGTCCTCTACTGGCTGCACGAGTCTCGCCGCGACCTCGTGCGTCAAAGTCCGGCTAACGACGGCGCGACCCGCGGCACGTTTTCGCTTCGGTCGCCGGTCCGGCCGAACCCGATCGGCACGGCGCTTGTCACGCTGGTCGGGCGTCAGGGTTCGACGCTTTTGGTCAGGGGCCTCGATTGCCTGGATCGCACGCCGCTGATCGACCTCAAGCCCGACCGCTGCCTGTTCACGCCACTCGCCCCGCCGCAGGCGGGGGATTTCGAGACCGGATGACGCCCAGTACGTCTTGACTCTCCCGTTCTTTCGGTCCAAAACAAGAACAAAGAGCGAACCTATAGGATGCAGACCGAATGTCGCCGCGCGGCAGAGCGGAGGGGATGGCGCGTTTGCGGCGCGCCGTCGCCCAGATAGAGGCTGAAGCCGGCTCAGCAGGCCTCAGCCCAGCGGGCGAACGCGCCTCGCGGCGCCTCCCGCTCTCCCGCGCGCTCGACGCTGCCCTCGGCGGCGGCCTCGCGAACGACGGCTTGCATGAGATCGCGCCCGCCAAGCCTCAGGATGGGGCGGCGGCGATGGGCTTTGCGCTCGCGCTCGCTTCGCGGTTCTTAAGCCGGCGGCCGGCCTCGGCACTCCTGATCGGCGAAGGCTTCGCCGCCCATGAGGCGGGCGCTCTCTATGGGCCGGGGCTGATCGCCCACGGGCTGCCCTTGAGCCGCCTCGTCTTCGTGCACGCCCCCGACGCGGCTTTGGCCTTCTGGGCGATGGAGGAGGCGCTCAAATGCGGCGCGCCGGCCGCGGTCGTGGGCGAGATCTGGAACCTCAGGGGCTACAGCCTCGCCGCCTCGCGCCGCCTCTTGCTCGCCGCGCGCAAAGGGCGGACGCCCGCGCTTCTGATCCTGGCCAGCGCCTACGGGCAGGCGGAGCGCCTCTCCAGCGCCGCCGAGACGCGGTTCGAGATCGCCGCCGCGCCGAGCATCAAGCTTAAGGCGGCGGCCGGCCGGGATCTGCCCGGGCCGTTCGCCTGCGGGGCGCGGCTCGTCAAGGCGCGTCTCGCGCGCGCCGGGCCTGACGGGTCTCTGCAGGCTTTCGACGCTAAGCGCGTCATCCGTCTGGAATGGCGAAGCCAGGACAATGTTTTCGAGGAATCGGCTTTTGGCAATCCGGCGATTTCTCTCCCTGTGGCTGCCGCGGCTGGCGACGGACCGCGCGCGGCGTCTCAATGGCGTTGACAAGCGCGCGCCGCTCGCGGCCGTCACCAAGGTCAACAACGCCGAGCGCCTGGTTTGCGTCGACGCCGAGGCCGCGCGGCTCGGACTGACCATTGGCGTTTCCCTCGCCGACGCGCTCGCGCGTCACCCGAACCTGGTCGCGGTCGAGGCGGCGCCGGTGGAAGAGGCGCGGCTGCTCGAGCGCCTCTGCGATTGGTGCTCGCGCTTCACCCCGCTTGTCGCGCTCGATTGCGCCGACGGGCTGATGCTCGACATTTCCGGCGTCGCCCATCTCTTCGGCGCCGATCTCTTGGGCGGCGAAGCGGCGCTGATCGAGGACTGCCGCGCCCGGCTTGCCACTCAAGGACTGACCGTCGCAACCGGCGTCGCCGGCAATCCGCGCGCCGCCTGGGCGCTGGCGCGGTTTTCGCCGACGAAAATCGCTCCCGAGCCCTTAAGCGACAAGGCGTTCGCCAGGCTCTTCCATGATCTGCCGAGCGCCGCGCTCGGCCTCGACGACAAAACCGTCGCCGACCTGGCGCGGGCGGGCTTGAGGCGCATCGGCGACATCGCGCTCAGGCCCCGGGCGCCGATCGCGGCGCGGTTCGGATCCGCCCCCGTGGCGCGGCTCGACGCGCTCAAAGGTCTCGAGCGTTCCTCGATCGCGCCGCGCTTCAGGCCGCCGGATTTCTGCGCCGAGCGGCGGTTCGCCTCGCCTGTGCAGACGTTTCAAGCGATCGAAGCGACGTTGCGCAAGCTCGCCGACGATCTCGTGGTGCTGCTCGAGCGCCAAGCCAAGGGCGCGCGGTGGATCGAGCTTGAGCTCTATCGCGTCGACGGCGACGTGCGCCGCATCCGCGTCGGCGCCTCCCGGCCGCTCAACGAAGCGCGCGCGATCGCGCGGCTCTTCGCCGAGCGGCTGGCGAGCCCGGACGAAGAGGCCATCGACGCCGGCTACGGCGTCGACCTCATGCGCCTCGCCTGCCTTGCGGCTGAGCCGCTCGCGCCGTCGCAGGCCGAGCTCGAGCGCGCGCACGAGGCGGAGCGCGCCCGCGCGCTTGCCGAACTTCTCGACCGACTCTCCGCCCGGCTCGGGGCCCGCGCGGTGACGCGGCGCGAACTCATCGATGCGCACCTGCCCGAACAGGCCGAGGCGGCGGCGCCGGCGACGCTTGGGCAGGCGCGGACGCGAGGGGAGGGGGATGAGCCGATCGCGTCTGCGGCCGCCCCGGCGCGGCCATTGCTCCTGTTCGTGCGCCCGGAGCCGATCGTGGCCCTGGCCGAAGTGCCCGATGGGCCGCCCTTGCGCTTCCGCTGGCGGCGCGTCCTGCACGACATCGCCGCCATCGAGGGGCCGGAGCGCATCGCCGCGCCCTGGTGGCGGCGCGCGGGAGCGCCGACGCGCGACTATTTCCGCGCCGAGGATTCTCAAGGCCGCCGCTTCTGGCTCTACCGCGAAGGCCTGTGGGGCCACGAGACGGCGCAGGCGAAATGGTTCGTGCACGGGCTGTTCGGGTGACCCTCTTGCGGGGGAAGGGGGCCCGAAGGGCCGGATGGGGCCTACGCCCATGATCCGCCTTGAGCCGCGGTTCGCCGAATTGGCGGCGATGACGAATTTTTCGTTTCTGCGTGGGGCCTCGCATCCCGAGGAGATGGTCGCGCGGGCAGCGGAGCTTGGGCTTGCGGGAATCGGGATCGCGGATCGCAACACGCTGGCCGGCGTCGTGCGCGCGCATGTGTTCGCGCGCGAGAACGCGGCGGCGATGGGGAGCACGCGGGTCGTTCCGGGCGCGCGGCTCGCCTTCGACGACGGAGCCCCGGACCTGCTCGCCTATCCGAAGGATCGCGCGGCTTACGGCCGGCTCTCCCGCATCCTGACCGCGGGAAACTTGCGCGCGCCCAAGGGCGAATGCCGGCTCCGACTGGATGACCTCTTGGAGCAGAGCGAGGGGCTGCAGGTCGTGGCGCTGCCCGCCTTCTCCCATTGCGGGAGAACGTCGCGCGGCCTCTCATCCCTAGCCCCCCCGCAAGGGGAGAGGGGGCGCGAGCCTCTCTCCTGCCTCCGCGAGGCCTTCGGCCAGCGCCTGTGGATCGGCGCGAGTTTGACTTATGGCGAGCATATGCGCGGCGGGCTCGCGCGGCGTACGGCGCTCGCGCTTGAGATCGGTGCGCCACTGATCGCGACCAATGACGTATTGATGCATGCGCCCGAGCGACGCCCGCTCGCCGACGTCCTCGCCTGCATCCGCGAAGGCGCGACGCTCGAGGCCGCGGGGCGCCTGACCCAGGCCAACGCCGAGCGGCATCTCAAGGCCCCGGATGAAATGGCGCGGCTCTTCGCCGAGGCGCCTGAGGCGATCGCGGAGACAATTCGCTTTCTCGACGGCCTTGCGTTCAGCCTCGACGAATTGTCGCATTGTTATCCCGAAGAGCTGCGCGAGGGCTATGCGACGGCCCAGGCCGCGCTCGAAGCCTTCACGGAAGCGGGCGCCCGGGCGCGCTATCCCGAGGGCGTGCCGGAGCGGACGCGCGAAGCGCTCGCGCACGAACTTAAGCTGATCGCTGCGCTCGGCTACGCGCCTTATTTTCTCACCGTGCACGACATCGTGCGCTTCGCGCGCACGCGCGGCATCCTCTGCCAGGGCCGCGGCTCGGCGGCCAATTCCGCCGTCTGCTTCTGTCTCGGGATCACCGAGGTCGATCCGGCGCGCTTCGATCTTTTGTTCGAGCGCTTCGTCTCGCCCGAGCGCAACGAGCCCCCCGACATCGACGTCGACTTCGAGCATGAGCGGCGCGAGGAGGTGATCCAGTACATCTACCGGCGTTACGGGCGCGAGCGCGCCGGCCTCGCCGCCGCGGTGACGACCTATCGCACGCGTTCGGCGATCCGCGAGACAGCCAAGGTTTTCGGCCTCTCCGACGATGTCATCGCCGCCCTCAACGGGACCGCCTGGGGCCAGGAGTCGACGCCGATCGACGAGACCCGTGTGCGCGGGATCGGACTCAATCCCGCCGAGCCGACGCTCATGCTCGCGCTCAAGATGGCGGAAGAGCTCATCGGCTTTCCGCGCCATCTCACCCAGCACAGCGGCGGCTTCGTCATCACCCGCGACCGGCTCGACGAAGTCGCGCCGGTAATGAACGCGGCGATGGAGGAGCGCACGACGGTCGAATGGGACAAGGACGATCTCGACGCGCTCGGCCTCCTCAAGATCGACGTACTCGCGCTCGGCATGCTGACGGCGCTAAGCAAGGGCCTCGAGCTTCTGGACCGGCATTACGGCCAGCGCCTGACGCTGGCGACCATTCCGCCCGAGGAGCCCCAGGTCTATGCGATGATCAAGCGCGCCGACACGATCGGCGTGTTCCAGATCGAAAGCCGGGCGCAGATGTCGATGCTGCCGCGGCTGAAGCCGGAATCGTTCTACGATCTCGTTATCGAGGTCGCGATCGTGCGTCCCGGTCCGATCCAGGGCGACATGGTGCACCCTTATCTGCGCCGCCGGCAGGGCCTCGAGGAGGTTGCCTATCCTTCGAGCGAGCTCGAGGCGGTGTTGAAGAAGACGCTCGGCGTGCCGCTGTTCCAGGAGCAGGCGATGAAGATCGCCATTGTCGCCGCCGGATTCACGCCCTCGGAAGCTGATCGATTGCGCCGCGCGATGGCGACGTTCCGCCGGGTAGGCACGATCCAGACCTTTAAGGACAAGATGATCGAGGGCATGGCGGCCAGGGGCTACGACCGCGACTTCGCCGAGCGCTGTTTCCGCCAGATCGAAGGGTTCGGCGAATACGGCTTTCCCGAGAGCCATGCGGCGAGCTTCGCGCTTCTGGTCTACGCCTCGTGCTGGATGAAATGCCGCTACCCGGACGTCTTCGCCGCGGCGATGCTGAACTCCCAGCCGCTCGGCTTCTACGCCCCGGCGCAGCTCGTGCGCGACGCGCGGGAGCACGGGGTCGAAGTGCGCGAGGTCGACGTCAACCTGTCGGACTGGGACTGCACGCTGGAAGCCCGACCCCCTCTCCCCGTGCACGGGGAGAGGGTTGGGGTGAGGGGCAGCGCCAACTCTTCCGGAAAGGACAGCGCAGCCCCTCATCCGTCACCTTCTCCCCGCGGGCGGGGAGAAGGGATTCACCCCCGCCATGCCGAGATGGCGCCGCACATCCGCGCGACCCATGCGGTGCGCTTAGGTCTTAGGCAGATCGTCGGCGTCAAGGAGGAGGACATGCGCCGGCTCGTGGAGCGGCGGGGGCAGGCTTATGATTCCGTGCGCGACTTGTGGCTGCGCAGCGGCTTAAGTCCGGCGGCGCTGGAGCGGCTCGCCGACGCCGACGCTTTCCGCTCGCTCGGCCTCGACCGCCGGCAGGCTCTATGGGCGGTGCGCGGCCTCGACCGGGTCGGCGACCAGGACGATCTGCCGCTGTTCGCGAGCCGGCCGGCGCGCGAAACCGAGCCGGACGCGCGATTGCCGCCAATGCCGCTCGGCGCGCATGTGGTGGAGGACTATCGGCGCCTGTCGCTGTCCTTGAAGGCTCATCCGACCTCGTTCATGCGCGCCCGCCTTTCGGCGCGCGGAATCCTGCGCTCCGACGCGCTGCGGTCGGTCAGGAACGGCGAGCGCGTCACGGTCGCGGGCCTCGTGCTGGTGCGCCAGCGGCCTGGCACCGCCAAGGGCGTCATCTTCATGACGCTCGAGGACGAGACCGGCGTCGCCAATGTCATCGTCTGGCCGAAGGCGTTCGAACGCCTGCGCGCAATCGTGCTCGGCGCCCGCTTCGTCGCCGTGACCGGCAAGCTGCAGAGCGAATCCGGCGTCATCCATATCGTCGCCGAGCGCATGAACGATTTGACGCCGATGCTTGGGCTTCTGTCGGAGGCGGGCGCGACGATCGGCGCTCTCGCCCACGCCGACGAGGTCCGCCGGCCGCAACTGACGATGGCGCAAAAGCGCCAGGGCAACCGCTTCGCCAAGCCCCCGACGTTCGAAGACCCGCGCGCACCGCCGAGCCTGCCACTCGAAACGACCGACGCAACGCAGGCGATGCCCGCGGGGCGCAATTTCCGTTGACGGCCCCAGACGAGACCGCATAGGTCGCAGCCCACAAGATCGGGAGTCTCATGGCGGCATATGCGGCGCTGGCTTTTCTGTCGCTTCTCTGGGGCTCTTCGTTTCTGCTCATCAAGATCGCGGCGCGCGCCTTCGACCCTTTCGCTCTGGCGCTCGCGCGCAGCGGCGTCGCTGCGGGAACGCTCATCATTGCCGGCGCGCTGACCGGCCGCGTCTGGCCGGGGCGTCGGCCCGGTCTCTGGGCAAAGCTCCTCGCCCTGTCACTGATCGGCCAGGTTATCCCCTTCCTGCTGCTCGGCAAGGCGGCGCAATTGACGACCAGCGCAGATATGGCGCTGATGATGGGCTCAGCGCCGATATTCGTTTTCCTGGCTGGGCGCTTGGTTGGATCGGGCGACCGCTGGAGTCTGCAGGGCGCGTTCGGTCTCGCGCTCGGCTTTACGGGGGTAGGGCTCATGCTGTGGTCGCCTACGGCGAGGACAGCGAGCGCAGCGAATCCTATCGAAGGACGGGCGATCGCGCTCATGGCGGCCTTCGGCTATTCGATGGGCGCGCTCATATCCGCTCGCGCGACGCGCGAGATCGGCGCGGCGAAGGCGGCCGCCGCATCGATGACCATATCGACTTTGATGCTGGCTCTGATCGGGTTCGCGTTCGGTGCCGGGCAATTGAACCCGGCGATCGACGGTGCCCCGGCCGGGCCAATTTTCGCCGTGGTCGCACTCGGGGTCTTCAACACGGCGCTCGCTTATTACGTCTACTTTCGCTTGGTCGTCAGCGCCGGGCCGACCTTCGCCAGCCTCAATAATTACGTCGTGCCGATCATCGGCCTCATGGGCGGTGCGCTAGCGCTCGGCGAGCTGGTTGGATTTCTTGCCTGGGCAGGGCTGGCGCTCGTCCTGACCAGCGTTGCGCTCACCGGACGCTCGCTGCGTGCGGCGCGCCCGCTAGGCCCTTGAGCGCGCGGCGGTGCGCGCATAGGCGATCTGCGGCGTCACATTCGCCCCGAAGCCGCTTTCAGGCGGGTCATGGTCCTTGGGGCCGAATCCGTCCGGGAACATCACCGCGGCTGCGCACACGAGGCCGCCGAACGTCGTCATGAAGCCGAAGTAGAGGAGCAGAATGGCGGTGAGCGCGGCGTCGCTGCGCCAAAGCAGAGGCGCGAGGCCAAACGGATCAATGAGTAGCAGCGCCGACGCGCAGACGCTCCCCGCCAGCGCGCCGAGCGCCCAATCGAGGATCATGTAGCGAACGAGCGGATCGAGCCGCCCAGCCCCGAGCGCGGCCCTGCCCGCGCAAAACAGAGCGCCACCGGCTCACGATCTCCGCATCCGACATCGGGACCTCTTCGTTTCAGCCGGGCGTTTCACGATCGCCCATTCTAGAGCCGAGGCGCGGTCGGTCAAATCGGACCCGCGCGTCAAATGCACGCAGGCGTCCGCCCCAACCGACGTCAGCGGCGGCTCTTCAGCGCGTCGGCGAGCCGCGTCGTCGCCGACCCGGGCGCAAGCGGCATCGGCTGGCTCTCATGGGGCGCCCAGGCGGCGAGCCACACCAGGTCGAAAGTCGCTCGCAGGCGCCCGTCCGGATCGGCGAAGCGCTCGGCGTAGAGAGCGGCGGCGCGCGCCACGACCTCGCGGCGCAGGGGCCTGCGGCTGCGCGCCTCGAGCGCGTTTGCGCCCCCCATCGCGCGCAGGTCGCCAACTAGCGCGAACATGTCAGGGTAGCGAACAATTGCGCGGTCGAGATCAACGACCGGCAGCGCTAGCCCAGCGCGCTGCGCGAGACCGCCGAGCGCGCGCACGTCGACGAAAGGCGCGACCCGCGGCGACGCGCCGCCGAGAACCTCGCTCTCGGCGATCGTCAGGCTCTGACGGAGCTCGGTCAGCGTCTCGCCGCCGATCAGCGCGGCGACAAGGAGGCCATCGGGTTTCAGCGCCCGCCGCATCTGAACCAGCGCGCCCGGCAAATCGTTCACGGTCTGCAGCGCCAGGAGCGAGACGGCGAGGTCAAGGCGCCCGTCCGCGACCGGCAGACTTTCGAGGTCGCCGACGGCCGGCAGAAAAGCGCCTGTGCCCAGGCTCGCCGCGGTCGGGGCGACCCGGACGACGTAGTCGACCTGGCCGCCGGCGGCGAGCGCAACCGCGCCGTGCGGGCCGGGCGAGCCGAAATCGGCGGCGGCTGCGAAGCGACGTTTGACCAGCGACACCCGTTCGCCAAGGTCCTCAGCCGCCCGGGCGAGGAGGAAGTCCGCTCGTGCGTCGGCGCCCGGGCGAGTCCAGGTGCGATCAAGGCGGCGATTGACGAGCGCGCGATCGAATATCCGCGGTGGCGTCGGAGAGGGCATGGGCCGTCCCTTATCCTCCAGACAGCCCCTCGCGCAAAACTCCGGTTCGCGCTAACGTTGACGAATGGACGTTACTCCGGCGTTGGACTGCGAGCAGGCGGCCGGCCACCCCTGGATGCGGCGCGGTGGCGCTCTCGTCACGCGCTTGGCTCGAGCCGCGCTCGATACGCTCTATCCGCCGACGTGCCTTGCCTGCCGCGCCGCGACGGATTTGCATGGAGCGCTCTGCCCGCGCTGCTGGAGCGCGATGCGATTCATCGAACGGCCGTTTTGCGAGCGGCTCGGGACGCCGTTCGAGCAGGACCTCGGGCAGGGCCTCCTCTCGCCCCAGGCGATCGCCGATCCGCCTGTTTTCGCCCGCGCACGGGCGGTGGCGCGGTTCGAGGACGGGCCGGCGCGCACCCTTGCCCATCGGCTCAAATATTCCGACCGCGCCGAGCTCGCCCGTCCGATCGCCCGCTGGATGGCGCGAGCGGGCGCGGACCTGCTGGCCGACGCCGATCTCCTGACGCCGGTGCCGCTCCATGCCTTGCGGCTGTGGCGACGGCGGTTCAACCAGGCGGCGGCGCTGGCGGCGGAGGTTTCGCGCCAGACCGGCAAGCCCTGCGACTTGAGCGCGCTTCTGCGCGTCAAGGCGACCCGTAGCCAGATCGGCCTCACCCGCGCGCAGCGGGCTGAAAACGTGCAGGGCGCGTTTCGCGCCGCGGCAAGGGCGCAGGTGCGGGGGCTCAACGTCGTGCTGATCGACGACGTTCTGACCTCGGGCGCGACGGCCAACGCGGCTTCCCGGGCGCTGCTGAGGGCGGGCGCGAAGCGGGTGGACGTGCTGGTGTTCGCCCGGGTTGTGACAGGCGCGTAAGTTCCCATATAGTGGAAAAGGCGCGAATCCGCGCGCCAAGGGACTGTTCAAGCGTGCCGCCGATCGTCATCTATACCAAGTCGACTTGCCCCTTTTGCCATGCGGCCAAAGCACTGCTCAGAACCAAGGCTGCGCGGTTCGAGGAGATCGGCGTCGACGGCGACCGCTCTGCGCAGGCGGCGATGGCGGCGAAAGCGAATGGCCGCTGGACGGTGCCGCAGATCTTCATCGGCGAGACCCATGTCGGCGGCTGCGACGATTTGCACGCCCTCGAGGCTGCAGGCGAACTCGATGGGCTTTTGGCGGGCTGAAAAATGATCAAATACGCGCTCGGCTGCGCCGAAGGCCATACGTTCGAAAGCTGGTTTCCCGACAGCGCCGCTTATGAGAAGCAGCGCAAGCGGGGCTTTGTCGCCTGCCCGGAATGCGGCTCGACCGAGGTCGACAAGGCGATCATGGCTCCCGCGGTCGTCGGCGGCGAGCGTGGGGCGGGTGAATCGGGCCCCGGGATTGTCGTCGACGACCGGCGACGGCAGGCGCGCGAATTCATGCTCCGCATGCGCCGGGAAATTGAGGCCAATACCGACGATGTCGGCTCGAAATTTCCGGAAGTCGCGCGAGCCATCCATCTCGGCGAGGAGCCCGAACGCGCAATTCGCGGCCGCGCCAGCCTCGAGGAGGCGCGCTCGCTGATAGAGGACGGCGTCAGCGTGCTGCCGATGCCGATGCTGGAAGACGAGCTCAACTAGCTATGCCGGCTGCCCTTCCGGGCCTGAACGGCCGCATTCGCCCGCAGTAGCCTATTTCTCCTCCACCCGGAATTCCGTCGCCTCGACGACTGTCGTGCCGATCATCGTGCGCACCGAAACGCGGAACGGAATCAGCACGTGGTCCTTTTCGATCGGCGCGAGCCAGACCTCGAGGTCCTTGTTGTCCGCCATGAACTTGGTCGCCGGCCGGTCGCGCCGGTGACCGGCGATAGGGACATATCGCGCTGCGCAGACCACGACCGGGCCGTCGTAGCCTTTGGCCGCGGCGCGCCGTTCTCCGACATAGGTGAGGTCGATGTCGAAGCGGGTATAGCCGTCGAAGATCGGAATCTTGCGATCGCATGCGGCAGGCGACACGATGGGTCCGGAGTGCGGCGCCGTAATGATGACCGCGCCAACCGGATCCACGACGCCCTTCTCGTCGCCAGGCCCAAGCGGAACGCGGTCAGGCTTTTCGTCAAACGGGGGCGAGATCTCGACCCCGGTCACCGAATTCCCGGCGAGCGCCATGCGAATCGTGCGCGTCATATTCGAGCTTGCGGCAATGGTGGCGAAAGTCGCGGGCGACACATGGCCTTGCACGATCGCGCCCGTGCCCGCCGACGCCCCTCGCGCATTGCCGAGAAGTTTAGCGAGGCCGGTTGCTTTCCCATCGCCCTGGATCGAATAGCTGGTCGGGGTCAAGTTAGCGTTCAGGTTAACCGCGCCGATCGGAAGCCCGATCAACGACACGCGATAAATCGCGTGCAGGACATCGGCGCGCGCGCCCGCCGCCCCGACAAGCGTCGCCGCCATCCCTACGCCGGCCAACGCCAAGCACGCCCATGGTGATCGCGGCGGCATTGTCTTGAAAGCTCCTGGTCCGGCGCACGACGCGCATTGAACAGCGATTGCGCAAATATTCCGGCGGCAATGCGCCAACTCAAGGGCAAGCCTGGATGAGCAAAAAAGTCATCCGTCGCCACTGTCAAGACCTTGCGGCAGGCCCACGGGCCGACTTAACATCCCTTCATGGTCGAAACGGTCATATCCATTCGCGCAGCGCGGCTCGGCGACGAGGGCGAGATCGCCTCCGTGCACGACGCGGCCTGGCGCGAGGCCTATCGGGGCGTCATTCCGGGTCGCGAGCTTGAGCGGATGATCGCCCGCCGCGGCCCGGCCTGGTGGCGTTTGGCGATCGCGCGGCGGACGCCGCTTCTTGTGCTCGAATTCTCCGACTCGGTTGTCGGCTACGTCAGTTACGGGCGCAACCGCGTGCCGGCGCTTGGTTACGGCGGGGAGATCTTCGAGCTCTACCTCGCGCCGGAGTGCCAGGGCTGCGGGTTCGGGCGGCGCATGTTCGAGGCGGCGCGCAAGGATCTCGCCGGCCATGGGCTCTCGAACCTTGTCGTCTGGGCGCTGGCGGACAACGAGCGGGCGGTCTCCTTCTACCGCAGGCTCGGCGGTCGCGTCCTGCGCCGGGCGCGCGAGACTTTCGGCGGCCAGCAGCGCGAGCGCGTCGCTTTCGGCTTTGGCTGAACGGCCGTTCCGCCTATAAGGGCAGCTTGACGAGCCGCTGAATTCGCCCATGACAGCGCCATCGCGCGGCCGCAACAAGGGAGGGTCGACGTGAATCTGAACGCTGTCTCGATCGGCAAGAACCCGCCCCACGATGTTAACGTCGTGATCGAAGTGCCGATCGGCGGCGAACCGATCAAATACGAGATGGACAAGGAGAGCGGGGCGCTGCAGGTCGACCGGTTTCTCTACACGTCGATGCGCTACCCCGGAAATTACGGCTTCATCCCCCATACGCTGTCCGACGATGGCGATCCGTGCGACGTGATCGTCGCCAACACTCGCGCGATCGTTCCCGGCGCGGTGATGAGCTGCAGGGTGGTCGGCGTCCTGATCATGGAGGATGAAGCTGGCGGCGACGAGAAGCTGCTCGCCGTGCCGTCGGCCAAGCTCACCCAGCGCTACGCTCATGTCCGCAACTACGCCGACCTGCCGTCAATCACACTCCAGCAGATCGAGCATTTCTTCGCCCACTATAAGGATCTCGAACCGAACAAGTGGGTCAAGATCGTCCGATGGGGCGACGCCGATGAAGCCCGCGGTCTCGTGCTCGAGGGCATCGAACGGGCGAAGAAGGCCAAGACCGCCGAGAAGGTCGGGAGCTGACCGGAACGCCGAGGGCCGCGCGCGCTTCGGGCCGGAGGGGGATGCGACGTGCCGACAAGTGAACGGGCGTGGAGTTTCGGCCGGTGAAGCGCTCGTTCATCGACGCCCGTATCGACCGTATGCTCGATTTGTGCGACCGCCACGGCGTCGCGTTGCCGCCGTTCGCGCTGTGGCGGGACGCCGACTTCCGCGCCAACCCGGACGCCGCAAGGCTGATCGCCGAACGCGGAATGGGTTGGAACGTCGTCGAATTCAAGCCCGGCCAGTTCGCGCGAGAGGGCCTGACCCTGTTCACGCTGCGTATGGGCGACTGGCGCGAACTCGGCGCCGGAGGAGGCCGGCTATACGCCGAGAAGGCGATTCTTGCCGAGGACGGCCAGCGCGCGCCCTATCACTATCATGTGGTCAAGACCGAGGACATCGTGAACCGCGGCGGCGCGCGGTTCGTCGTTGAGCTCTTCAAGGTCGATGCGCACGGCGCGCCGCTCAAGGAGCGGTTTCGTGCGCTCCAAGACGCAAGCGTGCTCGATCTTGCGCCCGGCGGCCAGGTGCGGCTCGAGCCCGGCGAGAGTTCTGACGCTCGAGCCCTTCGTCGCCCATGCGTTTTGGGCCGAGGGCGGCGCGGCGCTTGCGGGCGAAGTGTCGCTCGCCAACGACGACACGACCGACAATTATTTCCTGCCGCCACTTGAGCCTTTCGCGCCGATCGAGGAGGACGCGCCGGCCCGCTACGTGACGGTCCGCGACCTCGCGAGGCGTTAGGCGAGAAGCGCTCCGCTCAGGTCGCGCCAACGAGCTTGCGCAGTCCCCCTCGCCGCAGACCATACCGCCAGCCGAGGAACCCGAATCCCGCGATCAGCATCGCCCAGGTTGAGGGCTCCGGGATCGCCCCGGTCGGCGTTATGTATAAAGTGGCGCCGCCTGCGTTTCTCAGGAACAATAGCGGCGTGCTCCCTTCGGGGAGGGTAAAGGTGAACAAGCTGCTCCTCTGGCCCGGGCCAATATCGTTGCCGATGGGCAAGGCTCCGCTCGTACTTTCATACGAGAAGCCGGAGCCATTGTAGCCAGGATCCGCGCAATTGTTGTCGCAAGTAGCAGCATTCCAATCGGAAAAAGTTGTCGCTGGTTTGCTTCCTTCGATGTTGGTGACGGCGAACCCCCAGATGTACCAATCCGTTGAGTTATTGATGATCGTGAATGTCCCAGTCGATCCTGAAACCGATTCGATGAAGACGAACTCATCGCCGTCTGCAACAAGGCCGTAGGCGGGGCTGATCGCAAAGCCGCCGAGACCGAGGCTCGCCGCAGCCGCGAGCAAATATGAGCGCAATCTGTTCGTCATCCCCAGCCCTCCTTGCGCGTCTCGTTTTGAGTCAGCCGACGAAAAGAACCACGTCATGACCGCGAGATTACCGGTTTCGTTACAAAAAATTAATGTTGGAGGAAAGACCCGCAACAAGAATCTGGAAATCAAGCGGGAGGCTTCCGGCCGCCAGCGTCTATCCCGGCTCGGCCTAATTAGCCAGCCGGTCCATCGCCTCGAAAAACAGGCTGCGAAAGCGCTCCGCGTCGACAGCGACGGCGACTTCGGCATTGGCGAGGCGGCCCCATTGGCCGCGCCAGTCGACGATCGTCGCGCCGGTCGTGAGGCGGCCCGAGGTCTCGACGTCGACGGCGGCGCGGCGCGTCTCGACGAGGGTCGGGTCGAGAGCGACCGCGAGCGCGAGCGGGTCGTGCATGGTGAAAATGCGCTGGCCGTAGGTCTTTTCCATCCGCTCGAAATAGGCGCGCGATGAATCCGCGAGAAAGCGCGCCAGGACTGGTCCATGCGCCTTGCCGGCGGAGCGCGACGAGATCGCCGCGACGTCGCTTTCATCGATGATCGTCTTGCGGGTGACATCGAGGCCGATCGCGATCACCGGCGTCGCGCCGACGCCGCCGAAGGCGTGAAAGACGATGCGCGCGGCCTCGGGATCGTGCCAGATGTTGAACTCGGCGGACGGCGTCACGTTTCCGGGCTCGGCATAGGCGCCGCCCATGATGACGAACCGCTTGACGAAGCGCGGCAGCTCGGGCTCGCGCATCACCGCAAGCGCGATATTGGTCAAGGGCCCAGTGGCGATGAGAATGAGCCGCCCGGCATGCGCATGGGCCGCGGCGATGATGGCCTCGACCGCATGCTGGACGCGCGCCGGCTCGTCCGGCTCAGGCAGGACGGCATGCCCGAGGCCGCTCCTGCCGTGGACCTCGCTCGCGTCTCTCACCGGGATGGAGATCGCGGTCGGCGCGCCTGGCCAAACCGGGATATCGCCGCGCCGGGCGAGGGCGAGAACCGCCCTCGTGTTGCGCGTCGCCGCCGCGAGGGACACGTTGCCGACGACCGTGGAAACGCCGAGGATATGCGCCTCTCGATGAGCGCAGGCGTAAAGCAGCGCCATCGCGTCGTCGATTCCGGTGTCGACGTCGATGACGAGGGGCTTGGCGTGGTCGGACATGGCGTCAATCTCCCGGCCACCTCATGAGCCCGCGTTGATCGCGGTCAATTGCGGCGCGATATTGTGGCCGGGCGCGCGACCCGGGGTCAAACGAGAAAACCGCGCCTCTCCTTGGCGAGCCAGCGCGACATGAGGAGGAGGGCGACGACGGCGAGGCCGAGCGCGAGGCCGATCCACACGCCGACCGCGCCAAGCGGGGTCGCAAATCCCAATGCGAGGCCGACCGGCGCGCCGATCGCCCAATAGCCGATGAGCGCGATGGCGAGGGGAATTCGCGAGTCGTGGACGCCGCGCAGCATGTTGGCGAGCGTCGCCTGACTGGCGTCGAATACCTGGAACAGGGCGGCGATCCTCAGCAGCGCCACAGCGAGTCCGACCGAGCCGGCGTTGGCCGGCGCGCTGATATCGATGAACGGCGCGACGAGTAGCCGCGGAGCCCCGATCATCGCCCCCGCCGAGAGGATGGCGAATATCGCCGTCAGGCTGAACGCCGACCATCCGGCGCGCGAAATCGCTTGCACGTCACCGGCGCCATAGGCGTGGCCGACCCTGACCGTCGCCGCCTGGCCCAGCCCGAGCGGGACCATGAAGGCGAGCGAAGCGATCTGCAACGCGATCGTATGCGCCTCGATCGCGGTCTGGCTGATGAGGCCCATCACCAGAGTCGCGGCGGCGAAGACTCCGACTTCGGCGACGATCATCACGCCGATCGGCAGGCCGAGCCGCCAGAGCGCCGCGAGCTCAGCGCCCGCGAGGCGCCACGGCAGGGCGAACAGCCGCAGCGTCCGCATGCGCGGATCGATCACCGCGGCCGCCATAAGAATGGCGAACATCAGCGCCTGCGACAGGGTGGTGGCGAGTCCCGAGCCGATGATCCCGAGCGCCGGCATGCCGAGCTTGCCGAAGATCAGCGCGTAATTGGCGAGCGCGTTGAACGCGACGGCGACAAGGCCCGCGACCAGCGCCGGACGGGGGCGCTCGAGCGCCGCAAACGCCGACCGCCCCGCGAAAAAGAGCAGGCTCGGCGCGATGCCCCACTGGAAGCCCCAGAGGTAAACGCCGGCGTCCCGCGCGACGTCGGGCGGTTCGCCGATGGCGAGAAGGAACGGCGTCGCGCGAGTGAGGACGATGCACACGACGGCGGCGACGAAGACCGCGGACAGAAGCGCCTGATGGGTCGCGCGTCTCAGGGCGGCCGGGCTCTGCCCGGCGCCGATCTTTGCCGCGGCGATCGGAGACAGGGCGGCGACGACGCCGATTCCGAGCAGGAACGGCGGCTGATAGAGAAAGAAGCCGAGCGAACCCGCCGCGAGCGCGTGCGGGGAAAGCCGCCCGAGCATCATGAAGTCAGTCGCCGTCATCACGTTGATTGCGACGTTGGCGAGGATGATCGGCCAGCCGAGCGCCAGCGTTGACGCGAGCTCGCGCCTGAGCCAGCCGTCTGCGGTTGCGGCTCGTATGGTTCGCGCTGCGCCGCACATGACCGGCTGGTCCTGAAGAGAGGGGGAGGGTCCATAGCGGAAGCGCGTGGGGGGCGCAAACATGGCCGCCGCTCTAGCCGCTGAAAGTCATCCTACCGTTCGAGCGATCCAGTCCACGGTCTCGGTCAGCCGCTCGCCGAGCGCGAGATGGCCCGCTCCCTCCACGCGCCAGAACGCCTTCGGCGGATTGGCGAGCGCGAATAGTTTCTCGCCGAAGCGGATCGGCACGACCGGGTCCTTTGTCCCATGTACCATGAGCGTCGGCGCGTTCACTTTGGCGATGAGCAGATCATTGCGAAACGGATCGCGAAGCAACGCCCGGACCGGGACAAACCAGTAAGCCGCCGCCGCGACGTCGGCGATCGACGAATAGGGCGAATCGAGAACGAGCGCGCCAACCTTGTGGCGCGCGGCGATCGCGACCGCGACGCCGGAGCCAAGCGATTCGCCAAAAGCGACGATGCGCTCGGGCTCAACGCCGCTCGTGATCGCCGCCGCATAAGCGGCTTCGCCGTCGAGCTTGAGTCCGCGCTCGCTTGGAGAGCCGGTCGAACTGGCATAGCCGCGATATTCGATTCCCAGCACGCCCATGCCAGCTTTCGCCATGGCGCGAAAACGCTCGACGCGCAGGTCCAGCCCGCCTGCATTGCCGTGAAAATAGAGGATCAGCGGCCGCCTTGGCGCGGGCGGGATGCTCCACGCAACCAGGCTCTGCCCGTCCTCGGTCTTGAGACGAACCGCCTCGGCCTCAAGTCCGAGCGTCGCCGGGTCGACCTCGGCGGCGTCGCAACGAAACAGGATCTTGCGCTGGCCGACCAAGAGCCCGACGAACAGGGCGGCGTAAAGCGCGGCGCAGGCGGCGATCACAATCAGCACGACGCGCCGAGCCCGGCCATGACGTGCGCCGCGCTCAGTGCTGGAGCGCTTTGACGATCGCGTCGGTCATCTTCTTGGCGTCGCCGAACAGCATGAGCGTGTTGTCGCGGAAGAAGAGCTCGTTCTCGACCCCGGCGTAGCCAGAACCCATGCCGCGCTTGACGAACAGCACCGTCTTCGCCTTGTCGACGTCGAGGACCGGCATGCCGTAGATCGGCGACTTGGGGTCGGTCTTGGCGGCAGGGTTGGTGACGTCGTTGGCGCCGATGACATAAGCGACGTCGGCTTGCGGGAACTCTGAGTTGATGTCCTCGAGCTCGAAAACTTCGTCGTATGGGACATTCGCCTCGGCGAGCAGCACGTTCATGTGTCCCGGCATCCGTCCGGCGACGGGATGGATCGCGTATTTGACCTCGACGCCGTTCTTCTTGAGCAGGTCCGCCATTTCGCGCAAGGAATGCTGCGCCTGAGCGACCGCCATGCCGTAACCCGGCACGATGATCACCTTCGACGCGTTCTTCATCATGAAGGCCGCATCCTCGGCCGAGCCCTGCTTGACGGGGCGCGTCTCCGTGGCGCCAGCAGCCGCGGCGACCTCGCCGCCCCAGCCGCCGAGGATGACCGAAATGAACGACCGGTTCATGCCCTTGCACATGATGTAGGAGAGGATCGCGCCCGAGGAGCCGACCAGCGCCCCGGTGATGATGAGCGCGAGATTGCCGAGGGTGAAGCCGATCCCCGCCGCCGCCCAGCCGGAATAGGAGTTGAGCATCGAGATGACGACCGGCATGTCCGCGCCGCCGATCGGAATGATGAGCAGAACGCCGAGCGCGAGTGAATCGAGGGCGATGAGCCAGAAGAGCAGCGGCGATTGGGTGGCGTAGAACAGCGCGATCATCAGCGCGAGCGCGACGCCGAGCGCCCCGTTGACGACATGGCGCTGGGGCAACAGGATCGGAGCGCCGGACATCCGTCCGTCAAGCTTGAGGAAGGCGATGATCGAGCCGGTGAAGGTCACCGCGCCGATTGCGAGACCCAGCGACATCTCGATGATGCTGGCCGGATGGATGATGTCGCCCTCTTCGATGCCGAAAGCCTCGGGGGCGTAAAAAGCGCCGGCGGCGACGAGCACCGCGGCCAGGCCGACCAGCGAATGGAACATCGCCACGAGCTGCGGCATCGCGGTCATCTGGATGGTGCGGGCGCGCCACGCGCCGATCCCGCCGCCGATCGCAAAGCCGAGGATGATGAGCAGCCACGAAAGCGCGCTCGACGGCGGACGAAGCGCGAGCGTCGTTAAGACCGCGATCGCCATGCCGATCATGCCGAAGCGGTTGCCCTGGCGGGAGGTGGCGGGCGAGGAGAGTCCGCGCAGCGCCAGGATGAAGAGAATGCCGGAGACGAGATAGAGCAGGGCCGCGAGATTGGCGTTCACCGGCGTCAGCCCTTCTTTTTGTACATCGCCAGCATGCGCTCGGTGACGAGGAAGCCGCCGAAAATGTTGACCGAGGCGAGGATGAGCGCGATGAAGCCGACGAAGCGGGCGAAAACCGAACCGCTGTCGACCGCCGCGACGCCGACCGACAGCAACGCGCCGACGACGATGACCGAGGAAATGGCGTTGGTCTCGGACATAAGCGGCGTATGCAGCGCCGGCGTCACCGACCAGACGACGTAATAGCCGACGAAGACGGCCAAGGCGAAAATCGCCAGCCTGAACACGAACGGGTCGATGGCGCCGCCCGAGGCGGCGGCGCCGGCGGTCGCGAGCTGGTCGCTATAGGCCTGCGCGGCCTGGGCGGCCTCGCGCGCCGCGGCCGCGGCGGCTCTGAGTTTTTCAATTGCGGCGTCGAGGTTGTCCATGCGGCTCTCCGGCGCTTGGGGGCGGGCGGTTAAGGTCTATGGGGAGATGAAGTTGGGATGAACGATCGCGCCGTCGCGGGTCAGGCACGTCGCCTTGACGAGCTCGTCGTCCCAGTTGACCGCGAGCGACTTCGTCGTCTTGTCGATCAGCGTCTCGGCGAAGGCGTAAAGATTGCGCGCGTAGAGCGCGGAGGCGGAGGCGGCGATGCGGGTGACATTGGAATAGCCGACGATCTTGACGCCGTTGTCGCTGATCGCGAGTTCGCCGGGCTTCGAGAGTTCGCAGTTCCCCCCGCGCTCGACGGCGAGGTCGACGATGACCGAGCCCGGCCGCATCGACTTGACCATGTCCGCGCTGATGAGGCGCGGCGCCGGACGGCCGGGGATCAGCGCGGTCGTGATGACAATGTCCTGTTTGGCGATATGCGAGGCGATAAGCGCGGCCTGCTTGGCCTTATAGCCGTCGGACATCTCCTTGGCGTAGCCGCCCGCGGTCTCGGCCTGCTTGAATTCCTCGTCCTCGACGGCGACGAATTTCGCCCCGAGCGATTCGACCTGCTCCTTGGTAGCCGGGCGGACGTCGTTCGCCGTGACCACCGCGCCCAGCCGCCGGCCGGTCGCGATCGCCTGCAGGCCGGCGACGCCGACCCCCATGACAAACAACTTTGCGCCGGGGACGGTGCCGGCCGGCGTCATCATCATCGGCATCGCCCGGCCGTATTCGCCCGCCGCGTCGATCACCGCGCGATAGCCGGCGAGGTTGGCCTGGCTCGACAGAACGTCCATCACCTGGGCGCGGGTTATTCGCGGCAGGAGCTCCATCGCGAAGGCGGCCGCCCGGGCCTTCGCCATCGCATCGATCGCCTCGGGATGGCCGTAGGGGTCCATGGTCGCGATGACCAGCGCGCCGGGCTTGAGACGGGCGATTTCCTGCCCGGTCGGCCGGCGAACTTTAAGCACCATATCCGCGCCGAGCGCTTCATCCGCCGAAACAAGTCGCGCGCCGGCCGACTGATAATCGGCGTCGGGGAACCCGGCCTTGTCGCCCGCGCCGCGCTCGACAGCGACATCCGCCCCGAGAGCAGCGAATTTCTTGACCGTTTCCGGGCTGGCTGCGACGCGGGTTTCAGCGGGGTCCGTTTCGGCCGGAACTCCGATCAGCATGAGACCTTCCCCCGCGAACGCAAAGCTTCATCTGACGGCCGACCGGCCTTTCGTCCCGCCGCTTGCCCAACGAAGCCGCGAGCCGCTTCCGCGCCGCGACAGCCTTAGAGCATTGGCTCTCGCGCCGCAACGCGAGTAACGTCGAACGTTAGGGGGAGAGGAAGCAGATGGCGACCGGGAGAGAGGTTCTTGAACACGCATTCCGTGAAACAGCGAAAGGGAACGGGCGCCCGTTCGTCGACATGCTGGCCGATGACGTCGAATGGTCGATCATCGGGTCGACCGAATGGTCGAAGACCTTCCGGGGGAAGAGCAGCGTCATCGCCGATTTGCTCCGTCCTTTGGCGGAGCAGTTCGACGGCCCGAACACCGTGGAGGCGACACGCTTCATCGCGGAAGGGGACTTGATCGTAGTGGAGGGCCGAAATCTCAGTGTGACGAGGCGAGGCTCGGCCTATCCCAACCGCTATTGCTGGATATTCGAGATGCGGGACGGGAAAGCGATTCGCATCACCGAATATTGCGACACGGCCCTCGTCGACAGTGTGCTGGTTCGCCGCCTCGAGTGAACGGCCGCCCTTCAGGCGCGGGCGACGGCTTCGGCCAAGCGCTCGTTCGTCTTGTCGCGCACTTCGAGCGTCTCGAACTTGAGGAGTTCGGCTTCGGCCTCGTCCTGCGCCGCCTTTGCCTCCTCGATCTGGCCGAGGAGCTCGGCGATCGAGCTCTTCAGATTGTCGCGTCTAACCGAGGTCGCGCGGGCGTAAGTCGGGTAGGCGAAGTGGGCGGGATCGGCGATGCCCGCCCGCTTCTCCTCGTTGGCGATTTCGCGATCGAGATCGCCGATCATGCGGGTAAACTCGCCCAGCATCATTTCGATCTGCCGAACCCGGCGGCGCCTTTCTTCGACTTGAAAGCGCTTCAGCCGAACAAGCGTGTCCCGCGACTTCATTCCGGCGCACTCCTTAACAAACTCAACGCGAGAGGACATCGCCGTCCTCGATTCACGATTACGGACAGCGAGACGATGCATGAGGAAGGTTTCTCTTTTCTTACGTCAGCTTCGGAAGGGTCAATCGGCCTGACTGACGAAGTCGACACGCGGTTTGGACAGACCCCGATAATTGATGCGTGATTTTTGGCGTTAGCAGTTCCTTCACCCGGGTCGTTAACAATCGGGGCCGGCCGTCGAGCGCAAGGACGAAAAAAATCTTTGTGCTATTCAACGGTGCCACATCGCCTTTCAGGCGATCGCCGAACCCCGAGTCGGATGAATCCATTAGCATTGTTAGTTAATGTGATGCGTTAATTTTGCTTTTGGCGAAATACGGTTTGTTATCAAATTGTTACTAATATCATACTGGACATGGAGAGGGGGCTTGCGCGAATGAATCAGGTTTTGTTAACCAATGGTGGTCAGTGTTCAATTCGAATCAGCCTGAGGTCCGAATTTGCTCGCCGTCGAAGGTTGGGCACGGAAGCGATGTACTTAACCGCGGTCACGAAGCGAAGGGCGAGGCGGGGAGCCTAACATGCGGGTACTTTTGATCGAAGACGATACGGCGACCGCGCAGAGCATCGAGCTGATGTTGAAGTCGGAGAACTTCAACATCTATGTCACCGACCTCGGCGAGGAGGGCATCGACCTCGGCAAGCTCTATGATTACGACATCATCCTGCTCGACCTGAACCTGCCCGACATGTCCGGCTACGAGGTGCTCCGCTCGCTCCGGGTGACCAAGATCAAGACCCCCATACTCATTCTCTCCGGGATGGCGGGCATCGAGGACAAGGTCAAAGGGCTCGGGCCACGGCGCCGACGATTACCTCACCAAGCCGTTCCACAAGGACGAACTTGTCGCCCGGATCCACGCCATCGTCCGCCGCTCGAAGGGACATGCGCAGTCGGTCATCATCACCGGCGACCTCACCGTCAATCTCGATCAAAAGACGGTCGAAGTCGACGGAGCGCGGGTGCATCTGACCGGCAAGGAATATCAGATGCTGGAGCTGCTCTCGCTCCGCAAGGGCACGACGCTCACCAAGGAGATGTTCCTCAACCATCTCTATGGCGGCATGGACGAGCCGGAGCTCAAGATCATCGACGTCTTCATCTGCAAATTGCGCAAGAAGCTCGCCACGGCGTCGAGCGGCCGCAACTACATCGAGACCGTATGGGGCCGCGGCTATGTTCTGCGCGAGCCCGCGCCGAGCGACGACCGCATTACCGCTTGACGGAAATTCCGGGGCCGCGCCGAGCGTGCTTGGGAAGTCTTGGTCCGGAGACCAAAGGGCGCGCGCCGCCGCCGGATAGCGCGGCCAGGATCAGGCTGGCGCGTGGATGACTTCCTCATCCGGCATGCCCCAGCAGAGATACCCCATGTCAAAGGCCATCAGCCCGAGCCCCTCGGTCTCGATCTCGCCGCGGCGGCCGTAGACCGCCCAGGGGCCGGGATCGCGGGCCAGCTTGTGTTCGCCGCCATAGAGGTAGGGTGGAAAGATCAGGCCCTCGCGGTGGACGTCCGCGCGGACCATCAGCGCCGTCCCGCCAACCGCATCGAGCCGCACCAAAGGGCCCTGGCCGCGCAGGTTCTCGAGCAACAGGCGGCCGTTGTCGCGCCAGCCGTTGCGGTCGAAGGTCGGACCGCCCGGGGTCAGCACGCAGTGCGGGTGGACGATGTCCTTGCCCGTCGCCAGCAGCCGGTCGATCAAGATCGGCCGCCGCGTCGATCACATCGACATCGAGCCAAAGCACCCAGTCCTCGTCGTCAAGCGCGCGAGACAAGAGGTGGTTGCGCGAACGGGCCAGCGCCGCGCGGCGCACGAGCTGGATCTCGGGCGCCCAGCGCGGCGTGCCGGGCGGGAGATGGAAGCCCATGTTCTGCTGCAACAGGCGACAGCGCCGGTAGCGTCGTCCCGCCTGAGCCAGCCGTGCGCGCAACGCCTCGAGCGTGCCGTCCCGGCTGTCGCTTTCCAGATAGGCGAGGGTGATCCGCGCACGCGGGTAGCGCAGGCGGTTGAGCAGGGCGAAATGCGTGTCGAGGTGCCGCGTCGCATCCTTGACCGGCACCGCGATCAGGATCCGCGGGCTCATCCCACCTGGTCCAAGCGCGACCAACAGGCGGCCGCGTGACCGCTTCCGCGCCGAAGTCTTTGCGGATGCGGATGGAGGTGGCTTCGGCTTCGGCGCGGAATGGCGCCGGGTCGGCCGCAAATTCCCGCATCAGCGCAAAGGCCGCCGCGTCGTCGGGCTCAGGCCAGAAATGGCCGTCATCGAACCACTCATATCCGGAAAGGTTCTCGGCGGGCGTCATCCGGTGCGGCACCCGGCCGCGCCAATCGGCGCCGAGATAGTCGAGCGGCCCGCCATAGCCCACCGCGATCACCGGGCGGCCGTGCGTGGCCGCGTCGAACCCGCCAAGCCCGAAACCCTCGGACCGCGACAATGAAACAAAACAATGCCCGAGCGTATGCAGCCCGTCGATGAAATTGTCGGCCAGTTCGTCGTCGGCGATGACGGCGATGCGGGGCGGCGGCCGTCCGAGTTCGCCGGCGGCGCGAGCGATGATCGCCGCCGCCATGACGGCTTGCGCTGCGGTCGCGCACGGGAGACGCGGGATCATCGAACAGGGTTTTGCGGCTGGTCTTGACGATGAGCGCAACTCGGTCCTCCTGCCGGAAGCTGCGCACGAAGCCGTCGATGAGCGGCGCAAGGCGTTTGCGCGGGGCCCAGGCGTTGATCGTGTAGAACACAGCGTCGTCCGGCTCGACGCCGAGGAATTTCGCAAGCCCGGCGAGGCGCGCGGGCGGCGGCGGCTGCAGCGTCTCGCGACAGAGATGCGGAACCACCGTTGCGGCTGGAATGCGCTCCGGCGCGGCGCGCAGCACCGCGCTGGTTATGCGCGGACGGCACGCAGAGATGGTCCATGCGGGCGAGCGCCGGCAGCCATTTTTGCGGCAGCCTGTCGGTTTCCCAGGTGGTCATGCCGATATGGCGCACTCCGGTCATCGGGACTGAGGTGCTCAGGCCAGTAGCGCGGCAGAAGGTGGATAATGCGGACACGGGCGTCGACCGGCCGCGACGTCGCCTCGACCAGCGGCTTGAGACGGCTTTCGGCGCCGGCCACGCCGCGGGCGATCAGGCTGGCGCGGCCGCGGCTGAGTTCGACGTTCCTGTTCGTCTGTCCGAAGCGCCCGGACTCGACGGCGCTCGTACGGGTAGGGCGTCCAATGGACCTCAAAACCCGCTTCGACCAGCAGGCGCACATACCCGACCGCGGCGATTCCGTAGCCCACGGCGTCGGCGTAGGAAACGTATTCGATCGCGCGCATGCCACTCACGCTCAGACCGGCATCGTGCCATGATGGGTGGTGATGATGCTCGGATCGATCAGGACGTCGAACCCGAGCGTCCTGAGCCGGCGGCAGACCCAGTAATCCTCCGACAGATATTCGTTGGCCTGCACGCCGACGCGAAACACGTCGTAATGCACCGAGGTGTCGGTGTTGCCCATCAGCGTGCGTCATGCGCGCATAGGTGCGTCCGTGGTCGATCGCGTCCTGCACGAGCGCGTCGCAGGCCGCGCGCGACAGCAGCAGGGCGGCGGTGCCGACATTCTCCACCTTCAGAAGCGAGCCGGCGACTCCGACGCAACGGCCGACATTCCACATGCGGTTGCCGTTCGCGTCGAAAGCCTTGAGCCCGACTGGCGCGCCGATCACCGGCGCCCGGGCCCTGAGCATTCGGATGAGTCCCGCTGCCGGCAGGTTCACATCGCCGTCGAGAAACAAGAGGTGCGTAAGCTCGCGGCGGACATGGAAGGTAGCCAGAATGGCGTTGCGCGCACGGGTGATCAGGCTTTCATTTCCGATCGTGTCGAGCTGGAACCGAATTCCCGCCCGATTGTAATCGAAGAGACACCGGAGGTAGTCGATATGCACCATGCCGCCATAGGCGGGCGTGCCGATCATGATATTGCACTCTGCAAGGATAGCCGCCGTGGCCGGGGCCGCCGACGCGGCGGAATTGCGCGAAGATTTCGGCGTGCGGGTCATGCCAGCTTTTCCATCGGGCGGTGCATGTCCGGGTTGCCCGCGAGTTGCAGCGTGACTTCGCACATCCGGCGCAGGGCCTCATCGGGCATCGCGCGGAGTTGTTGGAGCAATGCGAGATTGTTGCGGTAATGGGGGTCCGCGATGCTCCTCTTTACCCTCCGGTGCGCCAGGTGAAAGCCGGGGCTGTCCTTCAGCATCACCCCGCGCAGGCCGGCCCGTCTGACCTTGAGGTCCATTGCGTCGTCCTCGCAGCCCCAATCGAGAAACCGTTCATCCCAGCCGCCGAGCAACGCCACGGACTGACGCTGAAACAGAACGAGCCCGCTGCACATCGGCACGAATTCGCCGATTTCCGCGCGGTCGATCGCGCCGGCGCCGAAGCTCGGATCGCCAAGACAGGAAAGGTCGGCGCGCAGAATGTCAGAGTCGGCCTCGTCGAGATCGAGGGCCTTCGAAAACGCCCGCACTACCGGGGCGCCGGACCGCGCCGCAACGATCGCCGCCTGCAATCCCCGGCAGAGCACGTCGGCGTCGCCAAAGGCAAGCAGGGAGCCCCGGCTGGCGCGGACGCCGACATTGAAGCCCCAACTTTTGTTGAACGGGCCGGGATTATAGGCGAACAGGCTGAGGAGGTTGGGGAAAGACGCGAGGTCCCCGAGGGTCGGCGCCACGTCTTGCTCGACCACGATCACTTGGGCGAGCGGCTGAAGTCTGAGCCAGGCCAGCACCGCCTCCAGATTGGCCCGGCGCGCTGGATCGTCCGTTGCGCGATAGGTTATGATGTAGGACGTCGCATGCAAACCGTGCCCCTCCCTCGCGCTCGCAGATCGGATCGCGAATGATCAGCTGCCTTTGTATCACGCGTGGCGATCGTCCCGGCCTGCTGTCCGAGGCGGTGTCTGATTTTATCCGGCAGACGTTCCCGGACCGCGAACTGGTGATCCTTCATGACGGCGATGAGACGGTCCACGCGCGAGTCGGCGCGATTGTAGCCGCGCACGCGGGCGCGTCCATCCGCGTCGAACGCACGGAGCCCGGGCCGAGACTTGGAGAATTGCGCAACGTCGCAGTCGCGCGGGCGCGCGGCGAATGGATTTGTCAGTGGGATGACGATGACCGCTATCACCCCGAGCGCCTCCGGCTGCAATGGGAGCACGCGCAATCCGAGCAGGCGGCTGTGAACTATCTGGTCGACCAGCTGCACTGGTTTGGACCCGACAACACTCTGTTCTGGGACGACTGGAGCGGTGAGTTCTATCCGATGAACGTCATTCAAGGGACGATCCTGGCGCGCCGCGACGTTATGCCGCCTTACCCTGATATCGGCCGGGGCGAGGATACGCTGCAGACCCATGCGCTGCTTCGCGCGGAAGCCTCGAACGCCTTTCGGGTTTCGCGCCTCCGCGGCATGGGTTGGTGCTATATCTACAGATACCACGGAGGCAACGTCTGGGACGCAGCGCATCACCACGCGATTTCCGCGGCCAAGCGTCTTGATCAGGCCCGCCTCTTACCGCGTTTGGCCCTGCTACGGAACCGTCTGAAGGACTACTGGCCCGAATTGCCCTCGATGCGGGCGCCCGTAGGGACCCGCTTCGAATACGTCACCCCCAACGCGCCCGACCGCCCGACGGGCACGCCGGAGCGCGACGCTCAGGCGGCCTTCTTTTTGCGCCGGACCTCGCGCGCCGCCGACGGCTCGGGCGTGGACGTCCAGATCGCATAGTCGCCAGATCCATCGCCGAAAAGCACCGGCAGGACAGGCGCCAGCGACTCTAAATATTCAATTGCGCCGGAATTCGCTGGGCCTTCCCCACCGAGCGCCACTGGCCCAACAGGCGAAAACGAGTTGAGATATTCTATGGCGCCAGCATTCGCTGGCCCTTCCCCCCCGAACGCCACTGGCCCAACAGGCGCAAACCACTCCAAATATTCCGTGGCAGCCATGTTCGATGGGCCTTCCCCGCCGAACGCCATTATCTTCGCTGATCCTCGTGCCATTTCGATTCTCCGCCCGCTAAATGCCTGTGCCCACGATCGTCTTCGGTCTCACCGTCCCGTTCCGGTAAAACCGATTCGAAAACCAACATTCCTAGATTTGCCCGGCCCCGAAATTCGTTCGGTCAACCGCCCCTTTTATGCCGCTTCTCTCGGGTGGAGGCCCATCATTCTCATGGACCGCCATCTCTCCTCATACCGCAACGTCGGATGTGCCCCCACGGCTTCGATGGTGATTCTTCGAGAATTGGCTTTACCTTAACCAGGCGCAATTGAGAAGACAAATGTCGAGAATGTGGCAGACTTCGGTCAAGGCGCCGTTGATGGCGCTCCCTCGGCCAATTGAGGCTTAGTTCCGCGCGCCGGGCTAGGGCGCTCCTGTTCCGCGGCCAAACGGACAGTGGCGACAGAGCGCGCCGCCCGGCAGCGCCGCCTAAATCTCGCCATAAGGACACGAAGAGAAAATCGCCCGCGCCTTTTCTTGCGAAAACTAGAAATCGTGAACGCCCGCGGCGAACGATTTAGCGCGGCAGAACCGTCTCGCCCATGAGCGCTGCGTCGACCGCCGCTGCGCACTGACGGCCTTCGCGGATCGCCCAGACGACGAGCGACTGGCCGCGCCGCATGTCGCCGCAGGCATAGACCTTCGCGCGGGAGGAGGCGTAGCGGGTGGTGTCGGCTTCGACGTTGCCGCGCTTGTCCAGGGTGACGCCGAGCTCGCTCAGCAGCCCTTCCTTGACCGGCGAGACGAAGCCCATCGCCAACAGCACGAGGTCGGCCTTGAGCGTGAACTCCGACCCCTCGATCGGCTTCATCCTTTCGTCGAGGCGGGCGCATTTGAGCCCGGTGACGACGCCATTCTCGCCCTCGAAGGCGGTCGTCGTGACCGCGAAATCGCGTTCGGCGCCCTCCTCGTGGCTCGACGAGGTGCGCAGCTTCAGCGGCCAGTTCGGCCAGGTAAGGAGCTTATCCTCCGCCTTTGGCGGCATCGGCATGATCTCGAGCTGCGTGACTTTGAGCGCCCCCTGCCGGATCGACGTGCCGATGCAGTCGGAGCCGGTGTCGCCGCCGCCGATCACCACGACGTGCTTGGCATTGGCGAGGATCGGTTCGTTGGTCCCGACCGGCTCGCCGGACACGCGCCGATTCTGCTGCGGCAGGAAGTCCATCGCAAAGTGGACGCCGGCCAGATCGCGTCCTGGAGCCGGGAGATCGCGCGAGGCCTCGGCGCCGCCGGCAAGCGCGATCGCGTCATGCGAGTCGAGAAGGCGCTCGGCGCTGATCGTGACGCCGACATGAGCGTTATAGTGGAAGACAACGCCTTCCGCCGCCATCTGCTCGATGCGGCGGTCGACATGGCGTTTCTCGAGCTTGAAGTCGGGAATGCCGTAGCGCAACAACCCGCCCGCCTTGCCGTTCTTCTCATAGACGTGGACGTCATGGCCGGCGCGCGCGAGCTGCTGGGCGCAGGCGAGACCGGCCGGACCCGACCCGATGACGGCGATTTTCTTGCCGGTCCGGCGATCGGCCGGCTCCGGCTTCACCCAACCTTCCTCGAAGGCGCGGTCGATGATTGCGCATTCGATGGTCTTGATGGTCACCGGCGCATCCTGGATGTTGAGGGTGCACGACGCCTCGCACGGCGCAGGGCAAATGCGGCCGGTGAATTCCGGGAAGTTGTTGGTCGAAAGCAGATTGCGCGCGGCCTCCCGCCAATCGCCGCGATAGGCGAGATCGTTCCAGTCCGGGATCTGATTGTTGACCGGACAGCCAATGTGACAATAGGGGATGCCGCAATTCATGCAGCGCGCTGCCTGATTGCGGGTCGCCTCCTCGCTCAGCGGGAGCACGAACTCGCGATAATGGCGGATTCTGTCGGAGGCCGGCGCGTAGCGCCGGTCCGCGCGATCGATCTCCAGAAACCCCGTGACCTTACCCATGCTGCTACCCTTGAGCCGCGTCGCCGCTCTAAAATTCCGGCCGCCCGGCTCCGGCCCGCTTCAATACGGCGCCAACATTATCTTGCAAGAACTTTGCCGGCCCGCGCGCGAAGGCGACCAACAATGGACGCCGCCGCCCGATTGGTCGGCGCGTCGCGCGGGTACGAACGGCCCTTGCGCGGCTGGGTTCGGGCTCCCTCACTCCCCTGCGGCCAGCATCGGCGGCCCGCTCCTCGCCGCGAGCTCAGCCAGCGCCCGCCGATATTCGACGGGCATGACCTTGCGGAACTTCGGCAGATAGGCGTCCCAGTCCTCAAGGATTCGCCGCGCCCGGTTCGAGCCGGTGTAGCGCGCGTGGTTGGCGATCAATTGATGCAGGCGCTCGGCGTCGAACCGGCTCATGTCGCGCATCACGTCGACCCGCCCGTGCGCTTGGAGGTCGCCGCCCGAATGCAGATGGCGCAACATCACCTCCTCCTCGGCGGCCACCGGCTCGAGCTCGACCATCGACAGGTTGCATCTTTGGGCGAATGTCCCGGCTTCATCGAGCACGTAAGCGATGCCGCCCGACATGCCGGCGGCGAAATTGCGCCCGGTCTCGCCGATGACCACGATGATCCCGCCGGTCATATATTCGCAGCCGTGGTCGCCCGTCCCCTCGACGACCGCGATCGCGCCGGAATTGCGTACGCCGAAACGTTCGCCCGCCACGCCGCGGAAGTAGCATTCGCCGGCGATCGCGCCATAGAGGACAGTGTTGCCGACGATGATCGAGGCCTCCGGCGTCAGCTTCCTGGCCTCTTGCGGCGGGTAGACGACGATCCGTCCGCCCGACAGGCCCTTGCCGACATAGTCGTTGGCCTCGCCCTCGAGTTCGAGGGTTACGCCCTTCGCGAGGAACGCGCCGAAGCTCTGGCCCGCCGTGCCTTTGAACTTGATGTGAATCGCCTCGTTGCGCAGTCCGGCATGCCCGTACCGCGTCGCGATGACGCCCGACAGCATCGCTCCGGTCGAACGATCCGAGTTGCGGATCGTAAGGTCGAGGCGGACGTGCTTGCCGCGCTCGATCGCGTCCCGGCAATCGGCGATCAGGCGCCGGTCGAGCACATTTTCGAGCCCGTGGTCCTGCCCGATGCTGTGGTGGATCGCATCCTCCGGCCACGGCGTCGGCTTGAAGAACAGCTTCGAAAAGTCGAGGCCCCGCGCCTTGGCGTGTTCAATGAGCTGGTCCTGGTCCAGCATCTGCCGCTGGCCGATCATCTCGTCGAACGTGCGATAACCCAGCTCGGCCATCAACGCCCGCGCCTCTTCGGCGACGAAGAAGAAATAGTTGATGACGTGCTCCGGCTTGCCGGCGAAGCGCTTGCGCAGCACGGGGTCCTGGGTCGCGACGCCGACCGGGCAGGTGTTCAAATGGCACTTGCGCATCATGATGCAGCCGGCGGCGATCAGCGGAGCGGTGGCGAAGCCGAATTCGTCGGCGCCGAGCAGCGCGCCGATCACGACGTCGCGGCCGGTTCTGACGCCGCCGTCGACCTGCACCGCGATGCGCGATCTCAGGCCGTTCATGACCAGCGTCTGGTGCGTCTCCGCGAGGCCGATCTCCCACGGGCTTCCGGCATGCTTGATCGAGGTCAGCGGCGAAGCGCCGGTGCCGCCCTCAAAGCCGGCGATGGTGACGTGGTCGGCCTTGCACTTCGCCACCCCAGCCGCGACCGTCCCGACGCCAACCTCGGAGACCAGCTTGACGGAAACCTGCGCCTGGGGATTGACGTTCTTCAGGTCATAGACGAGCTGCTTCAAGTCTTCGATCGAATAAATGTCGTGATGCGGCGGCGGGGAAATGAGGCCGACGCCCTGGGTCGAGTGGCGCACCTTGGCGATCACGGCGTCGACCTTGTGGCCGGGCAATTGCCCGCCTTCGCCGGGCTTCGCGCCCTGCGCCATCTTGATCTGCATCATGTCGGAGTTGACAAGATATTCGGCGGTTACGCCGAAGCGGCCGGAGGCGACCTGCTTGATCGCGCTGCGCATCGAATCGCCGTTAGGCAAACGCTTGTATCGGTCGGATTCCTCACCGCCCTCGCCGGTGTTGGACTTGCCGCCGATCCGGTTCATGGCGATGGCGAGCGTGGTATGGGCCTCGCGGGAGATCGAACCGAACGACATCGCTCCGGTCGAGAAGCGCTTGACGATCGAAACGGCGGGCTCGACCTCGTCGAGCGGGACGGGCGTCCGTCCGTCTTCCTCCGCCGTCTTGATGCGGAAGAGGCCGCGCACCGTCAACAACTGCGCGCTCTGCTCGTTGAGCAGTTTGGCGAAAGCGTCATAGCGTTCGCGGGCGTTGCCGCGAACGGCATGCTGGAGCAGCGAGACTGTCTCGGGCGTCCAATTGTGGGTTTCCCCGCGCACACGATAGGCGTACTCGCCCCCGACTTCGAGCGCGGTGCTCAAAACCGGCGAATCGCCGAACGCGTCGGTGTGCCGGCGCTGGGTCTCCTGCGCGATCTCGGCCAGGCCCGCACCCTCGATAGAGGTCGCGGTGCCGAAGAAGAATTCGTCGATGAACGCGCGCGAAAGGCCGACCGCGTCGAAAATCTGCGCGCCGCAATACGACTGGTAGGTCGAAATGCCCATCTTCGACATGACCTTGAGCAGGCCCTTGTCGACCGACTTGATGAAGCGTTTGACCGCCTCATAGCCGCTGATCGGCTCCGGCAGGTCCTTGGCCATCGCCGTCAGCGTCTCGAACGCGAGATACGGATTGATCGCCTCGGCGCCGTAGCCGGCGAGACAGGCGAAATGATGGATCTCCCGCGCTTCGCCGGTTTCGACCACGAGGCCGACGGAGGTGCGGAGTCCCTTGCGGATGAGGTGATGATGGACGGCCGCGGTCGCCAGAAGGGCCGGAATGGGGATTCGGTCCGCGCCGACCATGCGGTCGGAAAGGACGATGATGTTGTAGCGGCCGTGGACCGCCAATTCCGCGCGTTCGCACAGCCGGTGCAGCGCCTCGCTCATTCCGGCTGCGCCCTTCTTCACCGGATAGGTGATGTCGAGCGTTCGGGTGTCGAACGATTCCTCGAAATGACCAATGCTTCGGATCTTTTCTAGGTCCTCGTTGGTCAGGATCGGCTGACGTACCTCGAGCCGCTTGCGTCGCGCCGCGCCGTCGAGATCGAACAGATTGGGCCGCGGTCCGATGAAGGAGACGAGGCTCATAACCAGCTCTTCGCGGATCGGATCGATCGGCGGATTCGTCACCTGAGCGAAGTTCTGCTTGAAGTATGTATAGAGCAGCTTCGACTTGGACGACAATGCCGATATCGGCGTGTCCGTGCCCATCGAGCCGACAGCTTCCTGGCCGGTTGTCGCCATCGGAGACAGCAATATCGCAAGATCCTCTTGCGTGTAGCCGAACGCCTGCTGGCGATCGAGCAGCGACACGTCGGTGCGCAAGGCGCGCGGCTCGACGGGGCTCAGGTCCTCGAGCACGATCTGGCCTTCGCGGAGCCAGGCGCTGTAGGCCCGGGCGCGCGACAGCGTCTGCTTGATCTCTGCGTCCGACACGATGCGGTGCTGTTCGAGATCAACCAGCAGCATCTTGCCCGGCTGCAAACGCCATTTGGCGATGATCGTCTCCTCCGGCACCGGCAGCACGCCCATTTCGGAGGCGAGCACGACGAGGTCGTCGTCGGTGACGAAATAGCGGGCGGGCCTGAGGCCGTTGCGGTCGAGCGTCGCGCCAATCTGGCGCCCGTCGGTGAAGGCGACCGCGGCGGGGCCGTCCCACGGCTCCATTAGCGCGGCGTGATATTCGTAGAAAGCGCGCCGGTCCTCGTCCATCAGCGGATTGCCGGCCCAGGCTTCCGGGATCAGCGTCATCATCGCGTGGCTGAGCGAATAGCCGCCCTGAACGAGAAATTCGAGCGCGTTGTCAAAGCAGGCGGTGTCCGACTGACCTTCGTAGGAAATCGGCCACAGCTTCGAGATATCGGCGCCGAACAGTTCGGAATCAACGCTCGCCTGACGCGCGGCCATCCAATTGACGTTGCCGCGCAGCGTGTTGATTTCGCCGTTGTGGGCGACCATGCGATAGGGATGCGCCAGACGCCAAGACGGAAACGTGTTGGTCGCGAACCGTTGATGGACCAATGCCAGCGCAGTCTCATAGCGCGGGTCCAGAAGGTCGCGGTAGTAGGGCGCGAGTTGCCGGACCAGCACCATGCCCTTGTAGACGATGGTTCGGGCGGACATCGAGACCGGGTAATATTCCAGGATCTCCCGGCTGCCGATGGCGTAGACGCGGTTGGAGACGACCTTGCGGGCAACGAACAACCGACGCTCAAAATCGTCTTCACTGGCGACGTCGGCGGGGCGCCCGATGAAAATTTGCTGCATCACCGGCTCGACCGCCTTCACGCGTTCGCCAAGACCGGAATTGTCGACGGGCACGTCGCGCCAGCCGAGCACGCTGAGACCTTCGGCCGCGACAGCCTCCTCCACGATCTCGCGAGCCTGACGGCGCGCCGCGGCGTGGCGAGGCATGAAGAATTGGCCGATCGCGTAATGGCCCGGCCCCGGCAGGTCGAAGCCGAGCTTGACGCATTCGGGCGCGAAGAACCGATGCGGGATTTGCGTTAGGACGCCGCAACCGTCGCCGAGCGAGGGGTCCGCCCCCACCGCCCCGCGATGGTCGAGGTTGACCAGGATTTGCAGGCCCTTTTCGAGAATGTCGTGCGACTTGCGGTTCTTCATGTCGGCGACAAAACCGACGCCGCAGGAATCATGCTCCCGGGCCGGATCGTAGAGGGCTTGGGCGGGCGGCGTAAGCGGGTCCAGACCGACACGGGCCCGCTGCGCTTCGCCGGTCTCGTCGAACGTCGGTTGGGTTATCGCGTTCATCTCTCCGCTCCCCACGCAGTCGCGGTCTTTGTGCGACTGTCATTCCAAATTTTTGAGGCGTATCATGGACAAAGGCGGCTGCGTAGCGCGCAGCTCGAGGGCGTTACGCGTCGGATTTTTTCCGATCCGTCTTTGTCGTTCGATCCGACAACGCTCGAGCCCCGCTGTTCCGCCGGCGCCGAAGCTTTAGCCTCGCCGCACAAGAAATGGTCAGCACAACTGTCCTATTGTCCGACCATGACAGAAATGGATCGTCGACACAAGCGGTCGGCGCGCAATTTTTTGCCGCCTCGGACCGGCGCGACCGCGAATTGCCATGGGGGCCCGAATGGACGCAAATTGTCCGCTCGAAAAGCGACGGGAGCGAGCATGAATTTCGCCAGCGACAACGGGGCCGGCGTGGCGCCGGAGATTCTGGAAGCGATCCTCGCCTCATCGCGCGTCAACGCGCCTGCGTACGGCGCGGACGACTATACCGCGAAGGCGCAAGCGCGCTTGAGCGACGTGTTCGAGACCAACGTCGCCGCCTTCCTGGTGGCGACGGGCACGGCGGCGAACGCTCTTGCGCTTGCGGCGTTGGTCAAGCCCTGGGACGCGGTGTTCTGCCACGAGGAGGCCCATATCCACGATGACGAATGCGGCGCGCCGGAACTCTTCACCGGCGGAGCCAAGCTGGTCGGGATTGCGGGGGAGGGCGGCAAAGTCACCCCCCACGGACTGCGGGAGGCGCTGGAGCGGTTTCCCCGCGGGCTCGTCAAGTCGTCGCAACCGGGCGCCCTGTCGTTGTCCCAGGCCACGGAAGCGGGGACCGTTTATAGCGTGAGCGAAGTCTCGGAACTCAGTTCTATCGCTCGCCGGAACGGGATTGGCGTGCATATGGACGGCGCCCGCTTCGCCAATGCGCTGGTTTCCGCGAAGGCGACGCCGGCCGAGATGACGTGGCGGGCCGGGGTTGACATTCTCACGCTCGGGGCGACCAAAAACGGCGCGCTCGCCTGCGAAGCGGTCGTGTTTTTCGATTCGGCCCGGGCGGCGAATTTTGCTTTTCAGCGCAAGCGCGGAGGCCAGACGCTGTCCAAGGGTCGCTTCCTCGGCGCGCAGATGGAGGCCTATCTCGCCGACGGGCTTTGGTTGCGGCTGGCCGAGCGGGCCAACGGTTCTGCACGCCGGCTTGCGCGCGGCCTTGCGGCGACGCCCGGGGTGCGGATCGCGTGGCCCACCGAGGCTAACGAAGTCTTTGTGGTAGCGCCGAACGCGTTGGTCGAGCGATGGCGCAGGGCCGGCGCGCAGCTCCACGACTGGATCACGCGATCGCTCGCGCCGGAGCACTCGCCGCGGACCGGCGAAACGCTGGTGCGGCTGGTGACGTCGTTCGAAACCGCATCAAGCGAAATTGACCGCCTCATCGGCGTTTGCGCCGGCGTCGCGGTCTCCGCCCCCGCGACGCCGTAACCGCGCCGCATTTGTTGGCGCAGATCGGCCGCACGGAAGAAGCCTAGGGAGCGAGGAACGATGACGATAAAGGTGAACGCGGCGCTGCGCGGGCGACTGGCGGGTTCGGCGCTCGGCTTGCTCATCGCCTTCGTCGCCGTCCCCGCCGCGATGGCCCAATGGCTGCCGCCCTGGCGCGCCGTCGCCTCGTCCGCCGACATCGCAGGGCGGCTCAATGCGCAGGGCTATCTGCTGATCGCGCCGCTCCAACGGCGCCCCGGCGTTTATCTGGCCGATGTCCGCGCCGGCCCCACCGGCTATCAGCGCCTGGTGATCGACGACAGGAGCGGCGAGATCCTCGAACAATTCATCTCCCCGCCTCGAAACTTCAGCCCCGGATTCGCCGCCCGCTACGACGAATTCGCCCAACTGCCGCCCCCGGGCGTCGTCCAATCGCCGCCCAGCCCCGGATTCTCCGCAGCGCCGAACGGCGGCCCGGCGGCGCGATTTGCCTACCGCGGACCGACGAACGTGCGCATTCCAGACGCCGTCAGTCCATACGGCTCGCAACCGGCGCCGGTCTCGACGAAGCCCAAGCCGAAGTCTGCCGCGACCGCGCCCAAGATCCCGCCGGTCATTGCGCCGCCTCTGCCGCCCCCGGCTCCGCGCGAGGCGGCGAAGCCGGACGAATCGGTCCCGACTGCGCCCATGCCGGAGCCGAAAATCGAATCTGCTCCGGGCGAGACCGGCAACGCCTCGACGGCAAGCGCGCCCGCGGCGTCTGAGGCGAAGCCGGCGCCGGCCGAGATCGATCCCCAGCCCGAGGCAGCGCAAGCGCAGCAGCCAGAGGCGAGCGCCAAATCGGCCACACCTGGTACATCAGCCGAGGCGAGCGACAAATCGAAGACCAGCATCGTTCCCCCGGCGCTGTTCGAATAGACGAAAAAAGGGCGCCCGGCAGGGCGCCCTCGCTTTGCGTTCGACGCGCGGCGGCCTGCTTACGCAGCCTGAGCGGTCGGCGCCTTGACGGCTTCGATCGTCTTGCCGCCCTTGTTGATCGCGATGGTCCGCGGCTTCTGAGCCTCGGGAACCTCCCGCACAAGGTCGATGTGGAGCAGACCATTCTCGCTGGCCGCGCCGGTCACGACGACATGGTCGGCAAGCTGGAACCGACGCTCAAAGGCGCGCGCCGCGATGCCCTGATAGAGAACTTCGCGCTTGGCGTCGTCCTTCCCGCCGGTCTCCTTGGACCCGCGTACGGTCAGCGTGTTGTCGCGCGTCTCGACAGTGAGCTCGCTTTCGCCAAAGCCGGCCACCGCGAGCGTGATGCGATAGGCGTTCTCGCTGGTCCGCTCGATGTTATAGGGCGGGTAGGTCGGAGCGCTCTGCTCGCCTCCCGCAACCTTGTCGAGCATCGAAAGCAGACGGTCGAAGCCGACGGTGGAGCGATAGAACGGTGAAAGATCGTAATTCAACATGATCATATCCTCTTCGTTGAGCGACATGGCGGCTGACGCCCCGTTCATCGGCGGCGCTGGCCGTTGCGGGTCCTTAAGACCCCGCATTGATAATTTTTGGCCCCGAGGGCCGAAATTCAAGGGGAAGCCACCGCCTTCGCCACAAAAAATGCAAGCTCTGCGGCCAGACGAATGCGCGGCTCGGCAATTCGCCGGGCCCTAGTGGGGAAAGCCGCAAGAGGGGCCCTATGAGGGGCGAAGCCTCCGGATTTCGAGGTCTGACGCACATGAGGAAATCGCTTTCGGTCGTGGCTATCGCCGCCGCAGCCCTTTGTTTCACCGCCGCAGCCTACGCCGGCCCCGGCCCGCAGACCGAAGACAAGGACGCGCCGCCGAAGCCGCTGCCGCCGCTGCAGAAGAATTTTCCGCTCGACCAGACCTGGTCGCTACGCGAGCTCAACGGCAAGCCGGTGCCGCCGGGAGTCGACGTCAGCCTGAAGATCGACGGCACGCTGCGCGGCTCAGGGTACACCGGCTGCAATTCGTGGTCGGCGACGATGTATCCGGTCAAGGATCAGCATCTCGCCGTCGGTCCCTATGCGCTGACCAAGAAGCAATGCGACAAAGACCTCATGGCGCTCGAGGCGGGCTTCCTGACCGGGCTTCTCGGCAGCCCCGAATGGGACCTGGTTAACGGCGATCTGGTGATCAAAGGACCGCGCGGATCGATGCGGCTCGCCCGCTCGCTTTGACAACCGACCGCAATCACGACGCCGGCGCAGGAGCGCCGGCGAGCGTGGCGGGCGCCCCGTCGTGGGTTTCGAAATCGATCCGGCGCTTGTGGAAGGCGCTGAGCGTCGAGCGATGGCCGATCGACACGAGCGTCGTGCGAGGCAGGGTCTCGGCGATGGCGCGATAGAGATCGGCTTCGCTCTTCTCGTCGAGCGAAGCGGTCGATTCGTCGAGGAACAGCCAGTCCGGCTCGGCTAGCAGAGCGCGCGCGACTGCGAGGCGTTGCTGCTCGCCGCCAGAAAGCCGCATCTGCCAGTTGTCGCTGTCGTCGAGGCGATCCACGAGCGCGGGAAGGCCGACCTTGATCAGCGCCTCGCGCAATTGCTGGTCGGTGAAATTCGTGCTTGCCGCCGGATAGGCGAGCGCCTCCCGCAACGGTCCAATCGGGATATAGGGCCGCTGCGGCAACAGCATGAGCTTGGCGTAGGCCGGCTGATGGATGTTGCCAGAGCCGAACGGCCACAAGCCGGCGATGGCGCGAAACAGCGTCGACTTGCCGACCCCCGAGGGGCCGACGACCAGCGTCGGCTCCTGAGGAACGAGAATGAGATCGGCGACATGCGCGAGCCTGCGGCCGTCGGGCAGGGCGACCTCGACATCGGGCAGCGACAAAGTCTCGGCGGTCGCCGGAGTCGTGGTTATGCGCGGAGTCTTCGCTTCCGCGGCTCTGGCGCGATCGAACGCATCGTCGAACGACGTAAGGCGCTCGATGGTCGCCTTGAACGCAGCAAGACCGGTGTAACGGTCGACGAAAAAGTTCATCGCGCTGTTGACGTTACTGAAAGCGTCGGCGGCCTGATTGAAGCGCCCGAAGTCGACCTTACCGAGGAAATAGAAGGGCGCGATGACGACAAAGGGGATGATGCCGGATATCTGGACGTAAAACTGCAGGAACGAGTTCAGCAGGGTCCTGACCCGGATGATCCGCTGGACGGTGGTGAAGACGTCGCCGAACACCCGGTTGGCGCGATCGATCTCCCGCTCCTCGCCCTTCAGGAGAGCGATCTGCTCGCTGTACTCGCGAATGCGCGCGAGGTCGAAACGGAAGTTGGCTTCGACCGCCTGCTGACGGAAGAACAATCCTGACAGCGGATGGCCGATGAGCTGCATCACGCCGGTGGCGAAACAGGCGTAGAGGATCGCGACCCAGAACAAGAGGCCAGGAATCTTGAGGCCAAAAATGGGCAAGTCCATGGTCCGTGAGATGCCCCACAGGATGATCGAGAACGCCACCAGATTGGTCGCGGTGGTGATCGCAGCGATGGTGTAATTGTAGATTCCGTCGTTGCGGTAGGAGCCCGCAGCGCCGGCGCCGCTGATGAATCCGCCAATGTCCTCGGAGATGCGCTGGTCGGGGTTGTCGGTGCCGGTCGTGTTCAGCGCGAGCTTGTAGTGCATCGAGTGCATGAGCCAGCGCGAGGTGTAGGACGCCGTCATCCACCGCCGCCATTGCAGCACGAAGTTGAGCGAAACGTAGAACTCGAGCAGGAAGGCGAGGATCGAGATCGTCACCAGAGGGGTGAAGACCCCGATCAGCTGATGCCAGAATGCGATTCGGTGGGCTTCGTCGGGGACCTGAATGGCGTTGCCGAAATCGCGGTAGAAAAAATTCAGGCGAACGCCGATCGCGACCTGGAACTGGTTCACGAGGATGAGAAAGAAGACGCAGATCCTCGCATAGAGGCTCTGGCGGATGACGGTCTGCCCCAGCGGCCAGGGCCGGATGGAAATCGGCGTCCGCGCGTCGAAGAACGGATCGGCGAGCGCCATGATCTTGCGCACGACGGGAATATGCGAAACGCCGAAGATCGCGACCATGAACAGCGCTGTCGCCAGCGGCAGGTAGCTGGGCAGCTGGTATTCCTCGTAGCCGCGTGGCCAATAGCCGAGCAGGGCGGCGAGGTCCGCCAGACCGAACAGCACCGTCTCGGCGGCGAACAGATCCATGAGCAGGATGAGGAAGGTCGACAGCTTCCAGCGCGGCAGCGAAGCGACCGCGGCCAACGCCGAGGCGATCCCGATCAGGATCGTCATTTCGTCCGGTTCATACGCCCCGATGGCCAGGGCGAGAACGGCGAAAGCGGCGAGGCTCAACATGCGCATGGGGCAGGGGACCTTGAGCGGCGGAAATGGCGAAAGCGCCCTAGCAGACGGGCTGGAGCATTAGAAGGGCGGCGGGACCAGCGCGGGGATGAAATCTCGGCAATGTTGGGGTCGATGCGATTATCGTGTCCGTCATGTGTTGTTGTGTTCAAAGCCAAATCCAAATTTAGCCAAATCCAGCAAAATCCAGCCAAGCCCGGCCAAAGGAAATCAAAGAAAAAGGCTTGGATTTCCCTTGTCCGAATTTAGCCTTTTCAAAGGGTTACAGCGACCCCCAAGGTCAAAAATTCTTTCTCTGCTTCCTTTCTCGCCGTTGGCCTTCGTGGTGCTGGGCGCGCACTTCGGACGGCTACGAAGCAAGGTACCACAACTTCTGATTTTCGCAAAGGACTTTCCATGCACAGTCAAGAGGGGGCCGGTTTTTCATGAGGCTCAATCGCGTGTGGCGGCGTCGCGGCACCGCGGGCGATTGAAGCGTGAGATCGCGAGTGAGATGGTCGAAGCGAACCCAGGGGAGCGCGAGAGGAGATCGACATGATCGAAGCAGGGAAAATCCGCCGCGCCGCGAATTTCGTTTTCGCCGTGCTCGCGTTCACCATGCTCGCCGCTCTCGGCAGCGACGCGTTCGCGCAGACCGGCGCGCCTTCGCCCGTCGGCGCCGGAGAGGCGACGGCCGACAACGCCGTTCTTCTGACCATCTTCCTCAAGCACGACCAGTCCCGGCCGCTGAGCGAGCTCAACGCGCAGTTGGCGAGGCAGGGTTTCTACAAAGCTTTCCCGCCGCCCGGCGTCGAGGTCGTGAGCTGGTATGTGGAAATGGGCATCGGCCAGGTGATCACGCTTCGCCTGCCGGCGTCGCGGCTGAGGGAAGTCAATCGGGTGCTCGAGGACACCGCGTGGGGCGCCTATCGGACCGAGTTTTATCCGACCTACGACTATAAGGCGATCGGCATGGCCGAGCACGAGAAGGCGCAGTAGGCGAGCCCGCCTCGCCCGACCGGCCCTCACGCCTGGCCGGCGTCGGAGCCGTAACGGGCCTGGCGGGCGCGGATGAGAGTGATCGCCAGCAGCGCCAGCGCGATGACCGCGAAAGAGACTCCGGTGGTCGCGGTGCCGAGGGCGTAAATTTCCGGCGTCGTCACCGTCGTCGTCAGCGCCTGGAGCTCCATCGGCAACGTGTTGTGCTCGCCCATCGCCTGGCTCGAGCGCGCGATCTCGTCCCAGGATAGGGTGAAGCCGAAGAGCCCGACCCCGATGACCGAGGGCAGGATGATCGGCAGGACGACGTAGCGCAACGTCTGCCACGGCGTCGCGCCGAGGTCGCGCGCCGCTTCTTCATAGCGGCCGTCGAAGCGGTTGAAGATCGCGAACATGACGAGAAGGCCAAAAGGCAGCGTCCAGGTCAGATGAGCGCCGAGACCCGAGGTGAAAGTACCCATCGTGGTCTTCAGGTCGCCGGCAAGCCACTCGGGCCCGTGGTTCTTGAGAAAGTCGTCGAGCAGGCGGAACTCGAGCGCAATGCCGAGCGAGGTGACGATCGAGGGCACGATGAGGCTCGCGACCGCGACGAAGAACAGGAGGTCCGAGCCCTGGAACCGCTTGCGGAAGGCAAGCCCGGCGGTGAGCGAGAGCAGAACGGTGAGGATCATCACCACCACGCCGAGCTTGAGCGAGCGCTCGAAGGCGCCGCTGATGTCGACGATGCCCCCGCCATGCCACAGCCGTTCGAACCAGTGGGTGGAAAGGCCATTCAGCGGAAAGGTGAGGCCGCCGCTCGGGCCCTGGAACGACAGGATGAAAATGACGATCATCGGCCCGTAGAGAAACAGCACAAAGGCGGCGAAGAAGGCCGCAAGCCAGTAGAACGCCGGAGAGCGGCCCTCGCCCATCTCAGAGCTCCTTGCGCACGTCGACGATGCGGTTCAGGCCGACGATGATGAGCAGCGTCACGGCCAGCAGAATGACCGCGTTCGCCGCCGCGGGCGGGAATTGCAGGGCGTTGAGGCGCGTCTCGACGACCTTGCCGGCGGAGGCGATCTGCTCGCCGCCCATCACGTCGAAGGTGATGAAATCGCCCATCACGATGGTGACGACGAAGATCGAGCCGATGACGATGCCGGGCTTCGACAGCGGAACGATCAGGTTCCACAGCGTCTGCCAGGCGGAGGCGCCGGAATCGTAAGCCGCCTCGACGAGCCGGCGATCGATGCGCATCATCGAGTTGAAGATCGGCACCACCATGAAGAAGGTGAAGAGGTGGGTGAAGGCGAGGCCGACCGAGAACGGCGAATAGAGCAGCCATTCAACCGGCTTGTCGACGATGTGCGCGCGCGTCAGCGCGAGGTTTACGAGCCCGTTGCGGCCGAGCAGGGGTATCCACGAAATCATGCGGATCACGTTCGAGGTCCAGAACGGAATCGTGCAGACGAGGAAGAGGACCATCTGCATGGTCACGGTGCGAACGTGAAAGGCTAGGAAATAGGCGACGGTGAAGCCGATGACGAGCGTCGACAGCCAGACGATGAAGCAGAATTTCGCCGTCGAAACGTAGGTCTTCAGGATCGTGCAGAGATCCGGGAATTGCGCGAGGCAGCCCTCGAAGGTCTCGGTGTAGCTGCGCGTGGTGAACGACGGCAGCATCTCGTAATCGTTGTAGTCCCAGAAACTGACGATGACGACGAGGATGAGCGGGATGACGAAGAAGAACAGAAACACCAGGCCGAACGGCATGGCCTGAACCCACCCCGGCACGCCAACGCGGTCGATGGCGTTCTGGCCCCGGCCGCCTCGAGAGGCGCCGGCTTCGCCGCTGTCGCACTGGCTGTAGACACGGTCATCGGAAGGCCATCGTTTCCCCGGTTACCCTCCCGGCAGAGCGCGAGATTTGAATCCGCCGGCCCCACGAGCACGGCGCGCCGCGCCATGCCCGCGAAAGCGGACATCCAGCACAGCGGCGCCGGCGCGCTGGACCCCCGCTTTCGCGGGGGCGACAGGAACGGTCAAGGCGCGCGCCTGATCAGGACGCGATGAACTCATTCCATTTGCGGACCATGTAGTCGTTCTCGTCCATGACCGCGTTCCAGCAGGCGACGTTGCCCATGCGATCGTCGTAAGAGCCGCCGTCGCGCGTCGCGCCGGCCTTTTCGAGCAGCGAGCCGTCGGGTCCTTTGATGTCCTTTTCGGCCGGCTTGCCTTCCATCCAATAGGCCCATTCGTAGGGCTCCATATTGGCCTTGGCGGTGGACAGGACCGCCGAATAATAGCCCTGCCGGTTGAGATAGGCGCCCGCCCATCCGGACAGGTACCAGTTGACGAACTCGTAGACCATGTCGGCCTGCTTCGGCGTCACGCCCTTGGACATGCAGAAGCCGGACGCCCAGGAGCGATAGCCCTCTTTCAGCGGCTGGAAGATGCAGGGGATGCCCTTGGTGCGCACGGCCGTCACCGCCGGCGACCACATCGACTGGATGACCGTCTCGCCCGACGCCATCAGGTTGACGCTCTCGTTGAAGTCCTTCCAGAAGGCGCGGAACTGGCCGGCCTTCTTGGCCTCGGTGAGGACGCCCATCGTCATGTCGATCTCGGGCTTCGTCATGTTGCCCTTGTCGGGATATTTGTACTTGCCGGTCAATTCGACCACCATCGCGGCGTCCATGATGCCGATCGAGGGAATGTTGAGAATCGCCGCCTTTCCCTTGAATTCGGGGTTGAGCAATTCGGACCAGTTGTTCGATCGGCCGCTTGATGAGGTCGGGCCGGATGCCGAGCGTGTCGGCGTTGTAGACGGTTGGGATCAAGCGTCACCCATTCGGTCGGCGTGGGCGAGAACTTGGTCGAATGCTCGCCTTCGAGGAACATCACCTTCTTGGGCGCGGTGCCCTGGTCGCCGATCACCTTGCCGTTGGGCAACTGGCCCTTGGTGAAGACCGGCGTGATGTTGTCGAATTCCTTGATCTTCTTGGCGTCCATCGCCAGGATGTTGCCCGACGGGACCAGCTTCTTGAGGCTGAAATATTCGGTGTCGAGAATGTCGAACGAGTTCGGCTGGGTGATCACCCGCTTGGTCACGTCGTCGGTGGTCGCGACGATGTTCTGGATGGTGATGCCGGTGTCTTCCTTCACCTTCTTGGTGATGTCATCCGACTGGTTGACCGCGGTGCCGAGATAACGCAGCACCTTCTCTTCCTGCGACCAGACGTACGGAAAGCCGGTGATCGCTCCCGAACCGGCCGCGGCGCCGGCGAGGCCCGCGGCCCCCTTGAGTACGGCGCGGCGGCTCACGCCCGTCTTCACATGCTTCATCGACATCGCTTTCTCCTCCTCGTTTTTCCAAAAGTCTCACGGCGCCGGGGCAAGCGCGTGCACGTCCTTGTCGGCCCAGAGGACAGACACATTGTCGCCGACGTTCAGCGGCTCGCCGGCGAAGCTCTCGTCGCTGACGAGGGCGGTGAGCTCGGAATGGCCCGGGTGGTCGAGCGCGACCTGATAGTTGGCGCCTTGATACTCGATCGCGCGCACAGCGGCGACGAACCGCGCGTCGTTGGCGCCCGCGCCGTTGGCGTTGCGGCGCAGCGTGATCCGATCGGCGCGGACCGCGACCGGACCAAGCGGCGTCGTGATCACATTGTGGCCGCCGAGAAACCGGGCGATGAATTCGGTCGCCGGCTTTTCGAACAGGTCGTGGGGCGTGGCGATCTGCTCGATGCGCCCCTTGTTCATCACCACGACCAGATCGGCGAGCGCGAGCGCCTCGTCCTGGCCGTGCGTGACGTGGATGAAGGGGATGTTGAGCTGTCTTTGGAACCGGCGAAGCTCGGCCCGCATCCTGATCCGCAGGAACGGATCGAGCGCCGACAGCGGCTCGTCCAACAGCAGGATCTGGGGATTGGTGACCAGCGCTCTGGCGAGCGCGATGCGTTGCTGCTGGCCGCCCGACAATTGCGCCGGAACACGCTCAGCATACTGGGCCATGGCGACGAGCTCGAGGAACTCCATCGCCTTCTTGCGCCGGGTCGTCTTGTCGACGCCCTTCATCTTGAGGGAGAAGGCGACATTGTCGACGCAGGAGAGGTGGGGGAAGAGCGCGTAGCTCTGGAACATCATCGCCGTGCCGCGCTTGGCTGGCGGCAATTCGGTGACGTTGGTCGCGCCGATCAGGATGTCGCCTTCGGTCGCGGTCTCGTGGCCGGCGATCATTCGGAGCGTCGACGTCTTGCCGCAGCCCGACGGGCCGAGCAGACAGCAATAGGCGCCGGCCGGAACCTTGAGATCGATCGAATCGACCGCAGTCGCCGCGCCATAGCGCTTCGTGAGATGGACAAGTTCGAGGTCCGCCGACTCCAACATCACCTCGCGCTTGATAGGACCGTCTGCCGCAGCCTCCGGTTTGCAACGCTCGTGCCAGAGAGCGGGAGGCCGCGGCGCGCGGTTCAAGCGATTGTTCGTAAGGCGATTTCGGACGGCTGGAGCGGTCGGTCGACGCCATGAAAGCCGACTTATTGGGCACCCTGTATAGAATTGCGGCGCCGAGAGAGCGGCTCATGTCCGCCCACCAGGGCGCATAACCCAACCCGGTCGAATTGCGCTATGCTCGGCGGGCCTTTTTCGAGGAGCCGGCATGCAACCCGTCACGCGTTACGCGAAGAGCGGCGACGTCCACGTCGCCTACCAGGTCTTCGGCGAGGGGCCTGACCTCGTTGTGGCGCCGGGCTTCGTCTCTCACATCGAGAATTACTGGGACGAGCCGCATTTCGCGCGCTCGTTGAATAAGCTTAGCGGCTTCTTTCGCGTGGTCCTGTTCGACAAGCGCGGGACCGGGCTCTCTGACCGCGTTCCGCACCTGCCGCATATGGACGAGCGCATGGACGACCTCCGCGCGGTCATGGACGCGGTCGGCATCGAGCGCGCATCGCTGCTGGGGATCTCGGAAGGCGGCTCGCTTGCGGCGCTTTTCGCCGCGAGCCACCCCGAACGAACTCAATCACTCGTCCTCTATGGCTCTTTTGCGCGTTTTCGCCACTGGATCGCGACCGACCAGGCGTGGGACCAGTTGATGAAATACATGGATGAGGCCTGGGGCAGCGGCAAAAGTTTGCCCGCCTTCGCCCCGTCGAAAGCGAACGACCTCGCAATTCAGCAATGGTGGGGCAAATTCGAGCGGCTTGGCGCGAGCCCGTCCGCCGCGATTGCCTTGATGACGATGAATCGCGAGATCGACATATCGGTTCTTGAAATCCGCCGCTCCATGGAAGATGACGACGTTGTATCCATCGAACGGAGGCCTCGGTTGCGTAAGCGACGCCGGCATTCCGACGCCCAATTGGTTGAATTCGGCGCCGATCACCTTTTCTCGACGACGACACCAGCGACAAAGTCCTCGCGGAGATCGAAGAGTTTCTGACAGGGGCGCGATCCGCTCCGGTGGTCGATCGAGTGCTAGCGACTGTGGTCTTCGAGGAATTGGCAATTCGACCAGGCGGGCGCAGGCGAAGGGCGACCAGGGTTGCGCGCGATGTGCTCAATGCGCACGACAGCGCGGTGCGCCATGAGCTTTCGCGGTTCCGAGGAAAAGAGGTGAAGTCCTTGGGAGACGGCTTCTTGGCCACGTTCGACGGCCCGGCGCGGGCAATCCACTGCCGCCGGCGCGCTTGTCGCTCTCGATGTCGCAGGCTTGACCTTCCGGTGCGCATCTCGGTGTTACCGGCGAAGTCGAGTTGACGGAATGGCGTGCGCGAATTGCCGACGTGCCATTGTGCAACGCGAGTGCCGCAGCGTGACGGAGCCCGGCGCCAACATGGCTCGTGTCGCGAACCGTGAAGAGATTGGTGGCCGGCTCGCGAATCAAATCGAGGACTTCGGCGCGCATACCCTGAAGGGCATTCCCGACGCTTGGCAGGCTATTCCGCGGCGGCCGCGCTGACCGGCAACGCGAGGCACAACAAAAAGGGCGGCCGAGGCCGCCCTTTCCGTTTTTCGCGTCGAGAAGCTGGACCTCAGAAGTCCATGCCGCCCATGCCGCCGCCGCCACCGCCGCCCATCGGCATTGCTGGCTTCTCCTTCGGCATTTCGGCGACCATCGCCTCGGTGGTGATGAGGAGGCCGGCGACCGAGGCTGCGTCCTGCAGCGCCGTGCGCACGACCTTGGCCGGATCGACGATGCCGGCCTCGATCATGTCGACGTATTCCTCGGTCTGGGCGTTGAAGCCCCAGTTCTGCGACTTGTGCTCGCTGACCTTGCCGACCACGATCGAGCCTTCGGCGCCTGAGTTCTCGGCGATCTGACGGATCGGCGATTCGAGCGCCTTGAGCACGATGCTGATGCCGGCCTGCTCATCCGAGTTTTCGCTCTTGAGCTTCGCGACCGCGGCCTTGGCGCGCAGAAGCGCCACGCCCCCGCCGGCGACGATGCCCTCTTCGACCGCCGCGCGGGTGGCGTTGAGCGCGTCGTCGACGCGGTCCTTCTTCTCCTTGACCTCGACCTCGGTCGCGCCGCCGACCCGGATCACCGCGACGCCGCCGGCGAGCTTGGCCAGCCGCTCCTGCAGCTTCTCCTTGTCGTAGTCGGACGTCGTCTCCTCGATCTGCGCCTTGATCTGGCCGATCCGGCCCTCGATGTCCTTCTTCGAGCCCGCGCCGTTGATGATCGTGGTGTTCTCCTTCTCGATCCGCACCCGCTTCGCCTTGCCGAGCATCTGAAGGGTGACGTTCTCGAGCTTGATCCCGAGGTCCTCGGCGATCATCGTGCCGCCGGTCAGGATCGCGATGTCCTCGAGCATCGCCTTGCGGCGATCGCCGAAGCCCGGCGCCTTGACCGCCGCCACCTTCAGGCCGCCGCGCAGCTTGTTGACGACCAGCGTCGCCAGCGCCTCGCCCTCGATGTCCTCGGCGATGATGAGGAGCGGCTTGCCGGTCTGGACCACCGCCTCGAGCACGGGCAGCATCGGCTGGAGCGAGGAGAGCTTCTTCTCGTGGATGAGGATATAGGGGTCCTCGAGCTCGGCCAGCATCTTCTCGGCGTTGGTGATGAAATAGGGCGAGAGATAGCCGCGGTCGAACTGCATGCCCTCGACCACGTCGAGCTCGGTCTCGAGGCTCTTGGCCTCCTCGACCGTGATCACGCCCTCGTTGCCGACCTTCTGCATCGCGTCGGCGATCATCTTGCCGATCGACTTGTCGCCGTTGGCGGCGATCGAGCCGACCTGAGCGACTTCCGACGATTCCTTGATCTTCTTCGAGCGCTTGGCGATGTCCTTGACCGCTTCAGCGACCGCCTGATCGACGCCGCGCTTCAAGTCCATCGGGTTCATGCCGGCGGCGACCAGCTTCGCGCCTTCGCGCACGATCGCCTGGGCCAGAACCGTTGCGGTCGTGGTGCCGTCGCCGGCGGTGTCGTTGGTCTTCGAGGCCACTTCGCGCACCATCTGGGCGCCCATGTTCTCGAACTTGTCTTCGAGCTCGATCTCCTTGGCGACGGTCACGCCGTCCTTGGTGATGCGAGGCGCGCCGAACGACTTGTCGAGAATGACGTTGCGGCCCTTGGGGCCCAGCGTCACCTTGACGGCGTTGGCGAGAATGTCGACGCCGCGCAGCATCTTGTCGCGCGCGTCGGAGGAAAAACGTACGTCCTTGGCAGCCATTGATTTCAGTCCTTAAGGATTCGTGGGTAAGATCTTGATTTAGGCGGCTTTCTTCGAGGCGACGGAGCCTTCGATCACGCCCATGATGTCGGACTCCTTCATGATCAGGAGCTCCTCGCCGTCGATCTTGACCTCGGTGCCGCTCCATTTGCCGAACAGCACCTTGTCGCCGGCCTTGACGTCGATGGGGATCGAGCTTGCCGCTTTCGTCGCGGCCGCCGGGGCCGACGGCGATGATTTCGCCTTCTTGCGGCTTCTCCTTGGCGGTGTCCGGAATGATGATGCCGCCCTTCGTCTTTTCCTCGCCTTCGAGGCGACGGACGACGACGCGGTCATGCAGGGGACGGAATTTCATGAATGTTTCCTCTTTCGAAATCGCCCGCTGAGGGGCGCGGACTTGCCCTGGCACTCACCCCGTGGCGAGTGCTAACGGCGCTCAAATAGTGAGGTCGCGCGCCGCCGTCAAGAGCCGGGCCGACAGTCGAAAGCGCCGACGGGATCAACGCCTGGACGCCCGGGACGAAACGCGATCGCGCTTCCGGACCCGCGCCATGGAACCATCCTTCCGTCTTGCGCGTTGTTGGCGCGATCGGACGTCAAGTCTAGCGCGCTCGCCTTGTGCTGCCTCCGGCATCTCGCGGGCGCGACTTAGGCAATATTCGGGAAGAGAGCGATCGATGTTAAACTTGATTTTAGAAGCTTGCGCTGGCCTTTCTTACGCTCGTCGGACTAACGCAATGCGCGAACGCGCGAATTCGTGACCGGCTCGGACCTTGCGAATCCGCAGCGCCGATCTACGTACCGGTAGCAAAGGGGGCGTTCCCGCGGCGCGTCGCGCCGCAAACCAGAAGGGAGGTCGCCATGACCCACGGCGTCTCTTCGAACTTCGGCCGTCGCGCTCGGCGCGGCCGCTTTTGCCATCTGTCGCCGCTTACCGCGGCAGACGCGGCGGCCGCCGTTCATCACTCCGTGCCACGCATTCACGCGCACGCTTCACGGGCGGGTGGCCCACTCTCCTATGGGCGCGTCGCCCGCGCGGGCCATCGCCATTACGTATGGCGTAACGGCCATCGTTACGCCTATGGCTATGGATACAATCCCGGCGCGGCCGCTGCGGCCGGAGTGATCGGCGGCGTTCTCGGCGGGCTCGCCGGCAGGCTATCCGTACGACTGCGAGGGCTATTATTACGGTTCTACTGGTTCCTGCACCGACTATGGCTCCGGCTATGCTGGCGATTACTGGTACTATGGCTACGGCTATGGCCCGTACTATGGCGGCTACGGCGGCTATGGCGGTTACGGCGTTACGGCCACGGTCGCGCGTTCGGCGGTCATTTAACGCCGGAGCAGCCACTTCGCCGGCGGCAACTTCGGCCACATGGCGGCTTCAGCGCGGCGATGGCGGCTTCACCGGCGGCCACATGGGCGGCTTCGGCGGCGGCCACTTCGGCGGCGGCGCGCTCTGCGCTCGGCGCGCCTGCTTGCATGACATTGCGGCTTCGGGCGGCCCGTTGGGCCGCCCGATTTCGTTTGGCGAGCACGCACTTGCGCGGCAGTTAATGCGAAAGCGATCCGACTGGACCTCTGAGGCGGCGCGCCCAAGCGGGAACCATTGGTCGGTTTGCACGTTGCGTGAAGTACGAACGGGGTTCCGCGGCGCTTGTGCGCCGCCATCGCACAGGAGGTCTCCCATGACCCACAGCGTTCTTCGATTCTCGGCCATCGCGCTCGGCGCGGCCGCTTTTGCTTCGCTTGCTCCATTCCGATCGCCTCGGCGGACCCAGCCGCCAGCGCTCCTCCGACCGCGATG
>CAWANG010000003.1:0-280469 GCA_963783175.1 uncultured Alphaproteobacteria bacterium
GCCAATTCCTTTGATTTCCTTGGCCCAATTTGGCTTGGCTTTGCTGAATTTGGCTAAATTTGGGGTGGATTTGGAAAGCCAAGATCGCCGCCCCATTCAACGGCCGGCGACGACCTCTTCCAGCCGCGCCCGCCACGTCGCCGGGTCATCGGCGGGGGAACGGAACTGGACCCGTGCGGCGCGGCCGCCGGCGGCGAGGTCGAGGCCCTCGGCGTCGAGGCCGATCGCGCGCCAGGCCGGGCGCGAGGCTTTGTGTCCCGCGAGCCTCGCAACCACCGCCTCGCCAAGCCCGTTGACCTCGGCGATCAGCCGCTCCTCGGCCTCCGCCAGCGTCGCTTCGGCGGCGCGCGAAGCGAGGACGTCGGCGACAGCGAGCGCGCCGGCGCGGCCGAAGCCCCCGTTGAAATGCACGCTCTCGATTCGAAGCCGGAACATGCTGAAATCGGCAAACCCCGCGTAGAGGGCCGCCTTTCGATTGCGCTGCAAATACCGCGACTTGGCGCGGCTCGCCAGGTCGAATTCGACGCGCCCGCCGAGCGTGACGCGCGGATGGTTCAGCGGGTCGCCGCGGTCATGGCTCCCGGTGAGCAGGAGCGAGGCGCGGGGATCGCGGGCGAGGTTCCGGGTGTGGCGCGACAGCGTCGACATCAGGAACAGCGGCGCGCCGTCGAAATCGCTGGCGACGCCGACCAGCGTCGTCAGGAGGCCGTCTCCCCCCGCGTCCAGAGTCGCCAGCGCGCCGGTCCGGGCGAGCCGCATCAGCCGCTTGGCGTCGGCGACCGCCTCGGCATGGGCTTCTTCAGGGTCGACAGGGGCGTTCGCCATGGCGGTTTTGAGGCTTCGGGCAGATCGCAACGACAAAACGCGCGGAGAGCCCAATGGGTCAAGGGCGCCCTCCGAGCGGCCGGCCCGGCGGCGGCGCTCCAATCGCTGGCCAATCTATCCAACTTAATGGTATGCTTGCACAATTCGCCCGGACGCCCCATCTGGAGTCGGCCGGCCGGTTGGTCGCCCTCGTTGGAACACATTCAGGCGATCAATGGTTTTTCTTTGAGCCAGCCAGCCCAAGCGGCGACAGGATCACATCAAAGCGGGAGCTTCATGCCCACGATCGCGCTGGTCGACGACGACCGCAACATACTCACTTCGGTGTCTCTGTCGCTCGAGGCGGAAGGATACCGGGTGCAGACCTATACCGACGGCGCGAGCGCGCTCGACGGTCTCAAGGCCAATCCGCCCGATCTCGCCATATTCGACATTAAGATGCCGCGCATGGACGGAATGGAACTCCTGCGGCGCCTGAGGCAGAAGTCCGATCTGCCGGTCATCTTCCTGACTTCGAAGGACGAGGAGATCGACGAATTGTTCGGCCTAAAGATGGGCGCCGACGATTTCATTCGCAAACCGTTCTCGCAGCGCCTATTGGTCGAACGGGTGAAGGCGATCCTTCGTCGCTCCAACCCCAAGGACGCGGCGACGCAAAAGGAGACCGAAGCCAAGATTCTCGAGCGCGGCCGTTTGAAGATGGATCCTGAACGCCATACGTGCACGTGGGACAATACCGCGGTGACGCTGACGGTTACCGAGTTCCTGATCCTGCAGGCGCTGGCGACGAGGCCCGGCGTCGTCAAAAGCCGCAATGCCCTAATGGACGCGGCTTACGACGATCAGGTCTATGTCGACGACCGAACCATAGACAGCCACATCAAGCGGCTGCGCAAGAAATTCAAGGTGGTTGAGCCCGATTTCGAGATGATCGAAACGCTCTACGGCGTCGGCTACCAATTCAAGGAAGGTTAGGCGGCTCGGCCATGAGCGCCGAAACGCAGCTCGAACGTCGCCTCGCCGCTCAGCCGGCGCGGGGGAGCCGTCGGTGGTTGCGTTTGCGCGCGCGCGTCGCCTGGCGCTTCCTGACGGCCCGGTTCTCGTCGTCGCTGACCCGTCGGATTGTCGTCCTCAATCTGGGCGGGCTCGTCGTGCTGGTGGTCGGCTTCCTGCTCCTCGACCAGTTTCGCGCCGACCTGATCGAGGCGCGGATTCAGAGCCTCACCATCCAGGCCGACATCATCGCCGCGGCGATCTCTGCTTCGGCGACGGGGGACACCGATTCGATCACCATCGATCCGGATAAGCTCTTGCAGCTGGCGCCGGGCGAAAGCGTGGCGCCGTCGCAAAGCGAAGAGGATGCAACCCAGTTCTCCATTAACCCGGCGCTGGTTGGGCCCTTCCTGCATCGGCTCGTCACTCCGACCCATACGCGCGGCCGCATTTACGACAGCGACGGCCGGCTCCTGCTCGACTCGCGATCGTTTTCGGCCCGCGGCGCCGTGGTGCGCTCGGACTTGCCGGATGCGTCGGACCGGCGCGGCTTTGCCGACCGGATCATCGCCCGCATGCGCGGTTTTTTCCTGACCTCGGTCGCGCCGCGGACCGACGACCCGTGGGCGACCAATGGCAAGACGATGCCGGAAGTTGCTGGCGCGCTGCAGGGCAAAACGCAATCTCTGGTGCGTGTCAACGACGAGGGCGAGACAATCGTATCGGTGGGCGTGCCGATCCAGCGCATGATGGCGACCCGTGGCGCCCTTCAACTCTCGACCCAGGGCGGCGACATCGACCGCGTGATCACATCGGCGCGCTTGGCTCAGCTGCGTTTCTTCCTTGTGCTCGCGGTTGTTATGCTGCTGCTGTCCCTCTCGCTCGCCAATACGATTGCGGAACCGGTCCGCCGGCTCGCCGACGCCGCTGAACGCGTGCGGCGCGGCATCCGGTCACGACAGCAGATTCCCGATTTCACCGCACGATCGGATGAAATCGGTCATTTGTCCCGCACGCTGCGCGATATGACGCAGGCGTTGTACAGTCGTCTCGACGCGATCGAGAGTTTTGCTGCCGACGTCGCGCACGAACTCAAGAATCCGCTAACGTCTCTGCGTAGCGCGCTCGAGACTCTGCCGCGGGTGAACGCCGGGCACTCCCGCGATCGGCTGATCGCGGTAATGCAGCACGACGTGCGGCGGCTCGATCGGTTGATTAGCGACATCTCCGACGCCTCGCGCCTCGACGCGGAGCTTGCGCGAGGCGAGGCGGGCCCGGTCGACGTCGCCGCCCTAATGCGCGCAGTCGTGGCGATGGCGCAGGACTCTCCGCGCGGCAACGGCTCCCGTATCGAACTGTACGTCCCAGTCAGGCGGGGCAGGAACGCCAGCGCGGACTATTTTGTCCTCGGGCACGATTCGCGCCTCGCGCAGGTTGTCACCAACCTCATTGACAACGCCTGCTCCTTTTCCGAACCGGGCGGCGTCGTGCGCGTCGCGGTCGAGCGGACGTCTGCTCGGACCGAGCCGGAGGGAGATGAGCCCTGCGACCGCGTCGTGATCACCGTCGATGATGACGGTCCCGGGATTCCACCGCATGCGCTTGAGCGCATTTTCGAACGCTTTTATACCGATCGGCCGAATCAAGGCTTCGGCCAGAACTCGGGGCTAGGACTCTCGATTTCGCGTCAGATCGTCGAGGCCCACGGCGGGCGAATCTGGGCGTGCAACCGGCCGGCGCCTTCCGCCAGCGCACGCGTCGTGGGGCCGGAACACGACAATCGCGACGAGCCGGTGAGGCATGGCGCGGGCGCCCGCTTTGTGGTTGAACTGCCGGCGTTCGCGCCATGACTAGCGCCGCTATGGCGGGAGACGCCGGCCTGCACGCAACAGCCGCCATCCATGGCGAGAGCGGCGTTTTGATTCTTGGACCTTCAGGGTCCGGCAAGAGTGCGCTGGCGCTGGCGCTCATGGCGCGGGCGAGCGGCGCGGGAGCATTTGGCGCGCTGATCGGTGACGACCGCATTTACGTGCGCAAGGCGGGGGGCCGACTTGTCGCGTCGGGAGCCGCCAACATGGCCGGAATCATCGAGCGCCGGACGGCGGGCCTTATCGAGGTCCGGCACGAGCCGGCGGCGATCGTGCGGTTGGCGGTTGAACTCAGCGAGCGCGGATGTCAATGGCCGCGAATGCCGGATAATCACGACGGCGTGATCGTCGGCGGGGTCAGGCTGCCCCGTCTGGCGCTTGATTCCGGCCTGAGCGCTTGCGATCAGGCGCTGGCGGTCGAAGAGCGATTGGCTGTCTTGGCGGCCGAGAACTCCGGTCGAATACGAATTTCGCTTGAACATTGCGCCGCAGTGCACAAAAATGGACCTCCTGAGATTTCGCCGCCGGCTTGATTGACCCCGGAACGGTGAGCCGATCGACTGATGGATAATTGATGATCGGAATGGTCCTCGTGACCCACGGCCAGCTCGCCACCGGTTTTCGGGCAGCGCTAGAGCATGTCGTTGGGCCCCAGTCTCAGGTCGAGACGATCACGATCGGTCCCGAAGACGACATGGAGCAGCGACGCTCGGACATTCTGAGCGCCGCGGCGCGCGTTCAGGATGGCGGCGGCGTAGTCATCCTTACCGACATGTTCGGCGGCACGCCCTCGAATCTGGCGATTTCCGTGATGGACGGAGGTCGGGTCGAAGTGATTTGCGGCGTCAACCTGCCGATGTTGATCAAACTTGCGACAATGCGCGAGAGCGCCGATCTCGACCATGCGGTCGTCGAGGCGCGCGATGCCGGCCGCAAGTACATCACCATCGCCAGCAAGGTGCTTGCTGGGAAATGACCCGGACCAACTCCGACGAGGAATCTCCGCCACCGCCTGAATTCGCCGGGGCGTTGTCGCGGGAGTTGCTTATTGTCAACCGAAAGGGGTTGCACGCTCGCGCCACCGCCAAGTTTGTGCAATGCGTCGACCGATTTAACGCCGACATCAAGGTGACGCGCTGCGGCGAGACGGTCGGTGGGGATTCAATCATGGGCATACTGACGCTCGGCGCGGGGCCCGGATCGACGATCACCGTGTCGGCTTTGGGCGTCGAAGCGCGAGAAGCGCTCGATGCGCTCGCCGCTCTTGTTTCCGACCGGTTCGGCGAGGACGAGTGACGATTTGAGGGGCTCGCTTGAGCGGCGTTTCGTAACGCCGCCGCTTCCCTATCTCGCTCGGTCACGGACAAGCTCGATGGCTGACCGCAGCCGCTACATGCGGAAGTCCTCGCCCAGATAGAACCGTCGCACGTCCGGGTGGGCGATGATATCGTCCGGCGGCCCTTCGGTCAGGACCTGGCCGCTGTGGATGATATAGGCGCGATCGATCAATCCGAGGGTCTCGCGAACATTGTGGTCGGTGATCAGCACGCCGATGCCGCGTCCTTTGAGGTGGCGCACGAGGTCCTGAATGTCGCCGACCGCGATCGGATCGATGCCCGCGAACGGCTCGTCGAGCAGCATGAATGAAGGCTTGCCGGCGAGCGCGCGGGCGATCTCGCACCGTCGCCGCTCGCCGCCGGACAACGAAATAGACGGCGCAGTGCGCACGCGGGCGATATCAAACTCGTCGAGCAGCGATTCCAGCATCGCCTCGCGCGCTTTGCGGTTCGGCTCGTTGACCTCGAGCACCGCACGGATGTTGTTCTCGACATTAAGGCCGCGGAAGATCGACGCCTCTTGCGGCAAATAACCAACTCCGAGCCGCGCCCTTTGAAACATCGGCAGCCCCGTGACGTCGTGGCCGTCGAGCTCGATCTTGCCCTTGTCGGGTTTCACCAGGCCGGTGATCATATAGAAAACGGTCGTCTTGCCGGCGCCGTTCGGTCCGAGCAAGCCGACGGCTTCGCCTCGCCGCACCGACAGGCTCACGTCCTGCACCACCATGCGGCCGCGATAGCCCTTGCCGAGCCGATGGACGGCGAGAACCCCCTGCCGGCCAGACGCGACCCAGGGGCTGGCGACCGATCCCTCACTGTCGCCGCGCAGCCATTTGCGCCAGCGAGGCGGCGCGCTGACGCGTTCGCGCACCGTGTCGTCGCTCACGGGGGCTCGCTCTTTGCGAACCGAAAAGGAGGCCGGCGAAAGATCGGCAATGACCAGCTCCTATTTCGCCTTCGCAGCGTCGCTGCCTGATTTCGCGGTGTCGCCCGGCTTCGTGGCGTCGGCGCTCGATTTCGGGACGAATTGCCCGTGGACTCTACTCGACTTGTCGCTGGTGTCGACCGTCGCCTCTCCGGTCTTGAGGTCGTAGGTGAGCTTATCGCCTTTAGTGACGTTCTGGCCGTCGCTGAGCGTGACGTGGCCGATCAGCCAGACTTTGTCTTCGCCCTTGTCGTAGGCGCCGTTATCGCCCGTAGCGACCTGGGTCTTGGAGATGACGGTGACTGGCCCTTTCGCCTCGAGGCGCTTGACCCCCGCATCTGCTGTGGGGCCCGATTGGGGGTCCGTCGTTGGTTTCGCTGCTTGGGCTGGGGCGTGGTCGGCTCCTTGCGCCGGGGCGTGGTCGAGAAAGACGGTCATCGTCGCGCAGGTCATTTTCGTATCGCCCTGAATGACGACGACGTTGCCGGTGTAGATCGCCTTATGCTCCTTGTCGTAGTAGACGAGCTTATCGGCGTCGATCGAGATCGGCTGCTTCGAATTTGTTCCGGGGAAGATTGCGGCCGAGTCGCTCGGGCTGGCGGGCTTCTCGGCGCCCGCAGCGGCCGGGGCGCTCGCGGCGCTCACCCCGCTCGAGCACAGCAGCGCCACGGCCAGCGCCGCCAGCCGGCCGGGAAGGCTACGCGGCAACTTCATCGATTGGTCCCCTTCGCGTCGGCCGCCGGTTGCTGGTCCGTCTGCGGAACGATCCTTGTCTTGACGTGACCGTCGAAAGTCAGTTCCTGACCGTGGTTGATGGCGAAAGCGCGGTCGGAGTCCACGGTTGTGCCATCGCTGACGCGCACTTGGACAGGCTCGTCGCTTCGGTAAGCGCCGGATTTAAAGTCGAATTTGGCGCTTCGCAACAGCACGTTCGTGTGACCGTTCGTGATTCGCACGTTGTTCGACAATTCCATGTTCTCGCCTACGCTGTCGTAAAGGCCTGAATCCGCGGTCACGTGGGTCGGTTCCCCGTTAGTTGACCCGATCTCACCCTCGACTTTTTCCAGCTCAATGATGGTGGGATGCTTGATGTCCTGGAGCGCTCGCTTGGCCGTCAGGAGATAGGGTTGACCGTCGTTGCGAAAACCGGCGAGCTTCGGCCGGTCCATGACGATCTTGGTTCCGTCCACGGAAAGAGTCGAGAAGGCTAGCGAACCCAGCTTTGTCGCAAAAGGGTTGAAAAAGGCGATTACGAACATAGCGGCAACCGCACCGAGGCCGCCAATCAAGATCGCCGAGCGAAGCCGTCGCACGCGCGCCGAGCGTCGGCGGGCTTTGGCGAAGGCGTGTTCGCGGTCGGGAGGCGGCGCGACGCCAATGCGGCGCGTCACGGCGCGAGCGGAAAAAGCCGCGGTCGCTTCCGCTTCGGCGATGTTCGCCGCGATTGGTTCGGTGCGAAACGACGACATGAGTTCCTTGTTCGGCCGCCTGGGCTCGCCGAGGAACCCAAACAGCGTGGCGAAGTTAGGGCCGGGGACGGCGCGGAGCCAATGGCGCAGAACATGGTCGGCCGCGAATCGGTCCAAACGACGTCATCCTGGTTTCCATCGCATCCTGGTTTCCATCGCTCCCTTTCCACCTTCGCGTTGGGGACGCCCTCTTTTGACGGAAGCGCCGAGCCGATCCATGCGAGATCGCCGGCTCGGCTCGGCGCCAAGCAAAACCAAGCCACGCCAAGCAAAACCAAGTAAAATTGCCTGGATTTGCTTGGTTTTATTCGTCCGAATCCGGGCTTTTCAATGGGTTACGGCGGGAAAAATAAGAAAATTCCTGTTCCCTCTTCGCTTCGCCCGCCGCCTTGCGAGACCCGAGTTTGATCCGGCGAGTAGAGAGAGGTATAGCACGGATTCTGATTTTCGCAAGAAATTGCATGAAAAACTGTACGATCCCGTTTGGTTCCCGGCTCCAGCGGGCGAGGGGCCAACCCGGAGAGCCCATGATTGCCACCGCGGGCTTTTTGCGCTTTATCGCTCGCGGGGCGCCCCAAGTCGGGCCGGTAGCTCAATGGTCAGAGCCGGCCGCTCATAACGGTCTGGTTGCAGGTTCGAGTCCTGCCCGGCCCACCATTGTGCCTCATTTCGGCGCGCGCTTGGCCAGAATGCGCTGGAGCGTGCGGCGGTGCATGTTGAGCTGGCGCGCCGTTTCCGAGACGTTTCGGCTGCACGATTCGTAGATGCGCTGGATATGCTCCCACCGCACCCGATCCGCCGACATCGGCGCCTCGAGTTCCGCGGGACTTTCAAGACGACCCGCCATCAGCGCCGCGACGACGTCGTCGGCGTTCGCGGGCTTGGCCAGGTAATCGAAGGCGCCGAGCTTCACCGCCATCACGGCGGTGGCGATCGCCCCATAGCCGGTGAGAATCACCCCGCGCGCGTCCGAGCGTCTGGTTTTCAGGGCGCGCATCACGTCGAGGCCGCTGCCGTCGCCCAATCTCAAATCGATGACCGCAAACGCGGGCGCCGCCGCCTCGATTGCAGCGAGAGCTTCGGCGACGCTGCCTGCGGTTCGCGCGGCGAAGCCCCGCGAGGACATCGCCCGAGCGAGGCGGTCGCAAAATACTTTATCGTCATCGACGACGAGCACCGACTTGTCGAGCGTCTCGGCGCCGCTCGAGCCTTGCGTCGACGACTGACGGGAGGCGTCATCTTCCATCGTGGCACCCATTTACCAAGAATTCGTCCGGAAGGCCAAGTCTACGGGCCGCCCGCCAATCTCTGACCTTGTTCGTAAGCCTGGCGGGGCCATTGAATTGTAGCGATCGCGCCCTTGGCGGGCGGTCTGGCGTTGGCGAGCACAAGCGCGCCGCCGGACCGTTTGATGAAGACGCTGGCGATGAACAGACCCAAGCCATGTCCGCCGCCCGCGCCCTGGTTGCGGCGCGGACCCTCGCGCTGGGAGAGGTAGGGCTCGCCAATTCGCGCCAGTATATTGGGCGGAAAGCCTTCTCCATCGTCGGCAATGACAATCTCGACCGTCGATCTGGTCCAGTTTGCGCGAATAATGACCGCCTTTTGGGCGAATCCGACCGCGTTTTCGATCAAATTCCCCAGCGCCGAGAGAACGCTGGGATTGTGCGGGCATTTAGGAGTGGGATCCGGTCCCTCGCCCTCGACGGTGATCGAGACGCCAAGCAGACGATGCGGCGCGGCGGCGGTTTCGGCAAGTTCGACCGGGCTCGAAAATTCGAGCGCCTGATTGGAAAGCTCGCGCGGGGCGGACAATTTGCCGAGGATGGAGCGGCACCGCTCCACAGACTGCTCCAGCAATTGCAGATCCTCGCTCGAGGCTTCGCCGGGGGCAGGGTGAGCCGCCATTTCGCGCGCAACGAGCGCGATTGTGGCGAGGGGCGTGCTCAGTTCATGCGCGGCGGCGGCGGCCAGTCCGTCGAGTTGGGAAAGGTGTTGCGCACGTGCGAGCACGAGTTCTGTCGCGGCAAGGGCGCTGGCCGACTGACCCGCCTCGGCCGCGACCCGGTAGGCGTAGAAGGTCACGAACGCCGCGCTGACAACGAGCGCAGTCCAGAGTCCGACGACATAGATGGCTGGCAGCGTCAGCTTCTCGCCGCCGATCCAGGGAATTGGCAAGCTCCAACGCGCCAGCACGGTGACGCATATCAACGCCAGTCCCAGGAGCCCGAGCGTCTGCCGCAGCGCGAGCGAGGTTGCGGCGATGGTGACGGGCGCCAGAAGCAGGATTGCAAACGGATTGGCGACGCCCCCGGTGAGAAAGAGCAGAGCGGCGAGCTGGAGGACGTCGTAAGCAAGCAACATCGCCGCGCTGCGCTCACTCAGTCGCTTGCTGACGGGAAAGCGCCAGCGCAGCGCGAGATTGAGAACCGCCGAGGCTGCGACAAGCGTGAGGCAGGCGACAATCGGAAATTCGAGGCCGATGGCGAAATAGCCGATGACGATGGCGAGCGTCTGCCCGCCGACTGCGAGCCATCGCAAGCCGATAAGCGTGTTGACGCGCAGGCGCCGCGCCTGCCGGGCGAGCCCCTCCTCCTCAGGCGCGAACACGGCGGCCGGCTAAGCCTCGTCGCGGCGGCCAGAGCCCCGTCATTCGATCCTTTCGTCGGGGTACACGCCCCACAATCTCACCTGTTCAATATACCCCTTGAACCCCTCGCCGTCGACTTGGCACCACGAGCCATCGCAATTGCGGATGTTGACGATCACCCCCGCCTGAAGCGTCGCGGCCAATTCGGCCGATGCGGACGGGCGGGCGTAGATCTTCGAGTTCTCGCCCTTCTTGTTGGGCGTCACCAACGCGGTTCGGCGGCCCGACAGCAACGAATGAAGGACCCATCCCTCGACGCCTTCCGAATCCCGGACCTTGCGCCATATTTCGAACTCGGCGGTGATCTCGACCGGTAGGCCGGCCCGCTGATAGACCCATTTTGTCGCGTGGTCCTTCGACGGACCCTCTCGCAGGTTGACGCGGTCGGTCTTCAGGCTGGCGAAGCGCGGCAGGGGCAGTTTGGTGACCGGTCCGACCGGATCGGCGAGCGCTCTACCCGGAGCCAGGATCAAGGCGGGCAACATCGCAAGGACGTTGCGGCGGGTGATGAGGAGCAGTGGGACTGGATGCCTGTCTCGTCTCATACCGACTTCCTCGACGGCGGACCGGCCATCCTTGTCTTTGCCCGCTCTTCTGCTAGAGAGGCCGCCAAGCCGGCGGATAAGGACCCGTGGGCGGCGCCCCGGCTCAACCATTTGCGTCGTCTGTCGTTAACGAGGCGTAAACCGTGTGAAGGCGCGAACGCGGATGGTTGAAAACGGGGCGGCGGCGGCAGCGCCGCGCGGGCGATAAGGGCGGCGCTCATGACCAAGAAAAGACCCCTCGTGGTGGTCACCCGGCGGCTGCCGGAGCTCGTCGAGACCCGCATGCGCGAGCTGTTCGACGCCCGGCTCAACCTCGAAGACAAGGCGATGTCCCAGGCCGAGATCGTCGAGGCGATGCGCGAGGCCGACGTTCTGGTGCCGACCATCACCGACCACATCAATTCGGCGATGATCGCGCAAGCCGGAGAGCAGATGCGGCTGATCGCCAATTTCGGCAACGGGGTCGATCATATTGACGTCACCAGCGCGCTCCGTCGCGGCATCACGGTCACCAACACGCCCGGCGTGCTGACGGAAGACACCGCCGACATGACAATGGCGCTGATTCTGTCGACAGCGAGGCGGCTGGTGGAGGGTTCGCACATCATCCCCGAGGGGCGGTGGGCTGGGTGGTCGCCGACCTGGATGTTGGGGCGCCGGATCACCGGCAAGCGTCTTGGAATCGTTGGAATGGGACGGATCGGCCAGGCGCTCGCCCGGCGGGCGCGCGCGTTCGGCATGTCGATCCATTATCACAACCGGCGCCGCGTCGCGGCCCAGATCGAGGAATCGCTCGAAGCGACTTATTGGGATTCGCTCGACCAGATGCTGGCGCGGATGGATTTCGTCTCGATCAACTGCCCGCACACGCCAGGCACCTATCATCTCCTGTCGGCGCGCCGTCTGAAGCATCTTCGGCCCGACGCCATTCTCATCAATACCGCGCGCGGCGAGATCGTCGACGAGAACGCGCTCGTCCGGATGCTCGAGGCAGGCGAACTGGCCAACGCCGGGCTCGACGTCTTCGAGCACGCGCCCGCGGTCAACGAGAAACTGATCGCGCTCGCCAAGGCCGGCATGGTGACGCTTCTGCCGCATATGGGCTCGGCGACCCACGAGGGCCGCGCCGACATGGGCGAGAAGGTGATCATCAACATCCGGACGTTCGTCGATGGCCACCGGCCGCCCGACCGGGTGCTGCCCAGCATGCTTTAAGTTCGCCCATTTCGCATCAGCAGGCCCGACGAGGGCTTCACAGCTTTCATCCGAAAATTGTGTCGGGCGACAGGGAACGCCTCGAGGCTGAAAGTCGTTCTCCCCGCACGCGCGCCAGGCGCCAATTCCGCCCGGGATATCTGATGACAAAGAGGAGATTGCGCCGTGAAACACTTCAGTCCAATCGACCTTGAAATTGATTTGCTGGATCAGCGAATCAGCAACCGCGAAGTCCTCCTTGCCGGAAAAGAAATTCGCGAAGACCTTGGGCTTTGTTTGACGCCCATCCCGGCGTCGCAAGCGCTGTGCGCGAACACGCCCAAGCGGGTAAGATCGACGGGACGAGCTACGGTTCGGCCGTTGACGATTGCGCTTGCATCAGGGGAATTGCATCAGAGTCAAGTGCACACGTCCTCGATCGAGGGCGCCTTTCGCCGATGGAGATTTGGTGTCGCAATATCGCGGACAGACGCCTGCTACATCGCCTCATTCGGCGCTGACGGTCGAGATGATTGATCTAGGGTCAAAGTCTCGACAATACCGTCGATAACTCTGGCTTTCCGGCAAGTCCGGATCATCGCCGTCACCCGGCCACAAAGCTCTTCGGTGCGGGGCTTATCACCTTGGCGGCGCCGTCGGTGATCTCGATCACCGCCAAGCCCCGCTCGTTGGTTCCGTCGGGGCGGAAGCGGAAGACGCCATCGGCGCCGCTGAAACCCGAGGTGTTGGTCAGCGCTCTTTCGCTATAGGGGTCCGGCCCTCCGTTCCGGGCGAGCGCGGCGGCCAGCGTCGCCGCGTCGTACGAGAGGGTCGCTAGACGCGCCGGTTCGCTGTTGAATTTGGCTTTGTAGCGCTGCGCGAAGGCGTTAAATCCGGAATTGTCGGGCGCGGAGAACCAGGCGCCCTGCATTTGCGGCAATCTGAGCACCCGGGCGTCGTTCCACACGCCGGTTCCCAAAAGCTGGGTCTTGACGCCGTTTGATGACAAGGCGTTGGCGACCGCCTGCATCGCGTCGGCCTGCTCTGGAATGAACAAGCCGTCAATTTGACCTTGCACCGCCGCGATCTGCTGCGCCGCCGTCGCCATCTGGCCAGAGGAGTAGCGGGCCGTGACCACGATCTGCGCGTTGACGCCCGCCGCGGTCTGCTGGAACCGATCCGTGGCGACGTTGCCGTAGTCGTTTTGCGGCGCCATGATCGCGAGCGACTTCTTGCCGCTCGAGACCGCGTATTGGAGGATCCGGTCGACGTAGTTCTCGATCAGGAACGACAAGAGATAGACGCCCGGCGCCGCGACGCTGACGTCGGTCGAAAAGGCGATCATCGGCCGGCCGGCCGATTTTGCCGCCGCCGACACCGCCCGCACGTCATTGGCGAACACCGGTCCAAGAATGAGTTGCGCCCCTGCGCCGAGTTCCGATTGAGCGGCTTCCGCGGCGCCGTCCGAGCTCGAATGGTCGTCCTCAATCATCAGCGTGATGTAAGGGCCGCCGAAATCGTCGATCGCCAACTGGGCGGCGTTGCGCATCGACACGCCGATCGGGCTTGGCCCACCGTTTTGGGTCAGCGGCACGATCATCCCGACCCGAACCGGCCCCGAGCCGAGCGCCTCGCCGACCAGCGGCGCGCCGACAGGCGGCGGCGGAGCTGAAATGGTCTGCGCGCCAAAGTCTGGGCCGGACGAATTGCAGCCCGCGACCGTCCACGCCAAGCCGCCGCCAAGCAGCGCCCGCCGCGTGACATCCGGTCCCGCTTCCGGGTTCCGAGCGGAAAACTTCATCGGCACCTCTGGCCCCAGCCCGTCGACAACCGGAAGCGCGTCGCGTCATCCGTTCGCTTGTCGGCGCGCGACAGAGGCGATTGGCCGGCAGTCGACGGAAATTGTGGCATTTTCACCTGCGCTTGGCTATGTCGTCGATAATTCGGCTCCCCGGGCCGTCGGTGGGATTTCTGCAAAAATGGCCGCGATAAAGGCTCCCCCGGGCGAAAGCGCCGGGATCGCCCGATCGAACCGAAGCTTTGTCGTCGGCGGCGCCACGGTCCCCGCGCCGCCGCTGAACGCCGGGCTATATGTCGTAGCGACGCCGATTGGCAACCTCGCCGACGTGACCTTACGAGCTCTGGCCATCCTGGCCGGCGCCGACGCGATCCTGGCCGAGGACACCCGCGTCTCGCGCACGCTGCTTGCCCGTTACAGGATTGAGACGCCGCTCTCGCCTTACCATGAACACAACGCCGCCCAGGCGCGCCCGCGGGCGCTGCGACGCATCGCCGCAGGGCAAGCGTTGGCGCTCATTTCCGACGCCGGAACGCCGCTCATTTCCGATCCGGGCTATAAGCTCGTCGCCGAAGCGGTCGCCCAGGGCCTCGCCGTCACCGCCGCGCCGGGCCCTTCCGCGGCGCTTGACGCGCTTTGCGTCGCCGGTCTTCCGACCGACCGTTTCTTCTTCGAAGGGTTCCTGCCGCCCAAGCAGTCGGCCCGGCGGGAGCGCATCAATGCGCTCGCCGCCGCGCCCGGCACGCTGATCTTTTACGAAGCTCCTGGCCGCCTCGCCGAGACGCTTGCCGACCTCGCGCTCGAGCTTGGGCCGCGGCCGGCGGCGGTAGCGCGCGAACTGACCAAGCTGCACGAGGAAGTGAGGCGCGGGGCGCTCGATAAGCTTGCCGCCGAATACGCGGGTGAGGAGGCGCCGCGGGGCGAGATCGTGATCGTCGTCGACGCGGCTAAGGCGCGTCCGCCAATCCCCGACGACGCGCTCGACCGGGAGATCGCCGAGCAGCTAGCCAAGCTCTCGGTCAGGGATGCCGCGGCGGCGGTCGCCGCCAGGCACGGCCTGCCGAGACGGCAGGTCTATGCGCGCGCGCTCGCGCTCGCCGGCGCCGCGCGGTGAGCGGCGCCGGCCGCCTCGAGCGGACAAAGCGCCGGCGCGGCGCGCATCTTTTTGGCCTCAAAGCGGAATCAATCGCCGCGCTCATGCTGCGTTTCAAGGGCTATAGAATTCTCGCGCGGCGATTCGTCGTCTCAGGCGGCGAGATCGACCTCATTGCGCGAAGAGGCGGTTCGATCGTGTTCGTCGAGGTCAAGGCGCGGGCCGACATAGAAATCGCAGCGATCTCGATCAGCGCGACCAAACGTCGGCGAATCGCGCGAGCCGCACGGGTCTGGCTGGCCCGGAATCCGTGGGCGGCGGGCCTGACCCTTCGGGGCGACGCCGTATTCGTCGCGCCTGGACGCCTTCCCCGTCACACGCCATCCGCGTATCGGCTCATGATCGACTGATTCCCTTAAAGCCAACCTGGCCCTGGAAGCGCAAGATGCGCCTCCCGCCATCTGGACCGGGGCCGTGGACCGCACAGCGCCCTAGCCGGGCGGATGCAATCGGGTGTCGAGCGCGAACGGCTCTTGAAAATCCAAAATATAGAACCCATTGGCCTTAACCGGGTCGAAAATCAGGTTCCAGCTATGCGTGGAGACCGCGCTCCGGATCGCGACAAACCGATGGCGGCGGAGAAGGTCGTCGCCAAAGGCCTGCTGCCCCGCGCTCGGAGTTCCCGGGTGAAGCCAATTCGGATTGGGCACGTCGTCGTTCTTGACGACGTGAATCTCCGCGATGTCGGCAATTCTCACTGACGTTAGCACGTAGGGTACGGTGTCGAGCGTTCTGAACCCTGTGTGGACGGCGACTTCCAGGATGGCGACCGCAGGGTCGAGAGCGCAGTAGACGACGCGGACGCCCTTGCTGTTCCAGCGGCCGCCGTAGAGAAACGGCCCTTCGCCGCTATCCCAGGTCCCCGCATAGGTTCTTTCTTCCAAACGCCACGCAACAAGATCATGGCGGCCGCCGAGCGGCGTTGGAAGCGCCGTCACGTATAGACGCTGTACTCAAGCCGTCCGAGGTAATCCTCGACCAGTTTGACGCCGGCGGGCGTCGTCAGAAGATCAATCGGGCGCTTCTGATCGAGCCCTATGGCCGGACGTTTGAGCCAGTGTTCGGCTTCCTCCTGCGAGCCCAGCACGCGGGTCGTCCTGGCCAGAATCTCGGCAAACTTCCAGGCACGACCGCTTTGCTGAACGTCTAAAAGCTCGGCCTGCGCGGACTTATGGCGTTGAAGGGTGCGAGGGCTTACGCCTAGCGGCCCGGACGCCTCAACGACTGAGGTAATGTGCAGCTTTCCGACAAAAAAATCTATTGATGCTTTTGGCAGGCCCCGGTGCAGGAGCTCGTGGGCGTCGAGTTCGCTCTCTATCGCGGCGCCCAAGATCTGACGGCCGCCAAGCAAGTCCGAGATGGCTTGCAGCTCTCCGTGGGCTTCGCCTTCGACACTCTTGGCCCTCTTGGAAGGCGTTTTTGCGGTCCTCGCGGCGCGCACTCTCTCGGCCATTGACCAATCCCTGCTTCTCTCGCGTCAGATGTCGTCTTGAAAACGACGCTTGTCAATATGTATCGCGTGGGAAATCCGAGTTGTTCCCGTTCGGCGCGTCCGCTCAGCCGTCAAGCGTGCCTTCCCCGTCACGCGCCGTCCGCGTATAGGCTCAGGATCGACTGATTTCCGTTTTCGATTCGCTTGCCCTCGACCGGACGCCTATGCCCCTCACCGTCGCCGCGCAGATGGACCCGATCGAGCGCATCCGCATCGCCGGCGATTCGACCTTTGCGCTGCTCCTCGAAGCGCAGGCACGCGGCCATCGGCTCCTGTACTACACGCCCGACCGTCTGCGGCTCAACGGCAAGCGGGTCGAGGCGATGGCGGAGCCTCTCGCCGTCAAGGACATTGAGGGCGACCACGCGCGCCTCGGCAAGGCGAAGCCTTGTCGACCTCGCGACCGTCGACGTCGTGCTGCTGCGCCAGGACCCGCCGTTCGATCTCGCCTATATCGCAACGACCCACATTCTTGAGTTCATCCAGCCGAAAACTTTCGTGGTCAACGATCCGAGCGGCGTCCGCAACGCGCCGGAGAAATTGTTCGTGATGGATTTCCCGGAGCTGATGCCGCCGACCCTCATCGCGCGCGACAAGGCGGCGATCGACGCGTTCCGGGCCGAGCACGGCGAAGTGGTGATGAAGCCGCTTTACGGCTACGGCGGAGCGGCGGTGTTCAAGGTTGGCGTTCAGGACCCGAATTTCGGCTCGCTGTTCGATCTTTTCAGCGCGACCTTCCGCGAGCCCTGGGTGATCCAGAAGTTCCTGCCGGCGGTGGCGCAAGGCGACAAGCGGATCATCCTGGTCGAGGGCGAGGCGAAAGGCGTGATCAATCGGGTGCCGTCGGGCGACGACATCCGGTCGAACATGGTGCGCGGCGGAGCGGCGAAGGAAACCGACCTGACCGAAAGGGAACGAGCGATTTGCTCGACGATCGGGCCCGAGCTGAGGAAGCGCGGCCTTTTGTTCGTCGGCATCGACGTCATCGACGGCTATCTGACGGAGATCAACGTCACCTCGCCGACCGGAATCCGCGCCGTCAAGCGGCTTGGCGGGCCTGATCTCGCGGTGGCGATCTGGGACGCGATCGAGGCCAAGCTGACCAAGAAATAACATGTCTCGTGGCGCCGGCTGGCCTTGCGGCCGCCGGAGCGAGGGGGAATATACCTCCGATGTCATATGCCCATGCTCCCGCGGTGGAACGCCGCTCCCGCGCCCCGCGCGCCGCGCCGACTCCGCCCAAGGGCGTCGAGCGAACCAAGCTCTTGGCCAAGCTTGCCATTCAGCATGAGCGGCTGTCAGGCGACCCCGCTGCGTTCCGGCGGGCGGCAATCGAGATGCTGCAGGCGGCGCTGACCTCCGGCCGCGACGAAGCGCGCAAGGCGCTGGAAGACGGCGGGACGGGCCGCGCCTGCGCGGAGACGCTGAGCGCCCAGACCGACGACCTGTTGCGCGTCGTGCTCGAAATGTCGGCCCGCTGGCTCGCCCCGGGCGAGCCCGGTCAATCGCTGCCGACTATTGTCGCGGTCGGCGGCTACGGACGGGGCATGCTCGCGCCGTTTTCGGACATCGACCTCCTGTTCCTCCTTCCCGATAAGCCGCCGCCGGGCGTGGAGAGGGTGGTCGAGTCGCTGCTCTATGTGCTCTGGGACTTGAAGCAGAAGGTCGGCCACGCGACCCGCACGGTCGACGAATGCCTGAGGCAGGCGCGCGCCGACATGACCATCCGCACGACGCTCGTCGAGGCGCGGTTAATCGTCGGCGACAAGGACCTGTTCGAGACGCTCCAGGCGCGGTTCGACGCCCAGATCGTCGCCAAAACCGCCCCCGAATTCGTCGCCGCGAAGCTCGCGGAACGCGAAGCGCGCGTCAGACGGGCGGGCGCGTCGCGGTATCTGGTCGAGCCCAACGTCAAAGAGGGCAAGGGCGGGTTGCGCGACCTCAACACGCTCTTCTGGATCTCCAAATACGTCTACCGCGTCCGCAACGCCCAGGAGCTCGTCGCCGCCCGGCTGTTCTCGCCGCGCGAATTCGCGCTCTTTCGCCGCTGCGAGGAATTCCTCTGGACCGTCCGCTGCCGGCTGCATTTTCTCGCCGGCCGGGCGGAGGAGCGACTGAGCTTCGACGTTCAACGGCCGATCGCCCGGCAACTCGGCTATTCGACCCGGGCCGGGCTCATCGACGTCGAGCGGTTCATGAAGCACTATTTTCTGATCGCCAAGGATGTCGGCGACCTGACCGCGATCGTTTGCGCCGCTCTCGAGGAGCGGCAGACCAAGCGCACGCCGGCGTTCGGGCGCCTAGTCGGACGCTTCCGCCGGCGCACGCGCGCGATCGCCGACGCCGAGGATTTCAAGGTCGACAACGATCGCGTCAACGTCATAAGAGAGGACGCCTTTGAGCGCGATCCGGTCAACCTGATCCGGCTGTTCTGGATCGCCGACCGGTCGAACCTGCCCATCCACCCGAACGCGACCCGGCTCGTCACCCAATCGCTCAAGCGCATCGACGCCCGCCTGCGCGAGGATGCCGAAGCGAACCGGCTCTTTCTCGACATTCTTACCTCGCGCAACGCGCCGGAAATCGCGCTCCGGCGAATGAACGAGGCCGGGGTGCTCGGCCGGTTCATTCCCGATTTCGGCCGGGTCGTCGGCATGATGCAATTCTCGATGTACCATCACTACACCGTCGACGAGCACCTCATTCGCGCGGTCGGCGAACTCAGTGCGATCGAAGACGGTCGGCTGGCGGAGGATCTGCCGCTCTCGACAAAGATCATCCCCCAGATCGTGCATCGCACCGAGCTCTATCTCGCGACCTTCCTGCATGACATCGCCAAGGGACGCGGCGTCGATCATTCGCTTGCGGGAGCCGAAGTCGCGCGCAAGCTTGGTCCGCGGCTCGGGCTTTCGCCCGCCAACACCGAGCGCGTGGCCTGGCTCGTCGAGCAGCATCTGGTCATGTCTAACATGGCCCAAGGACGCGACCTGCTCGACCCGCGGACGGCGGAGGCGCTGTCGGCGATCGTGCAGACCCAGGAGCGCCTCAAGATGCTGCTGACCCTCACCGTCGCCGACATTCGAGCGGTGGGCCCAGGGGTCTGGAATGGCTGGAAGGGCCAGCTTCTGCGCACCCTCTACTGGGAGACCGAAGTCGTGCTCGGCGGCGGCCATTCGGTGATCGACCGCAAGGGGCGGGTCGAAGCGGCGCAGGAGACATTACGCCGCTTGCTTCCGGGCTGGTCCGATCCGGAGTTCGACGCCTACGTCCAGCGTCATTACCCCGCCTACTGGCTCAAGGTCGAGCCGGAGCGGCAGGTCGCGCATGCCAAATTGCTGCACGCGATGGCCGCCGAGACCCGCTCGCTGGCGACCGAGGTGACGACCGACGCCTTTCATGGCGTGACCGCGGTCACCGTGGTCGCGCCCGACCACCCGCGGCTCTTGACAGGCATCGCCGGCGCCTGTGCCGCCGCCGGGGGCAACATCGTCGACGCGCAGATTTTCACAGCGACCGACGGCCTGGCGCTCGACACCATTTTTGTTTCGCGCGCGTTCGAACGAGATGAGGACGAGTTGCGCCGCGGCCATCGCATCGCCGCCAATATCGAGAAGACCCTGCGCGGCGAGGTGCGGCTGGCCGAAATCGCGGCCCCAAGGCAGCCGCGCGACGTGCGGCGCGGCGCCTTCGCGGTCGAGCCCGAAGTGACGGTCGACAACAATCTGTCGCGCCGGTATACGGTGGTCGAGGTTTCGGGCCTCGACCGGCCCGGCCTGCTGCGGGATCTGACCGGCTCGCTGTCGAGCCTTAATCTCAACATCGGGTCGGCCCATATTGTGACCTTCGGTGAAAAGGCAGTGGATTCGTTCTATATCACCGATCTGACCGGGCAGAAGATCACCGCGCCGGCGCGGCAGGCGGCGATCAAGCGGCTGCTGCTGGCGGACTTCGCCGCAGATTGACGGGTCAAGAGGCGGAGGCCTTTCGCTCATCCTCGCGCTTGATTTTTGCCTCGTCAGCCCTGATATCCACCGCGAATTTCAATGGGGCTTATGAAACCATGAATGATACGAATGCCGAACGCGGGGCGGAAACGCCCGCGCAGGAAGGCGAAGCTGCTCGGGCCGAGGCCGGCGACCGCGACGTCTACGCGGTGATCGAGGCGCTGAACGCCGAAAACGGCCAGTTGAAGGACCGTGTGCTCCGCACTCTGGCCGAAATGGAGAATCTGCGCCGGCGCACCGAGCGCGAGGTCAACGACGCCAAGGCTTACGGGGTGTCGAGTTTCGCCCGTGACATGCTGACCGTGGTCGACAATCTGTCGCGCGCGCTCGAGCATCTGCCGGCGGAAGCGCGCGCGAGCGCCGATCCTTCGATTAGGTCGATGATCGAAGGCGTCGAACTGACCGCGCGCGACCTCGAGGCGGCCCTCGGCCGCCACGGTGTCAAGCGGCTCGATCCCAAGGGCCAGAAATTCGACCCCAACCTTCATCAGGCGATCTTCGAGGCGCCTGACGAGACGGTTCCCGGCGGCACGGTCTCGCAGGTCGTCCAGACTGGCTGGACGATCGGGGATCGGGTGCTGCGTCCGGCCATGGTCGGCGTATCCAAAGGCGGCCCGAAAGCCGCGCCGAAGGAGGCGCCCGCGTCGAGCGGGAAATAGCGGTCATGCCGCCCTGGTCACCCGCCGAAGCGTCAGATTGATCCTGCCGCCCTGGGGCAGGAGGGTCGAGGAACCGGCGATGACGCGGTCGACCCCGTGGAAAGCGAGACGGCCCACGCCGCCAAGCGCCATCGCATCGCCCGAGGCGAGGCGGAATGAGCGGGTCGTGGCCTTGCGCTCAAGCCCGCCAACCCGAAACAGCGCCGCATCGCCAAGCGACAGCGAGACGACAGGCGCGGAGAATTCCTCTTCGTCGCGATCCTGGTGCAGGCCCATGCGCGCGGCAGAGTCGTAAAAATTGATGAGGCAAGCCTCAGGCGCCGGAGCGCCAGGGGCGATTGTCGCGAACGCTTCGAGGAGTTGCGGCGGGATCGCCGGCCAGGGCCGCCCGGTTTCGGGGTGGGTCGGCTGATAGCGATATCCGGTTTCGTCCGAAACCCAGCCGAGCGGGCCGCAGTTGCTCATCTCAACCGAAAACGGCTTGCCGGTGCGCGGCATGCGCGGGCGAAACAGCGGGGCTTCGCGCAGGATCGCCCGCACCTCGTCGCGCAAGGCTTCCTGGGCGCCGTGGTCGAGAAAACCGGGGAAATGGTCGATCCCCGGACCGATCGCGATGGCCGCGCGCAGCATCATTCTCAACCCCTGCCGATTCCCTTCCCTCGCTGCCGGGCGCGGCGTATAGGAGGCCGATTTCATCCTAAAGCATCCCGCGCAATTGCGCGCTCATCGAGGCGATCTATGGCCGGTCATAGTCAGTTCAAGAACATCATGCACAAGAAGGGCAAGCAGGACGCGATCCGCTCCAAGCTCTTCTCGAAACTCGCGCGCGAAATCACCGTCGCGGCCAAATTGGGGCTGCCCGATCCGGCGATGAACGCCCGCCTCAGAGCCGCGGTCATCGCCGCCCGGGCCGAGAACATGCCCAAGGACAATATCGAGCGGGCGATCAAGAAGGCCGCCGGGGCTGAGGGCGAGAACTACGACGAAGTGCGCTATGAGGGCTATGCGCCGGGCGGGGTGGCGGTGATCGTCGAAGCGCTGACCGACAACCGCAACCGAACCGCGGGCGAGGTGCGCTCCTCCTTCGCCAAGGCCGGCGGCTCGCTGGCCGAGACCGGCGCGGTCTCGTTCATGTTCGACCGGGTCGGGCTCATCGTTTTCGACCGTAAGGTCGCCGACGACGAGGCGATGCTCGAGGCGGCGATCGAGGCGGGCGCCGACGATGTCGTGTCGGGCCCGGAGGAGCACGAGGTGATCACCTCGGTCGAGGCCTTGGGCGATGCCCAGAAGGCGCTCGAGGCGAAGCTCGGCGAGCCTACGAAGGCCTCAATCGTCTGGCGGCCGCAGACGACGGTCGCCGTCGACGACGAGGCGGGCGAGAAGATCCTGCGCCTTATCGGCGCGCTCGAGGACAACGACGATGTCCAGAACGTCACCGCCAATTTCGAGATTTCCGAGGCGCTGCTGGCGAGGATGCAGGCCTGATGGGGCTTTGTTGCGTCGGCTGCGCTTAGCGAGCGCGGCTAGAGCTCCCGCGCTGCTTCACCACCACGCGCAGTGACGGTAGCCCCAGCGGCCGATCCAGCAGCGGCGGACGCCGTAACCGTAGCCGTAGTAGCCGCGCCAGCCCCAGGGGCGATAATTGTACGGCCCCCAGCCCCAGCGCGGACCCCAGCCCCAACGATGCCAACCGCGATGCCATCCCCAATGATGCCAGCCCCAGCCGCGATGCCATCCGCCGTACCAGTAGGCGGGCTCGACGTCCGCGGCCGCGACCGGCGGCGCGAGCGAGGGCGAATTCGAGGGTGAAGGCGGGCGAGGGATCGCTCGATCGCGGCGAGCATTGCCGCCCCGGCAATGGCGGCGATCGCGCCGCCGGAGAGAATGCGCGAGACCATGGTGTCCTCCAGTACTCCAGCCGCGCCAGCAATCATGCTTTTTCCGTCTGAACTTGGCGTGAATAGCGCGCTGTCCGGGACGAACGCCGCGTGCTCGGTTAAGGTTGCATTCTTCCGTCCATCGGGGGTTCGATCATGACCTCAGATCTAGCGCGAGCCGGCCTGCGGCTCGACATCGAGGACCGGCCGGCCGACGCGGACGTCGAGGTCCTGCCGAACGGACTCGAAGCGTTCAACGAGAGCCGTTGGCCGGGTCATCAGAAATGGCGGCCGCTCGCCGTCTTCGCGCGCGAACGGGAGACGATCGTCGCCGGCCTCGGCGGTGAGACCTACGCCGGCTGGCTCTTCATCCGCTATCTCTGGGTCAGCGACGCTCTGCGGCGCCAAGGGATCGGACGCGAGCTCATGGGCGCAGCCGAGGGCCGGGCGCTCGAGCGCGGCTGCTGGGGGGCCTGGGTCGACACCTATAGCTTCCAGGCGCCCGGCTTCTATCGCAAGCTCGGCTACGCGCCGTTCGGCGAGCTCGACTGGGCGCCGGACTTGAAGCGCATCTTCCTGCAGAAGCGGCTCAGATGAGGCGCCGGTTCGCTGACGTATTCGACCGGCTTGGGGCTCGCACAAAATCCAAGCCGGCCGCAACGAAAACCAAACGCAGCGCAACAAGAACCAAGCCCGGCGCAACAAAAACCAAATTGGGCGCAACAAAATCAAAATGGAATATTGATATTTTCCAATAGCTTAACCTGATTCCTCACCATCGCGACGTCATCCTGCAATCGTGTTCGGGGCGCGCCACTACCGGGTACGATTGTGGTTCCGCGGTTGTCGCGGCCGCGGCCCCGTCACTTCCCTCGCCTCGCCGTAACCCCCATCAGGCCGCCGAGGATGTCGAGCGCCACCCTGAGCCGGTCGGAGACCACAGCGTCGGCGCGCCAGGGGGTGGCGAGTTCGGGGATGAAGCCGCGGCAGTCGCGAACGCCCGCGCCCTCGATGACGATCCGGGTCACGATCGGCCAGGCGTGCGGGCCGACCCGCTCCTCGGCCTCGCGCAGCTTGTCGCGGGCGAAGAGCGCCGTCTCGGACTGCGGCAGGCCGGACCGGGGGCCAAAGCCGGTCGAGCCGAAGCGGTCGGGCGCGACCGCGCGCAATTGGTCGAGACGGGCGCGCTGATGGGTGCGGCGCAGCGATTCGCCGACCAGCCAGCGGATGTCGTTGAGCTTCGGATCGTGCGGGGCTAGGACCCGGTTAGCGCGCATGGCGTCGAACGGATCGATGAGGCGCCGCGTCCGATCGGCGTCGCGGGTCGGCGTCTGGCCGGATTCCTTGGCGCGGGCGAGCCGCTCAGGGGTGGCGTCGAGCCGCTCCTGGATCGCGTCGAGCAGTTCCTGCGGCGACCTGTGCGTCCGCTTGATCGGTTTCCGGGCGCCTCTCATTCCGCGAGCTCCGCGCACAAGGCCGCGGGCGAAGTGCAATAGGACTGCTCGAGGATAGGAGGGACCAATTTCGGGATGCCCCGCATGTTCACCTTGACGTCCGCCGGCGGCGCGGCGTGCCGGCGGCGCAAATCCTGAAGATGGCGGGCGCAGGCGCGCTTGGCCGCCGCCCGCTCGGTGTCGATTTTCGGCGGCCGGCGGCGAATCTTGGATGCGGTCATCAGGTTGCCCCTTCCTGGATTGCGACGGCCCCAGCGGCCGTCTGTTCTTGTTTTGTTCATTATTTGGTAAAACCGAACCTAATGTCAAGTTTCTGTTTTTTTGAATTGCGGTTTTTCGGAAAAAGGGTTAATCCCGTGAGTTGGCAGGCCTTCCGGGGTCGGGACGCGAGAGCGGGAAGCGCGCGCGGCCCACGCCTTCAAAGGAAATCAAGCCTTCGCTTGGGGCATTAGAAAGTTTGGAGTTTCAGCTTTGACCGTCGATTGGATCCGCGCCGGCCTCAAGAGGACCGGCAAAACCCGCAGCGGCCTCGCCAAGGCGCTCGGCCGCTCGCCTTCCGCCGTCACCGATCTCCTCAACGGCCATCGCCGCCTGCGCGCCGACGAGATCGCGATCGTCTCGGACTATCTCGGCATCGAGCCGCCGCGGCTCATCGGCGGCGGGCCGCCGCGGCCGCCCAAGGCGCCGCTGATCGGCTATGTCGGGGCCGGCGCGATCGCTCATTTCTACGCCGACGGCCAGGGGCCGTTCGACGAGGTCGACGCGCCGATCGACGCCAAGCCGGCGACCGTCGCGGTCCAGATCCGCGGCCATTCGCTCGGCGCCCTGTTCGACAATTGGCTCGTCTTCTACGACGACATCCGCAATCCGCCGGACGACAGCCTCATCGGGCGGATGTGCGTCTGCGGCCTTGCCGACGGGCGGGTGTTGATCAAGGCGCTGAAGCACAGCCCGAACGCCGGCCTCTGGCATCTTCACTCGAACACCGAGCCGCCGATCTACGACGTCGGCCTCGACTGGGCCGCGCCGGTGCGCGAAATGCGGCCGAGGTAGGGGGCGCGCGGGCGCTAACCGGATGCCCGCGGCTCCCTCCGCGCTCGAGATCGCGCGTGCGCTCATCCGTTGTCCGTCAGTGACGCCGGCGGACGGCGGGGCGTTGCCTACCTTACGCGATCTCCTGGCTCAGGCGGGATTCGCCGCCGAACTCGTCGCCTTCGAGGCCCCGGGGACCCCTGCGGTCCTGAACCTCCATGCGCGATTCGGAGCCGGGCGGCCTAATCTCGTCTTCGCCGGCCACACCGACGTCGTGCCGCCGGGCGATGTTGCGCGCTGGCGGTTCGATCCGTTCGCAGCCGAGATCGCCGACGGCCATCTCTGGGGCCGTGGCGCGTGCGACATGAAGGGCGGCGTCGCCGCCGCGGCCGCCGCGGCCTTGCGCTTCATCGCCAAGCGGCCGTTTCAAGGCTCGATCAGCTTCCTCATCACCGGCGACGAGGAAGGCCCGGCGGTCAACGGCACAGTCAAGCTCCTCGACTGGGCGCTCGCCAAAGGCGAGCTATTCGACCATTGCATTCTCGGCGAGCCGACATGCGCCAGCGCGCTCGGCGATACGATCAAGCACGGCCGGCGCGGCTCGCTCAACGGACGGCTTACGATCCACGGCCGCCAGGGCCATGTCGCCTATCCGCGGATCGCCTCGAATCCGATCCGGGCGCTGGCGCCATTGCTGACGGCGCTCATCTCGCCGCCGCTCGATCAGGGAAACGCCGACTTCGAGCCCTCGAATCTCGAAGTCACCAGCGTCGATGTCGGCAATCCGGCGACGAACGTCATTCCGGGCGCGGTCCGGCTCGCGTTCAACGTCCGTTTCAACGATCTCTGGACGCCCGAATCGCTCTCAGCCGAGATTGCGCGGCGGGTCGCGGCGGCGTCCGGGGAAATGCGGACGACGCTGGCCTTCGAGCCGACCAACGCGGTCGCCTTCCTGACCAAGCCGGGGCCGTTCACCGATCTGGTCGCCGCTGCGGTTCAGGACGTGACCGGGCGGAGGCCTGAGCTTTCGACCGGCGGGGGAACTTCCGACGCGCGCTTCATCAAGAAGGCCTGCCCGGTCATCGAGCTCGGTCTTGTCAACGCCACCATCCACGCCGTCGACGAGCGGGTGGCGCTCGACGATCTCGAGGCGCTGTCGCGGATCTACGAGCGGGTGATGGAGCGCTATTTTGCTGAGTTCGGGTCATTGGCGACGGGATAGTCGACGCGGGCGAGGGTGAGGCCGAAGGCAGGCGCGACCGGGCCGCAGCGGCTGCGATCGGCGGCGTCGAGCGCGGCCTTGAGGTCGCCCGCGTTCCAACGGCCCACGCCGACCTCGACCAGCGAGCCGACCATCGAGCGCACCTGCCGGTGCAGGAACGAGAGCGCCGAGGCTTCGATGAGAACCTCGTCGCCCTCACGCCTGACGTCGAGCCTATCGAGGGTGCGGATCGGCGATTTCGCTTGGCATTGCGTGTCGCGAAAGGTGGAGAAATCGTGCCGGCCGACCAGCGCCTGCGCCGCCTCATGCATCGCCCCGGCGTCGAGGGTGGGCTTCACCCGCCAGGCGCGGCCGCGCTCGAGCGTCAGCGGGGCGCGGCGGTTGACGATGCGATAGCGATAGTGGCGGGCGGAGGCGCTGCGCCGGGCGTCGAAACCAGCGTCCACGCGCTCGGATCCGAGAACCGCGATTGGGTGAGGCTGGAGCAGCGCGTTGAGGCCCTCGCCAAGCCGGAACGGGTCCCAATCGCGCTCGAGGTCGACATGCGCGACCTGGCCCAACGCGTGCACGCCCGCATCGGTGCGCCCGGCGCCATGGGCGGCCGCGCGCTCCGCGGTCATGGCGAAGAGCGCGCCCTCCAGCGCCTCCTGGACCGAAAGGCCGTTCTCCTGCCGCTGCCAGCCGACGAACGGCGCGCCGTTATATTCGAGGATGAGCTTGTAACGCGGCATTGGGGCTGTTTACGCGCAGGGTCGACGCGCTGGAAGGCCCTCAGAACAGGCTGAGCTGGGCGCCGGCGCCGCTCGCCTTCGAGGCCGGCTTCTGGAAGAGGTCGGTGCGCAGCGGCCGCGACGTCTCCCGGTACCCGAGGCGGCGCGCGGCCATCTCGAACCGGCGCCCGATCATCCAGGCGTAGGGCCCCGAGCCCGCCATGCGCCGGCCCCACTGGGCCTCGTAGTCCTTGCCCTCGCGCATCGACTGCATGAGCGAGACGGCGCGCTTGAGCCGGTCGGGATAATGGACCTGCAGCCATTCGCGGAACATGTCGCGCAATTCGCCCGGCAGTCTCAAGCACGACATAGCTCCCCTCGCGCGCGCCGGCGGAATAGGCGCGGGTCAGGATCGTCTCGAGCTCCTCGTCGTTGATCGCCGGAATGACCGGCGCGGCCATCACGCCGGCCGGCACGCCGGCGTCGTTCAGCGCCTCGATCGCCTCGAGCCGCTTCTGCGGCGTCGGCGCGCGCGGCTCCATCTCACGCGCCAGCGCGCCGATCGAGCGTGGTCACCGAGACGAACACTTTGACCAGGCCGTCGCGCGCCATCGGCTCGAGCAGGTCGAGGTCGCGCAGGATCAGGTTCGACTTGGTGACGATGGTGAGCGGATGGCGGACGCGCTTCAGGACCTCGATCAGCGATCGGGTGATGCGATACTGGCGTTCGATCGGCTGATAGGGATCGGTGTTGGCGCCGAAGGCGATCGGCGCCGGCTTGTACTTCGGCGACGCCAGTTCCCGCTCGAGGAGTTCGGCCGCGCCCTCTTTGGCGAACAGGCGGGTCTCGAAATCGAGCCCGGCGGAAAGGCCCATATAGGCGTGGGTCGGCCTGCGCGTAGCAATAGAAGCAGCCGTGCTCGCAGCCGCGGTAGGGGTTGATCGAGCGGTCGAACGGAATGTCGGGCGACTCGTTGCGGGCGATGATCGCCCTGGGCTTCTCCCAGGTAACCTCGGTCGCGAGCGGCTCGGGCGCCTCGTCCTGCGTCCAGCCGTCGTCGAACGCCTCGCGCCGCTCGATCTCGAAACGGCCGGAGAGATTGGTCGCCGCGCCGCGGCCGCGCCTGAGGTCGGCCGGCAGAATGCGCTCGGCGATCGCCTCCGGGCGATGGCGCGGGTCAAGAGCAACGGCTCGGATCAGGGTCTGGGTCATGGCGATGGACCGGTCGAGAACAAATCATGAACACACGCACATAGCCCCGCATCGTCGCCGCGTCAAGGCCATGCCATGTTGCGAAACGATCGTCCGGGCTTGGTCGGGAGGGAATATTACGAGTTCAGCAAAGCGGCGGCCAATGGCCGCCGTCCCTCGCCTTAAAGCGCCCGGCGTGGTCCCGCGCCGGTCAATTCGAGAAGGTGTTGCAGGACTTGATGTCGCCGCTCTTCAGGCCTGCGGTCAGCCATTGCTGGCGCATCGCCGAGGAGCCGTGGGTGAAGCTGTCGGGCACCGCGTAGCCGCGCGCGGCAGTCTGCAGCCGGTCGTCGCCGATCGCCGACGCGGTCGCCATCGCCTTCTCGATGTCGCCGGGTTGGAGGATCTGCCACTTCTCGTTGGCGTGGTTCGCCCACACCCCGGCGAGGCAGTCGGCCTGCAGTTCGACCCTGACCGAGAGCGCATTGGCCTGGGTCTGGCTCACCTGCTGCTTCATGTTGTCGACCTTGTCGAGGATGCCGAGCAGGTCCTGCACGTGATGGCCGATCTCGTGCGCGACGACGTAGGCGTAGGCGAAGTCTCCGCCGCCGCCGTATTTGGTCTTCATGTCGCGGAAGAACGAGGTGTCGAGATAGACCTTCTTGTCGATCGGGCAGTAGAACGGCCCCATCGCCGAGCGCGCGCCGCCGCATCCCGACCGGGTCGCGCCGTCATAGATGACCAGCGTCGCGGGTTCGATATTTCACCCCCGCCTGCGCCGGCAGCACATCCGTCCAGACTCCCTCGGTCCCGCCGACGACCTTGGCGAGAAAGACGCGCGTCGGGTCGTTCGGATCGACGGGTGCGCTCTGCGTCGGCGCCTGGTTGTGCGTGCCGACGCCGACCATCTCGGCGCCGCTCATCAGCACCTGCGGCGAGATGCCGGTGAAATAGCTGATGGCGAAAATGACGATGATCGCGCCGATGCCGAGCCCGCCGGCCCCCACCGCCCCGCCGCCTCCGCCTTGGCCGCGCCGATCCTCAACGTTGGAGGACTGCGGCATATTTTCGTATTCCATGTCCAACTCCGAGCGGTCGAACGCCGGTTAACGCATGGTTGCGAGCCTAGCAGATCGCTTGCCTCGTGAGTAGCGGCGCGGCGCTGGCCTATGCAAAGTCTTTGTTCAGGCATTTGCGAAACACTTGGCCTTCATGGACAAGGACTACCCCGCCATGCCGCCGACCTATTCCCTCGTCGTGCCGATCTTCAACGAGGAAGCCGTCATCCCGATTCTGCTCAGGCGGCTCGACGCCCTGCTGGAATCGCTCGACGCGCCGGGCGAAGTGATCGTCGTCGACGACGGGTCGGCCGACACGAGCGCGATCGTGATCGAGGGCAAGGCGCAGGCCGATCGGCGCTACCGGCTCGTCAAGCTGTCGCGCAATTTCGGCCACCAGATCGCGATCACCGCCGGACTCGATCATGCCGTGGGCCGCGCGGTCATCGTCATGGACGCCGATCTGCAGGACCCGCCCGAAGTCGTCCACGCGATGATCGCCAGATGGAAGGAGGGCTGCGACGTCGTTTGCGCCGAGCGCGCGTCGCGCCGCGGCGAAAGCCGCTTCAAGCGGATAACCGCCGGCCTCTTCTATCGCCTCGTCGGCGCGCTCTCAGAAGCGCCGATTCCCCGCAACGCCGGCGACTTCCGCCTGATCGACCGCAAGGCGCTCGACTCTTTCCTCGCCATGCCCGAGCGCGACCGGTTCGTCCGCGGCATGTTCGCCTGGATCGGGTTTCGCCAGGGAACCGTGACCTTCGACCGCCCGCCGCGCGCCGCGGGGATGAGCAAATATTCGCTGCGCAGGATGATCGCTCTCGCCGCGAACGGCCTCATTTCGTTCTCCGACGCGCCGCTTCGTCTGGCGTTGTGGGCCGGCGCCGCGGCTTCCGCCCTTGCGTTCGTCTACGGGCTCGTCGTGATGGGGCGCTGGGCGTTCGGCGACCCGAGCCTGGCGCGCGGCTGGAGCTCGACCATCGTCGTCATCGCCGGTCTCGGCGGCGCGAATATGCTGATGACCGGCGTCATCGGACTCTACGTCGGGCGCATTCACGCGGAAGTGAAGCGTCGGCCGCTCTACATCGTCGAGCGCGCCGTCGGCTTCGAAGAGGCGCCCGAGAGCGCGCGCCGGCCAGCGCGGGCTAGTGAATCTGCGTCGCCGCGTCCTGGCCTCGAGCGAGCTCGATCGTCGTGATCGCGACCAGCATCTCGGCGCGCGACTTCAGGTCCTTGGCCTCGAGCAGCGCCTGCTTCTCCTTCGGACCGCAGGGGCTCATCATCGACAGGCCGTTGACCAAGGCCTCGTTCGACGCCTTCTTGATGTCGCTCCACACCACCTTGATCTCGTTGACCTCGGCGAAGCGCTTGAGCGTCTCGAGCAGGTCCTCGCGATCGACCGCAGCCTCGCCAGCGCCCTCGAGAAAATCCTCGGCGAACGGCGAATAGTCGGCGACCGCGATCCGATAGGGGCCAGGGCTCGCCGCCTCCGCCGCTAGGCGGAACCGCGCCACGCCCATAAGCGTCAGGAAACAGCGGCCGTCGCCGATCTCGGCATATTGGACGATGCGGCCGGCGCAGCCGAGCGGATAGAGTTCGGGCGCCGGGTCGGAGGTCTTCCTCCCCGACTGACGGCTGAATGACGCCGATCAGCCGTTCGCCGGAGAGCGCCTCGTCGAGCATCTCGAGATAGCGCGGTTCGAATACCGTGAGCTGGATCGGCCGGCGCGGCAGCAGCAGCGCGCCCGCCAGTGGAAACAGCGGAATCGTATCCGGCATCTCGGCCGGTCCGGCGAAGGTGCGGTTGAGCTTCATGACCCGCGACTCGACCTTGGTGCGCGGCTTGCGCCGGCTCGCCGTCAAAACCAGATCGCCGACAGCTTGCGCCGCGCCGCGACCGATTCGGGGTCCATCAGACCCCAGGCTTCGAACAGCTGCAACAATTGTTTGCGCGCCGCTTGATCATTCCAACTGCGATCGCGCCGGATGAGTTCCAGCAACTGATCGGCCGCACCCGCCCGGTCGCCCTTCGCCGACAGGGCGACCGCAAGATCGAAGCGCGCCTGATGGTCGTCCGGATTGGCGGCGACCGCCTGCTCGAGCGGCTTAAGCTCGCCGACGTTCGAAGCCTGTTCGGCCAGCCGTAACGCCGCCCAAGCAGCGGCGACCGCCGGATCCTGCTCCTTGCCGGCCGGGGCCGGAGGGGCAGTCTCCAGCAAGGCCTTCGCCTCGTCGAGCCGCCCGGCGGCGACGTGCAGCTTTGCCAGACCTCCAACCGCCTTGGGTTCGGCAGGGTCCTCGGCCAAAGCCTCGGAATAAAGCGCCTCGGCTCCGGCCGCGTCGCCCTTGGCGGCCAGTTCGTCCGCCTCGGCGGCCAGCGCGGCGGAACCGCCCTCGAGCGGACCGACGAGGCGCTCGATGAAGCCGCGGATCTGGCTTTCCGGCAGCGCGCCGACAAACCCGTCGACCGGCTGGCCTTTGTCGAATGCGATGACGGCGGGAATTCGACTGTATGCCGAGCTGGCCGGCGATCTGGGGATGGTCGTCGATGTTCATCTTGACCAGCGTGACCTTGCCGCCCGAGTCGGCGACCGCTTTTTCGAGCGCCGGCGCGAGCTGCTTGCAGGGCCCGCACCACGGCGCCCAGAAATCGACCAGTACCGGCTGGCGCGTCGACGCGGTCAAAACGTCGGCGCGGAACGAAGCCGTCGTCACCTCCTTGACCGCCGAGGCCGCCTTAGCTTGAGGCGCAATCGCGCCGCTCACATTCGCCATTCCATTCATCTCCAGCCCGAGGCGCAGGCGAGGCCAGCGCATAATCCCACTTTTGCCGCCCTAGATGGAGGGCCTGCGCTTTTTATTCAACCGGCGCCTCATTCTGCCCCAGCGCCACGACCAGCGGGTCGTGCCCGGTCGCGCGCAGGAACTTGACGAGGTCGGCGCTTGCGAGGCCGGTCGTGCGGGTATTGATCAGCGGATGAAAGTTGAGCCGTTCGTGGCGCATCATCGCTTCATCCAGGACGACGCGAACCCTGCCGGCTTCATCGTTGATCGCGCCGAACGGCGTGACCGCGCCCGGCCGGACGCCCCACACCTGCTCGAGAAGTTCGGCGGAGCCGAAAGAGACGCGCCCTGATGCGCCGATTTTCTCGTGCACCCGCTTGAGATCGATTGCGGTCGTCTCGCCCAGGACCAGCAGGAACAACCGGTTCTTCTTGTCCTTGACGAACAGGTTCTTGGTGTGTCCTCCGGGAATCTCGCCTCGCATGGCTTGCGAATCCTCGACCGTATGCAGTGGCGGATGCTCGACAGTCTCGGCCTCGATCGACAGCGAGCCAAGATAGTCGAGCAGGTCTTCGGGCGAGGTCGGCATGGGGTGCGGCAGCGGATTGGCGTCGGCTTGGTAACGGCTCCGGAAGCGTCCGGCAAGACGGGCCGGACGACCCGCCGCGGGCCGAACGGTCAGAAAACTCTGGCGCCGCGGCGCGAAATCTGTATAAGCGCGCGATCCGCGACGGTTAAAAAGCGCGCGGGGAGCAGCGTCGCGACCGACCTGGACGACATCCCGGTTCGGCCGCTTTTGCAAGGATGAGGCTGGCTTTTGCCGGCCGCAGATTTAGGGAAAAATCCGATGTCGATCAGCGCCGAGCGCAAGATTGCGCTCATTAATCAATACGCTTTGAAAGTCGGCGACACTGGGTCGCCTGAGGTCCAGGTTGCGATACTCACTGAGCGGATCGCCAACCTGACCGGTCACTTCAAGACCCACGTCAAGGACAACCACTCCCGCCGCGGCCTGCTCAAGATGGTGTCGCAGCGGCGAACGCTGCTCGATTACGTCAAAAAGCAGGACGAACAACGCTATAAGACCCTCATCGAGCGTCTGGGCATCCGCCGCTGAAGGCGATCCCAACGCGAGCGGGGCGCTTTCGTGCGTCTCGACCTTAGGCACCGGGCGGCGGCGTCGGCCGGCGCCCGTAAATCCAATGCGTGAGCCTGGCGTCATGGCAGGATCGCGAGGGGCTGGCGTTCGCCCAGCCTCTCGCCGTCTTGCCGATGACGAGCCCCACATGCGGGCGGCATGGGCCGCAGGCTTTCGCATCCTCAACTCATGCAGGATGAAGAAAGATGTTTGACATTCAACGCGAAGAACTCGAATGGTGCGGGCGCAGGCTCGTGCTCGAAACCGGCCGCCTGGCCCGCCAGGCCGACGGAGCGGTGTTCGCCACCTGGGGCGAAACCACGGTGCTGGCGACCGTCGTCGCCGCCAAAGAAGCGAAGCCCGGCCAGGACTTTTTTCCCCTGACCGTCCACTACCAGGAGAAGGCGTTCGCCGCCGGACGCATTCCCGGCGGCTATCTGAAGCGCGAAGGGCGTCCCTCAGACCGCGAAACGCTGACCTCCCGCCTCATCGACCGGCCGATCCGCCCGCTGTTTCCGGAGAACTTCCGCTGCGACACTCAAGTGATCGCCACGGTCTTTTCCTACGACCTCGAGACCGACTCGGACATTCTGGCGATGGTCGCATCCTCGGCCGCCCTCACCCTTTCCGGCGTGCCGTTCATGGGCCCGATCGGGGCGGCGCGTGTCGGCGTCATCAAGCGCGAAATCAGGGTGAACCCGACGGTCGAGGAGATGAAGGACTCATCGCTCGATCTGGTGGTCGCCGGCACCGCGGACGCGGTGCTGATGGTCGAATTGGAAGCCCAGGAGCTGTCCGAGGACATCATGCTGCAAGCGGTGATGGCCGGCCACGCCGCGTTCCAGCCGGTCATCCAGGCGATCATCCGCCTCGCCGAAAAAGCCGCCAAGGAGCCCCGCGAACTCCCCGCGCATGATCGTTCCGCGGTCGAAAAGGCAGTGCTGGAGGTCGGAGAGGCCGATCTGCGCGCCGCCTATGCGCTGACCCAGAAGCAAGAGCGCTATGCCGCCGTCGACGCTGTCAAGGCCAAGGTGACGGCGGCGTTGGCGCCGGAGGGCGCTGAGCCCAAATACCCGCCCGATGAGATCGCCGAAGCGCTCCACAACGCCCAGGCCAAGGTCGTGCGCTGGAACATTCTCGACCATAAGCGCCGCATCGACGGGCGCGATCTGACCACCGTGCGCCCGATCCAAGCGCAGGTCGGCGTGTTGCCCCGCACCCACGGCTCGGCTCTGTTCACCCGCGGCGAAACCCAGGCGCTCGTAGTCGCGACGCTGGGCACCGGCGAAGACGAGCAATATGTCGATTCCCTCGACGGCACCTACAAGGAGCGGTTCCTGCTCCACTATAACTTCCCGCCCTATTCGGTCGGCGAGACCGGCCGCATGGGCTCGCCCGGCCGGCGCGAGATTGGCCACGGCAAGCTCGCCTGGCGGGCGATCCGCCCGATGCTGCCGACCGCGGCCGAATTCCCCTACACGATCCGCGTCGTCTCGGAGATCACGGAATCGAACGGGTCGTCGTCGATGGCCACGGTCTGCGGTTCGTCGCTGGCGCTGATGGACGCCGGCGTGCCGCTCAAGCGTCCGATTGCCGGCATCGCGATGGGCCTCATTCTCGAGGGCTCACGCTTCGCCGTGCTTAGCGACATCCTCGGCGACGAGGACCATCTCGGCGACATGGATTTCAAGGTCGCCGGCACCGGCGAAGGCGTCACTTCGCTGCAGATGGACATCAAGATCGCTGGCATCACCGAGGAGATCATGCGCCAGGCGCTGGCCCAGGCGCGCGACGGCCGCATGCATATCCTGGGCGAGATGAGCAAGGCGATCACCGGCGCCAGGGCCGAGCTCGGCGAGTTCGCGCCGCGGATCGAGACCATGAAAATCCCGACCGACAAGATCCGCGAGGTCATCGGCTCCGGCGGCAAGGTTATCCGCGAGATCGTGGAAAAGACCGGGGCTAAGATCAACATCGAGGACGACGGCACGGTGAAGATCGCCTCCAGCGACGGGGCGAAGATCAAGGCGGCCGTCAACTGGATCAAGTCGATCGCCTCGGAGCCGGAGGTCGGCCAGATTTACGATGGAACGGTGGTCAAGACGGTCGAGTTCGGCGCCTTCGTCAATTTCTTCGGCTCGAAGGACGGCCTCGTCCACATTTCGCAGCTCGCCAAGACGCGCGTCAACAAGACGACCGACGTCGTCAAGGAAGGCGACCGGGTCAAGGTCAAGGTTCTGGGCCACGACGATCGCGGCAAGGTCAAGCTGTCGATGCGCGTCGTCGACCAGCAGACCGGCGCCGACCTCGAAAAAGCGCCCGCTGCGGAGCCGGCCGCGACCGCCGAATAGCCGTTCAGCTTTCGCGTCAACAAGGGAGCGGCGCCTCACCGGCGCCGCGTTTCGCATTACGCAGAGACGCAACGCTCCGAGCCGTCGCGGAAGACAGCCACGTTTCCGAGCCGTAACGGCTTGTTAACGGCCTGGAAAGGCCGAATGCGCTATGGAGTCTGCGCGCCAGCATATGGACTGAACATAATGTACGTGAGTTTTTCCAGCGACCTCGACGGCGGTCGGCCGATGACCGCGATTGGTCGGATCCGGGCGGCGATGGGGTGGCGCGCCGCAGGCGACCCGGGCGCCGAAGCCGATCGCCAGGCGGCGATCGAGGCGCTTACCCGGGAAGCCGAGGAATACGGGGCCGACGCGGTCGTCGACGTGCGGTTCGAGGTCGATGGGGTGAAAGGTCCCGACGTCGAAGGCGTCGACCTTCAGCGGGTGACCGCGACCGGACTTGCGGTGCGTTTCGCCCGCGCCGCCTGACGCCGTCGCCTATTCCGCTGCGTGGCGGACCGATGGCCGCGCCGCTTCGCGGCGGCGGAGTTCCGCTTCCCGCTCGGTGATGTAGTCGCGGGTCAGCGGAACGCCCTCCTGGCGCTTCGCGAGCTGAAGCTGAAACACCATGTTGCCGTCGACTCGGAACGAAGTCTCCGACCCCGCGAGATAGAACTCCCACATCCGGCAGAAGCGCTCGTCGTAAAGCTTGACGGCTTCGTCCCGTCTGGCCATGAAGCGCTCACGCCAGGCGCGCAGCGTGTCGGCGTAATGCAGTCGCAGGATCTCGATGTCGGTGACGAAAAAGCCGGCGCGCTCGACCGCCGGCAGCACTTCGGACAGGCTTGGAATGTAGCCGCCCGGGAAAATATATTTACGGATCCACGGATTGGTCGCCCCGGGAACGGAGTTGCGGCCGATCGCATGGAGCAGCATCACCCCGTCGTCCTTGAGCTGCCGGCGGGCGGTGGCGAAATACTCGTCATAACGGCCGACGCCGACGTGCTCGAACATGCCGACCGACACGATACGGTCGAAAGTCTCGTCGACATCGCGGTAATCCTGGAGCCGAAATTGGACCCGGTCGGACAGGCCCGCCTGGCGCGCGCGATCGGTCGCGACAGTGAATTGCTCGCTGGAAAGGGTGACGCCGGTGACCTTGGCTCCTGCGACCCCGGCGAGATAGAGACCCATGCCGCCGAAACCGCAGCCGATGTCGAGCGCCGTCGCGCCGTCCCTTGGCAGGAGCTTGGCGGCGATGTGCCGCTTCTTCGCCGTCTGCGCGTCGTCAAGCGATTGGCCGGGGTATTCGAAATAGGCGCAGCTGTACTGGCGGTCGGAATCGAGGAAGAGATCGTAGAGGCGCGCGTTAAGGTCGTAGTGACTGGCGATGTTGCGCCTCGCGCGCCGGCGGTCGTTGCGTTGGTGGAAGCCGCGAAAGGCCATGCGCGCCTGATTCAGCGCCTGGACCCATGGGAGGCCTTGCATGTCCTTGAGGTTCCGCGCGCCGAGTTCGAGCAAGCTGTAAAGGTCGCCGCGAGTGACGAGCAATCGCCCGTCCATATAGAGCTCGCCGAGCGACAGCGCCGGATTGACCATCAGCCGCCATTCGGCCGCGCGATCGATGAGCTTCACGCCAAGGAGCGGGCCCTCGCCGTCGCCAAACGTCTCAGTGACGCCGTCGGCGGTTTCCACTTCGAGGCGGCCTTTGCGAATTAGGCGCCGCAAGTATGCTCTGAAAATCCGAACTCATAACCCACCACTCGCCATCCCGTTGGCCGGGCTAGGCTGGTCCCGACCGCGTCGATCGTCCCCTTCCGGTCAATGCGGCAGGTTACGGAAAGTTCCGAGGCGTTTTCAAGTGCAAATCTGGGCGGCCGGGCATTCCCGCCCATTCCACTCCGAGGGGTCTTGCTTTGGCCCCATTCATGCGACCATTTCCCGCCGTTCCCCTTTCGCCCAATTTGCGATAGACGACGAGCAAATCGACCAAGGATTCCCTATTCGTGCGCTATATTTCGACGCGCGGCGCGGCGCCCACGCTCGGCTTCGCCGACGCGCTGCTCGCAGGTCTGGCCCGTGACGGCGGCCTCTATTTGCCGCTCTCCCTGCCCCAATGGCGGCCGGACGCCATCCGGGCGCTGAGAGGGCGGCCGTATGCGGAGGCCGCGGCGCGCGTCATGACGCCGTTCGTCGGCGGAGACTTCGGGTCAGCAGAATTAGAGGCGCTGGCCACCACCGCCTATTCCGGATTCCGCCATGCGGCCACCGCGCCGCTCGCGCAAATCGACGACAATCTCTTTGCGCTTGAGCTTTTCCACGGACCAACGCTGGCGTTCAAGGATTTCGCCATGCAGTGGCTGGGCCAGGCGATGAATCGGGTGTTGCGGCAACGCGGCGCGCGGGCGACGATCATCGGCGCGACGTCTGGCGACACGGGAGCGGCGGCGATCGAGGCGTTCGCCGAGCAGTCCCAAGTCGAAGTCTTCATCCTTTATCCCCAAGGACGAGTGTCCGACGTGCAGCGGCGGCAGATGACCACGGTCGGCAAGCCAAACGTCCATGCGCTGGCGGTCGAGGGCGCGTTCGACGACTGCCAGCGCATCGTCAAGGAGCTGTTCGGCGATCTCGCCTTCCGCGACGAAATGCGGCTGTCGGGCGTCAATTCGATCAATTGGGCCCGGATCCTGGCGCAGATCGTCTATTATTTCGTCGGCGCAGTCGCCCTCGGCGCGCCGGAGCGGGCGGTCTCCTTCGCCGTTCCGACCGGGAATTTCGGCGATGTGCTGGCCGGCTACTACGCCAAGCGCATGGGGCTGCCGGTCGATCGCCTCATCATAGCCACCAACGAGAACGACATTCTCGTCCGGGCGCTAGCGAGCGGGCTCTACGCGCCCAAGGGCGTCAGGGCGACCCAATCGCCGTCGATGGATATTCAGGTGTCGTCTAACTTCGAGCGCCTTCTGTTCGAGGCGTCCGGCCGCGATGCAGCGGCGGTCGTCGCGCGGATGGGCGAGCTGGCGAGCGATGGCGCATTCGCCATCCCCTCGCAGGCGCTTACGCGCATCCGCGCCGATTTCGACGCTTTTCGCGTCGGCGAGACCGCCTGCGCTGAGGAGATGGGCCGCGTGTATCGCGAGAGCCGCATGATCGTCGATCCGCACAGCGCGGTCGGCGTGCATGCCGCTCGCAAGGCCCTTGCCGCCGCGCCTGCGACGCCGGTGATCGCGCTCGGCACGGCCCATCCCGCGAAGTTTCCCGACGCCGTCGAGCGCGCGACGGGCGTTCGGCCGCCGCTGCCCAAGCCCCTCGCGGATTTGATGGATCGCAGGGAAACGATTATCGTTTTGCCCAACGACCGCCGAGCTGTGGCCGATTACGTGCGGCAGACTGCGCGGGCGGCGGCGTGAGCGTTCGAGTGACCAGCCTTCCCTCGGGGCTCGCCGTCGTCACCGAGGCCACCCGCCATCTGAAAACGGCGGCGATCGGCGTCTTCGTCGCCGCGGGCTCAAGGTTCGAGCGCGCGGGCGAGCACGGCCTGTCGCATTTCATCGAGCACATGGCGTTCAAGGGCACGCGACGACGAAGCGCTCGCGACATTGCCGAGGCGATCGAGAACGTAGGCGGCGATCTCAACGCAGAAACCGGGGTCGAGCGGACCAGCTATTTCGCCCGCGTTCTCGGGATGGACGCCGGTCTGGCGCTGGATGTCATCGGCGACATTCTCACCGAGAGCGCGTTCGACTCCGCCGAACTCGAACGCGAGAAGAACGTCATTATCCAGGAAATCGGCGCGGTCGAGGATACGCCGGACGACTGGGTGTTCGATCTCCTCACCGCGACCGCTTGGCCGGGCCAGCCGATCGGGCAGCCAATCCTCGGCACGCGGGAAGGCGTCGGCGCGTTTGATCGAGCCGCGATCGACCGCTATCTCGGCCGGCGCTATAGCGCCGGCGCGACCGTGGTCGCCGCCGCGGGCGCGGTCGAACACGATCATATCGTGGGTCTCGTTCAGTCCCGGCTCGAAAGGCTGGCTCACGCGTCCACGCCGGCCGAAGCGTCGGCCGTCTATCGCGGCGGCGAAACCAAGCTCCGACGGCGCCTCGAGCAGACGCATGTCGTGGTCGGGTTCGAAGGGCGGCCGGCAGGCGCGTCGGATCACGACGCCGCCCAGGTTTTCGCCGCAGCGGTCGGCGGAGGCATGTCATCCCGACTCTTCCAGGAGGTGCGGGAGAAACGCGGCCTCGCCTATTCGATCTTCGGGTTCCATTGGGATTTCATCGATACCGGGTTGTTCGGCTTCTACGCCGGTTCGGCCGACCAGGATGCGGCGGAGGTGGTGGCCGCATCGCTCGACTGCCTAGCCGAAGCCGCGAACGGGCTCGGCGAAGCGGAAATCCAACGCGCTAAGGCGCAGATGAAGGTGTCGCTGGTCACCGCCCTCGAGCAGCCTGCGGCGCGCGTTCACCAGCTCTCGCGCCAGATGCAGGTCTACGGGCGCCCGCTTTCGTTCGACGAAATGCTGGCCCGCGTCGACGCGATCTCGGTCGAAGAGGTTCGCAAAACAGGCGCCGCCATGCTTAGATCGGCGCCTGCCTTGGCGACGATCGGCGCGGTCGGCAAGGTTCCCGGCCAAGCGAAGGTCGCCGCCGCTTTGAAAGGGGTATGATGGCGCTTTTCGGCTTGACGCGACCGGTGAGCCCGGAGCCGCTGCTGCGCGGCGAGGGCGTTTATCTGCGCCCAGCGGCGCCGTCTGATTATTCGTCTTGGTCCCGGCTCAGGGCCGCGAGCCGCAAGTTTCTCGAGCCGTGGGAGCCGACCTGGCCGGACGACGACCTGACCCGCGCGGCCTTTCGCCGGCGCCTCAGGCGCCAGGACGACGACATGGCTCGCGACGAGGCCTACACCTTTCTCATTTTCGACAGCGCCAACGACGAGCTTCTGGGCGGGATCACCCTCGGCGGCGTCAGGCGCGGGGTGTCGCAGAGCGGGACTCTCGGGTACTGGATGGGCGCGCCCCACTCCGGCAAGGGGCGGATGACGCGCGCCGTCGCGGCGACGGTCGAATTCGCGCTTTCCAGACTGCGCCTCCATCGTGTCGAGGCGGCGTGCATCCCCGAGAATGCGCCCTCCATCGCCCTGCTCGAGCGCAACGGCTTCCGCCGTGAGGGCTACGCGCGGGGATTCCTCAGGATCAACGGCGCGTGGCGCGACCATCTCCTGTTCGCGCTGATCGAGAGCGACGCGCGTCCGCGATTGACGTGGACCAATCTTGACTGAGCAGCCGTTCCACGATCACAGGCGAGCCCGCGCCGGAGCGGATGACGCGCGCCGGGCGGCAAGGCGCACTTCGGGCGCGGCGGGCGCCTGGCGGGCCCTCATCGCCGCGGTTGTTCTGATCGCCGGGCTCACTGCCTACGTGGCGCCGGCGTCGGCCGTGCAGTCGGTCAGGGTCTCGGTCGACACCGACGCCATCGACCTGACGCGGGCGGTCGAGCGCTACAGCGCCCAGGGCGACCGCATCCAGGTATCGACAGCGCCCGGCGCCGACGGCATCGTCCGGCGGATCGAAGTCAGCGCGCTCGAGCCCGGGGCGCAGCCGGCGTGGATCGTATTCGCGCTGACCAATGATTCCGACGAGCAACTGACCCGCCTGATCGTTGCGCCGCATTTTCGCTTCGTCGGCTCGGGCGTCATCTGGCCGGATCTCGGGTCGTCGCGAATCACCACCATCACCGCGAGTCAGGGCTCGGCGCCCGAACGCGAGGACAACCCGGAGGCGGATGTCTTCCGCTTGACCCTCGATCCGGGAACGACGGTGACCTATGTCGCCGAGCTGCGCACGCCGAGCCTTCCGCAGCTCTATCTGTGGGAGCCGGACGCGTTCAAGGACAAGTCGACCAGCCTCACGCTCTACGAAGGAATCCTGATCGGCATCGCGGGCCTTCTGGCCCTGTTCCTCACCATCGTCTTCGTGGTTCGGGGAGCGATGATTTTTCCCGCCGCCGCGGCGCTCGCTTGGGCGGTCTTCGCCTATGTGTGCATCGACTTTGGTTTCTGGCGCAAGATGTTCGGTCTCGAGGACGCCACGGAGCGAATCTGGCGCGCCGGCGTCGAGGCCACCATCGGCGCGACGCTCATCATCTTCCTGTTCGCGTATCTCAATCTGCGCCGATGGCATGTGCGATACACGCATTTCGCGATCGCATGGCTCGCGCTGATGGCGGCCGTCGTCGGCCTCTCGGTCTACAACGCGCCGGTCGCGGCGGGAGTGGCGCGAATCTCGATCGCTACTGTCGCCGGACTCGGGTTCCTGCTCATCCTCAGCCTCGCCGCTCGCGGCTCCGACCGCGCGGTGATGCTGATTCCGACCTGGTACCTGCTGGCGGTATGGGTGGTGGCTGCGGGCGCGGCGGCGCTCGGCTATCTGACCAACGACCTTGCGGCGCCCGGTCTCGTCGGCGGGCTGGTGCTGATCGTGATGCTGATCGGCTTCACGGTGATGCAATTCGCCTTCTCCGGCTCCGGCGGGGTCGTCGACAGCGGCCCCGACGCCGAGCGCCGCTCGCTGGCCATGACCGGATCGGGGGAGGGGATCTTCGATTGGAACGTGCTCACCGACGAGGTCAGCGGCGGCGAGGCGATTGAAAGCCAGCTCGGGCTCAAGCGTGGCGCGCTCGAGGGGCCGGCGGCCGGCTGGCTCGACGTGCTGCATCCCCTCGATCGTGACCGCTACACGCTGGCGCTCGACGGGCTCCTGCATCAGCGCTCGGGCCGAATCAATCATGATCTGAGACTTCGCGGCTCGGACGGGCATTATTTCTGGTACGTTCTGAAGGCGCGGCCGGTGATCAGCGCCGACGGCGAGGTGGTCAGGGTGATCGGCTCGCTGTCGGACGTGACCGAGCTCAAGTCGGCCGAAGAGCGCATGCTCCATGACGCCGTTCACGACAACCTGACCGGGCTTCCCAATCGCGAATTGTTCAATGATCGGCTGGGCGCGGCGATCCTCATGGCCCAGAAGCCCGGCGGCGCCGCGCCGACGGTGATGGTCATCGACATCGACGAATTCCAGTCGGTCAATGATTCGTACGGGTTGTCGATCGGCGACTCGGCGCTACTGGCGGTCGCCCGGCGCCTCGCGCGCGACCTGCGCCCTGGCGACACGCTGGCCCGCTTGGGTGGCGACACCTTCGGCGCGATCGTGCTAGCCGAGCCGCAGTCGGTGGACGCGCCAGCCAGGATCGACGCCCTGCGCGCCGCGCTTGCCGCGCCGATCAGTTTCGGCGAACGTGAAATCGCGCTGACTGTTTCGATCGGCGCGGCGAGCTATGACCCGAAGCTGCATGGCAAGGGCGGCGATCTTCTTGCGGACGCCAAGCTCGCGCTCGCCAACGCGAAGAAGGCCGGCGGCGACCGGGTCGAGATTTTCGCCGCCATCATGCGCTCCCTGAGATCCGACAGGCAGACGCTCGAGAACGACATGCGGCGTGCGCTCGAGCGCGGCGAAATCTCGATTCTGTTCCGCCCGATCGTGCGGCTGGAAGATCGGACCGTCGCCGGGTTCCAGTCGCTCCTGCGCTGGCGCCACCCGAGGCTGGGCGTCCTCGACGAGGATGAGTTCTCCTCCGCCGCAGAATCGACCGGCGCGATCGTCGACATCGGCGCTTATGCGCTCGAAGCGACGACGAGAGAACTGGCGGCGTGGCAGAAGGCGCTCGAGGTCAATCCGCCGATCTTCGCCACCGTCGCCGCGTCGTCGCGCCAAATGCTGAGCCACGATCTGCTTTCGGACGTGCGCGCCGCGCTCGGCCGTCATTACGTGCAGCGCGGTTCGCTCAAACTCGCCGCGGCCGAGAGCCTGGTGATGGAAAACCCTGAATACGCCGCGGCTCTTTTGCAGAGGGTGCGGGAAATCGGCGCGGCGCTGATGCTGGACAGGTTCGGCGCCGGCTACACCTCGCTCGGCCATCTGCCGCAGTACCGCTTCGACGCGATGCGTATCGACGCTTCGTTAGTCAGGCCCAACTCCTTCGGAGCGCGCTCGCCAATCCTGCGTTCGATCGTCGCCATGGCGCAGGAGATTGGGATGGAGGTCATCTCCGAGGGCGCGGAGACGGAATCCGACGCCGTCGAGCTCGCACAGCTCGGCTGCCAGTTCGCCCAAGGGGCGGCCTTCGGCCAGCCGATGAGCGCGGCGGCGGCGCGAAAACTGATGGGCGCGGCGGTAGTCTGACACGCCGGGGCGGTCGCGGGTCAACTCGATCCGTGCGCCATGTGCCGGCGATAACGGGCCAGAACCTGCGCCCGGTAGATCGGCCGCATCGCTTCGTGGCGGAGGCGGTCGGCGAGGCCCATCGACCGGCGCTGGACCGTGGTGCCGCCGGTTTCGCGCGAAACGTCGCGGACCGGCGAGGGACACGCGACCAGCAGCGGTTGGCCGGTCACCCAAGTCATCTGCAGAAACGTATCGACCGGCCGGTCGAACGGCAAGGTGCGTTCGAGGAGGCGCTCGGCGGCGGCGCGTGAGACGATCTGCCCGATCGCGCGCAGCGGCGGCGCGTCGGGGCGCACGAGCTCAAGCGCGCCGCGGCGTGCGACCGTCGCCCCACCGCGGATTGGCGCGGCTGGCATGAGCACGTAATCCCACGCCGCCCGTTCGGCGGTCACGAACTCGATCAGCGCCGCAAACAGGCCTGCGTCGATCTGGGCGTCGTCTTCGAAGACGACAGCGAAGTCGAGGTTCTCGCCGACGATCCGCCGCCATGCCGCGCGATGGCTAAGGAAGACGCCGATTTCCGTCGCCGTCAGCGCGAACGGATAGCGCGGCCGGAAACGGCGGCGCGCATAAGCCGCAACGACCTCCTGCCGGGAGAGGCGCGCTCCGTCCACCGCCGCGACGATCTCGCACTCGATCGGCAGACGGCCCTTGAGCGACTGGACGTTGGCCGCGCGCGAAATCGCGCGCTCCAAATGGATAATATAGGCTTTAGGGGCGCTCAAGACTGGCTGACCGTGCAAAGACCTGCGATAATCGAGGGCGGAAGGGCGCGAGAGCGCCTTGATACGCGCCGCTCCGCGCCAAGTCATCCTGGTCGCCGGCGCCGAGAGACGAGCATCTTTCCTCGCCCTCCTCCCGCGCCGGCGCGGACAAGTCGACAGCGGAAGATTAACGATGTCCGGCTACGGAAATGCCGATCGGCCTAGCGAGCGGCCGTCCGGAGATGAGGAGACGACAGCGCCCGATGAAGATCACCGTCGATGTCGATTGCACGCCCCTGGAGGCGCGTCAGTTCATGGGATTGCCGGACGTCGAGCCGATGCAGAAGGCGGCCATGGCGCAGATCGAAAAACGCATGATGGCCGAACTCGAGCGCTACACTCCGGAGGCGCTGTTCAAGGCCTGGCTGCCGCTCGCCGGCATGAACGCCGAGTGGCTCCAGGAATTCTTGAAGCGCTCGACCTCGTGACCGCTTATCCGTCAATGCGGCCGAAATTCGTTTGGCGCTAAGCCGTCCGGCTCTTCCGCCCGCGCGAGGCGGCTCCTACATTAGCGAGGAGCCGCGAAATCGCGGCTTTCCAATCGTATGGACTGCCTGACGCCGCTTCGGGGCGTGAGGCGGGGCCGAAGGGGAAGACGGATGAATTTGGAGAAATATACCGAGCGGGCGCGCGGCTTTGTGCAGGCCGCCCAGTCGCTGGCGCTTCGCGAAGGCCATCAGCAGTTTACGCCCGAGCACCTGCTCAAGGTGCTGCTTGACGACGAAGAGGGCCTTGCCGCCGGACTGATCGACCGGGCCGGCGGAAACTCGCGCGAGGCGCTGAGGCAGGTCGAGCAGGCGCTCGCCAAGCTGCCCAAGGTCGAGGGATCGGGAGCGGGGCAACTTTACATCGCGCCTGCCATGGCGCGGCTGTTCGACAATGCCGAGAAGATCGCCCAAAAGGCCGGCGATTCGTTTGTCACCGTCGAGCGCCTGCTGCTCGCGCTGGCGATGGAGAAAGGAACGGAAGCGGCCAAGATCCTGGCCAACGCCGGCGTCTCCGCCCAGACCCTCAACGCCGCCATCAACGACCTCCGCAAGGGCCGCACCGCCGAATTCGGCGAGCGCCGAGAACGCGTACGAGGCGTTGAAGAAATACACTCGCGACCTCACCGACGCGGCGCGGAATGGCAAGCTCGATCCGGTCATCGGCCGCGACGAGGAGATCCGTCGCACCATCCAGGTGCTGTCCCGTCGGACCAAGAACAACCCAGTGCTGATCGGCGAGCCCGGCGTCGGCAAGACAGCGATCGTCGAGGGACTCGCGCTGCGCATCGTCAACGGCGACGTGCCGGAATCGTTGCGCGACAAGAAGCTGCTGTCGCTCGACATGGGCGCGCTGATCGCGGGAGCGAAATATCGCGGCGAGTTCGAGGAGCGCCTCAAGGCGGTGCTGAACGAAGTGACATCGTCTAACGGCGGCATCATCCTGTTCATCGACGAGATGCATACGCTGGTCGGCGCAGGCAAGGCCGAGGGGGCGATGGACGCCTCCAACCTCTTGAAGCCGGCGCTGGCGCGCGGCGAGCTTCACTGCGTCGGCGCGACGACGCTCGACGAATATCGCAAGCATGTCGAGAAGGATGCGGCGCTGGCGCGGCGGTTCCAGCCTGTGTTCGTCTCCCAGCCGACGATCGAGGACACGATCTCGATCCTGCGCGGCCTGAAGGAGAAGTACGAGGCCCATCACGGTGTTCGGATCACCGACCCGGCGATCATCGCCGCGGCCACGCTCTCCGACCGCTACATCTCCGACCGCTTCCTCCCAGACAAGGCGATCGACCTTATCGACGAAGCGGCCTCGCGCCAGCGGATGCAGGTCGACTCGAAGCCCGAGGAACTCGACGAACTCGACCGGCGCATCATGCAGCTCAAGATCGAGCAGGAGGCGCTGAAGAAAGAGACCGATTCAGCCTCGAAAGAACGTCTAAAGAAACTGGGCTCAGAACTTGCTGAATTCCAGGAGAAGTCCGACGCGCTGACTGCCCGCTGGAAGGCGGAGAAGGACAAGGTCGGGGTCGCCCAAAAGCTCAAGGAAGAATTGGACGCGGCGCGCAACGCACTTGCCCAAGCGCAGCGGAAGGGCGACTTCGCGGAAGCCGGAAAGCTCACCTATGGCACGATCCCCGAGCTCGAGAAGAAGCTCGCCGAAAGCGAGAAGAAGGGCGAGAGCGCGCTCGTCGACGAAGCGGTCACCGCCAACCACGTCGCTCAGGTCGTGTCGCGCTGGACGGGCATCCCGGTCGACAAAATGCTCGAGGGCGAGCGCGAGAAGCTCCTCAAGATGGAAGAGGAGGTCATGCGGCGGGTCGTCGGCCAGCGCGAGGCAGTGCAGGCTGTCTCGACCGCCGTCCGCCGCGCGCGCGCCGGGCTGCAGGACCCGAATCGGCCGATCGGTTCCTTCATGTTCCTGGGCCCCACGGGCGTCGGCAAGACTGAGCTAACCAAGGCGCTGGCCGCGTTCCTGTTCGATGACGACAACGCCTTGGTGCGCATCGACATGTCGGAATACATGGAGAAGCACTCGGTCGCGCGGCTCATCGGCGCGCCTCCCGGCTATGTTGGTTATGAAGAGGGCGGCGCCTTGACCGAGGCGGTGCGCCGCAGACCCTATCAGGTCGTCCTATTCGACGAGATCGAAAAGGCGCATCCGGATGTGTTCAACGTCCTGTTGCAGGTGCTCGACGACGGGCGGCTGACCGACGGCCAGGGGCGCACGGTCGATTTCCGCAACGTTCTCATCGTGATGACCTCCAACCTCGGCTCCGAATACCTGGTCAACTTGCCGGAAGGCGAGGATACGAAGACGGTCGAGAAGGAAGTCATGGCGGTGGTGCGCGCCCATTTCCGGCCCGAGTTCCTCAATCGCATCGACGAGATCATCCTCTTCCATCGGCTGCGGCGCGAGGACATGGGCGAGATCGTCGACATACAGTTGCGCCGGCTTGAACCGGCTGCTGGAGGATCGCAAGATCGCGCGTCGCCCTCGACGCCAAAGCGCGGCAGTGGCTGGCCGAGAAGGGGTACGACCCGACCTACGGTGCGCGTCCGCTGAAACGGGTGATCCAGAAATGGGTGCAGGACCCACTGGCGCAGATGCTGCTCGCCGGCGAGATTCGCGACGGCGCGACATGTCAAGCTCAGCGCCTCGCGCGGGCGCCTGACCATCAACGGCAAGGAGGTCGGCGGCGAATCGGACGAATCCCCTCGCCCGAAGTCGCCGTCTGTCGTCCCGTTTCCCAAGACGTGACGGATGGCGTAAGGCGCCGTAGAACGTGCAAGCGCGCGGCCGGAGGTCAACCGCGGGCTGCCGCCGTCGAGGCCAACCGCTAGTCGAGGTTTTCCGTCATGGCCAACAACGTTGTCGGCCGGTTCGTCGGCGGATCGCCGGCGGTCGTCGCGGTGCGGCTGATCGTCGTCTCCTTCGTCGTCGGCATCGTTCTCGAGACTTTCGGCTTCAATCCGGCATCGCTATTCGGCGACGCCGTTCGCGCCTTGAGACGGATCGTCGAGCTCGGGTTTACCGACATCCGTCAGGTCGGCCGCATCCTTCTGACCGGCGCGATGGTGGTCGTGCCGGTCTGGCTGGCGCTTCGGCTGCTCGACTCCCGCGGCAGACGTTAGGCGGCAAGGAAGACGGGCAACCTCATGCCGGCGCGCGAACCAATTGGGGCTTGACGTGCGCGCGCCGCGCTGATCCCCTACGTCGTGGGGTATCCTCCACGGGGCGATTGTTAATGCCATTCTCTCATCCTCTGGCCAGGGGCGCGAAGATATGGCCCGCGAAGGCCCATGACGGCAGCGAGCAGCGGGTCCTCGTCATTGTCACCACAATCCCGCTCGATCCCGGCGAGAAAGGCTATAAGAAATCTCTGGTCGAGCGCCTCTCGCGCGCCGCGCGCGACTACCTGGGCGACTCGAACGAAGCCGCCTCGTTCATGCTCATGCACCGGCTGAGAGACTGGGGCGACGCCAAGGCCTGATCGGCGGGGCGCGCCGCCGGCAAGGGCGACTGGGCCCCGCGGCCGTCATTTGTCTTTCGGCGGTCGTCGGTTGCGGCAAAACGCGCCCTTCTCATGAAGGCTGGCTGTGATAGATTATGCCGCGAAGCGCGGGTCAGGGCAGCCGCGAGGCTCCGGCGCCGCGCGCCGATCAACAGGGGACAAACGCCATGACGAACACAGCATCAGCTTTAGGGCTTGGACCGGGGGCCGGCATCGCGCCGCTCAGGGCCAAATGGGGTTGGATCGTCGCTCTCGGCGTCGTTTACGTCATCGCCGGCGTGATTGCCCTTGGCAGCGTCGTCATGGCCACCATCGCCAGCGTCTATGTGGTCGGCATCATGATGCTGATCGCCGGCGTTTTCGAAGTCATCAGCGCGTTCCAGATCAAGACTTGGGGCAGGTTCCTGTTCTGGCTCGCCCTTGGCGTCCTCTATATCATCGCCGGCTTTGTCGCGTTCGACAATCCGCTGCTGACCGCGGTGTGGTTGACGCTCATACTCGGCGCGGCCTTGGTCGCCTCCGGCATCGTGCGGATCTTCCTTGCATTCAATATGCAGCATGGGTCGCCCTGGATCTGGGTCGTCGTCTCCGGCCTGATCACGCTGTTGCTTGGCGTCATCATCCTGGTCCACTGGCCGGTCTCCTCGCTGTGGACGCTCGGAATCTTTCTCGGCGTCGATCTCGTCTTCGCCGGCGCGAGCTGGATCGGCCTCGGCATGGGTCTGCGCGCAAGCCAGCCTGAAGGTTGAGCGCGGGCGCCTCGACGCGTCCGGGCCGGATCTGAGGCGAAGCGGCCGCTTGGCTAACCGGCAGCTTCCGGGGCAAGGAGATCTTTCCCGTGCGTTGGATCTATCTGGCGATCGTGGTCGTGTTTGTCGCCGCACTGATCATCTTCATTTTTCAGAACACCCAGAGCGTCGACGTGTCCTTCCTCGCGCTCGGACGTCAGCCCGCCGCTCGCGATTCTCGTCCTCGTCGCCTATGTGCTCGGGGCGCTGAGCGGCGGCAGCATGTACGCGCTTCTGCGGCGCTCGGTTGCGGGGTCGCGGCGCTCCGCCTGAAGGCATATCGATCATGCGCGCCATGGTCCTGCGGCGGCCCGGCGAGCGGCTCGTCATGGAGGAGCGGCCCGATCCGGCGCCCGGACCGGGGCAGGTTCGGGTTCGGATCGAAGCCTGCGGCGTCTGCCGCACCGACCTGCATGTTGTCGACGGCGAGTTGCCTGATCCCAAGCTGCCGATCGTGCCGGGACATGAGATCGTCGGACGCGTCGACGCGGCGGGCGAAGGCGTCGATTTGGAGCTCGGCGCGCGGGTCGGCGTGGCGTGGCTCGGCCATACCGACGGGACGTGCCCCTATTGCAGAAGCAAGCGCGAGAACCTCTGCGATCATCCGCTTTTCACCGGCTATACTCGCGACGGCGGCTATGCCACCCATGCGATCGCCGAGGCGGCGTTCGTCTTCCCACTGTCAGCGAGGACCTCGACCCGGTCGCGTCCGCGCCGCTTCTTTGCGCGGGCCTTATCGGCTGGCGCTCGCTCAAGATGGCCGGGGAGGGGCGGACAATCGGCATCTACGGTTTCGGCGCCGCGGCCCACATCATCGCCCAGGTCTGCCGCTGGCAGGGACGGCGCGTGTTCGCTTTCACCCGGCCAGGCGACGCCGCCGGTCAGGCGTTCGCCCGCTCGCTCGGGGCCGAATGGGCCGGCGGATCGGACGACAAGCCGCCCGAGCCGCTCGACGCCGCCATTCTCTTCGCACCGGTAGGCGCGCTTGTTCCAGCCGCGCTCGCCGCTGTGCGCAAGGGAGGGCGGGTCGTCTGCGGCGGCATCCACATGAGCGACATCCCGTCGTTCCCGTACCGGCTGATGTGGGAGGAGCGCAGCGTCTCCTCGGTCGCCAATCTGACTCGCGACGACGGCCGGGAGTTCCTGGCGCTCGCTCCGCAAGCGAAGGTGCGAACGACGACCACGCGCTATCCCCTCGACAAGGCTAACAAGGCGCTCGACGATTTGCGCTCGGGCCTGCTCGAAGGCGCAGCGGTGCTCGTGCCGTGAGGGGCTTGATCGAGCCTATTCCAGTCCAAGCACTGACACTTTGGCGGTGGTGATCTCGGTCGGCCATAGGATCTCGGTGAGGCCGGTGGCGGCGGCGACCCTTTGCTTGCCATCGACCTCGTAAGTGATGACGCCGCCCCCGATCGCGCCGCCGATTTTCTGACCCCAAAGCTTGCGCCCGGTCTCGGCGTCGAGCGCATAGAAGTTGCCGCCCATGTCGCCGAAGTAGACGACGCCGCCGGCGGTCGGCGTCATGCCGCTTTGGATCGGATAGTTGGTCTTCGCCCGCCATTTCCATGTTCCCGTGTCCGCGTCGACGGCCGTGACCCAGCCTGCCCAGTCAAAGACCGGGTCGCCCTTGCCCCAGGTGTTGAACGGATTGAGAGAATCTTCGCCCGACCAGGGCGCGCCCGGCGCCGTGTCGGCGATCTTCTCGGGCGGCTCGAGCGTGACGGTCGTGCACCAATCGACCTCGCCGACGTAAATGAGGTTGTTCTGCGGGATCGTAGCCTGGACCGTTCCACTCGGCGCCGCCGGTCGAGCCCGGACAGAAGTGGACGGACTTGCCGACCTCGAATGGCGCGGTCTCGTTTTCCATCCGAGTCATGGGTTGGCGGTAAAGCATGGCGCCGGTCGAGAGGTCGATGCCATAGAGGTGGCCGTCCTTCGGCGCGAGCGAAAGAAGCGTTTTGCCGCCTGCAGTCTTGATGATGACCGGAGCGCTCGAGACATCCCAGTCGTGCCAGTCCTTCGGGACGATCTTGAAGTGATTTCGGTAGGCGCCGGTCTTGGCGTCGAGCACGACCACCGAGCCCGAATAGAGATTCTCGCCCGGTCGCTCGCCGGCGGAAAAATCCGGCGCCGGGTTGCCGCCTGGCACGTAGATGAGGCCGCTCTCGGGATCCAGAGTGTATGAGGTCCAGGTCGCGCCGCCGGTGATCGGCACCCCTTTCATTGTGTTGCCCCAGGTTTTGTCGTTGAGGGGCGAAGGAGCTTCGGGCCCGCGCGTCGGATCGCCCTCGGCTTTCGGGACCAGATAGAACTCCCATACGATCTTGCCGGTCTTGGCGTCGAGGGCGTACATGCGTCCCTTCACGCCTTTCACGTCGCCGCCGGCATTGCCGATGAAGACGAGGCCGTTCCAGGCGATCGGAGCGGCCGGCGCGCTCTCGCCCTTCTTGTAGTCGCCGATTGTCGTTTCCCAGATGCGCTTGCCGGTCTTGAAATCATAGGCGAGCACGCGGGCGTCCTGCGTGCCGCGGAAGAGCATGCCGTCGAGATAGGCGGCGCCGCGATTGACCCCCTGCGGCGAGGCCGGCGTGTAATCCTCATGCGCCCGCCAGTTTTCCTTGCAGGTCGCGGGATCGATCGAGAAGAGGTCGTACTCTGTGGCGAAAATCAGCGCGCCGTTCACCTCGATCAAGCCCGAGTTGAAGCCGGTGTACTGCCCGGTGTCATAGGTGCAGAGAATCTTGAGCTTCTCCGCATTCTGGTTGTTGATCTGATTGAGGTCTGAAAAACGGTTCGAGGTCAGCGTCTTGTTGTAGCTCGGCCAATCGCCTCCGGTCGCGGCGGGCGCTGTCGAAGCCGGCGCCGGGGCGGGCGCCTGAGCGGCCTTCCAGTCGGGATTGGTCTCGGTCGAAATGGCGCCGTCGGGCGCGTTCATATAGCGCGCGAAGTTGATCCCCATCGCCGCGATTGGAACGAACTGGTCCCAAAAGACAAAATAAACAAGTCCCGCCACAATGAGGCCGAGAACCACGATCGCGAGGACGGCGGCTGCAAGCCAGGATCTCACCGGCGGCTCCGTTAATTGCCGGCGCTCGCCGGGATGGGAAAGAAAGAGGCCGCCCGATTTGCTTCGGAGAGCGGATCTCTCGTTACACCGAAACGTGGCGCCGAAGCGACAGCGATTGCGCCTACCGCTCATCCTCCGGCAGATCGTCGTCGCTGATCGCCCGCCATGCGGCGCCGTCGAGATCGTCGAACTGCCCGTTGCGCAGCGCCCACAGGAAAGCGGCGAGCCCGAGGCCGCCGAGAGCCAGCGCAAGCGGCACGAGGTAGACGAGGACGTTCATGGCTGCTTAAGCCTTACCCATGTCGCGCCCTCAGCGCGTTGAGCGTGACCAGGATCGAGGAGCCCGACATCGCCAGCGCAGCGATCAGCGGCGTCACTTGGCCTGTCACCGCAAGCGGGACCGCAAGAAGGTTGTAGACCAGCGACAGCCAGAGATTTTCGACCATCAGCCTTCGCGCCTTGGCGGCGAGACTCAGCGCGTCGGCGACCGGCGCCAGCCGTTCGCCGAGGAACAAGGCGTCGGCCTGCGCCTGCGCGATATGGGCGGCGGAAATGGGCGAGATCGATACATGCGCGGCGGCGAGCGCGGGCGCATCGTTGAGGCCGTCGCCGACCATAAGCGGGCGCTTCCCGGCGGCCTTCAGCGCCTCCAGCCGCTCGATCTTGTCCTTGGGCTTCAGACCGGAGGCGAAACGCGTCACGCCGAGTTCGCGCGCGACCAGCGCGACCGCCGCCTCGCGATCGCCCGAAAGGATCTCGACTTCGTGTCCGCGCGCGAGAGAGGCCATGACTTCGCGCGCGTCGGAGCGCAGCCCCTGCCTGACCGCGAAGACGACTGCGCGCTCGTGCGTCCTCATGACGATCAGCGATGCGTCGGGAAAGGCGGCTGCGATCGGCTCGGCCTCAACCTCCGCCTTGCAGAAGGCGACGGAGCCGAGCTTTATGCGTTTGCCGTGATGGAGCGCGGTCACGCCCTGGCCGGGAAATTCGTGGCCGTTCAACGGCTCCCTGGCGTGCGCTGCGCCCGCAATGGTCTCGGCGAGGGGATGCCTGCTCGACAGCGCAAGCGAGGCCGCCAGCGCGAGGTCCTCGGGCGCGATGTCGGCGCCGTTGGCGAGCGTCGGGCGCGGGTTGGTTAGCGTGCCGGTTTTGTCGAACACGATCGTCTGGGCTTCCGCCAGGCGTTCCAGCGCCTCGCCGGAATTGAGGATCACTCCGCGGCGAAACAGCGCTCCCGCTGCGACCACCTGCACCGCCGGGACCGCGAGCCCGAGTGCGCATGGGCAGGTGATGATAAGCACGGTGATCGCGACGATCAGGGACTGCTGCCAGCCCGCGCCGAGCCACAGCCAGGAAAGAAAGGTCGCAAGCGCTGCCAGATGGACGACCGGCGCGTAGAGCCGCGCCGCCTGATCGGCGAGGCGGACGTAGGACGAGCGCTGCTCCGCCGCCTTGGCGAGGAGCCCATTGACCTCGTCGAGCAGCGAGTCGCCGGCTTCCTTCGCGACCCTCACCCGCAGCGCGCCGGAGAGATTGAGCGCGCCCGCATAGATCGGGGCGCCGGCGCTGACCGCAATCGGCGCGGTCTCTCCGGTGACAAGGCTCTGATCGACCTCTGAGCGCCCGTCCTCGACCGTCCCGTCTACGGCGACCCGTTCGCCCGCGCGCACTAGGACGAGGTCGCCGGGATGGATGGCGGCGATCGGCGTCTCGCGCGCTTCGCTCCCATCGACGAGCTTCAAGGCGCGATCGGCACGGATCGCCGTGAGGTTGGCGGCGAAGTCGCGCGCGCGGCGTCGCATGTGCTGGTCCAGAGTGCGGCCGGCGAGCAGAAACGTCAGCAGCATCAGGGCGCTGTCGAAATAGGCGGCGCGCTCATGGGCGATGGTCTGAAAAACCGACAGGCCCAGCGCGAGCACGACGCCGAGTGAAATCGGCACGTCCATGTTGAGCGACCCACGCTTAAGAGCGCGGGCCGCGCTCGTGAAGAACGGCATGCCGGCATAGGCCGCGCAAGGCAGCGCGATCAGGGCGGAGAGCCAGTGGAAAAGATCCCGGGTGGCGGAGTTCGGGTCGCTGTCCGCCCCCGCCCACAGCGATACCGACAGCAGCATCACGTTCATCGCGGCGAAAGCGGCGACGCCGAGGCAGCGCAGGAGCTGCCGTTCGGCCGCCTTCTCGACACCGTCGGCAGTCTCCGCCGCGAATGGATAGGCTGGATATCCCAGCGCCTCGAGGCGCTTGAGGATCGCCGGCGGCTCGAGCGAACCCTCGTTCCACTCCACCGTGACGCGCTTGCTGGCCAGATTGACCCGCGCGCCGCGCACGCCAGCCTGCTTGCGCAGGCCGGTCTCGATCGCGGCTATGCAGGCGCCGCAATGGACGCCTTCGACGACGAGATCCATCGCGGCGACACCGTCGACGGGACGGCGTACATAAAGCGATAGGTCCAGCGCGTCCGTCATCACTATTCCGGATTCGCTTCCGTATCCGCAACCGTGATCTTGTTCTCGCTGCGGAACACACGCTCCGGACCGCGCTTCGCCTCGATCACCAGCAGCCAGCGGCCGGGCCGGACGGGCGTCGCCACGCCCTCGTAGTCGAGGCCGTCGGAAGCGAGCCTCGCCTCGCGGTCGAGCGCGGCGTCGAACGGATGCTCGAAGCGGGCGGTCACTTCGAGGTCGGGGATCGGCCCGCCGTCGCGATTGCGGAATTCGACCATGATTTGCTCGCCTTGGCCCTCGGCGCGAGTCATCACGTTGACCTTCCAACCCCGTTCGGCTTGCGCCCGCGCCTCGGCGATCCGTCCGTTGAACGCCTGGCTGGCGTCGTAGGGGTTCTCAAGCTCCGAGCCGTGCAGGGTGTGGAGGGCGAAATAAATCAACGCGATGTTGGCCGCAAACATCACCAGGAAGAAGAGGCCGAGAATGGCGACGACGTGTCGTCCGGTCAATTCGCCGGGCATGGGCTGTCTTTCTCGATTCGACGCCAGGGATGTGGGCAAGAGAACCTCCAACTCTAGCTCAGAGCGCTGCTCCCGGCATGGAGCTGTCATGGGGCGAAGAAGTGATCCACGACCGACTTGCGCTCGCCGGTGCGTCCGTCGGTCGCGGTGAAGGTGATCGGCGTCGACTTGCCGGGCGTCACGTCGGCGGGGGTTGAGACATAAACCGGCGTCTCGAGCGTCGAATCCGGATCGACGTGGACCGTGAGGCGGCCGTCGCCAAGCGCCTTCGCGACGACGCTGGTCATCTGGGCGCCCTTAAGACCGGCGACGTCGAGCGTAAAGTCGCTCGCTTCGCCGAGCTTATTCGAGAACCGCAGCGTATAGCCGTCGCGGACGCCGCCCTCGACCGTCGGCGTGAACAAGGGCGCGCGGACGTGGAGGACGCTCATATTCATGCTCGAGCGTGAAACGAGGGCGTAGAGCATGACGCAGCCGGTGACCGCGATCAGCGCCGCATAGAGGATCGTGCGGGGCCGCGCCAGCCGGTAGACATTGTGCTCGCCGCGCTTGCGGCGCTCGAGATTCTCGTCGGTGTCGTAGGCGATAAGACGTGTCGGCCGATGCACTTTGGCCATCACCGCGTCGCAGGCGTCGATGCACAGGCCGCACTGGATGCAGCCGAGCTGCGAGCCCTTGCGAATGTCGACCCCGGTGGGGCAGACGGCGACGCACTGCATGCAGTCGATGCAATCGCCGGCCGCCTCGCCATGGGCTCGGACCTTGGCCGCCTCCTTGACCGACATCCGCGGCTCGCCCCGATCGGACCGGTAGGTGACGTTGAGCGCGTCGGTGTCGGTGAGGGCGGCCTGGATGCGCGGCCACGGGCACATGTAGAGGCATACCTGTTCACGCATATGGCCGGCGAGGCTATAGGTGGTGAAGGTCAGAATGCCGATCCACAGATAGGCGACAGGGGGCGCCTGGAAGACCAGCAATTGCTTGAGCAGCGTCGGCGCGTCCTCGAAATAGAGCACCGCCGCGCCGCCGGTGAAGAGCGCGATCGCGAGCCACGCTGCGTGCTTGGCGACCCGCTTCATGATCTTGTCCGCGGTCCACGGCGCCTCGTCGAGCTTGATCCGGTCGCGCCGGTCGCCCTCGATTCGGCGCTCGACAAACAGGAAGAGGTCGGTCCACACGGTCTGCGGGCAGGCGTAGCCGCACCACACCCGTCCGAACAGAGCGTTAGATAGAAAGAGGATCAGCGCCGCCAGGATCAGGAGGCCGGTGAAATAGTACACCTCCTGAGGCCACAGCTCGATGAAGAAAAAATAGAACCGGGAGTGGGCCATGTCGACCAGGACCGCCTGGCCCGGCTGATCAGGTCCACGATTCCAGCGGATGAACGGCAGGATGTAGTAGACGCCAAGCGCTATCCACAACACGATCCACTTTATGCGCCGATAAGTCCCCCAAACTCTCTGGGGGTAGACCTTCTTCGCCGCCGCATAGAGTGGACCGTCGTCGTCAATCGCCGCGAGGTCAATGCTCACGTACCGCCGCCCAGAGAGTGGACATAAAGCGCGAGCGCTTTGATCGTCACCGGATCGAGACGCTTGCCCCACGCCGGCATCGTGCTGTTGCGGGCGTAGGCGATCGTCGTCGTCAGGTCTTTGATGTCGGAGCCGTACAACCAGATCTTGGTCGTCAGGTTCGGGGCGCCCATTTCGCTGTTCCCTTTTCCGTCGTCGCCGTGGCAGGCGGAGCAATTGTCGGCGAAGATCTTCTTGCCGGCTTCGACGTCGACGCCGGGTTCAGGGTCGAGCTTGGCGAGAGTGCGCACATAGTTCGCGACCTGCTGGATTTGTTCCGGCTTCAGAATGCCGTCCTTGCCGAACGCGGGCATGGCGCTGGTATGGGTGTCGGTATCGTCGGCGCGAATGCCGTGGGTGATGGTCGTATCGATCTGATCGAGCGTTCCGCCCCACAGCCAGCGGCCGGCGGTCAGGTTGGGATAGCCGTACTGGCCTTGCCCGCCCGACCCGTGGCAGGGCGCGCAATTGTCGCCGAACGCCGCCTTGCCCTGCGCCAGCGCGAGCTCCAGAAGCTTCGGATCAGCCGCGATGCCGGCGAGGCTCGTATTCTCGAGGCCCGCCGCCTGCTGCATGCGCGCCGCCTGCGCGACGGCGAGGTCTTCGGCGACCTGCCCGCGATTGGTGTGGCCGAGAACCCCGCCGGTGAAGCCGGTCGCGAGCGGCCAGGCGGGATAGAGGAACCAATAGACGACCGAGAACGCGATCGTGAGATAGAACAGCCAGAGCCACCAGCGCGGCAGCGGCGTATTAAGCTCCCGGATGCCGTCCCATTCATGTCCGGTCGTGGCCTGACCGGAAATCCTGTCGACTTGAACCGGATCGGTGCTCATCGCTCAATCCTCCCGCAGCGGCATGCGGGCCGCGTCCTCAAAGCGCGCGCGATTCTTGGGCCAGAACGCGTAGACCAGCGTTCCAAGGAAGAACGCGAAAAAATAGAGCGTGCCCGCCGATTGCGCGAACTCAGCCAGCCATTCGTAGGTCGTCGTCATGGAGCCCCTCGAAGCGTCAGCGCAGGTTGGCTTTATTGTCGTAAAGGTTGAAGTCGACCAGCGTGCCCAGCATCTGCAGATAGGCGACGACCGCGTCCCCCTCGGTGATGTCGGTCGTCGTCGGGTTGAACTTGCGCACGACTGCCTTCGGATAGCGCTTGAGCAGCGCCGCCGCTTCAGGCGAATTGGGGTTCACCTGCGCCCTGAGGTCGGCCATCACGTTCGTCATCATGTCGTCGGTGTAGGGGACGCCGACTTCGCGGTTCGTCTGAACGTTGGCGATGAGCTCGCGGGTGTCGAGCGGGGTCGTCATCAGGAAGGCGTAGGATGGCATGATCGATTGCGGCACGACCGAGCGTGGATCGATGAGATGCGCGACTTGCCAGGCGTCGGTGTACTTGCCGCCGACTCGCGCCAGGTCCGGCCCGTTGCGCTTGGAGCCCCACTGGAACGGATGGTCGTACATGCTCTCGGCGGCGAGCGAATAGTGGCCGTAGCGCTCGACCTCGTCGCGAAGGGCTCGGATCATCTGGCTGTGGCAGAGGTAGCAACCCTCGCGGACATAGATGTTGCGGCCGGCGAGCTCGAGCGGAGTATATGGGCGCATCCCCTGCACGGTTTCGAGCGTGCTCTTGAGGTAGAAGAGCGGCACGATCTCGACCAGGCCGCCGATCGCGACCATGATGAGAATGCCGATGACGAGGTAGATCGGGTTGGTCTCCAGGAGCTGATGTCTGGAGAACAGCGACCCGCTGTGATGCGGCTGCCCGGAGCTGCTCATGGGTGGGTGCTCCTCATTGCGCAGGCTGAAGCGCCGGCTCTGCGGCGGGCGCCGCCGCCTCGGACGCCGTGATCGTCATGTAGATGTTGTAGAGCATCAGGCAGTAGGCGATGAGGAAAAGCGTGCCTCCGCACGCGCGAATGACGTAGAAGGGGTGCATCGCTGCGACGGTCTCGATGAACGAATATTCGAGGTAGCCTTGCGGCGTATAGCTGCGCCACATGAGGCCCTGCAGGATGCCCGACACCCACATCGAGGTGATGTAAAGGACGATGCCGAGAGTGGCGATCCAGAAGTGCCAGTTGACGAGGCGCAGCGAATAAAGCTCGCGCTTGTTCCACAGCCACGGAACCAGGCAATAGATCGCGCCGAACGACACGAACGCGACCCAGCCGAGCGCGCCCGAATGCACATGGCCGACCGTCCAGTCGGTATAGTGCGACAGCGAGTTGACCGACTTGATCGACATCGCCGGGCCTTCGAAAGTCGACATGCCGTAGAAGGCGACCGAAACCACGAGCATCCGCAGCACCGGGTCGGTGCGCAGCTTGTCCCACGCGCCCGACAGCGTCAAAAGTCCGTTGATCATGCCGCCCCATGAGGGCATCCAGAGCATGATCGAGAACGTCATGCCGAGCGTCTGCGCCCAGTCGGGCAGCGCCGTGTAGTGGAGATGGTGCGGGCCCGCCCAGATGTAGAGGAAGATGAGCGACCAGAAGTGGATGATTGACAGCCGGTAGGAATAGATCGGGCGCTCCGCCCGCTTGGGCACGAAATAATACATGATCGCGAGGAAGCCTGCGGTCAGAAAGAAGCCGACCGCATTGTGGCCGTACCACCACTGGAACATCGCATCCTGGACGCCGCTCCACAGGACGTAGGATTTGGACGAGAAGACCGACACCGGCACGGCGACGTTGTTGCCGATATGCAGCATCGCGATCGTGAGGATGAAGGCGAGGTAGAACCAGTTGGCGACAAAAATATGCGGCTCCTTGCGGCGGAAGATCGTGCCGAGGAACACCAAGAGGTAGACGACCCAGACGATCGTCAGCCAGAGGTCGGCGTACCACTCGGGCTCCGCATATTCCTTGCTCTCGGTGATGCCGAGCAGATAGCCGGTGCCGGCGATGAGGATGAAGAAGTTGTAGCCGAGGATGACGAACCACGGCGCAAGATCGCCGGCCAGGCGCGCGCGGGAGGTGCGTTGCACGACATAGAATGACGTCGCCAGGAGGACGTTGCCGCCGAACGCGAAGATCACCGCCGACGTGTGCAGGGGCCGCAGGCGGCCGAAGTTGAACCACGGCGCGATGTTGATGTCCGGAAACGCGAGCTCGAAGGCGATGTAGACGCCGACCGCCATGCCCGCCAGGCCCCAGAACAGCGCGAAAAGGGTCGCGACCTTGACCGGCCCGAAGTTGTAGTTCGGCAATCCGCCGATCTCGAGCGGCGGCCGTTCCGCCGGACGGGCGTTGTAGCGCTGGAAGATCGCGAATATGCCGGCGGCGGCGACCAGCGCTCCAAGCCCCATATGGAAGGCGTAAGCGGGTTCGATCGTCTGGGCGGCGATGAAGATGCATAGCAGCGCCAGGAGGCCCAGCACCCCGACCAACCCAATCTCGCCGCCCCAGAGCGACTTCGGTTGCGATTCCGTTTGCATCCCAGACCCCTGGCTAAAGGCGGCCGCCTGCGGCATCCCCAGAAAGCGTCCCGCGCCGCTTGCTCATCTTAATCCTGCGCCCGGGTCGAAGCCACGGCCATCCCCTGGCCCGGCCCCGTGACCTTGTGTCGCACATTTGCGGGGATTCCTCCCACGCCTCTTACGCAGCGGCGACGTCGAGGTCACGCGCGGGTTCGACGTGCGGGAAAGGCAGGGCGTCGCGGTCGGCGGCGGCAAGACGTCTCAGCTCGTCGGGCCGGAGGATTTCGACTCGCCGCTTGCGCGGCAGCGTGATCAAGCCGCGCTCCTTGAAGTGAGTGAACGTGCGGCTCACCGTCTCGATGGTGAGTCCGAGGTAGTCGGCGATGTCCTGACGCTGCATCGCCAGCTCGACGACGTCGCCGCCAGACGGCGCCGAGCGCAAGCGGATCATCGTCAAGAACCAGGCGAGCCGCTCTTCCGCCGAACTGCGTCCGATCATCAGCATGTGGTCGATGGATAGAGTCAGCGCCCGGGTTGCGCCCTCGAACAGCGCGGCGTTGAGCCGCGGGTCGTCGTCCATGCGTAGCCGGCAGGCGTGACGCGGCAGGACGGCCATCGCGGCCCGGTCAACCGCCTCGATTGAGAGCTTATGGGTCGCGTCTGGCTCAAGGCCGCATATGTCGCCCCGCATGTAGAACGCGAACACCTGCCGCCGTCCGTCGCGGGTGAATTTGACCGCGCGGAAGAGGCCGCGCATGACGAGGAAGAAGCTTTCCGTCGGATCGCCTTCGCCGACGACTTCCTGGCCGGCCAGGAACGGGACGACAGCTGCTTCGAAATGAGGAAAGCATGCGCTCAGGAGTTCGCCGATGCCGGGCCTGTCGCCGGCAAAAGCATTGAAGGCATAAGCCATTCATCCCCCAATTTCGCCCTGGAGCGTCCACGGTCGCGCCAGCCATCCGGCCGCGCCGGGCAGTCATGGCGCCGCCGCGGACACCAGGGAACATGACGTTTTGCCGCAGCAGCGGCCTTTGGCGACCGCGCGATCCGCGCGCGACCGCGCCGAGATGGCTCGCGAAGGCCTCTCGACAGACTCGGGCAAACCTGCCAGTCCGGCGCCATGGCCAAGTTTCGTTCTTCATATGTCTGCCAGAATTGCGGGGCGATCACCCAACGCTGGCAAGGCAAATGTGAATCGTGCGGTGAGTGGAACACGATCATCGAAGAGGCGGCGGCCCTCGGCGTCGGTGGCGCGGCCGCCCGAAGGGGAGCGGCGGGCCGGCCGTTCCCGCTCGAGGACCTGTCGGGCGCGTCCAGGCTCGAACCGCGTCTCGTCACCGGCCTCGCCGAACTCGATCGCGTGGCCGGAGGCGGGTTCGTACCCGGGTCGGCGACCCTGATCGGCGGCGAGCCTGGCATCGGCAAGTCGACCCTATTGATCCAGGCCTGCGCGGCGGTCGCGCGATCTGGCGGGCGGGTCGTCTACGTCTCGGGCGAGGAATCGACCGCCCAGGTTCGTCTGCGCGCCGCGCGGCTCGGGCTCGCCGACGCTCCGGTGCAGCTTGCGGCGCAAACGTTCGTCGAAGATATCGTGGCGACGCTCGGCTCGGGCGACGCGCCGAAGCTCGTGGTCATCGATTCGATCCAGACCATGTGGAGCGATGCGATCGAATCGGCGCCGGGAACGGTGAGCCAGGTGCGCGGCTCCGTACAGGCGCTGATACGTTTCGCCAAGGCGAGCGGCTCAGCTTTGCTGCTCGTCGGACATGTGACCAAGGACGGCCAGATCGCCGGCCCGCGCGTCGTCGAGCACATGGTCGACGCGGTCTTCTCCTTCGAGGGCGACGGCGCGCACGCCTTCCGCCTGCTACGCGCGGCCAAGAACCGGTTCGGCGCGACCGACGAGGTCGGCGTCTTCGAGATGACCGGCGGCGGCCTCGACGAAGTGCCGAACCCCTCGGCGCTGTTCCTTGCCGATCGCGACGGCGCCGCCAATCCGGGGGCTGCGGTGTTCGCCGGCGTCGAGGGTGCGCGGCCGCTTCTGGTCGAGATCCAGGCCCTGGTGGCGCCGACGACGCTCGGGACGCCGCGCCGCGCGGTCGTCGGCTGGGAGCCGAGCCGGCTGGCGATGGTGCTGGCGGTCCTCGAGGCTCATGGCGGAATGAAGCTCGGGCAATATGACGTCTATCTCAACGTCGCCGGGGGCTTGCGGATCGTGGAGCCTGCGGCTGACCTTGCCGCTGCCGCAGCGCTAATATCCTCGCTCACCGGCGCGAGCCTGCCGCCGGATGCGGTCTTTTTCGGCGAGATTGCGCTATCGGGCTCGGTGCGACCGGTCGCACACCCCGGCTTGCGCCTCAAGGAGGCCGCCAAGCTCGGATTCGCGAAGGCGTTCGCGTCGCCTTCGCCGCGCGCCGACGGCGAAGCCGCCAATATCGCCGCCCAGGCGATCGGGACAGTGGCGTCGCTGGTGGCGCTGATCGCTTCGGGCGCGGTCGAAACGAGGGCGGCGCGCGCCGGCGTCCCGGCTCGCAGTGGGGTGACGAACTGAGTCGGCTTGGCTATAAGGCGCTCGCGTCGGCCGCCGGACGGCGCAGAAGACGTTAGACCGTCGCGACCAGGTTCTCCTGAAACATGCCCTCTTATCTCGATCTCGCGGTTCTCGGCATCGTTCTCGTCTCCGCGCTTTTGTCGATGATGCGCGGGTTCAGCCGCGAGGTTCTCGCGATCGCATCCTGGGCCGCCGCCGCGGCCGCCGCTTATTACTTCTACCCTCTCGTCGTGCCCTACCTCACTCCTTATATCCATAAGGAGATTATCGCCCAGGCGGCGGCGGCGGCGATTGTGTTCTTCGTAACGTTGATCATCGTTTCGCTGTTCACAGTCCGTCTGTCTGATGCGATTCTCGACAGCAAGATCGGCGCCCTCGACCGATCGCTGGGGTTCGTGTTCGGCGTCGCGAGGGGATTCCTTCTCGCGGTCGTCGCTTTCGCCATCTTCAACTGGTTGGTTTCGGAGAAGCAGCAGCCGGAATGGGTCAAGAACGCCAGAACGCGGCCGATCCTGACCGAGACGGCCGATCGAATTGTCGCCTTGCTGCCGGAGGACGCAGCCACGACCATCGACGGCTGGATCAAATCGCGCGCGAGCGCGGCGACGAACGAGCTGGCGCCAGCCGGCGATTCGGCCGCGTCGAACCCCAAAACGGGGGGCGACGAGCCGACCGCGACTCCCGCTCCGGCGCCGCCCAAGAAGACCGATTCGACCGCGAGCGGCGCGACCACGGACAAGCAGAAGCTCGACGCCTTGATCAACAAGAATGTTCCGCCTCCGGCGCCCTTCGCGCCGGCGCCGAAGCAATAATGGGCGAGGCTTCGACCACCGCTCCGGACGCGCCGAGGGAGGCCGGTCTCGATCTCGCCGAGGACCGGCTGCGCGAGCAGTGCGGCGTCTTCGGCATCTTCAATCATCCCGACGCGGCGGCGATTGTCGCCCTGGGGCTGCATGCGCTGCAACATCGCGGCCAGGAAGCGGCGGGCATCGTCGCCTATGACGGCGTGCGATTTCACTCCGAGCGCCGGCAGGGGCTGGTCGGCGATCATTTCTCCAACGCCGCGACCATCGACCGCCTTCCGGGGCGTTCCGCGATCGGCCATGTGCGTTATTCGACCACCGGCGAGACCGTGCTGCGCAATGTTCAGCCGCTGTTCGCCGAACTCGAGGCCGGCGGGCTTGCGGTCGCCCACAACGGCAATCTGACCAACGGACTGACGCTGAGGCGGGAGCTCATTCGCGGCGGCGCGATCTGCCAGTCGACGACCGATACCGAAGTCGTGCTGCTGCTTGCAGCGCGATCGCGTAGGTCCAGGATTGTCGACCGTTTCGTCGAGGCCCTGGCGGAGATCGAGGGCGCCTACGCGCTCGTCGCGCTGACCAACAAGAAGCTGATCGGCGCCCGAGATCCCCTTGGCATCCGCCCGCTCGTGCTCGGCGAGCTCGACGGCTGCCCGATCCTGTGCTCGGAGACCTGCGCGCTCGACATCATCGGGGCGAAATTCGTCCGCGACGTCGAGAACGGCGAAGTCGTGGTCATCGACGGCGAGGGCGTGAAGAGCTTCTTCCCGCTGCCAAGGCTGCCAGCGCGGCCATGCATCTTCGAATATATCTATTTCGCCCGGCCAGACTCGATCGTCGGAGGAAGATCAATCTATGACGCCCGCAAGGCGATGGGAGCGGAACTGGCGCGCGAAGCCCCAGCCGAGGCCGATGTCGTCGTGCCGGTTCCCGATTCCGGCGTTCCCGCAGCAATTGGTTATGCCCGCGCCTGCGGCCTGCCGTTCGAACTCGGTATCATCCGTAACCATTATGTCGGGCGCACGTTCATTCAGCCGACACAGTCGATCCGCGAGCTCGGAGTCAGGATGAAGCACAACGCCAACCGCGCGGTGGTCGAGGGCAAGCGCATCGTGCTGATCGACGATTCGATCGTGCGCGGCACGACCAGCGTCAAGATCATGCAGATGATGCGGGAAGCAGGCGCGCGCGAGGTCCACTTCCGCATCTCCTCGCCGCCGATCGCCTATCCGGACTTTTACGGCATCGACACGCCCGAGCGCGACAAGCTGCTCGCCGCGCGCATGGACCTCGAGGAGATGCGGCGATTCGTCGGCGCCGACTCTCTCGCTTTCCTCTCGGTCGACGGCATCTATCGCGCCATGGGCTATCCCGGCCGCAACGCCAGACAGCCGCAATTCACCGACCATTGCTTCACCGGCGACTATCCGACCCGCCTCGTCGATCAGCTCGGCGAGCCCGGGCGCCAGCAATTGTCGCTTCTCGCGGAAGCGAGCTAAGGCGCAACTGTGGGCGCGCTCGCCGACCGCGGCCGACGCGGCCGTCTACAGACGCTACTGGAAGAGCTTCAGCGCGTTGACCAGCGTTCCGTAGATTCCCCACACGAGCGGGATGCCGACGAAGCCCCAGGCCAGCACGAGCTCGAGGGTTGTCGTGCCGCCGCTATTGTCGTTGGTGTTCATGTCCGCTTCTCTCAAGCCACGCCGACGGCGTCGTCTACGGTCTCAAGCTCCATGTGGTGCCGGTCGTCGACCGCCCGGATCAGGAAATTGGCGATGAAGCCGACGACCAGAAGCCCGGCCATGATGTACATCGTCACGTTATAGGCGTGAGCCTTCGCGACGACTAAGGCTTGCGCCAACGCCACGCCCTCAGCCTGCGCCTTCGCCACCCCGCTGTCGATCTGATATTGCCGGATGTAGTTGACGAGCACCGGGCCGAGCACTCCGGCCACTGACCACGCCGTGATGAGCCACCCGTGGATCGCGCCGACATAGCGGGTGCCGAACATATCCTTGAGGTAGGCCGGCACGGTGGCGAAGCCACCGCCGTACATGCTGATGATGATGAGGAAGGACAGAATGAAGAGCGCCAGATTGCCGGCGCCGGCGAAATAAGGCACGAGCGCATAGAGCACGAACCCGAGCACGAAGAACACGAAATAGGTGTTCTTGCGGCCGATAAGGTCGGACGTCGAGGCCCAGAAGAAGCGCCCGGCCATGTTGAAGATGCTGAGCAGCCCGACGAAGCCACCGGCGGCCGCAGCGGTGATCCGACCTGGGAACATTTCCTGGCTCATCGCTGACGCCTGGCCGAGCACACCGATGCCGGCCGTCACGTTCATGCACAGCACGATCCAGATCAGCCAGAACTGCGGCGTCTTCAGCGCCTGATAGACATAGACGTCCCTGTTGGTGACGAGTTTCGTAGCTTGGACGGCAGGAACAAATCCTTCGGGCTTCCACCCCGGCGCCGGCACGCGCACGATCGCTGACCCGACCAGCATGAAGAACGCATAGACAAGTCCCAGGATCACAAAGGTCTCGGCAACCCCGACATGCTCCGGCGTGGAGAAACGGCTCATGAGCCAGACCGAAAGAGGCGAGGCGATCATCGCGCCGCCGCCGAAGCCCATGATCGCCATGCCGGTCGCCATCCCGGGCCGGTCGGGGAACCATTTTATCAGCGTCGACACCGGCGAAATATAGCCGAGTCCAAGGCCGATGCCGCCGAGCACGCCGTAGCCGAGATAGACGATCCAAAGGTTGTGGATGCTGACCCCAAAGGCGCTGATGAGAAACCCGCCGGCGAAGCAGAGGGCGGCGGTGAACATCGTGCGGCGCGGGCCGCCTTCCTCGACCCAGCGGCCGAGCACCGCGGCGGAAAAGCCGAGGAAGAAAATGGCGATCGAGAAGATCCAGCCGAGATCGGTGAGCTTCCAGTCGTCGGGCGCGGATTTGGTGATTCCGATCAGCTTCGACATCGGCAAGTTGAAGACGCTGAACGCGTAAACCTGGCCGATGCACAAGATGGATGCACAACGCCGCCGGCGGGACCATCCACCGGCTGAACCCCGGTTTGGCAACTGAATGGCTACGGTCGAGAATCGAAAATAGGCTCATGAAGCGGATTTCCCCCCTATTTCTTGATCGGACGCCTAACCGGAATGTGAACGTCGCTCACTTTTCACGAAATGGCAATGGCTATGAATCGCGCCAGTTTGCGAAATATACCTACGCAATTTCGTCGCGACTTGCCTAGCGCTGCCAGTTCCGCCGCCTTCACATTCTTGTCATGCAGGGTCGCGATAGAATAGCGACGCCGCGCTAGGGAGGCCTCATGACCACCGCATTCGACGCTCGAACTCGGGCCCGCTGCCGAAGCGCCGGTGAAGCCCCATCTGGACAAACCGCTGGATGTCCGGCTGGCGCTTATCTTGCTCGCCGTCCTCGCTCTTGGCCTGTTCTATATGGCCTGGTCGATCCGCTCCGACCTTTCGGCGTCGGGCGGCGGGCCGACTACGATCCTGCCGTTCCTCCTGCTCGGCGTCGCGCTACTGATCGCGCTCGGGTTCGAATTCGTCAACGGCTTTCACGACACTGCGAACGCTGTCGCCACTGTCATCTACACCCACGCTCTGCCGGCCCAGATCGCGGTCGTATGGTCGGGCTGCTGGAATCTCCTTGGCGTGCTGGCTTCGACCGGCGCCGTCGCCTTCGGCATCGTGTCGCTGCTGCCGGTCGAACTCATCCTCCAGGTTGGCTCTGCGGCCGGCTATGCGATGGTGTTCGCACTGCTCATCGCCGCGATCATCTGGAATCTCGGCACGTGGTGGCTTGGGATTCCCGCTTCGAGTTCGCACACCCTGATCGGCTCGATCGTCGGCGTCGGCGTCGCCAATGCGTTGGTAAACGGCCATGACGGCACCTCCGGGGTCGATTGGGACCAAGTGACGAAAGTTGGCGAGGCGCTCTTGTTCTCGCCGCTGTTCGGCTTCTTCCTCTCGGCGTTGCTGCTTTTGGCGATGAAGGCGGTGATCCGCGCGCCGGAGCTTTACACCGCCCCGACCACCAACAAGCCGCCGTCGCCATGGATCCGCGGCCTCTTGATCCTCACCTGCACCCTGGTCTCGTTCTTTCACGGCTCCAACGACGGCCAGAAGGGCATGGGCCTTATCATGCTGATCCTGATCGGCGTCGCGCCGACGGCCTACGCGCTCAATCGCGCTCCGCCCGAGGGCCACGCCGCCCAGTTCATCGCCTCGGCGCATGCCGCTTCCAAGATCGTCGAAGCCCACGGCGCGGGATACAACGTGATCGGCGATCCCCGACCGGCGGTGACCGATTACGTCCACGCCCACCACATCTCGGAGGGCACCTATCCGTCGCTCGCTGTGCTGGTGAAACAGATCAGCAACTCGGTCGAGCAATACGGCTCGGTCGCCAAGACGCCGCTCGACAAGGTGCAGAACCTTCGCAACGACATGTATCTCGCCTCGGAGGCTTTCCGCGTTCTGGCCAAGGACAAGGAAAACGAACTGACGGCCGAGGAGAAGGGCCAAATTGCCGACTTCAAGAAGGAGCTCGAACTCGGCGACCAAGTTCATCCCGCTATGGGTCAAGATCTGCGTGGCGATCGCGCTCGGTCTTGGCACGATGGTCGGCTGGAAGCGCATCGTCGTCACTGTCGGCGAGAAGATCGGCAAGACCCACCTGACCTATGGACAGGGCGCCGCTGCCGAGCTTATCGCCGCGGCTACGATCGGCGCGGCCGACGGCTTCGGCCTGCCGGTGTCAACGACCCACGTGCTCTCGTCCGGCGTCGCCGGCACGATGGTCGCTAACGGTTCGGGAATGCAGTGGTCGACGGTGCGCAGTATCGCAATGGCCTGGGTGCTGACGCTGCCGGCCGCGATGATAATGTCCGGCATCCTGTTCTTGATCTTCCGTCAGATTTTCTGACGCCTTCCAACCGGCCGCTCGCCTTCAGAGGTCGCGCTATTAGCGCGGCCTCTTTTCGGGGCGTGGAAAGCCTCAGCCGCCGCCGAAGTGTAAGATCGGCTTCGCGCGCTGGCGCGGGATGCGGATATTGCGGGCCTTGAGGTCCGCAAGCGCGACATACATCATCGCCGTCATCAACGCGTCGGAGAAGGCGTCGTGCTGGTCGAGGATCGGCAGGCCGAGATCGGCGAGGATGGCGGCGAACCTGAGATCGATCTGAACGCCGGGCGGCGCGTCGCCATATTTGCGCTCGTAATAGATCCCCGAGACCTCGATCCGGCGGTTCGGAAGCTCGATGCCAATGAGCCGCCGCGCATGCTTGTTGATCATCGCGACATCGAATTCGAGGTAGTAGCCGACCAGCGGCCGCGAGCCGATGAAGCGCAAGAGCTCCGGCAGCACCTCCGCCATCGTTCGCCCGCCCGCCACGTCGCCTTCGCGCAGGCGATGCACTTTGATCGCCTCCGCCTTCATTCTGGCCTCGGGCCTGATCATCGCCTTGAACGACCCGCTGGTGATGATTCGGGAGCCGCGGACGGGAACGGCCGCGACAGTCACGATGTCGTCCTGGCGCGGATTGAGCCCGGTCGTCTCACAGTCGATCGCGATCGCTTCGTCGGCGGGCGGCTCGTCGAACAGGAACCGAAAAGCCGGATCGCGCAGCAGGTATCGGTGAACGCGCCGCTTGATCGCAAGCCACATCAGAACATCGCCAGATTGAAGTGCCGCCGCACCATCTCGCGCAGTCTCTTCGTCACCTGGAAGGCGTCGCGCAAGAGGTCGCGCTCCATCGTTGACAGCTCCCCCGGCTTGACCAGGCTGGTCGAAGCCTTCTCCGCGATCTGGGCGTCGAGCCGCATGGTCATGAGATAGCGGAGGGCCTCGGTCAGCTCGCGTGCGAATTGGGGTTCGAACGTCGCGAGCTCGGCAAGCCGCGCGATCCGCGCGGCGGTGTTGGTTTCGGTCAGGCCTTTCTCCAGCGCGAGCGCGCGCACGCCGTGCACGATCGGGAAGATCCCGCCCTTCTTCAGGTCGACCGCGTCGCCGTCGGCCTTCGAGGTCACGAGATTGTTAAAAAAGCCGATCGGGGTCGGAAACGCGTCGATAGCGCGGGCGAAGCGCGCCAGATGCACCCGCTCGCCGTGCATGGCGTCGATCAGAGCCTGCTTGGCTGTCCGCAGAAGGCCGCCGTCGCCGGCGACCGCCTCGGCGTCATAAAAGATCGCGATATTCATCACCCCGACCTCATCCGATAGAGCTAGCCAGCGGCGAAAATCGTCACGGAATTCTTCAACCGTCTTCGACCACAGGGAATTGCGCACCATCACTTCGCCGGGGCAGGGGGGAAAGCCGCACGTCTCGAGCGCGTCGAACACGCCGGCGCGGAATTCAGCCAGGTCCTCCTCCGGAACGGGCGCGGAAAGGATGAGCCCATTATCCTGGTCGGTGCGGAATGTCTGCTCGCCGCGCCCCTCGCTGCCCATGACGATGAGACAGCCACGCTCGCGGACCGATGGCGGCGCGATCAGCGAGAAGAGCTTGGCATGCAGGCGCCGGTTGAGGTCGGACACGATCTCGCACACCACCTCGATTTTCACCCCCTGCTGGCGCAGCGTGCGGATTTGCGGCTCGATTTTCTTCGCGGCCGACGCGAGATCGGCGACGGTCGAAGCGCGGTCGATTCGGCCCGCCACGAGCTGCGCGTTGCCGGCGAGAAAGCTCAGGAGGTCGATGTCTTCCAGCAGGCCGACGAATTCCCCATCCTTCGCGACCGCGATGCGCCGTTTGTTGTGCTTGGTCATGCGCAGGAGCGCGGTCGAGACAAAATCCTCCGGCGCGACGCAGATCACCGGACTGTGCGCAAGCGGTCCGACCGGATTCTCGACGGGTCGGCGTCCGAGAATGACAGTGTTGACGAGGTCGCTGCGCGTCAGAATGCCGATTCGCTCGCTCTCGCGCACGAATAACGCGTAGGAATTGGTCTCGCACATTCGCGCGCCGGCGTGCTGAATGGAATCCGTCGCCTCGATAAACTCGGCGCGGCGCACGGTCAGATCGGAAATGCGAGCGTTCATGAGCGGGGCGAACCGCGCCGCCTCCTCCTCGCGCGAAATGGCGTCGAGCTTTCGTGAGATGTCGAGATAGAAGAACGAGGCGAAGCGCGGGTTCTGGTTGATGAGCCTGAGCGTCACTTCGCGGGGCAACAGATTGAGCAACGTCTCCTCGCGGGCCACGAAGGCGTTTGAGCCACCGCCCTGCACCAGCGCCCGGCTGTCGAACGCATCATTAGGGCCGCGCAGGGCCACAACGCCATCGTGGTCGCGCTCCTCGACGCAGCCCTTGATGACGATGAACAGGCTATCGGGAGCGCCGTCGCGAGCGATAATGGTTTCGCCTGGCCGGAAATAGCCGATGTCGAGAGCGGCGCGGACAAGGCCGATTTCTTCCGGGCTCAGACGATTGAACGGCGCGTTGCTCGCGTCGAATGGCTGGGCCATTCTTCTGTCCTCCGACTAGGTTCGATTGTCCCCGCCCCGTCCGTCCTTGGCAAGACGACGCAAGTCGGACGACGAAGGTCTGGCGCTGTGGTAGAAGACCCGGGCCGGTCAAAGCCGGGAAAGTCGGGGGGCGGAGCGCAGATGGCCACGATTGACGACATCCTTGCTGCGGTCGACGCCGGGCAGGGGGCGGCGCTCGACCGGCTGTTCGCCCTTTTGTCGATTCCGTCGATTTCCGCCGTTCCGGCGCATTTTCCGGATTGCGAGCGGGCTGCGGACTGGCTGGCCGCAGAGCTCACCGGGCTTGGCTTCGAGGCGGCCAAGCGCCCGACCGCGGGTCGGCCGATGGTCGTCGGCCACATCAAGGCCACTCGGCGTGACGCGCCGCATGTGCTGTTCTATGGCCATTACGACGTCCAGCCGGTCGACCCCTTGAGTCTCTGGCGCAGCCCGCCGTTCGAGCCGAAGCTCGAGACCGGGCCGGAGGGCGAGCTGATATTGGCGCGCGGGGCCTCCGACGACAAAGGCCAGCTCATGACCTTTCTCGAGGCCTGCCGCGCCTTCCAGCAATTCGGCGGCCCGCCGTGCCATGTGACCGCGCTGTTCGAAGGCGAGGAAGAGACAGGATCGCCCTCGCTGCCGGAGTTTCTCGCCCAGAACGCCAAGGAGCTGAAGGCCGATGTCGCTCTCGTCTGCGACACCAGCATGTGGGACCGGTCCACGCCGGCGATCACAATGTCGCTGCGGGGGCTGGTCAGCGTGGAAGTGGAGTTAACCGGCGCCAACCGGGATCTGCACTCGGGCCTCTACGGCGGCGTGGCCGTCAATCCGATTCACGCGCTCTCGCGCATCCTCGGCGCCCTCCACGACGATTCGGGCGCGGTCGCCCTTCCGGGCTTCTACGAGGGGGTGGAAGAACTGCCGCAGGAGATATCCGATCAATGGAACGCGCTCAATTTCGACGCCGTGGCGTTCCTGCGCGAGGTCGGCCTCACGACGCCCGTCGGCGAGCGCGACCGCACGCCGCTCGAACAGCTCTGGTCGCGGCCGACCTGCGACGTCAACGGAATTGTCGGCGGCTACACCGGCGAGGGCACCAAAACCGTTTTGCCGGCCAAGGCCAGCGCCAAGGTCACGTTCCGACTGGTCGGCAAGCAAAATCCGGAGCGCGTCGCCCAATCGTTTCGAGCTTTCGTCACCTCGAGGCTGCCTCCCGACATCAAGGCCGAATTCATCAGCCACGGCGGCAGCCCCGCGCTTTCGCTGCCGATCAAGAACCAGGCCTTGCGCCTCGCCCGCCGCGCGCTCGAAGCCGAATGGGGGAAGCCGGCGGCGCTGGTCGGCAGCGGTGGGTCGATCCCGATCGTCGGTTCGTTCAAGCGCGAGCTAAACATGGACAGCCTCTTGGTCGGCTTCGCCCTCGACGACGACCGGATCCATTCGCCGAACGAAAAATACGAGCGCACGTCCTTCCACAAGGGCGCGCGTTCCTGGGCGCGCATTCTGGCGGCCCTCGCCGCGTGAGCGAGGCCGAGGCGAGCCCTTCCCCAGCTCAGCTTCCGCCCGGCATGACCGGCGATCGCCGCGTCCCCGTCGTCCTCGCGCTCGGCGGTAATGTTGGCGACAAGGCAGGGACGCTCAGGAAGGCGCTTCGTAGGCTTGACGCCGAGCCGGACATCGCGCTTACCGCCGTCTCCCGGCTCTACCGCACCGCCCCGTGGGGCAAGACCGATCAGGATTGGTTCGTCAACGCCTGCGCCCTCGGCTTCACCAGCCTCGCGCCAGAGGCGCTGCTCGCGCGCGTCAAGGCGCTCGAGGTCGAACTTGGCCGCGTGGCCGCCGAGCGCTGGGGGCCGCGTGTCATCGACATCGACCTCATCGCCTATGACGATGTTTCTCTCAACACCGAAAGGTTGACGCTGCCCCATCCCGAATTGTTCAACCGGGCTTTCGTCCTCGTGCCGCTGGCCGAGATCGCGCCCGATCTCGTGATCGGAGGCGTGCGGGTGGGCGAAGCGGCAGCGCGGCTCAAGACCGAGGCCGCCGACGTCATTCCGCTCGACTAACAAGCCCGTGAGCTCGTTTTCCCGCTGGCCTCGGCCGCCCGAACCCAACTAGACTATCCCCAGCAAACCTCGATCCTTTCGCCTGCCGCTCTCCCGGCACTCAAACCCATCTCGTGGATCACAAAACCCATGCCCGCCTGGTCGCAGACTTTCACCTTCCTCGACGGCGATTGGCTCGAGGGCAACCAACCGTTCGTCGGCGCGCGCACCCATGCCTTCTGGCTCGGCTCGAGCGTGTTCGACGGCGCGCGGGCCTTCGAAGGCGTGACGCCCGACCTTGACAAACATTGCGCCCGTCTCAACCGCTCGGCGAAATCGATGTGCCTCAAGCCGACGATGACCGTCGAGGCGATGCTGGACCTCGCCAAGGACGGGGTGAAGAAATTCAGCCCCGGGGCCGAACTCTATCTTCGCCCGATGTACTGGCCCGAACACAGCGGCGCGACCGCGGTGCCGCCGGACCCGGATTCGACCCGCTTCTGCTTCTGCATCTACGAGGCGCCGCTGCCGCAGCCGACCGGCATATCGATTACCCGCTCCCCCTATGCCAAGCCGCTCGCCATCACCATGCCGATCGACGCCAAGGCGGGCTGCCTCTACCCCAACAATGCGCGCGCCCTGATCGAGGCGCGGGGGCGCGGCTTCGACAATTGCCTCATGTGCGACATGCTCGGCAACGTCGCCGAGCTCGCAACCGCTAATATATTCATGGCGCGGGAGGGCGTGGTGGTGACGCCGCTCGCCAACGGGTCGTTCCTCAGCGGCGTCACCCGGCAGCGGGTGCTCGAGCTTCTGCGCGCCGACGGCAAGGACGCGCGCGAGGCGACACTCACCTTCGCCGATTTCGACGCCGCGGACGAGATTTTCGTCGTCGGCAATTACGGCAAGGTGACGCCGGTCAGGCGCATCGATGGGCGCGACCTGCAGCCGGGCCCGTTCTTCCACCGTGCGCGCAAGCTCTACTGGGAGTTCGCCCACGCGCACTGAGAAACCGCCCGCGACCAGGGGCGCGTGATCCCGAGGGAGGAGCAATGTCGACGCGGCTGACGATCCGGCTTGATTTCGAGCTTGGCCGGCGCTTGGGCGCGGGCAAGATCGCGCTCTTGGAATCGATCGAGAAGACCGGATCGATCTCGGCCGCCGGCCGCGCCCACCAGATGTCCTACCGTCGCGCCTGGCTCCTGGTCGACGAATTGAACCAGCTCTTCGCGACGCCGCTCGTCGCCGCCCATCATGGCGGGGCGCGGGGCGGCGGGGCGGCGCTCACCGAACAGGGCAGGCGGATCGTCGCCCTCTACCGCGACGCGGAAGCGAAGATGCGAGCGGCGGCGCAAAGCGAGATCGACGCCATCGAGCGCGATCTCGCGGCGGGCAGGGCGGCGGAGCCATGAGCCGGCCCGGCGCCGGGCGGCCGCTCCGCTTTCCTTTGACAGCGCGGGCGCTTTGACCGAAAGAAGCGCGCGATGATGCCCCTCGTCAAAATTTGCGGCCTCTCGACGCCGGCGACCCTGGACGCCGCGCTCAACGCCGGCGCAGACATGGTCGGGTTCGTCTTCTTCCCTAAGAGCCCGCGCCATGTCGACTGGGCGACCGCGCGCGCGCTCGGGCGTCAAGCGCGGGGACGGGCGAAGATCGTCGCGCTCAGCGTCGACGCCGATGACGATACGCTCAAGCGCATCGCCGACGCCTTGGCGCCCGATCTTCTGCAGCTGCATGGCCGGGAGACGCCTGCCCGGGTCAAGCAGATCGGCGCGCTTTCCGCCCGCCCGACGATGAAGGCGATCGGAGTTGCGGCGCGCGAGGACTTCGCCGCCGCCGAGCCATACAGGGCGTTGCAGATCTCCTGCTGATCGACGCCAAGCCACCACAGGATGCCGCGCTGCCGGGCGGCAATGGCCGTCCCTTCGACTGGGTCCTGGCGCGGGAGTTTCATCCGCGATGTCCCTGGCTGCTTTCCGGCGGGCTCGATCCCTCGACGGTCGAGGCGGCGATCGCGCAGAGCGGCGCAAGCGGCGTCGACGTCTCATCCGGCGTCGAGAGCGCGCCAGGAGTGAAGGACCCCGCGAGGATCAGGGCCTTCGTCGCCGCAGCGCGGCGCGCGTTCGCGCGGTCAGCCGTTGGAGTCGCGTGAATGAGCAAGCTCGAGAAGCCCAATTCCTACCGCGAGGGCCCGAACGAGCGCGGCCGTTTTGGCATCTATGGCGGCCGTTTCGTCCCCGAGACGCTGATGCCGCTCGTCCTCTCGCTCGAGAAGGCCTACGCCGACGCCAAGGCCGACCCGTCGTTCAAGGCCGAGCTTGATCATCTGCTCAAGCACTATGTGGGGCGCCCGAGCCCGCTCTATTTCGCCGAGCGGCTGACCGAAAAGCTCGGCGGGGCCAAGGTCTATTTCAAGCGCGACGAGCTCAACCACACCGGCGCGCACAAGATCAACAACGTGCTCGGCCAGATCCTGCTCGCCCGCCGGATGGGCAAGAAGCGAATCATCGCCGAAACGGGCGCCGGACAGCATGGCGTCGCGACCGCGACCGCCTGCGCCCGGTTCGGTCTCGATTGTGTGGTTTATATGGGCGCCGTCGACGTCGAACGGCAGAAGCCTAATGTCTTCCGGATGAAGATGCTGGGCGCTGAAGTGCGGCCGGTGCAACAAGGCGCGCGGACGCTCAAGGACGCGATGAACGAGGCTTTGCGCGATTGGGTGACCAACGTGCGTTCGACACCTATTATTGCATCGGCACCGTCGCCGGCCCTCACCCCTATCCGGCGATGGTGCGCGACTTCCAGTGCGTGATCGGCGAGGAGACGCGAGCGCAGATGCTCGAACTCGAGGGCCGCCTGCCGGACAGCCTCGTCGCCTGCATCGGCGGCGGCTCGAACGCGATCGGCCTCTTCCATCCATTCCTCGACGAGCCTGAGATCGAGATGTTCGGGGTCGAGGCGGCCGGCCACGGGCTCGACGTTCCCAACGGCCACGCCGCCTCGATCAACGGCGGGCGGCCCGGCGTGCTGCATGGCAACCGCACCTATCTCCTGCAGACCGCCGACGGCCAGATTCTCGAAGGCCACTCGATCTCCGCCGGGCTCGATTATCCCGGCGTCGGCCCGGAGCACTCGTGGCTGCATGACGTCGGCCGGGTGACCTATCTCGCCGCAACCGACAAGGAGGCGCTTCGCGCCTTTCAACTCTGCTCGAAGCTCGAAGGCATCATTCCGGCGCTGGAGCCGGCGCATGCGCTGGCCAAGGTGATCGAACTCGCCCCCAAACGCCCCAAGGACCACCTGATGGTGATGAACCTCTGCGGCCGCGGCGATAAGGACATCTTCGCCGTCGCTGACCATCTTGGGGGGATGTGAGCAGCTAACAAGGGACAGCGGCGATGGCGCACTTGGCGTACATGACCTTGCAGGGCCAGAAACAGGGCGAAATCAAAGGTGGCGTCACGCAAAAGGGCCGGGAGCGTTGAATCGCGCTGCTCGGCTTCGCCTATGGGATCGAGACGCCGTTCGATGCGGCCTCGGGTCTGCCGAGTGGCAAGCGCCAGCACAAGCCCGTCGTGATCCGCAAGGAGATTGATGAGGCGTCGCCGAAATTGTTCGAGGCCATGGTTACGAACGAGACGCTGACCAGCGTCAAGGTTGAATTTTGGCGGCCCTACCCTGAGATTGTGTCTCCCTACTTCTTCGTCCTTCTGACCAACGCGCAGATCACCGGAGTCGCCCTGACGCCGTCTGACGGCGAAGACGCCCACGAGATCGAGCAGATTCAATTTGTCTACCAGAGGATCGAGGTCACCTGGGTCCCTGGCGGGGAGTCGGCGCAGGACGACTGGACAGCCTCCGGCTGAGGTCCGAAATGGCGCATGGAGCTCGTTGATCAGCGCGATCGGGCTCGCGATCGAGAGCTTGATGGCCAAGAGAGGGCGCGCCGACTGGCGTCAACAAGCCCTTCCATTTTTCCGAACTCTCGGCTATAATGTTCGCAAGGGCAAAGCCGGACTTTCGGCGGGGCCGCGATTTTTGCTCAGGGGGCGAAGCGAAGAAAACAGGCGAAACGAAATGGTGGTCAAGCCTTTGAGAACACAGAATGGTGCGAAATGACCAATTTCGCAGCCCAATGATTTCAAGGCTTTGCGGCCTACCTCCCGAAGCGGCTCATTTCGCTCGGCGAAAGCTTCCTTTCGTTTCGACCCCCATGCGTGCGAACGAACTCGGGGCCGAAATGGGTCGGCTGTATTCATGTCCTCAAGTCGCGGCGCCAGGAGCAGGACCGCTGACTTCGAGAATCGTTCCGTCGGGACAATGGAAATGTTGCCAACCGACGCCGTCGGCATATTGGGGTTCGCCGATGAAATGGACGCCGGCCTCGATCATCGCTCTGCGCACATTTTCGAAAGTCTCGACTCGGAACGCGATGACCGGGCCGGTGACGAAGAAGGCATGAAATTCGTCGGATGGACCATAGAGCTCCAACACCGTACCGTCGCCGAGCCTGAACCCGACCAGGTGATCCGTTTGCCGCGTGACCGAAACGCCCAAGATATCCCGGAACATGGCGACCATTTCGCTCAGGCGATCGGTGCGGATGCCGACAAAGTCCAGCCTCGTCACCGCCATTGATCGCTCCCCTCAGCCCGCCCGCCCGGCCCGGAACCCCTCGACTGTCTGCATGACGCCGCGCAGCTCCGCCAGGCCCTTGAGACGGCCGATGAACGAATAGCCGGGGTTGACCCGCTTCTTGCCGTCGTCGCCGAGCAAATGCCCGTGGTCGGGGCGCATCGGGATTTCGGCGTCCGCGCGGCCCTCGGCGCGGCGGCGCTCCTCTTCGGACATTAGCGCCGCGACGAGGCGGACCATGTCGGTTTCGCCGGCGAGATGGTCGGCCTCGAAGAACGAGCCGTCCGGCTCGCGCTTGACGTTGCGCAGGTGGGCGAAATGCACTCGGGGGCCGAACTCACGCGCCATGGCGACGAGGTCGTTCTCCGGGTTCGAGCCGAACGAGCCGGCGCAGAGCGTGATCCCGCAGGCAGCCGAGGGCACGGCGGCGAAGAGCTTGCGCACGTCCTCGGCCGTCGACATAACCCGCGGCAGGCCGAAGATCGGGAACGCCGGATCGTCGGGATGGATGGCGAGGCGCGCGCCTTCCTCCTCGGCGACGGCCGCGATCTCGCGCACGAACGCGATCAGATTGGCGCGGAGGTCTTCGACCCCCACATCGTTGTATAGGGCGAGAGCTCGCCTGAAGCTCTGCCGGTCATATGTGAAATCGCGCGCCGGCAGCCAGTCGATCAGCGTCTGCTCGAGCCCGCCGATTTCGTCCGGCGTCATCGCCTCGAACCGCGCGCGCGCCGCCGCGACGCGCTCGGGCGCATAATCGGCCTCGGCGCCGTCGCGCTCGAGGATGAAAAGGTCATAAGCCGCGCAATCGACGGCGTCGAACCTGAGCGCCGTCCCGCCATTGGCGAGCGGCCAATTGAGGTTGGTTCGGGTCCAGTCGGTGATGGCCATGAAGTTGTAGCAGAAGGTCTTGGCGCCGGCGCGCGCAGCATTGCGGATCGACTGTTTGTAGTTGTCGATCTTCTGCCGGAAGCCGCCGGTGCGGGTCTTGATCTGCTCGCCGACGCCGATACTCTCGACCACCGGCCAGACGAGGCCGGCCCCTTCGATTTCGGCCCGGCGCTTTAGGACCTCGTCTTCGCTCCAGACCTCGCCCCGGTTGCGATGATGCAGCGCGCTCACGACGCCGGCCGCGCCAGCCTGGGCGACGTTTTCGAGGCTGACCGGATCGTCTGGCCCGAACCAGCGCCATGTCTGCAACATGCCCCTCCTCCCTTATGCGCGCTTCATGCTGCCTCATCCGGGCCTGCGGGCCACTTTCTCCCGCTTGCGGGAGAGGGTTGGGGTGAGGGCGAGCAATGCCGTCAAATTTTCCGCCCAATGGCGAGAAACTTCTCCGCCCGCGCGTTGCGCAATTCCTCTGGGCTCAGTCCGTGAAGTGACTTCAGGGCGACGCTGATCGCTTGGCCGGTCGCGGCGACCGCCGCCGGCGGATCGCGATGCGCGCCGCCCAAGGGCTCGGGAATGACGCCATCGATGATGCCAAACCTGATGAGGTCCTGGGCGGTGATCTTCATGCCGGTCGCCGCCTCCTGGGCGCGCGACGAATCGCGCCACAAGATCGAGGCGGCCGCTTCGGGGGAGGCGACGGTATAAATCGCGTGTTCGAGCATCAGCACGATGTTGCAGGAGGCGATGGCGAGCGCGCCGCCTGAGCCGCCCTCGCCGATGATCACCGCGATGTTGGGCGCGCCGAGCGCCAGACAGGCGTCCGTCGAGCGGGCGATGGCCTCGGCCTGGCCGCGCTCCTCGGCTTCGACGCCGGGGAAGGCGCCTGGGGTGTCGATGAGCGAAATCACCGGCAGGCCGAACCGGTCGCCAAGGTCCATCAGACGGGCCGCCTTGCGGTAGCCTTCCGGCCGCGCCATACCGAAATTGTGCCGCACCCGGCTCGCCGTGTCGTCGCCCTTCTCCTGACCGATGACGCAGACCGATTCACCCTCGAATCTCCCGAGGCCGCCGACGATCGCCTCGTCCTCGCCGAAATAGCGGTCGCCGGCGAGGGGCGTGAACTCCGTGATGAGACCCCTGACGTAGTCGCCGAAGCGCGGCCGGCCCTGGACGCGCGCGACCTGGGTCTTCTGCCAGGGCGTCAGATTGGCGTAGAGATCGGCCAGCGTCTTGTCGGCCCGGGCCTCGAGCCTGGCGATTTCCTCAGCGAGAGCCGGCAAATCGCCCTTCTCCGCGACGGCGCGCAGTTCGTCGAGGCGGGCGTCGATGTCGGCGACCGCCGTTTCGAAGCTGAGATAGGTGCGCATTCCATCCTTGCGGCCAACCGCCTGAGGTTCATAGCGGCGCGCGGAAACTGGCGGCGCGGGGAGGCGAAGTCAAGCGAGCGTCAAGTCTGCGGAGTCGCGCCAAGCCTTGCATCCGCGTCCGCGATGCGGCAAAAGGGGAGGGCTTTAGGAGTGTAGCTCAATTGGCAGAGCACCGGTCTCCAAAACCGGGGGTTGCGAGTTCGAAGTCTCGCCTCTCCTGCCATCGCCGCCTAGGGGTTCGCAACGGCGATCGAGCGGGCGTAGTTCAATGGTAGAACGGAAGCTTCCCAAGCTTCATACGAGGGTTCGATTCCCTTCGCCCGCTCCAGTCATCAGCCTATCCCGCCCGGGAATCGTCGTTAGCGATTTTTCGCCGCCGCGGCCCGTGCCATGCGCCGGATGAAGTCGGCGACCGCGTCCGGCGCCGTCACCGGCAGCATGTGGCCGCCCTCGATCAGCTCCAGGTCCAGGTCGGGGATTTGATCCTTCGTCGCTTGCCCATGTACGCTTGGGTCCAGAATCTGGTCGCCCTTGCCGAACAGGATCCCGGTCGGGATGGTGAGCGTCGGATATCGCCGGATCATCTCGTCGAAGCCGTCGTTGATCAATTCCATGTCGGTGGACGCCGCGTAGAAACTCTGCGGCCTCAGGCCCAGCGCTCCCCCTCCCAACCTGATGAAATCGGGGGGAACCTTTTCCGGCGCGAACACCTGCCCGAGCACGCGGCCGGCGTTCATGATCCCAATCGGCGTCGCCAGCGTCCAGGCGACGATCCAGCGAACAAACGGCGATCGAACGTCGAGGCCGCGAAAGGCCTCTGGCGGCGTCCCCACCACCTGGGTGACCGGAGCGATCAGCGCGAGCCCGCTTGCGCATTCGGGATGATCAAGGCCGATCGCGAGCGCGATCGCGCCGCCCATCGAATGCCCGACGATGAGGGGGCGGTCGAGTTTCAGCGCTCCGATCACTTTGGTCATCACGTCGCCTTGCGCGCGAAGGCGGGCGTCGGCGCTGGCCGGGCGGGTCGAGTAGCCCGTCCCCGGACGATCGACCGCGACCACCCGGAAGTCCTTGGCCAGCCGACCGACCAACGCATAGGTGAAATTCCCCAGTTGTCCGCCAAGGCCATGGATCAGGAACAGCGGCGGTCCCGCGCCCTGGTCTACATAGTGGATGCGGCAGCCATCGAGTTCCAGAAAGCGTCCGCGCGGCGGGTCGGCGCGCTCGACCTGCCGGGCGGTAAAGGCGGCGAACCCGGCGAGGCCGCAAACGGTGATCGCAAGCACGAGAAGGACGATGGCGAGCGCCGTCATGTCGCCCCCCTCAAGACACTTGAGAGTCGCAAGATAGTTGGTTGGCGCGAGGGCGCTCGGCGATAGCAATCATTTTGGCGTCCCTGCCCACCAGCACTTGCAACGTCCCGCCTCTCACGAGCGGTTCCCGGTCGAGCCGCCTGAACTCGAGCACGCCGTCGTCGATCGGGCCGAAGCGCAAAGCCATGACATCGAGGGCGTAATTCTGGTTCATCCGCCAGGGTTTCCTGGTCCCCTGCTTCGGCAACAGGTTTTTCGCCCTCTGGATATAGCCCGAGGTGAGAGGCAGAGTCGGTTCCTCCGTAATCGACCCGTTGCCCCGGCGCGGGGTGCAGATCGCGTAGCCGCGGCGATCCATCTGGTCGAGGAGCCGGCAGACGTATCCGGCGATCAGATCGGATTTGAGTGTCCAGGATGCATTGGTATAGCCGAAGACGGACGCCAGATTCGGGACGTCGCTGAACATCACGCTTTTATAGATCGTCGTGCTCCCCACTTCGACCGGCTTGCGGTCGACGTCGATCGTGATCCCGCCCATGAGCCGCACTTTCAGCCCGGTCGCGGTGACGATGATGTCGGCTTCAAGCGCCTCGCCTGAAGTCAGGCGCAGGCCGGTCTCGGTGAAGGTTTCGATCGCGCCGGTGACCACCGACGCCTTGCCGTTGCGCAGCGCCGCGAACAGGTCGCCGTCCGGAACAAGGCACAGGCGCTGGTCCCACGGTTCGTAGCGAGGGTTGAAATGCCTGGCGACGTCGATCCCCGGTCCGACTGCGGCCTGCGCGAGCTTGAGGATTTCCGCCCGCACCGCCGCCGGTTTTCGCCGCGACAGGCGGAAGAGATAGAGCTGCAAAGCGATGTTCTTCCAGCGCACGACGGCGTGCGTGAGCCGTGCCGGAAGCCATCGTCCGAGCCATTTCGCCATCGTCTCCTCGGCCGGACGGGCGACGATATAGGTCGGCGATCGTTGCAGCATGACGACGTGCTCCGCCGTCTCCGCCATCGCCGGAACGAGCGTCACAGCGGTCGCGCCGCTGCCGATCACGACCACCCGCTTGCCGGCGTAACGCAAGTCTTCGGGCCAATGTTGCGGATGAACGATCGGGCCGGCGAATCTCTCCATGCCCGGCCAACCGGGCATGTGGCCTGCCGCATATTCGTAATAGCCGGTGCACAGAAAAAGAAAATTGCACGACAACCGCAGCTTCTCGCCCCCCGGACCTCTCGCGTCGAGCGTCCAGCGCGCCTCCGCCGATCGCCAGGACGCTGCGACGACCTTGTGGCCGAAGCGAATCTTCTGATCGAGGCCGTATTCCTTCGCGGTTTCGGCGAGATAGCGCAAAATTGACGGTCCATCGGCGATCGCCCGCGTGTCGTCCCACGGGCGAAAGGCGTAGCCGAACGTCGACATGTCGGAGTCCGAGCGGACGCCCGGATAGCGGAACAAGTCCCACGTGCCGCCAATTCCGTCCCGTGCCTCGAGGATGGCGAAACTCGTCTGCGGCCGCTTGCGAACTAGATGGCAGGCCGCGCCGACGCCCGAGAGACCCGCGCCGACGATGATCACGTCGAAGTCGGCAGCTCCGGCTTTCACCGGATCGCCGCGCATTTGCGCCGCCGGAAGGGCTTCGTTCATCCGTCTCGTCCATCGGCGGTGCTGGAGTTCTCGCCGCCGCGGTTCTGCCGCGCCGAATGTAGAACGCCCGGCGCCAGGGCGGCAATGCGGGAGATATGTTGGGGCGAGAGCCGTCGACGCCGCGGTCCGGGCCGGTCCGGCGAGGCGTCGGTTCGTTGATCCGGCCCGCCGCGTCGATTATGGTCAGCCGACAAGCAAACGACGGCTGTCGCCATGTCCCTCATCCAGGGAGCGCGGCAAGCCGCTGGGACGCGAGTTTCCGGCCGGACCGGCGGGTTCTTGAGGGAACGACCATGGCTCTTGCGAACATCCTCGTGCATCTCAATTCGAGGCCGCGCGCCGCAGCCCGCCTGGGCTTAAGTCTGCGTATCGCCGAACGGTGCGGAGCGCGCCTCACGGGGATGTTCGCCGAGAAGGCCGAGGCTCGCATGGTCGGAACGGTCGCTTCCTGGCCGAGCGAGCACTATGTCGCCGCGCGGGACAAGGCGCGGGCGGCGTTCGCGGCTGCGACCGCGCCGCTCAAGGACCGCGCAGCGTTCATCGATGTCAACCGCGGCAGCGATCACGAAATCATCCGCCGCGCGACGGAGATCGCGCGCACGTTCGATCTCGTCGTGCTCGGTCAGGCGCAGGACGACGTTCCCGTGCCGGCCAAGCTGCCAGACGAGGTGATTGCCGAAAGCGGCCGTCCGGTCCTGGTCGTGCCTTACGTCGGGACCTATGCCGAAGTCGGCGCCCGCCCGCTCTTCGCCTGGCACTGCGAGCGCGGCGCGGCGCGCGCCGCCTTCGACGCCCTGCCGTTGCTGACCGGCGGCTGCGAAGCCCTCATCGTCGAAGTCGGGCACAAGGGCGATCACTCCTATGAATTCTCCGACCTTCTGGTCGCTAACCTCGCCCGCCACAAGGTGAACGCGCGCTACCAGCACGTCGTCGTCGACGATATTTCGGTGTCCGACACACTCCTCAGCGCCATTTCCGACCATTCGGCGGATCTGATGGCGATCGGCGCTTTCGACGCCGGCTGGCGCTTTCTGTTCGGCCATGGCTCCGGAACGCCGCAGATCCTCGCCCACATGACCGCGCCGGTGCTGTTCTCGCATTGAGCGCGCCACGCCGGCCGGTGCAGCCCATGCTCAGCCGGTCTTGGCCGGTTTGGGATTGCGCCACGGGCCATCGGCGCCGATGAGCGCGTCGGCGGCCTCCGGGCCCCAGGTCCCGGGCGCATATTCCTGCGGCGGCGGCGCATTCGTGAGGATCGGCTGCACGATCCGCCATTGCGCGTCGACGACGTCTTCGCGTCCGAACAGGTTGTCGTTGCCGCGCATCGCGTCGCCGAGCAGACGCTGGTAGGGTGGAAGCAGCGAGCCGGCGTGTTCCGACAGCATCAGCTCGACGTTGTCGCCGGTCATGCGTTCCCCGGGGTGCTTGACCCTGAGCCCCATGCCGACGCCGACGTCCGGGCTCAGCCGCGCGCGCAGATAGCCTGCCGACGCGCCGACCACCTCGTCGAACGTCGCCCGCGGCGGCGGCTTGAACTCGACCGTCACCTCGGCCGCAGTCACCGGCAGGCATTTGCCGGCGCGGATGTAAATCGGGACCCCCGCCCATCGCCACGAGTCCACCGACAGTTTGACCGCGACATAGGTCTCGACCGTCGAATCCGGTCGCACCCCCGGGACCTGGCGATAGCCGTGATACTGGCCGCGCACGATGTTCGCCGCGTCCAGCGGCCTCACGGCCTTCAGCAGCGCGGCTTTCTGGTCCCGCACCGCCTCATGGTCTTCGCCGGTCGGCGGCTCCATCATCAGGTTGGCGAGAACCTGCAGCATGTGGTTCTGGACCACGTCGCGCAGCGCCCCGGTCGAATCGTAGAAGCTGCCGCGATCCTGGACGCCGAACGATTCGGCCATGGTGATCTGGATGCCGCGGACATAGTGATTGTTCCACAGCGGCTCGAAAATCGAATTGGCGAACCGGGTGTAGAGGAGGCTCTGCACCGGCTCCTTGCCGAGATAGTGATCGATGCGATAGATCGCCGATTCCGGAAAATGCTGGTGCAACGTCCGGTTGAGCGCCTGCGCCGATTCGCGATCGCGGCCGAACGGCTTCTCGACAACCAGGCGCGCGTTGACGTTGAGCCCGCTCGCGGCGAGCGCGGCCACGACGACGCCGAACAGGCTCGGCGGAATCGCGAGATAGTGCAGCGGCCGTTTCGCGGGCCCGAGCGCCTGCTTGAGGGCAGCGAACGTCCCGGGATCGTTGTAGTCGCCGTCGACATAGCGCAGGAGCGCGAGAAGCCGCGCCAGTTTCGCGGAGTCAGCGCCTCCGTGGCTCTCGACGCTCGCCTTGGCGCGGGCCTTTAAGTCGTCGACCGTCCAACCTGCCTTGGCGACGCCGACGATCGGGACCTCGACCCCTTCGTCGCCGACGAGACCCAAAAGAGCCGGGAAGATCTGCTTGAACGCCAGATCTCCGGAAGCGCCGAAAAACACCAGGGCGTCGGACGGGACCGGCTCCATGCTCATCTCCCCTTCAAGTTTGACGCATCCGCGGTCATTTGAGCGTCGAGAACGCGGGTGGCGTCAACCCCCCCTTTAGTGTCGTCCGCCAGGGCGTCCGTCTTGCCCCGCCCCGCGGTCATCCCGTAATCCTTGCCGCTGCGATCTCAGCGGATGCAAGGGGGAGGCGTCGATGCCCGACTTCGGAGCCTACCAGAACGAGATCTACCTCGCCGGCTTGAGCGGTCGCCTGCCCCGGTTTCCTATGCGCTTCGACGAACTGGAGGCCAAGGCGCATGCGGCGATGCCGGAGAGCCTCGTGTCTTACGTCGCCGGCGGCTGCGGAGACGAGCGGACGCAAGAGGCCAACGTCGCCGCGTTCGATAAATGGGGCCTCATGCCGCGAATGTTCGTCGGCGCCAAGCGGCGCGACCTTTCGGTTGAGCTCTTCGGCATGAAGCTGCCGTCGCCATTGTTCATGAGCCCGATCGGCGTCATCGGGCTTTGCGCCCAGGACGGCCATGGCGATCTCGCGACCGCGCGCGCCGCCGCGCTGACCGGCGTGCCGATGGTCGCTTCGACCCTCTCGGTCGATCCGCTCGAGACCGTCGCCGCCGAGTTCAAGGCCACGCCCGGCTTCTTCCAGCTCTACACTCCGACCGATCGCGAGCTCGCGGCGAACCTGGTCAAACGGGCCGAGCTGGCCGGCTTCAAGGCGATCGTCGTCACTCTCGACACATGGGTGACCGGCTGGCGGCCGCGCGATCTCAGAAGCGCCAACTTCCCCCAGCTGCGAGGCCATTGCCTCGCCAATTATTTCACCGACCCTCGTTTCGCTGAATTGCTGGGAGCGCCGCCGCAGAAAGACCCGCGCTTGGCGGTCACGACGTGGGCGGCGATCTTCGGCAATCCGCTGACCTGGGACGACCTGCCGTGGCTGCGGTCGCTGACGAAGTTGCCGCTGATCGTCAAGGGCGTATGCCATCCTGATGACGCCCGGCGCGCCATCGACGGCGGCGTCGACGGAATCTATTGCTCCAATCACGGCGGCCGGCAGGCCAACGGCGGCATCCCGGCGCTCGACATGCTGCCCGCAGTCGTCAAGGCCGCGAGGACAACTCCGGTCTTGTTCGATTCCGGCATCCGCTCGGGAACCCACGTCGTCAAGGCGCTCGCGATGGGAGCCGCAGCCGTCGGGGTTGGTCGCCCCTACGCCTACGGGCTCGCGCTCGGCGGGATCGACGGCATCGTCCACGTGCTGCGTTCGCTGTTGGCCGAAGCCGATCTCCTGATGGCCGTCGACGGCTATCCCACCCGCGCAGACCTCAAGCCCGAAGCGCTGCATAGGGTGGAGCGATGGGAGTCGATGGCCGACGAGCCCGGCCGATGAATCGCCACCTCGGCGAACGCCCGGCCTTGAGCGAGATCGAGGTGCCGCGCCGCCACGTTCCGCTCTGGATGCTCGCTTTGTTCACTTTGAGCGGGACGCTTGGCATGCACATCTTCGTGCCCGCGCTTCCGAGCGCTGCGGCGGATCTGCGCTCGACCCCCGGCGCGCTGCAGCTGACGATCAGCGTCTATATCGCCGGGCTCGCGATCGGCCAGCTCGTCTACGGCCCGGTTTCCGATCGTTTCGGCCGCCGGCCGACGCTGATCGGCGGCCTCATCCTGTTCACGATTTCCGGCCTCGCCGCGCTGCTCGCGCGGAGCGTCGATGCGCTGATCGTCGCCCGCCTGTTTCAGGCGCTTGGCGGCTGCGCGGGTCTCATTCTCGCCCGCGCGATCGTGCGCGACACCGCCGCGTCGCATGAGGCGACGCAGCGCCTCGCATTGATGAATCTAATGGCCACGGCCGGCCCCGGAGCGGCGCCCTTGGTCGGCGGCGCGCTCGCGGGGATGTTCGGCTGGCGCTCGATATTCGTTGGGCTTTGCGCGCTCGGCGCGCTGAATTCGCTATGCGCCTGGCTGCTCTTGCGCGAGACTGGTAAGCGTATAAGCGTCAGTAGCGCGGTGCTCGCGCGCAACACTCGCCAGCTCCTCGCCTCGCCCGCTTTCCTCGGCTATGCGATCGGCGGCGGCTGCGCGACGACCTCGCTCTACGCCTTCATCGCCTGCGCGCCGTTCATTGTCGTCGATCAGTTGCACCGGCCGGAGGGCGAGATCGGTCTCTATCTCGCCCTCCTTGTCTCGGGAATATGGCTGGGCAGCATGTTGACGAGCCGGCTCGTCGACCGCTTCGCGCTGAAAACGTTTCTGGTGACGGCGAATGCGGTGAGCGTGGCGGCGGCCTTCGGATTTCTCGCTGCCGTCCTTTCCGGGCATTTGACCGTCGCGATGATGGTCGGCCTCATGCTCGTCTACAACATCGGCGTCGGCTGCGCCGGACCTACCGCCCTCGTTCAGGCGATGAGCGTCAATCGGCATGTCCTCGGGTCGGCGTCCGGCCTTTACGGATTCACGCAGATGGCGGTGGGCGCGGCGCTGACCGCGCTCGCCGGGCTCGGCCGCGACCCGGCGCTTGCGGCGGGCATCGTGCTCGCGCTCGCCGGCATTGTCGCGCAGGCCTCGTTCTGGATCGCCATTCGCCATGAGGGGGCGCAGGTTTCCTGATTGCGGCCGTCGGGCGAGCGGCTGGTCAACAGTCACTTATCGCCTTCTCGAGTTAACGCGATCGCCAAAGCTCGCGATCATAGCCCCGACGAATAAAGTGAGGGATAGGCCGAGAACGATTTCGCCCGCTACGAATAGCGGCGTTGCAAACAAACTAATCATTGCGGTCCTCCGCGGTCTCTGCAAGACGTCAACAGAGCCTAAACGCTGGCGGCGGAAGGTTGTTCCCGGGCCGATTTGTTCGGCGAAGTGTTCTCGGGGTACTCTGGCGCGTGATCCGTTCGAGGGGGACGAGCCGCTGTCCTTGAAGATGGGAGCAGCCAACGTGAGCAAGCCGAAACTTGAATGGGCCGAGAAGGGGGAGGCCGAGGATTTCGACGCGGCGGTGAAATTCCTGTCGCTTCTGTGTTCGGATGCGAAAGCCAAGGCGCTCGTCAAGGCCCTGCGCAACGCTAAACTCGTTGAACATGCTGCGAAAGATTTATTGCGAGCAGCGCAACTCCCACTTCTACCGAGCGACGAGTCGCACGTGGATGGTGATCTAAAGAAAATTCACAAAGGCAAGGCGCTCGCGCCCATTCTCCTCGTTCGCGGCGACATTGCAGGGGGATTTCCTCTCATTGTTGCGGACGGTTATCACCGAATTTGCGCTGTCTGCTACTTCGACGAGAGTGCGCCTGTACTCTGCCGAATTGCCAGCATCGCTGACCGATCCGCATAGCACAAAAAAGGGTCGGGTCCGGTCAGGCTTTGGGAAGCCCGGGGCTCATTTTCGGCCAACTCTGCTCTCGGTCAACCTGGTCCGCAAGTCGACGGTGAGCTCGGATAAGCGCGTGGTGATCATGCCGAGCGCTGTATTGGCCCGCCTACGCCACCGCCAAAACGCTCCGCGTTCTTGATCTTTGAGCAGACGCTCGGCACGCCATCGCCATTCGTCACGATCCCGACGCAGTCCGTCCTGGTTCACCTTCAGCTCGGCCAGCAAGTTTTTCATTGCCCGAAGGTCGGACTCGACTGCTTGGAGACGGGTAAACAAAGAGAGCTGCAACCTATCCTCCGATTTCGTCGCGCATCTGCCCAAACAGCGCTCCTAACGGAAATGACCCTGTCCGCAGAGACGAAACGAGCAAAAAACGTGACGTTTCGTACAACTCGTCCGCCGGTTCCGCCTTTCGTGAAGCTTATGCGGGTGAAAAATGAACGCATTCCCATGATGATGCGAAAAGGTTACTTGGTCGCTAAAGTTCAATCATGAACCATCGTTGCGCTGCGGCTAAAGCGCGCCGGCATCCACATCTCGGTCAGTGGGACTCTGCCGCAAGAAAAAGCGCACCATGACTCGGGAGGCGTCGAGGCCGACGGTTTGCGTATAGCTGCCTCGCGGGTCGCCGCCGAACCAGGCGTGGCCGCCGCCCTCGACCTGCCAGCGCTCGACCACGGCCTGGCCCTCGTCGTCTTCAAGCACCGTGCGGCTGACGCGTCCGACTTTTGCTTCCCAGTCGAGGTCGATCCTCTTCAACCCCTCTCCGCGCGCGGCCTGATCGAGGATTCGCTCCGCGTTGACGGAATTGACCGTCGGATCGGCGAGCCCATGGATAATGATCTTGCGGCAGCGGCGATCGTCTGCAGCAGGCGGGGTCAGATCGATGGCCGCGGTCCCCTTCATTGCGGCGAAAGCGGAGGGCAGGTCGCCGGCCGAGCGATAGGGCAGGCCCGAATGGACGCCGACGGCGGCGAACACATCGGGGTAGGTCGCCGCCAGAACTTCCGCCATCGCGCCGCCCGCCGATAAGCCGGCGGCGAAAATACGCTCATTGCTGACGCCGAATTCCTTCGCTAGCGCTTGGGCCAGTCCAGCCAGGCTGGCCGGTTCGCCCGAGCCGCGGCTCTGGTGGCGCCGGTCGAACCAGTTCCAGCAGCCCGACGCATTGGCGCGCGGCGGCTGGTGCGGATAGGCGACGATGAGGCCGAACTCGTCGGCGAGGCCGTTCATCTGCGTGCCAAGGGCGAAATCTTCCGGATTCTGGGTGCACCCATGCAGCATGAGCACGAGCGCGAGATCGCGCCGCTCGTGATCGGCCGGCACGTAGAGCCGGTAGTGGAGGGGGCCCGCGGCGCCGGGATGCGCCCGCCTCGAAAACCTTTCGTCGAACGCGTGCGGCGGCTCGGTTTCGGGAGCTGCAGGCGGGAACGACGGCCGGGCGCGCAAGACGCGCAGAGTTTCACCCAGCGCACGCCGCGCCGGAGGCGCAAAAACCCTCGCGGACGGAGGCTGCGGCCAGGCTTCCGGGGCGCTCGTACGACTCTTCGCCTCCTCCCCGGACAGCGCCTTGCGGATAACAGCGGTCGCCGCGGCAAGGTCGGATTGGCGCACGAGGCTCAGGGCTTCACCCATGACGTCGAGAACGCGGTTTTTCATGATCTGTTCCCATTGGCGTTCAGCGCAGGCGATCGGCGAGCGCGGCTTTGACGTCGGCGGGCGCATGCAGCGCGCCGAGCACGGTGATCGATTCGATTGTCGCCCGCGCGAGATCGGGCGTGACGTCGTCGGCGATGACGGCGAGGCCAAGCACGCGAATGCTGAGCCGCCCGCCGGCGGCCTGAACGGCCTCGAGGTCGCGGCGGGCGAAGGTCCTCAGACCCAGTTCGAGGGTCAAGCGCGAGGCCGCTTCTTTGGCGATATCCGCGTGCCTTGCGAGCTGATTGCGGATCGCGGTGCGGATGAAGTCCGAGCGGTTGGAATAGAAGCCGTCGCCCACCAGAAGATCGATCGACCCGAGGTCGACGAAACCGAGGTTGATGGTGAGCTTCTCGCTCTCGGGCGGCTTGGCCAATCGATTAGGTCCGGCTTACCATCCATATGGATGGTTTATGGATGTTATTTGGATGAGCAATCGAAGCTTGTCAAGACTGTCGGCGGCGGCGTCGGGATTCCAAGACTTCCGCAGCGAAATCCAATCCGGACGCAATAAAATCCAAGCCTGCCGCAACGAGATCCAAATCCGGCGCAATAAAATCAAAATGCCTTTTCCTTCCACGAATGCAGCTTCCTCAATGGGTTATCGCCGATTTCTGGCGGGCTCGAGCATCGGCGATTCGATCGGACGGTCCCGACCCATTCGCCACGCTGCTTTCTGAAAAACTGAACCACGGCTTCGACCATTTGGCAAGAAAATGTCGATTTCTCCGAGAGAGAGAGGATTTTCCCGGGGCCTCGCCGTCGCCGATTGGAGTCGGCGCGGGCGAGCTCTCGATCACCGAACTCATCCTCGCGTATGACGGCCGTCCGTCCTATTCGGTGAGCGTCACGGAGTTCCTGGATGGCAAGGCGGCCCGCGAAACCCAATTCTTTGCCGAGCCGTTCGGCGGCGCCCCCGCGCGTGCTGGATAGGGCGGAGCTGCCCGTCGATACCGCTGAGCTCGCCCGTTTTCTGATCGGCAAAATGCTCGTGCGGAAACTGGCCGGAGGTGTGGCGGGCGGCCGCATCGTCGAGACCGAGGCATACGGCATCGGCGACCCCGCCGGTCACGCCTATCGTGGCATGACCCCGCGCAATCGCGCGCTTTTCCTCGAACGCGGGCACGCCTATGTCTATCTCGCCTATGGCGTTTCTTTCATGCTGAACGTCTCGAGCGAAAAATCCGGCGTTGGCGCGGGCGTCTTGATCAGGGCGATCGAGCCGACCCTCGGCGTCACGATCATGGAGCGAAATCGCGGTGCCGAGCGTGTGCGAGACTTGGCGCGGGGCCCGGGACGGCTATGCGAAGCCTTGGCGATAGATCGCCGGCTGGACGGCATCGACCTCTGTGAGGCCGGCCCGCTCTGGCTCGGATCTGACGGTCGCGCGCCTGACGAAATCGGAGAGAGCAAAAGGATCGGCATTACGCGCGCGCCCGACAGCCCGCTCAGATTCTATGTTCGGAGCAATTCTTTCGTCAGCGGTCCACGGGCCCTCAATAGATGAGAGAAAGCTGCGCCAAGGTTCAGGCGCCAACCCCTAAGGCTTCACCCACTTGCCGTTGGCCTTCGACGACTTGACCGCGGCCTCGACGAAGGCGAGGCCCTTGACGCCGTCGTCGATGGTCGGGAAATGCACCGCTCTCGGCGGCTTCTTGCCCACCCGCGCGGCCCGGATGGCGAGCGCGACCTCCGAATAGATGTTGGCGAAGCCTTCGAGATAGCCTTCGGGATGGCCGGGCGGGATGCGGGTCACGCGCGCCGCCGCTTCGCCCGCGTCCGGGCCGCCGCGGGTCACGATGCGAGTCGATTTCTCGTACGGCGACCAGAAGAGATAGTTCGGATTGTCCTGCCGCCAGTGGAAACCGCCCTTGGTCCCGTAGACGCGCAGCATGAGCCCGTTCTCGTTTCCAGGCGCAACTTGGCTCGCCCAGATCGCGCCGCGCGCGCCATTGGCGTAGCGCAGCATGATCTGCGCGTTGTCGTCGAGCTTGCGCCCGGGCCCAAACGACGTCAGGTCGGCGGCAAGCTCGGCAAGCTCGAGCCCGGTCACATAGTCGGCGAGATTATAGGCGTGGGTGCCGATATCGCCGAGCGAGCCGCCTGCCCCCGAGCGCTTCGGGTCGACGCGCCATTCGGCCTGCTTGTTGCCGGTCGCCTCGGTCGATTCCGTCAGCCAGTCCTGCGGATATTCGGCCTGGACGAGGCGGATCTCGCCGAGTTCCCCGGCGCGAACCATCTCGCGCATCCGGCGCACCAGCGGATAGCCGGTGTAATTATGCGTCAGCGCAAACACGAGGCCCGACTTCTCCACCGCGTCGCGCATCTTCTTCGCTTCCGCCAGGCTGACCGTCAGTGGCTTGTCGCAGATGACATGGATGCCGGCCTTGAGAAACGCATAGGTCGGCCCGGCGTGGACGTTGTTCGGGGTGACGATGGCGACCGCTTCGATCCCGTCGGCCCGCTTGGCCTCGGCCTTCGCCATGTTCTCGTAAGTGTCGTAGACGCGGTCTGGCGCGAGGTCGAGCGCTGCGCCCGAACGGCGCGCCTTCTCCGGCGTCGACGACAGAGCGCCGGCGACGAGCTCATACTGGTCGTCGATGCGGGAGGCGATGCGGTGGACCGCGCCGATGAACGCCCCTTCGCCGCCGCCGACCATTCCCAGCCTGATCCTGCCGCCTTTCCTTCCGTCAGCGCGTCCCTCGATCGCCATGCTCCCCGTCTCCTCCTCAGCGCAGTCCCAGAGCGCGCTTGATCTGTTTCTTGTCGGTCGCGCCGCCGGCGAAGTCGTCGAACGCCTTCTCGGTCACGCGGATGATGTGATGCTTGATGAAGTCTGCGCCCTCGCGCGCCCCGTCCTCCGGATGCTTGAGACAGCATTCCCATTCGAGCACCGCCCAGGACGAATAGCCGTACTGCGCCATCTTGGAGAAGACGCCGGAGAAATCGACCTGCCCGTCGCCAAGCGAACGGAAACGGCCAGCCCGCTCAACCCACGGCGCATAGCCGGAATATACGCCCTGCCGTCCGGTCGGATTGAACTCGCCGTCTTTGACGTGGAACGCCTTGATCCGCTCGTGATAGATGTCGATGAACTCGAGATAGTCGAGCTGCTGCAGGATGAAGTGCGACGGGTCGTAGTTGATCGCGCAGCGCTTATGGCCCTTGAGCGCGTCGAGGAAGCGCTCGAAGCTCGTTCCGTCAAAAATGTCCTCGCCAGGATGCAGCTCGTAACAGACGTCGACGCCGGCGTCGTCGAAGGCGTCGAGGATCGGCTTCCAGCGTCTGGCGAGTTCCTCGAACGCGGTTTCGATCAGTCCTGGCGCGCGTTGCGGCCATGGGTAGAGAAAAGGCCACGCTAGCGCGCCCGAGAAAGTCGGGTGGGCAGTGAGGCCGAGACGTTTCGAGGCCTTTGCGGCCAGCATCAACTGCTCGACGGCCCATTTCTGCCGCTCCGCCGGCTTGCCGTGGACCTCCTTCGGGGCAAAGGCGTCGAACGCGTCGTCGTAGGCCGGGTTCACCGCGACCAATTGTCCCTGGAGGTGGGTGGCGAGCTCGGTGATCGCGACGCCGTGGCTCTTCGCGATTCCCGCGACCTCATCGCAATAGGTCTTCGACGAGGCCGCCTTCGCTAGATCGAAGAGCCGTCCGTCCCAGGCGGGAATCTGCACGCCCTTATAGCCGAGCGAAGCGGCCCATTTGCACATGCCCTCGAACGAATCGAAGGGCGCGGCGTCGCCGGCGAACTGGGCCAGGAAAATCGCCGGACCCTTGACCATGCCAGCCATGCTTCCTCCTTGACGCGCGCTTCCGCGCGGCTTTCTCGTCACATGCGGAAAGGGGAAGCGCGCGAACGCGCTTCCCCGTCTCCTTGCCTGTCAGAACGGCGAGTCCTTGAAGTAGAAGTCCTTCGCGTTGTCCTTGGTGATCAGCGTCGCCTTGAGGATGTAGTCGCCTCGGACCGGAATTCCTTCCTCGAGGCCGAGCGCGGTCACGTCCATCGCCACCGCAACCATGCTCGGCGAATAGAGGACGTCGACCGGCATCATCGGATCGCCGTCCATGACCCGCTTCACTGCGTCCTTGGCGCCGGCGCCCGCCACGACGAACTTGATGTCGCTACGCTTCGCCTGCGCGATCGCCTCGAACACGCCGATCGCCATGTCGTCGTCCTGACACCAGACGGCGTCGATCTTGGGGTGCTTGGTCAGGAAGTCCTGCATCACCTTGAAGGCGTCGTCGCGGCTCCAGTTGCCGAACTGGCTGTCGATCACATTGATCTTGGCGCCCTTGATCCCGTCGTTGAAGGCGTCGACGCGCATCTTGTCGATCGGGATCGGGAGGCCGCGGATCACGACGATGTCGCCGCCGTTCGGCATCGCCTTCTTGAAGAATTGGGCCGCCGACGCGCCGAGACCCGGATTGTCGCCGCCGACGTAAAGGTCGTAGATCGACCGATCGTCCGCGATACGATCGACGACCGTCACAAACGTTCCCTTGTTTTTCACCTTGCGGATCGGATCCGTCAGCACGTTCGGGTCGTGCGGGAGGACGACGAGCGCGTCGATGCCCTGGGTCGAGAGGTCCTCGAGCGCATTCGCCTGGGCGGCGGGGTCCGGCGACGTCTTCACGATCACCTTCAGTCCCGGATATTTCTTTTCCAGGGCTTTCGCTTCTTCCATCGCGTGGAACACGACGCCGCCCGTCCAGCCGTGGTCGGCCGTCGGAACGGAGACCGCCATGGTCTTGTTCGCTTGCGCCTGCGCCGCGCCGACCATCAGGCCGAGGACCGCCAGGCTCACCAGAATACGCTTCATACCTTCATCTCCCTCTTTTTGAGTAGCTCCGGGCGGTCGCCCAGGCCGCTCGGTTTTTCCTCACCGAACTCGCGGACATGCCGCGCTGGGCGAGCATCGCGATGATGATGATCGCGCCCTGAACCGCGCCGATGAGGTATTCGCTGACCAGATTGGACAACAGCATGATGTTGCCGATGACTTCGAGGATGAGCGCGCCGGCGATCGTCCCCCAGATGTGGCCGACGCCGCCCTTGAGCCGCGTGCCGCCGACGACGACCGCGGTGATCGCCGTCAGCTCCCAGCCGAGCCCGGTCGCCGCGCTGGCCGAACTGAGACGCGGCACGTAGACGATGACCGCGAGCGCAACGCAAAGGCCCTGGAGCACGTAAGTGATGGTGCGCACGCGCGCGACGTTGATGCCCGAATAGCGCGCGACGTCCTCGTTCGAGCCGACCGCGCGCACGTGCCGGCCGTAGGCGGTGCCGTAGAGAATGAAGGCGCCGATCGCCGCGACGCCGAGAATGACGAGGACGGGATAGGGGATGCCGAACACGTCGCCGAAATAGACCTGACGGTAAGCCGCCCGGACGTCGGGGTTCGTGATCGTGATCGACCCGCCCTGGGCGAGCCAGGTCAGCAGCGAGCGGAAGATGCCCATCGTTCCCAAGGTCACGATGAACGGCTCGATCTTGCCGATCGTCGTCGTCAGGCCATTGAACAGACCGCAGAGCGCGCCGACCGCGAGCGACAGCGCCATCGTCGAGACGATCAAGAGCGGCATATTGCCGATCAGCCCCGAGTTCAGGAACAGAATCGCCAAGCCTGCCACGAAAGCCGCCATCGCGCCGACGGAGAGGTCGAGCCCGCCCCCGGTGATGACGAGCGTCTGTCCGACGGCGATCGTGGCGATGAACGTGCTGCGCGCCAAGACGTTGGTAATGTTGTCGAAGCTGAGGAAACGCGGATTGGCCAGCGCCCCGAGGGCGCAGATGAGGGCAAGCGCGAGAAACGGCGCGACGGCGCTCACGCTCACGCGGCGCCGCGGCGCGGCGGCCGGAGCCTCGTGCACCGCCTGCGTCATCCTCAGGCCCCCTCCCTCTTCGAGTTCACGCCGGTCGCCAGCACCACGATCGCATGCTCGTTCATCGCTTCGCCCGCCACTTCGCCGACGACGCGGCCGTTCCGCATGACGATGATGCGGTGGCAGATTCCGATCAGCTCGGCCATCTCCGACGAGATGACGATCACCGAGCGGCCCTCCCCCGCCAGTGCGGCGATGAATTGATAAATCTGCTGCTTGGCGCCGATGTCGATTCCCCGCGTAGGTTCGTCGATGACGACGACGCGCGGATTGAGCTGCATCATTTTCGCCAAAAGAAGTTTCTGCTGATTGCCGCCCGACATCTGCCCGGCGAGGAGAGTTTTGTCACCGACCCGGATATCGAAGCGCTGGATCGCCTCGTCGAGGGCGCGGACCTCCTTGGCCCGGTCGATCAGCGGCCCGCGCTGGAACTTGTCGAGCGCGGCCAGCGTCAGATTGGTGGCGATCGTCTCCTCGAGCAACAGGCCCTTGCTCTTGCGGTCTTCGGTCAGATAGACGGCCCCGGCGCGCATGGCGGCGCGCGCGTCGCGCCACTGCTGTTCCGCGCCGTTCAGCCGGATTTGCCCGCCGCCCTTGCGGAGCCCGAACAAAGCCTCGAAGAGCTCGGTCCGCCCCGCCCCAACCAGCCCGGAGAAGCCGAGGATTTCGCCTGGCCGCACGCTGAAGCTCGCGTCCTCGGCGAAGCCCGCGGCGCCGAAATGCCCGACCTCGAACGCCGGCTCCCCGACGGGCGCGGGCGAGCGCGGCGGATAGAGCGCGAGCAGGTCGCGCCCGACCATAAGGCGCGCCATGTCGACGGGCTCGAGCTCGGCCGCCGGTTTCGTAGCCGCCTGCTTGCCGTCGCGCAGCACTGTGACCACGTCGGCGACGGATTTGACCTCCTCGAGGCGATGGGAAATGTAGAGGATGGCGACGCCCTTCGCCTTGAGCTCGCGAATGAGGTTGAGGAGCGCGGAGGTCTCGATCGGGGTCAGCGACGCGGTCGGCTCGTCGAAGATCGCGATCCGGTGCGGAACGGCGAGCGCGCGAGCGATCTGCGCGAGCTGGCGCTGCGCGATCGACAGGCGCTGCACCGGCTCGGTCACCGCCGCCTCGACCCCGAACACGCGCATCGCCTCGGCCGCGCGGCGGTTCATCTCTCGGTCGTCGACCGTCAGCCCGCGCCATAGCTCGCGCCCGAGAAACATGTTCTCGGCGATCGACAGGTCCGGCGCCAGCATGATCTCCTGGTGGACAAGAACGATGCCGCGCTGCTCCGCGTCGACTGGACCCTTGAGCTCGACCGGCGAGCCGTCGAGCTTGATCGCGCCGCGAGTCGGCGTGAGATGGCCCGCGAGGATCTTCATCAGCGTCGACTTGCCCGCCCCGTTTTCGCCGATGATCGCGTGGACCTCTCCGGCGCGCACGCTAACCGAGACGTCGCTCAAAACTTCGATTGGCCCAAACGAGCGCGACAACCCGACCGCTTCGAGAACAGGGTTCGCCAGGCGTGCGCTGACATGGTTCTCGGCGCCGGGCTCAGACATCGCTGACCCCGACGGTCTTGTCGCCCCTCCCTCTGGGTCGGCCTTCTTGGGCTGTTGGAAACATGTTAGCGCAACGCTAACACCCGGAAGGCGGACCCGTAAAGCGTTGGCGAGACTTTGCGCCGTCAGTCGAGAAAGGCAGGCGCCAACGCGCGAGCCGGCGATCGCCTGGCGCGGGTCGAGGGCCCGAGCGGGAAGCGACGCACAACCTTGAAATCGCCGCCGGGCTCGATCTCGCGGAACAGTGTCAGCGCGTCGATGCGTAGCGCCGGCGAAGCCACCCGAAGCTTGAACTCCCATTCGAGAAGGCGAACGACGCGATCCGCATCGGCGATGGCGTTGGTCAAGGTGAAATGTGGTCGAAACTCATCGAGCACATACGGGTAGCCCCAGGCGTCGAGATAATAGGACTGGCGGGGCGACAGTCGAGCCAAGATGCGCCGTTCGCGGTCGCCGGGAGCGAGCGGGCCCCGCAGGTGGTCGAGAGCGCGGACGACGTTGCCCTCGAACAATCGCAATTCCTTTAAACTGCCCTGAGGCTTGAGGGCGACGAACGACCGCCCGTCTCCAGCTGCGATGGCGCCAACGCTCAGTTCGCCCGCGTCGAAGGGGGCCAACCTGCGCGCGAACTCGGCGATGCTGTGGATCAAATCGGCGCTGTCGAGATCGGCGCGCAGACGAAACGGCGCTTTGAGGGTCGCGTGAAAGCCGTACCGGCGCGGGTCGCTGGTCATGCTCCGCCAGGCGCCGAGCGTATAGCCTTCAGGCGCGAACCCGTCGCGGGCGGCGCCGGCCAGCGCGTCACGGCCGATGACAGCACAACCGAAACGCCAGAGCTCGCTCTCGGGCGGCGGCGCAAGGTAAAGCGCGTATCGCAATTGATTTGCCGGCAGGGCCATCCCAAGCGGCATGCTGGCACACTGCAGGTAAACTGGGCAATAGCTCCGTTCGGCAGCCGACGCCAATCGTCCCACGCGGAACATCGGCCGTCCGCGACAAGGCATGCCTCAGCGGAAGTCGCCAACCCTTTCGGCCAGCGTCGGAATCAATCGCCGGACAGAGCCCGCAGCGCTTACACAACAGTAACCCGCAGGCCTTAAAAAGGGGCGAGGTCCGAATGATTTGGACCAACCGTCGTTTATCGCCGGCCGCAGCGCGGGCCGGCGGCCGCCATGATGGCCGCCCACGCGCATTGATCGGAGGTCGGGCGGAATGCGCGACGCGAATTACGAAATCACGCCAATAGTCGAGGCTCGGCTGGTCGCGAGGAACGGCGTGTCCTCACCGGCGAGATCGGCCAGATCATGAACGTCCCTGGACTTGTTCGATCGAACGCCAGGGCGGCCTTGGCGCTCGGCGCGGTTGCTCTGGGGGCGGCAGCGGTGACCGCGCTGCGGTCCTTTGTCCCAGGCGAATCGCTGACGGTGCTGCGGTCGTTCATGCCGGGCGAGCCGCCGATTATTCAGCTTCTGCTCTTCGGCTGGATCGGCGTTGCGCTTGGCCGTTTCACGATCGGAGCCGAGCCGAGCCCGGTTCAGCGTAGCGGTCAGACGGCGGCGCGTCGGGAGACGCCCGCGAAAGAGGAGAAGGTCGACCGGGTCCTGCGCCACATCGCCAAGGTCCTTCAGACGCACCTGACCGACAGCGAGAGCTTTTCCGAGCGGCTCGACGGCGCCAACGAGCAATTGTCGCAGCAGCAAGGCGTCGGTCCGGTCAAGGACATCGTGCTGGCCCTCATCGACGACAATCGCCACATGCGCGACAAGCTTTGCGACGTCAGAAACCAGCTCGAAGAGTCCCGCCTTCAGGTCATGCAGCTGCAAACGAACCTCGAGCGGGCCGAGGAGGCCGGGCTGCGCGACGTGGTGACCGCGATCGGCAATCGCCGCTTCTTTGACGCCTGCTTCGCGGAGGAGGTGGAGAAAGCCCGGAGGGTGGGCGACTGCTTCTGCCTCGCGCTCGCCGACATCGATCAATTCAAGCATGTCAACGATCGATTTGGCCACCTTGTCGGCGATCGCCTGTTGCGCCTGTTCGCCAATATCCTGGTGCAGAACGTGCGTGGACAGGACAAGGTCGCGCGATTTGGCGGCGAGGAGTTCGCACTGATGTTCCCGGGCGCGCGTCTCGTCGATGCGGTCAGCGCCGTCGAGCAAATCCGCGGAATATTGGAGGCCAAGCAGTGGACGGTCGAGCCGAGCGGCGAACGCGTCGGCAAGGTGACGGCGTCTTTCGGCGTTGCGAGGCTGAGCGCCGACGAATCAGCCACTGATCTCCTGCGGCGAGTCGACCAACTCCTTTATGAGGCCAAGGTTCAGGGAAGGAATCGCGTCGTGACCGACGGAGAAAACGACGGCGCGCCATCGTCGAGGCGGCCTTCTCGCGACCGGCGGGCCGCGACGGGTTGAGCCGCTTATCCGGATCGCGCGACGATGTCCGATCCCCGAAATGCTGAGTTTCAGCGCGCCCTCGACGAAGCGCGGCGGCAAGATCGGGCGCTAAATGATGACGTGTCGGGACCTGCCGGGGCGCCGCGCGTCCACGCGAGCCTCGACTTTGGTCCCGCGCCGGGTTCCGGCGGCGAAGCGCGTTTCGGCCTGGCTTTGGACTGGACGGACGAACCGGCGGATCGGCTGGGACGGCAGGCGCCCCTTTCGACGGACGAAGCGCCGCCCAATCCCGCGGATACTCCGGCGGAAATCGCCGCCGAGCTCGGTCTTGCCGGGCCGTTGACGCCGGAACAGCTTGTATCCCGGTGGCGCAATTTCGTCTGGCGCAATCATCCCGACCGCCAACCGGCGCACGAACGTGATCGAGCAGGCGCGCGCGTTGCTATCGCCAACGCCCTTTATGATCGAGCGCGGCGCGAACTCGCCGGGCGACGATGATGCGGCCGGATCATTCGAAGATTCTGTTGCGGGTGAAAAGCGCGGCCCCGTTTGCGCCCTTCGTGACGGCGAGGAGAGCCGCGCCTTTGTCGTCGAGGAGGGTCCAGCCGCCGTCTCGCGCGACAATCGCCGCGATGCGACCGACGCCCGGCATGCTGTCGCCGGGAACGGCTGAGCGGAGCGCGCCGTCGATCCTCAGCCAGACGCGATCGGCTCGCGCAGCGACGATCTCGATCGGCCGCCTTTCTGGCGCGGCACTGCCGCTCGGCGGCGGCGAACGAACCCGTCGTCGCCATGTCGACGGCGGCGCCAGCGTTTGCGGCCTTCGGGGTTGGAACCTTGGCAGGTGGTGCTCCGACCGCACTGCCGCGCGGCTGGGCGAAGATCGCCAAGTGCTCGAGGCCGTTGATGCGCGTCTTCCCCCCGCCGTAGGCGAGCATATAGACGGCGAATGCCATGGACATGCCGGCCAGGGCCGTTCCGACCGCGCGTATCGCAATCTCGTGACCAGGAGTCATCGCCGGGGCCTCACGATTCGAGGGTCTTGGCGTCGTTGCGCAGCGCGGCGGCGAGATCGATGAATGGATCTTCGCACCGCGGCGCGTCGACCGCCTGGTTCATCGCCTCATAAATGCGCGGGACCGATTTGATCGCCTTGTCGAGGGTCGGGTCGGCGCCGGCCGTATAACCCCCCATGAGACGCAGCTCGCGCGTCTCTTCGTAGCGCGCGATCAGCGATCGCAGGTTTGCAACCACTTTGCGCTGCTCCGGCCGCCACCCGGGATGGGCCATCCTGGACACCGACGAGAGAACGTTGACCGCCGGATATCGACCCTCATCGGCGATCGCGCGCTCCAACACGATGTGCCCGTCGAGGGCTCCGCGAATCGCATCGGCGACCGGATCGTTGTGGTCGTCGCCATCGACCAGAACAGAAAAGACGCCGGTAATCGAACCCGATCCTTCCGCGCCCGGTCCGGCGCGCTCGAGGAGCCGCGGCAGATCGCTGAAGACGCTCGGCGCATAGCCGCGAGCGACGGCGGGCTCTCCCGCCGCCAGCGCCACATCGCGCGCGGCGTGAGCAAAGCGGGTGACCGAATCGACGATCAGCAACACCGCGTCCCCTTGATCGCGGAAATATTCGGCGATCGCCATCGCTGTTTTCGGCGCGAGACGGCGCATCATGGGGCTCTCGTCGCCGGTCGAAACGACGGCGACCGCGGACGCGCGGTCCTCGCCAAGCGTTTCGTGGAGGAATTCGCGCACTTCGCGGCCGCGCTCGCCGACGAGCGCGATGACGACGGTGTCGATCGGCGTCGCCCGAGCCAGCATCGCCAGGAGCGACGACTTGCCGACCCCGGAGCCCGCGAACACGCCCACTCTCTGCCCGAGGCATAGAGGGGTGAAGAGATCGACGACTCGAACCCCTGTGCGGAGGGGCGCGTGAACGCGCCCCCGCTTGAGTGGAGGCGGGGGAGCCGCGTCGAGCGGCGCTGACTTGTCGCCACAAGCAAGCTCGCCCACGCCGTCGATCGGCCGTCCGAGCGCATCCACGACCCGACCTTTCCACGATCGGTGCGGCGACAGCGACAGATTGTCGGCGCGATGGGCGCGCGCGCCGATCGTCGCGTCGCTGCGCGCATCGAACGGCTTGAGCGTGGCCGAGGCGTCGTCGATCCTGACCACTTCGCCGATCTGGACGCGATCGCCGACGTCGACGCCGACACACTCGCCAAGCTTGAGAAAGCGCGACAGGCCAGCGACGCGATAGTGCGACATCGAGATCTCGACGACCGCGCCGGTCACGCGGACCGTGGGAAGATTCCGGACTCCCCATGCGACCCGCCGCTCGAGGCGCTCGAGCGGCGGCAATGCGACGTCGGAGCGATCGCCGCTCAAGCGGATGACCCGAGAGTCTTGATCGCCTCTTGCAGCGACGCCTCGGACTGCGAGGCCTCACTCGCCACGCCGTCGAAAGCGCGCGTCACGTCGATCAATCTGGTCATCTCGCGCACGGGATCGACGTTCGAGCTCTCGACCGCGCCCTGAACCACTCCTTCGCGCGTGAATTCGAGGATCGGCGTCGGCGGCTTGTCCGGCACGACACTCGAATTTTCGGCCCGTATCAAGGAGGCGTTCGGGTCAATCGCAAACAGTCCTATCGCTCCGACCTGCCGTCCGTTCTGGGTGATCATTCCGTCGGCCGAGACCGTCAACGGCCCCCCCGCCTCGTCGATGAGGATCGGGGCGCCGCCCGCGTCCAGGATCGCGTCGCCATTCAGCGTGCGCAGCGTTCCTGATTCGTCGATGCGGGCGCGGCCGTCACGGGTGTAAGCCGGGCCGCGCGGCGTTTGGATCCCGAACCAGCCTTCGCCCTGCACGGCGAAATCGAGGGAGTTATCGGTCTTGACCAAACCTCCCGCGCGCCGGGAGACGTAGTCCGAGCCGGTCGAGACGTAGTTGAGCTTCGCGTCGCCGGCCCTGGCCATTTCGGTTTCGAACGACACGCCTGTCGCCCGGTAGCCGACCGTATTCATGTTGGCGACGTTGTCGGCGATGGTTTCCAGTCGTCGCTGCAGCGCCACCTGGGCCGAGACGGCGACATAAAGTCCATTTTGCATGAGGCTGTTCCGCGGGGCCCTCGCATCGGCGTCTCGTCCGAACGTTGGCCCAGCCTACTTGCCCGGGGCTGACCTCGGCCCTGACAGCTTCGCGTAAGTCTGAAGCCGCAAATCTTGCGCAGCCGTTCGCACTCGGAGCGAATCTTGAATTTCGCCATTGGTCTCGTCATCACCGTCGGATGCATTCTCGGCGGCTACGCGGCGCTCGGCGGACATCTCGACGTGCTGCTGCAGCCCTACGAATTCGTCATCATCGCCGGATCGTCGCTCGGCATTTTCATCGTCGCAAACGCCACATCGACGATCAAGGACTGCGGCAAGGCATGCCTCGAGGCGGTTCTCGACAAGGCGCCCAAGCCGCGCGACTTCCTCGACGTGCTGTCGGCCCTCCATGCCCTGATGAGGGAGCTCAGAGCCAAGTCCCGCAGCGAAGTCGAGGCGCATTTCGACAACCCGGAAGAATCCGAGATTTTCAGGAATTTCCCCAAACTCCTCGCCGACAAGGACCTGGTGACGTTCATCTGCGACTATGGCCGTCTCATCATCATCGGCAACGCGCGAACGCACGAGATCGAGGCCTTGATGGATGAGGAAATCGAAACACTGGCGCACGACCGGTACAAGCCAGTGCACGCGTTCCAGGCGGTCGCCGACGGGCTCCCCGCGCTCGGCATTGTGGCCGCGGTTCTCGGCATCATCCACGCCATGGGCGCGCTCGATCAATCGCCGGAAATCTTGGGCGGACTCATCGGCGCGGCGCTGGTGGGCACCTTCGCCGGCATCTTCCTGTCCTACGCGATTGTCGCGCCGATCGCCCAGAAGGTCAGGGCAGTCCGGCAAAAGCAGTTGCGGCTGTTTACGCTCGTCAAGCAAAGTCTGCTCGCGTTCATGAACGGGGCGATGCCGCAGGTGGCCGTGGAGTTCGGCCGGAAGACCATTCCCTCCAAGGAGCGGCCAACGATCGACGTGGTCGAGAACGAGACCACCCCCACCGGCGGCGAGGCCGGCATCAAGGAAGCGGCGTGAGCATCGAGGGCGCAGCGAACGAGGTCGACCATGGCGCCCGCAAGCTGCAAGGGGCGATGCTCGAGCACTCGAATCTCGCCATCGAGCGAATGCCGGGGCTTGGTTACGCCCTCAACCAATTCATCGCCGAAGCGCCGCTGCGCTTGTCGTCGCTCATCGCGCGCCCCTGGGGCGGCTCGATTGAGGAAGTTCGGGCGACGACGCTGTTTCGGGCGGTCGAAGACTGTTCCGGCCTGACCGCGGCTTTTTATGCGAGCGTCGAGCCCGAGGCGCGGCTCATCATCGCGCTCGACGAGCGCATCGACCATCTGATCGTCTCCTCGATATTCGGCGAAGTCACTGCCGACGATATTGCGAGCAAACCGGCGGAAGAGGCCGACAAGCCGCGCACCGCGATCGAAGCGACGCTCATCGAGGCGTTCGCGCGCGCGCTCGGCGAGGCGCTCGAGGCGGCGTTCGCACCGATCGCTGCGATCGCCCTGAGCTTCGAGCGGCTTCAGAAGCTCAGCGATCCGTTCGTCCTCGGCCGGCGGGATAACGAGGCCGCGGCGGCGCGATTTTCGCTCCAGATGCATGGCGGCGCCTGCGAATGCCTCGTCGTGCTCCCGCAAGCGTTTCTCCTGCCTTTTCGCGACGAACTCGCCCGCGATCCCGACGCCGAGTCCCCGGCTGCAGACCGGCGGTGGTCCCGGCTCATGGAGTTCGGCGTCCAGCAGACCCGGCTGCCGGTGACGGCCATCCTCGAGGAGGTTCCCATGAGACTCGGCGACATCGCCAATTTTCGCGTCGGCGGCCTCTTGGCCCTGCAGCGCAACGATTTCACCGCCATTCGTCTCGAATGTTCCGGCCGGGGGATGTTCACCTGCAAACTCGGGCAGGCGGACGGCCACTACCGCCTCGAACTCGAGAGCCCGATCGCACAAGGATCCGATGCGGCGAAGCGGTAGAGCGGAGCCAGTCCGATTGCGTCAACCATCTCTGACACCAGCGAGCAAGACCTTAGTCCATGGACGAAAACGCAACCCCTCCCGAGGCGCCGGGCGCCGTCGACGCGCCGAAGCTGGAGCCCGTCCCGGGCCCTCCCAATCTCGGCGCGATCCTGTCGATCCCGGTGACGGTGCAGGTCGTGCTTGGCTCGACTTCGCTGCCGGTCGCCGGCCTCATGAAGCTCGCTCGCGGCGCAATCGTCTCGCTTGACCAGCGCGTCGGCGATCCCGTCGACGTCGTCGTCAACGGCGCCGTGATCGCGCGCGGAGAAATCGTCGTCGTCGACGAGACCAGTCAGCGATTCGGCGTGTCGCTCCTGGAAGTGGTCGCCGGTCCTGGCCTCGAACGGCAAGCATAAAGCTCAATCGCTGAAGGAAGGTCATGTCGGAGGCGGCGATCAGCGGCGAAAGGGAACTCAGCGGACCCGAAAAAGCCGCAGCCCTGCTGCTCATGATGGGCAAGCCGCCGGCCGCGCGGCTGCTCAAGCAATTCGATCAACCTGACTTACGCGCAGTGGCGCTCGCCGCGGCGGGTCTCGGCGCCATCCCGGCGACCACGCTCGACCGGCTGGTCGAGGAATTCACGACCGATTTTTCCGCCTGCGCCGATCTGCTTGGCGACACAGGCCAGGCCAAGAGCCTGCTCGCCGACGCCCTGCCGCCCGAGCAAATCGCCGACATTCTCGGCCTTGCGCCCGGCGAAGCCGGACCGCCCGATATATGGCAGTCGCTGGGGAAAGCGCCGGAAAGCGCGATTGTCGCCCTCTTGATGGCCGAGCGAGCCGCGACGGCGACCTATATCCTTTCGAGGCTCGATCCGGCCGTGGCGACGAGACTTGTCGCCGCGCTGCCGCGCGATCGGCGCAACGCCGCGCTCTGCGGACTGGTCGCGCCTTTCGAAGTGACGCCGCTCGCCGTCCGGCTGATCGAAGACGCGGTGGAAGCGGCGCTGAAAAAGGCGCCGACGTCGGCCGCCGGCGCCGCGGGACGGTCCCGCCTCGCCGGGATCATCAACAGCCTCGATCCGGAGGAGGCGCAGGACGCCATGCGGGCGCTCGAGCAAGCCAGGCCGAAGGAGGCGGCGATCGTCAAAACGATGCTCTTTTCCTTCAACGATCTGCCGAGACTGTCCGAGCGGGCGAGGGCGCTCCTGTTCGACCGGGCCTCGATCGACATCGTCGTCATGGCCCTCCGGGGAACCGACACGGATTTCCGCGACACGGTTCTCTCGTCAATGCCCTCGCGCGGGCGCCGTCTGGTCGACGGCGAACTCAATTCCGGCGCCTTCGCGCCCGCACAAGAGATCGCGAAGGCGCGCAAGGCCATCGCCGACATCGTGCTTGGCATGGCGAGCCGCAACGAGATCGAGCTTGGCGGCCCTGTCTCCCCCGACTCGCCGTGATCTCAAGCGCCGCCCTGCGCTCTCTGTCGCTCCGAACGCGGTGATCCATGAGCGCCGACGTTGATCCGGAAGATCAAACCGAGGAGCCGACCGAAAAGCGGCTGCATGACGCAACCGAGCGGGGCGAGGTCGCCTTTTCCCGCGAAGCGCCGCTGTTCGCGTCCCTGTCGGCGACGCTCGTGGCGTTAATATTCGTCATTCCCGGGCGCGCCGGGATCCTCCTCTCGGCGCTCGTCGGCCTCATCGACGATCCCGCCGGCTGGCGCATCGAGCGCGGCGAAGACATCCTTGCCCTCGCCGACCCTGTGGTCGTCGCCGGCGCGCGCTTCCTTTTGCCGACGGTGATCCTTCTGATCGCCGCCGGCGTCCTTGCGTCTGTCGCCCAGAGCCCGCCCCGCATCGTGCCCGAGCGGATCATGCCTGACGCCTCCCGGATCTCGTTGCGCAAAGGCCTTCGCCGGCTGTTGGGGCCCCGCGGCTGGACCGAATTCCTGAAGAGCCTGATCAAGCTCGCGGCCGTGATCGCGGTCGCGACGACGATGCTGGTCGGCCAGAAGGTCGTGCTGCTGACGGCGATGGACGTCGATCCGGGCATGCTGCCGCAGCGGGCGCTCGATCTCTGCGTCAAATCGATCGCCGCGGTGCTCGTCGCGACCATGGCCGTGGCGGCCGCCGACCTCGCCTGGTCGCGGATTCTCTGGCGGCGCGATCATCGTATGAGCAGGCAGGAGCTCAAGGAGGAGCTCCGCCAGGCCGAGGGCGACCGGATGATCAAGGCGCGCTTACGCTCGCTCCGTCTCGACCGCTCGCGCAAGCGCATGCTCTCCGCCGTGCCGCGCGCAACGATGATCGTCACCAACCCCACCCATTACGCGGTCGCCATGCGATACGTTCGCGCCGAGGGCGGAGCGCCGATCGTGGTCGCCAAAGGCGCCGATTTCATCGCGCTCAAGATCCGTTCGATCGCCGAGGACCGCGGCATCCCGGTCATCGAGGACAAGCCGCTCGCGCGTTCGCTCTACGCCGCCGTCGACGTCGACCGCCCGATCCCGGCCGAATTCTATCGAGCGGTCGCCGAGATTGTGCATCTGATCCAGCAGAGGAAGGCTCTATGGGCCCCCCGAAGGCAATGAATCCGGCTAGGCGAGGTCCGCGGCCGCGCCGCCCGCTCGCACGCGAGCAAATCATCGCCGATGCGCTGGTCGACGTCGCCAGCGAACTCAGGCTGACCGACGCGGCGGAACTCATGTCGATGATCCTCAACGACCATGCGGCCAACATCGCCGATCTCGTCAATTCGTCGACCGAGCTCTTTTTTAAGAGTGGAACTCTGCGTTACGCGCTGTCGGCGAGCTTTGCGGCGCCGTGGGACGCGACGCCGGTCGTCGAGATCGACATGGAGTTCCGCCACGCCGCGGTTTGCGCGTTTTTTCGCCTGAAGATCGGGCAGCGCCGGGCGGGAGTCGAAATCATCGACATTTTGTTCGACGAGCAGGGACTGAACGAATTAGCCAAGGCCGAACGCCTGTCGGCCGCCCTCGACAGCGCGAGGCTGCGCTCCCACTAGCTCCGTCGCGAGGCAAGCCCCATGCAAGGCCGCCCGCGCAGGGTCGATCCAGTCTCCCCCAAGGGATCGCGTCCAATTGTCCCCGATCTACCTATTTGAAGTCGCCGCCCAGAAGGCGCAATGGCTGTCGGCGCGCCAGACGGCGATCGCCGGCAACGTCGCCAATGCGAACACGCCCGGCTTTCGGGCCCTCGACATCCAGCCGTTTTCGGCGGTTCTCGACTCTTCCCCGATCGAGATGGCTGCGACCAGCCCCGCCCATTTGTCGCTGCCTCAATCCGAGTCCGGCGCATTGCGCGAAATCGAGGTCGATCCCTCGGAACAGACGCTGTCCGGCAACACCGTCAATCTCGAACAACAGATGATCAATCTCGGCGACGTCAATCGGGACTACACCATGAGCGCCAACATTCGCCGCGCCTTTCATCAGCTTCTTCTCTCGGCCCTGAAGTGAACGCTCATGCCGGATCCGCTGCAGACTGCGCTCCACATCGCCGCCTCCGGGCTTCAAGCGCAATCCATGCGGCTGCGTATCGTCTCGGAGAATATCGCCAACGCTCAGTCGACCGGCTCGACCCCCGGCGCCAACCCCTACGCCCGGCAGACCGTCTCGTTCGAGAGCGAGATGGATCGGACGCTCGGGGCGAACCTGGTCGAGGTCAAGTCGATCGGCGTCGACTCGACGCCGTTCAAGCTCGAGCGGGATCCGGGCAATCCGGCGGCGGACGAAAACGGGATGGTGAAAATGCCGAACGTCGACGTGCTGGTCGAGCTGGCCGACATGCGCGAGGCCAACCGCAGCTACGAGGCCAATCTTCAAGTCGCCAAGCAATCGGCCGACATGCTCAACACAGCCGTCAGCCTCATGAAGGACGCCTGAACGGCGAGCGCCCGCGTGACGAGGATTAAACGATGATCGAAGGCGTTTCCGCTATGAGCTCCGCAAGCCCGAGCGCGAGCGTTCGCAGCCCGCAATCCGCCGCCACGCCGACCGAGGGGCCGAGCTTCGATCAGGCGCTCACGCAGGCGATCGGTTCGGCGATCGACACGCTACAAACCGGCGAGGCGGTCGCCATCCAGGGCGTCGAGGGCGGAGCGGCGCCAATGAAGGTGGTCGAGTTGGTGATGGCGGCGCAGCGTTCGCTCCAGACCGTTCTCGCAATCCGCGACAAGGCGGTCGCCGCTTATCAGGAGATTGCGCGGATGACGATCTGATCGGGCGCCTGGATGACGAGTGGGCGCGCCGAGGGTTCGGTGTGGAAGCGGAGAATGTGGAAATGAGAGCGTTGGGGATCGCGGCGACCGGCATGAGCGCCCAGGAACAGAACCTCGAGGTGATCGCGAACAATGTCGCCAACATCAACACCACCGGCTTCAAACGCTCGCGGGCGGAATTCACCGATCTGATTTATCAGACCGAGCGCCTAATGGGAGTCTCGAACCGCGGCCGCGACGCGACCATTCCCGAAGGCGCGCAGATCGGCCTCGGCGTTCGCACCGCCGCGATACGCAGCGTCAACATTCAGGGCGCGCTGACCAACACCGGTAACACCCTCGATCTGGCGATCAATGGGCGCGGCTGGTTCGAAGTGACGACGCCGAACGGCGACACCGTCTACACCCGCGACGGCGCGTTCAACACCAACGCCAACGGCCAGCTTGTCACCATGGACGGCTATGCCGTCGCGCCGCCGATTCTCGTGCCCCCGACGGCCACGGCGATCACCATCAGCCAGACCGGCTTGGTCACGGCGACGATTCCGGGCCAGACGACGCCGCAGCAGCTCGGGCAATTGACGATCGCCAATTTCGTCAATGAGGCGGGCCTCCAGGCGCTCGGCGGCAATTACTTCCAGCAGACCGCTGCATCCGGCCAGCCGAGCGTCGGTGTTCCCGGCGACACCGCTTTCGGCATCATCCAGCAGGGTTACGTCGAGGCCTCGAACGTCGATCCCGTCAGCGAGATCACTAACCTCATCAATGCCCAGCGCGCCTATGAGATGAACTCCAAGGTGATCCAAGCGGCGGACCAAATGTCCGGCACCATCTCCAACATGCGCAGTTAGAACGCTGGAGAATGACTCGATGAATCGCGCTGCCGAAGGGTTCCCCTCCACCACGCCAAAGCCCGTCGAAGGACGGACGTCTTCGACGCCCTATGGCGTGATCCCCGTCCCCCGCTTCGCCTGGGAGGATAGGCGCCGGCCTTCGCGCTTTGCTCCCCGGCGCTTGCAAAGCATTGGGGAGGGGAACCGCTCCATGGGCCGCGAGACAGGACACCCGACTTTCGACGGGCTGGGGGGCGACGAAGGGAGTGCGCTGCGGCTGCTCGGGCGGTTTGGCTCTGCCGCGATTGCCGCGATCGCCGCCACTTGCGCCATCCCGGCGGCGGCGCACGAAGCCCTCGCCCCGACCCCAAAGGAAGTCATCTATCCGGGCGACGTGATCCGCGACGACATGCTCGCCGATGTCGCCGAAGCCGCGCGCGACGGGTCCGGGCCGTTCGTCGAGTCGCGCTCGCTCATTGTCGGCAAGGTCGCGCGGCTCACGCTCCTTCCAGGCCACGCGATCCCCTTTTCCGGCGTTTCCAACCGCAAGGTTGTCGCCGACGGGGCGGAGGTCAAGCTCATCTACTCCGAAGGCGGTCTCGTGATCATGACGACCGGCGCGGCGCTGCAGGACGGCTCGATCGGGGACATCGTCAGGGTTCGCAACAGCGACAGCGGGGTGACCGTGTCCGGCGCCGTCCAGCCGGACGGCACGGTCAGGGTGAGCGGGGGCTGATGCGCCGACTGCTTCTCGCGCTCGTGCTCTGTCTTGCCGCCGCTCCCGCCGCAGCCGTTCGCATCAAGGATATCTCGGTCCTGCGCGGCGCAAGCGACAGCCAATTGGTCGGATATGGTCTGGTGGTGGGTCTTCAAGGCTCCGGCGACACCCTGCGCAACACGCCGTTCACCGAGCAATCCATCCAGGCGATGCTCGAACACCTGGGCCTCGACGTACACGGCGCATCCCTGCGCAACCGCAATGTCGCCTCGGTGATCGTTACGACGGATCTTGCGGCGGGAACGGAGCCGGGCGCGCGGCTCGACGTCACCGTCTCCGCCCTCGGCGATGCGCCGTCCCTGATGGGCGGAACCCTCCTGCTGACCCAACTCCAGTCATCGGACGGCGTGGTCTACGCGACGGCCCAAGGCGCCGTCTCCGTCACCGGATTCGAAACCGCCGGCCAGGGCGAGACGCTTTCGCAAGGCGTTCCGACCGCCGGGCGCATTCCCAATGGCGCGATCGTCGAGCACGAAGTCGCCACGTCCCCCGACGAGTTGCGCTCGATGCTCGAATTGAAGAATCCCGACTATGCGACCGCGGTCAGAATCGTCGACGCCATCAACGCCTATTCGCGCGGGCGATTCCGGGCCCATGCGGCCTACGAAGTCGACAGCCGGACGGTCGAATTGTTTCGCCCGCGCAATGTCTCGTTCGCGCGGTTCATGGCCGAAGTTGGCGAACTGCAGGTCGAGCCGGACATGGCCGCGCGCGTGGTTCTCGACGCGCGAACCGGCACGGTCGTCGTCGGTCAGGACGTGCAGATCTCGACCGTCGCGGTAACCTACGGGACGCTGACGGTCCGCGTCGCGGAATCGCCGCGCGTATCCCAGCCCGCTCCGTTCTCTCAAGGGAGGACGGTCGTCACGCCCAACACCAAGATCGACGTCGAGCAGGGGGGCGGACCGATCGCCATCGTCGGCGGATCGAGCTTGAGAACGCTGGTCAGCGGGTTGAATCGGATCGGGATCAAGCCGCCGGGGATCATCGCGATCCTTCAAGCGATCAAGACGGCCGGCGCGCTCCAGGCCGATCTGGTGATTCAGTGATCCGTCGGCCCTCGGCCTGAACGGCTCCGGTCAGCCCAGCGCAAGCCGCGCGGCCGAGAATGGCGCCATTCTCGAGGCCGATCCATGCCGACGTTCTCTTCCCCGCAAGGCCGGACGACCGGATCGCGCAATCAATCGATATTGCTCGGCGCTTTCGCCGTCGCCGCCTTGTTCGCCTTCCCGGCAAGCGCCCAGGATGGGCGGGCGCCGGAGAGCCAGAAGTCAAAAGCGAACGCTGACAGAACGGCGGAAAACGACGCAAGCCGCTTCTGCGCCAACGTCGCCCCGTCGGTCGTCGAGGCGCGCATCGCCTGGCAGACAAAGCGCCTTGGCGAACTCGACGCTCAGGTCAAGCAGCGCCTCGCCGATCTTGAGAAGGCCGAGGCGTCGGTGCACGAATGGGTCGCCAAGCGGGACGCCATGCTCAGGGCGGCGAGCGACGACCTCGTCGCCATTTACGCCAGGATGCAGCCCGAGAACGCGGCCGTTCAACTCAGCGCGATGGACGATCAAATGGCGGCGGCGATCCTGGGCAAACTCAAGCCCAGCGCCGCAGGCGCCATTCTCGACGAGATGGAGGCGGAGCGGGCGAGCAAGCTCGCATCCTTCCTCTCAGGCGCGAGCGCCGGGGAGAAAAAATCCTGATGAGGCTCATTCTGCCGCCGATCTGGCTCGCGATCGCGCTGTCGGCGTCTAGCTGCTGGAACAGCGCGAGCGAGTTCATGCGCGAACCCTTTTTCACGCCGGTCGGGGCCGGGCTCGCCCCGGAGGAGACGGCGGCCATCCAGGACGCGAGGGCCGCCGCGGGCCCGCAATTCCCGTCCAGCGCACCGCCGCCTTCGTTGTACAGCCAGCCGCGCATCGCCCATGTCGGCGACATCGTGCGGGTGCTCATCTCGATCAACGACAAGGCGAGCCTCGGCAACGCCTCGGGCCGCTCAATGACGACCAAGGACGGAGTTGTCATCGATTTCGGCTACAACAACGGCTCGTCATCGTCGTCGTCCAACCAGCCCGCCAAGCTTCTCGGCGACCTTTCCTCCCAAGCCTCGACGCAGGGGCAGGGCAACATCGACCGGTCGGAGCAGATTCAAGTTTCGGTGGCGGCGATCGTCACCCGCGTCCTCCCTAACGGGAATCTCGTCATTTCCGGATCGCAGGAAGTGCGCGTCAACTACGAAATGCGCCAGCTGACCGTCGCGGGGATCGTGAACCCGCTCGACATCTCGCTCAACAACACCGTCGCCTATGACCGGATCGCCGAGGCCCGCATCTCTTATGGCGGCCGCGGGCGGTCGAACGATTTTCAGCAGCCCTCCTGGGGGCAGCAGATTTATGACGCCGCGAGGCCGTTCTAGCCGGAGCGCCGATGTTCGATTCCGCCTTGCCGCAAGGCGCCGCCGCAGGGACCTCGCTTAGGGCGTCGCTGATCGATTTGGCGGTTGTCGTCGTTTTGGCCGCCTGCGCCGGCGCCGCGTTCGAGGCGTCGCGCGCCAGCGCGCCGGCTGGAGTGGACAAGCCCGCGGAATCGTCGGCCGGCGCTCCGGCAGCGGAACCCTCGACCATTGTCGATCTGCCGCCGATCGTGACCAATCTCGGCGCGCCGCAGGATACCTGGATCCGGCTCGAAGGCTCGATCATCTTCGACCCCAGGACCTTGCCGCATCCCGACGCCGTCGCTGGCCAGATCGGCGACGACATACTCGCCTATCTGCGCACGGTGTCCCTGCGCCAACTCGAAGGCCCGATCGGGCTCGAGAACATCCGCCAGGATCTCAATGAGCGGGCGGCGATCCGCAGCGAAGGGAAGGTGCGCGCATTCGTGATCCGGACTTTGGTGGTGCAATGAGACGAGCCGCCGTCGCCGCCGTCGCGCTCTTGGCGGCAAGTTCTCCGGCATCGGCGCAGACCTTGGATCTCAACGCTCTGGTCCCGGCCGGCGGCGCCACGGCAAGCGGCCGGATCATCGAGCTGGTCGCGATTCTGACCGTGCTTTCGGTTGCGCCCGGTCTTCTCATCATGGTCACGAGCTTCACCCGCTTCATCGTCGCGCTTTCGTTTCTGCGCTCTGGCCTCGGCTTGCAGAGCGCGCCGGCGAATCTTGTCCTGATCAGTCTGTCATTGTTCATGACCTTCTTTGTCATGGCGCCGACTTTCGACCGCGCGTGGCAAAACGGATTGAAGCCGATGATGGATAACCAGATCAGCCAGCAGGATGCGCTCGCCGCAGTCATCGAACCATTCCGCGAGTTCATGCTCGCCCAAGTGCGCGAAAAAGACATGGCGCTATTCGAGAGCCTGTCGAAAGGGCGCTTCGAGATCGCGGACCGCTCCAAGACCGACTTGAGGCTCCTGATACCCGCCTTCATGATTTCCGAGCTTCGGCGAGGCTTCGAAATCGGTTTTCTGATCGTGTTGCCGTTTCTCGTCATCGATATGATCGTCGCGACATTGACCATGTCGATGGGCATGATGATGCTGCCGCCTTCGGTCATCTCGCTGCCGGTGAAGATCCTGTTTTTCGTGCTGATCGACGGCTGGAACCTCCTGATCGGAAGCCTGGTGCGCTCCGCCAGCTGACCTCGCCAGGGGAGACGCCGCCAATTGCGGGCGAAGCGGGCTTTCCGGCCACGCCCGGCGGCGCGCCTCCGCCAATGCAGCCGGGCGCCAGCTTCGCACAAGGCCACGCGCGTCAAATGGCCCATCCGCCGAGGAGGCTCCATGAGCATTCTGAACACTAGCGTGTCGGGAATGTTGGCCGATTCAAACTGGCTGTCGTCGATCTCCCAGAATGTCGCCAACTCCAACACAACCGGCTACAAGAACGTCGAAACCGACTTTTCGTCCCTGGTCGATCAGATTTCCAGCGGCGATCCGGACTACGGCGGAGTCGCGACCAGCCAGGTTTCGCTCAATTCGCTTCAGGGCAATATCGTCTCCACTTCGACTGCGACCGACCTCGCCATCCAGGGCTCGGGCTTCTTTGTCGTGTCGAACTCCAGCGGCGAGCTCTTCCTCACTCGCAACGGCTCGTTCACGCCCGACGCCTCAGGCAACCTCGTCAACAGCGCCGGCTATTATCTGATGGGTCAGAGCGTTCAGAACGGCGCTTCGCCGCTTGCGGCGAATTCGCTGACCGGACTCGTGAAGGTCAATGTCAATAACGCCGGCCAGACCGCGACCGCCACGACCGCCGCCTCGCTCACCGCCAATTTGCCGTCCACGGCGACGCCAGTCGCGGCCGCCAATCTGCCTTCAGTCAATTCGGCGAGCTCGACCTATACCGAGGCGACCTCGCTCGTGGTCTACGACAATCTCGGCGGCGCGCACACGATCAATCTCTATTTCACCAACACCGGGCCAAACACCTGGGAGGTCGACGCCTACGACGCCTCGGATGCGTCGGCCAGCGGCGGCTTTCCCTATTCGTCCGGTCCGCTCGCGACGCAGACGCTCACCTTCAATCCGACGACCGGCGCGCTGTCCTCCGGTTCGCCGCTCTCGATCGCGGTTCCAGGCGGCCAGACGATGTCCCTCGATCTGAGCAACATGACGCAGCTCGCCAGCGCCTTCAACGTGACCGCCGCGACCGCGAACGGGAACGCTCCGAGCGGCATCAGCGGGATCTCGATCGGCGCCAACGGAGCCTTGACCTTCAATTATGCGAATGGGACGGCGAACGCCGCCTACGACATTCCGCTCGCCAATGTGGCGAGCCCCGACAATCTCACCTCCGTCAACGGCGACGCTTTCCTGCCAACCTCAGCGTCCGGCCCCGTTTACCTCGGGACCGCCGGCGGCGCGGGCTTCGGCTCGATCGAATCCTCGTCCCTCGAAAGCTCGACGGTCGATCTGGCCACGGAACTGACCGAGATGATCCAGGCCCAGAGCGCCTACGAAGCCAACTCCAAGGTGTTTCAGACCGGGGCCGACATTCTCGACGTCCTGAACGGGCTGAAGCCGTGAGGCGGAATGAGCCCGGGAAGCCTCGATGAGCCTTTCGGCCGCGTTCAACGTGATCAGCTCTTCCTTCGCCGTCAATTCGGCGCAGACCGCCGTCGTCTCGAACAACATCGCCAACGCCAATACGCCCGGCTATTCGCGCGAGATCGCGAATGTCGTGACGAATTCATACGGCGGCGCCGACGTCGCCTCGGTCACCCGGGAGGCCAACGCCGCACTCCTGGAGCAGGTCTCGAGCTCGACCTCGCAGGCGGCGACGCAACAGGCGATATCCGACGGGCTGTCGACCCTCGCCCAGACCGTCGACGACAGTTCATCGGCCTCCTCGACCTCCGGCGCAAACCAGAACGGCGCCTCGCCCTCGGCCATGCTCGCCAATCTGCAGAGCGCGCTCGCGACTTACGAGGATTCGCCGACGTCGTCGTCCGCCGCCGCGGCCGCCGTCTCCGCCGCCTCCAATCTCGCTTCGTCGCTTAACAGCGGGAGCGCAACAGTCGCGCAGGTGCGCGAGCAGGCCGACCAGAACATGGCCACGTCGGTCAGCACAATCAATTCGCTTCTGAGCCAGTTTACCGCCGCCAACAACGCGGTCGTGACCGGACTTCAGAGCGGGGCCAACGTCGCCAGCGCAGAAGATACGCGCGATTCGATCGTGACCCAGCTCTCCCAGCAGATCGGCGTCTCGACTGTCACCGCCGCCAACGGATCAGAGTCCATTTACACCGACAGCGGCGTCACCCTGTTCCAGGATACGCCGCGCGTCGTCTCCTTCACCCCAACCCCGACGCTCGTCGACGGCGCGAATGGCGCGCCAGTCACCGTCGACGGAGTGCCGATCACCGGCGCCAACTCGCCGATGCCCATCCAATCAGGCGCGCTCGCCGGCTACGCCGCGTTACGGGATACGCTCGCGCCCGAGTATCAGGCCCAGCTCGACCAGATCGCCGGCGGCCTCGTCAACGCCTTCGCCGAGAGCGATCAATCCGCGACCCCCACGCTGCCTTCGCTGCCGGGCCTGTTCACCACGCCGGGAGCGACCAACCTGCCCTCGATGTCGGCGACGACTGGCCTTGCCGCCGCGATCGAGGTCAATCCGAATGTGGACCCTTCGCAGGGCGGCAATCCGAGTCTCCTGCGCGACGGCGGCATCTCCGATCCCGGAAGCCCGGCCTATACCTACAACGCGACCGGCTCGGCGAGTTACACCGGACGCCTCCAGGAGCTCGCAGGCGAGATCGGCGCGACCCAGAGCTTCGACCCGTCCGCGGGCCTCGGCTCATCGTCAAGCCTCGCCGACTACGCCAACGCCTCGGTGAGCTGGCTGCAAGGCCAGAACCAGCAGGCGAGCGACTCGTCCTCCTATCAGAATACGCTCGCCTCCCAGGCGACCTCGGCGTTGTCGAATGCGACCGGCGTCAATCTCGACGCCGAGATGACCAACATGCTCAACCTCGAGAACTCCTACGCCTCGTCGGCGAAGCTCCTGACGACCGTCACAAGCATGTTCTCGGCCTTGCTGGACGCCGCATGACGACGATGAGCGCGAACTTCGTGTCCAGCCAGGCCCTGGCCAACAGCCTCGTGCTGCCGGTCATGCAGGCCCAATCGTCGCTGGCGACGGCGATGACCGAGGAATCGACCGGCCAGTATGCCGATCTCGGCCTTCAGCTTGGCGAGCAATCCGGCTACGAGCTGTCGCTGAAAGAGCAGGTCGGCCTGCTTCAGACGCTGACCAGCAACAACAGCATCGTATCGACAAACCTGTCGACCGCGCAGAGCGCTCTTTCCGCGATCAGCTCCGGCGCGCAAACGACCCTGAACGACCTCACGACCTGGACGCCCGGCGCCAATTCCGGCGCTTCGCTCCAGAACATGGGCCAGTCGGCGCTGCAGTCGCTGATCGCATCGGCCAACACGACGTCGGGCGACCAATATGTGTTCGGCGGAATCAATTCCGCCGTCGCGCCGATGGCGGACTATTATTCGACCCCCCCGTCGGCCGCCAAGACCGCGATCGACCAGGCGTTCCAGACCGCGTTCGGAGTCCTGCCGAGCGATCCGGCCGCGGCGAACATTTCGGCTGGGGCGATGCAGAGCTTCCTTTCCGGGCCGTTCGCGGCGCTGTTCCAAGGCGCATCGTGGAGCGCGGACTGGTCGCAAGCCTCGAGCAGCAACACCAGCGCCGAGATCGCGCCGGGTCAGACCGTGACGACCTCGACCAGCGCCAATCAGCCCGGCTTTCAGGAGCTGGCGCAGGCCTACGCGATGCTGAGCGAATTCGGCGGATCGCAGCTCAGCGGCGCAGCGCAGCAGGCCGTCGCCACCGCGGCGTCCTCGCTCGTCTCGCAGGGCGTCGATTCAATGACCAATATTCAGGCCGGGCTCGGCTCCACCCAGAGCGCCGTCACCAACGCCAATAGTTCGATGAGCTCGCAGCTCACGATTCTTCAGCAGCAGGTCGGCAATCTCGACGATGTCAACGCCAACACGACGGCGGCTCAGATCAACAGCCTGACCAATCAGATCCAGATGGCCTACGAGCTCACCTCACGCCTGCAACAGCTCAATCTGGCCCAATACCTGCCGGTCCCCTGACGCGTGAAGGGTCGCGATGTACGAATTCGCTTACAACGAAGTGATCGAAGATTCGCGCCAGACCATGCGCGCACGCGAGCGGCAGGCGATGGATCGGGTGATCGCGATGCTGCGTGCGGCCGAAGAGAAGGGCCCGCAATCGCACGAGCGCGTCGAGGCGCTTTTCTATCTCCGCCGCCTGTGGATGATCTTTCTCAACGACCTCAACGACCCCAACAACGAGCTGCCGGAGCAACTGAGGGCCGGGATCATCTCGATCGGCATCTGGATGATGAAGGAGATCGATCGCGTGCGCGGCGGCCTGACCAACGACCTTTCGCCGATGATCGAGATCAACGCGCTGATCCGCGACGGGTTGAAGTGAGCGGCGCCCTCCCATGAACATCACCCTCAGAGCCGGGGAACGGTTTTTCATCAACGGCGCGGTCATCCGCATCGACCGCAAGGCGTCAATCGAACTCCTGAATGAAGTCACCTTCCTGCTCGAGAACCATGTCATGCAGGCCGAGGAGGCGACGACGCTCGTCCGCCAGATCTATTTCGCGGTCCAGATCATGCTGATGGACCCGACCGCCGCGGCCAGCGCCGCGCCGCTCGCCCGATCGCTGATCGAATCGGCGCTCGGCGCCTATCGCGCGCCCGAGTTGGCGGCAGGTCTCGAGGGCGTCGCCGCGTCGCTCGCCCGGGGCCGCAATTTCGAGGCGCTGAAGGCGCTCCGCGGCCTTTTCGCGCCCGAAGACAAGGAGCTTCAGCCGCTCGCCAAAACGCCGAGCGCCGCCTGAAAAGGAGAACGCCATGACTGTCAGCGCTGCTTCCCCCGTCGCCGCTCCGGCCGCGTCGACTTCGTCCGCCTCCGCCGCGTCGGCGACCGCGGCGACCCAAAGCCTGAGCTACAACGACTTCCTCACTCTTCTCATGGCGGAGATGAAGAACCAGGACCCGACCCAGCCGATGGACCCCTCGCAGATGGTGTCGCAACTCGCGACCGTCTCAGAGGTCGGGCAGGCGGTGCAGACCAACACAACGCTCAACTCGCTCTTGACAGCGACCTCGCTTTCGCAGGCCGAGCAGCTCATCGGCCAGACGATTACCTCCGCCGACGGCACGACGTCGGGCCAGGTCGCCTCGGTCAGCGTCGCCAGCACGGGCGCGGTCGCCACCTTGACCAATGGCGCGACCGTCTCGCTCGCCAACGGCGCGAGCGTGCAGTGAACGAAGGCGACGCGATCGATCTCGTCCAGTCGGCGATCTGGATGGTCGTAGTCGGCGCGGGCCCCTGTGTCGGCGCGGCGATGGCGGTCGGCGTGGTCATCGCGCTCCTGCAGGCCTTGACCCAGATTCAGGAGATGACGCTGACCTTCGTGCCGAAGATGATCGCGGTCTTCGTCGCCGCGAGCCTGACGGCCTCGTTCGTGGGCGCCAAGTTCTCGATCTTCACTCAGTCGATCTACGGGCGGATCGAGCAGGGTTACAAGTAGCGCCTCCGATTCCGACGACGCCGCCGACTGCAAACCCTCATCGTACGCCGCAGTTCGGATCGTCGCCTTCCTTGCTGCAGAATTCCGCCGCAATCTCGCAGGTCCCGCCCGGATTTACTGTCTGGCAGTCTTGCAGCGCGTTGCGGGCAGCGGCGCCCCGGCTCGGTTCGGCGGCGCCAGAGATGCCAGTAATCCGCCCCGAGCGCTTGGCGTAAACGATGCTGGCGCATTTGTTGGCGAAGATCAGCAATCTCCGACAGGGTCCGCCGCGCGCCTTGCACTGCGCCGCCGCCTCGGCCATCGCGTCGTACTGGTTGTTCTTGCCGCAACTGAACCCGTAAACGCCGCTGCCATCGAAGCTGACATAGGCCGAACCGTAAAACTCCCGCGGGGACGGCGTTCCATGGCTATTACACCGCGCGAGGCAGTCAGAACCGCAATAGGGTTGCGCGCGCCCATAACATTGCGCGTCACATTGAAAGAGGCAATCTGCGCCGCTTTGAGCTGCCGCCGGGGCGGCGCCGTAGACGCTGCCCGCGAGCAGCGCGACGATTGTCGATTTCAGAGTCGCTTGGGGCAAATGCTTCCAGGCTCCGCGTCGGCGCGCCAAAGACCGTCGCGCTACGCAGCCCACAGCGCGGGAAGCTGCGCGCCGAGCCATTTCGCCAGCGCAGCATTGACCTCGACCGGCTTTTCCTGCGCCATCCAGTGGCCGGAGGCGACCGTCGCTTCGGTCAGGTTGTCGCAATGGGCTCGCATCGGCTCGGCGAGGCGCGAGACGAGCGTTTCGCAAACATAATCGCACGCGGCATGGATGAACAGCGCCGGCATCTCGAGCCGCCAGTGAGCTTTGGCGCGCGCCGCATAGGCGAGGTTGGCCTTCCAGTTCATGTACCAGCTGCAGGGGCCGAAGAACCCGTTGCGTTCGAGCGCGGCTGCATAGCGGCGCTCGTCCTCCTCGCTCAGAAGAGCCGCGTCGCGGGGCACGTCGGGAGCCGAAGTCCGGCCGCGAAACCAGCCGCCATTGGCGCGGACGTATGCGGTCGGGCTGGGCTTGCCCTTGCCCGAGGGGTTGCCGGAGCGGAATAGCGCCCGGACCGTCGCGCCGACGTCGCCCTCGAAGCCGGCCTGGGCGAGCGCGAAATTCTCGCGGTAGAACATCTGATAGTCCCACTGCGCCGCGGGAAACTGCTCCTCGGGATAGACGTTCCGGTCGGCCAGCCGCGCAATGGTCTCGACCGCAAAGCCCTCGGGCTGGTAGGGCACGCAAAGATTGGCGACGCCGCGGCAGAGGTCCGGATGGTGCTGGGCGATCGACCAGACGACCGGCGAGCCCCAATCGTGGCCGACCCAGATCGCCTTCTTTACCCCGAGCGCGGCCAGGAGCTCGATCATGTCGGAAACGATTTCTTCGAGCGCATAGTCCTCGTGCCTCGGATAGACGCTCGACCGCCCGTAACCACGCATGTCGGGCGCGATCGCCCGGAACCCGAGGGCCGCGAACGCCGGAAGCTGTTCGCGCCAGGAGATCGCAAGCTCCGGCCAGCCGTGCAGGAAGACGATCGGCGTCGCGCTCGCGGCTCCGCACGAAAGAAAAAAGGTCGTGTGCCGCGCGCTCTTGGCGACATGCTCCAGGATAGGAAAGCTCATGGGGGTCTCCGGGGTGTCGGGCTCTTATCTCCCGCCCTTCGATCCTCGCGCAAGCTTCGCCGCCCACTCTCCCGCCCACGGGCGCGCGCCAAGCCGGCGGCGCCTGGATGAGCGGGGGCCTAGATGTCATTGACGGCGGCGGGAACGGCGCCGGCGGCGAACCGCGGCGGCAAGGACATCGCCTTCGCCGTCGGCATCGTCCTCATTCTTATGCCTCTTCTTCCTGCCCGTCCCGGCGTTCATGATCGACTTCGGCCTGGCGCTCTCGATCGCGCTCGCCGTGCTCATCCTGATGGTCGCGTTATGGATTCATAAGCCGCTCGAGTTCTCGGCCTTCCCGACAGTGCTGCTGGTGGCGACGATCCTGAGACTCGCGCTCAACATCTCGACCACAAGGCTCATCCTCTCGCGCGGCGAGCAGGGGCCGACCTCGGCGGGCTACATCATCGGCGGCTTCGCCCGCCTGGTGATGGGCGGCGATTTCGTCATCGGCATCATCGTTTTTCTTATCCTGGTCACGATCAACTTCCTGGTCATCACCAAAGGCGCGACCCGCATCGCCGAGGTCGGCGCGCGCTTCACCCTCGACGCCATTCCGGGAAAACAGATGGCGATCGACGCCGACCTCTCGGCCGGCCTCATCGACGAGAAGGTGGCGCAGGCGCGCAGGCGCGAGCTCGAAGAGGAGAGCGCCTTCTTCGGCTCGATGGACGGCGCGTCGAAATTCGTCCGCGGCGATGCGATCGCCGGCCTCATCATTCTCGCCGTCAACATCTTCGGCGGCATCGTCATCGGCGTCACCCGGCATGGCTTGTCGCTCTCCGCCGCGGCTGACATTTTCACCAAGCTCTCGGTCGGCGACGGCCTCGTCACGCAGATTCCGGCCCTCATCATCTCGCTCGCCGCCGGCCTCCTGGTCGCCAAGGGCGGCACGCGCGGCTCGGCCGACAAGGCGATCATCGACCAATTGAGCGGCTATCCGAACGCGCTCTTTCTCGCCGCCATGACGATGGCGGTGCTCGGGGTCGTTCCCGGCCTGCCGTTCCTGCCCTTCGCGCTGCTCGGTGGGCTTATGGCCTTCGTCGGCGTCGCAATTCCGCGGCGAATCGAAAAGGAGCGCGTGGCCGAGGCGGAGAAGGTCGCGGCCAAGGACGAGCGGACCAAGGCCGAGGCGCGCGCCTCGATAAGGGAGCAGCTCAAGTCATTCGAGATCGAGCTTGTCCTGAGCAAAGAGCTCAACGCAGCGCTTCTCCTCTCGCGCGACGAGATCGGCTCCCGCATCGCCAAGATGCGGCGCAAGTTCGCCCGTCAATACGGCTTCGTCGTCCCGGAGATCCGCCTCTCCGACGACATCAAGGCGCCGCCGAAGACCTACCAGATCAAAATTCACGGCACCGCGGTCGCGACCCAGGAATTGCGGGTCAAGGAATGCCTCGTCATCATCGGCGACGGGCCCCGCCCCAATCTCCCCGGCGACGAAGTCCGCGAGCCGGCGTTCGGCATGCGGGCGATCGCGATTCCCGAGGCCTTCGTCAAGGACGCCAAGCGCCAGGGCTTCAAGCCGATCGATCCGGTGTCGGTGCTGCTCACCCACCTGAGCGAAGTCATCCACAACAACCTCGCTCAGCTGCTGTCGTTCAAGGACATGCGCGCGCTCCTCGACCGGCTCGAGCCCGAGTACAAGCGGCTGCTCGACGACATGTCGCCGTCGCAGATCTCGCAATCCGGGCTTCTTGCGACGCTTAAGCTCCTGCTCGCCGAGCGCGTCTCGATCCGCAATCTGAACCTGATCCTGGAGGCAGTCGCCGAAATCGCGCCGCACGCGCGGCGACCCGAACAGATCGCCGAACACGTGCGCATCCGTCTCTCCCAGCAGATCTGCGGCGACCTCGCCGACAATGGCGCGCTCGCGGTCTTGAGACTCGGCAATCGCTGGGACCTCGTCTTCCATCAGAGCCTGAAGCGCGACGCCAAGGGCGACGTGATCGAATTCGACATCGACCCGCGGCAGATGGAGCAATTTGCCGCCGAGGCCTCTGCGGCGATCCGCAAGCGGATGGATGAGCAGCGCCTGTTCGCCATCGTCACCGCCGCCGAGACGCGCCCATACGTGCGGATGATCATCGAGCGCATGTTCCCGACCCTGGCTGTCTTGTCGCAGCTCGAGATCGCCCGCGGCTTCGAGGTCAAGTCGCTCGGGACGATCGCGTGACGGCGCTTGTCGCAGGGGCGCTCGCGGGGCCGCACGAGGCGCTGGCGCCCAAGGCGGCGATCGGCGCCTTCGTGCTCTTCTGCCGCATCGGCGCCTGCCTGATGCTGGCGCCGGGATTCTCGAACGCCCAGATTCCCCCGCAGGTCCGGCTGTTTGTCGCGCTTGCGGTCACTCTGACGCTGACGCCGCTCTTGCTGGAGCGCGTGCCCGGCGCCACGTTCGGCGACGATCCGATCCTCACCCTCAAGGTGATCGCGGTCGAATCGCTGGTCGGCGGAATGATCGGCTTCCTGGCGCGGGTCTTCTATCTCGCGCTCGAAGCGCTGGCGATTGGCGCGGCGACGATGCTCGGTTTCTCCAACCCGTTCGGATTTCAGCTCGAGGGAGACGAGACGATGGCCCCCCTGGCGACGCTGATCTCGCTGGCCGCGATCGCGCTCCTGTTCGCTGCCGACCTTCATTGGGAGCTGCTGCGCGGGCTCGTCGCTTCCTATGACGTCATTCCGGTCGGGGCCGACTTCAACGCCCGACTGGCGCTGAAGCAGGTCGCCGACGCGCTCGGCGAATCGTTCCGGCTGAGCTTAAGGATCGCCTCGCCCTATGTGGTCTACGCGCTGGTCGTCAACCTCGCGCTGGCGTTGGTCAACCGGCTGACGCCGCAGGTCCAGGTGTTCTTCGTCGCCATGCCATTCGTCGCGGCGGGCGGCCTCATCCTGCTCTACTTCACCATCAAACCGGCGATCGACGCCTTCGTGAGCGGCTTCGGCGCCTGGCTCATTTCGGGATAAACGATGAAGAAACGTCTCGACGCGCTGACCCGCATCGGCCGGTTTCAGGCGCTGATGTACGATCTCGGCCGCTCAAGGCTCCATTCGCTCGAATGCCAGCGGGCGGGTTTGACCGACGATCTCAAGGCGGTGTTCCAGACGCTGGAGTCGGACGAGCTCGCCTATGGCCCCCAGGCCGGACTGGCCGCGCGCCACATTCGCGCGCTCCAACGTAAGCTCGATCAGCTCGTCCGCGACCACGACGCGGCGCGTTTGAGCGCGCTCGCGCAGGGGACCCGCGCGAAGCTTGCCGAGCTCGCGCTCGAAAACGCGGCCCTCGACCATCGGCGTCACAAGGAGCGCAAGGAGCTGGCCGAGCTCATCGAGCGGGCGATCGCCCGCCGGGGCGCAAGCTCGACATAAGGCTCAAGGCGGACGCTGGCTCGTCCCTCGCACCCAATGACGGCGCCCATGGCTTTCAATTCTCGCACCGATGTCGTCATGGAGGTTCTCAGCGCGGCCGATCCGTCCCGCGCCAGCCTCGCCGCCCAGCGCCTCAGCGCGTTAGCGGGCTCGAACGCGCCGGGAGCCGACTTTTCCGCCGACCTCAAGCGCGCGGCGAGCTCTCCGCCAGCACTCCCCGCGCCGTTCGCCAACGCAGCCGACGCCCGCTCGCGCCTGGCCGAGATCCCCGGCGGTCCCGACAAGCTCGGCGAGGCCAAAACCCAATTCGAGTCGATGATGCTGAGCTCGTTCGTCGGCGAGATCTTGCCGAAGGACGCGAGCGCCGTCTTCGGCCGAGGGAACGGCGGGCGACATGTGGCGATCGATGCTCGCCGAGCAGGTGTCTCTCCAGATCGCCAAATCTGGCAAGCTCGGCCTCGCTAGGCGCCTGTTCGCCACCCACGAGCTTGCGCCGCGCAGCGGGTCGGCGCATCCGGGCGAAGCGGCCAAGGCCGCCGGCGGCGCGGCGCAAATGAGCGCCAACATTCTCTCCGCCCCCGTCGGAGCCGAACTTGGGAACGGCGCGGTCCTGTTCGCCGGACGCAAGCGGACATGACCCAACCGCACCGGCGAGCCCAATCGGCAGCGGCCGCTGCGGCGCTCCCGATCGTCGAACGCCTGATCGCGACCATCGAAGCCGAAAACCGAGACCTCGAGAAGCTCGGGCCGGCCCAGTACGAGGCGTACAGTCTGCACAAGAACCAGGGCTTGCTCGAGCTCAACCGCCTCATCCCGGCGCTCGACCGGGCGACCGCCGCCGGCCCGTTGCGGGAGGCGCTGGCCGATCTGCACGCCAAGCTCGAGGTCAATCGCAGGACGCTCGCGGTCAAGCTCAAGGCCTGCGCGGCGGTCTCGGAGATCATCGCCCGCGCCATTCAGGACGGCCAGTCCGACGGAACCTATACCGCGCTCGCCTGGAGACGGGCGCGGGAATGATCAGGGCGGTGGTCATCGGGCTCGCGGCCACGGCCGCCGCCATCGCCGCGGAGGTTGGAACCGACAAGGTTCTCGCGCTGCGCGAAGCCCACTCGGCCGCCGGGGCCGGCAGGGCGACCGAGGCGCGCAAGACCCACGAGATCAACGTCCCGCGCATCAAGGACGGCGTGATCAAGGGTTACGCGGTGATGCTGCTCAGCTACACGGTCGACTTGAGCGCGCTCAGAACCGCGGCGATGGCGCCGGACTCGATCCTCGTCGACGAAGCGTTTCGCTACGTCTACAACGACGATACGATCGACTTCGACCACCTCGACCGGTTCGATCTCGCCAAGATGAGCAAGACGCTGGCAAGGGCGGTCAACGCCCGGGTTAAGGGCGACGTGGTCGTCGACGTCGGGGTGCAGGAATTCACCTACGCCCCAATCAGCGATGCGCGCGGGCGTTCGGGACCTTAGGCCGCCCGCGGCGCTCCGGCAGCCTTCGCGGCGGCGATCAAATCGACGAAGCGGCGGAAAAGATAGTGGCTGTCGCGCGGCCCGGGCGATGCCTCGGGGTGATATTGCACCGAGAAAGCCGGACGGTCGGCGAGCGCAATGCCGCAATTCGAACCGTCGAACAGCGACACATGCGTCTCTTCAACATTGGCGGGCAAGGTCGCGCGATCGACGGCGAAGCCGTGGTTCATCGACACGATCTCGACCTTGCCGGTCGTGAAGTCCTTCACCGGATGATTGGCGCCGTGATGGCCCTGCGCCATTTTGACGGTGCGCGCGCCGACCGCGAGCCCCAAGAGCTGATGGCCGAGACAAATGCCGAATAGCGGCGTTTTCGCCTCGAGCAGCGCCTTGATCGTCGGCACGGCGTATTCGCCGGTGGCCGCCGGGTCGCCGGGTCCGTTGCTCAGCACGACCCCGTCGGGGTTGAGCGCCAGGATGTTCTCGGCGCTCGCGGTCGCCGGGACCACCGTCACCGCGCAGTCGCAGTCGTTGAGGAGTTCTGAGGATGTTGCGCTTGGTCCCATAATCGATCGCGACCACGTGAAAGCGCGTCGTCTGCCGCTGGCCATAGCCCCCTTCCAGGCTCCAGCTGGTCTGGTCCCACTCGTAGCGCTGGGTCGATCCCACCGCCGGAACCAGGTCCATGCCGTCGATGCCGGGCCAGCGCGCCGCCTCGGCGCGCAGGGCGTCGAGTTCGAAAGCGCCGTCGGGCGCATGGGCGATGACGGCGTTCGGCATGCCGTGCTTGCGAATGAGGGTCGTCAGCGCGCGCGTGTCGACCCCGGTCACGCCAATGATACCGCGCGCCTTGAGCCAGCCGTCGAGCCGCGCCTTGGCGCGAAAATTCGACGGCGCGGAGACGTCGGCGCGCATGATCGCGCCGACCGCGGCCGAGCCGGCGGCGTTGACGACCTCGATGTCCTCGTCGTTTACGCCGACGACCCCGATATGGGGAAAAGTGAACGTGACGATCTGGGCGGCGTAGGAGGGGTCGGTTAGGATTTCCTCGTAGCCGGTCATCGCCGTGTTGAAGCAGACTTCGCCGGCCGCCGAGCCGGTTGCGCCGACCCCGAAGCCCTCGATCACCGCGCCGTCGGCGAGCACGATGACGCCGGTCGCGACGCGCGGGCGCCACCCGAGCGACTGATCGTGCGCGGCGTCGGAGGGGTTTGCGCGAGTTGCGCTTGACATGCGGCTGTGCTTAAGCGCCGCCCACGCTGCGCGTCAAGCCGCGCGCGTAAAATCGAACGATCGAGGAGACCCATGCCGGATTCAGCGCCGTTGCGCGACGCCGTGGCCCAACTGATGAAAGAGGCGATGAAGGGAGGCGACAAGGTTCGCGTCGGCGCCCTGCGCCTCATCATGGCGGCGCTGAAAGAGCGCGAGATCGAGGCGCGCGGCTCGGGCAAGATCGTCAGCCGCGCCGACGAGCTCGCGCTCCTGACCAAGATGGCGAAATCCCGCCAGGAATCGGCGGCGATCTACGCCGAGGCCGGTCGCGTCGAGCTCGCAAAGCAGGAGAACGCCGAGATCGCGGTCATCAACGAATTCCTGCCCAAGCAGATGGACGAGGCCGCGGTGATTGCCGCCGCCAAGGCCGCCATCGCGTTGACCGGCGCGGCGAGCGTGAGAGACATGGGCAAGGTCGTCAACGCTCTCAAGGCGGCCCACCCCGGCCAAATGGACTTCGCCAAGGCGAGCGCGATCGTGAAGGGTCTCTTGGGCGGCTAAGGCGGGCAGGCGCGAAACGTAGGCGAAACGAAGCCTTTCGCCCGGTGGTGCCTAAGCCTCTGAAATGATTGAAGGCGCGAAACCGGCCGTTTCGCCGGTTCCTTTGTTGTCAAGGGCTTCGGCGCGATTTGGTTGCGCCGCGTCTTCGCGCCTTCGCAGGCCGCCCTCGACGTCCCTCGAGGCGAGCGCCTCGCGCGCCGCGTCGAGCCGATCAAGCCGCTCGGCCATCTTGTCGGTCTCATCGCCGACCCTCAAGGCTGTGGCCTTTAGACGAAGCCGTTCCGGCGCCAAGCGGTTCAGATGGTCAAGGATGCGGACGAAGGCGTGCGCGGCCGCTGGCTTGCCAGCGTCGATCTGGGCGCCGATGAGGTCGAGCGCGCGCTCGAGCCGCGCGATCTGCAGGAGCGCATAGTCGTCGGCGGGATTGGCGTTGCGGCGCTCAAGCTGATGGCGAACAATCTGCTGCACCCGGCGGACGCTGAGCCTCTCCGCTGCGGCGATGGCGCGGATCGACTGCCCGCCGAGCATGCGGGCGAAGATGCGCCGGGCGCGCGCGTGCGCCTCGGCGGAAGAGCGAACGGGCTTGGCGGCTGGGGCGGACATTGGGCTTCCTCGACGGCGAAACCGCGAGTGTAACGCTGATTCCGCAATTCAGAAACAAATTGTCGAAAAAACTTGCACGCGGGCAAAATCGATAAGTTAGGTGAAATCGGGAACCGCTGCTCCCGACCCGAACCGGAAGTTCACCGCTTGATGTCGCAGGCCGGTTAGCGAGACGAAGGCCCGGCGGTTGACCGAACGAATAAAAGTCTTGCTACCATAGTAGGGTATTTATCTTGGAATATCGAAAAGCCGAGTTTGATGAACTAGCTGGCTCGTGGTGCCGTCACAGCGCGCTCATCGTGTATGTTTTCTTTGCCTATGTCCTCGGTGTCGCTGAGTACTTGCATTGGGCGGCTTGGTATTCTGGGCACATCTCCGAACTTTACGCCTACCAGAATCAAGTGCTTGAGGGTCATGCTCCATGGCTCGCTGATCAGAACCGGGTCTTAGCCCCCTTGATCATAGCTCTCGTCCAGCGTATCGCACGCTGGAGCTATGACGAGGCCTACCAGAACTTTATGTTCTGGAGCTTTATCACGATGACTTTTTCCACCGCGATCCTCTTCCGTTCGTTAGGACTTACCATCGGACGATCTTTGATTGGCCTGTTACTTACGGCAACCGTGCCGATGCTGTTGCTAAATTGGTGGTGGTTTCCATGGACCAATCTGGAGGCGATCCTCTGGCTTCTTCTGTTCACCGTGGATGCGTTAGGCTGGCGAGGCAGACGCCAATTTGCTGCGGTAGGGGTCATCTTTATAGCGATGGTCTTCACCAAAGAAACGGCTATATTTGTCCCTGTGTGGATCGTCCTTCGTACTCTGACGGAACCGCAAAGGTCATGGAAGCGTGCCGGTGACATCTGCGCAATAGGATTCGCCATGGTTCTTCTTTCCCTTTTCATCGACCATGAGTTACGCAGGGCCCTTTGGGTTTCTGGCACTTATCCCGGCCTTCCATCAGGCTATCCACCTAGCGCCATAGTTCTGGGCGGCACTATGGCAAACATGCTTCTTTGGCCTCGCGCGACAATTGATTACTACCTTTTCAACGCCGCGGCGCTCTTCACTGGCCGTATCCCTTGGCCGATACTTGACAATCGCTATTGGACGGATTGGCCAGGCGGATCGATTGACTTCTTTGCAATTCTCGCTGTGAGTATATTGGGCGTCTTTTGGAGCCAGAGGGAGCGGGAACCCGTAATTTTAGCCCTCAGCCTACTTTCATTGTCGTATCTTGCCGTCTGCTTCGTCATGATAAACATGCCAGAGAGCGATAAGCTGCTTCCAACGCTAGCTTTCGGAATCTATGCCTACGCGAGATGGTGCGCACTTGATTCAAAATCTTTGAGATTCTGACGGCGAAAGGTAAATTGCCGTCAAGATCGGTGAACGTTCCAGCGGTCGGGGATCAGCGACTTTCGGGTCGTACTAAAGAGATCCATCCTCACCCAAGGAACACGTATGGAGGCCGCCTCGGACGTCCGCTCAAGGTGGACTCCACGCTTCGCGAAATGACTGAGCCTTGTCCGCTTCCCGCCCGGGCGTTCCTCTTGGGGTTTCGCCCCAGGTCAGGTTGCAGGCTCCCGGACGATTTGCTTAAGACCGGCCGATTGCGTCCTTTAGTCGAACACGATGACCTGCCTCACCCCGATCCCCTCGCGGAGCCGGTCGAAGCCCTCGTTGATGTCGTCGAGCTTCAGGCGATGGGTGAGCAGCTGGTCGACCGGCAGGCGGCCGGCGCGGAAGAGGGCGATCATCCGCGGCACGTCGCGCTGGGGAGCAGCCGAGCCGACATAGGAGCCTTTGAGCGTCCGCTCCTCGGCGACCAGCGTGAGCGGCGAAAGGCTCATGCGCTTGTCCGGATGGGGCAGGCCCGCAGTCACTGTCGCGCCGCCGCGGGCGGTCGCCGCATAGGCGAGTTCGAGCGCCGGAACAGCGCCGGCCATCTCGAAGGCGACGTCGACGCCGTTGCCGGCCAAGCGTCTGATCTCGCCGACGGCGTCGTTCGATCGGGCGTTGACCGCGTGGGTGGCGCCGAGCTTCAAGGCGAAGGCGAGCTTGTCGTCCGAGAGATCGACGGCGACGATCTGGCGCGCGCCGGCGAGCTTCGCGCCGAGGACGACGCTCAAGCCCACGCCGCCTAGGCCCACCACCGCGACCGATTGCCCGGGCTCGACTTTCGCCGTGTTGACGACCGCGCCGACGCCGGTCAGCACCGCGCAGCCGAACAGGGCGGCAAGCTCGAGCGGCAGGTCGGGGTCGATCTTCACGCACGATTCGCGCGCCACCACCGCATGATCCGCGAAGGCCGAGACGCCGAGAAGGTGGTTGATCGGCTCGGCCTTGAACGAAAGCCGCCGTTCGCCGGAAAGGAGCGTTCCGGCGGCGTTGGCCTTGGCCGCCGGCTCGCACAGCGCCGGCCGTCCGGCCGCGCAAGGGCCGCAGCGGCCGCAGCTCGGCACGAACACCAAGACGACGTGATCCCCGGCTTTGAGGTCGGTCACGCCTTCGCCAACCTCCTCGACCACCCCCGCCGCTTCGTGGCCGAGCGCCATCGGGACGGGCCTTGGCCGCGAACCGTCGATCACCGAGAGGTCCGAATGGCAGAGCCCGGCCGCCTTGATTGCAACCAGCACTTCGCCGCGCCCAGGGGAGCTAAGGTCGAGTTCAGCGATTTCGAGCGGCTTTGACATCGCGTAGGGCGGCGGCAGGCCAGATTGGCGAAGAACTGCGGCTTGGATACGCATGGCGATGGACCTCGGACCACGGGGGGCCGATGCTGGGCGAGATCGGCGGGAGGGGCAACGGGAAAGTTGGCTTTGGACCGGCCGCACTTGCGCCCCGAAGCCGCCAGCGCCAGATAAAGCCTCGAGCCCGCATGCTTCGCGGGCGCCGCCGCCGGAGCCTAAGCCATGCCGCAGACCCAGAGCCGCTTCTTCGACGATCTCTCCCGCCTCATGACCGACGCCGCCGGCCTTGCCGACGGGGCCCGGCGCGAGGCTCAGACCTTCGCCAAAACGCAGATGGAGCGGATGATGTCGGGCATGGATATCGTGAGCCGCGAGGAATTCGAGGCCGTCAAGGAGATGGCGGCGCGGGCGCGGGACGATAACGAGAAGCTCGCCGCACGCGTCGCGGCGCTCGAGGCGAGGCTTGCCGAGCCAAAGCCTTGATTGGACTCGCTTTCCTCTAGCAGGACATTGATTCAGTTCGCAGATTCTGTGGACGGATCGGACGGCTCGGTTTACGGACGGTCACGAATCAGCAAGGTTGCGGCGCGCCGCCCGACGTCTTCGGTCGAGGCGGCGTTCTCGCGCTTGCGTCCGCCTGAATCCCCTGCCGAAGGACCTCTGATGACCCTTAGCGAAAGCCGTCCCGACGACCGTCCCGAGCATCCCGTCGACGTCGTCGAGCGTCTGGCCGCCGTCAACGACTGGGAATTCGATCGGGCGCAGGTCGACGAGATTTCGATACTGGTCGCGGGACGGGTCGCCAATTACGACGTCGCCTTCACCTGGCTCGAGGAACTCGAATCCCTCCATGTCAGCTGTTCGTTCGACCTCAAGACGCCGCCGCACAAACGCGCGGCGATCGGCGAACTGACCCAATTGATCAACGAACAGTTGTGGCTCGGCCATTTCGACCTGTGGACCCAGCAGGACCTCGTGATGTTTCGCCACTCCCTGTGCCTGGCCGGCGGCGCCGTGGCCAGCGACGCGCAATGCGGCGCGGTGGTGAACGCGGCCGTCAACGCGTGCGAGACCTATTTCCAGGCGTTCCAGTTCGTCTTATGGGCGAATCGCGGACCGCGGGAGGCGATCGCCCTCGCCGCGTTCGAGACTGAGGGGTCGGCCTGAAGGCGCGCGTCGAGGGACTGGCGCTCGAGACCGATTGCGTGTAAGAGCCGCGCCTTCTCATTCCCGCGCGCCCTGCGCGCGCGCCCGTTTTCCGACCGGAGTTCGCTCTCATGGCCGTCCCCAGACGCAAAACCTCGCCCTCGCGCCGCGGCATGCGCCGCTCCGCTGACGCGCTTAAAGCGCCCACCTATGTCGAGGACAAGGATTCGGGCGAGCTGCGCCGCCCGCACCATATCGACCTCAAGAGCGGCATGTATCGGGGCCGCCAGGTCCTGAAGCCGAAGTCAACGACCGCCGAAGCCTAACCGGCGCGGCGCTTCCCTTCCCCAGCTGCGCTGGGGAAGGTGGCCAAAGGCCGGAAGGGGTGTGGGCCGCTGCCGCAACGCCGGGTTGCGCGACCTTCACGGCTAACTTGCATACAGCGAGCCCTTCCGTCCGCACACCATCCGGCCCTTCGGGCCACCTTCCCCGCTCCGCGGAGAAGGAAAAGTCGCACGCCGCGCCCGCGCCGATGGCGCCTGCCCCGTAGCCGGGCTCGCGCCCGCATTACCAACCTTTCATGTTCGCGCCATCGCCCGTTTAGGCGACGCGGCGCATTCTCCGCTCCGAGGCTGGCGGTTCGCAGCTATGCCATTGGAACAGCGGGAGCTCCTATGACTTTTGATCGTCCCTCGTATTCCCTTCGTGCTGCGCTTCTCGGCGCCGTCGCGCTGGCCGCCGTCGGCGGCGTGGCGTTTGAGACTTCGGTCATTCCGGTCTCCGCCGCCGCAACGACCGCGCAGCCGGCCGCCGGCCCCGCATCGTTCGCCGACGTGGTCGACCGGGTCAGGCCCGCCGTCGTTTCCGTAAAGGTCAAGCTGGCGGACGCCGACTCGGTCGATGATGAAGACTCGCAGGGGATGCCGGGACTGCCGGATATTCCGAAAAACAGCCCCTTCTATCATTTCTTCCGCCGCTTCGGCATGCCTGACGACAACAACAACGACGGCGACCGCATGCCGCGCCATCATTTCGCTCAGGCGCAGGGGTCCGGATTCTTCATCTCGTCCGACGGCTACATCGTCACCAATGACCATGTCGTCGATCACGCCACGGAGGTGACCATCACCACCTCCGACGGCAAGTCGATGCCCGCCAAGGTGATCGGCGTCGACAGCAAGACCGACCTCGCGCTGTTGAAGGCCCAAGGCGCCGACTTCCCCTATGTGAGCTTCGCAGCCCAAGCGCCGCGCGTCGGCGATTGGGTGATCGCGGTTGGCAACCCCTTCGGCCTCGGCGGCACCGTGACCGCGGGCATCGTCTCGGCGCGGGGGCGCGACATCGGCTCCGGGCCGTACGACGACTTCCTGCAGATTGACGCGCCGGTCAATCACGGCAATTCCGGCGGCCCGACCTTCAACGCCGAAGGCGAAGTGGTCGGCGTCAACACCGCGATCTTTTCGCCGTCGGGCGGCAGCGTCGGCATCGGCTTCGCCATCGCGAGCGACGTGGTCAAGAATGTCGTCCAGCAGCTCAAGGACAGCGGGGCGGTGACGCGCGGCTGGATCGGCGTGCAGATTCAGAACGTTACTCCGGATCTCGCGGACAACCTCGGCCTCAAGGGCGAGTCGGGCGCGCTGGTCGCCGAGGCGCAGAAGGATTCGCCGGCCGCCGCCGCGGGCGTCAAGAGCGGCGACGTCATCACCGCAGTCGACGGTGACGCGGTTTCCGATCCGCACGATCTCGCCCGCCGGATCGCCGCGCTCGGCCCGAAAAAGACCGCCAAGCTCACGATCGTCCGCAACGGCTCGCCGATGACCATCGACGTGACGCTCGGAACCATGCCGGCGGACAAGACGGCGAGCGCGGAAACGCACAATTCCGACAGCAACAGCAGCGGCCCTTCGGTGTTCGCCAAGCTCGGGCTGACGCTGCACTCTAGGCACGGAGAGGACGGCGTCCTGGTCAGCGACGTCGACCCGGACGGCGCCGCGGCGGAGAAGGGCCTCAAGGATGGCGACGTGATCCTCGAGGTCGCGGGCAAGTCGGTGAGCCGGCCGTCGGAGGTCGCCGACGCGATCGACGCGGCCAAGTCGGACGGCAAGAAGTCGGTTCTGCTGCGCGTCAAGTCGGGCGACGGCGAGCGTTATCTCACGCTGCCCACCCGCGCATCCTGATACTCGGCGTCCCGCGGCGACGCGGAACGCCGACATGAAATGGACGGAAGGGTTCATGGGCATGTCCCCGGCCCGCGCATAGCGCGCCTTTCCGTCCAAGTCGGCGGTCGCACATATCCCCGCCCGCGCGACCCCGACAAGGTGGCGGCAGGTCCTTATCAAGCCCCCCGAGGACCTGCCGCCATTCCTTTTTTGGCCTTAAGCGCCCGGATTCGCTATATGTCCGACATGCGCATCCTCATCATCGAAGACGACCGCGATGCGGCCGCGTACCTCGCCAAGGCGTTCCGCGAGGCTGGGCATGTCGCCGATCAGGCCAATGACGGCGTGACTGGATACGATCTGGCGCTCGAAGGCGCTTATGACGTCGCCGTCGTCGATCGCATGTTGCCGAAAATGGACGGCCTCACTCTGGTCGGCTCGCTGCGCAGCCAGAACAACGAGACGCCGGTCCTCATCCTGTCCGCGCTCGGCCAGGTCGACGACCGGGTCAAGGGCCTGCGCGCCGGCGGCGACGACTATCTGTCAAAGCCTTACGCATTCTCCGAGCTTCTGGCCCGGGTCGAGGCGCTGGCGCGCCGCCGCCCCAAGGGCGCGCCGGAGGAGACGGTGCTCAGGGTCGCCGATTTGACGCTTGACCGGCTGTCGCACAAGGTCACGCGCCGCGGAGAGGAGATCGTCCTCCAGCCGCGTGAATTCCGGCTGCTCGAATATCTGATGCAGAACGCCGGCAAGGTGGTCACCCGAACGATGCTGCTCGAACACGTTTGGGACTATCATTTCGATCCGCAGACCAACGTGATCGATGTCCACGTGTCGCGCCTGAGGGCCAAGATCGATCGCGATTTCGACGCGCCGCTGCTCAACACCGTCCGCGGCGCCGGTTATATAATTCGTGACGGCGCTCGGTAAGCTCTTTCGCGCCACCGCCTTCCGCCTCGCGCTGGCGATCCTGCTTTTGAGCGCCCTCGGCGCCGGCATCGTAGTGACGGCCATCGCCTGGCAGGTCGTCTCGGTCGTCGACAGGGAGATCGCGCAGACCGTCGACGTCGAGGCAAAGGGCCTGATCGACACTTTCAACACGGCGGGCGTAGGCGCACTCGGAGCCATCATCGAGGCGCGCAAGCGCGAGCCCGGCGCGTCGCTCTACCTGCTGACGAACCCTATCGGCGAGCCGCTCGCCGGCAACGTCCAGCAGATTCCCGAAGAAGTGCTGTTGCACCCGGGTTTTCTGCCGATCGTCTACCGCGGCAGTATGAGCGGCGGCCGCAGCCGGCAGGCGTTGGTCGGAGTTCTATGTGCTGCCGGGCGGCTTCCGGCTCCTGATCGGGCATGACCTCGGCGACCGGGCCCGCATCGGCGCGGTGATGGTGCGCGCGCTCGCGGTTTCGCTGATCTTTTTCGCCGCCCTCGGCGCGCTCGGGGCGCTGTTCGTGGCCCGGCGGGTGTTGCAGCGCATTGACGACATGAACACCTCGGCGCGCGGCATTATGGCCGGCGACCTCACGCGCCGCCTGCCGGTGTCGGGCTCCGGCGACGAACTGGACCGGCTGGCGGAAGGCCTCAACGAGATGCTGGGGCGAATCGCCGAGCTCATGGCAGGTCTGCGCGAGGTTTCCGACAACATCGCGCATGACCTGCGCACTCCGCTCACCCGCCTGCGCAATCATGCCGAGGCGGCGCTCGCCTTCGACGGCGACGCCGCGTCCTATCGCCTCGCGCTCGAGAAAACCATCGAGGAATCGGACGCGCTGATCAAGATTTTCAACGCGCTCTTGTTAATTGCACGCGCCGAGGCCGGCGGCGACGTCGGCCCGCTTCAGCTCTTCGACGTCGGCGAAGCGGCGCGAAGCGTCGCCGAACTTTACGAGCCGATCGCCGAGGAAGAAGGCGTCGCGCTGACCGTCCGCCTCGAGGATCCCCTCACCGTCAGGGGCAATCGCGAGCTCATCGGTCAGGCGATCGCCAATCTGCTGGACAACGCGCTCAAATACGGCGCGCCGAATCGAGGATCGGCCGAAGCGGAGGCGAAACCCGACGTCGTCATTGCGGCTGAGCGAATCGGCGGATCCGTCGTGCTCACGATCGCCGACCGCGGTCCGGGCGTCGCGCCTGGCGACCGCGCGCGGGTTCTCGATCGGTTTGTCCGGCTCGAAGGTTCGCGCTCGCGGCCCGGCTCGGGCTTGGGCCTTTCGCTCGCCGCCGCGGTCGCGCGCATGCACGGCGGCTCGGTCGAGCTCGAGGACAACGAGCCCGGACTTCGCGTCCGCCTCACCCTCCCCGCGACGGACACGCCCGCCTTGGCGCCTGCGCCGGCCGACCTGGTCATGAATGACCGCAACGCTCGCTGAAAGCCTGATCGACGCGCCCCGGCTCAGCGCGCCGGCCGAAGCGCGCCGCCGCTTCGCTGCGCTCGCCGAAATGCCGGGCGCGGCCGACCTCGCCCCCGAGCTCGAGCGCGGCAAGACCCGCGACGTGCTGCTCGGCGTCGCCGATCATTCGCCCTACCTTTGGACGCTCATCAAAGAGGACCCGGCGCGGCTCATTCGACTCTTGAGGAGCCCGCCCGGCGAATCGCTCGACGCCCTCGTTCGGGCGCTGGCCATGCGCCGCGATGAGGACGAGGCGGATCTGATGCGGGCGCTGCGCCGGGCCAAGCGCGATTCCGCGCTCCTGATCGCGCTGGCCGACATCGGCGGCGTCTGGGACGTCGTCGCGGCGACCGAGGCGCTGACCCGCTTCGCCGACGCCGCCGTCGGCGCGGCGCTCGCGCACCTCTTGCGCAAACACGCCCGCGCCGGACTTCTGGCGCTCGACCCTGACGCGCCCGATCCGCAAAGCGGTTCCGGTGTGGTGGTGCTGGCGCTCGGCAAGCACGGCGCGCGCGAGCTCAACTATTCGAGCGACGTCGATCTCATCGTCCTCTACGACCCCGCGGCGGCCTCGATTCCGCCGGGCGTCGAGCCGGGGCCGCTGTTCGTGCGCATGACCAAGGCGCTGGCGCGCCTCATGCAAGAGCGGACGAGCGACGGCTATGTGCTCCGCGTCGACCTTCGCTTGCGGCCCGATCCCGCCTCGACCCCGGTCGCGCTCTCGACCTTGAGCGCCTATTCCTATTATGAGACCGTCGGCCAGAACTGGGAGCGCGCCGCGCTCATCAAGGCGCGCCCGGCGGCGGGCGACCTCGAGCTCGGCGAGCGCTTCCTCGCCGACCTCGCGCCGTTCATCTGGCGCAAGTATTTCGACTATGCGGCGATCGCCGACATTCACGCGATGAAGCGCCAGATCCACGCCGTGCGCGGCCACGAGCGGGTCGTCGTTCCCGGCCATGACATCAAGCTCGGGCGCGGCGGCATCCGCGAGATCGAGTTCTTCGTCCAGACCCAGCAGCTCATCTTTGGCGGCCGACGTCCCCAGATGCGCGGGGCTCGCACCCTCGACATGCTCGAGCGTCTTCACGCCGACAAATGGGTCAGCGCCGAGGCGGTCGACGACCTCAGCCGGTCTTATGTCTTCCTGCGCCGGGTGGAGCATCGGTTGCAGATGGTTCGCGATGAGCAGACGCAGCGGCTGCCGTTCGAGCCGGCGGCGCTCGCCCGCTTCGCCAGGTTCTGCGGCTATGCGCGATTCGACAGTTTCGCCAGGGACGTCACGCGCCATTTGACCCGGGTCGAACATCACTACGCCCGGCTGTTCGAGGACGCGCCGGCGCTCAGCGCCGCTTCCGGCAATCTCGTCTTCACCGGCGTCGCCGACGATCCAGAGACGCTCGCGACCTTGCGCGCGCTCGGATTTCAGCGGCCGGAGGCGGCGGCGGAGACCGTTCGCGGCTGGCATTTCGGCCGCCGCGCGGCGGTCCGCAGCCCGCGGGCGAGGGAGGTGCTGACCGAATTGACGCCGGCGCTGCTCGAAGCCTTCGCCGGCTCGGGCGACCCCGACGCCGCGCTCGGCGCCTTCGACGAAGCCCTGGCGCGGATGCCCGCGAGCGTCGAACTCATGTCGATCCTGCGCTCCAACGCAGCTTTGCGCGAATTGTTCGGCGACGTGCTCGGGAGCGCCCCGCGGCTCGCGCAGGTGATCGCAACCCGGCCCCATGTGCTCGACGCTGCGATCGATCCGTCGCGCGGCGTCGATCTCGAGGCGAGCTTCGACGACGACAGGATGGGCCAGCGCATCGAGGCCTTTGTCGCCCAGGCGCCGACCTACGAGGAGGCGCTCAACCGCGCCCGCGATTTCGCCGCCGAGGAGATGTTTCACATCGGCCTCAATCTGCTCTCGGGGCGCCTCGACCCCGATCGGGCCGGGCGCGCCTATAGCGCCCTTGCGCAAGGGCTAATCGCCGCGATGCTCGAGCGGGTTACGGGGGCGTTCGCGGCCGAGCATGGCCGCGTGGCCGGCGGCCGGGTCGCGATGGTCGCGCTCGGCAAGCTCGGCTCGCGCGAGATGACCGCCTCCTCCGATCTCGACCTCATCCTGATCTACGACTTTCCCGCCGACGCCGGCGAGTTCGAGCGGCCCCAAGCGGCTCGGCCCGTCGCTCTATTATGCGCGGCTGACGCAGCGGCTCATTGCCGCCTTGACCGCGCCGACTAAGGCCGGGCGCCTTTACGACGTCGACATGCGGCTCAGGCCCTCCGGGCGCCAGGGGCCGCTCGCGACCCAGTTCTCCTCGTTCAAGCTCTATCAGCTCAAGGAGGCGGAGACCTGGGAGCACATGGCGCTGACGCGCGCCCGCGTCGTCGCCGGCGACGCCAGCCTGACGACGGAGGTCGCCGAGACGGTGCGCAAGACGCTGACCCGCAAGCGTGAACCGGCGATTGTCGCCCGCGACGCCGGCGCGATGCGCAAGCTCATCGCGACTGAGAAGGGCGACAGGGATGTCTGGGACCTGAAACTGGTCGCAGGCGGGCTCATCGACATCGAATTCATCGCCCAATATCTGGAGTTGGCCTTCGCCCACAAGCGCCCGGGCATCCTCGATGGTTCCACGCGCAAGGCGCTCGAAAAGGCGAGCGCCGTCGGGTTGATCACCGCTGACGAGGCCGAGACGCTCGTCGACGCTCATCGGCTTTACACCGACGCGACCCAGTTCATGCGCCTTTCGACCAGCGGCCCTTTCGATCCCTTGAAAGCCGCCGCCGGCGTCAAGCGCCGCATCGCCGCGGCGAGCGGCTTTCCCGATTTCGACGCGTTCACCGCCGCGCTGGACGAGGCGCGCAAGCGGGTGCGGGCGGCATTCGAGGCGATCGTCGGACGCGGTGGCGTGAGGGATTTCGAGCTCGCCCAATAGGCAAAAGTACGCAAAGACCGATGGCGCAGCGCGCGGTAGCTTGAGGCGCGCTCATCGGAATTTGCGGCCGCCACGGGACGCCCCCCCAATTCTGTTAATGGAACAAAAAGACAATTGAGGAGATAGATGGATCAGCAAGGGAGCCTTGATTCTCACCTCATGCCGGTGTAAATTCGATGTTTGCTCGTCAATACTGCAATAGAGACCCGCGGAGTTGCGAGGTCGTTTTCCAACGCGGGGGTTACGACGTCGAAACGCTTTATTGGGTTGGACCAATGGAGGAAGTCCGAGAATTGGCGCGAAAGATCGCCTTTAGGGGCGGGGCCGACACTTATCGGATTATCGAGTTATCGACAGCTGAGCCAGGTTCAAGCTGGGGCCAACATTAACGTCGCCGGTAGTGCTCTCGGCTCCGGCCAGCAACACGGCGTTCTTTCACTCCCGCTGCCGTGGGATGGAGCTACCCGACGCGAGAGGGCGTTGGGTTAGATCGCCCCCGTGCGGATGTGGAACGGCTTCCTCGCAAATCTGAGCGGCGTGCGTCCGCGGCGATTGCAGCAACTTGCGAGCGGCGCATCGCACCAATCGAGGTATCGAGGGAATCCGCAAGTTCGCCTCACCTCATCCCTCTTGGCTTCGGGAAACGGCCGCTTGAGCACACCTTCGTGTCCGGTGCGGCGATTCCTTCGGGGAGGCATCGACGATTTCAGGTGAACGCTGGACCACCTTGACTAGTCTGCTCGCTTTTTCGCCGTACTTATAGGTAAGTCTACCTAATAAGATCCAAAGAGATTCGGAACTACCACTTTAGGTCTGCGCATTTCCTCTGGACACCGTATTCCACATCGCTTAAGGACATGATCATGACCTTAAGTTGACGCTGTTCTCCACCAGGTCATCTGAGGTCCGTGGACGCCGCCCCCGCAGGGTGGCAGTTGTCAGTTCATTCAGCGCTGACGCACCGAGCAATTGTTTTAGTCCGAGGGCGCTGCTGTTGACGATCTCCCGAGCTCTTGAGGACTACCGCGCCCATCGAGCAGACCCGGCAAAACCTGATCCGGTTGTTGCGGTTGTTGAAAGCCGCCCGTTCTTGCGGGAATGCATTCGCCGTAGCCTGCAGTCGGCGTTATCGGTCCCGGTCGTCACGTATTCGACATTGTCGGAACTGGGAGCCCAGCTTCAGGATGCGTCGGCTGAGTTGGTCGTCCTTTCTTTGATAGAAGCTACCGGCGAGGAATGCGCGAACGCGCTGAAGGACCTGTCGGAATTTGCAGGAGGGCGCCCGGTTATCGCTCTTGCCTCCGCGAATGACGCGAGTTTGGCCCGCGCCGCCATCCATCACGGCGCCAAGGGATATATTCCGGCGACGATGGGATTTGAAATTGCTATCGAGGTGATGCGTTTTGTTCTGGCCGGCGGAACCTATGTGCCGCCGGACTGTCTGCTGGTGTCAGACCAATCCGGCCTCCCGGAATCGGCGGCGCTCTCGCGCCTCGATATCCTCACCGGCCGTGAACTTTCAGTCGTGCGAGCGATTCAGCAAGGCAAATCGAACAAGATCATAGCCAACGAATTGAATATGTGTTTAAGCACGGTGAAAGTCCACGTGCGCAACGTGATGAGAAAGTTGAACGCGAAAAATCGCACCGATGTCGCGATGCTCGCCATGAACGATAAACACGCCGGAGACCGCGCTCCAGTTCCGCACGATCCCCGGGCTGCGGCATTGGACGCTTGCTGAGCCGGAAACCCTCGCCCGCGAATAAATTCTTCTGAAAACCGAAAGTCCGTGCTATAGTGCCGCTCATGGAGAGGCGCGAGATCGACGGCCCCGAGTTTGTTTTGCCCTGGCGGGAGAGACAAAGGATTTTTTCCGGGGGAGTCAGCGCAACTCCTTGAAAAAGCTCGAAACCACAAAGGAAATCCAAGAAAATCCGAGGTTTTTCCTTTGCTAGATTTGGCCGGACGCCGGCTCGGCTTTGATGGATTAGGCTAAATTTGGAATCGGCTTGGCCGGCCTCACAGATAACACTTGGTTATTGCGTATAATAGACCTACTTCCTTTCCCGCTTGAACTCGGTCGCGCGGTCGTGAGACGCTGTTGGCCCAAAGCGATCGTAAAGGGAGGGGGCCATGGACCAGGCAATCGCCACCCCGACTTTGGCCGGGCACAACCGCCCGCGCAACCCGGGCGCGCCGCTCGCGCCCGATTGGTTCGAGAGCGTCGGCGTCAACTTGAGCGCGGTCGAGCGCCGTGCCGCGACTCTGACGACCCGCCGTTCGGTCAAGAAGGAATACCAGGCCGCCTGGCTCGTGAAGGCGATGACCTGCATCGACCTGACGACGCTCTCCAGCGACGACACGCCCGAGCGCGTGCGCCGGCTCTGCGCCAAGGCGCGGCGCCCGTTGAGCGATGAGCTTCTCGCCGCGCTCGACCTTGCAGACCTCGGTCTCACGGTCGCCGCGGTCTGCGTCTATCCGACTATGGTCGCCCCCGCGGTCAAGGCGCTGGAGGGTTCGGGGATTCCGGTCGCCTCGGTCGCGACCGGCTTTCCGGCCGGGCTCACGCCCTTGAAGCAGCGGCTCGACGAGATCCGCTATGCGGTCGCCGAGGGCGCGGGCGAGATCGACATCGTCATCACCCGCGCTCACGTGCTCGGCCGCGACTGGAGCGCGCTCTACGACGAGGTCGCGGCGATGCGCGAAGCCTGCGGCTCAGCGCACTTGAAAGCAATTCTCGGCACGGGGGATCTCAAGACGCTGCGCAACGTCTATGCCGCCAGCATGGTCGCGATGCAGGCGGGCGCCGACTTCATTAAGACCTCGACCGGCAAGGAGGACGTCAACGCCACTCTGCCCGTGAGCCTCGTGATGGTCCGCGCGCTGCGCGATTATCGCGAGCGCGCCGGCGTCGACATCGGCTTCAAGCCGGCGGGCGGCCTTCGCACCACCAAGGACGCGCTCGCCTGGCTCATCCTGATGAAGGAAGAGCTCGGAGCGCCGTGGATGCAGCCCGACCTTTTTCGCATCGGCGCGAGCGGTCTTTTGACCGACATCGAGCGCCAGCTCGACCATTACGCGACCGGGCGCTATTCGGCCGCCCATCGCCACCCGATGGCTTGAGGGAAAGATGGGCCTCATCAAGCACATCCTGCGCACGATGGACTACGGTCCGTCGCCCGAGGGAAGCGAACACGTTAAAGCTTGGCTTGAAACGCACGCGGGCGGCTTCGGGGTCTTCATCAACGCCTTCACTAGGCCCCACGACCTGTTCGACGTCTTTAATCCAGCGACCGGGGAGCGGATCGCCCGCGCAACCCAGGGCTCTGCGACGGACGTTGACGCCGCGGTCGCCGCCGCGCGGAAGGCTCACGCCAAATGGGCGGCGCTCACCGGATACGAGCGGTCGAAACATCTCTACGCGCTCGCCCGCCATGTGCAGAAGCGGGAGCGGTTTCTTGCGGTCTTGGAAACGATCGACAACGGCAAGCCGATCCGCGAATCGCGCGACATCGACATTCCGCTCGTCGCCCGCCATTTCTATCATCACGCGGGCTGGGCCTCGCTGATCGAGAGCGAGTTCCCGGGAACCAAGCCGGTCGGCGTCTGCGGGCAGATCATCCCGTGGAATTTTCCGCTGCTGATGCTTGCCTGGAAGATTGCGCCCGCGCTCGCCGCCGGCAACACGGTCGTGCTGAAGCCGGCGGAATATACGCCTCTGACCGCGCTTGCCTTCGCGGCGATCTGCGTCGAGGCGGGGCTGCCTCCTGGGGTCGTCAACATCGTCACCGGCGATGGCTTAACCGGCGCGGCGCTCGTCGCCCATGCCGGCGTGGACAAGATCGCCTTCACCGGCTCGACCGAGGTCGGCCGCGCGATTCGCAAGGCGACTGCCGGCACCGGCAAGAAGCTGTCGCTCGAGCTCGGCGGCAAGTCGCCGTTCGTCGTGTTCGAGGACGCCGACCTCGACAGCGCGGTTGAGGGCGCCGTCGACGCGATCTGGTTCAATCAGGGGCAGGTCTGCTGCGCCGGTTCGCGGCTGCTGGTCGCCGAGAGCGTGGCCGAAGCGCTATACGCCAAGCTGCGCGCGCGGATGGCGAACCTGAGGGTCGGCGATCCGCTCGACAAGTCGACCGACGTCGGCGCGATTGTCGCGCCGGCTCAGCTTGAACGCATCAGGCGGCTGATGAGCGAAGGCGAGAAGGAGGGGCTCGAGTTCTTTCGCGCCGACGATTCGCTGCCCGCTCGAGGCTGCTTCTATCCGCCGACGCTCGTCACCGGAGTGGAGCCCGCATCTGTCCTCGCGCGCGAGGAGATTTTCGGGCCGGTGCTGGTCGCTACGACCTTCCGCACGCCCGACGAAGCGGTCGGGCTCGCCAATAACACTCGCTATGGTCTCGCGGCTTCGGTCTGGAGCGAAAACGTCAATCGCGCGCTCGAGGTCGCGGCGCGCATCAAGGCCGGCGTCGTCTGGATCAATTCGACCAACATGTTCGACGCCGCCTCGGGTTTCGGCGGCTATCGCGAAAGCGGCTTCGGCCGCGAGGGCGGGCGCGAGGGCCTCTTCGAGTATCGCATCGCCAACGAGCCGAAGATGAAGCCGGGCTCGGCCAAGCCGGCGCGTCTCAACGCCGCGCCCGGGCTTCTCCCTGCCAGAGCGATCGCTGGCGCGAGCCTGGACCGGACCGCCAAGCTTTACATTGGCGGCAAACAGGCGCGCCCCAACTCCGGCTATAGCTATGCGGTTCTCGACCCCGCCGGACGCGAGGTAGGCCTCGCCGGTCTTGGCAACCGCAAGGATATCCGCAACGCCGTCGAGGCGGCGGCCAAGGCTTCGTCCTGGGGCGCGGCGACGGCGCACAATCGCGCCCAGGTGCTCTATTACGTCGCCGAGAATCTGAGCGCCCGCGCAAGCGGGTTTGCCGATCGGCTGAGAGCGATGACCGGGGCGTCCGCCCGCGCGGCCGAGGCCGAGGTCGAGGCTTCGATCCGACGCGCGTTCGTCTATGCCGGCTATGCCGACAAGTTCGACGGGGCGGTGCACGCAACGCGCTCGCTTTTCGTCACGCTGGCGATGAATGAACCCTGGGGCGTGATGGGCGTCGTCTGCCCGGACGAAGCGCCGCTTCTCGCCCTCGTCTCGCTCGTCATGCCGGCGATCGCGATGGGAAATTGCGTGGTCGCGGTGCCGTCAGCCAGCCACTCGTTGAGCGCGACCGACTTCTACTCGGTCCTCGAAACTTCGGACGTCCCCACCGGCGTCGTCAACATCGTCACGGGCGAAGCGAATGCGCTCGCCAAGACGCTTGCCGAGCACGACGGGGTGGACGCGCTCTGGTATGTCGGCGACGCGGACGGCGCGGCGCAAGTGGAAGCGCTTTCCGCCGGCAATCTAAAGGCGACCTGGGTTTCCAATTCGGCCGTCGACTGGCCGAAGGCAGAGGGCCGCGAGTTCCTGCGCCGGGCGACCCAGGTCAAGAACATCTGGACCCCTTACGGGGAATAAGCAGTCTCACCAGACTTTTGTCACTGTATAACCATCGGCGCGAAACCGCTCGATGAGGCCGTCCTTGCCGGTAAGGTGCAGCGCGCCAACGGCGATGAACGCGCCGCCGGAGGCGATGAGCGGCGCGGCGCGATCGGCCATCACCGCGTTGCGATCGACGAGCATGACGTGCATCAATTCGTCCTGGGCCGAGCGCTCTGCCTTGCTCAACCCGCCTATAGCGTCGGAAATGGGCAGGATTTCCGCGGGCCTGCTCTCCCGATACAGTTGCAGCATGGTGGCGTAGAGGTCGTCGTTCATGGCCGGTTGCCGGGCGGCAACTCCGAGCAACAACGCCGCGACCTCGGGGCGTATCGACGCAATGGCGTCGAGCTGCCCTTGCGGCGTTTCGAGCCCGACGACAGTCAGTCCCGAATCTTTCGCCGTTTGGGCGAGCAACTGGTCGACCTCGGGCAGCTCGAGCGCCTCGCGCTTGGCTTCGCACGCGGGGAGCGCAGCCAGAATGGCGAGAAACCAGGGCTTCAAATGGTGCGCGAATTCAACCGGATAGCCGTGGGTCGTAACGAAAACCTCCACAGACTTGCGGTCTTCTGGCGGAATGACCCCCTCAAACGTGTCATGGTCGCGATCGAGCGCCTTGGCGAGCATCGTCGCCGTGATATTGGCCTTTTCGATAACGTCGATCGGCCCGCCGAGTTCGGTCGCCACAATCTTTGCGTCCTTGATCAGCTCGGCCGCCCGCCGCGCGATTTCGAGCGCGGAATCGTCGGTGGAATGGATCGTGCCGAAAAGATGGGAGGGTTCGAGGCCCGCTTTGTCGATCCGCCACAAGAGGCCATCGGCATTGAGGAGGTCGTCGGCGCGCGCGGCCTCGGCCGCGGCGAGCCCCTCGATGTGGGTGAGCGGGTCGCCGTGACAGGCCTCGGAGGTCGCGGCCTTCGTCGGCGCAAAGCTCAACAGGCCGACAAGCCCCGCGCAGAGGCAGAATGCCAATCGCCGCATCGCGCTCACAGCTTCCTCAGGGCCACTTCTTCGATCCGGTGGCTTGCGCCCTTTGTCAAAAGGAGGTCGGCGCGCGGCCGCGTCGGCAGGATATTCTCGTGCAGGTTGACCAGATTGATGCGCCGCCAGATCGACCGCGCCGTCGCCTCGGCCTCGGCATCGCCGAGGTCGGCATATTGGCGGAAATAGCTGCGCGGATCGCGGAACGCGGTCGTCCTGAGCCCCATGAACCGCTCGATGTACCATTGCTCCAGCAATGCGTCGTCGGCGTCCAGGAAAATAGCGAAGTCGAAAAAGTCGGAAACGAATGGTATCTCTTTGCCGTCCCTGGGCAGCCGGTTGGGCAATAAGACGTTGATCCCTTCGAAGATGAGAATGTCCGGCCGGTCAACGACAATCGATTCTCCCTTCACGATATCGTAGGTGATATGCGAATAGACCGGAGCTGCGACATTGTGTTGCCCGGCCTTGACCGCGGAAAGAAAGCCGAGCACCGCCGTCCCGTCGTAGCTCTCGGGAAAGCCTTTCCGGTCCATGATGCCCTGCCGGATCAGCTCCGCATTCGGGCGCAAGAAGCCATCAGTGGTGACGAGCTGTACTTTGGGCGTGTTCGGCCAGCGGGTCAGGAGCGCCTGCAGGACACGCGCCGTCGTCGACTTCCCGGCCGCGACCGACCCGGCAATCCCGATGATGTAGGGAACTTTTCCGTCGGTCGCGCCGAGGAAGCGCTGCGTCGCCTTGAACAATCCCTGTGTCGCGGCGACGTAGAGCGCGAGCAGCCGCGACAGCGGCAGATAGATCGCGACCACCTCGTCGAGCGAGATTGGATCGTGCGTCGACTGCAGCTTCCTGAGATCATCGATCGTGAGCGTCAGCTGGGTGTCCGCGCGCAGCTGCGCCCATTCGTCGCGGGTGAAGCGGCGGAACGGAGACTCCAGTGATTGAGCCGGGACCCCATTCATCAGAACTCTCTCACTAGCGCTGGCCGGTGCTATTGGATCTCTTCCCAGGGTTTTCAATTTGCGCGAGACGCTTTTTCTTCGTGACCGCTGCGTCCTGATCGCTTGTCCAATTCGTTCATGACCGATGACAGCGCCACGCCCCGCGCTCGCAGCACGACGAGGAGGTGGTAGAGGACATCCGCCGCTTCTGCGCGAACGGCGCTCTCGTCCAGGGCCGCGGCGGCGATCGCCAGTTCGATCGCTTCTTCGCCGAATTTGCGGGCGCAGTGCGCCGGGCCCTTATCGAGCAGGCTGCGGGTATAGGACGTCTGCGCGCTGGCGCCCGCGCGCTCATCGATTGTTTGGGCGAGTTCGTCCAGCGTGAACATCGCGTCAGCCCCGTGCTTTTCTCGCATCCGCGCCTTTATCTCCCGTTGCGCTGGCGGCCGCAACCGGGCGATCGACGCAATCGGCGACAACTTGCCGCACGTCTCGGAGCCATAATCGGGCTCGAATTGGACCCCGTCCAGGTTGGCGATGGCGCGGACGGGCGCTAGTTCTGGGATCATGTCGACGATTGCCGCCGCGAGCGAAGCAGAGCTTGTCGCGCGCTACGATGGGCGCGTGCCGCGTTACACCAGCTATCCGACGGCGCCGCATTTTACCCCGGCGGTCGGCGCGGGCGTCTATGAGCGATGGCTCGGCGAGCTTCCCGCGGACGCGGCGCTGTCGCTCTATCTCCACGTGCCATTCTGCGACCGACTCTGTTTCTACTGCGGTTGCAACACTTCGTCGTTCGGCGTGATTCCTCGCGCCGAGCCTATGGGGAATTGCTGGCGCGAGAGATCGACCATATCGCTCGGCTGATCGGCCGACGGCGAGCCGTCTCGCATCTGCACTGGGGGGGCGGCACGCCAACCTCGCTGCCGGGCGACTGCCTCATCGGGATCATGGAAAGGCTCAGGGAGCGGTTCGACCTCGCTCCCGACGCCGAGATCGCGATCGAGGTTGATCCAACGTCGCTCCCGTCCGACCGCCGCGACGCTCTCGCCCCAATGGGCGTCACTCGCGTCAGTCTCGGCGTGCAGGATTTGGAGCCGTCGGTGCAGCGGGCCATCGGCCGCGAGCAATCCTACGACGAGACGGAGGCTTGCGCCCTAGCCGCGCGCGCGCTCGGCATTGGATCGCTCAATCTCGATCTCATTTACGGCCTGCCGCTGCAGACAACAGAGGGCGTCGTTTCCACCGCACGACGCGTCCTGGACCTCAAGGCCGACCGAATTGCGGTTTTTGGTTACGCTCACGTGCCCTGGATGAAACGTCATCAGGCCCTTATTCCCGGGGAACTTTTGCCCGGATCGCTCGAGCGCTACGCCCAAGCCAACGCGATCCAGGGGGTCTTGATGCAGGAAGGCGGCTACATCCCGGTCGGTATCGACCATTACGCGCAGCCCGATGACCCGATGGCCAAGGCGGCGGCCGCACGACGGCTGAAGCGTGGTTTTCAGGGCTATACCACCGACGCCGCTCCGGTGTTGATCGGATTCGGCGCGAGCGCCGTGGGCTCTCTCCCGCAAGGCTATGTGCAGAACGCGCCGACCGCCGCCGCTTATGCCAACGAAATCGAAGCAGGGCGGCTCGCCACCGTCCGCGGGGTCGAGCTCAACGCCGACGACAGGCTGCGCCGAGACGCGATCGAACACGTGATGTGCGATCTCGAGGTCGACCTCGAAGCTGTCGCATTCAAGCATGGCGCGGACCCTGCGCCATTGATCGAGTCGGCGGCGATCGGGCTGCCGCGATATGTCGCCGACGGCCTCGCGTGTTGGGACGGCCGGCAGGTGACGGTGAACGAACGCGGCCGTCCGTTCGTGCGCTCGCTCGCCGCCATCTTTGACCGTTACCTCGCGCAAGATGGGCGCAACCCAAGCCATTCGCGCGCCTTGTAACGCGCAAGGAGTTCGCCCGCCGGCGCGGAGCGGCAGAGACGCGGCAGGTCGGCGCGTCTCTGACGAACGCCTCCGTCGGCGAAGGCTTCTTGACTTGGCTCTCGCGCCGACCATAAAGCGTGTCGGGCGTCGGATAGGGCGATTAGCTCAGCGGTAGAGCACTCCCTTCACACGGGAGGGGTCGCAGGTTCGATCCCTGCATCGCCCACCAGGCAGTCCCGGCAAACCGGCGGGGTTTCCCGGCCGCAAAAAAGCTGCGCAATTCCAATCGGTTATTGGGACACGTCTCGGTCTGCGAACTGTATCCCGACCACTCTCCGGCGTTTTGAGCCTGAATTCGCCCGCCAGTCTCAGCCCACAAAATTCCGCTTCGCGGACCGCGAGATGGAGAAAACTTGAGCCGAGGCTTCACGCTCGCCAAGTCGATCGCGCAGGAAGGGTTTGCCGCTGGTGGATAGCCAGCTGGGTTCGGGCTGCGCCTGAATCGGCTCCCGCAGTCCCAAGACGCCCCATTGCTCAGACCAGAGCATCGGCAGGTCGGTCAGGCGCCTGGCGCTGAACCCGCGCGGAAGGCGACCCTCCATCGCGGCCTCCGCTAGGACGGGTGAGAGAAAAGCGAGGGACAGCGTCATCCGGATCGAACGCTCGCTCTTGCCCTCGCGGACGGCGAGCGACTAAGCCAGCAATGAGCGTCTCCCAGGGCTTTGACGAAACCGTCTCGCGCCTTGGTTCGCATCGCACGCTGGGGTTGCTTCAGTTCCTCGACGCCTTGGACGATCTCGCAGCGTCGACGCGAGGACGTCCGACTCCAGGGGAGCGTCAATAGTCGATCCTGCCCATCGCCGACGACGGACTCGCTGAGAACAATTTCGATCCGCGTCGCACTGACCGTGACGCGCTCGATGGCGTTTCGGACATCGTTCTCAGCCGCCGAGTCTGTTGGTGGGCGACGAGTTTGTTCGCGTTGCACGCTCGCGACATTACCGCCGAGGAAGCCGCGATTGATTTGATGGTCCGCGATGACGCTTGCCTGCCCGGTCAGATGCGTCCCGACTGCGCGCGCAACCCGGTCTTCGATCTCTGCAGCGGGAATGCGCGCGACCGATCCGGCCTCTTGCTTCTGTCCCGACAACGCCGCGCGCGACACATAGTATCGCCAGCGCCGCCCGCCCTTGGACGCATGGCTCGCGCCCATCCTGTTTCCGCGATCGTCGAAAAGCTTGCCCGCGAGAAAGGAATGATCGTCGGACCGGGCCGCTCGCCGGGTCTGGGTTTGGCGCGCGAGCCTTTGCTGAACCCGGTCCCAGGTCTCAATGTCCACGATCGCCGGATGAAGGCCGTCGTGGATCAGCCCTTTGTGGCGCAGCCGTCCGACATAGATCGGGTTCGAGAGGATCCAGTAAAGATGGCCTCGCGAGATCGGGACGCCGCCCGTCCTTCTGCCGGATCGATTAATCCGAACCGGCGAGCGAACGTTCTCGGCGTCGAGAGCGATCTTGAGGCGCACTACGCTGCCGACGTCGAGGTAGCGGAGAAAGAGACCGCGGACGAATTCGGCTTCGCTTTCGATCACATGGAGAGCGCGGTCTTCGACATGGTAGCCGAGAGGAACCGCTCCGCCCATCCAGAGGCCCTTCCGCTTTGAGGCGGCGACCTTGTCGCGGATTCGCTCGCCGGTGATCTCCCGCTCCAACTGCGCGAAAGACAACAGCATATTGAGCGTGAGCCGCCCCATGCTGGTGGTGGTGTTGAAGGCCTGGGTCACCGAGATTGGTCTGCTGCCGGTTCCGTGGACAGGCAGTTAAGCTAGTCCGACCTTCCTTTCGAACTCAACCGGGCTGAGGTAGCCGATGGTCGAGTGCCTGCGGATGGTGTTGTAGAACCTCTCGATGTAGTCGAACACGTCGGCCCTGGCGGCGTCCCGCGTCCGGTATAACTTGCTGCCAATCCGCTCGGTTTTCAGCGACGAGAAGAAGCTTTCCATGGCGGCGTTGTCCCAGACGTTTCCCGAACGGCTCATCGAGCAATCAACGCCATTGTCGGCCATCAGCCGCTGGAACTGCTCGCTCGTATATTGGCTGCCCCGGTCAGAGTGATGCAACAGCGCATCCGGGCGACCGCGCCGCCAGATCGCCATCATCGGCGCATCCGTGACGAGTTGCGCATTCATCTCGGCTTTCATCGACCAGCCGACGACGCGGCGCGAAAACAGGTCGATTACGGCGGCGACGTAGAGCCAGCCCTCGGCTGTCCAGACATAGGTGAAGTCGGCGATCCATTTACGGTTGGGCTGGTACGCCGTAAACTGGCGATCGAGCACATTCGGCGCGATCGCCGAAGCCGAACGTTCGCCATCGTCCTTTGGCAAAGCGCGCCTGCGCGGCCGCGCCCGCAACGCCTGAGCGCGCATCAGGCGTTCGATCTTGTGCAGACCGCACGAAAAGCCGGCTTCCAGCACGTCGCGCCAGACCCGACGTGCGCCATAGGTGCGTGCGCTTGCCACGAAGCTCGCCCTTACCGCCGGCATGATCGCTTCGTCCTCTCGCGAGCGCGCGCAGAGGCTGCGTTTCAGCCAAGCATGGAAGCCAGACCTCGATACGCCGAGCGCTTCGCAAAGCCATGCCACCGGCCAGACGGAACGGTGCTTCGCAATGAAGCCGAACTTCATGTCGACTCCCTCGCGAAGTAGGCTGCGGCCTTTTTTAGGATGTCGCGCTCCGCCTTGAGCTTTGCGACCTCGCGCCTGAGCCGGTCGATCTCCAGTTGCTCGGGCTTCATCTGACCGTGCCCCGGGAAGGCCTGCTTCGGATCCGCACCCAACTCTCTCACCCACTTGCGAAGAACGTTCTCGTGGACGTCAATGTCCCGAGACGCCTGCGCCACGCTCACGCCTCGTTCGCGCACCAGGCGGACGGCCTCGATCTTGAACTCTCGACTGAACTTGCGCCTCTGCATCGCTTGCCTCCGGCTTCCTGAAACACCCTATCTCGGTGTCCACGGAACCGGCAGCAGGCCAGATGTCCTTGAGGTGGATGTGGGTCGCGTTGAGGTCCGAAGGGTTTGGCCTGCCGACGGTCATGGTGCGGATCACGAAATCAGGGCGCGCATACCAGACTTGAAACGCGCTCATGACACTGCGGTCTTTTGGTAGCGGTTGACGATCTTGAAGCTATGGCCAGCTTCGCCCTCGAACTCCAATTCAGAGATGTCGAAGACGCCAACGTAACCGTTGCGCTTGGGTGGGGCGTCGCCTTCCCAAATGTCGTCGGTCAGAACGACCTTGCTTGACCGGTACAGGCGATCGCGCCACTTTGCGACCTTGCCCTTGAACCGCTTGAACCGCTCTAAGGTGCTATCCTCGCGCCGATAGATGTGGCTGGCGCCATCGTAGAATTTCGTATGAGCGACAGGCACCTGCTCCGTGCTTCCGTCCTCCCATTCGACTTCAACGAGCCAGTCGCCTTGACGGCCCTTGAGCGCGCAAAAGCGAAGGCGCTCCGCTTTATTCGTCATTTGGTTTGGTCCTCTGTCCCCCTGGCGGGGTGCCTCGGGGGATCGCCCGCGTCAGCCGTGCCTCCATCACTTCATGAAGAGCACGGCGCACGCTCGCAGTCAGTATAGCAAATTGAAAAATGACGGCGGAGAAATGGAGAAAAAGGCGCGGAGGGTCGCGGAAGCTCCTTTTGCGGCACCGCGCTTAACCGGGCGTCAACCAAGATCGTGCACCATGTCGCGCTGCTGTCCGTGAGACATCACGCAATGGGGATGCTGAGCCTTCTTGAAGCGGCGGAACAGGTCGGCAAATCGAAGTCGACCCTCTGGCGGGCGTCGAAGCGCGGCGAGCTATCCGTGACGAAGGACGAGGCCGGGCAGATCCTAGTCGACAGCTCGGAGCTATTCCGGGTGTTTCAGCCGAAACGCAGCGAGCCGCGCGTCATGACGCAGTACGCGGCGGTTAATGCAACACATGAAGCAGATGACGCGGCGTTGCGCCTCGTCGTCGCAGAGACGAAGATCGAAGCGCTTCATACAATGGTTGAAGAGTTGCGGCGAGCGCGCGAGGCCTGGCAGACGCAGGCCGAGCGCCTCACCCTGGCCGCGCCGATAATCGGGCCGCCGGCGAACCTTGTTTCCGCACCCGAGCCGCGCCGCTCATGGCTCCGTTACTGGCTCGGCTGGAAGGCGGCGGGGTGATGACGAAGCGCGATAGGCCGCTCGGCAGAGGGGTCCCGGATCACCCCCATCGATCCACGATCACACTGTCGGATTTGACCGAACTCGTCGCCGCAGCCCGAGAGGTCATAAAGCCATTTAATAACGACACAGCATGGTGGCGCGGGCACGCGAACGTTGAGTGGCGGTTGGTGCCGCTCGCGTTTCGGAGAAACCCTGAGCGCCCCGGTCAGTTCTATGACGAGACTGCCCTGATCGGTCATTTTGTGTCCCGCGCGCCATCGCGGTCGCATAGACCATACCCTGACGCCAAGGATTTTTTCGGCTGGCTCTTTCTAGCTCAACACTATGGTCTCCCAACCCGCTTGCTGGATTGGACTGAGAATCCGCTCGTAGCGGTGTACTTCGCGGTGCTTGAGCATCCGAACGATGACGGGTGCATCTGGGCATTGTGGCCGACCCGCTTGAACCGCTTTTTCGATGCGGCGAACGGCCTGGTTCAGATCCGAGATCCCAGGGTCAGGAAGATCGCGAAAAGCGCCTTCACGGGCAGAAGGTTGCCGGAAGATGTTCCGGCTATGGCAATCGACGGTCAGGAAATCGATCCGCGCATGCTCGCCCAGATGAGCAGATTCACACTTCATTCCAACCGCACGTCATCGTTGGAGGGAGGAGAACCAGCGAGCCTCAATTGGCTGCGTCAGTTTGTGATCCCAAAGGACGCCAAAGCCAGAGTTCGCGCGCAGCTTTCAGCCCTTGGAATCCGGCGTTCGAACCTCTTCCCCGATCTGGCCAGCTTGGCGGCTGAGTTGAAATCATCCTTCTGGTGACCGCGCCGAGAGAGGCCGAGAACTTAACGAGCCAAAGGCGACCGAATTGCGCGATAAGGCCGCCCGACAAGTGACGCGCGATCGAGCAGCTTAGGTCTGCAATGGACTGGAAGACCTTTGTCTCGGGTCTAGTCGGCGCGATCATAGGCGTGGCTGGCGCCCCGTTCGTTCAAGCGGTTTTGTCGCAGAAATACGCGAACGATAAGATGATCGAGTTGGCGGTGGAAATCCTGAAATCGGACTGCAAGAGCGCGCCCGGGCTAGTTCCCGCGAGACCCTGGGCGGTGAGCGTCATTGAAAAATTCTCTCCGGTACACCTCGGCGAGGATGCGAAGGCGGCCCTTTTGCACAACTCGATTGCTCCGGGTTCGTTCGACAGTTCTTTCAACAGTGATTTCGATATCGCCAAAAATCCGTGTGATGTGAAGCCGGCTTCCCTTCCTAGCGCACCAAGTCATTGAACCTCGCCCCGCAAGGCGCGCTGAAGTCCGCACGCCGCTCGCACGCCGTCAGGTCGAGCAGCACGTCGGGCAGGGCGATGTCGGGGCCGAATCGCTCTATCAGGCCGGCGAGGGCGTAGCGCCCGGATCGGCGGCAGCGCTCGCACTCGATGCGCAGGGTGGGGCAGGGGAAACTCGTCGAGCGGACGGGAGCCGATGCACAGCTTGGACCGGTTTCGACGTATACTGTTGAAAAACTCGGAAATTGAGCAACGGCGGAAATCGCGCTTTCGCACGCGTCGCATCATCTCGGCCGATAGTCCTTACGGCAGGGCATATGGGAGGGTCGCTGGCGGCAAAGCGGGTCGGTCCGCCGAGCCCCTAAGGAATTTTTCATCGAGGCTGCCGGCGGTCTCCTGAATTGTGATCGACGCCAAAAATCGAGTTTTTCAACACTATCGACGTGAAGCGGACATTGCAGATCGCGATCCCGAACTTCGCAAGCGGGAGAGAAGCGCGGCCATAGACCTGCGCGGCGGGGAGCGGTGACTCAGCCCAGAGTTGCCGGCGCGCGACACCGCGCCGGACATTGGCGATCCGTAATCTGAACAACGCAAAACGGGCGTGTTGGGACGCCATTCCGACTGACGATGACGCGAAAGGCGGGGCATTCACCCGTTCCTCGCATCCGTCCAAACATGGAGACCCCAAATGAAGTTGCTCAGCATCCTAGCTGTTACAGCGATCGCCGCCGCCGGCCCGGCTCTCGCCGAAGGCAAATGCACGAACGCCCCGAAGTCGAAGTGGCAGCCCAAGTCCGCGCTCGAATTGCAGCTTCAGGCCGATGGCTTCAAAGTGCGGCAAATCAAGGTCGAGGGCGGCTGTTACGAGGTCTACGGCACCGACAAGGACGGCAAACGCGCCAACATGGCCTATAACGCCGAGACGCTCGAGAAGCTCGACAACGCCGAAGCCGGTGAGAACTGAGCCGCGAGCGGCCGGTCGTGATCCGCGTCTGGGACCCGCTCGTTCGGGGATCTCACTGGGCGCTCGCCGCGAGTTTCGCGGTCGCCTGGCTGACTTCGAAAAACTGGGAGGGCCTGCACGTCGCCTCGGGCTATGTCGCGGGCGGCCTCGTGGCGCTGCGAGTCGTCTGGGGCTTCCTTGGCCCCCGCTATGCGCGCTTTACCCAGTTCGTACGGTCGCCGGGGACCGTTATCGACTACCTCCGCGCGATCAAAGACGGGTCGGAGAGCCGGTACATCGGTCACAATCCGGCGGGCGGGGCGATGATCGTCGTCCTGCTCGCCGCGATGGCGGCAACGGCGGTCAGCGGCTGGCTGCTGACCACTGACGCATTCTGGGGCTCGACGGTCATGCAACATGGTCACTCGCTGCTCGCCCATGGCGTGTTGGCCCTGGTGGTCGTTCATCTCGTCGGCGTGGTCCTCGCGAGCCTGCGCCATCGCGAGAATCTGGTTCGCGCGATGATCGTCGGCGTCAAGCGCCCGTCGGAGCCGGGCGATGTGGCCTGATCCGGTCACTCCTCGTTGTCCGTGGTCGCAATCGTGACCCGCAGTCCGGGATGATTGTCCGAGGCGCGGCAGTCGAGGCCGTGCAGGTCGGCGATTGCGGCGGCCAGCGCGAGACCCAGACCGCTTCCCGGCGCGCGCGCCGAGTCGCCCGCGCGGTGGAAGCGCTGGAAGATAGCGCTCATTTCCCTGGCAGTTACGCCCGGTCCGTTGTCAGAGACAGAAAACGCAATCCCCGCCGGGGTGCGCTCGCCTCCGACCTCGATCCGGACTCCGGCCGGCGTATGACGCAGCGCATTGTCGATCAGGTTGGCGATCATCTGCACGAGCAGCTCCTTGTCGCCGGAGATTGGAAGCGGCGCGTCGAGGCGCTGAACCAGCGTCTTGCTTTCGTCTTCGGCGGCCGGCGCGAACGTCTCCGCGACCTCCCGCGCCAGTTCGGCGAGGTCAAGCGGCCGGAAAGCCGCCCGCCGCGCCCCAGCCTCGACCTGGCCGATGCGGAGCAGGGCATTGAAGGTCTCAAGCACACCCTCGACGTCGCCGATCACCGCATCGATCGAACCGCGCGCCGCGCCAGACGACGGTTCGTCCCGTACGACTTCGAGACGACGCAGCACTCCGGCCAAAGGCTTCCGCAAATCATGCGCAATGTCGGCGCTGACTTGCCTGTTCGCCTGCAGGAGCTTCTCGATTCGATCGAACAGCCGGTTGAAGGTTCGCGCGAGCGCCGTCAGGTCGTCGTCTGTGCGACTTAGCGGAATTCGTCGGCTCCAGTCGCCGTCCATGAGGCGGCGGGCGGTCTGGCGCATCGAGTCGATACGGCCCAGGAACTGCGCGCTCAGCCACAGTCCCCCGATCGTCCCCATCGCGAGCGTGGCCGCGACTGCCCAGGCGAAGGCCGCCAGCACGCCGGTCAGGATCGTATCCGAGCGGCGGCGCTCGTCGCCAACGAGGAGGGATGACCCGTCGGCGAGCGGCGTGACGAGCGAACGGATGACCTCCGCTTTGGATTCGGGCGGCTCTCCCCCATCGTTCTCCGGCGCTTCGATCCATCCGCTGCCGGCGACGCCGGACCGCGGGAGGCGCAAGTCTCCAGCGATCGGCTTGCCGTCGGCAGCCAGGAAACCGTAGGCGAAGCCTGCGCCGCTCGATCCCCGCGCGTCGATGATGCCGGCGAGCCTGTCGCGTCCACCATCGACGAACGCGCTCTTCAGCGCGTCCGATTCCTCGGCGATTCGTTCGTCGAAATCGGTCAGGATTTCGCGGCGCACCGAGAAATAGACGAATGCGCCCAGCGCCAGCGCCGAGGCGGTGAACAGCGCCAGATACAGGGCTGCCAGCCGGAAGCTGGCCGTACTAAGCAGCGGGATTCGGGACACGCAACATGTATCCTGCGCCGCGCACGGTCTGGATCAGCGAGGGGCCGCCGCAGTCGACCTTGCCGCGCAGCCGGCTGATGTGCGTCTCGACGATGTTGGTCCTCGGATCGAACTGGTATTCCCACACCTGTTCGAGCAGCATCTTGCGCGTGACAAGCCGGCCCTCGGCGCGCATCAGGAATTCGAGCAGGCGGAACTCGCGCGGCTGGAGGTCGATCGCCGTGCCGCCGCGGCGCACGGAGCGCGCGACCAGGTCCATTTCGAGATCGCCCGCCACGAGCAGGGTTTGGGAGGCGCCCAGGGTCGGACGGCGGGCGAGCGCCGTCAGGCGCGCCATCAGTTCTTCGAAGGCGAAGGGTTTGACGAGGTAGTCGTCGCCGCCCGCCTCGAGGCCATCGACCCTATCGTCGATGCCGGAGAGGTTGGTTAGAAAGAGCACCGGCGTCGAGACGCCGTCCCGGCGCATCAGCGCGACGACGCTAAGGCCGTCCAGTTTCGGCAGCATGCGATCGAGCACGATGATGTCGAAGCGGTCGGCGCTTGCGCGCTCATAACCTTCGCGACCGTCGCTCGCGAGGGTCGGTTCATGTCCTCGTGCACGAAGACCCTCGGCGATGAACCCTGCGGTTCCTTCGTCGTCCTCGACCACCAGAATTCTCATCCCGCCGACTTAGCAGAATGACGGAACCAGGCAATGTGTCGCGCGGAAGACGATGGCGCGAAGAACAGCTCGACAACGGAAGACGTCCGTCCGAAACCTGGTCGCCAGCCCCGTGCAGGCGTCGACGGCGACATTACGAAAACGTATAGCGGGCACCCTGATTCGGACGCCGCCCGCAGGCCTTTTATCCCAAGGCCTGCGACCAGAGGTCGCCCAGTCTCGATCCGGTCACGATTCGGGAACAAACAGCCATTTGGAGGAATATGCCTTTCAGGGAGAGCTGCCCACACAGCGATTGCGAGACGAGGTCTTATGCCAATGAGAGATGCGGTGAAGTACGGCGTGGCGCCTCCGCCCGCGCGTTACGGGGCCGGTGCGGTGACTTTTCACTGGACGGTCGCCGCATTGATCGTCCTCCTCGGCGGCCTGGGGCTTCTGTTCGATGATATTCCGAGCGCGGCGCGGCCTTTCTGGATCAATGTTCACGTCTGCGTCGGACTGATTTATTTCGCCCTGGTGATCGCGAGAGTTCTCTGGCGGACCACGCACAAGGCGCCGGATCTTGGGGCGGATATCGGCGAATTCAGCCGCCGGACATCGTTCGCCGTGCATCACCTGCTCTACCTCCTGATGCTCCTCATTCCGGTCGTGGGCGTCGTGGCGCGCGTTTGGCACGGGCGAGGATTCGACTATGGCGTCTTCCAGCTGGATTTCGGCGCCGTCTCGGACCCCGCCGTCTTTCATCCAGCGGAGAAGATTCACCAACTGTTGGCCTACGCCCTGTTCGCCCTCGCCGGCCTGCACGCCGCGGGCGCTCTCTACCATCAGTTCGTCCGACGCAACGGAATTCTGCTGCGGATGATGCCCGGCGGGATCGGCTAAATGTGACGAGCGTGGCCGCGAGGCGATTGCGGCCCTGGTTGGGCTCGTCCGAGCACGTCGTCGAGCGCAAGCGTCGCCGTGAAGCGAGCGGCGCAGCCATGCAGCGTGGCGCCCATCAATGACCGCTGCTTGCGCACAGCAGACAGGCGCAACAGCTTTTGACTAGCGGAACTGACTCGACCCGCAGCCGGCTCGTCCCGGACGCGAATGACCCATCTGCGACATTTACACGCGTAGCGCTCGCACCCTTTCAACCTATATGGGTCTGACCGTTGGCGACGATTTCGCCGTCGGCCGTGATGAGAGACAGGATGCCATGCCAACAATAGTCGCCCATCATAACATTACAAAGGGCTCGAAGCACTGGCTCACCTCCCCCAAGCGCAAAGAGCTATTCGGTCCCCTCGGGATAACCAACATCCGAACATTCGCCGATCCGCAAAATCCGAATCGGGTGGCGTTGATGATGGACGTACCGGATATGAACGCCATGATGGCGGCGATGCAGACCACGGCAGCCGCTGACGCGATGGCCTTCGATGGCGTTATGCCTGAGTCCTTGGTGATCCTCGTCGAATCCTAAAATCGGTCTTCAAAAGAAACGCTGGCGCAAAATACTCGTTAGTGTGTGCAACTGGGCGCAGGAGAAAGGCGAGCCTGCGCCCTTTGACTCGCGCTTCTAACCAATCGCCTCGAGCGACTCTTTGACGGCCAGCCGTCGATTTTGGGGCATTGCGGGCTTGGCGGGACCTGCCAGCTCGCCCGGCCCAGTCTCGACGGACACACGGGAACCGCTGGACGGTACCCTGGACAGCCCGTTCAAAAAGGGCGTACGCCGGCTCAGCGCAATTGCACGTCGCGGAACGACCGAAGCGGACGGCTGGTGTCGGTAGAGTTGAGGTGTGGCGCGGCGGCGTTAGGCTGAGCATATCTGTTCCCGCCCCTTTCGTCTGGCGGTGCCTTAGTGGCGCAGCCGTAGCTCCGTTTCCACACCCCGCTCATCGAACCTGAACTGCGCGGCGTGTTATTGAGAGGAAAGAGCCCGCGTTGAGGGCCTGCGGCGGGCAAGCTCGGGCGGAGGGACCTAGCCCTTGCGCCGAAATGCCGGTGGCGATGCCCATTTGGATGTCGTAGTGTTCTCACCAAACGGCAAACCTTGCCGAGGATCACCCATCAATGCAGGTGCGCTTCTGGGGCACACGCGGATCGATACCGAAATGCGGCCCACAGATTCTGCGATATGGTGGAAGCACGCCCTGCATCGAGGTCCTGACTGATGCCGGGACTCTGATCGTCATCGATTGCGGCAGCGGCGGGCACGGTCTCGGGCTATCGCTCCAGGGCGCCGGCCGAGGCGACAGGGGCCACCTTCTGATCAGCCACACCCACTGGGATCACATCCAGGGGCTTCCGTTCTTCGCCCCATTTTTTGTGCCAGGCAACCAGTGGGAAATCTACGCCCCGCGCGGGGTCCGGCAATCTCTTGAGGAGACCCTCGCCGGCCAGATGCAATCGACATATTTCCCGGTGGAGCTTGAGGAGCTCGGCGCCCAGATACACTTCCACGAGCTGGTCGAGGGCGATCTGCAGATCGAGGAGGTGCGGATCGCCACTCGCTATCTGAATCATCCGGCGCTCGCCCTTGGCTACCGGCTTGCGGCGGATGGTGCTGTGCTCGTCCACGCCTCCGACCACGAACCCCATGCGCGCGAGCTCGGTGCTGGGCGCGGGACGGTCACAGGACAGGATCAGCGGCATGCCGAGTTCCTTACGAACGCGGACCTGGTGATCCACGACGCCCAGTACACACCCACTGAGTTCCTTGCGAAGGTCGGCTGGGGCCATAGCACCGGCGAATACGCCGCTCGGCTCTGTGCTACGGCGGGCGCGCGGCGCCTCGCGCTTATTCATCACGACCCAAAACGTACGGACGATGAGATCGACTTGATGGTGCAGGCGGCGGCTGAGAGCCTGGGCGCCACTCCTGCGTTGGAGATCTTCGGTGCAGCCGAGGGCATGACCATCGAACTGCTCGGCCGCGCATCCGTCTTGCCACGTTACGCGAAACCGGATTCCGCGAAGGGCCGACCCGCCGAGTTCCTACATCGTCCGGTGGTGATCGGCGCCGCCGATCCGGCGTTGGCCGCTCTTCTCGCCGACGCGATCGGCACGGATGGCTTCGAGGTGCACCTCGCCGCTAACAGCGAGGCGGTGGTAATGCTCGTTGCCGCAATTCAGCCGGCACTCGTTCTGGTCGAAGATTCCGTGGGGGCCATGGACGGGGAGGCGACCTGCCGCGCGATCCGGCGCCTCCCCGCCGCAGATCCGGAGACGCTGCCGGTCGTCTTGATTTCGCCGGACGCCAATCGCGGCGGGCCAACCGACCCGGGGGTGACTGAGCGACTGCAAGCGCCGTTCTTGAAGGCCTTCCTCCAGGCACGAGCGCGCGCTTGGATCCTACGCCAGGCCTGCCGCTGGCAGCGTGCGCCGCTGCCGGCCGATGAGGACCGGCGGCTTCAGGCCCTACGTGGTCTAGGCCTGCTCGATACGCCCGCTGAGGATCGCTTCGACCGCCTGACCCGCCTGGCCTCGGCTGTTTTTGGCGTGCCGATGGCGCTGGTCAGCCTTGTCGACCGCGACCGCCAATGGTTCAAGTCGCGCCATGGCCTGCCGGCGTCCGAGACACATCGCGACCTATCGTTCTGCGCACACGCCGTGGCAAACGGTGAAGTGCTGGTGGTGCCCGATACTCTGCTCGACGCTCGCTTCGCCGAAAATCCGCTCGTGACCGGCGCGCCCCGCATTCGATTCTACGCAGGCTATCCCTTGCAGGTGGAGAAAGGAGTTTGCGTCGGGACGCTTTGCCTGCTCGACACGCGACCACGGGAGCTGACAACGCGCGAACATCAGCTGCTCCGCGACCTTGGGCAGCTCGTGGCGCAGGAACTGAAAGGCGGCTGGGCGTTGACGGGGCGCTAGGACTCGCGCGCGACCACTGATAAGCTCGCCGAATAGACGATACTCAGCGCCATTGGCTGACCGACCCCTGACGGCATCCGGCGAGTGGGGTGTTCGGGCCGGCCGGTCGGAGACCCTCCGGCTGATTTCTAGTGGTTCGCCTTCCGCATTATCGCGCGTGTCTGCCGGGGTCGAATTGACCCGTTGGCCACGATGTCGACTGACCACTAGTTGCGCATTGCGGCCGAAGACCAGAGTCGACGTAAAATTGGTCGCTCGCCTTGGTGCGTCCCTATCTGTTTCACATTACCGCGGTGCGGACAACATGGTTGACATGGCCAAGCACTCGTCGCGCAGCGATGCGCGCTCGGGCCTTTCTGCTCGCAATCGCGTACAACAAACAAACCGTTTATCTGCTTCTTGCCCCAATAACGTTCCGACGGGAGATGACCGCTTCCGTCAAATTACTGCCAACTTCGCGACGCGATCGAATGACTGCAATCTATCGCTACAGCCAGGAACGTCGTTTCGCTAAGCCGCCGGCGGCGATTTGGCCGTTCGTCTCCGACACCGCCCGCCTTTGGGAGTTGAGTGGCTTCGCGCCCTACCGGTTCGAAGAACGGATCGACGCCCAGGGCCGTGTCCGCCGCTTCGTCCGTGGCAAGGTCGGGCCCTTCCCGGCGCGATGGGAAGAGGATTTTGGCGAATGGCAGGAGAATCACCGCCTTTTCCAGGTCCGAAACTACCAAAACGGCCCAATGCGGCGCTGGGAGTGGGCCTGCGAGCTGATTGCCGAAGGCGAGGGCTGTCGGCTGATCGTCACCGGCATGGCCGAGCCCGCCGGCCTCCTGGGATTTGTGGGGAAGCATGCAGGCGTCTTTGACGCTGAGTTCGGCAAGGCTGCGGCGGGGATCGAGCGGATCATTCGCGAGAGCGACGGTTCCGCGCTCGTCCCGGGCTGGAGCGTTGATGACTTGGCGGAGCCCACCGCCCGCCAGCGACTCGACGCGCTTGGCGCGGAACTCGCGCGCGACCCTGCCTCGCATGCTCTGGGGCCGAACCTCATCGATTACCTGCGGCATGCGCCGATCGTTGATCTGCGCAGCATTCGTCCGATGGCGCTGGCGGAACTATGGTCCGTGCCGCCCGACCACGCAGTGGAGTTGTTCCTGGCGGCGGCGCGGAAGGGCGTCGTGGCGATGGGGTGGGGGCTGTTGTGCCCGCGCTGCCGCGGCGCGAAATCCCGCGTGAGCCGACTTCAGGAACTGCCGAAAGGCGCGCATTGCTCCTCTTGCAACATCGACTACAAACGCAATTTCAGCCGCAACGTCGAGCTGACTTTCCACCCCGAGCCTTGGATTCGTCCGCTGCCAGACGGCGAGATGTGCATGCTAGGCCAGGGCTCTGTTCGGCACATCAAGTTTCAGTGCGAGGTTGCGGCGCGGTCGGCCAAGGCCTTTGACCTGTCTTTAGCTCCGGGCCCATACCGCTTTCGCACTGTCGAGGCCGGCGACGAAGCTGATCGCGAAATCGCCGCCGACGGCGTCATCCCAGTGTTGGTGGCTCGCGGCCGCGACATCCTCCTCGAAGGAGCGAGCGGCAGAAATGAGCTCGCGATCCGCAACGAGAGCGACAGGCCGCTCGTCTTTGTCGTCGAGGACCGCAACTGGGCAAAGGACGCGTTGACCGGGGAACGCGTGATCGCCATGCCCGCCTTCCGTCGGCTCTGCCCCGAGCAATTGCTTCGTCCAGGCGACAATGCCGAGATCGGCTGGATCGCCATCATGTTCACCGATCTCAAGGGCTCGACCGAACTCTACGATGCGCTGGGCGACGCCCCCGCCTACAACCTCGTTCGCGACCATTTTTCCTTCCTGTCAGACCGGGTGCAGCGCAATCACGGCTTCGTCGTCAAGACCGTGGGAGATGCGGTGATGGCCGCCTTCTCCCGCCCCGATCACGCAGTGCGTGCGGCGCTCGCGATTCAGGACGATGTCGCAAGCTTCAACTCGGCTCGAGGCGGAGGCGCGAGCGCAACGCCCATCGTGTTGAAGCTCGGACTTCATGCTGGACCGTGCATCGCAGTCACGACGTGCGACGTGCTCGACTACTTCGGCGCCACCGTGAATATCGCGGCGCGCCTCGAACACCAGTGTCGCGGCGGCGAGGTGATCGTGTCGGAGGCCGTGGCCCGAGATGCCGAAACGGTAGCGGCGCTGGCGGATCGGACGCAGATCGAAGAAACGGCGATGTTGCGCGGCGTCAACGCGCCGGTTCGGTTTGTTCGGGTCGCAGTCGGCAACGTCACTGACCGCGTCCGGCGCGCCCCATCGGGCGTCAGATAGGAAGCCCGACTTTCGACGGGCCCCCTAGAGCGCGCCCGCGGCCCGCGGACGGCCGCTACGATCGTAAATAGGGGCCGCTATTGGCGCTCACCGACCGGCCGGAGCCGACGTATTGTGTTGAAAAACTCGGAAATTGAGCCACCGGTAAAATCTCGTTTTCGCGGGCGTCGCGTCAACTCAGCCGATAGCCCTCACTGCAGGGCGCATAGGAGCGCCGCACGCGACAAACCCGGTCGGTCGGCCGACCCCCTAAGGAAATTTTCGTCGAGGCCGCCAGCGGTCTCCTGAATTGTGATCGATGCGGAAATTCGAGTTTTTCAACACTATCGACGTGAAGCGGACATTGCCTACCAGGGCCCGGATGTCACAGTTGGGCGGAGAGCGCGCTTACAAAGTTGGCCTCCGCAAGGACCGGAGCCCAGGCGAAAGCCGTCTTTTATTGCGGGCGCGAAGTACGCCTCACCTTGACCTCGCCTGCCGCGGTGACGGTTCGATGCCCCCTCGGCCGCGTCCGACTGGACGGAGTTCACCGCGCGACGGTGGAGTGCGTTGGAACGCTAGGGAACCGGCAACCCGATTGAGAAAATCGCCAATACCGGCCACACTGGCCGTCGTCGGAGGCGGCATCCGGCGAGTGTGGGTTCAAAACCTTTAGGCCACCGCGGGGAGGCAACACGTGACGTCCGATCAGGAATTGTTTGCGAAAGGTCTGGCTACGTACCGAAGGGTGATCGCCGCCAACTACATGGCCCACGAGCAAGTCTACAATCTGCTCCGCGAGGTTCTCTTGAATGAGGCAAACGAGGGCTTTGTCTTTGCTGATCTCGCCTGCGGCACTGCGCCTTTCTCTGCGGTGGCGCTCGCCGGCACCGGCGTCGCTCGTTACGTCGGGATCGACATTTCTAAACCCTCACTTGAAGTCGCTAAGGACGCGCTCGCCCCTTTGACGTGCCCAGTGGAACTGCGTTGTCAGGATTTCGTAGAGGCAATCGATACTTGGGAGGGCCCACTTGACGTGGTCTGGATCGGCCAGTCGCTGCACCATCTCCGCGCGCGGGAGAAACGAGCGTTCATGAGAAAGGTCGACAGCCTTCTTCCGCCTGACGGCCTGTTTTTGATCTGGGAGCCAACCTGTTTCGAAGGCGAGGATCGCGAAGGCTGGATGGAGCGGTTTCGTCAAATGCGACCGCAATGGCCGGCAATTTCCGATGAAGAATTCGCTGACTTCGACAGCCATCATCGCGCGTCCGACTATGCCGAAACTGCCTTGGCATGGAAGGGGATGGCTTGCGAGGCGGGCTTCGAACAAGCGGAAGAGCTTTTCACTGCACCAAACCACTTGGCGCGCGTCTATCTTTTCCGCCATTGATTTTCGAGATCAACGACGTGTGCGTGCAAGGACGCAACTGATGAGGCGAGGGACGCCGGATTAGAACTCCGTGCCGAGAATGGCCAGTTTCTCGAGTCCCTGCTGAATGGCAGCGTGTGCCGTTGCATTGCGTCGAATCATGAGCGCAACGGCTGCGTCGGAGGCCTTGTTGGGATGCCCCCCAACGAATGGCGGCGACGGGTCGTACTCAATCGCAAGCTGAATAGCCTCTGCGACTTGCGGTCCCGCGAGTTCAGCGACGATGCGGAACGCGAAGTCGATTCCGGAAGTGACGCCGCCCGCGGTGAAGAGATTGCCATCGCGCACTATCCGCCCTTTTTCGTGCGTTGCGCCAACCAAAGGCAACAGATCCACATAAGCCCAGTGCGTCGCGGCCCGACGTCCCTTCAGCAATCCTGCTGCGCCGAGAAGAAATGCGCCCGTGCAGACGGAGGTCACGTATTGGGCGCGCCCGCTTTGGTTCCGAACGAAGTCAACCGTCTCGTCGTCGGCGATCGCCCCCGCGACGCCTGCGCCGCCGGGCACGCAAATGAGGTCGAGTTGCGGACAGGAACTCGAAGACGCAAGTTGGCATGAGTCCGAGACCGCGGTCGCTCAAGACCGGTTGCATCGACTTGGCGACGATGTGTGTTCGCGAATGCGTGAACGCGCTGGGCACCGAGGTGGACGGAGGGGTCGCCAAGCGGCTCAAGACTTCAAATGGGCCCGTGAAGTCTAGCTGCGTGATGTCGGGGAAGATCACGAAGCCGACGTTGAAATCTGACATGTCCAGCTCCTCACCTCGGCGATCGCCGAGAGACGGCCGGCCACAGTCCCGGCTGCCATGCGTCCACCAGCAGCCTCGCCCCAGGCCGTCACGATGCATCCAACTTCCTCTGCCATGTTGCCTGCGGCAGAAGGACGAGTGTACTTCCAGCGCCCACCTGTTTGGAGCCAAACAAGCAGAGGAGAGACCCCATGCAGCGCCGCGACCTTAACGCCCCCGACACGCCCCCTCCTGTCGCCGCCTACACAAATGCGATCGAAGTCTCAGGCGTCACCCGCACGCTGTATATCAGCGGGCAGGTCGGCCAGCGGATGGACGGCACAATTCCCGACGATATCGTCGAGCAGAGCCGCCTTGCCTGGCAAAATCTGGAGGCGCAGGTCAAGGCTGCCGGCATGACCTTGGACAATCTCGTCAAGGTCACCACGATCCTGCCGAACCATGGAGACGTCGACGCGGCCCGCGAGGCACGCAGCAGGGTGCTTGGCGATCGCAAGCCGGCGAGCACGCTCATCGTCGGTGGCCTCGCCAACCCCGCTCGGAAGATCGAGGTCGAGGGCGTCGCCGTCGCTTGAGCAAAACCGAATATCGGTTCGGCGCTATCCAACATGCCTCCGCAACCGCCGGCAAGATTCGCCTCACTCCTCCGCCAGTTGGACCCTTAACCGAAAATCCTGGGGAATGTCCGCAATTTGCGCATTCCGGCCGGCGGGAATTGACGAGTACTGTTGAAAAACTCGGAAATTGAGCCACCGCAGAAATCTCGTTTTCGCGCGCGTCGCGTCATCTCAGCCGATAGTCGTCACGGCAGGGCATATGGGAGAGTTGTATGCGGCAGAACCGTTCGGTTCGCCGACCCCCCAAAGGAATTTTTCATCGAGGCCGCCAGCGGTCTCCTAAATTGTGATCGATGCGGAAATTCGAGTTTTTCAACAATATCGACGTTAACCGGCCATTCCGTCAGAGCCCAATTTTGACCAGGCCGGGTCGACTCGAACGTGTCAATCTAATGCCTCCCGGAACGACCGCTAGGAGTGTGGGAGATGAAGTACAGGAAACTAGGGAATACCGGCCTCATCGTGAGCGAGGTGGCGCTTGGCACGATGCAGTTCGGCGGCAAGATGAACATGGGCAACCTCGGTCAGGAGGACACAACGCGAATGGTGAGGCTAGCCCTAGATAGGGGTATCAACTTCATTGACACCGCGGACGTGTACAGCCTCGGGGAGAGCGAAACTCTGGTGGGTAAGGCCTTGAATGGCGTGAGAACGGAGATCGTCCTGGCTACCAAGGTCCGGCTCCCCATGAGCGACAATCTCAATCGGAGCGGTGCGACGCGGGTGAACATCATGCGCGAAGTGGAGGCCAGTCTCCACCGGCTGCAGACCGATTACATCGACCTCTACCAGGTGCATGGATGGGACAGCAATACGCCTCTTGAGGAGACAGTACGGACACTTGACGATGTCGTTCGCCAGGGGGTCCGCTATATCGGGCTCTCCAACTACATGTCATGGCAGGCGGCCACCGCGGTGATGCTGCAGCAGCGCATGGGATTGGAGAAATTCGTTACGGCGCAGATGTATTACAGCCTCGTCGGCCGAGGCCTTGAATATGAGTTCCAGTCGTTCGCCGAGTATCACAACATCGGTATCTTGGTTTGGAGTTCGCTTGCCGGTGGCTTCCTCACGGGTAAGTACAGCCGCGCCAACCCTGCTCCTGCCGGCACACGTTTCGCGGAGGCAGGTTCGTTCGTGCCGTTTGACAAGAACGTGGGCTACCTCGTCGTGGACACGCTAAAGCAGGTGGCTGCTCGGCATAACGTGAGTCCGGCCCGTGCGGCGCTGTCGTGGGTGCTGGGCCGGCCTGCGGTCAGCAGTGTGATTGTGGCTGCCCGGAAGGCTGAGCAACTGGAAGATAACGTCGGCGCCGTAGACCGTCGGCTCTCGGACGAAGAAGTTCGGCTATTGGACGCGGCCTCGGATCCTGGCATTCCGTACCCGAAGTGGATGGTGCTCCAGCTCGATACTGCGGAAGACCCGCGTTCGAAGGCCCTGTATCCGGAGCGCTATGAGGATGGTGGTCCCTGGAAGGATCTCCGCGGGACGCGCTGGTCCGGCTGAGAGCGCTTTACTGCCCGACACGAAGATATGACCGGAGTCGACGTTAGGACATTGAGAAGCGTTCACCCAGCACTCAGTCTTGCGGCGTGCCCACCTGACGTCGATCGGATTCGCCGATGTGCGTTCTCCAGGTGCGGTGAGGGCGCTCCGGGGAGACGCTAAAGGTGATGCGCGGCGCTTCTGACAGCAGATGGCGAACCCGATTGATGAGCAATTCGTCGGCGTTGCTCACCCGCTCGCGCAGATGCATAAGCTCAAGCCAGGATTCGACGGTGAAGGTCTCGAGGAATCGCCCGGCGTCGCCGACGTCTTCGTAAACGCCCCAGGCATAGGCTCCGTCGCGCTTTCGCGCGTGCCCCAGTTCGTCGACCGCGCCAACGAATTCCTGGCGGTTGGCGGCGTCGACACGGTATTCCACCACCACGAGGACCGGCCCCCGGTTGTTCTCGACGTTGCGCGGAATCGTGGCCGCCCGCCAGTGCGTCGCCGGGGAGAAATCGATTCCGACGCCGGTCTGAAGCTTCCACCGCCATGTCAGCGGAACCGCGAGTACCAGGCACGCCGCCGCCACGAAATAGGCGATCGGCAGCCCTTCCATCGCGGAGAGTTTCCCCCAGACCGCGCTGCCGACCGTGGTCGCGCCGAAAATGAAGGTCAGAAACACGGCGAGCCCGCGGCCGCGCGCCCAATCCGGCAGCGCAATCTGCGCCGACACATAGAGCTTCGTCAGCACCACGGTCCATGACGCGCCGCCGAGGAAGCACGCGCAGATCGCCGTGATCGGCTCGTGCGCGAGCCCGAATAAGACGAGGGCGAACGCGCCGCCGACCGACCCCGCCGCAACGAGGCGGTCCGGCCCGAGTTCGTCCTTCAACCATCTGAGCGCCAGCGACCCCCCAACGGCGCCGACCCCTATCGCGCCGAGAAGAATGCCGTAGGTTTGCGGGCCCCCCGATATCTGATGCCGGGCCAGGAGGGGCAGCAGCGCCATATAGGCGCTAGCGAAAGGAAAGAAAGCGAGCACGCGCATCAGTGTCGCGCGCAGCCATTCATTGTTGACGGCGTGGCGAACGCCAGCGCGAACCGCGCTCACTAGACGCTCGGCAGGCAAGCTCTCGGAAGCTTTCCGGGGCTTCCGCCACCAGATCAGCGCCGTGATGATGGTGGCGTTGCTGGCCGCGAAGATCCAAAAGGGAACGGCGATGCCTGCGGCCGCGATGACCAGGCCGCCGAGCGCCGGCCCCGCGGCGCGCCCGACGTTGAAGCCGGCGCCGTTCAAGGCCGTCGCACTGTCGAGATCCTCCCTGGGCACGAGGAGCGGAATCGTCGCCCCCCAGGCGGGCGAGGTGAGCGCACCGCCCACGCCCAGCAGGAAGGTCGTCGCCAGCAGGAGCGCCGGCGTCGCAAGGTCCAGCGACACCACCCCGGCGAAAATCACGGAGACCGCCAGAATCGCGAGTTCGAGCGCGATCAGCAACCGCCGGGAATCGATGACGTCCGCCAGGGCGCCCGCCGGCAGGGTGAACAGGAACATGGGAAAGCTGACGGCGACCTGGACCAAAGACACCGTCATCGGATCGGCGTCGAGGCTCGTGATCAGCCAGCCGGACGCCGTGTCGAACATCGCGGTCCCGACGTTCGACAGGACGCTCGCAGTCCAGATCACCGTGAATGCGACAGAGCTGAATGCCCCCCAGCGCGAAGGAGCAGGTTGGGCCGAACCGGTGGACGTCGTCAGGTCTGCGCTCAAGTTTGTCTCCTCCGGCGTCCCTTCCCCTTGCACCGGCTTGCCTTCGACATTTGCCTCAGAACGGCAGGGGATAGAACCAGTTGAACCACGAATGGGCTCCGGATCGAAACCTTTCGCAGCGCCGCCACGCGATGACCGCTATTTGCGGATAGTGTTGAAAAACTCGAATTTCCGCATCGATCACAATTCAGGAGACCGCTGGCGGCCTCGACGAAAATTTCCTTAGGGGGTCGGCCGACCGACCGGGTTTGTCGCGTGCGGCGCTCCTATGCGCCCTGCAGTGAGGGCTATCGGCTGAGTTGACGCGACGCCCGCGAAAACGAGATTTTACCGGTGGCTCAATTTCCGAGTTTTTCAACACAATATGCGCTTAGCAGTCCTCCCCAGCTTCGCGGTTACACGCCGATTAGGAGCTAGCCCGCTATCGTCGCACAGCCGGTCAAGCGGCTGCCCAGCGACGCTCGGCCAGTTCGGCATTTTCGACGGCTTTAGCGACGTTGCTAACGAGCGTGCTCAAGCGCGGCGGACTCGTCCGGGGTGATCTCGCCCGCGGCGGCGTGTGACTTGCGCGCCCTGCCCGATCGGTCTACGCGTTGCTTCACGCTACGACAGATCCCTGGCCGGGCGCAGGGGCGGATCGCATGACTACGGTCGATGCTTTGCGTAGCGAACCAACGCTGATCCCGCGCACGCTCGTCGCAGGCGCGATCGGTAATGTCTTGGAATGGTATGACTTCGCTGCGTACGGCTATTTTGCCAGCGTTTTTGGGCGAAACTTCTTTCCATCGACTAGCCACCTCGTCTCGCTGCTCTCAGCGTTCGGCGTATTTGCCTTAGCTTTTATGATGCGGCCGATAGGAAGCATCATCTTCGGCCATATCGGTGACCGTTATGGGCGCAAGCGCGCCCTGATGGTCTCGGTGAGCGCCATGGCGCTCTCGACGTTCGTCATCGGCCTGCTCCCGACCTATGCGCAAATCGGCAGTCTCGCGCCGCTGATCTTGATCCTGCTCCGCATGGTCCAGGGCGCATCGGTTGGCGGCGAGTATACCACGTCTATCATTTTCCTCGTTGAGCAGAGCGCGCCGAACCAACGCGGATTCGTCGGAAGCTGGGCCTACTTCTCTGCAATCGCCGGGATCTTGCTCGGCTCTATCGCCGGAGTGATCGTAACGCGCCTTCTCGATCCGGCGGAGGTGGTTGCCTGGGGTTGGCGACTTCCGTTTCTTCCGGGCATTGCGCTCGGCGCGGTGGCCTACGTGATGCGCCGACGGTTGCTTGAAGAGGATTACACACGTGTCCGTTTCGCTCGCTTGCCGTTAGTTGAGGCCTTCCAAACGAGTTGGCGCGACATTGTCCGCGGCTTTGTGATCGTCCTTGCGTTCGGTGTCGCGTTCTATCTCATCTTTGTTTATCTCGCGACGTATTTTCAGCAGGTTGATAAGATCAGCGCGACGCGTGCGCTCACGATCAATAGTATCAGCATGTTATTTCTGCTTACTATCACTCCAATTGCCGGCAAGCTTGCCGACCGCTTCGGGCGCAGAACAATCATGGCAGCTGGTGTTGCTGGGTTCGTGGTGTTGTCCTGGCCGCTGTTCCTGCTGCTAGACCGGCCGGAATTCATGGCGATCCTGCTTGGCCAATGCGGCCTCGCGGCGTTGATCGCCGCCTATGGGGGCGCTCTTCCAGCAGCGTTGGTGGAAATGTATCCGCGCCGCATACGGTGCTCAGCGCTGTCCTTCACCTACAACGCATCCATAGGGCTTGCTGGCGGCACTGCGCCCTTGGTCGCGGTGTACCTCATGGGCGCAACGCACAGTCCGATCTCGCCGGCGATTTATCTTATGGCGGCATCAGCGATCTCGCTCATCGGCGTACTGTCGATGACCGACCGAACTGGGAAACCCTTGCTCTGAGGCTTTCCTGTGGGCACGAGATGGCTGTGCTGCACACTGGGCGGCGCCGACTGCGGCCGGCGCAGAAGCGCGGCTCGGCCAGACTCGGCCGGAGTGTAGACTCCCCGCTCGACGGGGACGAACCACCCATAGACGTTGCCGCGCAAGATTTTAGGAGCGTCTGGTATGTCCGCCTTAAGGTCCCGGGACGTGGCGGGCCTTGCGCCAACGCGGCGGCGCAAGCGAGGGCGCGCTGGCGATAAGCCATCTCAGACGCCAGCGCCGAAATCCTGGCCCAATACCAACCCACTGAATGCGCCGCATACCTCAAAGACGCCGGCTATGCGTAGACCCAGAAGCACGACGCTCTAATAACGCTGTCGGCTGAGATAAGGGGCGCTCGGTCGGCGGCAGCGGATTGGGCGCGGCTCGGTGGAGGCGACTACATTTCACGAAAGGGGAGTTCAGCCGCTTCGCTGGCGGTTTGCGATCGAAAGTTCGAGAGCGCCACGCCGACGAGTCGAACGCCTTTCGGCGGCGGGAACACGGACCGGATCAGGTCCAAGGTGACCTGATGCAGCTTCTCCCTCGTTTGGATCGTCATTTCCATCGATCGGCTGCGAGTGGATATCTGAAAGTCGGCCCATTTGATCTTCACCGCGACCGTCCGGCCACGAGAGTTCGTTTTCTCGCACCAAGCCCAGACATCATTGGCCATCGCGATCACACCGGCCTCGATTTGAACGGGATCAGTCCGGTCCTCGGAGAAAGTCATCTCCGATCCCAACGACTTTCGTTCTCGGTCAGGCTCGACAGGCCGTTCATCCCGGCCTCGCGCGATGTTGTAGTACCAACTCCCTGCCTTGCCGAAGTGCTGCTGCAGAAAGGAAAGGGGCTGCCGTCGCAAATCCGAGCCCGTCTCAATACCGAGCGCACGCATCCTCGCCTCGGTCTTTGGACCTACGCCGTGGAACTTCGCCACTGGTAGGGCCGCAACAAAGGCTTCCGCTTGGTCGGGCATGATCGCGAACTGGCCGTTTGGTTTGCGATAGTCCGACGCGAGCTTGGCGAGGAACTTGCTGCAGGAAATTCCAGCCGAGGCTGTGAGCTTCGTTTCATCGTAGATACGCGCCCTGATTTCCTTGGCGGTCTCCCACGCGGTCGGGATGCCTTTGAGATTGTCGGTTACGTCTAGATAGGCTTCATCGAGGGAGAGCGGTTCAACCAACGGAGTGTAGTTCTTGAGGATTGCATGAATCTGTTTGGAGACTTCGCGGTACACGTCGAACCTTGGCGGGACAAACACGAGTTCGGCGCACTTCCGAATCGCGACGGTTGACGGCATCGCCGAGCGAACTCCGAAACTTCGCGCCTCGTAGCTCGCCGCCGCAACGACGCCGCGTTTTGCCGGATAGCCAACCGCCACCGGCTTGCCCCTGAGAGCCGGTTCGTCGCGCTGTTCAACGGACGCATAAAACGCGTCCATGTCGATATGGATGATCTTGCGAATCCGCCCTTCGTCCATCGGAAGATGTGGTACCTGACTACGAAGTCGACACCCTCAATCGAATCGGCTCAACGCGAGCTGCGACGATACAAGATCGATCCGTCAGAGGGAGGAGTGCAGGACATGCCGAAAAAGAAACCCACTGTACGCAAACCATGGACTAAAGAGGATCTGCGGCAACTCAAAGCCCATTCGAAAACGAGGACCCCTGTGGTCGATGTAGCGAAGGCGATGAAACGAACCGAGGCGGCGGTCCGGCAAAAGGCGAAAACCATCGGCGTCGGTCTTGGTCATCGCCGTTGAGACCTGTTCACGCGCATGGTCCGTCCGGTCTGGGTCACTCGGTACCCGTTTTTTCCACTCGGCAGACGGTCCGGTGTCGACGTAAAGCGGACATCGCAGACTGCGGCCTCGGAAGCGTCAGTTAGGCGTAAAACGGCCCCCGCGGGTGGTGGCCTTCGCGGGCGGGTTTGTCATTCGCTCGGGCCATGAGGCACCCAGGTCGGCGCTCCTATATTACTCCTCCGGCAGACCCAGCTTGCGCAATCCTTCAAACACTGGGGGCAAATTCGGCGTATGCGCGATCATCCATTTCACTGTGATTTTGGGATTGAGGCGGCGGGCCTCCGCCAAGGCGGACTGCGCCTCGTCCATTTTGCCTTCGAGCGCGTAAGCAGCAGCCAAATTCGAGTACGTGACGAAAGGGCGAAAACCAGAGTCGGCCGCGTTGCGGTATTCGTCGATAGCGGCGTCGAAATGCCCGAGGCACAGTTCCGCATCGCCCAGTTGGACATGGAAGAGGCCGACTAACGGATCGCGTGGGCTCAACCTCATCGCTTGTTGCGCATCGGATTTCGCTTGTTCGAACTGGCCGAGTGAAGATTTCGCGTTACTTCGCACTCCATAGAGCGCCGCACAATTCGGATTCATGGCGAGGCCGGCCTCGGCCGTGCGGAGAGACTCTTTTGCGCGGCGTGAAGCAAATAGGAAAGAGCCCTTCGCCCGATACGCCCGCATGTTTTCGGGAGCGAGCGCGATGGCCCGATCAGCCTGACCGATCACTTTGGCGTCGTAGTCGGTCTCGGGGTTGTTCCAGTAAAAATACTCGCGCATATAGCACTCTGCTTCGCCCGCCAAGGCGTCGGCGTCGTTCGGGTCGATCTTGCGTGCCTGTTCGAACAGGGCCAGCGCAGCATCATTTTTGTCCTTTATGTTGTTCGACAGTGCCTGCCAATACATAGCCACCCAACCCCGCATGGTTAGATCAATCACATCGGGATTTTTGGAGTGCACACCTCTCTCTACCTCCGCTTTCAGCAGTTCGAACCCCAATGTATTGGCCAAGCGCGCCACGACTTGATCTTGCAATTTGAACAGGTCGGCCACCTCTTCCTCGAAGCGTTCGGCCCAGAGATGAGCGCCCGACTGGGCGTCGATGAGCTGGGCGTTGACGCGCACACGGTTCTGATCGCGCTGCACCGAGCCTTCGAGCAGATAGCGCACGCCGAGTTCCTTTCCTATCTCCCGGACGTCGACGGCCTTGCCCTTGAAGGTGAACGCCGTGTTTCGCGCGATCACAAAGCTGTTGCGAATGCGCGACAGGTCGGTGGTGAGGTTCTCGGTGACGCCATCGGCGAAATAGTCCTGGCCCGGATCGCTGGAGAGGTTTTTGAACGGTAGGACGACAATCGAGAGGCGCGGCGCCCCTGTTCTTTGCGACGCCGGGGCCGGCGGCGTGGGTTTTGCCTGCGACGGTTTGCCGACTTCGAGCGAATACACCCTGACCGGATCCGCAATGTTCTTGAGTTGGATCGGGCCGAGATCGGCGACCGCCAAATCAAGTCGCCCCTTCACCTGGCGGTAGGCGTCCTCGGAGAGACAGATTGCTCCCGGCTCGCAAATACCCTCCAATCGCGCGGCGATATTGACGCCGTCACCCATCAGATCGCCGTCGGTCTCTTCAACAACGTCACCGAGATGAACTCCGACGCGGAACTCGATTCGGCGCTCGGGCGGAAGGCCTGCATTGCGCTCGATAAGGCCGTTCTGTACCTCGATCGCGCAGCGCACCGCGTTGACGACGCTGCGAAATTCGATGAGACTTCCGTCCCCAGTGCGCTTGACCACGCGACCATGATGCACGGCGATGGTCGGATCGATCAGGTCGCTGCGCAGCGCGCGAAGTCTGGCGAGCGTGCGATCCTCGTCCGCGCCGGCGAGCCGGCTGTAGCCGACCACGTCCGCGACCAAGATCGCCGCGATCTTTCGGGTCTCGCTCATGGCGCGCCCTCCGGGCCTCTTGCGGCATAGCATACAACGCCGTTCAGAGCCGCTGTTTATATGTTGAGAGCGAGCCAATGGAGGCTATCCGAGCCGATACTCGTAGGGCGGGTTTGGGGTCGAATTCACCTTCGTCGCGCAGTCGGGCAATGACCGCTATTTTGCGCATTTGAGACGTTTGAAGTGGTGTCTCGAATCGACGTTAAGCGGTCATATAGTGATGCACCAAATTAGGGCGCGTACTGACCTGCCACTGAGCTTTCATCCAAAGGCGATTAGAGCCTCGGCGGGTTTTACGCCGTGGGGCGCGGGTGGAGCAACATGCGATCGGCGGAGCTGATGATGTGGACGGCCCCAGCCTGGGCGTTCAGGCTCTGCGGCCGGAGGTCGATTCGACCGGCATCGCGAAAGGCTCCTCATCATGCGCCAGATCGTCCGCATCGGATTGGATATCGCCAAGCGTTGGTTTCAGGTTCGCGCCGTGGACGAAGCTGAAAGAGAGGTCTTCAACCGCAAGCTCCCGCGCGACAAGGTCCTGGGCTTTCTCGGCTCGCTGCCGCCTTGCGAAGTCGCTTTGGAAGCCTGCTCGTCGTCGCATTATTGGGGCCGCGAGATCGGACGGCTGTGCCATCGCGTGCGACTGATCTCGCCGAATTACGTGAAGCCCTTCGTCAAGCGCGGCAAGTCCGACGCCCACGACGCGCGCGCCATTTGCGAGGCGGCGTCTCGGCCAGACATGCGGTTCGTTCCGGTCAAGACAGAAGAGCAGCAGGCAGCGTTGATGCAGCACACGTCGCGGCAATTGTTGATCGATCAGCGCACGGCGGTCGCAAACTCGCTGCGCAGCCAGTTCGCCGAATTCGGCGTTATCGGGAAACGGGGAGTCGAGAACCTCGCTGACCTCGTGCGTCGCCTTGACGAGAACGATCCGGACATCGCGGATATTCCTCAGTCGGCTCTCGCGGTCATGAGGGTCATCGCCGACCATCTCTGCGCGCTTGAGGCGCATCTTGCGCTCATCGACGAGCAGATCGAAGCCCAGCGGCGGTCGAGCGCCGCGGCGCAAGCCCTCGAGACGATCCCCGGTATTGGCGCCTTGATCAGCGCGGCGCTCGTCGCCCACGCGCCGGATCCATCGGCGTTTCGTTCCGGCCGTGACTTTGCGGCCTGGCTCGGCCTCGTTCCTCGACAGAACTCGAGCGGCGGAAAGGACAGGCTCGGCAGGATTACAAAACAGGGCAATCCTTATCTGAGGCGACTGCTCGTGCTCGGGGCAACCGCGAGCCTTCGGTGGCTGCACAAACGCTCCGACCCGCTTGCCGTCTGGACGCGCCAGCTTCTCCAGCGTCGACCGGCTCGGCTCGTCACTGTGGCGCTCGCCAACAAGTTGGCGCGCATCGCCTGGGCGATGACGACCGGCGAACTGTACCGGCGCGAGGCGCCGTCCATCGGTTGATCAAGGCATCCCGCCGCAAACGGCGCCGGAGTTTGGCAAGCGCGCAATGAGGTGATGGACTCCCGGCGAACCGCCGACCCGGACATTCCGTACCCCGACCAGCGCTTCGAGCGCGCGGAGCTGATGAGAAGCCGGACGAAGCGGATAGCATCATGGCCAGCGGGCTTCGGCCTCGCATCGACAGGCCGGACATATGACCGCAATCGCCAAAGAGACGTCGCCGAAGAAAGAGCTTGCCAAGGGGCCGTCCACATATGGTCGGGGTTGCGCAGACGATCGCGTGTTGCGGAGAGATTGGCGGCATAGGCCACCGGTGTGAGATAGCCCAGCGCCGAGTGCGGCCGTCGCTGGTTGTAATCGTCGACCCAGTTCCTGATCTTGGTCCGGGCATGATCGAGGCCGAGGAACAGGCTCTCGTTGAGAAGCTCGTCGCGCATGCGCCCGTTGAAACTCTCGCAGAAGCCATTCTGCATCGGCTTTCCTGGCGCAATGAAATGCCAGACGACCCTGTTGTCTTGCGCCCAGGCGAACATCGCGTTCGAGGTGAACTCGGTCCCATTGTCCGAGACGTCATGCCGGGCTTGCCGCGCCGTTTGATCAACGCCGTCAGTTCCCGCGCCACGCGCCGGCCTGAGATCGAGGTGTCAGGGATCGCCGCCAGGCACTCCCGCGTCACGTCATCGACGATGTTCAGGATGCGGAGCCGCCGGCCGCAGGCAAGCTGGTCATGGACGAAATCCACCGACCAGCGAGCGTTCGGCTTGGATACGATCAGGATCGGCGCCCGCGACCCCACGGCGCGCCTCCGAGCCCGTCGCTTGCGCACCGTGAGGCCTTCTTCGCGATAAAGCCGGTAGATGCGGTTGATGCCCGAGGGCTCGCCCTCCTGCCGCAGCAGGACGGACAGCCGACGATATCCGAAACGCTTCCTCTCGTTGGCGAGATCGCGCAATTGCGTCCGAAGCTCCGTGTCTGGCGGCCGGCATGAGCGGTAACGGACCATCTTGCGGTCAGCGCTGACGATCGAGCAGGCCCGCCGTTCCGACAGGCCCATCGTGGCCCGAAGATGCGCGACGCCTTCGCGCTTGACGGCGGGCCCTACCATTTTTTTGACAGAAGCTCGCGAAGCGCGGCGGCATCCAACATCTGCTCGGCCAAAAGCTTCTTCAATTTGGCGTTCTCGTCCTCGAGCTGCTTCAGCCGTTTGGCCTCGGGGACATCCATGCCGCCGTACTTGCCCTTCCAGTTGTATAGCGTCGCTTCCGAGACGCCGTGCTTGCGCGCCAGATCCGCCGCCTTCGCCCCGGCCTCGTGCTCCTTCAGCACCCCGATGATCTGTTCTTCCGTGAACCGTGCTCGCTTCATCTGTCCGTCCTTCAAGAAGGCCGGACTCTAAATCCCCGTGGAGGAAAATCTCAGTGGCAGGTCAACCCTAATGCCGATGACCGTCCGCCACGATCACGCTGGCGTCGACCGCGAAGACCTCGGTGGACCGACCACCTTGCACAAGAGCCGGAAAAGGCCTTCCTCGCCCCGGCTGACCGTCGGCAAGGCCGGGGATCTCCATCGGGTCGAGATCGACGTAGGGAGGATCCGGGTCGGTCGCGAGGTGCGCCCGACGCTCGCTATTGTCTATTGAGCCGATACTCAGGGGCGCGACCGCGTCGGGAAAATTTGCACGATAGAATTTGTCGGCGCGAGAAGTTCAAATAACCCCTCACGCCGCAAAAAGATATATTAACGATGCGCACAAGCGCGACAATCTGGGAAAGCTCGCGCATCTGCGCCGTCGCCGTCGATAGCCAACCCCAGCGCAGTCACAACGGGGTCAACTTCGTGTTCAGCGAGCTCATAGCAGCCATTGGAGAGGTCGCCATCCTGGCCGGCCTGACCCAGATTGTATCGGTGGGCCGAAAAGTAAAGGACCAGTGCTTGACATAACTGCGAAAAGCTTTCGTATAACGGTTGCGGATTGTCTAACCGTTGGGGGAGCATCGTGACCGGCGACTTGGAAAAGCTGAGCGTGAAAACGCAACGCACCCGCCGCAACATCGTGAAGATGGGCTCGATTCTGGCGCCTGCGGTTTTGGCGGGTGCGGTTTTGTCGAGAGCGAAGCCGGCGCGTGCTGCTGTCTGTCCGTCCGCTATTCCCCACTGCAACTGTTTCCTGAGGGGGACCAAGATTCAGACTGCCGAGGGGGAGTGCAAGGTCGAAGACCCGGCTATCGGCGATATGCTGCCGACAATGTTCGGCGGACTGCGCCCTGTCCAATGGATAGGGCACTATCCGATCAAAAGAGTGATGCGTCAAAATCCTGGGTTGAGGACGCGCTGCCGGTGCGGATCGCTCGCTCGGCACTCGCGCCTGACGTTCCGCATGCCGATCTCTACGTTACGGCGGGGCACGCCGTATTGATCGATGGCGTGCTGGTCCCGGCGGAGATGCTGATCAACGGCACGACCGTCACCCGCTTCGAGGCGCGCGAGTACGACGAATTGGAGTTCTTCCACATCAAGCTTGAAAGCCACGACGTGATTTATGCGGAAGGGGCTCCGCTCGAGACGCTGTTGGAGGTCAACGAATCCGCAGTCAATTTCGCGGAGTATTTTCGCCGACACGGAACGCCTACAACAGAGGAGGCTCGCTGCGCCCCGCACGTGTCGTCTGGCGGCCGACTTGGCCAATTGAAGTCGAGGATTCGTAGCGCGATCTCGCCTTGGATTGATCGCCGAGAACAAGCTGACGTGGTTCGGGATCGCTTGGAAGAGCGCGGGATCGTACTTTCTCGATAATTTGAGCCTCATAACTAAGAGATTCACCCGGCACTGTGAATCTTGGCCGTCTTCCTCCACGCCCGTTGATGAGTCGTCGTAAGGGCGAACCCGGAAATTGGAGGCGCGCGAAGGAGATCGTTACGGACCAGGTCAACCTGGTGTTAGCGGGCAAAGCCCGCCAAGGAACACGATCAGGGTCCGCAATCAAAGCGCCAGCGCTCCACCGGCCCCCAGCCGGCGCTCACCCGAGTGAGCGCCGGAGCGCCCTCTTCAGTGAAGGCGAAACTCGTCAGATCCTGAGCGATGCCTTCACCGGTCGCTTTTATGAAAGCTTCGCCGAGGGTCCAGTATCTGTAGAACATCGCCGTGCGGGCAGCCCATCCCGAGCGGGCGACCAACGCGGCGCGCCCCTCCGGGGCAAACGCCGTTCTCGCAACCGCCATCAGATCGGGTATGGGTCGTCGGCGCTCGACATCGACGCCGACGGCGCATCTCGCTACCGCGATGGCGACGCAGCCGCGGGTGTGGCTTATGCTGAACTGCACCGCCGCGCATCGGCCCTTATGATCAAGATAGGGCTTTCCGTTTTCACTCGCCCCGAAGCGCAGGGCGTGAGGCGCGCATGGCGCCATCGGTCCCAATAGCGCGCGCAGTCCGGCGTGGGCGGCGGCGAACGCCCAGCGGTCGGCCTCGAATCGGAACCTGGCCGCACGCACTCGTTCGTCCTCGCTGAGATAATTGAAAAGAGCCGGGCCGCCGCGAGGATCTGGAGCGCCGAACCAAAGAATGAGTTCGTCCTCATTCGGCAGCGTTCTCGTTTCGTCGGCGAGTTCGGGCACAACATAAACGCTCAGTCGTTCAGACGCGGGACGCTCCAGCGCCCAAGCCCACGCAAATTCCCAAGGCGGCGCAACCAGGGTCCGGACGGAAGTATCGATGCTCACCCCCGTATTTTGAACGAGCCTTGCATAAGAGCCAACCACGTGTGGCGAAGAGGCCGTTCTATGGGCTTGTGTGCGATCGCCCGCGATCGCTGATCGCCAGTTCTCGCTCAGTATTAAGGCGCGCGGGGGAGGAGCGCCGCAGCTTCGACCTAGTCTTCCGGAAATAGACCCCGGAGCGTCTTCCCCCGGCCGAAAGGCGTAGGATTCATCGCCTTTCGGGCGATGCGCCGATCAGGGGATGGACGTATTCTTGACGAAACTCTTCTGGAGAAGGGGTTCAGAATTTCTTCCTTTGCCTGGAATGAGGTGGCGTCGAGCCGTCGTTTTGCTCTGCCTTCGGCAGCGTCGCGACGCGATTTGCCCGCGCCGGCCAGGCTGTCGGTTTCGTTGCGCGTCGTTCAATTAAAGGCGCCGCCGCGATCCTGGAATATTGAAAGCCGGCGGCGCCCATGTGGAGCGAGCGTTGACGCTGTTTCCGCTATTCTGGAGGCAGTAATGCGAAGTGCATTGGTATGTGGCGCCGGCGGCTTCATAGGAGGACACTTAGTCAAACGCTTGAAGTCGGATGGATTCTGGGTTCGTGGAGTTGATCTTAAGAACCAGGAATACGCGGTAAGCGAAGCCGACGATTTCTGTTCCTCTTTATCGTCGCCGCGCCGCTGCCGCCGAAATTCATGTCGAGATTGTTGTTATTTATCATAGAGTTTTAGCGTCACAGAACATTCTTTTTGGCGTCATATAAGCCTGCCGATTGCGCGTTATGACTCTAATGCGGCGTCATCCGAGGCGCCGGCGCGCGGGCTCAAATCCGCGTTTCACCCTGTCAATTTTGGCTGGAGAGGCCTCCATGTTCTTCAAATCCCTGATTGCGGCTGCGGCGCTGGTCGGCGCCGTAGGCGTCGCCTTCGCTGCCGATATTTCCGGAGCCGGCGCGACCTTTCCGTTTCCGATCTACGCCAAGTGGGCCAACTCCTATAAGAAGGAGACCAACAACGGTCTCAACTATCAGTCGATCGGCTCGGGCGCCGGCATCAAGCAAATTCGGGCCAAGACGGTCACTTTCGGCGCGACGGACGCGCCACTGGAGGCCAAGGACCTCGACAAGGACGGCCTCGCCCAGTGGCCGATGGTGATGGGCGGCATCGTGATGGTCGTCAACATCCCCGGTGTGAAGCCCGGCGAGCTCGTGCTCGACGGTCCAACCGTCGCCCAGATCTATATGGGCAAGATCACCAAATGGAACGATCCGGCGATCAAGAAGCTCAATCCGAATCTCAATCTGCCCGACCTCGCCATCGCCAACATCCATCGCGCTGACGGCTCTGGCACCACCTTCAACTTCACCTACTACCTGTCCGCGGTGTCGCCCGAGTGGGATTCAAGCATCGGCAAGGCGACCACCGTCGAATGGCCGTCGGGCATTGGGGCCAAGGGCAATGACGGCGTCGCGAACAACGTCGCCACGACTCCTGGCGCCATCGGCTACGTCGAATTCGCCTACGCGGAGCAGAATAAGCTGACCTACACCAGCATGATCAACAAGGCGGGGAAGACGGTCCAGCCGACAATGGACGCCTTCCAGGCGGCGGCCGCCAGCGCAGACTGGAACGTGCCCGGTTTCTATCAAATCCTGGCCAACCAACCCGGCGACCAATCGTGGCCGATGACCGCCGCGACGTTCATCCTGATGTACAAGAAGCCGGTCAATGTGGCCGCGTCGAACGACGCGCTGCAGTTCTTCAAATGGGCTTACGAGAAGGGCGGCAAGATGGCGCAGGATCTCGACTACATTCCGATGCCCGACAACGTTGTCAAGCTGGTCGAGGCGATGTGGGATAAGGACGTCCAGCAGAAATGAGACGGTAGGCGGCGCTGGCGATTCTGCCGCGCCGCCGATCGCCATTCGGCGCAAACCGCAAAGCTGAAATCAACGATGACCGCAACCACGCTCCAAACCCATAGCGCCGTCCGCAGCTCGTCGATGGACCGCGCCCGCGCGCTGGGGCGGCTTAAATTCTCCGACACCGGCTTCCGCCTGTTTGCGCTCGGCGCGGCGGTCCTTGTTCTGGCGCTTCTGCTCGGGGTGGTAATCTCGCTGTTCATTGGCGCTTGGCCGGCATTCCACGAATTCGGCTTTGGCTTTCTGTTTTCCGACGCCTGGAGTTCCGCCGAAGGAGAAATTCGGCGCGGCGACGGCGATTTACGGCACCTTGGTCACGTCCGTGATCGCCATGCTGATCGCGGTTCCCGTCGGCCTTGGCATCGCGGTCTTCCTCACCGAGCTCTGCTGGTTGCCGCTGCGTCGGCCCATCGGCGTCGCGATCGAGTTCCTGGCGGGAATTCCTTCGATCATCTACGGCATCTGGGGCGTCTATTATTTCCGCCCGGTGATGCAGGCGTATATCCAACCCTTCCTCATCAACACCCTCGGTAATGTGCCAATTATCGGCTACCTGTTTCAGGGGCCGCCGCTCGGCTATGGGGTGCTGACCGCGGGACTCGTGCTCGCGCTGATGATTCTGCCTTTCATCACCGCGGTGTCGCGGGACGTTTTCGATACGGTTCCGACGGTGCTGAAGGAGGCCGCCTATGGGGTCGGCGCGACGACCTTCGAGGTTATCGGCAATATCGTGATCCCTTATACCCGCGTCGGCGTCATCGGCGGCGTCATGCTCGCGCTCGGCCGTGCGCTGGGCGAGACGATGGCGGTCACCTTCGTCGTCGGCAACGCCACCAAGATTCAGACCTCGATCCTCGCCCAGGGCACGACCATCTCGGCGATGATCGCAAACCAGTTCGCCGACGCGGATCCTGGATTGTTCACGTCGTCCCTGCTCGCGCTCGGGTTCATTCTGTTCGTCATCACGTTCCTGGTTCTCGCCGCCGCACGCTTCATGCTCGCGCGCCTGGAGTTGAAGGCATGACGGCCGCGGCTAACCTCTATCCCCGGCGCCGAGCCCGCAACGCCGTCTGGACCGTCCTCGCCTACGCGGCGACGGCCCTCGGCCTGACGATGCTGGCGATAATCCTGGCCACGCTGCTGTGGAACGGTTTTGGTGGATTGTCGCTCGATGTCTTCACCAAGAATACGGCCCCGCCCGGAGTCGTCGGGGGTCTGCTCAACTCGATCGTCGGCAGCATCATCATGACGGCGATCGGTCTGGCGATCGGCGCGCCACTCGGCATTCTGGCGGGGACCTATCTCGCGGAATACGGGGCCAACTCGCGGCTCGCAACGGTCGTGCGCTTCATCAACGACATTCTGCTGAGCGCGCCCTCGATTATCGTCGGCTTGTTCATCTATGAGTTATTGGTCGTGACGGTCGGGCATTTCTCCGCTCTCGCGGGCGGCGTCGCGCTTGCGGTGCTCGGCGCGCCGATCATGGTGCGGACCACCGAGGACATGCTCAATCTGGTGCCCAACTCCCTGCGCGAGGCCGCTTCCGCGCTCGGCATGCCGCGGTCGCTCGTGATCCGCAATGTCGCCTACCGGGCGGTAGCGTCGGGCATCATCACCGGCATTCTGCTTGCGATCGCCCGCATGACCGGCGAGACTGCGCCGCTGATCTTCACCGCGCTCGGCAATTCGCTGTTTGCCGTCGACCCGCGCGGGCCGATGTCGGCGCTGCCGCTCATCATCTACGAATTCGCGCGCAGCCCCTACGCCGAGCAGCAGAAGCTCGCCTGGACCGGCGCGCTGATCCTGACTTTCGCGGTTCTGGGGCTGAGCATCATAGCCCGCGTTCTCTCCGCCTCGATCAGACAGAAGTAGGGTCAAAAGGGTGTCGCACATGAGCAACGACGTCACCGCCCAGGCTCCGCTCAAGTCCGCCGCCGTGACCCGAGAAAAAGTCGTCATGCGCGATCTCAATTTTTATTATGGGCAGACGCATGCGCTGAAGGGCGTGAACCTGAACCTGTTCGCGGGTCAGGTCACCGCGTTCATCGGTCCGTCCGGCTGCGGCAAGTCGACGCTGCTCAGAGTGCTCAACCGCATGTACGACCTCTATCCTGGCCAGCGCGCCGAGGGCGAGGTGATGCTCGACGGAGAGAACATCCTCTCTCCTGGCCTCGACCTCAATCTTCTGCGCTCGCGAGTGGGCATGGTGTTCCAGAAGCCGACGCCGTTTCCGATGACAATTTACGAGAACATCGCCTTTGGCGTTCGCCTCTATGAGAGACTGCCGAAGTCCGAAATGGACGGGCGGGTCGAATCGGCGCTGCGCCGGGCCGCGCTCTGGACCGAGGTCAAGGACAAATTGAACGCCAGCGGCCTCAGCCTCTCCGGCGGCCAGCAGCAGCGCCTGTGCATCGCCCGGACGGTCGCGATCAGCCCGGAAGTGATCCTGTTCGATGAGCCGGCGTCCGCTCTCGACCCGATCTCGACCGCCAAGATCGAAGAACTGATCGACGAATTGTCCGGCGATTACACGATCGCGATCGTCACCCACAACATGCAGCAGGCCGCGCGCGTCTCGCATTACACCGCCTTCATGTATCTGGGCGAGATGGTCGAATTTGCGGAGACGAACGCCGTCTTCACCTCGCCGCGCGACAAGCGCACCCAGGATTACGTCACTGGCCGCTTCGGCTAACGGGAGGCGCCGCCGTGGTGGACCAGCATACCGTCAGAGCCTACGACAAGGACCTCGACCTGCTTGAGCGGCGGATCGCCGAGATGGGCGGCCTCGCCGAGAAAATGGTGATCGACGCCATGGATGCGCTCGGCGCCGCCGACACCACACTCGCCCATCACGTCGTAGCGACGGACCCGCGCCTCGACCTGCTTCAGCGCGAGGTCGAGGAGCAGGCGATCCTGACGATCGCCCGCCGCCAGCCGGTCGCGATCGACCTGCGGGAAATCATCGGCGCCATTCGAGTTGCCGGCGATCTCGAGCGGGTGGGTGACCTGGCCAAGAACATTGCCAAGCGCTCGCTCAAGATTGGCGTCGAATCGCGGGTTCCCCGCGCCATCGTCGGCCTCAAGCACATGAACGACTTCGCGCTCGAACTGATGAAGGACGTGCTCGACGCCTACGCCCAGCGCGACGTCGAGCGGGCGCTCGACGTGTGGGAGCGAGACGCCGATCTCGACGCCCTCGAAGATTCGGTCTTTCGCGATCTCCTGACCCATATGATGGAGGATCCGCGCAACATCACCTTTTGCGCTCATCTTCTGTTCTGCTCGAAGAATATCGAGCGGATCGGCGACCACGCGACCAATATTGCCGAAACCGTCTTCTATCTCGTGACCGGCTCGACCCTGCCGACCGACCGGCCGCGGGGCCGCCAGGAGACGGACATCGAAGGCGACGCCGGAGGGGAGTCGTGATGAACCAGGCGCGCAAAGAAATCGTCCGTCCTGGCGCTGCATCCGCGCCGCGCATTCTCATCGTCGAGGACGAATCCGATCTGGCGTTGCTCTTAGGCTATAACCTCGAGTCGGAAGGCTACGTCGTCGAGAACGTGGCGCGCGGCGACGAGGCCGAGCTGCGGCTGGCCGAAAACGCGCCCGACCTCGTCATCCTCGACTGGATGCTTCCGGGCGTCTCTGGGCTCGAAATCTGCCGCCGGCTACGGGCGCGCGAGGCCACCCGCACCCTTCCGGTCATCATGGTGACCGCGCGCGGCGAGGAAGCCGAGCGGGTGCGGGGCTTATCGGTCGGCGCCGACGACTATGTCGTCAAGCCATTCTCGGTGCCCGAGCTGATGGCGCGGGTGCGGGCGCTCTTGAGACGCAGCCGGCCCGAGCGCATCGCCGAACGCCTCTATGCCGGCGACCTCGACCTCGATCGGGAGACCCGGCGCGTTCGCCGCGGGGCGCGCGACATCCATCTCGGCCCGACCGAGTTCCGATTGCTCGAATATCTGCTCGAAAAGCCGGGCCGGGTTTTCTCCCGCGCGCAACTGCTCGACGGGGTTTGGGGGCAGGCGGCGGAGATCGACGAGCGCACTGTCGACGTTCACGTGGGGCGCCTGCGCAAGGCGCTGTCGCGGGGCAGGGAACGCGATCCGATCCGCGCCGTTCGCGGCACCGGATACGCATTCGACGAGACCTTTGGCAAGCCTTAGGCGCGCTGTTTCGGACTTCTCAAGTTGACGTATACAGTTATTATTGCTGGGGGTGATACCGAACGAAGGCTTCAGCTTACTAATATTTTTGATTTAAAACGATATAATGTCAGGATATGCGGTACTTCGAAGGAATTTACCGATATCGTGAGCGGCCAAAAGGTCGTCGCGCTTATACTGCTATATCCTGATAGCTGCGGGATAGTTGAGGAATTATGCAATAGACAATTGACATCGTCGTACCGCGATCAGGGTACAATAATCTTCATTTCATCGAATTCTACCGAAAATGGCCGCGCTCGTTCCTTGCACCATCAAGCGGATGAGTTTCTTATCGAGCCAATCTCGACTATTGAGTTGCTCGACATCATCGATCAGGCAGATCGATCGCCGGTCTCGAAAGAGGACGGCCGCGTTTTGGCTATTGGTGATCTAGTACTGAATAGAACTTCATTAACCGTCACTCTGCGAAACGCAAAACTTCGGCTTTTCCCTGTCCAAGTGCGTATCCTCGAATTTCTCATGATCAATCCTGGTCACGTCTTTACAAGACAGGAGATATCAACAAGCATATGGGGCCGTAGCGGTTCCGTAGATGAAAGAACGATTGATGTCTCCATTGGGCGCATTCGCGACGCGCTGAAGCATAAAGTTAGCGTTGACCCGATACGCACGATTAGGAGCGTAGGCTACGCGTTCAACGAAAAATTTGGAGAAATATCCTCGGTCCCGAAGAAGGGGTCGGTGGCGAAACGATTGCTCTGAGAGGCCGATGCGGACGGTATACGGATAGTTGGATGCCCGGGGAGATCCTTGGGGCCAAGCCCTTGAGGTCGGACCGCCAAGCGGCGCGTAGTCGAGACGGCTTTGTCAGAGTAACGGCAGCTCGACTGTGCGTGGCGCGACACGCCTACCACGAAGCGGCATTCAAGCCGCGAGAGCGCACCACTCGGCCAATGCGGTAGAGCGTCTGTGCTTGTAAACTCGGCGGGTGACGAGATGGCGCTCCTGGTTGAAGTGGTTGTGGACCTCAGCATGGACTGAGCTGAATTTCTGCAATGTCTTCATACTTCGAAAGCGCTGCATGGCCCGTTCTCGTCGTCGAAATGGCTGATGCGAGTTCTCCGCGCGATGGCATTGTCACACGAACGGTAGCGCGTCTCGGCGCACCAGGTAAGATTGCGCATGACGATCTCGTTCGCGCGCCTTCAGTTCCCTCCCGTGGTCATCCGGTACGCCGTTTGGCTCTATGTGCGCTTCGCGCTCAGCTATCTCGACGTCGAAGATCTGCTCGCGGAGCGTGGGCTGGATGTCTCCTACGAAACGGTGCGACGCTGGGTCTTGAAGTTCGGGCCTCTGTTCGCGCGAGAACTTCGCCGTCGGCGTCCGCGGCCAGCGTCGCGCTGGCATCTCGACGAGATGGCCGTATCGATCGCGGGGCGGCAGTTCTGGCTCTGGCGGGCCGTTGACGACGAAGGCGAGGTTCTCGACCTGCTGGTGCAACCACGGCGCGATAAGGCTGCAGCCGTGAAACTGATTCGCAAGCTGCTCAAGAAACAAGGCTTCGCGCCCGATGTGCTGGTGACCGACAAACTGCGCTCTTACGGCGCGGCAAAGTCCCAAACGGAATTGTCGGCTCTCCACGTGCAGGGCTTGCGCGCGAACAATCGGGCTGAGAATTCTCATCAGCCGACACGACGACGGGAGCGCAAGATGCAGCGCTTCAAATCGCCTGGATCAGCCCAGCGATTCCTATCCGTTCACGCCGTAGTCCTCAACACCTTCAACGTCCAGCGCCATCTCACCTCCCGCCGCACGCTCCGCGTCCTCCGAGAGGAAGCGTTCCGGACTTGGCGAGCCGCAACCGCGGCCTGAGCCCGAGTTGGCACTTCCAAATTGCGCACCGCTAAATTCAGTTCGCGTGACAACGCCAGCGCGCCTCCTTCAAGCGCGCATCGTAATAGCTGTTGACTTTGTCCAGGCCGGTCACCGTCTCGCCGGCTGCCAGCAGCCTCTGAGCCAAATGAAAGCCAATGAAGCCGGCGCAGCCGGTAACCAGGACCCCGCTCATAAGCTAAAACCACTCGCCTTTCATCGGCTCCAATTATTGCTCCGATCGTAAGCGTGGACCGATCCGCACAAATCTCTGGACCTATCAGAAGGTACACTGGCTTTGTCACGCCAAGGTAGCGCAATTTGGTATGAGGGCTAAGATGGCGAATGACGATTTCGTTCGCCCGCCACCAGTTTCCGCCTGCGATCATTCTATGTGCGTTTCACGCTCAGCTATCGGGACACCGAAGATCTGCTGGCAGAGCGCGGTCTGGATGTCTCCTACGAAACGGTGCGGCGATTGGTCTTGAAGTTCGGGCCCTTGTTCGCCCGAGAACTTCGCAGTCGACGTTCGCGGCCGACGGCGCGGTGGCATCTTGATGAGTTGGCCGTAATGATTGCGGGGAGGCAGTACTGGCTGTGGCGCGCTGTCGATGACGAAGGCGAAGTTCTCGACCTACTCGTGCAGCGACGGCGCAATCAGGCTGCAGCCGTGAAACTGATGCGCAAGCTGATCAAGAAGCAAGGCTTCGCCCCCGAGATGCTGATGACCGACAAACTGCGTTCTTATGGCGCGGCCAAGTCGGAAATCGGATTGTCGGCGCGCCATGAGCAGGGCTTGCGCAAGAACAATCGGGCTGAGAATTCGCATCAGCCGACCCGTCGACGCGAGCGTAAGATGCAGCGCTTCAAATCGCCTGGATCAGCCCAGCGCTTCCTGTCTGTTCACGCCGCCGTCCAAAACACTTTCAACGTCCAGCGCCATCTGACATCCCGCCGCACGCTCCGCGTCCTCCCAGCGTTCCAGACGTGGCGAGCCGCCACCGCGGCGTGAGCCAAAACTGGGACTTCCAAAATGCGAGCCACCAAATTCAGTTCCTGTGACAGAGCCAAGGCAATGTCTCGAGTTGCTTTGGCTTCAAGTTCGGCCGATCGAACTTGCCACCCGGCTTGCAAACCAGGACCAGTTCGTCGCTCCCGATCGCCTCCAGGTCCAGACCCGGCAACGTCCTGTTGTGGGTCCAAAATGCCATGGAGAACGCCGGGTCATCGCATGCAAAAGCGGCGTAGCGCCAACCCGGCGACGGGCTTTCGGTCGTTGAAGGAAGTTTGTTCTTACCGCGCTTCAGTCAACCGTCGATGATTTCAACGATCGGGAGGGCGTGCCGACGCGAAGCCACGCGCCGACGTTCCGTCTCCGCGACGCGCCCTCAACTCATCGAACGTCTCGCCGGTCTCGATGTGGACTGCGGCTTTGCCGCTTGCCGCCTCGTAGCGCCGAACGATCACATCGACGTAAAGCGGGTCGAGCTCGACGCCACGGCAGATGCGCCCGGTGCTATCGGCTGCGATGAGGGTCGACCCCGAGCCGAGGAACGGATCGATGACGATATCGCCGCGATTGGTGAGGTCGAGAAGCGCGTCCTCGAGCATCGCGATCGGCTTGACGGTCGGGTGGTCCTTAAGGCCTCTTCGGGCGTCGGACCCGAGCGACGAGGCGCCAGGATAGGTCCAGACGTTCGATCGCCAGCGGCCGCGTTTACCGAGTTCGACATTGTTGACGTGCGGGGCCGAGCCCTTCTTGAACAACGGCAAGAGCTCATGCTGCGATCGGTAGAGGCTGCCCATGCCAGCGTTGGTCTTCACCCAGACGATGAGGTTGAGCCGCGTGAGGCCGATTTTGGAGGCTGCGGCGAAGACGGTCGGATAGCCGCGCCAGTCGATGAAGGTGCCGAACACGCCGCCGTCACAGAGGTACGGCGAGACGCCTGCGACCCACGCTTCGTTAAAGCCAAGAAATTGCGCGTCGGTCATCTCGCCTGACGCCATCGCGAACTCGCGATGGCGTCCCTTCGTCACATTGCCGGCGATCGGCACGTTGTAAGGCTCATCGGTCAGCACTAGGCGGGCTGTTTCGTCTTCACCCATGACGGCCTCGAGGATCCTTGCGTCGGTCGCGTCGCCGCAGACAAGCCGATGGACGCCGAGTTGAAAGACATCGCCCAGCCTCGCGACGGGCGCGGCGCGCGGATCTGGCTCAAGCGGCCCCTGCTCGAGCCCGTCGGCGCCGTCGCCCAGAACAATCTGGTCGATCTCGGCATCCGAAAAGCCAGTGATCTCTATCGGCGCGTCGGCGACGATCAACTCTTCGAACTCGATCTTCAACGCATCGAGATCCCATTGACCCTTTTCCGCGAGACGATTGACCGCGAGCCTAAGCACGCGTTGTTCTTCCGGGCTCAAATGTCCGATCCGGACGCATGGAAGCGGATTAAGATCCAATTGCTTGGCGGCCTCGTAGCGGACTTCGCCATCGATGAGCTCGTTGTCGCGACCGACCAGGAGAGGATCGCAAAAGCCCAAGACGCTGATCGAAGAAACGACCTCCCGGACATGAGCGGGGTCGAGCTTGCGGAGCTTTCTCGGCGAGGGCCGGAGGTGAGCGGTTCGAATGTAGGAAAGCTCCAATCGCGGAAGCATGTCATCGCGCCGCGGGCGCTCGGTCGACGCCTCGGCGAGACGATTCTGCCGCTCACGGCGAAAACGGCTTTTTTCGCGAAGCCGGTCGATTAATGGAGCCCGAGGCGGAGTCGCGTTTGCACGATCATTCATAACGATCACTGTCGTCTAGAGGACTCTCCAATCATTTTTAGAAAAATATCTTTCGCCTCCTCTGGCGACATATTCGGTTTACTCCCCTAGCGCCTGCTGCTCTAACGCCGCACTGTGCTCTTCATCTGCCGCTAGGACCAACGATATAAACCTGTGATCGCCCTTAAGCGCTTGAGCAGTCGCACCTACCGAAATAGCTTCTAGGACAGTGATGTGGCGATATTGTCCACCTATTTTGATGTTTATCTTCCTGCTAACCGCCTCATCGAAATAAGTCTTCATATTCTTTCTTCCTTTCGGTCGGCCCTTTGGGTTGCGCTTTGCCCTTGCTTCCAACGTGTCGGAACGGGCGGACGTCCCTTTCCCACGACGTAGTTGCCGGGGCTTAGTGAATGCGACTCTTTCATTGCGGTTTCCCCTTCGCTCTCTGCAGTCGTTCGCGCAGCTGGTCGGTAAACCATGAACACCCTCGTTTTTGATCAAAGTCTCCCGCCAATATAGAACTAAATAGCGGTTTGACTTCGCTAAAAGCACGGCTTATTTGAAAATAATATTCGCCCCTTTTATGGCTTTCATATACACCTCAAATGCCTCTTTAGTGGTCAGTTCTTTTCTAAACTCAACTATCTCTCGTTCAGTCACCACACTGTTCTTACCATACATGCCAAGGACTCGCGATACGGACCTGTAATCGCCCTTGAGCGCCCGTGTCGCCGTCTGTATCGCAATGGCTTCACGGCTTGTAACGCGACGCAATTTTCCACCTTCACTGATATTGATCTTTCTACTAAGAGCACTATCAATATGAGCCAGCATATTCTTTCTTCCCTTCGGCCGGCCTTTGGGGTTGCCGCTTTGCCCTGGCTTCCAACGCGTCGGAGCGGGTGGACGTCCCTTGCCCACGACGTAATTTCCGGGGCGTGACGAATCCGACTTTTCCATTGCGCTGTCTCCTGCGCTCCTGCCAGCGCTCTCCGCCGGCATTCCCTGCCTCGATTAGTTCCCGATCAGCCCCTGGCTCACCATCATTCGATATTTTAAGAACCTATCTATAAGTTTTAAATGCGCGCAATTTGGGTCGTTTTCCTCGCCGGATCAAGCGTCAATCAAGCGGCGAGAGCCTGTTGCCTCAGCTCCGGCCTCGGGAACGCGGCGCGGTTCTCTCCAGCTCCCTTTCGAGTCGATGCGCCAACGTCGTAAGTTCAAACATCGTCAATGCGCCCCCGCCCCGGCTCACCTTCCAAAAAAACTCGTTTCCTTCCCTTGGTCCCTTGCAAATCTTGCACTCGAACATCTGCCCCTTTTGGTCCGATACAACGCTCAGCAGGACCGGATCCTGATTGTCGAACGCCGCGCCGCCCTCTTTGGCGTTTCGTCTGATTGCTTCTTGGTCGAACAGCCATTCCGGGTCTAGCCGCAGGACCCGCCGGTGTTGTACTTCCAGTTCCGATCTGACGCGGCGCATAATCGAGACTGCCCGGCTCTGAGGCCAACCATGCCCCATCAGCCGCACTCCGGTTAGCAGCGCGTAAGCCTCGTAGGATGAGAACCAAATCTCGACGCCTCTCCCGGGCGGCGCGTCGCTAAAGAACGCGAAGCTTGCGCTATTTTTACCCTCCGAAGGCGGAAGTGCGCGGTCCGTCTCAAGGAGGCGCTTCAGTTTTGTGATCAGCTCCTGGGTCGGTTGCGGTGATTTCGGCTCCAGCAGATGTGAGATTGCCTCCTCAACTTGATTGCGTTTGTACCGCAGCATTGAACCCCATGTAGCAGTTTCAATCAGGCGCGTCAAGTGACATCTGAGGCGGCGGATCGCAAATCAAAATTCAATCTGCCCGCGGACCTCCCTGGGACAGGGACCGCTACTCGTCCCGATGTATTTGGGGCGGCCAGAGTCGATGAAAAGCGGTCTGAAACTTCCGTGCTCTCTAGCCTTTTATTCCCTGTTCTTTTCTCCAACGCTCCCTGTTTTGCGTCTAGGGGAAAAGGTATAGAATCGCTCGGGATTTCAGGGCGTTGGTCCGATTCCCGTCTGCCTTCTCACCGGCGTTTCGTAAAACTTCCCTGTTCTTTTCCCTGTTAGCAGGGAATTCGCCGCCAGAGACCGGTTTCGCGGGACTGCGTCCGCCACCACCCATTCCCGGCCACCTTACCCACGAAAGAGATGCGTGCTAATGTTGGCGTGACAATGCCAGTTGCGCTCGTTTGCTCCGCATCGTCGTGCGGGGCGACCGATTGACGTTCAATTCAGGGAGGATCGCGGGATGTCCCCGGTCTGGCGCCGATTTTTGATCTCACTCTCCGCTTCGCTCGCCCTGGTGGAAGCGGCGGCGGCCGCCGATTGCAGCGCCCTCGTCGCGGACTTTAAAACCGCCATCGCCGACAAGGCGTTCGAGAAGCTGAAAGATGCGATGGCGGCGATCGCGGACGATAGCGCATGCAATTTTGACATCGACGCGTATCGCACCCAGGAAATCAATTCCATCATCGATTTTGCCGGCGCTACTCCGACGGAGGACGCGCAAAAACAAATGTTGGAATTCGTCGAAGGAGTCCTCCAAATTGGCGGAAACTGGCGGTCGGCCGAGAATTTGGGCGACTATTACGCGCGTCGCGGCGAATACGCGGAGGCGCTCGGCGCATATGAGACCGCCATCTCCTTCCTTTCCCGGGCTGCGCCGCGGGCGACCAAGGAAGAGCGTGAGGAGCTGCTCGCCCGCGCGGAGGCGGCGAAGAGCCAGGCGAGCGATGACAAGGAGGGCCAAAATTCCTCGAGATTCGCTGCTTCCGCCCGTGACGCCAGCGGGAGCTTCGCCGGGATCTACTCGCGGGAGCTCTTGCGCGGCTTCGAGGTGCTCGCGGTGCCGCTGCCGATTAATTTCTACTTCGGGCAAGCGCGCTTCACGCCGGCCGGCGAAAAGGCGATCGAGGAACTCGCCGAGGCTGTCAAGCAGCAGAACGTCGACACCCTCACTCTTGTCGGCCACACGGATCCGCGGGGCGATCATCAATACAATGTCGAATTGTCCAAACGGCGCGCGGCCGCGGCGCGCGACTTTCTGCTCTCCCACGGGGTGAAAGCGAGTATCCTTGTGGACGGCAAGGGACCGGATGATCCCTTCGATGTCTCTTTGCTTGGGAGACCTGTGTCACAGAGCGAAGCCTGGGCGCTCGATCGCCGCGTGGAATGGGTTCGCAAGGGAGCGGCCGATTGAGGCCCTTCGACATGGGACGGGATTGGACGATGCGAAAACTGATGCTGCTCCTGACTGCCGCGGCGGCGACCGCCGGCGCCCTTGCCGAGCCCCGCGCGGTTTCCGCCAATGAATTGCGAGCGCCCGGCGGCGGAACGATCCGTGCGCTCGTCATCGGTGTCAACTCGTATTGGAGATTGCCCGCATCCGTGCAACTGCAGGGCGCGCGGGCCGACGCCGAGGACATTGCGGACACGCTCAGTCGGGACGGTGTCAAGCCCGTCGTTCTGTTCGACGCCGATGTGACGCGCGCGAAGATCGTGGCGCAGATGGATTCCTTTGTCGCCGAATCGAAGCCGGGCGACTTCGTTCTGTTCGCTTTCGCAGGGCATGGCATGCAGACGCCGGAATACGCCCGTTGGCAGGGTATAGATCCCGACGGCGTCAACGAGCAGATCGCGCTCTCGGGATTCAACTTTAGCGGCGAGGGGGTGGGCGAAATCATCGTGAATCCGGAAATTCGGGCGTGGCTGTCGCGCCTGGACGCAAAGGGCGTCGATGCGCTCGTCATCATGGATTCGTGTTTCGGCGGCGGCATGCGAGAGGTCGATCCACGCACAGGCGCAATGCGGACGCGAGTTTTGCGCGCCAGCGCCGCGCAGATCCGGGCCGGCGAAGACGAGCGCGCAAAATTCGCCGGCATTCCCATGACCGACCAGGAAGCGCGGGCGAACGTGGAGGTGATGTCCCATGTCACCTTTCTCGCCGGCGCGACGAGTAGGTCCGTCGTTCCGGAAACCGACGGCCTGGCGGCCAGTGGGCCGCGGGGGGCCCTCAGCTATTTTCTCGCCCGCGCCCTCGGCGGAAAATCGGCCAAAGACGAGGTGACCACGCGCCAGGCGCTGTACGAATATCTGAAGCACAACGTCCGGGGGGCGACGCAAGATCGGCAACTGATTCAGGTCGAACCGCAAAGCCCGGAGCCTTCGGTCTACGGCAAACCGGTCTTCACATTTGCTGAAGCAGCGCCTGCGGCCCAGGCCTCGAACACACCGTCCGCGCCCGGCGCCGGAACCCTGGCCGACAATGGCGCGGCGCCGCCCGCTCAGGCATCGAACGCCCCGCCCCCGCCGGTAAACGGACCTCCGCCGGATCAAGGCCAGGCGCCGTCACCGCCTGCGATAGACGTCCCGCTCCCGCCCGGCTATGGACCTTCGACGGCGCCCCCGGCGCAGGCCTCGAACGCGCCGCCTGCGGCCGCCGATGCGCCCCCGCCCGATCAGGTATCGACGCCGCCGGCGCAGGCTTCGAACGCGCCCCCTGCGGCCGCCGACACACCTCCGCCCGATCAGGCTCCGACGCCGCCCCCATCACAGGCGACTGACATCCCCCTCCCGCCGGGCTACGGACCTCCGTCGAGTCAGGGCGCGCCTCGGACCGACACCATCCGCGTGGCTCTTATCGATGCGACGGACAAGGCCTGGGACACGATCGGGAAAGGGAATGCGCCTTTTGAGCGGTCGACGACGGTCGAAGGCGCCGATCTCGTCTGGGACGTCGGCAAAAGCGAAGTTCTGTCGCGCGGCGACCTCGTGATGCAGTTCGTCGATGGGTCGCTGATGGGCGGCGTCATTGACCGGACATGGGCGGTCAGGCGATTGCAGGAGATCGCGGAAAATCGGTATCTTTCGCTGCAGCTCGCGACCGGGGGGCAGCTCTTGACCGCCGGCGACGTGGCTCAAATTGAGATCGACGGGATCGCCAATCAGCGCCTGGTCGTCTTCGATATCGCCGCCGACGCGACCGTCCAGATGCTTTACCCCAGCGCGCCCGGCGCGGCTGGGCATTGCGCCGATCCTCAGAACAACGGCTGGCGCTGCTCGCTGCGCGTGACGCCGCCGTTCGGCGCTGACACGATCGTGACGCTGGCGACGTCGAAACCCACGGATGAGATCTTGCGGTGGATGCGCGGACACCACGCCAGGCGCGACGGGGCCCTCATTCCCGACCTTCTGGCCGAAACAATAAAGACCGATTCCGCGGCCCGCATCGGCTTTGTGGGGGTTTACACGAACAAGCGTCCCAACTAGCTCGCGGGCGGCGCGATGAAGCGGTTTGCTTTCGATTGCATGACACATCTTTTTTTGGTGGACAAGGGGCGTCCTGTGATCTTGAATGGCCGCCGCGGCGGGGGCGACGCGAAGCGAGATTTGTAGAGGTGATTGAGCCCTCGCCCCAAATTCCGGCGCCGAGTTTCGTCCTGAACGTCGCCCGACTGGCGCTAGCCCGTCGCCTGGTGGGGCGGTTTCTCTTGCTGATCGCGCTTGCGCTTGGGATATCCGGTCCGTCGGCGGCGCAAGGGTTGCGGACGCCGGCGGAATACGTCACCGCGAATTCAGCCAATTCGCCGACTGGCCGGGCGTTCGAGTCGGGAAACGCGGACAATTCCGCCAAGCTGTTGGATATCGCCGACGCGGCCAGCCCGCTTGGGGCGAGTTCCTCCCTGCCTTCCGGCGCGCCGCCCGCCCCCGGCCGCCTCGTCGCGCTCGTCATCGCAAACGGCGCCTATAAGGACGCCCGGCTCGCGAACCCCTCCATAGACGCCGACCTCGTGGCGGAAAGCCTCAAACGCATTGGTTTCGCGGTGACCGTGAAGAGGGACCTCGATCTCGGGGGCTTCGAACAGGCGCTCTCCGATTTTGCCGAGGCGAGCAAGGGCGCCGAGGTCGCGCTTTTCTATTTCGCCGGTCACGGCTTCTCTGTCGCCGTGGACGGGGTTCAGCAGAATTTCCTGATGACGACTTCGGCTAATTTCGAGGCGAAGACGGAGATTGAACTGAGGGTGGGCGGCGAACCGCTCGATCATATCGAGGAAACGATCATCGGCCGCGCGCGGGCGACGCTGATCTTCATCGACGCCTGCCGCAACGTTCCAGCTTTCACCCACCGCGGCATCGGCTCGCGCGGATTCGCGCCGCTCGACCTGTCGCCGTTCGAACGGCTCTATGTCGTTTTGTCGACCCGCCAGGGCAAGACGGCCCAGGATGGCGAGGCGGGCAAAGGCAGTCCGTTCGCGCGCGCCTTCGCCTCAACCCTGCCGACGCCAGGGCTGCGCATCGAGGATGCTTACGCGCGCATCCGCGACAAGGTGAGTTTGGAGACGTCCAACGAGCAGGTTCCCGACGCCGTCCGCAGCGATCTGCCAGAAGGCGGCGTGGTGCTGATGCCGGCGGGCGAATCGCCGTCGCCGACGGTCGCCTCGCTCGAAACGACGCCCCCGCCGGCCGATCCGCCCAGGCTGCCAACGGCGCCCGCGCCAGTTCCTGCGGCCGAACCGCCCGCCGCGGCAATTTCCGTCGGCCCGCCGCCGAAGATCGCGGCGAACGATTCGGGCGGCGAGGTCTTCAAGGAATGCGACGAATGTCCGGACATGGTTGTCGTGCCCGCCGGCAAGGCGATGCTGGGCTCGCCGCCCGGCGAAAGCGGGCGCCAGACCTTCGAAGCCGCGCCGCATATGGTCGAGATCGCTAGGCCCTTCGCCGTGGGCCGGTACGCCGTCACATTCGCGCAGTGGGACGCCTGCTATGCCGAGGGCGCCTGCGGCCATCGACGGCTCGGCGACCTCGACTTCGGTCGCGGCAAGCGTCCGGCGATCTTCGCAACCTGGGCCGAGGCGCAGCTTTATGTGCAATGGCTCAAGCAGAAGACCGGCCAGCCCTACCGCCTGCTGAGCGAAGCGGAATGGGAATACGCCGCTCGCGGCTGCAGGAACCTCAAATGCGCCTACGCGCCGTTTTGGTTCGGAACGATCAAGCCTGAGCTCGCCGTCTATGATTCACGGCGCTCCTACGACGGCAGCCCGAAAGCCGATCCTCAGCTGAAGACCGCGCCCGTCGACAGCGGCCCGGCGAACCCCTTCGGGCTTTTCAACATGCTCGGCAACGTGCGGCAATGGACCCAGGACTGTTGGAATCCGGCCCCAGCCGCCGTCGCCTCGAACGGCGCGCCCGTTCTCTCCGGGGATTGCTCGGCGCGCGCGACACGCGGCGGCTCGTGGGCGGACGATCCCGCAAAACTGCGGGCCGCCGCGCGCAGTTATGAGAGCTTTGACGAGGGATCGGAGAGGATCGGTTTCCGCGTCGCGAGAGACCTGGGCCCCTGAACGAGATATGGACCGAGAGTTTACTCAGATGAGGCGTGGCATGAACGGAGCATGGCGGGTAGGGGCAAGCACGTGGGCAGCGCTCTTCGCGATCGCGCTCGCCGCGTTTGGCTGGCTTGGCGTCGACGCCGCGAACGCGCAAACGCGGCGCGCTTTTCTCGTCGGCGAACAGCGCTATTCCGACCAGGACATTCCAAGCCTCACCCGGTCCGACAACGACGCGAGCGATCTCGCCGCCGACCTCGAGCAGGTCGGCTTCGACAAGAAGAACATCACGCTGGCGACGGAACTGCGCGGCAAGAGCGACTTCGATAAGCGGTTCCAGGCGTTCCTCGCCACGGTCAAGGAGGGCGACGTCGTTCTGTTCTTCTATTCCGGCCATGGACTCGGCGTCGAAGCGAACGACACCGACTATCTGCTGCTCGGCGACATCAAGAGCCTGCGAACCTATACGCGCGACCAGGTGATCGAAGCGGATAAGCGCCGGGACGACATCATTTCGCTCAAGATGCCCACGTTCGAAGGGGCTTACGAGACCGACGAAATCGCCAAAAATGGCATTTCGGTCACTGACGTGATGAATGCGATCGCGGACAAGAAGCCGAAGGTCGCGATCCTCCTCCTCGATGCTTGCCGGTCGCTCATCCGGGCGACGATGGACGAGCGGGAGATCAAACGCGGCCTCACTTCCGGCAGCCGTCTGCTTCAGCCAAAGGATGTGCCGGCGGGCTCGATCGTCGTCTTCTCCGCTTCTTTCGGCGAAACGGCAATCGAGAGCTTCGGATACGGGGATCATCGACGCAATTCGCTCTTCACCGAAGTTGTCCGGTCAGAGCTGCAACGGCCGGGGCAAACCCTTATCGACCTTGGCCAGCGGATCAGCCGCGTGGTCCGGTTTTTCGCCCTGGCCGGCGGACGGCAGCAGGAGCCGGAATATTTCGAGAATCTCGGCGTCAGCGACAATTTCGCGCTCGTCGATCCGGTCGGCGCCGAACGCTTCCAATTGACGCAGCAGCAATGCGCGGGCGCCGAAGTGGATTGGGCGGAGATCAGCCAGCAACCCGATCGCGAAGCGCTGGAAAGACATCGCCGGCGATTCCACGATTGTCCCACTGCGGAACTCGCGCGCCGCGCGCTCGTGAGCCTCCTCGGCTCTTCCGAGGTCGTGGCCCCGACCGTCTCCGGCACTGCCAAGCAGATTGACGATTGCGACCGGCTCGCTGCTTCGGAGAGCGATCCCTCGCGGCCGCCCGAGGTCTCGGGGGTCTCGCTCGACAAAATTGACTTCGACGCCGCATCCGCTGCGTGCGAGAAATCGGTCGAGCGCAATCCGCGTATCGTCAGGTATCTTTTCAATCTGGGCCGGGCCAAATTCGCCGCCAGCAATGCGCTCCGGCTGGACGATCCTGCCCGCAAACCGCTCATCGTCGACGCGCGCGCCGCCTACAACGACGCCGCCAATCGCGGCTACGTGGCCGCGCTCTTCAGTCTCGCCACGCTCTCCGCCTATTCTGACGCGAGCGACGAGGAGCAGGATCGTGACAACGCGCTCCTGCTCAAGGCGGCGAATCAGGAGTTTCCGCCGGCGATGTACGAGCTCGGCCGGCGTTACAGCAACGGGTCGTTCGGGCTGCAACGCGACCTCTCCGAGGCCTACCGATGGTTCGCGAAGGCGGCGGAAAGCGGATCGGTTCCGGCGATGGTCGAGACTGCTGATGCGCTGTTCAATGGTCGCGGCGTCACGCAAAATCCGCGCCGCGGCGTCGAGTGGGCGCAGCGGGCGGCGGAATCGGGCTCCGACGCCGCCAAGCTCAATCTCGGCCTCTACTATTTCAGCGGCAACACCGTCTACAACTCCGCCGGCGAACTCGCTTCGAGCAGCGTCCTTTCGGACGAAACCCAAGCGTTGCTGTGGTGGGGGCGTGCGGCCGCCGAGAACAATCCGGCCGCGCAATATTATATGGCGCAGATGATGGAGCGCGGCTACGGCCTGCCGAGCCCACAGCCGGAGATCGCGGAGCGCTACTACCGGCTGGCCGCCCATGGCGGCAACGAAGAAGCGGAAATCGAATTGGCTCGCCGCCTTCTGGCGGGCCGGATGCTTGTCAAACCCGAGAACGGGGCGAACGAAGCGATCGACCTGCTCAATCGCGCGCTGAGCCACGGTTCGGCCCGGGCGGCCAACATGCTTGCGGACATCTACCGCAACGGGGAGCTCGATCAGCCCAAAGACCCTCTCCGGGCGATGAAATACGCTTTTCTCGCGATTAAGCTCTCAGTGCAGGCCGACCCGACCAAACAGGACGGCAACCCGTTCTACGAAATTGACGCAGGCATCCTGCTCGCGGAAATGGCCGTCAACGGCCAAGCCGTCGACGTCAACGATCGGGCTTTGCTCACTCCCGACGAGATCGATCGCCTGCAACGCTTTTACGGGACCGTCGATCCGGAAGCGCACAAGGTGAAGATACGGCGACTCGAGGTTCCGCTCGGCGGCTGCAACTATCCATACAAGAAACCGGTCTGGGTCTGGGACTGGGGGCGCGCGGAATCGCCGACCGAGCCGCAATTCCGCAGCCTCGAGCGCGAGACCCATTGCTACGACAACGATGTCCTGCGTCGAACGCTCTCCGCGACGTTCCAAGCCGCGCGCAAGGACAAAGTGCCTTTCGCCGATTTGATCAATCAGCAAATCCTTGCGGCGCAAGCAGAAACGAACGGCCAGTCGACGCGACAGATTCGGCGTTGAAAACACCAGAAAGCAGAATTATAGTGTGGATAGGACTGAACCGCGTCATCGGGAGATTTCCATGAGCGTCAAGTCGGTGAACCGTTCCGCAACTTCTGGCATGCTTTTGGCGGCGAGCGCGGCCGTTGCGCTCGCGGCTTTCGACCAATCTCCGGCATATGCAAACGACGCTTTCCTCCGAGGGTTTGTCGGAGGCATGGTGGGCGGCATGGTCGGCAACATGCTCATGCAACAACGCTATCACGGCGGTGGCGGCGGGTACGCTCATCGCCCTGCGCGCGAGGCGCCCGCTTATCATCCCTACTCGGAACGCGACCGCGCGCGCCCGGCAGGCAACGGGCCGCCGCCCTCACCTGAGCAGTCATCTCGCGCGCTCGCTTCGCTGGCGCCGCCGACCACTCAGGAAGAACAGGTGGTCCTGAAGTCCGTCAACCCCAGTCAGTCGCTTGGCGCCGTCGGCGCCTCGGACGATCTCCAGCAGATCGGCAGGGATGACAACGCCGAAGCCAATCGCGATTACACGAGTAGGATCGACGATCTGATCAAGCGCATACAGCAGGCCCAGAACGCCCAGCACTCGACCAAGGAAGGCGACGTCACGGAGCACGCGATCCTCGAGGCGCTGGAGACTTCGATCCGGGAAGCCAACCTGGTCAAGTTCGAGACGTTCCTCGGCGAGAACTGGTCGCCCGAGCGTCTGCGGGTGATGATTCTCGATCGCGTCCAGAATGAAATCGGCAGCCTTTTCGACGGAACCAACCGCGGCGAGGTGACGATGAACGATATCGATTTGATCATCAAGAAGGCGGCGGCTAACGTCTACGCGCGGCTGTTCGAGACGTCGGAACTGTTGGCGGCAAATCGGAGCTCGACCTTGTTCGTGCAGCGTCTCTATCAGACCCATGGCGATCTCGTGAACGGCGAGGTTCGCGAGAGCGCCGAGCAATTGCTGTCGGACGCCTCCGCCTCCGGCGTGGCGGATCTGGAGCCGCTTTTGCGGCGCGATCCTAGCGCCTTCGCCCTCCGATACCGGGCGGAGCGCATCATTTACGATTGCCTGTCCGACAACATCGAGACGATCAGCTCGACCGAGTCGGGCATGGCGAATTCGGCGGAAATCAGCAAGGGCGTGGCGGACGTCACCAAGCAGCAGTGCAGCACGTGGGTTTCCAAGCAATTGATCGGCGCCGACGCCAAGATCAAGCCGCAGGACCCATTGCCGCTGCGCGTCATTTGGACCACCGAAGGCCCGAAAGACGACCCCTCGATGTACGGACGCGCGACGGATCAGCTCTAGGCCGGTCTCTCTTCCCGTCCTCGCCCCCGGGCTCGCCCACTCGGCACGAGTTGGGCCCGGGGCAAATCACTGCGAGACGATCGCTTTTGGTCGGGACGGCGGCAGGACAGCGGGTTGATTTTACAAGCTCCCGCTCGGGACCGTCGATGAAAACCGGGACGGATGCGCAGCCGCCGGCTCCATTCGCCAGATCCATTGGAGTGGCCGCGGCAGGCCTGGTCATCTCACTATTCGTATTGGGGTTCACATATCTTCTCAGGGCGCTGGATTTCGCCCCGCTTCGCGAGCTCATAGTCGCGGAGGACCGTTTCTACGACGCGCCCCACGCGCCGGAGATCCGTCTCCTCAATAACGCGCACCGGGTCGTTTTTATCGATATCGACGACGTCGCAGCTGAGAAATGGAGCACGCCGCCGGACGGGACCCGCAGGCCGCCGCGTCCGGCGCCCATCCCGGCGAATGTCGATTTCCGTATGATCGCGGCTTGTCAGGCAAGGGAAAGTCCGCGCAATATGTGTAAGCAGATTACTGTCCCCGGACGGTCGAAAGCGCCGCGGGCTTTGGAGGATGCGTCATGAGCATATTTCGCTGGCTCGTCGGATTGGCCCTCACTATCGGGTTGAGCACGTTCGCAGCCGCTCAGGACAACCAACAACGGCCAGAACCGCTGATCGCGGGCAATCCCGCTGTTGCGCCGCTCAAATGGGTGGGGTTGCTGGTGTTCCAGAACGCCAAGAAGCAGACTTTCTCTTGCACTGCTCAATTCATAGCGCCCAAAGTCCTTCTCACGGCCGCCCACTGCGTGCGCGACAACACCACAGGCGAGTGGTATGACACCAGTAAGATGTTTTTTTTCTTGCAGTATCAGAATGACAACGCTTCGGATATTTACAACGTGATGTGCACTGGACATTTGTCCGGTTGGGTACCGAAAATCGCCCCCAACGCCACCGACGACGAAAAAGAGTTGGCGGCTGAAAACGCATTCCAATATGACTACGCAATGATACTGGTGAATCATGAGAGCATAACAGGTCACTTCAAGGTGGAGACCGATTGGCTCGGCAAACATCCGACCGCCGTGCAAATCGGTTATCCAGGAGCGATCGAAGGCGGCATGATTGTTCAACGCGACCCAGGATTGCTTGCGCTGTCGCTTTCTCGGCCCAATGAAATCATTCTTATGCACGCCAACCAAAACATGACGGAAGGCACCAGCGGGGGCGCCTGGATCGCCAATTTCGACACCACGGAAAAACCCAATGAGAATGTGATCATTGGCGTCACTTCATTCGGCAACGGAAGTTGGCCAGGCGTCACATTTGGCCCTTACTTTAAACAAGAAAATTATGGAGGCCTGTTCGACTACGTGTCAAAGGGGTGCCCCAAGTAGCCCCGAGCGGCACGGCCGGCCTGAATCCCGGTTTCGAGCCAATGGAGAATCCCTATGAACAGGAAGTCGGCTTGCTTGATGGTTGCATTGACTGGCGCATTTGCAGTTTCGGCGCACGCCGAAACGCGCTCCATTTCCTGGCAGGGTCAGGCCATTGAGGCCAATATTGGACAGCCCACTCGCGGCATTGAGCCAACTCGGGAAGAATTATTGAGAATGGCGCGAGAAGCCGTGCCTGCAACGCCCGCTTACACGCTTCCCAAGGCGAGTCAGACTGGCCACTGAGGTCGGTCGAGCGCCCGATCGAAGGAACGACGTCTACCGCGTGGACCTTTCGTCGACGATGATCTTGCCGTCGTTCGGCAGCGAGGCGAGCGCGACCAGCGCCACTTCGCCACGCAGTCTGGTCACCGCCTGGAGCGTCGCCGCGACCGCTTGGCTCAGCGCTCCGTTTGGATTTGCTGTCTCGGCGTGAAGCGTCATCGCGTCTTGTTCGCCCTCGCGCCGGACGACGAGGCGCAGCGCGCCGAGTTCGGGGTGGCGCTTGCCGATCTCGACGATCTGGCTTGGATGGACGAACAGGCCCCTGACCTTGGCCGACTGATCCGCCCGCCCCATCCAGCCTTTTAGGCGGCCGGGGGACGCCCAGGCCGAGAGGTCGCCGGTGGCAAAGCGCAACAGCGGATAGTCGGCCTGAAGCCGGGTCACGACGACCTCGCCGACCTTGCCCGAAGCAGCGGGTTCGTCGGTTCCGGGGATCACGATCTCGACAATGAGGTCATCGTTGACGAGCATGCCGGGCAGGAGAGCGCCGTCGGCGCCGTCGGTTTCGTAGGCGATGACTCCGAGATCGGCGGTGGCGTAGGCCTGACGCGTCTTGACGCCGGCGCCTTCGAGCTCGGCGCGCAAGGATGGCGGCAGCGCGGCGCCGGACACCAGCGCCTTGTTCAAGGATGAGAGGTCGGCCCCGGCTCCGCGCCCCTTGTCGAGCACGATCTTGAGGAAGTCCGGCGGGCCGCAATAGACGCTGGGCTTAAAGTGCGCGATCGCAGCGATGAGAGGCTCGGTATTGCCGGGACCAGCGGGGATGACGGGGCAGCCGAGCGCTAGTGCGCCGCTTTCCAGGATCCGGCCACCGGGCGTCAAGTGATAGGAAAAGCAGTTGACGACGATCTCGCCCGCGGCGACGCCGGCCGCGGCGAGAGCCTTGGCCGCGCCCCAAGGATCGGCGCCGGCGGATTCGGGTTCGTAAATGCCTCCGGGCGAAGCGAAGAGACGCGGGAACGCGCTTGTCGGCGCCGCAGCGAGCGCGCCGAACGGCGGCTCAGCAACCTGCATTGCCGCAATCGTGGATTTGCGCAAGACCGGAATAAGCGCCAGATCGCCGGGCCCGCGCAGCTCACCGAGATCGAGGTCGCCGAGTTGGCGCGCCAGCGCATGGCTTCGCCCATGGAGCTCGCCGAGCTTGACGCGCAAGGCCTCGAAACGGGCTTCGTCGGTCATCGGGTTCCCCGCGCGGCGTTCAGGCCAGCCAGCGCTTGCGGCGCCTGTAGCTCTTGCCAGTCTTGAACGAGCGGCGATCGGCCCCGCCGACGCCGAGGTAGAACTCGCGCACGTCCTCATTCGAGCGTAGCGCCTCGGCCGCGCCATCGAGCACCACGCGCCCGGTCTCAAGGATATAGCCGAAGCGCGCGACCTGGAGCGCGATATTGGCGTTCTGCTCGGCGAGCAGGAAGGAGACGCCCTCCTGCTCGTTGAGGAAGCGGACGATAGCGAAAATCTCCTCGACTACCTGGGGCGCAAGTCCCATCGACGGCTCGTCGAGCAGGATGAGCTTGGGGCGGGACATCATCGCCCGGCCGATCGCGCACATCTGCTGCTCGCCGCCCGAGGCGTAGCCGGATTGAGCGGTTCGGCGCTCCTTGAGACGCGGAAAATAGGCGTAGATGCGATCGAGGTCGCGCATCACGGCCGCTCGGCCGTCGGCGCGGGTGAAGGCGCCGGTGAGCAGATTTTCTTCGATGGTCAGGTGGGCGAAGCAGTGGCGCCCTTCCATGACCTGGATCGCGCCGCGCCGCACGAGGTCGTTGGGCGAGAGCCGGTCGACGCGCTCGCCCTCGAACAGGATCGCGCCTTTTGTCACTTCGCCCCGTTCGGCTCGAAGCAGGTTCGAGATCGCCTTCAAGGTCGTCGTCTTGCCGGCGCCGTTGGCGCCGAGGAGCGCGACGATCCCGCCCTTCGGCACCGAGAGCGAAACCCCCTTCAGCACCAGCGCGACCGAATTATAGACGACCTCGATGTTGAGGACGTCGAGGATGAGGTCTGGGGCGGGCGTTTCCAATACCCTCACCTCGGCCCTCTCCCGCAAGCGGGAGAGGGGGCGAATCCTTTCTCCCGCTTGCGGGAGAAGGTGGCGCAAAGCGCCGGATGAGGGCTAATGGTCACTTGTTGTCGCACGGCTCGGTGCGCGCCGGCCAGCCGGCGTTCTTCTCGGCGTAGGCCTTTGCGGCTTCGTCGAGCAGAGGCTGCACTTTCGCCGAGTCCGGGGTGACGAGGTCGCTGACCTTGGTCCATTTCGCGCCGTCCCATTGCTGGACGAAGGTCGCGGAATGGCTGTTGTGATCTGCGCAGGTCGTCTTGAAGGGGACGGCGAAGTCGTCGAGGCCGAGCTGCTTTTGACGCGCTTCGTCGAGATTGAGATTCTCGAGGCCCCGGCGCACGTCCTCGCCGGTGACGACCTTCTTGCCAGTGATCTTCTGCGCTTCCGCGATCGCTTCGGCGATCAGCATCGAGTTGTAGACGCCGCGATTGTACAGCACTTCGCCCACTTGCGATTTTGGCGTCTGGCTCTTGCCGGCGTCGACGACCAGTTTCTGGATGTCGGCCAGCGCCGGATAGTTTGCGCCGGTGCCATGCCAGTTGAGCGTCTTGAAGCCCTTGGCCCCGTCGCCGGCGGAGGAAGCGTCCTCGTCGTTCGGCCACCAGATCGAGACGAACTTGTCCATCGGGAATTCGGCCTTGACCGCTTCCTTGATCGCGGTCGGGTTCATCGCGCCCCAGCCGTACATGACAAGCAAGTCCGGATTGTCGCGGCGGATGTCGAGCCATTTCGACGACTGGTTTTGCATGTCCGCCGGCGCGACCGGATAGAGCTTGGGGTTGAAGCCGACCTCTTTGGCGAGCGACAGGAAGAACGGCAGCGCCTCGCGCCCGAACGCGGCGTCAAAGTAGAGGTAGCCGATCGTCTTGCCCTTCAATGCGTCGATCGAGCCACCGCCGGCGTATTTGAGGATCTCGGAAAGGCCGTCCCAATAGGTGGCCGGCGGGTTGAAAACCCAGGGGAAGACGTCGCCCTTCGCGGACGCCGAAAGGCCGTAGGCCATCGACAGGATCGGGATCTTGTCGACCGAGGCCTTGGGGATCAGGGACAGCGTGATGCCGGTCGACCACGGATTGACGATCACCGGGCTTTTCGGCTTGACCGCGTCATAGCACTCGAGGCCCTTCTTGGTGTCGTAGCCGGTCTCGCATTCGTCGACTGCGAGCTTGACGCCGCCGATCCCGCCGTCGCGCTCGTTGAGCATGGTCAGATAATCGTGCATGCCGTTGGCGATCGGCGTGCCCGAACCGGCGAAGGGGCCGGTGCGGTAGGTGAACAACGGCACGTAGATCGAGTCTTCCGCGTAAGCCGCGCCCGCCGGCAGCGCGAGACTCAGCGCCAGCGCCCCGATCGCGCCTTTGAGCAATAGGTTCGTCCTCATTCTTTTCCTCCTCGGTCTTTGCCTCGCGCCATCTCAGTAAGGGAATGGCCAGACGCGCAGCTTCTGTTTTGCGGTTTGCCAGAGCCGCGCCAATCCGTGCGGCTCGACGATCAGGAATAGGATGATCAAAATGCCAGTAGTCATGAAGGTCAACTGGTCGATCGTCGCCGCGTCGATCGAAAGGCCGACGAAGGACGGGAGCGCGCGCAGCGCGATCGGCATGAGGTGGATGATCGGCCGCGCCGAAAAAGGCGCCGACGATCGATCCCAATCCGCCGATAATGATGATGAACAGGAGCTGGAACGAGAGATCGATGTTGAACGCCTCGGCCTCCGCCGCGCCCAGCCACAGGAACACCATCAACGCGCCGGCGACGCCGATATAGAACGACGACACGGCGAAAGCGAGCAGCTTGGCGCGCAACAGACGGATGCCGATGAGCTCTGCGGCGATATCCATGTCGCGCACCGCCATCCACATGCGTCCGATCCGCCCGCGCACGATGTTCGAGGCGATCCAGGTCATTGCGGCGACGATGGTCAAGACGACGAGGTAGCGCGTCACCGGCGTCGCTGTCGGACCGGTCACCGGCAGGCCGAAAAGGGTCTCGGTCGGCACCTCGATCGCCCCTGAGTCGTTGTAGTTGACGAGCCAGGGGACGCGGGCGAAGCACCATTCGAGAAAGAACTGCGCCGCCAGCGTCGCGACCGCCAAATAGAAGCCCTTGATGCGCAGGCTGGGCAAGCCAAAGACGACGCCCACCAGCGCCGAGAATAGGCCGCTGACGATGATCCAGACGAGAATATTGACCTGCGGGAACATCGTCTCGAGCTTGTAGCAGGCGTAGGCGCCGACGCCCATGAAGGCGCCGCTGCCTAACGACAACAGGCCTGTGTAGCCGGTCAGCAAGTTGAGTCCGATCGCGCCCAGCGAGAGGGTCAGGAACGGGATCATCATCGTGTTGAGGAAGAACTGATTGCCGAGCGCCGGGATCAGGATGAAGGCGACGACGAGGATGACCGCAATGCCGTAGCGGTCCTGGCGGATCGGGAAGATCGCCATGTCGGCCGCATAGGTGGTCTTATATTGACCGGCTTCGCGATAGAACAATGGACCGGTTCCTTACGCGCATTCGCCGTCATCGCGCGGAGCGCACCGAAGCGCTCCCGCCGCCGCGGACCCACGATCCCTGGATAGCTTCGCTGCGCTCGCCATGACGGGCGCCGACGGCGCCCACTCAAATTCGTTCAATGATTCTCTCCCCGAACAGGCCCTGCGGGCGGACCAGAAGGAACGCCAGCGCAATGACATAGGCCAGCCAACTCTCAATGCCGCCGCCGAGCAGCGGTCCCCAGTAGAACTCGCCAAGTTTTTCGCCGACGCCGATGATGAGCCCTCCGACGATCGCGCCCGGAACCGACGTAAGGCCGCCGAGAATGAGAACCGGCAACGCCTTCAGCGCCACCACTTGCAGCGCGAACGAGACTTCCGACCGCGCCCCCCAGAAGATCCCTGTCGCCAGCGCCACGATTCCCGCGGTGAACCAGACGATGACCCAGATCTGATCGAGCGAGATCCCGACCGACAGCGCCGCCTGATGATCGTCGGCGACAGCCCTGAGCGCCCGGCCGATCCGCGTTCGCTGGAAGAACGTGGCGAGGCCCGCGACCATGATGAGCGCGATCGCCGCCGCCGCGATGTCGAGCTTCTGCAATTCGACCTTGCCGCCGAGAATGTGAAGGTCAAGCGCGCCGTCGGGCAAAAGCAGTTCCTTGGTGATCATCGATTTCGGATTGCCGCCGAACATGAGCTCGCCGAAGCCGATGAGAAAATAGGTGACGCCGAAAGTCGCCATCAGGAGAATGATGTCGGGCTGGTTGACCAGCGGGCGCAGCACCAGGCGCTCGATGGCGAGCGCAAGCACGTACATGACCGCGACAGTGAGAATCAGCGCGGCCCAAGCGGGGACGCCCTTTTCGTGCAGGCCGACCAGGGTCAGCGCCGCAAACACCATCATGATGCCTTGGGCGAAATTGAATACGCCCGAGGCCTTGTAGATGAGGACGAAGCCGAGCGCGATCAGCGAATAAAGGACGCCGGCTACGAACCCTTCCCAAATCGTCTGCGCCAAGAGATCGGGCGCGGCGATCATCTGCGCCAGTGGATCGACGAAGAGGGCGCGCAGGAGGTCCATGGGCGCTAGTGACCGACGCCGAGATAGGCGCCGATCACCTTCTCGTCCGACTTGACCCTATCGGGAACGTCATCGGCGATCTTGCGGCCGTAGTCGAGCACGACGACGCGGTCCGAGAGATCCATCACGACGCCGATGTCGTGCTCGATAAGCGCGATGGTTGCGCCGCGGTAACGGTTCGCCTCGACGATGAAGCGGCTCATGTCCTCCTTTTCCTCGCGGTTCATGCCCGCCATCGGCTCGTCGAGCAGCAGAAGTTCGGGCTCCATCGCCAGAGCGCGGCCAAGCTCAACGCGCTTCTGCAACCCGTAGGGCAGCGCGCCAACGGGCGTCTTGCGGATATGCGCGATCTCGAGGAAGTCGATGATCTCCTCGCAGACGCGGCGGTTCGCGATTTCCTCGTCGAGCGCGGGCCCTTGCCGCAACGCCTGCCAGAAGAGGTTGCGCTTCATCCGCAAATTACGGCCGGTCATGATGTTGTCGAGGGTCGTCATGCCCTTGAACAGCGCGACGTTCTGGAACGTGCGGGCAATGCCCTGGGCAGCGGCCTCATAGGGCTTCATGCGCGCGCGCGCCGAGCCGCGCCACCGAATCGCGCCTTTCTGCGGGTGGTAGAAGCCATTGACCACATTGAGCATCGAGGTCTTTCCGGCGCCGTTCGGCCCGATGATCGCCCGAATCTCGCCCCGGCGGATGTCGAATGACACGTCGGAGATCGCTCTGACGCCGCCAAACGACAGAGAGACATGCTCGACCGCCAGCAGGATGTCGTCGGCCTCAGCCTTCACGCTGCGTCGGCCTTTCTGGCCGGCGGACGGGGCGCTCTCGCCGGCGGGTAGGGCGGCAAGTCGACGATGCGCACCGTCGCCTCGAGCTTGCCTTTGCGGCCGTCTTCGTAGGTGATCTCGGCCGAGATCGACGCTTCGCTCGCGTCGCCGTACAGACCCTCGAACAGCGAAGCATAGCGTTCGGCGATGAGGCCGCGCCTGACCTTTTGCGTGCGGGTCAGTTCCCCATCGTCCGGGTCGAGTTCCTTGGGCAAGATCAAGAACCGCCGGATCTGGGCGCCCGCCATGACCGGTTCGAGACTCAGCGCACGATTGACCGAATCGACGCGGTTCTCGATCATGGCGTAGACTTGGGGATTGGCGGCGAGTTCCTGATAGGACGCGTACGCAATGGCGTGGCGCTCGGCCCAATTGGCGACCGAAGCCAGTTCGATATTGATCATTGCCGCGACGAAATTGCGGCCGTCTCCGATCGCCACCGCCTCGCGGATTTCGGGGAAGAACTTGAGCTTGTTCTCGATGTACTTGGGAGCGAACAGCTGCCCGCCTCTCAGGCGGCCGACGTCCTTGGCGCGGTCGATGATCTTCAACTGGCCGTCGGAATCGAAGAACCCCGCGTCGCCCGTCTTCACGTAGCCGTCGGCGGTCATCGCGTCGCGGGTCTTGTCGTCCTCGCGGAAGTAGCCCACGAACATGCCCGGCGACTTGAACTGCACTTCGCCGCTCTCGGCGATTCGCAATTCGACACTCGGCGCCGGCGGCCCGACGGAGTCGGAGCGGACAGCGCGGTCGGTCTGGGCGGTGACGAACAGGAAAGCCTCGGTCTGGCCGTAGAGCTGCTTCAGATTGAGGCCGATCGAACGGTAAAAGGCGAAGAGATCAGCGCCGATCGCCTCGCCCGCAGTGTAGGCGACGCGAACGCGCGAGAATCCGAGCGCGTTCTTGAGCGGGGCGTAGATCAGGAGATCGCCGAGGCGATAGGCCAGTCGCGCGCTTAGTGGCACGGGCTCGCCATTGGCGATTTTTTCGCCCCAGCGCCCGGCGACGTCCATGAAAGCGCGATAGAGCCAGCGCTTGGCGGCGCCGGTGTCCTCCATGCGGATCTGTACCCGTGTCAGCAGCGCCTCGAACACCCGTGGCGGCGCGAAGTGATAGGTCGGGCCGATCTCGCGCAGGTCGTTGGCCGCCGTCTCCGCGCTTTCCGGGCAGGCGATGCAGAAGCCGGCGACATAACCTTGGGCGTAATTGAGATAATGGTCGCCGACCCAGGCCAGCGGCAAGTAAGCAAGCGCTTCGTCTTGATCGGTCAACTGGTCGAAGGCGACCGTGGAGCGGGCGGCGCCAACTGACCGTTCGCCGCTCAGGACCACGCCCTTCGAGCGGCCGGTCGTGCCGGAGGTATAGAGAATGACCGAGGGATCCGATCCCTTGCCGCCATCGATCAGCCGATCAAGGTCTCGCGCTGTGGTCGGATCGGCGAGCGCGTTGCGGCCGATCGCTGCGATCGCGGCGAGCGCTTCGAGGCCCTGCTCGACATACTCGTTCAGGCCCCTAGGCTCGTCGTAGAGAAGATGCGCGAGCCTGGGCAGGCGGTCGCGGACGGAGAGGATCTTGTCGACCTGCTCTTGATCCTGGGCGATGATGATCGTGGCCTCGGAATGGTCGAGCACCGCGGCGATTTCGTCCGCCACGGCGTCGGCGTAAACCGGAACCGGAACGGCACCGATCATCTGGGCCGCGGTTATCGACCAGTAGAGCCGCGGCCGGTTGGCGCCGACGATCGCGATCGTCTCGCCTCGCTTGAGCCCGAGTCCGATCAGGCCCTGCGCAATGGCGCGAGTTTCCTCATGAACCTCAGCCCAAGTCCAGGTCTGCCAGAGGCCGAGATCCTTGTGGCGGAAAGCGGGGCGCGTCCCGCGCAAGCGTGCGTGGGCGCGCAACAGTTTCGCGAAGGTGTCCTCCGCCGCCGAGCTTTCGCCCCCCGTCGTCAAGCCTTTCCTCCGTGAGTCGCGCCGGTCTCGGTCACAGCGCTGTCAAGACAACCAGTATAGCCGATTTTCCGCGTCGAATCTCGCCGAACCCGTCGATGCGCGTCGGCCGCCTCGATTCGGCGAGCGATGAGGGAGCGAATCGAGATCAAGGCCGCGACCAAAGCCGCCGCTCTTGCCGCGTCGTCAGGTCCCTGCGGTTGGAGATCCGACCCCGACCGACGGAAAGCGCACAGACAGAACGATCGTGTCGCCAACGGCTTCCCAAGAGTGGACAACCTCAGGCCCGAAAGCGACGTAATCGCCTTTCGTCCGAAGCGTGACTTCCCGTTGCGCGCCGTCGACGCGGAAGGTCACCTTTAAGCTGCCTTCAATCAGCACCGAGATCGTTGTGCTGTTCCGAGTGGCCCAAGCGTGAGGCCGCTTCTCTCCGTCCGGGTGGACCCCCCATTTCAGTTCGACATCCGTCTGATGACGCAATCCCAACTCGGCCGGAATGAACTGACCGACGAACCATCCTGTGCCGGGAACCTGGTCGACCTTGGCGTTGCCGAAGTAGAACAGATCCTTGCTACCCATCAGCCCACGGCTCCGAGCGTCCTTTCAGGACGTAGAGCCTCCGTTGGCGCCATCGAACTGGTAGATCGGGCTAACCCAACTGGGCCAGAGACCCCGCCCACTTGTCGAAAAAGAGCTTGCTCGCGCCGGTCAGCGGCAATCCGATCGGCAAGCGCGACTTGCCGTACTTCGAAAACGCGAGGTATTTCTTAATCGTCTTGAGGTCGTCGGCGTCGGCCAATTGCAGGTCTTCGTTGACGAAATGGATGATGCATCCGCGATTGACCGCCGCCTCCAGCAACTCGTTGCGGTAAGCCTCGTTCTCTTCGGGCAACGCAAAGATGCTATACATGACGATATTGCATTCGCGCTGCGTGACGAGGTATTTCAGTGTCGGCAGATGCGTCATGTCCTCCAGGTCAAACAGCTCGTAGTCGAACTCGAGGTTTTTCTTCTTGCAGTAATCGACGAGCATGTAGCGCTGGAGGTGCACCGGTATGCCGTAGGTCGACGCCGTATTGTTCGCAACATAGAAGATGTTGTTCTTCCCGTTGAAAAAGGCGTCCGCACGACGCGGATGCGCCGCGAGCCTCTCCTCTTCTTCCTCGGTGTCGGGGATAAGGTGGAAATACCCGGCTGGAATCTTCCGACCAAGGTAGTCGCCATAGATCCCTTCGGCGACGCGAAAATCCATGCTGACGCGCGTCTTGCCGGTCGTGTTGGGCCGGCCCGAACCGTGGATGTTCTCCTGGGTGAAGAAGCAGGCGCTCCCGGGCCCGGCCTTAATCTGCCAGCTCTCCTTGCCGAAGAGCTCCGTCATTTCGTCCATGCTCAGGCGCTTGTCGATCGCTTGCTGGATCAGCTCGCGCGATTTCTTGATGCTGAGAATCTGCATCGACCGGCTGCGGTCTTCGTCTGCGGTCACGTCGCAAAAAGGCATCCAGATGCTTCGCGAAGCAATGCCGTGGCCGTAGAGCAATCCGGTGTGGAAGGGGAAAAACAACTCCGGGGTGGTCGGCAGCATGATGCGGACATTCATGAACCGCTGCACGGCGACGGGGAGCCGCAACTTGCCCTGAGGCACGATCAACTCGCGGACAAAGCGGTTCAGCATCCGGCGAAACTTAGGCAGGTTGGTATCGGCGCAGAGCTGCTTGGTGACCTTGTAGGTCTCGTTGAGCGGAACGGCCTCGTGCAGGTAGCTGAGATCGTCGAGCTTGTATCCCATTCCGCGGATGCGGTTAAGCATCCACTGATTGAACGGATATTTTGAATTGTCCCAGGAGTAGACTTTGGCGTCCCAAACGGTCGTCAGACTTTCCTCGAGCGCGGCGTCGATATCGTTGGCGGCGACCAGTTTTTCACGTATATGCTCAGTCATAAGAAGTCCGTCTTTCCCATGAGCGATATCTGCCCCTCTTAACCCACATCGTTTACCCAGTAACGGGGAAAATGGCCACACCGAAGCGAAAAATGTGATTCGTCACATTGCCGCCACCAACATCGGAGCTCCGCCTCTTTCGCTTGTCCAAGCGAACCCCAAATATTCCCAAATCCAGCAAAGCCGGGCAAAGCGGATCAAAGAAAATCAAAGACAAAGGCTTGCCTTTTCCTTGGATTTCCTTTGCCGAATTGAGCCTTCTCAGTAGCTTGTACTGACCCCTGAGACAAAAATTCTTTAGCTGTGCTTTTCGCACCGTTGGCTTTCGGGGCCAAGGACGGCTTCGTTCGCCGACCCGGCCATGATACCCCGGGATTCTGATTTTCGCAAATGAAAGTCGACAAGAACTGATTTCGCTCGCAAGCGGAGCTCTAGAACCGGCTGGATTGCAGCCCGTTGCGAAATGAATGTGTCTTGTTCGCCACAATTTAACGCAATTGGCGAATTCGTGCCCTACCTTCCGCCACAATCCGTTGCATGCGCCCCATCTCTCCCGCAATAATCATGCGACCGCGCCGAATCGAGGCGGAACACCGCCTGTCGCGCGTTCATTGACGATTGTCGATTGTCTCCGTGGGGGAAAATCATGCGCCGCCATATGATCCGCGCCGCCGTCTGGGCCGGCCTCTTTCTGAGCGCCGGAACGGCGCCTGTCTTCGCCAATGCGCTCGATTCGCAGTTGCAGCCGGTCGCTGCTGCAATTCCGCGCGAAACCGTGCCGTTTGATGGCGGGGAGTCGCCGGGCACGATCGTCATCCGCACCTCGGAGCGTCGACTTTACTTTGTACTGCCTGACCACCAGGCGCTGCGATACGGCGTCGGCGTCGGACGGCCGGGGTTCACCTGGGCCGGGGTCACCCAAATCGGCTACAAGCGGGAATGGCCGGACTGGACGCCGCCGGCCCAGATGCTAAGGCGACGGCCGGACCTCCCGCGGCACATGGAGGGCGGCATCGATAATCCGCTCGGCGCGCGCGCAATGTATCTCGCCGGCACGCTGTTTCGAATTCACGGCTCCAACGAGCCCGACACGATCGGGCAGGCGGTTTCGTCCGGGTGCATAAGGATGACGAATCAGGACGTCATCGACCTGTACGAGAGGGCAAGGGTTGGCGCGCGGGTGGTCGTGACGCGCTGAAGGCGGTTGGCCGGGCTGGTTCCGTATAGGCCAATCGTTACCCCCTCGCCAAAGCCCTCCCAGCGTAGCCCCGTCGATGGACGGGCGTCTTTTCGAAGCTTTAAGCGGGGAGAGGGGGATCTGCGCCCCGCGGGCCCCCCGGCAAGCGCCTTTCTTTCGCGCAATCGCGCGGCTATATGTTTGAGTGATGAACGCTCACGCGCCTCCTGCCGTCCAGCCTCTCGTCGACCCGTTTGGCCGCGCAATTCGCTACGTGCGCGTGTCGGTCACCGACCGTTGCGACTACCGATGCGTCTACTGCATGTCCGAGGACATGAATTTCCTGCCCAAGCGCGACGTGCTGTCGCTCGAGGAGCTCGATCGATTGTGTTCAGCTTTCATCGGCCTGGGCGCCCGAAAAATCCGCATCACTGGCGGCGAACCGCTGGTCAGGCGCAATGTGATGTCGCTCTTCCGCGGGCTTTCCCGGTATCTCGCCGCGGGCGCGCTCGACGAAGTCACGCTGACCACAAACGGCTCCCAGCTCGCCCGCTTTGCTCACGAACTCGTCGATTGCGGGGTTGAGCGCATCAACGTCTCGCTGGACACGCTCGACCCGGTCAAGTTTCGCCAGGTGACCCGCTGGGGCGATCTTGGCGCCGTCCTTGCGGGCGTGAACGCGGCCTCCGTCGCAGGGCTCAAGATCAAGATCAACGCCGTCGCCCTGAAAGGCTTCAATGAGGAAGAAGCTTTGAGCCTCGTCGCGTGGGCGCATGGACGGGGTTTCGATATGACCTTTATCGAGGTGATGCCGCTAGGCGCCATGGAGCGCGACCGGGCCGACCAGTTCCTGCCGTTGACCGAACTGCGCGCGCGCCTGGAAAGCTCGCTTTCGCTCACCCCCTCGACCTACGCCACCGGCGGTCCGGCGCGCTATTACGACGTCAAGGAAACCGGGGGGCGGCTCGGGTTCATTACGCCTTTGACCCATAATTTCTGCGAAGGCTGCAATCGGGTGCGCGTCACCTGCACGGGTACGCTCTACATGTGTCTCGGCCAGGAGGACGCGGCGGATTTGCGCGAGCCGCTCCGCCGTTCGATGTCGGACGCGCCGCTCGTCTCGGCCATCCGGGCGGCGATCGCGCGCAAGCCCAAGGGCCACGATTTCGTCATCGCCAGGTCATCCGCGCCGGCGACCGAGCGCCATATGAACACGACAGGCGGTTAATCACTAGCTCGCCATCGCGGCGATCAAGGATCGAACCGGCCTTGCCGGGATCATGGATTGCCCCGCGCGCCCGCGACCTGGGCCCTCCGCGCGGCTGGCGCGCTACTGGTTGCAGAACCTAAGGGTGACTGTCGCTTTAGGCGGTTGCTGGGATCCGGCCGCCACGTCTTGGCTTGTCACAAGCTCCGAGTTGCACGGGATGGAGGGGGGCACAGCATAGCCAAGATCATACAAGCTTAACGTGTCTTCCGCGGCCTGCTCACCAAGTCCGACCACATCGGGCACAAAGGGGAGAATGGGTCTAAGCTCCCATACCTGCGACACTGTCCCATTGCAGCGGTAGATCTGCATGCCAAGCCCGTGTGTCTGCTGCCCCCCTGGTATGTCCAGGCAGAAACTGTCGCTGCCCGAAACCCGAGAATGCACCGGCCCCACGCTCTGTCCCTGGGGATTTGTCGGGGGGTCCCAATTCTCGTTGCTGATTTGGTCGCACGTCCACTGCTGCACTGGTGTTCCATCTTCGGCCTTACCCCGGGCGTCGAGGCAAAGGCGGCTGAGGGCGTTCTCAAAATGGAAACCGGCGCTGCCGTTAGGGACGTAGAGCCATTCCTGAGCTTCGGTGGGCGGGGTCGGTATGGTGCACGGCTCCTGGACGATCGCCGCGCCCTGGTCCGTCGATTCGTTGAGTGCCTGGAGACACATGTCGGTGTGACCGTTAAAAAATATTACGGGCTGGTTCGCTGCAGCGGGTTTCGCCGATGACGCGACCGCAACTAGAGACGCGGCGACATAGAATGCTTTGAGCATGACGAGCCTCCCTGGTTTGAACGCCGCAATTTTATCCGGCCATTTTAGCTAACTCCAAAGCACGGGAATACGCCAGCAACGTCCGCAAGGGGCGGGTGAATCCTATTTCGCGCTCGATATGGAATGGCGCCCAGGGCAGACCTCCGCCCGCCAAATTGAATTTGACCCTTAGAACCCTCGGCGATTTCGGTCGAATGGCGGAGGCTACTGGCGCCTTGATTTCGCGCGCTTTTCGCCCGAATCGGTTCCTGTTCCTTCGCTCTAGTTTTTCCTTTGCTCCGCTGGCGGCGAACGCCTTGGCGCGCTATATCAGAGGGCGTGAAGAGGGCGGGACCTTGACTCTCCGCTCTTATGAGGACCTGCGCCATGGTGAATGCTCGCGAACGTATCGAGAAGGTGATCTCGGAAAACCCGGTCGTGTTGTTCATGAAGGGAACGCCGGAATTTCCCCAATGCGGGTTCTCCGGCCAGGTCATCCAGATCCTGGACTATCTCGGCGCGCCGGTTGTCGGCGTCAACGTGCTCGAGGACGCGGACATTCGTCAGGGGATCAAGGAATACGCCAACTGGCCGACGATTCCCCAGCTTTACGTGAAGGGGGAATTCGTGGGCGGCTGCGACATCACGCGCGAAATGTTCCAGTCTGGCGAGCTCGCGGCGATGCTTGCCGATGCGGGCGTCCCGGTGAAGAGCCAAGCTGGCGCCTGACGCGCTTCGGCCAGGAGACGCTCGACGTCGCCCTCGCCGGAATTTAGAGCGACCTTCGAGGCGAGGGCTCTCCTTCCTCGCTGGTCCCCATTCGCACATTTCGGACGGCTGGCGCCCCAGCTCTGCTGGGGAGGGAGGCGCGCCGAGCGGCGCACTGCGCCATCGGGCTACTGGCCTTGGACTTTAGACTCAATTGATATGCCTCAAGGCCAACGATAAGCTGACATGTCAGGGGATTTCCCCCGCGCCTCCCGCAACCGGTCGAATTCATGGCCTCAAGCTATTCCTATCAACTCTACGAGATGGCCCATGCCGCTCTCGCGCCGGCGCGCGCGGTGTCTGACGCGGCCCATTTCGTCTTTCGCAATCCATGGAACCCGTTCGCCAGCACCGCGCTGGGCAAGAACATTTCGGCCGGCGCGGAATTGTTCGAACGTCTGACGCGTCGCTATGGCAAACCGATCTTCGGACTCGACGAAATAGAGGTCGACGGCGTCGTCACTCCGGTTCTTGAGGACGTCGTCTGGGCCAAGCCGTTCTGCAATCTGCTCCGTTTCGTCCGGCCCGACTTCCCGGATGGAGCCAATCAGCCGAAGCTCCTGATCGTCGCGCCGATGTCCGGCCACTATGCAACCTTGCTCCGAGGCACGGTCGAGGCGTTTCTCCCTCATTTCGACGTCGCCATCACCGACTGGGCGGACGCGCGCATGGTTCCGTTGGGGCTCGGCTCCTTCGACCTCGACGACTACATCGACTACTTACGCGAAATGCTGGCTCATCTCGGCCCCGGCGTCCACACGATCGGGGTCTGCCAGCCGTCGGTGCCGCTGCTTGCCGCGGCGGCGCTGATGGAGGCCAGCGGCGACGTCAACGCCCCCGCCAGCATGACCTTGATGGGCGGCCCGGTCGACACCCGCCGCAGCCCGACCGAGGTCAACAAGCTCGCCGAGAAGCGCGGCGTCGAGTGGTTCCGCCGCAACTGCCTGCATACCGTGCCATTTCCCTATCTCGGCTTTGGCCGCGAGGTCTACCCGGGCTTCCTGCAGCTCTCCGGGTTCATGGCGATGAATCTCAACCGCCATGTCAGCGCTCATCTCGACATGTTCAATCATCTGGTTTCCGGCGACGGGGATTCGGCCGAAAAGCACCGCGAGTTCTATGACGAATATATGGCGGTGATGGACCTTGCAGCCGAGTACTACATGCAGACGGTCGAGACGGTGTTCGTCCGCCACGCGCTGCCAAAAGGCGAGATGATGCATCGCGGGCAGCGGGTCGACCTCACAGCGATCCGCAAGGCCGGCCTTTTGAGCGTGGAAGGAGAGAAGGACGACATCTCAGGCGTCGGCCAGACCTGCGCGGCCAATGAGTTGTGCGTCAACATTCCGGAATCAAGGAAGCAATATCACCTCGCGGAGGGGGTCGGCCATTACGGCGTCTTCAACGGCTCGCGCTTCCGCAAAGAGATCGCGCCGCGCATCCGCAATTTCATCGCCGCACTCGAGCCGGCGGCCAAGCCGCATAAGGCCAACGGCGCAAAGCGCCCGGCGCGCGGCTAGCTGGCCCCACGCTTTTGCGACCCGACCACATGTCACACCCGCGAAGGCGGGTATGCAGACTTGCGGCTGCGGCGGCGCCCTGGATTCCCGCGAACCGCGGGAACGACAGTTTCATATTCTAGAAATCGCTCGCCAGGCCCTTCACTTCCCAGTCGCCGTAGCGCACGGGATCGAGGCCGCTGCGGCCGTTAAGCTCGCGTTGGCGCGCCGGCTTGGGCTCGGCGCGACGCGCGGCTGCTTCCTCAAGCGCGCGGAGCGCCGCCGGCGGCAGGTCGCGACAGGGAGCCGGCGTGTCGGCTTGCGGGCCGGGGGGCGAGTCGGGAACCTTGGCGTTCATGAATGCGTTCGCCTCCATCGGGCCGCCTTGAGGCATGAGGTCGTGAATAAACGCCAGCGCGGCTTGCGCAAAAGAATATAGGCTTTCACGCTGTACTTTCGCCAGCCTGACGCAAGCCGGCCGCGGATTTCGCGTATAGACTTAGGTCAGGCGGCCGGCAATTTTGATTCGTGGTGAGGGTCGTTTGGCGCGTCAATCGCGCGGGTTTCATGCCGGGCGTCCGGAGACCCCGGCGCCGGTGCCGCCTGGCATGGCGGCGCGGGTCGCGGCGGCGCGCGCGGTCGCCGAAGCGCTGACGCTCGCGCGCCCGCTCGACGAGCGTCTCGCGGCCGATCTTGCCCTGCGCGCGGGCGGCCTCGACGCCCGCGACCGGGCGCTGGCGCGCTCGATCGCCACCGTCGCGCTACGCCGTCTCGGCACGATCCGCAAGGCGTTGGCGCGGCGGATGGATAAAGGCATGCCGAAGCGCGGCGGCGCCCTCGAATGGACGCTCATCGTCGCCGTGGCGCAGATCCTGTTCCTCGATGCGCCCGATCACGCGGCTGTCGACCTCGCGGTCAAGGCGACGCGCGCCGATCCGGCCAGCGCCCCGTTCGCGGCGCTCGCCAACGCGGTGCTGCGGACAATCGCGCGCGAGCGCGACGCGATCCTCGCGAACTCCGATCCGCTCGACGACGATACGCCGGCGTGGCTCGCCCAGCGCTGGCGCGCGACCTACGGCGAGAGCACGACACGCGCCATCGCCGCCGCGCACCGCGCGGAGCCGACGCTCGACATCAGCGTCAAGAGCGATCCTTCCGGTTGGGCTGCGCGCCTTGGCGGGATCGAGCTGCCGACCGGCTCGGTGCGGCTCGACACCCATCAGGCGGTCGCCGAGCTTGAAGGCTATGCGAGCGGCGAGTGGTGGGTGCAGGACGCCGCGGCGGCGCTGCCGGCGCGGCTCCTTCGACCCCGCCCCGGGATCAGGATCGTCGATCTCTGCGCCGCGCCCGGCGGAAAGGCGGCCGAACTCGCCGCAGCGGGCGCCGAGGTGACCACGGTCGATCGCTCGGCGGAAAGGCTCAAGCTGCTCGCCGCCAATTTCGAGCGCCTGCGCCTCACGTCCGAGATCGTGGTCGCCGACTCGCTCACGTTCGACGCGCCGCCGTTCGACGCTGCGCTCCTGGACGCGCCATGCGCGGCGACCGGCACCATCCGCCGCCATCCCGACGTCGCCTGGATCAAGCGGCCGGGCGATCTCAGCCCCCTCGTCAAGCTGCAGGCCCAGCTCATCGACAAGGCGATCGCGCTCACGCGGCCGGGCGGATTGGTCGTCTATTGCGTCTGCTCGCTCGAACCCGAGGAGGGCGAAGCGCAGATCGCCGCCGTCCTGCGCCGCAATCCCGACGTGCGCCGTCTGCCCATTGCAGCGGACGAGATCGGCGGCCTCGTCGAGTGCCTGACCCCCGCCGGAGACATGCGCACGCTGCCCTGCCACCTCTGGGGCGAAAATCCGAGACGCTCGGGGCTCGACGGCTTCTTCGCGGCGCGGCTCATCAAGGCGGGATAGCGAGACGGAGGCGTCGTTCCGTCAGAAGAACGGAAACGGGCTCTTCCCATGCTCGCGAAGCCATTCGGCGCTGTCTTCGGCCTCGTACTTGGACTGATTGTCGTGATTCCACTGACGGTCGAAAGGCGTCAGCGACTGGGTAGGGATACGGGGCCCCCACCCGACACTGCCGTAAGACGATGATGTGCCCTGCTGAGCAAGCGCTGCGGCGGGCAGAAGCGCGAGCGCAACGCCGAGGCCGATCAGAGCGATTGTCTTGAACATGGGATGGTCCTCAAAGCCGGATTCTTCCGGCGCCTGAGGCCACGATTTGGGGGTCACTCGGCGCCCGGACCAGGGTCCTTGGGTGTACCCAAGGCTACACTTTCAGGTGAATTGCGCCAACCGACTCCGCAGTGCGCCGCGGTTCCGGCCCTATCGGGAGGTCGCGTCAGTCCAAGTGGGCAAGCATCGGAGTCGGAGCGCCTCTTATCCGGCGCCCAGGATCGCGCGCCTCACAGCGAGAGGAAGGCGTCTTCCCATCAGAAGAAGGGAAACCAACCCTTCCTGTGCACGCGAAGATATTCGGCGGCGTCTTGAGACTGGTACATCGCCTGGTTGTCGTGATTCCAGGCGCGGTCTCTGTTCGTGAGCGATATTGTGGGGATCACCGGCCCCCAGCCTACGGTGCCATAGGACGACGACGTGCCCTGCTCGGCGAGAGCCGCAGCCGGCAGGAGGGCGAGGGCGGCGCCGAGGCCGATCATTGCAATGGTTTTGGTCATTGGATCATTTCCCATAGTACGAGTGGCCTTCGGAGGCGCAGCGCGATCGCTCATGGAACGCCCATCCAATCACTAACACCCGCCGCCACCGAATATTCGACGGCAGAGAGATCAAAATAGGCCGTTCGTTTGATTAACGGGGAAACGCGGCAAAAGTTTCAAGCGACCCCCCGCCGACTGCTGGACGGCGAGGGGAAGCCTCCAATCGCGTCAAAAGAACGGAAACGGGCTCTTGCCGTGTTCGCGCAGCCATTCGGCCCCGGCCTGGGCCTGATACTTGGACTGATTGGCGTGATTCCACGAGCGGTCGAAGGGCGTCAGCGACTGGGTTGGGATATGAGGCCCCCACCCGACGCTGCCATAAGACGAAGATGTTCCCTGCTCGGCGAGAGCCGCAGCCGGCGCAAGCGCGAGGGCTCCGCCGAGAGCGATCAGAGCGAGTGTCTTGACCATCGGATGTTCCTCAAAGCTGGCTCGTTTTCGAGCCCGTGGCCTTTAGGTAAGAAACGCCCTGGTCGCCGCAATGCCTGCGGGCGTTAACGTTTTGGTGACCGGATTTTCTGTCCTGGCGACAGTTCCTGAGCGGCCGCCTCTATGCTATTGCGCTGCAACAAAGCTCATCACATTGCGCAGCGGGGCGATAGCGCGAATGGCAACCGATATCGTCAGGGTCGGGCGGGCGCTGCTTTCCGTTTCTGACAAGACGGGGCTCGTCGAACTCGCGCGCACGCTCGCCAAAGGCGGCGTCGAGCTCATCTCGACCGGCGGCACCGCGGCGGCGCTGAGCGGCGCCGGCCTCACGGTCGTCGACGTCGCCCAGATCACCGGCTTCCCGGAGATGATGGACGGGCGGCTGAAGACGCTGCACCCGCGCGTCCACGGCGGCCTGCTCGCGATCCGCTCCGAGCCGGCCCATCAGGCGGCGATGATCGCCAATGACATCGCGCCGATCGACCTCCTGGTCGTCAACCTCTATCCGTTCGAGGCGACGCTGAGGCGGAACGCCGCGTTCGAAGACCGTATCGAGAATATCGACATCGGGGGTCCGGCGATGATCCGCGCCGGGGCAAAGAACCATGACGACGTGGTCGTGATCGTCGACGTCGACGACTATCCGGCATTGATCGCGGAATTGCAGCTGAACGCGGGGGCGACCAGCCACGCCTTCCGGCGCAGGATGGCGCAGAAGGCCTACGCGCGCACGGCCGTCTACGATGCGGCGATCTCCAATTGGCTCGCGCGGGAGGTTCAAGAGCCCGCGCCGAAATGGCGCGCCTTCGGCGGCGTCCTGCACGAAAACTTCGGCGCGCTGCGCTACGGCGAGAATCCGCATCAAAACGCGGCGCTGTACCTGACCGCCGAGACCCGCCCCGGCGTCGCGACTGCGCGCCAGGTCCAGGGCAAGGAGCTGTCGTACAACAACATCAACGACACCGACGCGGCCTATGAATTGGCGGCCGAATTCGATCCTGCTGAAAGCGCGGCCGTGGCGATCATCAAGCACGCCAACCCGTGCGGCGTCGGGCTCGGCGCAACGCTCCTCGAGGCCTACGAGAAGGCGCTGGCCTGCGATCCGGTGTCGGCCTTCGGGGGAGTGATCGCGCTCAACCGGCGGCTCGACGCGGCGAGCGCGCGCAAGATCGTCGAGATGTTCACCGAGGTGATGATCGCGCCGGAGGCGGACGATGAGGCGGTGGCGATCGTGGCGGCGAAGAAGAACCTTCGGCTCTTGATCGCCGGCGCGTTGCCCGACCCCGGTCTGCCGACAGTTTCCGTGCGATCGGTCGCCGGCGGCCTCCTGGTCCAGGACCGCGACAACGGCGCGCTCGACGACAAAGCGCTTAAGCCGGTGACCAAGCGCAAGCCGACTTCGAGCGAAATGGCGGACCTAAGGTTCGCGTGGCGGGTCGCCAAGCACGTGAAGTCGAACGCCATCGTCTACGCCAGGGGCGGCGCGACCGTGGGCATCGGCGCGGGCCAGATGTCGCGGGTCGATTCGGCGCGCCTCGCCGCGCGCAAGGCCGAGGAGGCGGCCGCGTTCGCTGGCTGGCCCGAGCCGCGGACCCGAGGCTCGGTCGTCGCCTCCGACGCCTTCTTTCCGTTCGCCGACGGCCTCCTGGCGACCATCGAAGCCGGCGCGACCGCCGTCATCCAGCCGGGCGGATCGGTGCGCGACGCCGAGGTTATTGCCGCCGCCGACGCGGCGGGCATCGCGATGGTTTTTGCAGGGATGCGGCATTTCCGCCACTGACAGGCGGCGCGCAGCATCGTCTCGCCCGCGATGCTCAGAAGGCTATTGGTCAGGCGAGACGATGACCGAGATCCGATTGTCCTCGACGCCGCTGAACTGCAGCGCAAGCGGGCCGGACGGCAGATCGAATTTGACGCTCTTGCGAGCGCCCTCGCATGCCGTCGCGCCGGTGAACGCTTTCGGGTGCAGGTAGTTTCCGCTGTCGAGGACGTCGATCCAAGCTGGCGACGAGATCGTGACCTTGTAGACGCCAGGTTTCGCCGGGGCGGCGAGAGTGAAATGGCCGGCGAACGCCTGCGGCGACTTCGGCGCCCGCTCCGGCGGCTTCGGCAAGCCGGCGCTGGCCAGCGGCTGAAGCTCAAGCGTCGTCGCGACGTTCAAGACGACCGCCCCGCCGTTGGCGAGCGAAGGCTTGTCCGGACGAGTGAGCGCCGCACGCTCGTTGTCGAGCGGCCATTTGAATCCGCCGCAGCCCGACCTCTCCTGCGCCTGGGCCAAGCCCGGCGCCGTGGCCAAGGCGACGGCCGAAAGCCCGACGGCCAAGAACCCCCGGCCCCAGAGCCATCGGCCAAGCGTCATTGCGAGGTCACGGCCGCGGGCGGATCGGGACTCCTCAGCGTCTCGGCCTTGGCGCCGTGCAGGAGCTCGACGGCCGCCTCGAGCTGCGTGTCCTTGTCGCGATCCGGGGGCACATAAGCGTCGGAGCCCTTCTCCTCCTCGTCGCCGTTCTTCAGATGACCGGCGAGCGAGGCTTCTCCCATGCTGGACACCTTGCCCTTCAGGTCGTCCGGGATGTTCTCGAGCACCCTGATGTCCGGATCGATCCCCTTCGCCTGGATCGAGCGGCCCGAGGGTGTGTAATAGCGGGCGGTCGTCAGCTTGATCGCGCCGTTCTCGCCGAGCGGCAGGATGGTCTGAACCGATCCTTTGCCGAACGAGCGCGTGCCGATCAGCGTCGCTCGCTTGAGATCCTGCAACGCGCCTGAAACGATTTCCGACGCCGAGGCCGAACCGCCGTTGATCAGCACGACAAGCGGCTTGTCCTGCGCCAGATTGACTCCGGAGCGGGCGCCGTAGTGCTGCCCCTGGTCGGGGGTTCTGCCGCGCGTCGAAACGATGTCGCCGCTGTCGACGAAGGCGTTGGTGATCTCGACCGCCTGATTGAGCAGGCCGCCGGGGTTGTTGCGCAGGTCGAGGATGTAGCCCTTCAATTTCGACGACCCGGGATCGGCGCGGAAATGATCGAAGGCCTTGCGCACCCCGTCGTACGCCTCCTGGTTGAACTGGGTGATGCGGATATAGCCGATGTCGCCGCCCTCGAGATGCGCCCGCACCGACTGGACATGAATGATCTCGCGGACGATCGTGAACTCCTTCAGGTCCCGGTTCGTGCCGCGCTCGACCGTCAGCTTCACGCTCGACTTGGCGGGCCCGCGCATCTTGTCGACCGCCTCCTTGAGCGTGAGGCCTTTGACGGCGGTCTCGTCGATGCGGGTGACCAGATCGCCGGACATCATCCCGGCGCGCGCCGCCGGCGTATCGTCGATCGGGCTCACCACCTTGACGAGGCCCGCCTTCCATCATCACTTCGAGTCCGAGGCCGCCGAATTCCTCGCCCTTCATGCTGCTCTGGAAGTCCTGCAACGCCTTCGGATCAAAATAATTTGAATGCGGATCGAGCGACGCGAGCATGCCGTCGATCGCCGACTTGATCAATTTTTCGTCATCGGGCTTATCGACATAGGTGTCGCGCACCTTGTTGAACACTTCGCTGAAGACCGCGAGCTTCTCGTTGGCGCCGCTCCCGGCGGCGCGCAACGCGTCGTGCGAAGCGCCCACCAGGAGCACGCCAGCAACAGCCCCACACGCAAGGTAGGAGAATCCTCTTCTCATCGAACGACGCCCGGCTCCGTGCCCTCTGTTCGGCTGCATCAGTTCGGCTTGTCGCCGCCCGTCTGGCCGGGATCAGACGGCGTCGCCGGCGCAGCTGTCGCCGCGGGCGCTGCAGGTGGGTCGGTCTTTGCCGGGGCCGCATCGGCCTTGACCGCCGGCTCCGGATGTTTCACCCCGTGCAACAGGTCGATTGCGGCGACTAGTTGATTGTCGTCCTTCTCCTCCGGCGGGACATAGGCCTGCGACGCCGATGTATCCTCGTCGCCGTTCGCGAGATGGCCCTTGAGCGAGGCCTCGCCCTTCATGTCGTCCTTGCCTTTGAGATCGTCGGGGACGTTCTCGAGCACCTTCACGTCGGGCTCGATGCCCTTGGCCTGGATGGATCGGCCCGACGGCGTGTAATAGCGCGCCGTCGTCAGCCGCAGCGCTCCGTCCTGGCCGAGCGGCATGATCGTCTGCACGGAGCCCTTGCCGAACGAGCGGGTGCCGATCAGCGTCGCGCGCTTGTGATCCTGCAGCGCGCCGGACACGATTTCCGACGCCGACGCCGAACCGCCGTTGATGAGCACCACCAGCGGCTTGCCGCCCGACAGATCGCCGCCCGGCTTGGCGTCGAAGCGCTGCGTTTCGTCGGCCGTGCGGCCGCGGGTCGAGACGATCTCGCCGTGATCGATGAAGGAATTCACGACGTCGATCGACTGGTCGAGCAATCCGCCCGGATTGTTGCGCAAATCCAGGATGTAGCCCTTGAACTTGTCGGCCGGAATCTCGCTATGCAATTTGTCCATCGCGCTCTTCAGGCCGTCCTCGGTCTGCTCGGTGAACTGAGTGATGCGAATGTAGCCAATGTCGCCGTCCTCGACATGCGAGCGCACCGACTGGACGTGAATGAGATCGCGGACGATCGTGAAGTCCTTGACCTCCTTTTTCGCGCCGCGGAGGATCTTGAGCTTCACCGGGGAGTTGATCGAGCCGCGCATCTTGTCGACCGCCTGATCGAGCGTCAGGCCCTGCGTCGATTGGTCATCGATCGCGGTGATGATGTCGCCGGACATCACGCCCGCCTTGGCGGCGGGCGTGTCGTCGATCGGCGTCACCACCTTGACGAGCCCGTCCTCCTGGGTGACCTCGATGCCGAGGCCGCCGAACTCGCCCTTCGTCTGGACCTGCATGTCGCGGAACGCCTTGGCGTCCATGTAGCTCGAATGCGGGTCAAGCGAAGTAAGCATCCCGTTGATTGCGGCCTCGATCAGCTTCAACTCGTCCGGCTTCTCGACATAGTCGTTGCGGATCTTGTCGAACACGTCGCCGAACAGGTTGAGTTGCCGATAGGTGTCGGCAGCCGCCGCATAGGCGGAAGGACTGACGAAGAGCAGGGCCTGCGGCGCCGTGGCGGCGGCCGCTGCTCCCAGAATCACGCCAAGTCCCAAATAACCGGTTTTACGAATCATCCGCGCGCCTTTTCGATGTCTGCCTTCGCCCACCACGGCCCCGGATCGATCGCCGTTCCGTCCTTGCGCAACTCGATATAGAGCACCGGACGCGCCGCGCCAACCGCCGCTGCGGTCGCCATGCGGACGGACCCGTTGCCCATCACGCCGATCGGTTCTCCTCCGAGGACGAACTCGCCGGACTCAACGCTGAGTCGATCCATGCCAGCGAGAAGCACATAATATCCTCCGCCGGCGTCCATGATCAAGAGTTGCCCGTAAGTCCGATACGGTCCGGCGAACAAGATCGACCCGTCGACCGGCGCGGAGACCGTCGCCCCGGCGGGCGTGGCCAAAGAAACCCCGCGTTCGGTTCCGCCAAGGCCGTCTGGCGAGCCGAACGTCTTCAATATTGCGCCCGCGGCGGGCAGCGGGACCTCGCCCTTGGCGTCGCCAAAGGCGATCTGGGGCTTCAGGCGCGCCGGATCAGCGCCGGGCGCGGCCCGCGCCCGCGCTTCGATTTCGGCCGCTGCGGCGGTCTCGGTTGCATGCGCTGCGGCCGCTGCGGCCTTGCGGGCGGCGTTTTCGCTGTCCAACCGGGCGATGAAATCCTTGAGCGACGTCGCCTGCCTACCGAGCTCGGCGGCGCGCTGCCGCTGCGAGCCGAGCGCGTCCTGGGCAGAGGCGAGGGACTGCTGGCGCGCGTCGATGAGAGCGCCGAGCCGCATTTTATCGACCGCCAGCGTTTGGCTTCTCTGGGTGAGTTCGTCGCGCTCCTTGGCAATCGAATCCCTGGTCCTGGCGAGGGCGTCGAGATCGCGGCGGACCGACTCGGTCTCCGACTTCAGTTCCGGTATGACCGCCCCCATTACGGTGGCGGCGCGCACCGCTTCCGACATGTCGTTGGGCTTGACGAGAATAGCGGGCGGAGGATCGCTGCCCATGCGCTGGAGGGCGCCGAGCACGTCCGCGATCACCGCGCGCCGGCTCTCGAGCGAGCGCGAGAGCTCGTCGGCCGTCGCGTTGAGACCCGCAAGTTTGTCGCCTGCCGCTGCGGCGTCGCGCTCGGCGTCCTGAACCTTGGCCGTGGTCTCGATCAGCGCCGCCGCCAGCCGGGCCCGATCGGCGCGAACCGACTCGATTTCGGCCTCGATCGCTCGGCGCTGATCCTCCGATGCGCGCAGCGTGTCTTCGACCCCGCGCAGCTCGATCTCCTTGTCCGCGCGCTGTTGCTCGGTCGCCGCGGGCTGGGCGGGCGGAGCGGAATCGGCTCGCGCTTCCCACGCCGCGCCGAACAAGGCGACGAGGGCCGCGCTGCCTGCGGCGGCGCGCCTGAGGCGGCTTAAGCGTTGCGACATGCGGGGCAAGAATCACGAAATCTAGCCAATATCGCGGCGCTCATCGGCGATGATAGGGATGACCGGCGAGAATCGTCATCGCCCGGTAAAGCTGCTCGCCGGCCATCACCCGGACGAGCTGGTGAGGCCAGGTCAGCGAGCCGAAGCTCACAACCCGATGGGCGGCGCCGCCAAGCGAAGAATCGAGCCCGTCCGGCCCGCCGATCGCGACCGCATAGACCGGTCTCGACGCATCCCGGGCGCGGCCGATGTCGGCGGCCCATTCCTCGCTGGTGGTCGGCGGCCCTCGTTCGTCGAGCAAGACCAACGCGCCGCCCTTCGGCACGGCCGCCAGGATCGCGACGCCTTCCTCGGCCCGCCGTTCGTCCGGCCGGCGGGCCCGCAATTCGCCGATCTCGCGAAAATCGACGCCGGCGAGGCCTGCGCTCCGCGCGCCCCCCGCCAGTCGCTTGAGGTAACGATCAAACAGCAAACGCTCCGGCCCCGCCTTGAGCTTGCCGACGCAAACCAGCGCGAGGCGCATCGCTTCTTGGCCGCCTCAGCTCTTGCCCGCCTCTCCCGGCCGATCCGCGCTCCACATCTTTTCGAGGTTATAGAACCGGCGGACATCCGGACGGAAGATGTGGACGATGGCGTTCTGCGCATCGAGCAGGACCCAGTCGCACAGCGGCATTCCCTCGACCTTCGGCGACGGAAGGCCGGCGTCGCGGCAGGCCCTTACCACCCGGTCGGCGATCGCGCCGACGTGCACGCTCGAACGGCCGGAAGCGATGATCATCCGGTCGGCGAGCGTCGTCCTGCCGAAAAGATCGATCGAAACGATGTCTTCGGCCTTGGCGTCTTCGAGTCCTTCAACGATGATCTGCGACAAGAGGTCGGCTGTCGGCGCCTGGCCGGAACTGGCCGAACTGCGGGCGGCGGGCGCCACAGCAGGGAGAGACGAAAGTGTCAGCGTCGCGTTCCTCTTTGCGCGGGCCGATTCTCACCCCGCATTGGGAAACATGCGACTTCGGCCTCCTCTTTTCAAGCTCGGCGTGCGGCGGGGAGCTCACGTCGTCAGAACGATCTTGCCGACGTGCTCGGCGCTCTCGATCCGCTCATGCGCCTTCGACGCCTCGGCCAAGGGAAAAACCGAATCGATGACCGGCCTCAAGCGGCCAGCTTCCAGGAGCGGCCACACCTTGGCTCGCAGGGCCTCGGCGATGACCGCTTTCTCCGCCGGCGAGCGCGGCCGCAAGGTGGAGCCGGTATGGATGAGGCGCTTGGCCATGATCAGCCTCAGATCGACGGTCGCCTTTTGACCCCTAAGGAATGCGATCTGCACAATTCGTCCGTCGACGGCGGCCGCCGCATAGTTGCGCTCCACATAGTCGCCGCCGACCATGTCGAGAATGACGTCGGCGCCCCGGCCCGCGGTCGCCTGGAGAGTGAGGGCGACGAAATCGTGCTTGCGATAGTTGACGCCGAGATCGGCGCCAAAACGCTCGCATCGCGCCGCCTTTTCGTCCGATCCGGCGGTGGCGAGGACGCGGGCGCCAAACGCCTTGGCGAGCGCAATCGCAGTCGTGCCAATGCCGGAGGTTCCGCCGTGCACGAGCAGGGTTTCGCCGGCTTTCAGGCCCCCACGGGAAAAGACATTCGTCCAGACGGTGAAATAGGCTTCCGGGATTGCCGCCGCCTCAATCGCGGTGAGGCCGGCGGGGATCGGCAAGGCGTTGGTTTCATGCGCGACGCAGTAGTCGGCGTAGCCCCCGCCGGGAACCAGCGCCGTCACCCGCGCGCCCAAGCGATGAGCCCTGGCGTTCGGCCCAAGCGCCACGACTTCGCCGGCGATTTCGAGGCCGAGAACGTCGGTCACGCCGGGCGGCGGCGGATAATTTCCCTGACGCTGGTGGACATCGGGCCGATTGACGCCTGCGGCTTCGACCCGAACCAGAATCTCGCCCTCGGCCGGGTCGGGGCGCGGGCGCATCTCAATTCGCAGCGCCTCCGGACCGCCCGGGCGCGGCGCAACCACGGCGCGCATGGTCTCGCTTTGGTCAGCCATGTGATCCTCCCCGCGCTCGGTCAATCGCCAAGCGCGCCAGCCTGCACACCATCCTGCGGCGGCGCGGCGCGAAAAGCCGGAAGCGCCTCGGCGCGGGCGCAGAACGCCGCGAGATTACGATAGCGTTTCGTCTCGACAAGGTCGGCCAGAATGCCTTCCGTAAAACCGAAGGCGCAGACGACCGAAATATCGGCCAGGCCCAGTTCGCCGCTGATCCAGCCGGACCGGGGCAGTTCGGCGTCGAGCGCCCCCAGGCCCGCGGTCAATTGGCCCATGACCCTGTCGATCCACGGCTCGTGCCGCTTTTCGGGCGGGCGCAGGGCCCGCTCGTAGTGGCGCTGGACCGCTTTTTCCATCACCGTGAGCGCAAGGCCGGTCGCGCGCAGCGCCCGGAGGCGCGCGGGCGCATCGGAAGGCGTCAGCGCCGCTATCCGTGGATCGACGCCGGCGAGATAATCGAGAATGACGCTGGAATCCATCAGCGCCGTCCCGTCGTCGGCGATGAGCGTCGGCGCTTTCAGAAGCGGGTTGAGGTTCGAGAACTGGTCGATGTGCCGGAACAGCGATATTGGCCGATGCGTGAACGGAGTCCTTGCGACGATGAGCGCTATCGCCACCCGGCGCACATACGGCGAATCAAGCATTCCGATCAGTTGCATGCGGTCCTCGTCGGTGCGGAGAGGCGACGGGCGAAAGAGGCGGAAAATGCATTGCGGGGCGCCCAATTCCCAAGATACGGCTGGGCCGCGGAATCGCCAAGCGTGAGCGCCCCTTTTCGGAAACGGGAAAACCGCCGCGGGCGCCAAGCTTGCGCTCGCCAAGCATGCGCGCTAACTAGCCTCCCGCCCGTCCGACCGCAACGCGGGCGTCCAAAGCGAGCGAAACAACAGATTTGACGACATTCGCCGCCGCTTTTCCCCGCTTCGGCTCGCGCGCCGACCGCGCGACGGCCGGCGCCGACCTTGGGGTCGAGCCGCCAATTCGTTTGGGCGACGATCGGCTGGACCGCAACGAGCGGCGCAGCGCATCGCTCCGATGGCTTGCCGGCGCTTCGTTGGCTGGCCTGTGCGGCGTGACCCTGATCGGCGCGGCGCTCTATCTCGATCTCGACAGCCAGTACGACTTCGCCGAGGCGCCGGAGTTCGCCGCTCCTGCGCGCCCGGCGGACGGGCAGGAAGAAGGCGTCAATCCCGGCAAGGGCGATCGGCTGCTTCGGCCCGTCGACATCGTCTCGGACAAACAGACATTCAAGGTTCCGTCCGTTATCAAAGTCGGCGACAAGGAAGTGATGAAGGAGCGGCCCTACACCCGTCTCCAAACCACCCTGACGATGACGCCGACCGGCTTTGCTGACGCCGTGCCGCCGTTCAACCCCCTGAAGCTCGTGAACGGGGGAACCGACGTCGCCGACGCGCCGCCCGATCCAGGCCCGGTGCAGGACAATGCGGAGGTCACGTTTCGCGTCGAGGATCTCACTCCCGCCGACGCGGAACAAACGACGGGCGAATTGTCGCCGGCTGAAGCGGAAGCGCAGGTCGTCGAGACGCTGAAGGCGCCCGCCGGCGCGCAAAAGGCGGCCACGCAATCGATGCCGCCTCAGCTGCTGCTGATGCGGACGAGCCGGGCCGGCGGCGAGGCGCTGCGCGCACTCTCCGCCTATGCCAGCGTGGGCGCCGCGAGTCCGAGCACGCCCTTCGCCTCGATCGAAGTGCGCATGATCCCCGAAAATGTGACGAACGCGGTCAAGACGAACCCGGACGATGGTTCGCCGAGCGAGAAGCTCGTTCAAATGCGCCATGGCGAGAGCTTCGAGGACGTCCTCAAGGCCAATGGCGCAAGTCCCGAAGACGCGGCGGCCATCCTGGCGGCGTTCGGCGTCAAGCACGGCGAATCGCCGGTGGGCGAGGGGCAGAAGATCATTCTCCTGCCCGGGGAGCCGGCTGTTCGAGGAGAAAAGCCGAGAATAGCCCGGATCTCGGTCTACGCCGACGATCAGCTCAAAGCGACGGCCGCGCTCAGCGACAGCGGCGGTTATAAGACCGTCACCCAGCGCACCGCCGAGGGGGCGCCTCGGAAGCTGAAGGCCGCGGATGAAGGGGACACGGGCGGCGGCATGAGCCTTTATGAGAGCGTCTACGAGACGACGCTCAAGCAGGGCGTGCCCCGGCCGGTCATCGACGTCCTGGCGAGGGTTTTCGCCAATGACGTGGATTTCCAGCGCTCGGCTGCGCCGGGCGATTCGATCGAGGCGTTTTATTCCGATCCTGACGAAATCAATCCGCGGCCCGAGCTTTTGTGCGCGTCGATGACCGTCCGCGACCAGACGTTCCGGTACTATCGGTTCCAGACTCCCGACGACAACTTGGTCGACTTCTACGACGAAAATGGCCGGTCGATGCGCAAATTCCTGGTGCGCAAACCGATCGCCGAGGGCGAGATGACGTCGCCGTTCGGCATGCGCTTTCATCCGATCCTGCATTATGCCCGCATGCATACCGGCGTCGATTGGGCGGCGCCGATCGGAACACCGATTTTCGCCGCCGGAAACGGCGTCATCATCGAGGCGGGCTGGGATACCGGCTACGGGCGGCGGGTCGAAATCCAGCACGCCAACGGCTACGTGACCACCTACAATCACATGTCGGGCTTCGGACGCGGCGTCGTCGAGGGCGCGCACGTCGTCCAGGGTCAAACTATCGGCTATCTCGGCGAAACGGGATTGGCCACCGGGCCGCATCTGCATTACGAGGTGATCATCAACGGCAACTTCGTCGACCCAATGGCGATCAAGCTCGCCCGCACGCGCGAATTCGACGGCAAGATGCTCGCCGCCTTCAAGCGCGAACGCGAGCGGATCGACCAGCTCATGGCCCAGTCGCCCTCGGCGGCCGCGATGGCGGCGGCGGAGAAGCCCGCGTCCGCCTCTGCCGCCTCGACCGCGGAGCTTCAACTCAACTCGACCGCGAGCCCGCCGCCCGCGCCGGCTGCGAACCCCAACGCCGCCCGAACCTCGCCAGGGCTCAAGCCGCCTTCGCGCAATTCCGCAACCGACGCAGATTGACGGCTTTTCGACAGTTTCGCTCCGTTACGGTCAAGAACGAGCCGGTGGTGCCGGTAGCGCGGCGCCGGGCAGCCGATGAGCGCCTGAAGCAGCCGGTGGACCGCGGTCGCGGCATAGAGGTCGCGCCCGCGCACGACGTCGGTCACGCCTTGCAGCGCATCGTCGACGACCACCGCGAGATGGTAGCTCGCCGCCAGATCGCGGCTCGTGAGGACGATATCGCCCCAGACCGCCGGCGCCGCCGCGCGCTCGGACGGAATGGCGCCTTCGCCATATTCGACCCAGGAGAGAAGCGGCGCACCGGCGAGCGCCCGGCCCATGTCGAGGCGGAAGGCCGCCTTGTCGCCGCGCGCGAGGCGGGCGCGCGCTTCGGTCGATGCAAGCGCGCGGCAGGTCCCTGGGTAGAGCGGCGCGCCGTCCGGATCGCGAAGGCCAGCCGAGGCGCGGGCGGTCTCCGAGCGAGTGCAGAAGCAAGGGTAGACGAGGCCCTGCTCATCGAGGCGCGCCAGCGCCGCCGCGTAGTCGTCGCCATGCTCGCTCTGGCGACGCCAAGGAGCAGGAAAGCGAAGCCCGAGCCACGCGAGATCGTCGACGATTGCGGCCTCGAACCGCGGCTTGCACCGGGCGCGGTCCAAGTCTTCAATGCGCAGGATCAAGCGCCCGCCCGTCTCGGCGGCGAGGCGCTCGTTCATCAGCGCCGAATAGGCATGACCGAGATGAAGCGCGCCGTTCGGCGACGGCGCAAAGCGGAGCACGGGCGCGGTCGCGAGGATGTCAGGGAACATGGCGGCAAAGCGAACGCATAAACCGGCGGCTCGGGCAACCCGGCGCGCCCGCCCTGCGCCGCCAAGGACCTACCATCCCGGCCCCATGATCGTCGATGAGGTTTCCCTGCACGAAGCCGCCGAGCGCCTGCGCCTCAAGGACCCGGAACTGATCGAGCGCCTGACGGCGGCGGGCGGACGGCCGCCCCTTCGCCGCCGGGAACCGGGCTTCGCCGGCCTCGCGGCGATCATCGTCTCCCAGCAGGTGTCGGTCGCCAGCGCCACCGCCATTTTCGGCCGCTTGCAGGCGCGCGTCGTTCCGCTCGAAGCGGCGGCAATCGCCACGGCGACCGAGGATGACTTGCGCGCCTGCGGATTGTCGGCGGCAAAAATCCGCGCCTTGCGCGCGGTCGCAGAGGCCGTCGCCGAGGGCGGCCTCGATCTCGAGGGCTTGAGCGCTCTCGAAGCGGGGGAGGCGCACCGGGCGTTGGCCGCGGTCAAGGGCGTCGGCCCATGGACGGCTGACATTTTCCTCCTCTTCTGCCTTGGCCACCCGGACGCGTTTCCCGCCGGCGACCTCGCCCTGCAGGAAGCGGCCAAGCTCGCCCTGAACCTCAAGCGCCGCCCCGACGCGGCGAGGCTCGAGCGGATCGCCGAACGCTGGCGGCCGTTGAGAGGCGTCGCCGCGCGGATGCTATGGGCCTATTACCGGGGCGTGAAAGCGCGCTCGGGGATGGCTCTCGCCGATAGTTCGCGCTAAGCCCAGACCCCGATCATCCCCGGAGCCAACGTCTGATGAGCGCCGCCCTGGACGGACCTCGCATCCCGGCGGCCGCAGGCCGAACCAGCCAGCTGGTGGTGCTTCTGCACGGCTACGGCGCTGACGGCAATGACCTGATCGACCTCGGACGCCAATGGCGCACGCTGTTGCCCGAGGCCGCCTTCGTCTCGCCCCATGCAGCCGAGCGCTCAGCCGCCTCGCCGATGGGCCGGCAATGGTTCGCGCTCTCCAATCGCCCGCCCGACGATCCCGCCGGCCTCTCCGAACGCTGGAACGGCGCGGTCAAGGCGCGCGGCGCGATCGACGCCTTTCTCGACGCCGAACTCAAGCGGCTCGGCCTCGACGAATTGCGCCTGGCGCTGGTCGGCTTCAGCCAGGGGGCGATGATGGCGCTGCATGTGGGCTTGAGGCGCCCGCGCGCGCCGGCGGCGATCCTCGGATTTTCCGGCCTGCTGATCGGCCCGGATCGGCTCGGCGAGGCGACGGCGCGCGATCCGGCCGGTCGGCCGCCGCCGATCCTGCTCGCGCACGGCGATAAGGATCCGATGATCCCGTTCGAGGCGATGTTCATGGCGGCGGAGGCGCTGGCCGGGGCTTCGATCCCGACCCAATGGCACCTCTCGCTCGGGGTCGGCCACGGCATCGACGCCGGGGGCTTGCGCCATGGCGGGCTGTTTATCGCCAAGGCGTTCGCGGAACGGAGGCGTTGACCGACCGCTTCGCGGCGCGGCAGGCCAGAAAATGCCGCCTCAATCAGGATGCGCGGTTCTGCGCGACAATGCGTTCAATGGTTTAGGCGCCTTCTTTCCGTAGAGGCGGAAAGAGACCGTGACGGCGTGATTTTATAATTAACCAAATATGATTTGGGAACGTTTCGCGTCTTGTTGACCCATCTTGATTGCCTTTCTGTCATTGCCCCGGCCTCCCATCCCTTCCCTTCCGGAATGTGACGGCCATCACAGCGGACCGATCGGGCCGGCGTTAACCCTGCGTTAACCGATTCGGAAGGAATTGCGTTCATGAGGATCCTGGTTGCAGTTGCCTGTCTCCTGCCGTTTGCGCTCGCCGCCGAAGCGGCCATCAACAGAAATTCGCCCGACGCGGCAGTGGACGCCGCGTACGCCGCCGACAAAAGCGCCATTCAGGGCCGCGGCGCTGGAATCATGGGCGACAATGCATTGAGGGCGCGCTTCTTCTCGCGCTCGCTGTTGCGCTCGATCGCGGCCGACGAGGTCATCGCCGATACGCGCAACGCCCAGCCGGCGATCATCGGCGATCCGTTCAGCGACGAGGCGCCGCACCTGGTGGCGCTCCGCGTCGTCCCGATCTCCGAAACTCGCGACACGGCGAAGGTATCGGCCGAGTTCGCCCGCGGCGACGGCGCCCGTGAGCGGCTGACCTACGCGATGGTCTTCGAGCGTGGCGAGTGGCGCGTCGACGACATCACTTACGCCATGCTCGACGGCGAAAGCCACAGCCTGCGCGCCGAGCTGGCCGCGAACTAATCGACACGGGTCTCCTGCGGTCCGCCGCAAAACTCGGGAGCCAGGGGAGCTGCAAATCAAGGATGCGTCATAAGGCGACGTAGGCTCCTGTTCCAAGAACGGGCCACGGACGCACCGCCTCAAGCGGCGGCCCTTTTCGGGTCGTCCTTGATTTGCACCTCCTCTCGCTCCTTTTTTCCCTCAAGATCCAGCGCTGCTCGCGGGCGGTGAGAATGACCGGATCGTCTGCTGGCTTCCCCCTTGCCCGGAATCACCAGGCGAGCCGCGAATCCGTCCTTCACCTCGGAGTGATCGCGCCCGCCCTTCCGTCGCGCGTTTGGCGCGCGTATGCTCGCCCGCGGCGGGGCGGAGGAGGCTTGGATGCGCGGATTGCGGATCGGCCTGGCGCTTTGCGCCGCGGTCGTCATTGCGGTCTTCGCGCCGCAAGCGCGCCGGGCGGGCGCCGCCGGGGCGCCGGTTGCCGTCGACGCCGCGATCGTGCTGGCGGCGGATGTCTCCCGCAGCATCGACGACGACGAGTTTGCGCTCCAGCGGCGCGGCTACGCCGATGCAATTCAGAGCCAGCAACTTCTTGATGCGGTCTCCACCGGGCCGCATGGCGCGATTGCGCTCGCCTATGTTGAATGGGCCGGCGACGGCGAGGACAAGGTCGTGGTCGACTGGGCGGTGATCCGCAACCAGACCGACGCCGGCGCGTTCGCCGCCGCGCTCACCGCCGCGCCGAGGTCGTTCGTCGGCCGGACGGCCATCGGCACGGCGATCGATTTCTCGTTCGCGATGTTCGCCGAGAGCGCCTTCTCGACCGACCGCCGGGTGATCGACGTCTCGGGCGACGGCACCAACAACCAGGGCCGAACGGTCACCGAGGCGCGTGACGCAGCGGTCGGGGCCGGGGCGGTGATCAACGGGCTCGCGATCTTCAATAAGAAGGCGGCGGCGATGGGCGGCTATCTGGCGCTGCACACCAACCCGCCGGGCGGCATCGCCCAATATTACCGCGACAATGTGATCGGCGGCTCTGGCGCGTTCGTGGTGCCCATCGACGATTTCAAGACCTTCGGCGAAGCAATGATCCGTAAACTCGTCAACGAGGTCGCCGACGCGCGCCAGCTCAAAAAATGAGCGCGCCCGCCCGTCACTGCGGGCGCGGGCGCTTCAAGAAGCTTGAGCGATCGGCCGATTGGATGCGCAAGCCGATCGCCCGGCCGTCGCGCACGATCTCGACCGGGATTTCGACCCCCGCCGGCCCGCGACTCCAGACCTTGTGGTAGAAATCGCTGAGGCTCTCGATCTCCGATCCGCCGACGGCGGCGAGAACGTCGCCGCGGCGGAGCCCCGCAGCGGCCGCCGGTCCATTCTCGGCGACGCTGGCGACGATGATCTCATCGCCGTTTTCGGCTGAAAATATGCCAAGCCACGGGCGCGCCGGCTTGTTCACGCGGCCATAGGCCAGAAGGTCGTCGAGGATCGGCGGCAGAAGGTCCATTGGCACGATCATGTTGATGTCGCGCGGGCCGGTGCGGGCGCTCAACTGCTCGACATGCAGCGAGCCGACGCCGATCAGCTTGCCGTTCCGGTCGATCGCGCCAGCGCCGCCCCAGAACGGATGGGCGGGGGATGTGAAGATCGCTTCGTCGAGAAAATACTCCCAATAGCCGGCGAACTCCTGCTTGCCGACGACCATCGCGCGGACCGGCTTGGTTCCTGCCCCGGCGGCGACAGTCACCGGATCGCCGAGCTTCGTCTCGCTCGACCGGCCGAGTTCGAGCGCCGGACAATCGAGCGGGCCCAGCGCCTGCACCAGGCCGAACCCGCTCTCGCCATCGATGGCGAGCGCGTGACCCGGAGTGACGCGGCCTTCGGCGTCGGCAAGCCAAACGCTCTCGGCCTCCATGATCAGATAGCCGATCGTCAGCACGAGACCGCTCTCGCGAATGACGACCCCGCTGCCCGACCGCTGCTCGCCCAGCGTCTGGGCGGTGAAAGCGTCCTCGGGAATCGATGATTGGACGGTGACGATGGATTTGAGCGCACGGTCCAGATTGACGCCGGGCCCTCCGTTCGGCAGGCCGGCTTGCGGTTCGCCGCGTCGCGGCTTCTCGGTCATCGGCCCTATCCTTTCGGCTCAAAAGGCGCGGTTCAAAACGTTACTTCGGCAGTCGTCCCATCGCAATTCCCGGGCTGGCCCGGCGTCGGCGCATTAATCCGTCGCCGAGACAGGCCGCGGTTGCGAGGAGCGCGCGGCGGTCCACAGCCGCCGTCTTTCGACGCCCCATGGCTTCTCGCAATGATGGCTGAGCGCGGTCTAGCGGGCAATTATGGCGGCAAATGTGCGAGTGGCGCGTCGCGCCCCGCGAATCAGCGCCGCGCCGGGACGTAGCTGCGCTCCTCGAGCACCGACAGGAGGTATTGCCCGTAGGCGCTCTTGCCGAAGCGGGCGATGATCCGCTTGAACTGGGCGGCGTCGATGAGGCCGAGGTCGAGGGCGATTTCCTCGGGGCAGCTGATCTTGGCGCCCTGGCGCTGCTCGATGGTCCTGACGAAACTCGCAGCGTCGAGGAGCGAATCCGGCGTTCCGGTATCGAGCCAGGCGAAGCCGCGTCCCATGCGCTCGACGCTCAACGCGCCAGCCTCGAGATAGGTGCGATTGACGTCGGTGATCTCGTACTCGCCGCGCGCCGAAGGCTTGAGCGCCTTGGCGATCTCGACCACCTTCGAATCGTAAAAGTAGAGTCCGGTCACCGCCCAGTGCGACTTGGGGACGGCGGGCTTCTCCTCGATGGACAGGGCGCGGAAGGTCGAATCGAATTCGACCACGCCGTAGCGCTCCGGATCGGGCACATGATAGGCGAACACGGTTGCGCCGCGCTCGCGCGCCGCCGCGCGCCGAAGCTGCTCGCTCAAGCCCGCGCCGTAGAAAATGTTGTCGCCGAGCACTAGCATCGCCGGACCGCCGGCGATGAACTCCTCGCCGATGACGAAGGCCTGCGCCAGACCGTTGGGCTCGGGCTGCGGGGCGTATTCGATCCTGATGCCCCATTCCGCGCCGTCGCCGAGCAGCCGGCGGAACATCGGCAGGTCATGCGGCGTCGAAATGATGAGCACCTCGCGGATCCCGGCCAGCATGACCACCGACAGCGGATAATAGATCATCGGCTTGTCGTAGACGGGGACGAGCTGCTTTGAGACCGCGAGCGTGATCGGATGGAGCCGGGTGCCCGCGCCGCCGGCCAGAATGATGCCTTTCATCGCCGAATCCGTTCGCGCTTCAAGCCTAGGCGCCGGCCTCGGCGATGACGCCGAGGCGCTCGCCGGCGTAAACCTTCTCGCGCAGCGGCCGCCACCACCATTCGTTGTCGAGATACCAGCGCACCGTCTTCTCGATGCCGGTCTCGAACGTCTCGAGCGCGCGCCAGCCGAGTTCGCGCTCGAGCTTGGTTGCGTCGATGGCGTATCGGCGGTCGTGGCCCGGCCGGTCGGCGACGAAGGAGATCAAGGTTTCATGCGAGCGGGGAAGCGGCCGAAGCTGGTCGAGGATGGCGCAGATGCGCATCACGACATCGATGTTGCGGCGCTCATTGCGGCCGCCGACGTTGTATTTTTCGCCGATCCGGCCGCGGGCGACGATCAGGTCGAGCGCCCGCGCGTGGTCCTCGACAAAGAGCCAGTCGCGCACATTGGCGCCCGCGCCGTAGACCGGCAGCGGCTTGCCATGGACGGCGTTGAGGATGATCAGCGGGATGAGCTTCTCGGGGAAGTGATAGGGGCCGTAGTTATTGGAGCAATTCGAGATCAGGGCGGGGAAGCCGTAGGTGCGCGCCCAGGCCGAGACGAGGTGATCGGCGGCGGCCTTCGAGGCCGAATAGGGCGAACTCGGATCGTAGGCGGTCTCCTCGATGAATGCGCCGTCCTCGCCGAGCGACCCGTAAACCTCGTCGGTCGAGACATGCAGGAAGCGGAAGCTCTCCCGTCGCGGCTCCGGAAGTTCGCGCCAATAGGCCCGCGCCGCCTCGAGCATGGAGAAAGTGCCGACGATATTGGTCTGGATGAAAGCGTCCCCGGCCATGATCGAGCGATCGACGTGGCTTTCGGCGGCCAGATGAATCACCTGGTCGGGAGCGAAGGTCTCGAACGCCTCGGCCACCGCGCGCCGGTCGCAGATGTCGATCTTGGCGAAGCGGTAGTTAGGCGCGTTGTCGATCGTCGTCAGGGATTGCAGGTTTCCGGCATAGGTCAGCGCGTCGACGTTGAGCACCGATGCGCCCTCGCCCACCAGGCGCCGGCACACCGCCGAACCGATGAACCCTGCGCCGCCGGTCACAAGCACTTTGCGCTGCATGAGGTCTCCGGGGTTGAACGTCGGGCCGTTGCCCCTGTTGCCAATCGCCGGCCGCTTGCGGATCAGGCAACGAGGCGGGCGCAACAAGCCGCCGCCGACTGGCGCCAGTCGGGCAGCCTGAAGCCGTATACGCGAGCAAGCTTTTCGTTGTCGAGGCGGGAATTGGCCGGACGCCGGGCGGGCGTCGGGTAGTCGGCGGTCGCGATGCGCTTGACCCGGGTCGGGCGGCGCCCGCGCGCCTCGGCCTCGCGGAACACGGTTTCGGCGAAATCAGCCCAGCTCGCATCTCCCGATCCCGTCATGTGGAAAATGCCGCGAAGCCGCGGCGACGAGTTCGGCCTTGACCCTCGCGGCGATCGTGATCAAGCCGTCGGCGATGTCCAGGGCCGAGGTTGGATTGCCGCGCTGATCCGCGACCACGCCGACTTCCTCGCGGCTTTCGCCCAGTCTCAGCATGGTGCGGACGAAATTCACCCCGAAGGGACTATAGACCCAGGCGGTGCGCAGGATGACGCTGTTCTCGCAAGCCGCCGCGACCTCTTTTTCCCCGGCGAGTTTGGAGCGCCCGTAGGCCCCGGTCGGGCCGGTCGGATCATCCTCGCGGTAGGGCCGGTCGAGCGCGCCGTCGAACACGTAGTCGGTCGAGAGGTGGAGGAGGGGAACGCCGAGCCGCGCGGCGGCCTCGGCGACATGACCGGCCCCCTCGCCGTTGACCCGAAGCGCGAGAGCGTCCTCGGCTTCCGCCTTGTCGACAGCGGTATAGGCGGCGGCATTGACGATGACGTCCGGGCGCGCCGCTTCGAGCCCGGCGAGGACGGCGGCGCGGTCGGTCAGGTCGAACGCCGGCCGGCCGAGCGCGACGATCTCGACCCCCGGCCCTGCGCGCTCCACGAGCGACGTCGCCACCTGGCCGGTTGCCCCGGTGACCGCGATCCTCATTCGAACAGGTCCGGCGCGTCCTTGAGCCGCGGCCACTGGCGATCCTTGTCCGACAGGACCGGACCTCCGGGCGGCGACGGCCAGGCGATCCCGAGACCCGGATCATCCCAGGCGATTCCCCGGTCGTGGGCGGCCGAGTAGGGCGCGGTCGTCTTGTAGATAACCTCGACGTCCGGCTCCAGAGTGAGAAAACCGTGCGCAAATCCGATCGGGATCAGCAGCTGGCGCCAGTTTTCGGCCGTGAGCTCGACTGCGACATATTGGCCGAAGGTCGGCGACGAGCGGCGAATGTCGACCGCGACATCGAGGATCGCGCCGCGCGCGACGCGCATGAGCTTATCCTGCGCGAACGGCGGCGTTTGGAAGTGCAGGCCGCGCAAAACGCCTTTCGGCCCCGAGTAGGAATGATTGTCCTGCACGAAGGTGAAGGAAAGGCCGGCCTTGTCCCATGCGGCGCGGTTATAGACTTCGGAGAAGAACCCCCGCGCGTCGCCATGCTTCTTCGGCGTCACGATCTTGACCGCCGGGATGGCCGTCTCTTCCACCAGCATCGCGGACCCCGCTGAGGCCGCCCGGCAGGTCCGGGCGCCGCTCTCTTGCCAGAAGCCGCGCCTCGCGGCCACCTCGAATCGCAATTCTGGGTTGGAGTGAAAGCCCAAGCGGTTTGGCCGTCGTCTGGCCGCGAACGACGGTCTTGGCCCCAAGATCTACTTGGCGATGAACAGCGCCAAGGCCTGGCCGCACACGCCATAGGTCGAATTTCCGGGTCCGATCAGAGTTTCGTTTCCCGCCGCGGCCCAAGTGTCGGGCCCGTCGTTCCACTCGCAAGTGTCGGTGACCCGGTACCAGTTCTTGCCCAAGGGTGCGGTTGGCAAGGTGAACTGGGTCTCGTTGGAGGGGATGTCGCCGCTATAAGCCGAAGCGCCGTTATAGATCACAAAAAGGGTTGAATCGGCAAAATCGCCGCCATTGATCATGTAGGCAAGATAGTTGTTGTTGCCGTTCCAGTAATTGTTCTGGGTCGGGTCCTGGGAGACCTGGGCGGCGTTCCTGTAGTACCAGACCACCTGCGCCGGCGTGTACCAGACAGCCGGCCGCAGCGAAGGGTGAGCCTTGCGGAAGGCGACGGCCCTGGTCACATAGGTGTTGAAGTTGCTTTGGTCCGAGGTCCAGCTCGACTGCGGGATTAGCCATGTGCCGACGGAGTCCACGTTATAGGGATTGTCGTTGCAGGTTAGCGTCCGCAGATACTCATCTCCCGCCTGGATCATTGGCGTGCCCGCCGACAGCATGACGAAGGCGAGGCCGGTGCGCGCCGCCCGGCGCTGGGCAGCGGGCTGTCCCGTGGAGGGATTGCCCTGGTCCCAGCTGACGCTGTCGGATCCCCCGTCGCTCGGGCCGAAAGGATAGCCCTGGTTGTTATTGGGGCTGTTACAAGAATAGAGGTCGTTCAGCGTCACTCCGTCATGGCTGTCCACGTAGTTGACGGAATTCAAGGGGTTACGATTGTTGTGCGACGCGCCCCGAAATAGGCTGGCCGAACCGGTATAGGCGTCGGCGACGGCGCCGGGCGTGATGGTGACGACGCCGAGCTTGTTCTGGGCCATGGGCAGAACTTCTTTGTAGTTGAAGTTCCACTCCGAGAACCCGTTTGGGAAATTGCCTTGCTGGGCCGCATTGCCGCAGCTGGAGCAGCCCACCGCGTTCGGTTCGGCGATGAGATCCAATCCACTGCCGCCGGCGGCGGGACGGGTGGCAAGCAACGGCTCGCTTAGGATGCGGGCTAGCGCCGTCTTGGCGTCCGACGCGCTGAACTGGAATCCCGTTCCGACCGGACAATTGGGCGTTTGCGGGCTCGGCTGGTCGCTTTCGCAAACATTGCCCAGCATCGGTCCCTCGTCGAAACGGAAGCCGTCCACGCCCATGGTCGCGCTCCAGTAATAAAGCGAGTCGACGATCAGGTTCTGGGCGGCGTGATTGTAGGTGTTGTAGTCGGGGCCGGCGCCATTGGCGCCATAGTAGTCGGCGTTGACCGCGCCCTGCCCGTTGACCCCCAATTCGTAGTAGGTGCTGTTGTCGAGTCCCCGCATGCCGTAGAGAGGATAAGCTGTGGGAACGGAACATGGCGTCACAAACGGCGCGGCCTGAAGGCAGCTGCCTTCACCAGTGTGGTTGGAAACCACGTCCATATAGACCTTGATACCGACATCGTGGAACGCCTTAGCCATCGCCTGGAACTCGGCGGTCGGACCGCCAGCGGCCTTATTCGAAGCATAGCGCCGGTCGGGCGCGAAATAGGCCAGGGTCATGTAACCCCAATAATTGTCTTTGTAATACTGCCCCGAATTCCAGCTAGTGTCGCCGCTGGAGGGCGCCGCGCCGCCATGGGCGGCTCCGTAGATGTCGTCCTGGTCGTTCTGCACCTCCTGCACGGGCTGCAACTCGACGGCGGTGACGCCCAGGTTCTGCAGGTAAGCGGCCTTCTGTGCCGCGCCCGCGTAAGTCCCGCGCTCGGCCTGCGGGACCTCACTATCATTGGCAGTCATGCCACGGACGTTCATCTCATAGATGACGTCGTCCTTCTGCGCCCTGGTCGGTTTGGCGCCGAAAGAATTGGCCGTGGGCGTGACCACAATTCCTTTGGGCGCGATCTCTTGGGTGTCGTAATCCCGGTTGAGTTCGCTGGTGAAGACCGTCGGGTCGGCATTGGGAAGGCTGGGGCCAATCGGGTCCTTGGAGATCTCGAGGGCGTATGGATCCAGCAAGAGCTTGTTGGGATTGAAGCGATTGCCGGCTGAATCGACCACCGAGACGAAGCCGGTGTCGCTGCCCGGAGTCCAGGAGGAACTATAGATCCAGTTCGGCCCCCAGGCGCGATAGCCGTAATAGACCGTCGATATGCCGGCATTGATCAAGGCGTTGATGGGGATCCGCGCGGACCAAACGCCGTTGCCATCCGGCGCCACAATGTCGCGGGTCAGGACTGCGTTCGCGCCTTGGGGCGAGGCGAACAGGCTCAGCTCGATATGCGTGGCATTGTGGGAATAGACGATGAAATTCACCGTCTGGCCATCTTTGGACATCGAGGCGCCGAGTTGCATTTCGTTGATGTCCGCGCGGGCAAGCATCGTCGGCGCGAGGCCGGCGCAGGCCAGCGCCACCGCCGCTATCGCTTTCAAACGAGTCATTGGCGTGATCCTCAGAGGCGCCACGGCGATGCCAAGATAACAGCGACCCGCCGCGTCGCGACGAACTATATCTGAAGGCCGCTTCGAGGGCGGAGTCCTGCCGTTCACGTCTTCTGTAAAACCGACATTTTCTTGCCAAAAGGCCAAACTCAGGTTTATTCTTCAGAAACCGATCGATCGTCGCCGGGGCGGACGACTCCGAACCGAGCGGACCGCTTGGGCAAAATGTCGTAACGCGCAAATACCCGCTGGAATGGGAGGTAACCTATTGAAAAGCCTAGATTAGCGGACGGAACAGGCATTTTGTTTTCGTTGCGCCGGATTTTGCTTTTGTTGCGCCCGGTTTGGATTGTGTTGCGCCCGGCTTTGATTGTGTTGCGCCGGATTTTGCTTTCGCTGCGCCGAGTTCGGCCCGCTCATAACCTCGCACGAGAAAGCTTCTGGAACGCGCGGGCGCGGTGCGACAGCGCCAGCGAGCCGTCGCCCGGAATTGCGTGCTTCTCCTCGGCGTACATTTCGCCGAAGGTGCGGTCGTGGCCGTCGGGGCGGAAGATCGGATCGTAACCGAATCCGGCCGTCCCGCGCGGCGGGAAAACGAGCGTGCCGTCGACCCGCCCTTCGAAGGTCTCCAGCGCGCCGTCCGGCCAGGCAAGCGCAAGCACGCTGACGAAGGCGGCGCGCCACGGCCGCGGCGCGCCGCCAACCTTGAGTTCGCGCTCGACGCGCGCCATGGCGGCGCCGAAGTCCCGGTCCTCGCCCGCCCAGCGCGCCGAATAGATCCCCGGCGCGCCGCCAAGCGCCTCGACGCAAAGCCCGGAATCGTCGGCTAGCGCCACGATTCCGGAAGCGCGCGCGGCGGCCTCGGCCTTAAGCGCGGCGTTGTCGCGGAAGGTCTCCCCCGTCTCCTCGGGCTCGTCGAGATAGAGCTCGGCGGCGCTGACCGCCTCTATTCCATAAGGCTTCATGAGCTCGCGGATCTCCCACAGCTTGCCGGGATTATGGGTCGCCACGACCAGGCGGCCGGAAAGTCGCGCGCGCTTTTCAGCGCTCGAGGCTTCGCCGCTCACTCGGCGACGATCTTGTAGCGCTGCCCAGGAACGAGAGCTGCGCCCCGCTCGAGGCCGTTGAGAATCAGGAACTGGTCGAGCGACCGCGGCAGGAAGGCCATTCGCGCTGCGAGGGTTTCGGCGGTGTCGCCGCTCCCCGCCTCGACGATCTTGATCCTCTGCGGCGCGGCCAGCGCCGAGTCCTGGGCATTGATGAGATGGAAGGAATCGAGCGAGGCCATGAACCGCGAGTCGACGCCGGGCGAAAGCGCGTGGGCGGCGAAAATGAGTCGATAAAGCCGTCCGTTCAAGCGTATGGCCCCAAGACGGAAGCTCCACTGCTCGCCCTGGGCGATCGCGGTGGCGGCCTCCAAGCCGGCGATCTGCTTGGGTTCGATCGCGGTCGTCTTGACGCCGTCGATCCAGCCCGAACCGATCGCGCTCGTTACCGGAGTGGACTCCGCGATCGCGACGCTGTCGAGACGGAGAGCCTCGCCGCTCGCTTCGCCAACCCCGATCAGCGCCGCCGACTGGTTGTCGAGCGTGAAGCCATCCGGCGCGTCGAAGGCGAAGCCGAGCTTTGGATGAATGAAGGCGTTGTCGCGCACGACGCCCTGCGACGGGTCGTCGCTGAAGGCGAGCCCGTCGATGGCGGCAAGATAGCCGTTCCGATCGACTTCGCCGCTCCCCGGCGCGCCGAACTTCCGCGCTTCCTCGGTCGCCTGGGCGACGCGCTCGGGCGTGGACGGGTGCGTCGCCATCATGTCGGGGCGGTCGGCCGATCCGGCCCCCGAGACCGAAGCGCGAAGGGCGCTCCACTCGCCGAGCGCGGTGAGGAACCGGGCCGCCGCGTATGGGTCGTATCCCGCCTTGGCGATGGTTTTGATGCCGATCTGGTCGGCCGCGAATTCCTGCTGGCGGGAAAAGCTGGCGATCGCCAGCTTCGAGCGCGCTTCGGCCTCGTCCTGCGCCTGGCGCTGGGCAAGCAATTGCGTATTCACCTTGGTGAACAACGCCGTCGTCTTCTCGAACTCGGCGCGCTGGGCGGCGTGGCGCGCGGTGATATGGCCGATCTCATGCGCCATGACGGCGGCGATTTCAGACGTGTCGTCGGCAAGGGCGAGAAGGCCGCGGGTGACGAAGATATCGCCGGAGGGCAGGGCGAAGGCGTTGACGATCGGCGAATTGAGCATCGTGACCCGGTAGGGCTGCCCTCCGGCGTCCGAGGCGGGGGCGAGCTTGACCAGGACCCCGTTGAGATATGCCTCAGTCGACGGCGCGGCGTAGACGCCGCCGAATGCGTCGATGAGGCGCTTGCGCTCGGGGCTGGCTGGCGTGCCGGCGACGGCGTGCGGAACGGCGGCCGGAGCCACACTGACCGGAGCCGGCGGCGGATCGATCGACGCGCAGGCCGCAAGGCCGGAAGCGAGCGCAGCCGTCAGCAGCGCGAGCAGGCGCCGCCCCCGACGGGGCGCGGCGGTCCATCCCAGACTGTCCGGTGGGCGGATCATGGATGCGGTTCGGCTTCTCCTGACGCGTCGGCCCGACGCGCAATTTCAATCATCGCCGGCTCGACGACTTCAATTCTCGGACCAAAACGATCGTCGAGCGCGCCACGCGCCCGGATCGTCAGTCCGACCAGTTCGCCGACCGGTCGTCCCTCTCGCGCCAGGGCCGGCTCAAGCTTGCGAGCGATCACGATCGTTGGACCGTCACGCGGAACAAGTTCAAGATAAAGGCGCGAGCGGGCAAAGCCAACCCTGCGCACCATTCCCTCGATCACGACGAACCGGCCGTCGTGGCGTCGCAATGCGGCCGAATCGGTCGACGGGATGACGGCGAAATCGGGATCGCGCCATATTCCCAAGGCCGCCCGGCGCGCGCCGTCCTCGATTGCGAGCCGCTCGGCGGCGCAACCGCGGGTCTCGAACTCCGGGCGGACGCGGGCCAGACCCGCCGCCAGAAGCGCCGCCGCGGTCGAATCGGCCGACCCCTCAGTCGAATCGGGCAGGCTGATGTCGGCGACCGTTCTGCCCCAGCGATCGGTTGCGGCGGCCAGGACGATGAGGTCGGATTCCCGGCCGAGCAGGCGCCGGCTGAGGAAATCGTGCGCAGCGCTGGCGATTTCCGGCGCGCCGCGATCCGAATCGGGGGCGTCCAGGCCGCCGAGCCGCACGGTCCTGCCGTCGCTCAGCACAATATCGAGGCGCTGATCGACGCTGACCGCCTGGACCCGCCCGCCCGGGCGGCCGCAAGCCGCAAAGCCGGGAGCCGCCATGACCATGACCGGCAGCACGGCGCACGCGACACAAAGCCGCACCCCGCGGGAGCGCGCGGCCGAGGCGGGACGGCGGTGCGCGAGGCGGAAATTCATGCTATGGGCCTTGCCGCGCGGCGACCGGCCTTGTCCAGGGATTTTTGGCGGCTGCGACGTTGATTGGAAGTCCCGGTAGCTCAGCAGGATAGAGCACAGGTTTCCTAAACCTGGGGTCAGAGGTTCAAGTCCTCTCCGGGACGCCACGCAAAAACAAAGGTTTAAGTCCAAAATTATGCCAATCCAAAAATTGATGAAAAATGGCTGGGTATGCATTAGGGTAACATCGCGGTTCGCAAGGCTACGCTTTTCATCGGTTGTTTTGGCCCTCCCAGCGACGATCTCTCGCGCGCGAATTGTGAAGAGCGAATTTCGATGCGCGCCCGTTTATGGTTCGTCCTTATGATCCATAGGCGCAGCGGCGGATCGCTTCCTGAAATCCCTTATCAATTGCTGCTTTTCTTCTGTGCGATCTTCCGGTTCGTCCGTCGCATTCTTTATGACGACGGCTTTCAAGACCCAATTGCCTAGATCGTCTCGAACATGGATTTCGAGATATACTGGACGTTTCAACTCGCTCTTTCGGCCCTTAAATCGTTGGCGCGCCCAATCGACAACAATGTCGGTGATCTTTTTGGCCGTTTCGTCGACAACGATCTGCCCAACCTTGAAGGCACCACCAGCCAGAGTGATGTAAAGAACCTCGAACAAGGTGAGACCGCGGCCTCCCCTTTCGTGCTCCTCAACTCGAACCTCACTATCTCGGGTCAGGCCCCAAATCGCAGCTGCTATTTCTCCAGCTTCATCAGGCGTGATATCGCGCGGGTTCTGGGTACGAACGACGATTGATCCTGCCATGTGGCTTTGCTTCCTACCGACACCATAAGAGACATTAGACCGCCTCAACGGGACTTGTACTCCTTTTGCTCCGCCGCATCACAGCCACGCGACGCGGCGCTTCTCGCGCTCAAGTAGACCAGCGCCCTGTTGCGCAAATCAAGAATTTCGCAGACATGCGGAAACGCCAAAAAGTCGGGGGCTTTTGAGAGACCGGCGCGCAAGCGCGAAAGCACGGGCTGTCGCGCTGGAATTTCAGTTATGATTTTATGCTGCTTCGATTTGTATATTGGCGGGAAAATCTTTGGCCTTGTGGATACCCGCCGATAATATCGTGTGATGCTTAATCTTCACACCGTGCACGTTGACTAGATCGTGATACTTGGCAACAAAATGTCTAATCAGAGCGCGTTCAGCAATTGGCAGGCATTTTTTGGACTGTTGACCCTTCTTTGCGTCGAAATGACCAATTATTACGACACGTTGTCCGCTCTTGGCATACGCGATATGCGTCATTAATTTGTGATTGTTGAGTTGATACGTGAGTCGACTTCGTAACGAGGTTGCTTTGCCAACGTAAAGCGCTTCGAACTTACCACCAAATCGCCGTCCAAAGACATAAATCCCGGGCGAGGCGGCGATATCATCAAATGCGAGGGTGTATTTGTGGGAATCAGGATCGTAACTCAGGAACATTTCTTGCTGCCAATTGAGCTGAATCTCCATGCGCTCCCCCGGTTTGCCGGTACCATTCATCCGACGAGGGATTTCCGTCAAGTCCATCATCACTTTGCAAGGAGAATTCCGCCTCATCGCCTTTTCTGCGCGGCGGCGGACGGGTGGAAGGATCGACCATCAAGTCCTGTGAAATCGCTCCTGAAACTCATTCTCGATTCCTAGCTCTCAGCGCCGTGGGTCGCTGCTATGCTCGGCGTGGCCGCGAAGCTTGAACGTCGCCGCATCAAGGAACGCTAAAAGGTCGCGGACACGCAAGTTAGAGCGGTGCAAAAATCAAGATATGAGACCGCCGCCGCGACTGCAATTTGACCTCGAAACTCGCGAAAACGCCTTCTCAAAACTCATTCTTGATTCCCGTCTTTTAAAAGCCCAATGTCCGGTGAGTTTGGAGAGGTATCGCCCGCGACGCTCTATCGCTACTTGCCCGCCGCACGAACCGCCAACAGTCCGACCCCATGAATTCATTCTAGAGTTTTATGTAATGTTGGCCAGCGCCTTAATCATTGTTGGAGGTGTGACCGCCTTACTTGCCTTTCTTGACGGGTTTATCTTGAGTAGCAGTCAAAAAAAGCAAATAAATGATCAATTTTTTATTGTCTGGAACGCGTTTGATGACGCTACGGCGCTCGGTTTAGCGAACGCTAAAGCACGGGGCGTCAAGTTCGGTCGCAAGCCCAAGCTCACCGAGCATCAGCGCAAGGAAGCGATCAAGCGACTGGAAGAAGGGCGACGAGAAGATGCGCGCGATATCGCGCAGGGCTATAACGTCTGGCACCAGACGATTTCGAGACTTCTCGCCTTGATAGACAAAATTTCTAAATCGCTCGGACTTCACCTCGACTGAGCAATTTCTGTCCAGGCTTTGCGACCAAACATTTCTCAAATTATGGAGCTACCCCAACCCCTACCGAGAGCGCGGGAAAGAATTGTGCGATCTGATCGCTGTATTCGAAGACCACGTTTTTTTGTTTTTTGACCGAGAGTCCAAAACCTTCACGGGCGAAATTGAAGATTTCGACCTCGCGTGGGCACGTTGGAAAAAGGAGGCGGTCGAGAAGCAAATTAAGAGCGCGAGGAAGGCTCGCAATCATGTGTTGAGGAAGCGAGACCACATCTTTCTGGACGCGGCGTGCACCATTCCTTTTCCGGTGAGACTGCCGACGAACGACCTCTCAATTCACACAATAGTAGTTGCGCATGGAGCCAGCGACGCATGCAAGAGATACTCACCCGATAACATTTCAGGCAGCTTGGGCGTCATTTACAGCGATGACAGCAAGCAAATACCGTCCCTTCCGGTTCCGTTCGTCGTACAGCTGGAGCGAACGGAGCCAGTGCACCTGTTTGACAGTCATACGGTCGAAATCATACTCGGCGAATTGGATACGTTTTACGACTTCACAAGCTATATAACCGCCAAAGAGGCGGCGATTGCCCAGTACGACCATATCGTTTACGCCGGTGAGGAAGATTTATTGGCCCATTACTATGGTAATTTTGACGAGCAAACCAAGTCGCATTTTATAGGGAGCCGAGATAAAACTTATGATTGCATTTTAGTCCCCGAGGGCGAGTGGCAAGCGTTTGTTTCATCGGAACCGTATCAGCGTAAGAAAATCGCAGACAAAGACTCATATCTCTGGGATGAACTTCTACAGAGAACATCTCAAAATGCGCTTGACGGCACTCTTCTCGGGGATGGCGGTGTCTTTAAATCTCAAAGCGCGATATTTGAGATGGCGAAAGAACCCCGTTTTGTTCGACGGGAGCTTGCCAAAGCAATGCTTCGGGCAATCACGAACTTTCCGGACTCTGCGCAGGCAATAACCCGACATCTTTCGTTTATGCCGTCGTTCTATAAGACGACAGGCTATGTCTTTTTGCAGGTTAGATACAAGGGAAACGATCATTACGACACGGTGTACCGGCCGAAGCGACGAGCGATTCTCACAATTGCGTGCGGCGTGGCAAAAAATAAGTTTCCGCATTTCTCCAAGATCGTGGGGATTGGAATTGACGCACCAAAATTCTCGGAGACCAACTCAGAGGATTTCCTACTACTCAAATGCGACACATGGCCAGACGAGCAACGTCAGTTCTATGACGACCAAAACAAAGGGTTTAAGTTCTTTGAGTCACCGAGTCTTAAAGCCGAGATAAGGACTGCGACTAATTTTCCAGGTCCGCAAGAGAGTACAAAGGAGCCAAAGGTTGGACGCAACGAGCTGTGTCCTTGCGGGTCAGGCAAGAAGTATAAGAAATGCCACGGACACTTGAATTACAGGCGATAAATGGCCTAGGCTCTTCCCGTGGGTCACAAGTTGATCGCATCAACGCAAGGAAGCCATCAGCCGCCGTGACGATTTTGAGACGTTCCCCATGACCATTCGTGCCTTTCTCGATGAATGGGTCCTCAAGCCTGAATACTTGACCGCTTGGCTCCAGGCTGGCGCTGCAATCGTCGCGCTCTGCATCAGCGTATGGGCGGTCTGGTGGGCAGGAGCGGGCGCGAGGCGACGCGAGCGCCAAGAGATTCGCGCCCTTGCTGTCGCTGTCTATCCCGAAATTGAAATGCTTAAAGCCTCCACTCAGAATGTCCGGACGCGCATAGCCGAAATCAAAAATCGCTATAGCAATCTAATGGGGCAGTCCGTCGCGGCGACCTTGCAACTTTCGACACATATTCAGATGCCGCCAATGATTGAGCGTAACATCGACAAGTTGTTTATTCTTGGAGATATCGCCGGCCCTAGCTGTGTGCATCTTGTTAGGCTACTTATTAAATACAACGACACGGTGGAGCAGATAGTTGCTCGCGTGACCCATCTGAACGCTGAGCAATGGATTACGGCTGTCGGTCACCTTGAGGAACACCTCGCGCTTCTCGACAAGGTAATTGACAAGTGCGAACACGAAGTTCGGTCTATACACAACCGAATTTTGGGATGAGCTGACCAACAGTTCGCGTCCTACCGATCCGTCAACACCGGGTCCCCATCGGGAGCGAAGCGGGCGCGGTAGCCACCCCGAACGCTCGTGTTTTGGGTTCAACGGGGGCTGGCTCCCGTCGCTGGCAGCACCTCGACGCCCCGCAATGTGTCCATCGCATAGGAAATAAGACCGTATGAACCACTATTCGGCATAGGGCCGCGGCGGCAACCATCGGAAATTACTCACGCGACTATAAGCTTGGGTTGACACGAAACGGCCCGCGCGGGGACGCTTCATCACGACGAGGCTTGGCTCGCTGTAAATGCTCAACCAGCCGCTTCGCAACGATTTCGGCCCATAAGCTCATCCGGCGTTGTGAACGGCTTGCGGCCCTGAAAGCGCAAGGCGAAATGCGAGCGGGGCGGCGAGGTCTTCGGGTCGGCGGGCCGCGTTTTGGTCATTGCGAGACGATAGACAAATCTGACTAAACGCGCGAAAAAGCTTGTAAGATAATTGTGAGACTGACACATGACTTATTGGCTAGACCTTTTCACCCCTCACACTTGGGAGCGATTCCGAGGTCATGGCGCAACAGTCTCGGGATTCCGGCCACGGCAGCGAAAGGCCGCCTTCGGCCGGGTAAAGCGCGGCGATAAGTTCCTTTGTTATCTCGTGAGGTTGTCGCGGTGGTGCGGCGTATTGGATGTATCAAGTGATGCATTCGAGGATACAACTCCTATCTTTGCAGACGACAACGACCCGTTCCCAATTCGGTTTAAGGTGACGCCCGTTGTGCTGCTGGACTTTGAGCATTCAATCCCTATTGAAATCCCTGCACTATGGAAAAATCTGTCGTTTACTAAGAATATCGTGGCGGGTTCTTTTGGATGGGCGCAATCTGCACGTTTGCGGCAGTCTCTTGTTGAAATCGCACCAAGTGATGGGGAGCTAATTTTTCGGGCTATTCAGGAGCAAGGCATCGCGAAGCATCGCTATGAAATTGACACGTCCGATCGTCGGCACATTGCCCAAAGAATGGTTGTCCGAACCGAAGCGGGTGAAATTGCGGTTGAGGTTCCCGAGCGCGAGCAGGAGAACGCTCCAGAGCCGGTCGAGATCGATAAAGAGATTAGAGCGTCAATCAAGATGCAAGCAAATGTTGCACAACTTGGCGCAATACTTGGCTTCAACATTTGGGTGCCTCCGGGTGACCGGAGCAGAATTTTGGAAGCCTTGCCCAGCCAGCATCATAATAAGCTGATTACTACGCTCCCTCTAAATTATGATGCCGCGACTTTAAAGACCATTGAAAACATTGATGTTATCTGGCTTGATCGCCGCTCGATTGCGCAAGCCTTTGAAGTCGAACATACCACAGCGATATACAGCGGTTTGTTGCGGATGGCAGACCTTCTTGCTTTGCAGCCGCGAATACAAATTTCGCTGCACATCGTAGCTCCGGCATCCCGGCGCGAGCAGGTACGTCGCGAAATTGTGAGACCAGTGTTCTCTGTGCTTGAAGGTGGAGCGATGGCAGAACGCTGCTCGTTCCTTTCTTATGACGCGCTTGAGGGCATCCTAAAGCAACCGAATTTGCGCCACGCGCGCGAAACCATTCTGGAGGAGTTCGAAGAATACTTTGAAGCGTCATAAAAACACATCTTGTTCCGTAAAAGCGTGTGTTCTCTCCTTCAAGCTTCTGATTAGCCGCCAATTCCCATTGCAGGCATCGATTCCGGCGCAATTCAATCGCCCATGACTATCATTTGCGTCGGCCCCCGGTCCGGTCGGCCATGTGGCCGACCAGGATTACGCAATCTCACAGGCGCGGAACCAGAGGCAAAAAAGCCCGGCTCCCGCCGATGGAGTTGCCAGCGGGGAACCGGGTTAAAGCTGCCCCAAGCGGCGACAAGGCCACGCTTGGCGGCTCTGCTTCACAGCGAGCGGAAAGACCCGCCGTGATAGCGCCGAAACGGGGGCCAGACGAAGCCCGCGCCGTTTTCGGTTTATTGCTTCACGCGCTCGCCTATTTAAGACGCATGAAAGCAACGCGGACAACATAGGCGCGGGCTTGTCGAAAGGCAAGGCGTCAAGCCGGTATAGACGCGTCCGCGTCCGTTGCCAGCCTTTCCTTCAATTTAATCCAAGGCGCAATTACAGGGTTTGTGTCCTCTGTTACTTGTTCATTGCGCCATATAACGCAACCGAGATAGTCCACCACCCGTTTATGAAGGTCGCTCCCGTCAGACGATAGATTATATTTTATATAACGTAGCTCCAATTGCGCGTTTTCCAATGCCTGTTTTGACGCTTCGGCTTTTGCGATCAGGCTGTTTATGTCTTCAATGCCGACAACGTTCTTTATGCAGGCGTCCCTATGTTTCTGCGCTCGCGCATAGGCGTCTTCCGCCTTTGCAGCGTCGGCTTTCAGCCTTTCGAGGGCAACGGTTAGCGCCGACAGGTTGTCTTCCGCGTCCGTTACCCTGAGACGGGCGCGAACCGTGTCTGCGGCCTGGGGCGGCGGCGCGTCGGCGCCTTCGGCCAGCGCCAAGGCCAGCTTGTCGGCGCTTGCCAGCTTTGCGGCTTCCAGGTCGGCTTGTGCGTCGGCAAGGGCCGTTTCCGCCTTCGTCACCATGCGCTTGCCGGACGTAACGGCGTCGGCGGCTTTCTGGGCGGCGCGGGCGGCGCTGTCGCTGGCGATAATCGCCGCCGCGAGCGAAGCCCGCACAGGGTTGTCATTAGTTTTAGGCATTGGGTTTCCTTCAAATGAAATGAAACCGGGGCTTTGAAGCCCCGGTTAATCGTGTAGGGCTTACGCGTGGCCAATTCTGTCGAGCAAAGCCATGATTTCGTCTTTAACGTCGTGAGCCTGCTGCATCGCAGGCCCGGATTTGCCGGACAACGTGACGTTGGAGCTACTGTCCACTTTGTCACTGCGCATTGCAGTGGGCGGGATATACGACGTATCTCGGCCTCGGCCAGTGTCCTGCCAAGCATTTCTGCCGGGACGCCAGTGGTCTTCGTCGCTGAGATTTTGACCGCCGCTAGGTCCGCCAAGGGGCGAAGCCTGCCCGCCCCTTTGATCTTTGCCCAATTCCTGCATGTGCAACTGCAAACGTTGGATCAGCCTTTGAACGGCTTCCGGGGGAAATTTGCTCTGCACAATAGCGTTGCAGATAAGCTCAATAACTTCGTCCGGGTTTTTCTGCGTTGTCTCCTCGTCGAAGGCGAACACGCCGGGGCTATATCTGGGATTGTTTCTCATATTTGAAGCTCCTAAAAATCTTTCACCAATATACGCCATGTCGGCGCTGCTAATATTATTGTCTTTTGCCCATTCAATAAGATTGTCGGCAGTTGTCCCAAAGCCGTCAAACGCCATTGAAGTCGGAACGTTGCCTTGCAAGACATAAACCTTATTTCGATTGTTGCCCGTTGGGCTTGGCATTGGACGGATAATTGCATTATTCATTTCAAAATCCTTTCTGCTAAAATGTAATGGCAATTTTTCTATTGCTATGGGGCCTCATGTCCCGCCAAGCGTCGCGGCCAAACGCTTGCGCCAAGTTTGCTAGCGCTTCGTCACTAACCACAATTGCCCCACTGCCCTTAATTGCGATTAGGGTAATTGCGCCAGCGACAGCGTTTGCCATGTCGTCATGGGCGCCGGGCATATGATCTATTGAGTCCTTGCCGCTGCGCGCCGTCCTGCGCTCTAGGCCGACTAATTGACTAACCAAGCGCTTATTGTCTAGCAATTCAACTTTGCCGCTGTTCAACAATGGCAAGGCGTCGCGATACAAGTCCGATTTTGGCGCCGCATTATTTTCAGCGCTAATTCCCAGCTTGCGGAATTGCTCAACTGGCCATTCGCCAGCGTATTTGTCTGACGTACAAGTTGAAAGTCGATACGCTTTTATGATACTTGCATATTCGTACACCACGTTAGCGGGCGAGAAAGGCGGTTTTCGCTCGCGCAGCAAGTCCAGCACAACAATTCCATTGTTGTTTCTATGTGCTATGGCTAGCGTGAAGCTGTCGCCGCTGCCGCCGCTGGGGTCTGTGAAGGCGCGATAGCTGACGCCATTGACAGGCATTAGCTCATATCTGCCCCGTATAATGCAAGCGTCCACAACTTCCCTGGAAACAAACGCTTGTATGTCGTCGCGGAAGCAAGCGCCATATTCGCCAGCGGCAGAAATGGCGTCACGTTCATATGCCCTGTCAATTACGCTTTGTTTCAAGCTTGGGTTCAGCGCTCGAGTTTCCCCTTGCGCCACTAACAGCAATTTGTCGCCCTGTTCACCAAAGTTTTCGCTATAGGCTTTCCACAGTTCGCCCCTACGGGCATACGGGCTAGAGATAGCGCAAATAATGCCATTCGTTGTTGCAAGGCTAGGGCGCAAAGCCGCAAGGATAGCGCTGTCGGGATTTAAACTAGCACCTTCGTCTGAATACCAGTACGCGATTTCGTCGCAAATGACAGCGACGCAAGTCAAGCCCCGTATGCCTCGAAAGCTTGCGGCTCTCACTTCAATGTCCACGCCATTCGTCAGCGAAAGCTTTTCGCTGGCTTCGCTTTGGATAAGGTGGGCAAACATTGGCACGCCTTGCAGTATGGCCTTTATATAACCAAACACCACTTGGCTTTGCTTTGTGTTTTGAGCTAGGGATAAGACCGTAAGCCTTTCGCCTGGAGCGGCAATGCCGGTGTAATCGACAAGGACAGCGAGATATACCGCCAGCACTGCAATGGCGCGCGATTTTCCCCCGCGTCTTCCAATGACAGAAAAAAATTCTTCAACCCGCTGCAATGGCTCTTCTTTTCGTTGTGTCAACTTTGTAAATGTAATTCTTTCGTCCTCTGTCAACACTTCGCCATTTAACGCAATTAATAGTGTGCGCCACGCTTGCCAGCTTTCGCCTTTGAGGATACCGCCTAACAGGTTTTTGTCGTTTAATGCCTGTCTCATTGTAACTTTAGATTTCGCCATTGTCCGGCCTCTCTAGATATTTATGCAATATGTCTGTCTGTGTTTTAGCTGCGCGTTTGCTTGATATGCCAATTGCTGCGAGCAAACGAACCAAGCTATTGCTGAACGCGAGATATTTGCGGCTGTCCTGTTCAGACATAATGCCGTCGTCAATGGCCTTTCTGTCAAACAGTTCGACATACAATGAAAGCATTGCAATTCGTTCAATTAACTTCGCTTGGACTGCGCTAGGGGCGCCGCCAATGTGTTTCATCAGTTGCTTTCGAACGTCCTGCATAAACGCATGTTCCCAACGGCGCTTGTCGAGCGTTGCGAGCCGCTTGCTGGCGCTGCGCGGGCTTATGGAGGTTTGCCGCCAACGGCGCTTGCGCCCGTCAATGGCGGGCGTCTCACGCTCTAGAGGCTCCTGGGCATGGAGTATCGGAAATTGGCTTTCGGCCATTGTAAATTGCCTTTCAGCTTGTGAAAATTGGGCATAAGCCCCGCCAAGGCTCTAGGAAGGCGCTGGGCGGCTTTCTGGCGTGTTGGGCAGGGCTATTTTTGGGCTGTTCCGTTCCCCCTGCGTTACCCGAAAGGCATAGGCACGGAGCTAACGTTTGTCATTGCAAAGGCTTACGCCGCTAGAGCGCCTGATATGGTATCAGGCGCTAGGCTTTTTGCGCGTTGTGGTTGCGCCACTGTGAGCGCCCACAACATGAGCGCATGGCGCGCTGCGCCATATGTCGCAAGGGGAATTCGAGAAAGAAAAACCAACATAAACGTTGGCGAATTGCTGGGAAACCACTTAGGGCAAAGGTCGCAAAATGTTTTTGCGACCTCTAAATTGCGAAACACCGTATATGGAGCAAGTGAAAAGCCGAAAACCCATGAAGGAGAAGAAAATGACACCGGCAATCTATGTCATGTGCTTTATGTTCACCGGCAATCCGGCTATGTCTGACTACTGTGAACCGCTTACCGACACGTCAATCCCCATAAGCATGGAAACATGTCAATTGTGGATTCAACAGCAGCGCGAATTCGAAATCAGCCATTTTGGCCATATAACAACCGAAGGCGTGTCAACTGCCTACGGACATGGAATCACTGTTACAACGGAACGCCGCTGCCTATAACAAAACACAAAGTCCGCTAGAGCGTCGGTAATTAGAAATGGCGTGAAAGAACATTCTTCCAGCTTTTCGCAAAACGGCCAAAATTTATCTCCCGACAGTATTTTGGGGGTTGGAGGGGCCTATACCCTATCCAACTGGCACGCGCCCCTAACCCGAAGATATAGATAGTAGTATGGTTTTCCCCACCACAACAGTAGTGGGTTTTCCCATACTGGGGAATTGGGGTTTTCAGTGGGGTTTTCCCATACTGGGCATAGTGGGTTTTCCCATACTGGGCTTTTGTTTTTGAGACACCCGGTAGATCCTGCCCGTCACAGCTTTTCGCGCCGCGTCCGCCAAGGCCTTGGCTTCCGCTAGCGTCTTTATCCGCCTCCACTCGTGCGTCCCGTCAGACAGCACGCCGTCGTGCGCCCGGTACGTCAGACGAAACATGTTTGGCTTGCGCGCTTCCGCATTGCCAGCGCAGCCGCGTTCGGTAACCTCAATAAACCCAAGCGCCTCCAATTCACGGAGCGCAGACGCGATGGACGTGCGGTCTATCCCATAGGCGCCGAATTGGTCGAACGTGACAACCAGGCGTCCGTTTTCCTTCCCGCCGTGGTGGCCAAATTCAATTTCTATGCGGGCAAGCGCCCGGTGCGCGCTTAGGCTCAAGACGCGGTAGGCGGGGCCTTCCAGCATTTCAACTAACCGCCCCGCGAAAGCGCCGCTGAAAGCTGTCTTTCGCTTGCGGTTAGCCGTCATGGCGCGGCCTCGATACGTCGGGCGCCGCGCTTTCGCGTTCCCGCGCCTCACGCTCCACTCGCCATGCCTTGGCGGCCCTAGCCGTCAGCGAGTCAAGAGCTTGACACGCAACGACGCCGGGGTTATCTCCCGCGTCGAAAGCAATTGCTGAGCTTTCCATATCTATAGCCTGGGGGCCGGAAGACGCATGAACGTCTTGCGGCCCTTTTTTTGCTTGTTCCACTGCAATCGTCCTTCACATTTACAATTTGGCTCCAGTTCTTTCTCTCAATTCAAGTTACTGGTTAAGCTGTTAGCGCTTTCTCAGCTTGACGAACGCGGCGGCCCAGCGTCCTGCGACACACACCAAGTTCTTTTGCCACTACTCTCGTTGCAACTAGTTCGTCAAAGCCTTCTCTCACTGGCGCAGGGATACCAGCTAATTCGCATTTATACGCCTCTATTTCCCTACGCCAAAAGTACAGCCTGTTATTGTGTTTAACAGGCTTTGGAAGTGCTGCTGTCATATACTTTCGCCTTTTTCAGGTTATTCAACTAACAGCCTTTCAACTTCGCTGTGTGGGATAATGTAGCTATGCAGGCCAACCTTAATAGCCTTCAAGTGGCCAGCATGGATATAGTTGTAAACGGTTTTTGTTGTCTTGTTGATAATTTCCGCGTACTGTTCGGCGCTGTATCCAAGTACGCCAACTTTCCCAACTTGCTGCTTTATTTCTTCAAGCTGTTTCATTAGCTGTTGCCTTACTCATGTTTCGCCGTTTTGCGGCTCGTCAGGCGAGCGCATTAGCTCGCGACATGGGTTAGAGGCGGCTAGCCTTGGCGGCTAACCGTCCTCTAACAACATTTTCGTATTTAGTGCTTTTACCCAGGCCCCTCGCGGGCGGGGGTTAGCTTCACAATGTCAAACAGCGGAAAGCCGCGCCCTAGAGCAAAAGAGCGTCCTTCCGCCGTAAGTATGGGAAAAAACTTGCGCGGCCGCAAGTACCCTTGACACATGAAGCGAAAATATTTCAAAATCTCGCAGTAATGCTGACAACATTATCTGCTATTTCACCTGCAATGCTCTCATGTAACCTATTTGCCCATGCGTTTAACGCTGTGCGCTTTTCGTCTGCCCAATTGTGACACTGATATATCTCAACTATGCCAGCCTTGCTGCCGCTAACATGGTTTAGCACGGCTTCCGTCACTTCCAACCTGACGCCAAGTTTTTGCAGGTTTGTTGCTACGGTTCGTCTCAGGTCATGCAGCGTCCAATGCGGCAATGGCGTTGCTTCGTCGCCCTGTAGCTCCAATGTTGCAGCGTCAATTTCCTTTTTCGCTTTCGAAAAGCCGGACACTGGCGTCTTGCCAGTTGTCGTGAAGACGTAGCGCTGTCTTTCAATACGGGGCAGTTTTTCAATGATACTGACAGCCGCGTCGCTTAACGGTATGACATGTTCGTTTTTGTTTTTGGTTCGCGTAGCTGGCAGCGTCCAGTTTCTATTGGCAAGGTCAATTTCCTGCCATTGCATACCAGCAACTTCGTCGCGGCGAGCGCCTGTCAGCAAAAGCAACTGGCCTATAGGCCCGAAAGGCCAGCCCATGCTTTCAAAGGCGCGCCACGCCAATTGGATTTCGTTGTCGTTTAAAACACGCTTGCGTTTAGTTTCCTTTGACGGCGCCGACATGCCCAGGCATGGGCTTTTTTCAAGTATGCCGCGTTCGACGACAGCCCAATTGCACATTTTGCGAAAGGCGGCGAACACACGGTTTGCCCGCACATGGTGGCCACGGTCTATAATTTCGTCCAGCATGTCGTTGACATGGGCGCGCGTAATTTGCCCCAGGCGCCGCCCTTGCCAGCGCTTGGCCACTTCCTTCGTCAGCATGCGTTCCGTTTCGCGCCAGTCGCGCGTCTTGGCCTTGGCATGGCGTTCAATAAACAGCGCGACAACCTTTTCCACGCGGTCGCCTTCCGCCTCGTGCGCGGCCTTCACAGCGGCCCTGGAGGCCTGTTTCTCCTGGGCAGGGTCAATACCCCCGGCCAGCGCCCCAAGGGCTTCGAGCGCCCGTCTACGGGCCGTGGCAAGGTCCACGGCGGGGTAGGGGCCAAGCGTCAGCTTGCGAGGCGTTCCCGCCATGCGATAGCGCAGCGCCCAGCTTTTGGCGCCGCTGGGCTGGTGAACCAGATAAAGCCCCGATATGCGCCCGTCAGGAACTTCGCGCCGCTTGGGCGGCGCCAGGAGTTTTTCAATTGCAACGGTGGTCAGCATTGTTACCCCGCCTGTCCAGGGGTAACGCTTTTAGCCCGTCTCGGGCCGTTACCCCGTGTCCTGAGACAATGGGGGCAAAGGCGGCTAAGTGCAAGGGGCGCAGTGGAAAACTAATGGTTCTAGCGTCCGGGTTTGTTACCCCTTGTCGGCCTATGACACAGGTTTCCTAAACCTGGGGTCAGAGGTTCAAGTCCTCTCCGGGACGCCATTCACCACACAATTTCCGGTGTACTGAAGCGCACGGAAATGAACTCCCGTGCAACCGGCAGACGTATTCACGCTGTCAACAAGAGATTCTGACGAAACGAGCCGGCCCGCGGTTACCGCGTGGTTACGGATCCAGAGCGACCGGCAGTGATCCTTCCGCGGGATCATCTCCGGGGTTTGCAGGCAAACCGCCATCAGGGGACTTACGAAGCTTCCGATATGCTTCGTACGATCATGCCGCCTCCGGGATGTCGCCTGGCCGGTCCTCTGGCTCACTGCTCGTCATTGCGATTCCGTCCTTCGCGTATCTCGGACTAGTCGCTATTCTCTACCCATTCCGGCGTCCCCGCTCGCCGGCGGGGCCTGCCATCGCTCCGGTGCGTTCGGGTCCTCCTAGAATATCGCGCCCTCAGAGGGGGCCGCGCCAGCTTGGCATATCGCTCTCCGATAACCTGGAAAATATTAGATATTTATTCAGGCCGGCTGCGCGAACCCCGTCGCGGCCTTCGGAGCCGGCTCGGACGCCCGCGGCGAAGTCGGCGAGAGGGGTCCGCTCAACTCGAAGAGGCCTCGCAGGCGATGATCTGCGACCGGTCAGTCTACCGCAGCGCGATTTCCGCCAGCGCCTTCGGCAGGTCGGCGACGGCGGCGTAGGCGGCGAAGCCGAGGGCGAAGGCCAGAACGTAGTGGACGCTGTTGGCCCCGAACGTGATGGTTCCAGAGTGAAAGCGCCAATAGTAGACGACCGAAGCGATGAGCAGCGCGAGCCAGAATTGCGCTGACAGGAAGATGTCGGCCGCCCGCTCCGCCGCCGTGGCCGGCGACGGCCTGATAAAGATTTCGGACTGACTTTTTCCAACCGTCTCGACGCCGTCGTTGGCGGTCGCGGTCGGATGCACGGTGCCGATTGCGCGATAGACATGCTCGATACGCCCGCCCTGGCGCAGCGTTTCAGCGTTGGTGGGCAACGCTGTCGAACCGTCACCCCCGTCAATGCTCACGTCGACGCCGGAGCCCCTGTTTGGATCGAGGTTGGCAAGAGTGAACAGAACCGGCTGGCCGACAACTATGTCGGCCTCCGCAGTCTCCGCCGTGAGCTGAAGGTCGCGCGGTTCGCTCATCAGCCTTTGGATTGCCGCGACTGCGACGGCGTTGCCCGAGCGCTCTGCGGCGTCGAGCCGCGCGGACGGCGGGATCGGGCTGTCCTCCAGCAAGCGCTGGAACGCCTCCTGCGACACGCGATTGACGTCGGCGGCGGCGGTCGTGAGCCGGCCCATGCAATCGACGTCGTCCGCCGCGACGGCTTGCAGCGCGCGCTTGGCGCGGTCGAGCCACTTGTCCCAGTTGGCGACCTCGGGGCGGCCGCTCTGCAGCTTGACCTGTCCTTCGGCGACCACTAGCTGCCGAAGCGAACGGTCCCGCCAATCGATGCAAACCGGCCCGACCACAGCGGCGCCAGCGGCGGCGATATGTTTTGGCGTGTAGGCGCGCCATTCGGCCTGCGCCGCCTTCATCGCCTCTTTCATGCCGTCCGTATCCTGCCTTCCGGCGGCGGCCACTCCCGAATCGATTGCAGTTGCGAGTCGGGCCCGCGCCGCCTCGTCGTGCACGAGTTCGAGCGAGGCGCGCCAAGCTTCGAACGCTCTAGCCACTCCGGCCGCCCGATCGGCCGCGCTCAATCTGCCGGGCGGTCCCAACTTGACGAATTCAGCGTTGACCACGCTCAGCGAAAGCTCGTCGCCTGCGGCGTCCTCGGCCTGCTTGAGGCGCACCAGCATGGCGCTTCCTGATCGCGCATCGACTGGGTGTCCGTTTCGTCGACGATTCGAGCGGCTTCGGCGAAATCCGCCAGCGTTGACCCGGAAGCGAGCTTTTCGTCCGCGGCGTCGAGACGGGCGGTCCAGTTCGTCCGCGCGTCTGGCGGGATCGTCGAATCCTCGGCGAGCCTGCGCACCCGGCCGTCGGCTGTCTCCATGGCGTCAGCGGTGAGCGCGAGGCCGATCTGGAGCGACAGCCGCTTCTCGAGGTCGTCGGCGGCGCGGCGCATCCAGGCGCCGGTCGCCAGCGCCATCGCCTGCGCGCGCGGCGCCTCGCCCGCAGCGAGCGCGAATTGGACGCGGTCGACCTGTTCGCCGATGTCAGCCTCGACCCAGTTCGCGGGCGACGCAAGGAGCCCGGCGCGCGCCTTCGCCAACAGTGCCGCGGCATGGCCGGCGATTCCGTCCGGCGGCGGGCTGGGGGCCGCCACAGGGGTGGCAAGCGCCGCCAGGCGCGGCCTGAAGGCGTCCCACTCCTGTTCCAACTCCACGGCCTCCGCCGCGCCGGATGGTGTCTTTGACATCGCCTCGCGGAGTTCCGTCGCCTTCTGGCGGGCCGAGGCCATGGCCGCGGATGCGTTTGCGATTCGCCGGTCGACGACGGAAAAGCTGCGCCCCGCGGCAAGCGACCGCACGGCGTCGTCGATGTCCTGGTCAATTGCGGCGACCATGTCGGCGCGGCTGGACGGCGGCGGATCGCGGACCCATTCGTCGTGGATCGCCGCTCGTTCGAGCAGCGTCTCGCGCGTTGTTTCCTCGACGTCGCCCGCGCCGGTCAGCAACCTGAGGAGGCCGATGAGGCTCAGCCCAAAAAGCAGGCAGGCGACGCCCCAAAGCGGGCTCGCCGCTACCTCGACCCGAATCGGGATCGCAATCACAGCGCCGCTTTCGCTGAGCACGTCGAGTTCGGCGAGGTAGGCTCCCGGGCGGGCGGGAACGGTCCCACCGATGGTCACCCAAGCGGTCTCGCCAAGTCCGATCGGGCCCCGCGTGACCTCGGCGCCGAGCTCGCCGGCAGCAGGTGACAGGCCGGTTCGCTCGCTGACGAGAGGCGACACACGCGCGGAAACAAGATTGAGCGGGGCGTCTGTCGCGTTCCGGACCGGGGTCTTAACCGCGCCGATCGTCAAAACGCCAGCGGCGAACGGGCCCGCGAGCGAGGTCGCGGACAGGACCACCGCGCCGCCGGCGCCGGTCGTTGTCGATACCGCGTTCACGAGGAAAGATTAGCCGGTCCCGGTTTGGTAGTCCAGAAAGGGCTCGGCGCGACGACAGGACGAAGGTCCCGTTCCAGCGCACTCAGGGCTCCTGACATTTTTAGAGGATATCGAGCTCGGTTACGTCCCTGAATCCCTCCCGCTCGCGTGCACGGAACGGTCATCTCAGCGGCGTCGATTGTCCATGGCTGCCCGATCCCAGTATCGAATCCGTCCGCGGAGACTGAGTTCGGCAATGGAATAAGGTGTCGTATCCTACAGCCCCGGATTCGCCGTGCTCGTAAGGCCGTCCTGGCCTTCGGACCCGGTTCCGGCGCCCGCGACGAGGTCGGCGGCTATAGAGATAGCGGAGAGAGGGCCTATTAACTCGGAAAGGCCTCCCGCGGATCGGAACACGACCTCCGCCCCCGACCACCGACGGCTGGAGTCGACGACGTATAGCGGTCATCCCGAAGCATGCGATTCCGCGGACTAAGCGGACGCCCAGGCGATGAGGTAGAGGCCCAGCCGGCGATGCCCCGCAGCGGTTTCGTCGGATAGCGGTTCCGTCTGTGTTCCTCCATCGCTTCGCGTGGTGGACCAGAGCCGTCGCACAAGCCATCCATCGTTAACCCCCCTCAGCGCCCTGGAATCCACCGTAATCCCGCTTGACCCAGGCGGGTTAGCCGTTACTATCGCTTCGTCTCGTGTCTCATCCCCTAAAGATTAGGAGGGGGTCTGCATGACGCCTCTAATGCGAGCACGTCTAGGCCTCGCGGGTTGCTTTGCCGCAGTCGGAATATTTTTCCTATGCCTCCCGGACACCTGGATAGAGATGTGGTTCGGGTTTGACCCCGATGGCGGAAATGGATGGGTTGAAGCGGTCCTTGCTGCTGCGCCGTTGGCGATCGGATTCGGCCTCGGCATCGAAGTGTTTCTTCGATATCGCCGCAATATCCGGGAGAGCGCGGTCGGAAAGTCCGGCGCGTCTCAACGAGTGAGCAGTACGTGAACGCGGCTCGGTCAAGTCGACGGACGGGTCTGTACGGGATTTTGGCGGCGTCCCGATAACGGATAGCGGCGAACCGTTTTCGTTCGCGCCGGGACGTTCGACCGACACTCTCGGCTCGCCCACTGAGGGATATACGGCAAGAGCAAAGGGAGGGAGCGTCGCGAGCGCCGACGAAGTGCGGCGAGGTCGTCAAGACGGCTGAATTGCTTTTCGCGGCGACGGGGGTTGTGCGGCAGCGGGAGCAGGTTTTCGTCGAAGGGTCGATTTTCTTTCGCCAACGCCTCAAATATCAGTCGGTATGAATCGCCAAAGTTGCGCAAACGCCGAAGCAGCGCAGGGCGGATAAGATGAAGACGATCCTCCAAATCCTTCAGGGCCTGACGGTTGGCTTGCCAGCCGCGTTGAGAGCCCTGCTGCACTGGCTGTGCTCGTTGCGCGGTGGGGAGGCCCGGCCGCCGACCGGGTGCTGCACCCTCAACAGCCCAGTCGTTCTCGTCCCGGACCCGTTGATCTACGATCAGTACTACCTCTGGAGCCTCGGCCTCCCGTTCACCTGGGACAATCCTGACATCACGATCTGGCAAGGCGGACAACCGGGCGCGCCCTGGCTAGGAGGAACAGAGGTGTCGCCATCGAGCCTCGTGGCGGGCGCCGCCTACCAGGTCGTGGCGCGAATCTGGAATTGGTCGTTCGACGCTCCGGTCGCGGGACTGAGGGTCGCCTTCTCGTACCTCAGCTTCGGGGTCGGAGTGGTGAGCAATCCGATCGGACTGACTCAGGTGAATCTCGGCGTGATCGGCGGCTCCGATTTTCCGGCTTTCGCGGTCGAAGGGTGGACGACTCCGTCCACCCCGGGACACTACTGCATTCAGGTGACGCTGCTGCCCGCAAGCGACCGGAACTGGCATAACAACCTCGGCCAGGAGAACACGCAGGTGCTGGCCGCTCAGTCGCCGGCTGTCTCCAGCTTCACCTTGCGAAACGATACCGACGAACGCCAAGCCTACGAATTTCGAGTCGATGCTTTCCAGATCGACGACCTCCCGCCGTGCCCACCCGACGGAACTGCGCCCGCTCGGACCGATCTGGGTTCGCGTCTGGCGGCCCTGAAGCGGCAGCCCGGCGCTCAACCCACTCCCCTTCCGCCCGGATGGACTGTCGCATTCGACCCGGCAAGTCCAATCCTGGCTGTTTCCGAGGAGACGACCATCCAGGTCACGATCGAACCGCCAGCGGCTTTCACCGGAACACAGCCAATCAATGTCCACGTGTTCCGGATCGTCCCGGACAGCGGCCACGCGCATCCCTTGCTGGCCGGGGGCCTGACCTTCACGGTTGCCAAGACTTGAGGAGCATATGGCGATGGCCGAACCCGTACCGGTATTCACGGGAACCGTGTCCAATCCCTACCCCAGCTACACGAATTGCGTTCAGCCGGGCGACTATAACTCCCAGAGCCAGTATCTGCAGGCGTTCCTGGCCGCACTGCTTGCCGGCGGCGTCGCCGCCGCCATCGTCGCTGCGCTGGGTCCGGACATTTGGTGCTATACGCTCGCCACGCTGCTCGGCGCGATCGCCGGTGGTCTCGCTTATTGCAACTGGTGGCTCAACGATCGTCTCATCTGCCTGCCGGTCGACACCAATCCAAACGATTCGAATTATCTCGCTCCCATCAAGAATGGCCCCGCGGTCGACGTTTGCGCCGTCGGCATGTACATGACGCCGCCGGAAGGCAATCAGTCCGATTGGACTGTCTTGCCCTTCGGCGTGGCAGACCTGGACACGGACTGGACGATGGACCTCGTCCTTTACGGGACGCAGCCCACCCAGCCCACGATCGATGTGCTGATCACCGAAACAACGGCGATCCAGAGCCTCAATCTGCAATTCGCCAACCAAGGCGAAGGCCAGTGGGACAACTTCACCACTCCGGGCCAGTACGACGACGGCCCCTCTAGCCAGTATGCGAACGGCGGAGCGACCGTCGCCACCCCCATCCTGCATTGCGAGGTGGAAGGCGGGGGTGTGCAGGACTTCCAGAACTGGCTGCAGGCGCTGTTCTGGGTGACAGTGGCGTCGTTGATCGCCCAGGAAGCGCTTGCTGCTTTTCCCCCTCTGAGCATCGCCGTTTCCGAGTTTATGGCTCTCCTAATTCTCCTGCTCTCTCTCATCGGGTTCTACGCATCCGAGGGCGACCGGGCCTCCCAGGGCCAGGCCAATGCGCCGAAGCAAGGGTCGATCGATTTCCAGGGCCCCGGCTCGAAGACCGGGGTGGGAGCGACAATTATCTGCGTCGTGGGCAGGTGGGTGTACGACAGCGCTCACGAAGGCTGGAACGAAATCCACCCACTGAAGTCGGTTCAAGCCCTCGGAACGATGACTCCGTCTCCCTACAACTTTCCCTGGAACCCGAATTGGGCGCAGCAATGCGGCATGATGACCACTGCGATGGGCCTGACGACGCAGAACAACCAGCAACTGCCTGCCAACGGCTGGATCATTCATCCCCTCGTCGATGGCTGCGGCGCCTATCCAACCCAGCCCCCGGCGCCGACGACCCAATGACCGCCGGCACGCCTGAACGCCAAAGCATCGGCTGGGCGGCGCCATGGTGACGTTGCTCGTCCTGGTGAGGTTGATCCTGGTGACGACGTTTGCTGTCGCTGGAGGCGGCAAGCTGAGCACCCCCAACCGGACTCGCCGATCGATCGAGCAGTTCGGCGTTCCGGCCAGCCTTACCGGCTTCGTCGCCGTCGTCCTGCCGCTCTTTGAGTTTGCCGTGGCGCTTGGTCTGATGTGGAAGGCCACCGTCCATATCGCGGTCGCCGCGGCGCTAGCGTTCCTCGTCGCCCTGTCCGCGGCCGTCGGCGCGAACCTCTGGAACGGCCGGAGACCCGAGTGCGCGTGCTTCGGCGGGTTTCACCCCGCCAAAATCGGCGCCAACACCCTGGTGCGCAGCCTGATTTTGATCGCCGCCGCCGCGCTTGTTCTCGCCTGCGATCCGAATAGTGGGTTTGTCCAGCCGCGCGGGCCGGGCGCCTCGGCGTGGCGAAACGAAATCGTCCTCGTCGTCGGACTCGGATTGGGTCTCGCGGCCGCTCGCCTGCAGATCTGGCGGCGCAGCCATCGACCCGCCTCGGCGCGGACGCCCTCCGGCCGGCGCTCGCTGCTTGCGAAAGACCAAGTCCGGCTGAAGTTCACGCCGACTCCACAGACAGGCCTCGCAATCGGAACGAGTGCGCCGCGGTTCGCCCTTCCTTTTCTCGGCGGCGGCGCCGTGACTCTCGAATGGTTAACGCGAGGCGGCCGTTCTGCCCTTGTTGTGTTCGCGAGCCCCGCCTGTGCGCAGTGCGCCGCGATCCTTCCCGCGGTCTCTCAGCTCCGAGACAATCGTCGCGATCGCTTGAATACCGCCGTGATCGTCTCGGGCGACCCCGAGGCGGCGCGCGGTCTGATCGGGGGTCGCGGCCTCGAGATCGCCGCGGCGGACGAGAAGGCCGAGGTCGCCCGGCTGTTTCGAGTACCGGCGCTGCCGAGCGCCGTTCTGGTCGACCCGAACGGCGTGATCGCGAGCGAGACCATGGTCGGCGCCCGAGCGGTGCTGAGTCTCGTCGCGCGACTTGCCAGGGAAGGCGCGGCCGCCGAGGCGGGCGCATAGTAACTCGCTCGCTTATTGCGAAGAAACAAACGATTTCCAGCGTCGCGCGCTTGACGATCCGCCCGTGATGCGCGGCGATGGCGGGGTGGATGGTCGCCGCGCAAGCCCCAGGATCGCCGCGATCTTCCGGATCTCGCTCATGGCGAACCTCCGCCGCCACGGAGCCCAACACAAGGACCCGGCCGAATCCGCTTGTATCAACGTGAAAACAGTTTAGGCGATAGAGGGGCCGCGATCGTCGGCTGAAGGACCGCTTTCAGGTCAACTTGAGTTGTGTCTCTCGCCGTGGAGGAATGACCGCTCCTTGCGCGAGCCGACGGCAGGTGTCGACGTGAAGCGGACATTGCAAACCGCGACGGTTGGCAGCCGCCCAGCAAACTGTGAAGAGAAAAAGCCTTGATCCCGTACCAGACATTCAGAAATCGAGGGCACTAATTACGGGCCTTCCTCGCAGTCGGCCGCGGCCATTCAATTCACGGTCTTCAATAAAGAACACGAAAGCCGAAACATTTCCCTCGACTTGTTCGACTAGCGACGCCGCAGCGACAGCGGTCCCACCGGTCGCGAGAAAGTCGTCCACAATGACGCAGCGTGCGTTCCGTCGCACGATCGTGGCGGACAATTCGAGCGTCCCCGCCGTTTCGTATTCACTCGAATATCCGACGGAAACTTTCGGCCCCGCCACCCGCCCACTTTTCCGCGCGAGGACCAGTCCTTTTCGAAGCCCTGCCGCAAGCGGTGAGGCAAATACCAAGCCCCTGGTTTCGATACCGAGTACAAAGTCGAATTCGTAGCTCTCGAGTGCTGCCATAAAGCCCCGCGTGACGGTGCCCAGCATGTCTGGAAGGGCAAGGGCGGGGCTTATGTCGCAAAATGGGAACCCGGCGATCGGATAATCGTGGATCGTCCGGAGCCGCTCTCGAATTTTTCGGATTTCGTTCTCCGCAAGGACAATCGTTCCGTGAGATTCCATCTTAATTCTCCTGAACCTTTTTGACAGTACGGTCAGCACTAGATAGGTTGGGTAATTGGGGCTGTAGCGTCAACATCGCCGCCACGAGGCAGGACGCGGGGGCGTTATAATTGGGGTTATGCTTTGTTCGATGACTGTGACTTAACGCCTGTACAAGAGATCGGAAACATATGGCTAAAACGAGATGACTGTTTTGCGGTGTATGGGGTCAATGGAGGTAAAGCGCGCGCGTGTCTTGCATACGCTCGGCGCTCTACGGTAGGACTGTTGACCGCTGCGGCGCGGCAAAGTCCACAAAGCGTTATTGTTGCAGCAATTGCCGCTGGGATGGGTCTTCCGTGTAGGATCCATACTGCGTCAGGCGACATGACCGAGGAGTTGAACCGAGCGCGGCAATTGAACGCCCAGCTGATATTTCATCGGGGTGGTTATGGTTCGGTAATCGCTCGGAGAGCCCGCGATGAGGCGGCGTCGACCGGCTGGACGCTCGTGCCCTTCGGCATGGAGTGTTCCGAGGCGGTTCTTCTTGCCGCTCGCCAAGCAGCCAACGTACCCTCAGCGGCACAGCGAATCGTGGTTCCGGTCGGCTCAGGGATGACCTTGGCCGGCATTTTGATGGCTCTATTCCAGAAGGGCCGACAATTGCCGGTTGTCGGCGTGGTTGTCGGGGCAGACCCCACGCGACGTCTGGACAAATGGGCCCCGGGAGTCTGGAGATCTATGGTCCAGTTGCATTGGAGCAGGTTGCCTTACAAACGGCCAGCGAAAGACGTCCAGCTTGGGCAAGTCTCACTAGACCCGTTCTACGAAGCAAAATGTGTGCCCTACCTGCGGGAACAGGATTGCCTCTGGATCGTCGGGCAAAGGCGTTCTGATAGTTGACAAAGTTAGGATTGTTCATCGCTCGGATATTCGAGTTTCGGCTCAACAAAGTACTCGGTGAACATTCGCCTAAAACTCGGAATCTGCGGAGGCAGCGGCCAGGATTTCAACGTCTCGATTACCCTCTCCCTCCATTGCTGTTTTTCCCATGATTGGGCGAGCCGGTAGTACGCATACTCGTAATGGGGGTTTAATACGATAGCGCGCTGTAGGTACTGACGGGCCAATGGCAAGTCCGCGTCACCGCGCACCAAGTAGAGGGTCCCGATATTGCTAAGCGTCTCGACGCCTGCGGGAAGAAGCATCTCGCATTTCCGTAATTCGACCAAAGCGGCTTCGATTTTCTCGCCAATCTGCAGGCCCAGAAATGCATTGCTCTCGCCCGCTAGCGGCTGTTCCCTTGTAAGTTTTTTAGTCTCAACAGCAGCGTACAGATAGAAATCTCCAAGCGCGTTGCTCTTGGCCCATTCGACCTGCCGTACAGTGTCGGCACCCCAGAGGCTCCGAACCCGCCTGCGATTTGCGGCTGATATATCAAGCTCGCCACGGTCTATTCTGCGCACGCGATCGAGAACGTCATGAATTGCGTTTGTCAAAGCCAAAACTTTCGCCTGATGATCGTCAATCACCCTTGCAAGCTTCACGATCGTAAGCGGCGGGCTTTCGATCTGTCGCCATTGTATGGTGCGGCTGGCCCACGCGTCAGCCAGGGTGGCGAGCGCCAACGCCAACAGCGGCTTTCGTCCAGGCGTTCGATGGCCGGCGGGATAGTTTCAGCCGCTCCAAGGCCGAGGTCCCGCCGCACGAGTTTTTCGAGGCGTTCTATCGCCTTTTGAATCGGTTCAAGCGCATAAAGGTTTCGCAAGTACGACACAGCACCATTGTAAATTGCTTTCCAATGAAGATCCTGCATATCGTTCGAAGTCCGATGCGCTGTTTCTCTTTCCACATGGTCAAAGTGCGCGGCGGCGTCTTCGTGCCGCTCCAAGAGATCAAGCGCGATGCCCTCAAAGATATGCGCTTCCAGCATTTCGGGATGCGTCTTCCGCACGCCTTCAAATATCTCTCGGGCCTGTTCAAGCCGACGCCATGCGGACGGCCCTTCTTTCGGAATGGAGGCAGACAAGTACGCACTCAGATCCTCTAGTCCGCCCCGCAATTCATTTGCGGACTCGGCTTGAGCGACATCGCCGCCTCTTGCCAAAGCGTAAAGCATCTTGTACGCGACCTCCTCTGATACTCGACGAATACCTTTTTCGGACTCGCCATCGCCAACAGCGCTGACAGATGCGGTCGAACCGGGCGACCGCTTCGGCGAGAGCAGCCTCGGCCTGGCCCGCGTCTGTGACGTCGAGCTGGACCAGCGCCAGGTTGTCGTGGCGGATGTCAGGGAATGCCGAGCGTAATTTGTCCATGTTCCGGGCGGTCGCAACCACCTTGTCCCCGGCATCTAGGGCCGCCTTGGCAATGCTAGCACCGAAGCCGCTGTTGGCACCGGTCACAAACCAAACTTTACTCATTTCAACTCCTTCACGATGACTGAGGGCGGGGCGGCCTCCTTTCGTTAAAGTAACCGGTGCGCGGTCATGTGATTAGATGATATAAGCGTCATGGGCTTATAACGTGGACGTATAAATGGCGCGGGAGACCATCAACGACCTGATCGCCCTCCTGGCGGTCGCGAGGGAGCGGAGCTTCACGCGGGCTGCGGCGCAACTCGGCGTGTCCCAGCCGGCCCTCAGCCGCATCGTCCGGGACCTTGAAGCCCGGCTGGGGTTGCGGCTCCTGACCCGCAACACGCGCAGCGTCGCGCCGACCGAGGCGGGTGAACGCCTGATCCAAACCGTGGGGCCGCATTTCGACGGAATCGAAGCCGGGTTGGCCGCCGTGACCGCCATGCGTGGGAAACCGGCTGGCAGCCTCCGCATCACATCGGTCGAACACGCCTCAGACACGATCCTTGCGCCTGCCGTAGCCCGGCTACTGATGGACTACCCGGATATCCGGGTCGAAATCATCAATGACTACGGCCTGACCGATATTGTGGCCGGCCGGTACGATGCAGGCGTGCGTTTGGGCGAACAGGTCGCCAAGGATATGATCGCGTTACGGATTGGACCGGACTTCCAACAAGTTCTCGTCGGTGCGCCCTCCTACTTCGCACAGCGCTCCCGACCGAATACGCCACACGATTTGACGGCTCATGCTTGCATTAACCTGCGGCTGCCCACGTCGGGGGGCCTGTGGTCATGGCCATTTGCTAAAGACGGGCGCGAGCTGAAAGTGCGGGCCGAAGGGCCGCTTGCATTCAACGCGATTTCGCTGATCCTCAACACCGCACTATCCGGTCTCGGTTTGGCTTACCTGCCCGACGACGTGGTTCGGCAACACGTGGCGGCGGGACGCCTTGTGCGAGTCCTTGCGGATTGGTCGCCAGTCATGATGGGCTATCATCTCTACTATCCGAACCGGCAGCCAAGCCCGGTCTTTGCCTTGTTGGTTGAGGCGATACGATACCGTGCGCCATTCTCTCAAAAGTCCCCCGATTTCAGACGAAAGGCGCTTCGTCAGAATTCTTCATGAGGTGGACGCGCGTTGATTTATTCGGGTCTTCCCAATCCACGGCTCGACCGTTTCGCCACCACTTCCTCTTCATCTGATCTTCCAAGGTTACTCGCTGGCCCACCAGCTTCTTGCGCGCGATGATGAGCGAGCGGACCGCGTGGGCCGGAACCTGTGTGGATCGGTGATGAGTGACATCGGCTCTAGCCTTTGATGGCCGCGCATGCGGTATTGGCGGCCTCCGGAATGGCCAGAAAAGTGACAGTGGCCGGATCGAATTGAATCGGACCGGCAGCCGTAGCGCGTCCGTTGATCTCCGGCAGGTCATCGTTCGGATCAAGCCTGAGTGGCAGCCCGTTCAGCATCGCCGAGGCTGACTGAAGGGTCGCGGCTGAAAGTGTATAGCGCACGCTCGCTGTAGGCAGTGTGATCTCGCTGCGGTCCGCGCGGCTGTTGTTGATCGCCAGAAGAGCGACACCGCCCGGGTGGCCGCGCAAACATTGGGCGTAGAGGTGTAGACCCTCACGAGACGCGCCCGCGTCGAGGACAACCGTCCCCATCAAGCGGCGCCAAAGAAGCGCGGCCCAATAATTTGGGCGTGGCCGGAAGTCGCTCTGATCGATCAAGCCATATTCGCTGGATGCGAGGGTATTGTGAAAGATCGCTTTTGCGCCCCGCTTGGCCAGCCGGCCCATCTGATCCACGTAGCGGAACGTGTCGAGGAACGTTGAGCCCCATGGATTGCCGCCGCAGGCCGTGTCCGCGGTCTCGGTGATCCAGATCGGCGCGCCTGGCGCATACTTCGCGTGCAGGGGTTTGTAGAAGTCGAACACCCCGTCGGTCTGCGACAACCATTGCTCGCTAAGTGCAGCGGCGGCTGTCGTGCCGAGCCCCGGCCCCATGGCGTCGCAGCGCTCAGAGACGGCGCCATAGTAGTGATAGGAAAACACATCGAATTTTGGCTTGGGATCGCCGCCGAGAAGATCGACGGAATGCAACATCGGCATCGTCGGCGGCACGACGGCGATCCCACCCTCGCCCGCCGATCCCGGACCGACGATCAACATATCGGGTGCCGTGGCCTGGACGAAGGTTCGGAAGGCTGCCTCGTCGCGCGCGTAAGTCGCGGCTTTGTAGCCAGCGGGGGCGCCGCCGCTGGCGGCAATCGTCGGCTCGTTGAAGAGCTCGGCCGCGGTGATAGTGCCGCCGATCGACTTCGTGTAGGCCACAAGCGGCTGAGCCTGCGCAGGTGTCCAAATCCCGTCAGCGTCGCGAACGCCACTGCTGATGGCGAACGAGGTAACAAGCTCCGCGTCTACCGCACGGGCGAAGGCGATAACACCGGCCCACTGTGCTCGCGTCAGCACGCTCTGGTAACCGGACGGCGGGATCTGGTCCGCTATAAAGAGTCATCTGCAACCAACGCCGCTCCGCAGCGTCTCGGAGGACCACCTCGGTGGTGGGCTATGGCGACAATGCCGTCCTCAGGGGGTCGAGTTGGGCCGGGACTTCCGAGCCATTGAAAGTTAGGCATCCGGCGATGTAGATCGTGGCGAACTTGTTGCTGACGCGCGTGAGGTCGCGATCCCCGACCGACTTGATGCTATCCGCCGCGTCCCAATAGACCCGCTGCCGCTCAACGACAAAGGCCTGCATCTGAGCGCGGTCCGCCGCGGTCGCTGCCTCGAGCCGGCGTTCGAACTCAGGGCCGGCCCTGGGAAAACAATATTCGCCCGAGTAATTGCACGATCTAGAACGCCAAATGTTCTTTTTGAGATACTTTAAAGTTTTCGGGTTGACTTTGATTGCGCAGAGACAACCGGCGCTGTTGACCTCATCTGGTGCCCATGATCTACGGTTCGCAGAAGTAGGACCACGCCTCCATCATTTCCCGCCGCTTTTCCAGTGCATCGCCGCGACGGTAGGCTTGTTCGGCTTTGTCGCCGATCAATGCGCGAGCGCGGCCTCCGCGACTTCCCGCGCGAAATGCGTTTCGTTGCCCGCCCAATCGCGGAACGCGCTGCGAAAGCCATGGACGGTCACCCCTTGAACGCCGAGCCGCGCCAGAACCTTGGCCATTGCAACGTGAGAGAGGGGACGCGCGCCGCGCGGGCTCGGAAAGACAAACTCGCACGTGCGCGTTTGCGGAAGCCCTTCGAGGGTCGCCCGCGAATGGTAAGATAGGGGTACACGATGCTCGCGAGCTGCCTTCATTCGGGCGGGCGGGACGGTCCAGACATTCACCCCCATGTCAATCTCTGACCAACGCGCCCCGAGTACCTCGCCCGTTCGCGTCGCGGCTTTGCGGTCCACAGCGGCTTCAGGACAGCAAGTACGGCATCCGTGCCGATCTCATCGACAGGACGAGGCCGAAGTTCGCGCGCGGCCTCGGTGAGGCTCCAGCGCCATTGTTCGCGGTGCTTCTCGTTGCGCCACTCTTGGACTTTTGCCTCAAGAAGGGCGTCGGCGATCTCGCCGAACGTTGGCTTATTAGCAGGCGCGCGCCTTACCTCCCGCCGCACCTCGATCGGATTGCTCCCGGATTGAAGGATGCGGCGAGCCTCATCTCGAGCGGCGCGGGCTTCCGCGAGCCCTACCCCTGCGTCGAGCGAGCCCAGCCCCATTTCAGGGCGGCGTCCGCGCCAGGAAAACCGATAGACCCATGATCGAGTTAGCGACGAAGAAACGCAAAGGTAGAGGCCGTCGCCATCGGCGTAAATTCCCGGTCCGGCCGTTGCTGCCCTGCGAGCGGTCAGCCTTGAGAGCACAACAGTCCCCCATCCAGTCCCCCAACGAGTGGCGGATTATAGCGAACCCAGTTGAACGCGCAAGAACGTCGTGTGAAATCATCCGTTTGATTTCTGGTCCCTATCCGCACGCGGGCGAACTCTAGCGGGCGGAAGCTTGTCGGACTC
>CAWANG010000004.1:0-66374 GCA_963783175.1 uncultured Alphaproteobacteria bacterium
TCTTCGCCGCCAAATGCGCGTCCTGCCACGGCGCTCACGGCGAAGGCAAGCCGATGGACCGGCTGGTCGGCGGCATCGGCACGCTACGCGAAAAGAAGCCGGAAAAGACCGTCGGGAGTTTTTGGCCCTATGCGACAACTCTCTTCGATTATGTGCGCCGCGCCATGCCTTTGAACGCGCCCCAGTCGCTCACGCCCGACGAAGTCTATGCGGTTTCGGCCTATGTGCTGTTCCTCAACGGGATCGTGCCGCAGGACACCACGCTGGACGCGCATAATCTGGCCAAAATCAAAATGCCCAACCGCGACGGCTTCGTCAGCGCCTATCCTGCGCCGGGGGCCGGGGCCAAACCCTAGCCGCCGCCAATGACCGCGCGGCGGGACGCCATTGCAATGTCATGCCGCCTGACAAGCGGGCCCCGCGAACTCATCAAGGGAGACAGCGATGATCGTCGATCTTAGGACCTACACGATGACGCCCGGGCGCCTCGGCGACTGGCTCAAATTATACGAGGCCGAGGGGATGCCGATTCATGTCCGGCATCTGGGTCAGCCGATCGGCGTCTTCACCACCGATGTCGGGACGGTCAACCAGGTCGTGTTTTTCTGGGGCTTCGAGAGTCAGGCCGACCGCGAGCGGCGGCGCGAAGCGCTCGAGGCCGATCCCGACTGGGTTTCATATCGCAAGAAGAGCGCGGAAGCCGGAAACGTGCAGCATCAGGAGTCCAAGATCATCAAGTCGACCAAGTTCTCGCCGCTGTGACTGCGCGTCGCCGCGCCGCCAGCCCTCATCCCTTGCGCGCCTCATCCACCATGTCGCGGAACTTCTTGACGTTGTCCGCGCCGGCATAATCGGCGATCCGCTGATAGGCGGGCTCCATAAGGGCGCGGAACGGCGCGAGATCAGGCTGCGTCGTCTCAAGGCCGGCGGCCTCGAGCTTGGTGATCTGATCCGCTTCGCCTTCGGCCATGAGCTTGCGCATCAGGTCGCCGGCGGCTGCGCTCTCCTCGCGGAAGATCGTCTGCTGCTCGGGCGTCAGCTTCATCCACGCGTTCACTCCGATCGTGTGAATCATGTTGTTGTAGATGTGCCTGGTGATCGCGAGATGCTTCTGCACCTCATAGAACTTGTTGTAGTAGATCACGGCGATCGGATTTTCCTCGCCGTCCACGACCTTCTGCGCCAACGCCAGATAAAGCTCGGGGAAGGCGATCGCCTGCACGACCGCGCCCAGGGCCTCCATGGAAGCCTGGATCTGCAATTCGGGCGGCGTGCGAAGCTTCAGGCCCTTGACGTCCTCGGGCGCCTTGATCGGCCGCACGCTGTTGGTCACGTTGCGAAATCCATAGTCCCAATTGCGCAACAAGATGAAGCCCTGCTTTTCGGCGAGCGGCCCGAGCCAATCCATCGCCGGCCCATCGAGGACGCGGAATACGAGCGGACGGCTGTCGAAGATGAAGGGCAGCATGACGGCGCCGAAGGCCTTGTCGTATTTGTCGAGCTGACCCTGGGTCGGCAGGCCCATGTCGATCGTTCCGAGCTTGATCTGCTGGGCCTGCTCCGGCGGCCCCCCGAGCTGATTGTTGGGGAAGATCATGATCCGGATTGCGTTGCCGGTCCGCTCGGCGACGCGAGCGGCGAATTGCTTTGCGGCGATATTGGCCGGATGATCCTCCTGGGCGAAATGGGCGAAACGCAGCGTCAAAGGCGCCGCCCCGCGCGCGACATAGGGCATGGCCAGCGTCGCTGCGGCGGCGCCGGCGGCGGTTCCAAGCAACTCTCTTCGGTTCATGATTTCCTCCCGTGCTGACTTTTCTCTCCAGGTGCCGCCGCGCTGGCGGCTTAGCCCCGGAATCCAAAATGGTTCGGCAACGCGAGCGCAAACCAGGGTACGAAAGCGACGATCAGCAAGCCCGCCAGAACCACGACGAGATAGGGCAGCATCGCGCGCGAAGCCGGTTCAATGTCGCATCGCATGACAGCGCAGCAAACATAAAAACCGACGCCCGCGAGCGGCACGAAGCCGCCGACGCCCATCGCGATGATCAGGACAATGGCGAAGTGCAGGCCGCTGAAGCCCAGCTTGACGGCAATCGGCAGCAGCAGAGGCGCAAGCACATTGAGGGACGGCAAGCCTTCGAGCAGCACGCCGACAAAAATCAGCAGCGCGATCGAGCCGAACATGAAGATCGTCGTGTTTGCATGGCTGGCGGCGAGCAGATCAACCAGGCGCTGGGGCAGATAGGCGATCGTCAACACCCACGAAAACGCCGAGGCGGCGGTGAAGATGAACAGCAGCACGCCGGCCAGCGCGGCCGTGTTTTGAACCGCGCGCAGGAAACCTACGACGGTCATCTCGTGGTAGACGAACATGGCGAGGATGACGCCGTAGACGACGGTGAGCGCCGCGATCTCAGTCGGCGTAGCGAGGCCGAAGAGAATCCCGGCGAGCAGCATGCCGGGCATCAGCAGGGGCAGAATTGCGTTGAACCCGGCGCGCGCGACCAGCCGTAACGGGGCGCGGGGAGCGGACAACGCGCCGGCGCGACGGGCGCGGACCGCGATCAGCGTCATCAGGCACAGGGCGATCACGGCCGCGGGCATCAGGCCGCCGATGAACATGCCGGCCACCGACACATTGGTGATCGAACCGACGATCAGCATGGCGATGCTCGGCGGCACCGTCTCGCCCATGATCGCCGAGACCGCCAGCACCGCTGCGCCCTCCGGGGCGCCGTGGCGGGCGCTGACTTCGTCGCGCATGATCGTGCCGACGGCGGCGACGTCGGCGGGCTTCGAGCCGGAAAGGCCCGAGATAACGTACATGCTGACCACTGCGACCTGCAGCAGGCCGCCTCGCAAATGGCCGACCAGCGCGTGGACGAAGCGGATCAGCCGCACGCTGATCCCGCCGCGTTCCATGACCAGTCCTGCGAGGATGAAAAAGGGAACCGCGAGGAGGATATAATTCCCAGCGCCGGCGACCATGGTTTGCGGCAGCACGAGCAACGGCGCCGCACCGCTCGTCCAGAGATAAAAAGCGGCCGCCAGCAGCAAGACGAAGCCAACCGGAACGCCGGCGAATATCGCGGCGAAAAAGAGAACGAGTGCGACGATGATCGAGGAATCATCGCCAAGAGCTGGCAGCCATGATCCATAAGTCGTCGCCGCCAGCGCCGTCGCGACGAGAAAAAGCGCGCCGACGATCAGCGCCAGTCTCCCGTGTTCGCGCCAGACACGCACTGCCGCATAGAGCGCCATCAGCGCCATGCCGGCCGGCAGCGGCAGAGCGATCAGAGCGGCCGGCGCCTGGAGGATCGGCGTGCGCTCGGCCCAGCTTGCGGCGATGAACTCGATCGAGGCGGCGCCGATCAGTCCGCTGACGAAGAAGACGATGATGTCGGCGAGCGCGAGGCAGACGCGCTCGACCCGTCTCGGGACGAGGTTGAGGATGAGGCGGACCTGCGCATGGTCGCGCCGCCGATACGCCACGGCGCCGCCGATGAAAGCCAGGATCGACAGCACCAGCCGGGCGACTTCGTCCGACCACAGAAATGACTGGCGGAAGAAGACGCGCGCCATGACATTGGCCAGCACGAGAAGGAGCTCGCCAAGCAGCGCGCCGACAACGATCGTCTCGGCCAGGCGGTCGAGCGCGCGCAGAGCAAACGGCTCCAGTACGTCGCCCTTGACCGCGACCTCAGTGTTCGTCATCGCCCCCGGCAGGGCGCAGTCGCCGCTCGTCGACACTCGGCCCTACCACGCTGCGTTGTTCGCTGCACGATATGGTGCGTGTTCAACAGCGACGATCCTCAGACTCCACATGGCTTTCCTCCCTGGCGGCCTTCTTGCGGCGAGGCCGTGCTTTGCGGCCATTGACCAATGGTTCCCGCGCCCGCGCATCGTCGGCAAAATAGTCGGGATTGCGGCGGCGAATGTTCGGAATGTCGGACAGAAGTCCGTCGAGATGAATGCCCATCGCCTGAGCGGCGCGCGCGGCATCGCCGGATTCGATCGCCGCCGCGATAGCGGCGTGTTCGCGGATGGCCCGCGTCATGCGGCCCTCCTGCGGCAATGTCAGACGGCGGTAACGATCGACATGAACTTTGACTTGCTCGACCAGCGTCCAAATTCCGCGATAACCCGCAGCCTCGGCGATGGCCCCGTGAAAGGCCTCGTCCGCATGATGGAAGGCATTGCGATCACCGGCTCTGTTCGCTTCGCGCTGACGCTCCAACTGGGCGAGGAGTGCGATGATCTGGCTGCGCTGGCCGCGCTCGGCGGCGAGCCGCGCCGACGTCTCTTCAAGCGCCTTGCGAATGACGATCGTCTCGGGAAGTGCGGCAAGCGGAATGCGCGCCGCGAAGGTGCCCGACTGCGGGAATATCTCGATGAGCCCCTCGTCGGCGAGCTTGCGCACCGCCTCGCGCACCGGCGTGCGGCTGAAGCCGTAGGATTTCGCCAACTCGGCCTCAGAAATCGGTTCGCCGGGCAAGCGTTCGAGCGAGACAAGTTCGGCCCGCAAATCGGCGTAGATCCTAGCTCCGAGCCCGCGGGCGCTGACGCCGCCCGCCCACGGCCTGCGGATCGAAGTCGCTTGTATCGATGGGAGCGCAGTCAGCGGACTTGCCTCGATCTCATCACGGTGCTTTCCAATCCCGATCAAAACTAATATATTAGTATCCTACGTCAAGCGCCAGCTTGGCGGACGGGAGTTTGGCTCGCGGGGGTCGCGCCCGGCCGCAATGGGGAGGATGAAGGTGGTATGACCGACTATCGGCGTCTGTTCGATCTCACCGGTAAGACAGCGGTCGTGCTAGGCGCGGCGTCCGGAATCGGCAAGTCTTCAGCCGAGGCGCTCGCCGGACTGGGCGCGTGGGTGGTCTGCGCCGACCGCGACCGCGCGCGCAACGAGGCGACCGCGGCCGGCATTCGCGCGGCCGGCGGTCGGGCGGAGGCGATTGTCACCGATGCGGCGTTGGCGAGCGACGTTAGGTCGCTGGCGGCGGCGGCGAAAGCCAAATTCCCGCGAATCGACATCGCCGTCACGACGCCAGGATTGAACATCCGCAAGACGATTTTCGACTACACCGAGGAGGACCTTGATCGCGTCATCAACCTCAACATCAAGGGAACCGTCTATTTCTTTCAGGCGTTCGGACGCATCATGATGGAGCAGGGCGGGGGAAGCATCATCGCCTGTTCTTCCGTGCGCGCGGTAACGATCGAGCCCGGCCTTGCGGTCTACGGCAGCACCAAGGCCGCGATCGGCCTGCTGGTCAAGGGCTTCGCCTCGGAGGTCGGCCGCTTCGGCGTCCGGGTCAATGCGATCGCGCCGAGCATCGCCGAGACGGCGCTGACCGAACCGTTCAAGCAGCGGCCCGACATCTACAATCTCTACGCGGCGCACACCGTGTTCAATCGTTGGAGCGCCGCCGACGAAGTCGCGTGCGCGGCGGCTTTTCTCGCCTCCGATGCGGCGAGCTATGTGAGCGGGAGCACGATGTTCGTCGACGGCGGCTGGACCGCGATCGATGGGCCGCCGACGGGCCTGACGCAACTGGCGCGATAACGAGGCCGCGCGAGATCCAGAGCGATCCAGCGCGCCGGCGTCGGCGACTTGCGCGGGCAGCCCGTTGGCCGAAAAGTGACGCGCTTGTCACCCGGCCTCGGAAAGCCGCGCGGCGTCGGCGAGACGGGCGGCGCGGGAGCTTATCTCCTGATATCGGCTCAGAGAGTTGGACAGGTGTCGCCGCGCCGCCTTGCGGGCGGCCGCGATGTTCTGGCTGCGAATGGCTTCGTAAATCGCCACGTGCTCTGCCTGAATCTTGCGCAAATATCGGACCCGGTCAGGGTCGCCGCCGCTTGCGACATTGAGGATTTGGCGGGGGATGATGAAGTTCCCTAGGAATTCGAGAAACTGCGGAAAAAAGCGATTGTGGACGCTGCTGAATATCGACAGATGGAACCGAAAATCGGCATCCACCGCGTTGCCGCCAACTTCGATCTCGGCCTCGACCGACCGCAGGGCGGCCTCGATCTGGCCGAGATCGTGGCTTGTCCGGCGCTCCGCGGCGAGCCCGGAGGCTTCGATCTCCAGGCCCATGCGCAATTCGATGATTTGCAGCACGTCCTTGGCGGATTTCACTTCGTCTGGATCGATGCGGAATGGCCGGCGCTGCACGTCAGCCGGCACGAACGCGCCAAGCCCTTGGCGGGTAACGACAAGGCCGTCCGCTCGGAGCGCCGCCACGGCCTCGCGGACCACCGTGCGACTGACGCCGGTAGCCAGCGAGAGTTCCTGCTCGGTCGGCAGGCGAGCGCCCGGCTGCAGTCGTCCGCTGAGAATCTCGGCGCCGAGCCGCTGAGTCAGCTCCTGGGTCCGATTCCGCGTCGGGCCAAGCGCAAGCGAAATCGTTTTGCCTTTCTTCACCGGACTGGTTGATCGATTCCCTGCTCGAATTGTTGCATCAACCGTTCACACCACAAGGCCAAAAGTCGGCCTTTCCACCTTCGCCAACTAGAAACAGCCTCGTCCCAACATCGTGCTCCCAAAGCCGGCGTACGCAGCGGGCCGACCCCCGATCTACGGCGCGGTCGGCGTCGATCGGGCAGCAGCGCTTCTTGAACATATCAGATATAAGGTCATCATACGAATCTCCTTGTTGGTCCGACGCTCCGATATATGGTGAGGGACGGTTGGTCCGTTGTCCACCCGATCTAACCGGTCAAGGGAGGAAGACATGTCCTGAACGACGCGCGTCGTCGTGGAGGTGTGCATCGGCATGGAAGTCAGGTTCGGGATTGTTTCTCTGCTGCGGCTTTGCCCAGGGGGATTGCGAGACTGAGAGAATGGTTGGCGGGGGCGCGCGTTGGCGCGGCGATTCAAACGAGTGTAGTGTGCAAAGGAGAGCCAGCGCTGCGCGGCTTGCCCGCGGCGTGAGTAAGGGAGGAAGAAGTGGTCGAAGTCTCCAGACGGCAGCTCCTGCAATCCGGCGGCGCGGCGGGTCTATTGCTCCTGCCGGGAAGCGCCGCGCGCGCCGCGCCAACCTGGAACGGCTCCGCGCCGGAACCCGGCGCCTCAATCCGGGTCTTGCGCTGGAAGCAGTTCATTCAGGCCGAATTCGACAGTTTCGTCGCCAACACAAAGAAGTTTGCCGATCAGACCGGCGTCAAAGTGCGAGTCGATGCGGAAAGCTGGGACGACATCCGGCCGAAATCGGCGGTCGCCGCCAATGTCGGAGCCGGGCCCGACATTATTTTTGGCACGCTCGACGATCCATTCAAGTTCCGCGAAAAGCTCTTGGACTTGACCGACCTCGCCGAATATCTCGGGGACAAATACGGAGGCTGGTATCCGGTCGCGCGCAAGTACGGGACGCACGACAAGCGCTGGATTGCGCTGCCGCACGGCGCGACCGGCGGCTGCATGAACTACCGCATCAGCACGATGCATGCCGCCGGCTTCGACGAATTTCCCAAGGACACTGACGGCTATCTCAAGCTTTGTCAGGGCCTCAAGAAAGCGGGCAAGCCTCCGGGATTTGCGCTCGGCCACGCCACCGGCGACGCCAACGGTTGGTGTCAATGGTGTATGTGGGCTTTTGGCGGCAAGACCGTCGACGACAACAACAACGTCGTCATCGATTCGCCTGAGACCGTCGCGGCGCTCGAATACGCCAAGCAGCTCTATGGTACCTATATCGACGGCGTGCTGTCATGGCTTGATCCGAGCAACAACAAGGCTTTTCTCGCCGATCAGATTAGCCTCACGTTGAACGGCATTTCGATCTACACTGTCGCCAAGAACTCGCCCGATCCCGCTCTGAATGCGATCGCGGCGGACATGGATCACGCCAATATGCCGATCGGCCCGGTTGGGCGGCCGACCGAACAGCAAAACATCCTGAACACCTACGCCTATACCTACACCAAATATCCGAATGCCGTACGCGAGTATCTGCGCTTCATGTGGGAGAAGCCGCAGGTCGATTATTGGGAGACGCAGTCGAACGGCTATATCGCGCCGCCCTTGCCAGCGTGGAACGACAATCCGATCTGGACGGCCGATCCGAAGGTGACTCCGTTCCGCGACGTCCTGAAATATGCGCTCGACGACGGCTACTCGGGCGCGCTGGGCAACGCATCGGCCGCGGTCATGGGCGATTTCGTTGTCGTCGACATGTTCGCCGAGGCGTGCACGGGGAACAAGTCGCCGAAAGACGCGGCGCACGATGCGGCCGAACGGGTCAAGCGCTACTACACCGCCTGAGAGCGCAGGCGCGATGGCGTCGAACGCGCCGGCTTACCGCGCCGCCAGGCCATTCCCGGCGCGCCGGCGGCTCGTCTTTCGTCTGCTCGATGACCGCAACTTTCTCGGATTCGCCCTGATTCTGCCAGCGGCGGCCTTCCTCCTGGTTTTTCTCGCCTATCCGCTTGGCCTCGGATTCTGGCTCGGCATGACCGACGCTTCGATCGGTCAGCCGGGCCGCTTCATCGGCTTCGCCAACTTTATTTCCCTAGCCCATGACAGCGTATTCTGGCTCTCGGTGTTCAACACCTTGTTGTACACGGTCGTTGCGAGTGCGCTCAAGTTTGCGCTCGGCCTCTATCTGGCGCTCCTGCTCAACCGCCGCCTGCCGCTGAAGTCGCTCGTCCGCGCGATCGTGCTCCTGCCGTTCGTCACCCCGACCGTGCTCTCGGCTATCGCGTTCTGGTGGATTTACGATCCGCAGTTCTCGATCATCTCCTGGTCGCTGATAAAGCTCGGGCTCATCCACCAGTACATCGATTTTCTCGGCAGCCCTTGGAACGCCCGCTGGTCGGTGATCGCCGCCAATGTTTGGCGCGGCATCCCGTTCGTTGCGATAACGCTGCTCGCGGGCTTACAGACGATCTCTCCCTCGCTTTACGAGGCGGCGACGCTCGACGGCGCCGGCCCGTGGCAACGGTTCAGGTTCGTCACCCTGCCGATGCTGTCGCCGATCATCGCGGTCGTGATGACTTTCTCGGTGCTGCTCACGTTCACGGACTTCCAGCTCATATACGCCATCACCCGCGGCGGCCCGATCAACGCCACCCAGCTGATGGCGACGCTTTCCTACGAGCGCGCCATCACTGGCGGCCGACTCGGCGAAGGCGCGGCGATCGCCGACGCCATGGTGCCGTTCCTTCTGGCGGCGATCCTATTCAGTTATTTCGGATTGCAGCGGCGACGCTGGCAGCAGGGCTCGAGGGACTGACGATGGCTCTCGGCGACGGCGCGTCGGAAGGAATGGACTATCTCGAGACGCTGCCGCGGCGCCTCGTCACGCTCTATCTCCCGCTCGCCGTCTTTCTGTTCGTCCTCTCTGTTTCCGTTCTACTGGATGACGACGACGACGCTGAAGCCGGACGACGAGCTTTACGACTACGCGCGTTTCAACCCGTTCTGGGTTCACCACCCGACGCTCGCGCATATCGAGAAGCTGTTCTTCGAGACGAGCTATCCGAGCTGGCTCATCAACACCATGCTCATCGCGTTCGCTTCGACCGCGATCTCGCTCGTGTGCAGCGTCTGCGCGGCTTACGCCATCGAACGCCTGCGGTTCAGAGGCGCGCGCTATGTCGGGCTTGCCATCTTTCTCGCCTATCTCGTGCCTCCGAGCATCCTGTTCATCCCGCTCGCCGCGATCATTTTCAAGCTCGGCCTGTTCGACAGCGACTGGGCGCTGATCCTGACCTATCCGACCTTCCTCGTCCCGTTCTGCACTTGGCTGCTCATGGGCTATTTTCGCACCATCCCCTATGAGCTCGAGGAATGCGCGCTGATCGACGGCGCGACACGGCTGCAGATCCTGTGGAAGATCACGCTGCCGCTGGCGGTTCCCGGACTGATATCGGCCGGCATTTTCGCCTTCACCCTGTCGTGGAACGAATTCATCTACGCGCTGACCTTCATCTCGTCGTCGGAGAACAAGACGGTTCCGGTCGGCGCGATCACCGAACTGGTCGAGGGCGACGTCTATCACTGGGGCTCGCTGATGGCCGCGGCGCTGTTCGGTTCCCTGCCGGTGGTGATCATGTATTCGTTCTTCGTCGAGTATTACGTTTCGAGTCTGACCGGAGCGGTCAAGGAATAGCCGCCGATGGCGATGAAAGCGGCCGCTCACAGGTTGCGCCACGTCGCGCAACGGCTTCTGGCGCCGGTGGCCGTCGGGGGGAGCGCCGCTGCGGTCGCCCAAGCCAAATCCAAATTTTCCCAAGCTAGGCCAAATTCGCCAAAGCCAAGCAAAGACAATCAAAGAAAAAAACCTTGGATTTCCTTGGATTTCCTTGTCCGAATCGAGCCCTTTCAACGACTTACGCCGACCCCCGGGCCGCTTTTTTCTTTTGTTCGAGCACGGCGGACCAAGATCGTGGTGGCGATGCACAATGTGCGCGCTTCCGCGCTCGGCGGCCTCTTGCACGTCCGGATTCTTGATGGGGCTCGTCATGGCGAAACCGTAGCACAGATTCCGATTTTCCGAAAGCAATTGTTGCAAAAAAACCGCGCAGGCCAATTCACCATGAACACGGAGCCGGCTCTACTCGCGTGAGCCGGCGGGTACAGCCGCCGGTCCCCTAGCACGTATAAGGGTAGGTCAACTGATTGACGGGGTTCACCGTACAGGCGCCGTAACCGCTGTAGTAGTGGTTCCGGGCGTGATAGCCGCCGTTCCATGTCCCACCCATGTGATAGCCGCCGCCGGAGTGAAAACCGCCTCCGCCGAAATGGATTCCGCCGCCGCCGAAGTCGCCATGGCCGCCGCCACCCCTCGCCAGCACCGGCGACGTTCCGAGAGAAACAATCACGGCGACAGCCGCAAGCGATGCGCCGACGGTCTTCAAGGTTGAATTGCGCATAGGAGCCTCCTTTTCGAAGTCTGGCTTGACGATGTCTTGGACAAGGAGATGGCGATGGGAGGTCGGGTTAACAGACTGACGAATGGATCGAAGGGGTATACCTAGGTGTGAGCGCCCGGCATCGCGAACGTCGCGCGCGAACGACCCTCGGTCGGACAAGTGGCGGCCCTTGGCGAAACGCGGCCCGCGGTAACGAGTGAGGCTCATGCAATTCCATCTCAACGGGTTCAAAACCGGCAATCCGGAAATCTCGGAAGCCGCCGAGGCGAACAAACTGTGGCGTCCCTCGGACGCGCTGCCCGAGGAGATCGACGTGCTGATCGTCGGCTGCGGGCCGGCGGGGCTGACGCTGGCGGCGCAACTCGCGGCCTTTCCCGATATCAAGACCCGGATCGTCGAGCAGAAATCGGGCCCATTGCTGCTCGGCCAGGCCGACGGGGTTGCGTGCAGGACGATGGAGATGTTCGAAGCGTTCGGTTTCAGCGAGCGGGTCATGAAGGAGGCTTATTGGGTCAACGAGACGTCGTTCTGGAAGCCTGACGACAAGGAGCGGGCGAAGATCGTCGGCAGCGGCAGGATCCAGGATGTCGAAGACGGGCTCAGCGAATTCCCGCACGTGATCCTGAACCAGGCGCGGGTGCATGAGTTCTATCTCGACGTCATGCGCAACGCGCCGACGCGGCTCGAGCCGGACTATTCGCGCCAATTGCTCGATCTCACGATCGCCCCGTCATCTGGCGGCGGCGAGAGGCGCGCGCCGGCCTACCCGGTCAAGGTCAAACTCAAACGGCTCGATCCCGCGCACGAAGGGCAGGCGGAAACCGTGAAGGCCCGATTCGTGGTCGGCTGTGACGGCGCGCGCAGCGCCGTGCGCAAATCCCTCGGGCTCGAGCTTCGCGGCGATTCGGCTAACCAGGCCTGGGGCGTCATGGATGTCCTGGCGATCACCGACTTCCCCGACTTCCGCCTCAAGTCGGCGATCCAGTCGGCCAACGAAGGCAACCTCCTGATCATTCCACGGGAAGGCGGCTATCTCGTCCGCCTCTATGTCGAGCTCGAAAAGCTCAGTGAGAACGAGAGGGTCTCGAGCCTCAACGTTACGCCCGATCATCTGATCGCCGCCGCGCAGCGGATCCTCAATCCCTATACGCTGGACGTGAAGGAGATCGCGTGGTGGTCGGTCTACGAGATCGGCCAGCGGCTTTGCGACAAGTACGACGACTTGCCGGATGAGCCGGCGCAAGACCGCATCCCGCGGGTGTTCATCGCCGGCGACGCCTGCCATACGCACAGCCCCAAAGCCGGGCAGGGCATGAACGTCTCGATGCAGGACGCCTTCAATCTCGGATGGAAACTGGCGTCGGTCCTGCGCGGGCGATCCTCGCCCGATATTCTTGGCAGCTATTCGAAAGAGCGCCAGAGCGTCGCCAAGGAGTTGATCGACTTCGATCGCAAGTGGGCCAAGATGTTCAGCGCTCCGCCGAAGGATCCCTTCGACGCCAACCGTGAAGGCGTCGATCCGGCGGAATTCCAGAGATATTTCATCAAGCAGGCGCGCTTCACGGCGGGAACGGAAACCCGCTACGCCCCGTCGATGATCTCCGGCAAGCCGACCTATCAGCATCTCGCAAAAGGTCTGACGATCGGCATGCGCTTTCATTCGGCGCCGGTCATCCGTCTGGCCGACGCCAAGCCGGTTCAATTAGGCCACGCCGTCACGGCGGACGGCCGCTGGCGGATTTTCGCCTTCGCCGACGCGACAAACGCTGCCGCCTCGTCCTCGAGGCTCAGAGCTCTCTGCGAGTTTCTCGAACGCTCTCCTCAGTCGCCGGTGAGGCGGCACACGGCGGCGGGGGCCGATATCGAACTCGGTGATCGATGTGCGGGCGATCTTCCAGCAGGGCCATCGCGAACTGGCGATCGAAGCGATGCCCGCTCTCCTTCTGCCGCAAAAGGGCCGTTTCGGACTTCGCGACTTTGAGAAAATGTTCTGCCCCGACTTGAAGAACCGAGCCGATATTTTCGATGTAAGGGGCATCGATCGAACGAGGGGGTGCATGGTCGTCGTGCGGCCGGACCAGTACGTCGCCCATGTTCTCCCGCTCGATGCCTTTGCCGAGCTCGGATCGTTCTTCGACGGGTTCATGTTCGAGGGGTGAAGGTCCGCCTCTTGTGCATTGGGCGATCCCTCTTTTCCAATCTTTTCATGGTCCGCATATTACCCTACAACCCGAGGAGCCCGCGATCGTCACAATCGCGATGACGGCAGCGCGGGGTCGCCGTCGCCGGGAGGGATAAGTTGCGCCAGATCGCCTTCGCGCTGATCCTGACCTCGACCGCCGCCCTGGCGCAACAACAACCCTCGCCGCAGACCGCGCCGACCATTCCCTTCGACTCGGTTCCCGACTTCCTCAAGCTTCCTCCCGACGTCTATCTCGGCGAGGCGGCTGGAGTTGCGGTCAACTCCAAGGGCCATGTGTTCGTGTTCTCGCGCGGTGCGACGAGCGGTCCGGCCTATGGGGCGGCGGCGGCGCAATTGCTCGAGTTCGACGCCGACGGCAAGTTCCTGCGCGAGATCGGCCGCAATCTTTACGCCTGGTCGTTCGCCCATGCCGTCCGCGTCGACAAGGACGACAATATCTGGGCCGTCGACAAGGGCTCGGACATGGTGATCAAGTTCAACCCCGAAGGCCGGGTCATGATGGTGTTCGGCCGCAAGAAGGAGGCCTCCGACGAAGCCGCCGAGCCGTGGAAGCATCCGAGCCCGCCCGCGGCGCCGGTCGACGGCATGTTCAGGCAGGTCACGGATGTGACCTGGGACGGAGCCGGGAACACCTATATCAGCGACGGCTACATCAATTCGCGGGTCGCCAAATACGATCCGGACGGCAATTGGATCAAGTCGTGGGGAGAGTTCGGGACCGGGCCGGGACAATTCCGGGTGCTGCACTCGATCCAGGCCGACGCCGAGGGCCACATCTATGTCGGCGATCGCGGCAACGGGCGCATCCAGGTCTTCGACGGCGACGGCAATCTCATTCGAATCATCCAGATCGGGGTCCCGTTCGACTATGCCAGGGCGCGGCCGGCGATCGGGCCGAAACCCGGCGCGCCCGACGGCAGTCTGGCGAGCTACGGCGCCGCGCTGACCATGGCGCCGGGCGCGCCATGGGCGCTCTGCATCACCCCGCCGCCCAATCAGGTGCTCTATAGCTCCGACGCCTTCCCCGGCCGCATCTACAAGATGACGCTCGACGGCAAAGTGCTCGGCGTGCTCGGCGAAACGGGTAAACAGCTTAAACAATTCGGGTGGATCCATGAGATCGCCTGCCCGTCCGAGAACGAGCTCTACGTCGCCGAGCTCCTCAACTGGCGGGTGCAGAAGCTGATCCTGCATCCCGAGCGCCAATGAGGAGCGCCGGAGTTCACGGGACATCCCCGCCCCAACAAGGGGGGCGGGAGTTCGCGCGTTCATGGTGAGCGACACGGCTTTCCCGTCCCGCGGCGCGCTCATGGTCGCCTTCGCCCACGTCGCCTATCGCGCGGCGGAGGAATTCGCCGCGCGGCGGACGGGCGTTGCCCATTTCGAGGTCCGCACGCTCGAGGAGCTGGAACGGCGGGCGCCGGAAGCCGACGTCATGGTAGTGTCTGGCCTCTGGCGCAACACGCTGATCGCAAGCGCGCCGAGGCTGCGCTTCGTCCAATCGTTCAGCGCCGGCACGGACCAATACGACAAGGCGTTGTTCGCGAAGGCCGGCGTTCGGCTGGCCAATGCGCAAGGGGTGAACGAACGCGCGGTGGCGGAACATGCGATGGCGCTCATCCTCGCCCTGACCCGGCAGCTTCATAAGGCGCGCGACAACCAGCGGGAGCGGCGCTGGCGCGGCATGATCGGCGAGCGCGCGCTGCGCGAGCAGGAGCTCGGCGGCAAGACGCTGGTCGTCGTCGGCCTCGGCCGCATTGGAACGCGCCTCGCCCGGCTGGCGCGCGCCTTCGACATGCGCGTGATCGGGGTGCGCCGGACGGCAAGGCCGGCGCCCGAGGCCGCCGATGCGGTCGTCGCCGAGGGCGGCCTCGCGAGAGCGCTCGCCGCGGCTGACGTCGTCGCGTTGACCTGCCCGCTGACGCCTGAGACCGAGGGCCTGATCGGCGCCGCCGCGCTCAAGGCGCTGAAGCCAGGAGCGCTCCTGATCAATGTCGCGCGCGGGAAGGTGGTCGACGAGGCAGCGCTTCTGGCCGCGCTCGCCGATGGACGCGTCCGCGCCGCCGCGCTCGACTGCTTCCACGACGAGCCGCTGCCGCGCGAATCCCCTTTCTGGGCGCTCCCGAACGTGCTGATCACGCCCCATAGCGCCGGCGAAACCGGACGCTACGAAACAAACGTTGTCGACATTCTCGTCGACAACATCGAGCGCCTTCTTCGCGGCGAAACCGCGCTCAGAAATCAGGTGGTGTGATGGCGGGCCGCGGCCGCCGTTTGCGCCGCCGCGATGGCGAATAGTCCGGCGGCGGTTCTCTTTTCGCCGCCAATGGCCGACAAACGCAAGGCCTGCGCGTCAAGGCGACGCTTGAGCCGCAACAGGACGAATGGACATGGCTTCGGTCGAAGTTTCCAATGTGCGCAAGAGCTTCGGCAGTTTCGAGGTGATTCACGGCGTCTCGATCGAGGTCGAGGACGGCGAATTTGTCATTCTTGTCGGGCCTTCGGGCTGCGGCAAGTCGACGCTTCTGCGCATGGTCGCCGGCCTCGAGTCGATCACGAGCGGCGAGCTTCGCATCGACGGGCGGGTCGTCAACGACTTGCCGCCCAAGGAGCGCGACATCGCGATGGTGTTCCAGAACTATGCGCTTTATCCGCAAATGACGGTGGCGAAGAACATGAGCTTCTCGCTCGAACTGGCGAAGAGGCCGAAAGAGGAGATTGCCGACAAGGTCAACAAGGCGGCCGACATCCTCGGCTTGCGGCCGCTGCTCGAACGCTACCCGCGCCAATTGTCGGGCGGCCAGCGGCAGCGAGTCGCCATGGGGCGGGCGATCGTGCGCGATCCGGCGGTCTTCCTGTTCGACGAGCCGCTGTCCAATCTCGACGCCAAGCTCAGGGTGCAGATGCGGGCCGAGATCAAGGCCCTGCAGCAGCGGCTCGCGTCGACAACCATCTATGTCACCCACGACCAGATCGAAGCGATGACAATGGCCGACAAGATCGTCGTCCTGCACGATGGCAGGGTCGAGCAGATCGGCACGCCGCTCGACCTTTATGATTCGCCGGCCAATCTGTTCGTGGCCGGATTCATCGGCTCGCCGGCGATGAACTTCATAAACGGGTGCCTCGAAGGCGGCGAGCAGCCGATGCTCGTGACCGCTTCGGGCTTCAAGATTCCGCTCAGCAGCGCACCGCGCCTCGAGGCCGGCTCGGAGATCGTGATCGGCGTCCGCCCCGAGCATGTGACGCTCGGGGGACCGCTCGCGATCCCCGCGCATGTGATGGTCGTCGAACCGACGGGTTATGAAACGCAGGTGATCGCGAGGCTCGTCGGACAGGACATCGTTTGCGTGTTTCGCGAGCGCCTCAACGGCCGGCCAGGGGACAGCATCGCGCTCACGCTCGAAGGTCCGTTGCATTTCTTCGATTCGAAAACGGGTCAGGCCATAGCGGGCGGATAGCGCAGGTCGCGCACTGACGAAGCCCGCGAGCCTTGCGGGTTGTCAGGTAACCGGATTAATGTGGCGTGCCTGAAAAGGATGACTCCGATCAGGGCGCGGGTGGGAGGTTTCGTCATGAAGGGCCAGCGCGTAAATCGCCGATCCTTGCTCATCGGAATGGCGCTCGCGCCGGCGGCCGTGCGCGCCGCCCGAGCCGCGCCGATCACGTTGCGCCTGTCGTCCTCGCTGCCGAACAACCCGAAGTTCGCCAACGGCCGGGTCTATTACGACAATCTCGTCAAGCGCCTTGCGGCCGGCGGCCTCGCCGATCGGATCGACGTCCAGTTCTTCCCCGACAATCAGCTTGGGCAGGAGATCGACGTCGTCAATTCGGTCAGTCTCGGCGTCATCGACCTCATGGTCACCGGCACCTCGATCTGGGCCAATGTCGTGCCCCTGATCGGGCTCCTCGACCTCGGCTATCTGTTCGAGGACTTCCCCCAACAGACCAAGGCGCTCGACAGCGGCGCGGCCAAGCCGCTGGAGCAGGCGCTCAAAGCCGGCGCCAACGTGCAAATCATCGGCTGGGCCTATAATTTCGGCTCGCGCAGCGTGCTCTGCAAGTCGTCGGTCAATGCGCCGGCCGACCTCGCCGGCAAGCGGATCCGGACCTTGCCCAACAAGATCATCACCGAATGCCTGCGTCTCATGGGCGCGGCGGCCACGCCGCTGGCGTTCGGCGAGATTTACACCGCCCTCCAGGCTGGCGTCCTCGATGGGCTCGAACATGACCCGCCGACCATCGTCGCCAGCAAGTTCTACGAGACCGCCAAATTCTATTCGTTGACCCAGCACAATTTTTCCGCCCTCGGCGTGTTCTGCAGCGGCTTGACGCTCGCTCGGATGGAGGCGCCGCTGCGCGACCAGTTCCTCACCGCGGCGGCGGAAGCGGCAGCCGACACCAGGGTGCGCGGACTCGAGGCGGAGAAAGAGGCGCTGGATTCGCTCAAAGAGAAGGGGGTTGAAATCATCGCTTGCGATCGCGAGCCGTTCCGGAAGCTGGTGGCGCCGCAGACCGACGAGTTCATCAAGGCGCATCCGGAGGCGAAGCCGATCATCGATATCGTCCGGAGCACCAAGGCGTGAGCGGGTGAAGGCGTTCCGCAAATCTCATTGCACGGCCGCCGCGGACTGCGGGCCAATCACATTCGGCGTATGAGTTGCGACGCGTGACTCCGCCGACGGGCGCAGCGACCGCATTTCCTCCTCGTCTGCGTCGTGCGGCCAGCGGCGGGCTCGCCCTGCTACTCACGTTCGTCGATGCGGTCGCCGCGCTGCTGCTGGCGGCCGATTTGGTCGTCGTGTCGCTGTCGGTCTTCTACCGCTACGTGCTGGCCGCGCCGATCGAGTGGGCCGACGACGTGGCGCGCGGCCTCATGGTGGCGCTGAGCTTCTTCGGCGCGGCAGGCGCGCTCGCCCGCAACGAGAATGCGGGCGTCGTCTTCTTCGTTCAAAGACTGCAGCCGGGGATGCGCCACCGCGTCGACGCCGTCGCGGCGCTGGTCGTGCTCGTGACCGCTGGCTCGGTGGCGTGGAACGCGATGGCGCTCGGGCGTTTCACTACCGGGCAGACCACCGGCTCCGGTCTGCCGCTGGAATTGACCTTCTATCCGATGGGGGCGGGTGCGCTCTGCATGACCATTTTCGCGTTCGCGCAATTCTGTCGCCGGCGGCCGGCTGACATTGCGTTCGCGGTTGTTGTCGCTCTGGCGCTGGCCGGCGCGGCGTATGGCTGGCGCTTCATCGGGACGGGCGCCGTGCGCTCGGGCCTGCCGATGCTCATAGGCTTCGTCGGCTGCCTCATCGGCGGGGCGCCGATCGGCTTTGCGCTGGCGTTCACCGCGCTGATCTATATCTGGATCGACGGCGCGCTGCCCGGCCTGATCTTCGCCCAGCAGATGGCGCGCGGGATCGACAACTTCGTCCTGCTCGCAATCCCCTTCTTCATCCTCGTCGGCTACCTGATGGAGGCGAACGGCATGTCCGTCCGCCTGATCGCGCTCATCGAACGCCTCGTCGGACGGGTTCGCGGCGGCCTCAATGTGGTCATGGTGCTGTCGATGGTCATCTTCTCCGGCATATCCGGTTCGAAGATGGCCGATGTCGCGGCGGTGGGCTCGGTGCTGATCCCCGCGGCTCGACGGTCGCGGCAGAACCCGGGCGGGGCGGTGGCTTTGCTCGCCGCTTCCGCGGTCATGGCCGAAACCATTCCGCCGTGCATCAATCTGATCATCCTCGGCTTCGTCGCCAACCTTTCGATCGGCGGGCTGTTCATGGCCGGCCTGTTGCCGGCCGGCCTCATGGCGCTGGCGCTGATCGGCGTCGTTATCCTGCTTGGCGGCGACGCGCGGTTGACGCAGGAGACCGGGCTGTCGACGGCGCCGCTGGCGCAGCTTTGGCGCGGCGCGATTGTCACCCTCGGGCTGGTCGTCATCATCTTCGCCGGGTTCAGGTTCGGGATTGCGACCGCAACCGAGATTTCCGCCTTCGCAGTGCTTTACGCGCTCGTGGTTGGGGGCGCTGCGTTCCGCGAGCTTGGACCGCGCGCCGCCGCGCGCAGTTTCGTTGACGCCGCGACGCGCTCGGGACTGGTGCTGTTCATCGTCGCCGCGGCGCAGTCCCTCGCCTTCGTGCTGACGCTGCAGCAGTTCCCCCACGCCCTGGCGCAGGCTATGATCGCGTTGTCACAGAACGCCGGCGCCTGGCCGTTCCTGCTCCTGTCGATCATCATCCTGATCGTCATGGGCTCGATTCTGGAAGGCGCGGCGGCGCTGATCATCTTCGGCCCGCTGCTGATTCCGGTCGCGGGCCAGATCGGCGTCAATGGCCTCCACTTCGGCGTGGTGCTGGTGATTGCGATGGGTATCGGGCTCTTTGCCCCGCCGCTCGGGCTCGGGCTCTACGGCGCCTGCCTGATCGGCGGCGTGCCGATCGAATCGACCGTGAGGCCGATGCTGGGCTATCTCGGCTTGCTGTTCCTCTGCCTCTTGGTTATTGCGTTCGTTCCCGGACTGACGCTCTGGCTGCCGCACCTCATCGGCTACCAGTAGACGCCCCCGGGACGGCTCTGACGAGGGGGGAACATCCGCGGAGGCAGGGGGTTCGGCGGAATGGCCGAGCCCCGCGATCGCTTTCCCTAGCCATTCCAATCGAGACAACTGACCCATGCCTCACCTGTTCAGCAAACTTCGCATGCGCGACGTCGACTTCGCGAACCGGATCGGCGTTTCGCCGATGTGCCAATATTCTTCCGTCGACGGCTACGCCAACGACTGGCACTTCGCCCATCTGGGCGCCCGGGCCGCAGGCGGCGCCGGGCTCGTGTTCACGGAAGCCGCCGCGGTCACCCCCGAGGGCCGGATTTCGCCCCAAGACCTCGGGGCCTGGAGCGAAAAGCATTTCGAGCCGCTCGAGCGGATCGCGCAATTCATCGAAACTCAAGGTGCGCGCGCTGGCATCCAGCTCGCGCACGCCGGACGCAAGGGCAGCACGTATCGGCCGGGGGCAGGAAACGGCGCCGTCCCGGAAGCATCCGGCGGGTGGCGCCCGGTCGCGCCGAGCGCCATCGCGTTCAATGACAGTTTCCCAATGCCGGCCGAATTGACCGTCGACCAGATCCACGCTTTGCAGGGCGCCTTCGCCGTCGCGGCCGAGCGCGCGTTTGCCGCGGGTTTCCGGGTTATCGAGATTCATGCCGCGCACGGCTATTTGATTCACGAGTTTCTGTCGCCGTTCAGCAATCGCCGCGTCGACGCCTACGGCGGCTCGTTCGACAACCGGACGCGATTCGTCCGCGAATGCGTTGTGGCCGTGCGGCGCACGCTGCCCGAACGCTGTCCGCTATTCGTACGGATATCGGCGACCGACTGGACGGAGGGCGGATGGGACATCGACCAATCGGTCGAGCTTGCGCGCAAGCTACTGGCTCTCGGGGTCGATGTGATCGATTGTTCGTCGGGCGGCAATGTCGAGAAGGCTGAGATTCCGGTCGGGCCGGGCTATCAAACGCCGTTCGCCGAGCGGATTCGTCGCGAGGCGAATATCGCGACCGCAGCGGTCGGCATGATCACCGCGCCGGCCCAAGCCGACCAGATCATCCGCAACGAACAGGCCGACCTCGTCCTGCTGGCGCGCCAGATGTTGCGCGACCCCTACTGGCCGCTGCACGCCGCGCAAGAACTCGGTCAGGTCGCGCCGTGGCCGAGGCAATACCTGCGCGGGGCGCCGAGCGGGACGCCCGAGCGGGCGCCCGCGCCCGGCGATCGGATCACCGAGCCAGTCGGTTCGTGAGCGAGCGAGGCGCTGGAATTGAGCGACGGCGCGGTTCCCGGCGGCCTTGTCGCATCTGCAGAAAGCATCGGAAGAGATGTAACTACGACGTAGTGTTGTGATTAATTGGGACGCGGATTCACCATCCTTTTTCGATGTCGCCCTCAAAGCCGGGATGCGACTTGGCGGAACGGCCCTGATCGGGATAGGTTGATGGGCCAGCCCTTTCCGGGCTTCGGATTGGTGGGGATGTCATGCGCAATTCACTCGTTCCCTTGCTGACGGCGGCGGCGATCGCCTTCGGGTTCGCTTTTGGCGGTTCGACCACGGCGAAGGCCGAAAGCGTCATGGCCGCGTGCGCGAGTCAATGGAAGGCGACCGAGGCGGCGGGAACGACCGGTGGCCAGACATGGCCGCAGTTTCTGGCGCAATGCAGAACGCGCCAGACCAGCACGGCGGCTCCGCCCTCCGGGTCATTTGCTCCGCGCCTGCCCCGGCCCCTGCGCCTGCCCCGGCCACGCAGTCAGGCTCCCTGTTCCCGTGGTGGCAGCAGCCCTCGGCTCCGGCTTCCGCGCCGGCGCCGAACGTCGGCGCGTCCGCGGCCCCGCGGGCTGGCGAATACACGACCGAATTGGCGGCGCGCGCCCGCTGCCCGTCCGACACGGTCGTGTGGGTCAACACGCCGTCGCGCGTCTACCACTACCCGGGGACCCACTATTATGGGCATACCAAGCGGGGCGCCTACATGTGCGAGGCCGACGCGCGAGCGGCTGGAAATCGCGCGGCGCGAAAGGAGCTTCCGTCCCAGTCTCATTCGGGATAAGGGGCGCCGAACGCAAACTCGCGCCCTCGTTATCGGCAAAGAAAAGCCCCGTCAGAGGGGGGTTGCTCTGAGCGGGGCTTAGGCGATGCCAGCGTAGTTGTGCGGCAGCATTATCGCGCTGCCCCCCAACGCTTACTTCCAGGCAGGCGCGGCTGGCCGGCGTCGATAGACCGTGGACGGACGCCCGTCCTGCTCCGCGCGGCCAAGTTCCTGCTTTCTCCCGCCACTTGCGAGCGATCTCCGTCGAAAGCTCAACTCTATCCCGGCGCGAGAAGCCGCGTCTCGCTTCGGGCGAGGGATGGCGAACGGCCGGTCCAGCGCTTGAACGCATGATGGAACGAGGTCGGACCCTCATAGCCCAGGAGCCATCCGATCTGAGCCAGCGTAAAGCTCGAACTCGTGGAGATATTCGGCTGCGAGGCTGCGCCGCAAGCCGTCGACGACCTCGGCGAAATTCGTGCCCTCCTCGGCGAGCCTGCGGGTAAGCGTTCTCGAACTGACCGCGAGCGCCTTGGCGACGATTTCCGCCCGAGCGCGGCCGTGAGGCAGCAATCGCTGGATCTCGTTTTCGACTGCAACCCGCACGGCGCCTTGGGTATTGCGCGCTCGCGCCGCCTCTTCGCAGAACGGCCGCAGCGTTTCGAGCAGATGCGGATCTTCGGTGACGAGCGGGAGCGCGAGGGTTTCATTCGAGAACCCGATCTGATCGGACGGCGCCGCGAACTCGACCGGACAGCCGAAGAAGCGTTCGAAGACCTTCCTGTCCGTCGTACGCCCATGCGCGCAGGCGACGCGGGTTGGGCACACGTTAAGGCCGGTCATCTCGCGGATCGCCTTGACCACGACCGCGAATTCAAACTCGACATTCTGCCTGATCCGATGCCGCGCGACGCCGGAAAAGATCGCCTCGACGACAATTCCGTCGGGCTCTCGCGCCAATTTCAGGCGCACGCTTTCATTGACGATACGACAATAGTGCATCAACAGCGTGAGCGCGTCGCTAACATTTTCAGCCGCGGACATCGCGTAAAACAAGAGGCCGACCTCGCGTGGGTTCGACTGCTCGGCGAGGTGGAGTCCGAACATGGAATCGTTCAGCGCTAGGGCGGCATACTCGAGAAACTCGCCCTGGGCGCTGGCGGACAAGCGGCGCTGGGAAGCGTCGAGGTCGCCTTCGGCGAGACCGGCGCGACGCGCCAGCGGCGTCGGATCTGCGCTGCGCTGGCGCAGAGCCGCAATCGCGCATTTGACTGCGAACCCCGTCACGGTCGGCAGCGCCTGCCGGGTCGCGCCCGTGGTCACGTCAACGCCCCCATGAACGCCTTTCCTATAGGGTATTCTGCGACCCGCCTTGGGGCAGAGCAATCCGATGCGCGAGAACGGGCGGGTGGGCGAGGTGCGTCCTCTGCGACAATGTGTGCGCCGAGCGACCACCGGCGGTTCCTCGCTGCGTCTCTTCGCGTCAATTCATCTCCAATTCATCGTCATCTCGATAAATTGAAGGCCAATCCAACATTAGCGCGAAAATAGAGAAAGTTGGCGGCTATTAATACAATCGTCGCCTGCCACATTTATCGAGCCCCGCCCCCTACGCTTCTCACAAGTAAGATGTGAACCCAAGATGTACTCATTTCCTTTTGCCCAAACGGAAGGGCGCTCGGGTCAACCCGATCGCGACAGTCATTTCCTCCATACAAACGTCGTTTTGCGCCACGCTAGCGGGAACTCGGGCGACGCCGAACAATATATCGAGACGATTTTGACCCAGGCCGCGGTGGCGAAACGCCGCGTATGGGTCAGCGGCATCCTGTTTGCGCAGCTCCGGCCGTCGACGTTTGTCCCTGGACGCTTCGACAGCCTCGATGACTTGACGCGCTATATCCGCTCGCTGGCGACGCTGGTGACGCCCGATCCGAACACGATGCTGCGCGTGGCTCGGCTCCGCGACGCAAAGTGGCAGAGGCCGGACGAAAAGCCGCGAACCATGTCGTTTGGCGACGCGATCGAGATTGCGTCGGCCCTGTGGGTGAAGGAAGCCGCCGGGGTGACCGATCTCAAGTTCCTCATGTTTGACGACTGGAGTTCGGCGGAGGCCGGCGGTCGTCTCTCGCTTTTGCGTCTCCAGGACTATGCGCAGGATGCGCGGGTGAACTCGGACGTAATGGCGGCCGTGCGGCTGACCCGCATCCAACCCGTTCTCCGGGCGAGCTCGATACCGCAATCGGCGCCAGCGGGATAAGGGTCAGGCTTTCCGCGCCTCCGGCCGAAGCGGCGGGTCGACGATAGAGGTCGATTATGTCGCTGCGGCGATGTCGACGACTTCGCTGCGCCGGACGCCGATCGCGTTGGCGAGCAGCTTCAGTCGATCGCTCACGACTTCGCTGTCCGGGGCGCGCGCGGCGGCGGCGACTTCCAGCCGGACGCAATTCGGCTCGATGCGCAATCGCGCGCTCTCCAGTACCGCCGGCACGCCGCCGGAAAAGCGGTAGGCGAGCAGAATGGCGCGGCCTAGAATCTGCGCCCGGCTGCGCTCGGCCGGCGCGAGAAGGCGGATGGCCGGCCTGAGCCACGGCGCGTCCGGACTGCCGGCATAGCGGGCATGAATGGCGGCGGCGATGAACACTCTCTCGGGGTGGGTGACGCCGATGAATGGGAACTGGAGCAGCCGGCGAAAGCTCTCTTCGGCCCTGAGGTCGGGCGCGTCGCGCCAAGCGATATCTGAGAGGGCGCAGATCGCGACGCGAAGCCGCGTCTCCGCCGCGGTCTCGCCGGCCACAAGATTAGCCGTCCACGACACAAGCTCAGGCGCGAAATCGGGCACCCGCGCGAGCGGCAGACCGATGAGCTGCGCGCCCTCGACCAGCGGATCGAGATATTGCTCTTCCCGGCTGAGCTGGGAATAGAGAAATCCCTCGCGCAGGCCGAGAGCGGAAAAGACAACGCGTTCGGGCGTCAGATGTTTCAACAGGCGGTCCAAAGCCAGCGCCGCGGAAGGCAACGTGCGCGCTCGCCGTTCCGTCACGCCCGGCGTCGCCGCCAGCTTCGCCGCCGAAAGCCGCGAGACCGAGCGGGCGAATTCGCGCGCCTCAAGGGCGCCGATCGCATAGCCGTGCACGACCCTGACCGGCGCGCCGACCGCTTCCATGTGCGCTTTGGCCAGCGCGCGCCAGCCGCCGCCCACCGGATAGAACACCGGCCGCGTCAGCTCGCGCGGCAGGCTCCGACGCAGTATCCCGTCGATCTGGCGCTTGGCCGCCGAAAGGCCGGCCCGGAGCATGGCCTCGACCGGCAGCGCGCCGAGCGGCAGACTAACCCAGCGATCTCCAACATGATCGTCGATCGCTTCAGCGACTTCGAGGCTGCCCCCGCCCATATCGCCGACCGACCCGACCGGCCGGAAGAACCCAGAGATCACCCCGAGGGCTGCGAATCGCGCTTCTTCTGCCCCGCTGAGGATTCGTACCTTGAGGCCGCACTCCGCCTCGATCGCCGCGGCGAGCTTCGGCCCGTTGGCGGCGCGCCGCATGGCCTCGGTCGCCACGGCGTCGATTCGGCTAACGCCCATCGCATCGGCGATGGCGCGAAACCGCCCCACGGCCTGCACGGCGCGGCGAAAGCCGTCCGGCGCGATGACGCCGGTCTCGGCGAGCCCCTCCGCGAGGCGGAGAAGGGATTTTTCATTGAAGCGCGGCATCGGCGCCCGGCCGAGCTGGTCATAGACCAGGAGTCGGACCGAGTTCGAGCCGATGTCGACGATCGCATAGTGCGTCCGGTCGACCCGCGTTGTCCGCTCCGGATCGAGCTGAAGCGGACGCGGCGCCGCCTCCGGCCTCTGAGCGCGTCCCTTGGCCATCGCGTTTCCTCCCGCGGCGAATCTTATCACGGCGCCGGCGACGCTCGGCTGGTCTTTGCCGGTTTGCTTCTTCCGCTCATACGGGCTCGGGGGCGCCGGTTCGCACGGAGCGCAGCGCCGCTTGGCAAAGCCTGAGCGAGCCGAGATTGATCCGCGCCGAGTTCAGAGGCTCGCGATTGTCCTCGATCGCGCTGAGAAGCTCGCCCATGGCGCCGGCGAAGCCGTCGTTGAACCAGGCGCCGCCGAGTTTGGGCCTCGCGACTCCGGCCTCGGTATGGAGCTCGACCGCCTGATGGCCGAGGTCGGGCCCCTGGCTGCCGGCGAGGCCTTTCGCGCCGATGACCGTCGTCGAATCGCGCGCACCGAATCGGGTCGCGCCATCGAAGACGAGCGAAGCCTGACCGCCGTTGAAGGCGACGAGCGCCTGCGCCAGCAGCGGCGGCCGCGCCGTCTGCCCCGCGGCGCGGGCGGCCGTCGCGTAAACGCTGCGCGCGCGGTCGCCGATGACGCTTTGAAGAAAGTCGAACCAGTGGATGCCGAAATCCCAGAGAATAAGATCGTCGATGGCCTCGAACGGCGTCCCGACGATCCAGCTGTGGTCCCAGCGGATTTCGACGTGAACGCCAGTGACCTCACCGACGAGGCCGGCGCGGACCGCTTCCCTGATATAGGCGAGATGCGGCGCCCAGCGGCCATTCTGATTGACCGCGAGCTTGACCTTGCGCCGCGCAGCCAGCTCGACCAGTTCGCGCCCGTCGTCGAGATTCTCGACGAATGGTTTCTGCGACAGGACGTGCTTTCCCGCGTTCAGCGCGCGCCGCATGAGGTCGAGGCGCGCTCCCGCGTGAGCCGTGAGATCGAGAACGCTCACTGCCGGGTCGCCGAGCAGGGAAGCGAAATCGTCGGTGATCCGCGCCTGCGGGAAATAGGCGCCGCGCCGCGCCTGGGCGCGCCCAAGATCGCGCGAGCAGATCGCAACGACGTTCAAGCCATAGCGCGCGTAGGCTTCGAGATGGGCTCCGCTGATGCCGCCCGCGCCGACGAGCGCGATCGCCGCGCCTCTATCGCGGGGCATCGGCGGACGATAGGGCAGGTCCGGCGCAGTTGCTTCGGCGGCCGGTTTGGCGACCAGGGCGTAGTCGTCCGCCGACGGCCCCACGACCGTCCCAGTCGCGGTCACGGCAGCAGCGCCAGGGTGCGCCGCTCGCGGGCGGAGAGCGCGGCGGTGTCGACGATGCGCTGAGCGGTGCGGCAGAGCGCCGGATCCAGCGGCCCGTCGAACGGCAGGCCCCGCTCCTTGCAGTGGAGCACGTATTCGACCGGCTTGCGGAACGGCGCTTTCAATTCGTCGACGGGCATAGAGCGGATGACCGGTTCGGCGCGGGTCTGGACGCCGACATGCGGCTCGAAATCATAACTCGAAATCGTGCCTTCCGAACCGACGACGACGAAGCCGCACTTGGGCTGCGGCTGGGTGATCCAGGGATCGGTGAAGGCGCCCCATCGCGTCTCGAGTTTCGACAAGCCGCGGGCATAGCGGCAGATGGTGATCGAATGCTCGTCGACCTCGAGCCCGTCCGGCCGATCGACGACCGCGGTGACCTCGATCGGCGCCTCGCCGTTCATGAACCAGGTCCCGAGCGTCGCGCCATAGCCGAGATAGTCGAGCAGGCTGCCGCCGCCAGCGGCCTTGCTGTACCACCACGATGTCGGCTTCTCGCGCCGAACCTCGTCGTCCGACACCATGACCTTATCGGCGCGATGATAGAGTGGACCGCGGTTGCCGTCGTAGAAATGGACCTCCATCACATCGCCGATGACCCCCTCGTCGATCATCCGCTTGGTCGTGACGTGGGGCGGATACCAGCGCAAGGGCCAGTTGACGGCGAGCCGCACGCCCGATCTTTTGACCGCCGCGAGAATGCGGTCGGCGTCGGCGAGCGTGGCCGCGAACGGCTTTTCGAGCAGGATATCGACGCCGAGCGTGGCGACCTTCTCGACCATGTCCGCATGCCGGGCGGTGGCGGGGCAGAGGATGGCGAGATCCGGACGCGCATCGCGCACGCATTGCGAGACGTCGCGATAAACGCGCTCGCGGGAAATGGAGAAGTTCGCTATCGCGTCGCCCATCCTCGCTTCGTTCTCGTCGCACACCCCCGCGATCTCGGCGTTGGGATGCTCGGCGGCCTCGCGCAGGAGGTCGCCCATGTGTATGTGTTCGAAACTGACGCCGACGATCCGCCATTTCCGCATCTCGTGTCCTCCCGAATGCCGCGGGCTCTTTGCGCTTCTCAATCGTCTCCCGACTCAAACCGGCGCGGGACGGGGATCGGCGCCCCGCCTGCCCCTGAATCCCGCCCGCGCGCCGCCGCCTCGCCGCGCCGCTGCTCGACTCGCAACACCAGCGCCATCGCCACCGCAAGGGTGGCCGAAAGCGACTTGAACCCGGAAAAACTCTCTTCGATCACTTCGATGTAGGCGTTCGAAACCGGAACCAGCGGGCTGAACGCGCTATCGGTCAGCGACACGATCGGAACGCCGCGCTGGGCGGCGGAGGCGGCCAATTCCGGGGTGATGGAATTGTAGGGGGTGAAGCTGACGGCGAGGACCGCGTCGGACGCCGAGGCGCAGCGGAGCAGCTCGAACGCGGTCGAGCCGACATTGTCGAGCGCGAGGTTGCGCACACCGAGATTCGCAAGCGCGAGCGAGACGTAGCTCACCAGCGAGAAGGCGCGCTTGGAGCCGATGATGTAGATCAGGTCGGCCGACGCCAGGGTCTGGCTCATGATCTCGAATTGCGCGAGGTCGAGCCGCTGGCGCACATGGGCAAGCGAGGTTGCGGACGCGCCGATGAAGCCGTCCACCAGCCGCGCCGCATCCCCGCTCGACTCGCCGTCCCAGGGAGAATGCGCATGGTCGCGGGCCGTCCGTCCGCCGTCGGCGAGATAGGCTTTGAACACGTCCTGCAGGTCCGAGAACCCGGAATAGCCGAAGGCCTGCGCGAACCGCACCAGAGTCGAAGGCTGGACGCCAGCCTCGCCGGCCACACTGGTTACGGTGCCCAGCGCCACCGCGGTCGGATGCTGCCAGAGGTGGATCGCGACTTGGCGAAGCTTCTTGGGGAGCCGGGCGGTTCCGGAGGACAGAACCGCGCGAAGCTCTTCATAACTGCCGGGCCGCGAGTAGCCGAGCGCCGCGCCGACGTCTGCTCTCGCCACCTCGTCGGTTGCGCCGGCCTTTTCGAGGGTCCTGTGGCTAGTCATCGTTGAGCCGCCCGGCGAGATAGCCGCGCGCGTCGCTGCTGAGGAGGCCCTGCAAATGCCGCGCGACCGGTTCTATGAGTTGAGGACAAACCATGTCCGAGCCGAATATCGGGGCGATGGCGAGAACGGATTTGGCCAACCCGGTCCAGTCGGAGACCTTTTCGCCGATCGCGATCACGGTCCCAGCGAAAGGATCGTCGGGCGTCCATCGCCTGCCAAACCGGAGCGCTCCGCTCAGGCAATAAGCCATCCAGCTGGCGACAGAGAGCGTCAGCAGGCGGGCGGGTCGGCGAGCGGCGAGACGCTCGCGCAGCGGATCGACGAGACGCTGGACGATCTTCTGCGATCCGTCGGCGCCGATCTGGTGGCATCGGTGACGGATGGCGAGGTTGCGGATGCGGGCCATCGACTGGTCGATGTAGGGGCCCGCCTCCATCCCCGCGACCTTTGGCAGGGTGGAGAAGGTTTCGTGCTCGAGCATCCGGCGCGTGAGGGCCGAAAGCAACGGATCGGCGGCGGCCTGATAGGTGAACTCGTGGCCGACCAGCGCGCCCTGATGCGCGAACGTCGATTGGGCGGCGTTGAGGACGCGCATCTTGACACGCTCGTACGGTTTCGCGTCTGGGACGAATTGCGCCCCGGCGAGGTCGAAAGGCGGCCGCTCGCCGGCGAATGCGTCCTCGATCACCCATTGCCGGAACGACTCGCCGACGACCGCCGCCGGATCGCGCGCGCCGATTGCGTGGGAGACCTCCTCGATATCTTGCGGCGTCGTCGCCGGGACGATGCGGTCGACCATCGATGAGGGAAATGTGACGCTGTCCTCGATCCAGCGCGACAACTCCGTCGACCGCAGAGCCGCGAATTCCAGCATCGCCGCACCGAGGCGCGCCCCATTGGACGGGACGTTGTCACAGCTGATCAGGGTCAGGGGCGGCCCGCCGGCCTGCCGGCGCCGGTCGAGCGCGAGCGCCAGCAGTCCGAACAGCGTTTGCGGTGGGAATGCGCCCTTCAGGTCTGCGCGCAGCGCCGGATTGTCGAAATCGAGCGCGCCGGTCGCCGGTGTCAGGCAATAGCCCTTTTCGGTCACCGTGATCGTCACAACGGAGATCGCCGGCCCGGCAAGCGCGGCGACGGCGGCCTCTGCGCTCTCGTCGTCCCCGACGTCGATCACGTGGCGAATCGCGCCGATGATCCGGGTCTCGGCGCGCGCGTCCTGCTTGAGCGTGCGCGAATAGAGGCAGTCCTGCGGCGCCAAGAGATCGGCGAGCCGCGGCGCCCGGAGGTTGACGCCCAACACGCCCCAGCGCCCGAATCGCGCTTCGAGCATGTCGTCGATGTATTCGGCCTGGTGACAGCGATGGAATGCGCCGACGCCAATATGCGCGATGCCGATCTCGAGGCTGTCGCGATCGTAACCCGGCCGGCGCGCTGATCGATCGAGCTCCGGCAACAGGCGGCGAGAGATGCGTCGCATCGCCGCTCCGCCCTCAATCCAGCGCGCCGAAGACGAACTGCGCCTGGTCGATAAGGGCGCCGGTCATCGGCTCCGAGGCTTCGGACAGAAGAAAGAGCGCGAGCCGCGCGACGTCGTCCGCCGTCAGCAGGCGCCCGGACGGCATGGCCGCCGCAGCGTCGGCGAGCCAGCCCTCGCCCTTGCCGAGGGTCACCGCCTGCATATGCCGCTCCGCGGGGGTATCGACCCAGCCGACATTGATGCCGTTGACCCGGATACGGTCGAAGCGATGGGCGTGCGCCGCATTCTTGGTCAGCCCGGCCAGCGCCGCCTTGGTCGAGGCGTAGACTGCAAGCTCCGGAGCGCCGCCGTGAGCGTGAACGGAGAGGATATTGACGATCGAGCCCGGCGCGCCGCGTCCACGCAGGTGGTTGACAAGCCGCTGCATGAGAAAGAACGGCGCACGCGCATTGACCGCGTAAAGCCGTTCCCAGAGCTTGAGGTCCGCTTCCGCGAGCGATCCCCGATTGGTCAGTCCGGCGCAATTGACCAGGGCGTCGACGCGGCCGAACCGGTCGAGCGCCGCCTCGAAGATCAAATCGGGCGCGCTCGCGTCCTCGAGATCCGCGGCCACGAACAAGCTCGCCGCGCCGTTTCGCTCGACCTCCGCCGAACGAGGCCCCGCCCTTGAAGCCGTCTCTTCCGGTCACGACGACCGCCTCGGCGCCGGCTCGTGCGGCCGAAAGCGCGATCGCCAGGCCAATGCCCTGGGTCGAACCGGTGACCACGACCACGCGCCCGTGCACGCTCCGCCCTCCCGTCGTTGCGCGCAATCTTGGATCAGAAATTCCGGTTGTCAAACACTGGAAAGTTTGTGGCGAGCCGTGGCCGTCGCAATGGCCTCACCGAATTGACAAATGGAAGTTTTTTGCCAGTATCGATGCCACAGCAGAATATTTCCCGTTGCGGCAAGCGGGGCGGCAAACGCCGTCGAGGGAGAGAGCGCGATGCGGACCATGAAGGGCCCGGGCTTGTTTCTTGCCCAGTTCGCGACCGACTCCCCGCCGCACAACACCCTCCCCAATATCGCGCGCTGGGCCAAAAGCTACGGCTACAAGGCGATCCAGATCCCGACTTGGGACGGCCGCCTGTTCGACCTCGACCACGCCTACGACAGCGAAACCTACTGCGACGAGATAAAAGGAACGCTGGCCGACATCGGCATTGCGATCAGCGAACTCTCGACTCACTTTCAGGGCCAGATGGTGTCGGTTCATCCGGCCTATGACGCCTTGTTCGACGGCCAGTGCCCGCCCTCGGTGCGCGGCGACCCGGAGAAGCGGCGCCTTTGGGCGGCCGATCAGGTGCGCAAGGCGGCGCGGGTTTCGCGGCGCTTTGGCCTCACCGAGCATGTGAGCTTCACCGGATCCCTCGCGTGGCCCTATTTCTATCCTTATCCGCAGCGTCCGGCCGGGCTGATTGAGGAATGTTTCGCCGAGCAGGGCCGCCGCTGGAAGCCGATCCTCGACGTCTTCGACGAGAACGGCGTCGATCTTTGCTTCGAAATCCACCCCAGCGAGGACGTTTTCGACGGAGATACCTTCGACATGTTTCTCGACGCGGTCGGCGGCCACAAGCGCTGCAATATCAATTACGACGCCAGCCACTTCATCAAGCAATGCATGGACTATGTCGGCTTCATCGACGCCTATCACGATCGGATCAAGATGTTCCACGTCAAAGACGCCGAGTTCAACCCGACCGCGAAGCAGGGGGTGTATGGCGGTTACCAAGGATGGCTTGATCGCGCCGGTCGCGACCGGTCGCTCGGCGACGGCCAGGTCAATTTCAAGGCGATCTTTTCCAAGCTCTCGGGCTACGACTTCGCCGGATGGGCCGTCTACGAATGGGAGGACTGCCTGCAGCATCCCGAAGTCGCGGCGCGCAAGGGCGCCGAGTTCATCGCCGAACATATCATCGAGGTGACCGATCGGGTCTTCGACGACTTCGCCGCCACCGGCGCCGACCGCGCGGTGAACCTCAAGCTCCTCGGGATTCGAGGCTGAAGCGATGGCGCCTGCGACCGCCTTCGAGGGGGTCAGTCGCAACGCGTCGATTGCATTATCGCAAATCTTCCCCTTCGCCGGCCGCTCCGGGCGCTGGCGGCAGTAAGACTTCGGCCGGCCTTGCGACTGGGACGTCGCCAATCGCGCGCGGCTCGATGGAACCGAGATGAAGGAGGGATTCCGTGCGCACGATCAAAGGACCAGCGCTGTTCATCGCGCAGCTAGCAAGTGACCGCCCGCCATTCAACACGCTCCCCGGGATCGCCAAGTGGGCGGCCAGCCTCGGCTATAAGGGGCTGCAGCTCCCCAGCTCGGATCCGCGCTTCCTCGACCTCCGCCGTTGCGCCGAAAGTCAGACTTACGCCGACGAGATCACCGGGATTTTGAAGGAGCATGGCCTCACGGCCACCGAACTGTCGACCGCGCTTCAGGGTCAACTCGTCGCGGTGCATCCTGCTTATGACGCCCTCTGTGACGCCTTCGCGCCGGCGAGCGTGCAGGGGAACCCGAAGGCGCGTCAGGCCTGGGCGGTCGAGGAGATGAAGATCGCCGCCCTCGCGTCGCAGCGCCTGGGACTCAAGGTCGCGCAGACGTTCAGCGGTTCGCTCGCCTGGCCGTATGTCTATCCGTGGCCACAGCGCCCAGGCCATCTCATTGAATCGGCTTTCGGCGAGCTCGGCAGGCGTTGGAAGCCGATCCTCGACGCCTTCGACGAAGCCGGTGTTGACCTTGGGTTCGAATTGCACCCCTGCCAGGATGTTTTCGACGGCGAGACTTTCGAGCAATTCCTTGACGCAGTCGGCAATCATCCGCGCTGCGATATCAACTACGACGCCAGCCATTTGATCAAGCAGGGACTGGATTACGTCGCGTTCATCGACTTGTACCATCGGCGCATCAAGGGCTTTCACGTGAAAGACGCCGAGTTCCGCCCGACCGGAAAGCAAGGCTTCTATTCCGGATATCAGCCCTGGCTGAAGCGCGCGGCCCGGGATCGGTCGCTCGGCGACGGGCAAGTGGACTTCAACCAGATTTTCTCCAAGCTCGCCGAGTACGATTTCGATGGGTGGGCGGTATACGAGTGGGAGGATTGTCTGAAACATCCCGAAGTCGCGGCGGCCGAGGGTGCCCCCTTCATTGCCGCTCACATCATCCGCGTGACTGATAGGGCGTTCGACGATTTTGCGGCGACAGGCGCCGAAAGAGATCTTGTCGGCAGGCTTCTCGGACTCGCCTGAGACGGCTGGGCGGCTTCAGGCAGTCAAGCGCGAATACGCAGCCGCCAAGGCGAAGATGATGGCGCCGTAGAGGATCTGCTTGATCGGCTCTGGCGAATCGAGAAGGGTCAACAGTCCGTCGAGCACCGTCAGGATGAGGGCGCCTACGACACTGCCGGAATAACCGCCGCGGCCGCCGAAGATCGAGGTGCCGCCGATGATGACCGCCGCGATGCAGGGCAAGAGGTAGGTGGCGGCCAGGCTGAGGTCGGCCGAGTTGGTATGGCCAACGAGAACGAATCCTGCGATCGACGCGAGGACCGCACAAATCACGTAGTCGACGAGGAGTAGCCGCCACACGCGTACGCCGGCAAGTCGACATCCCTCGCGATTGTCTCCAATCGCATAAAGCAGCCGGCCGAAGCCGGTTTGCCCCAGAGTGACCACCACCAGCGCCGCAATCGGCAGCCACAAAAATAGGTCGAGTGGAATGAGGCCGCCTAGACGATCGGATCCGATCGCATGAATGAAGTCAGGCACGATCGACCGCGACGCCAGTATCCTCTGACTGTAAACTATGATGATACCTTGGGTCATGAGCCCGCTGCCGAGGGTCATTACCAGCGGCTGGACGCCGAGCAGAGCGACGCCGACGCCATTGATCGCTCCGACTACCAGCCCCAGCCCGAGCCCGATCGCGACTGCCGAAAGATTGCCGACCTTGAGCGCCGTCGTCGTCATTAAGAATGCCGAACCGGTAGCGACGCTGACGACCGACAGATCGATCCCTCCAGTCAACATCACCATGGTCTGACCGGCGGCAAGAATGCCGAGCGGCGTCGCGAACAGGAGCGTGTTCGACAACCATACCGGATTGACCGTTCCCGGCTTCAAGAGTTCGACAAGGGCGATGAACAGCAGGAGCAGGAGTACCAGAGCGACGATAGTGTTGCGTTGAAACCATTGCAGAATGCCGCGGACCTCGAACCCCCTGGTTCGCGCCGAAGCTTCTGACGGGCCGTTCATTTGCTATTCCTCACCGAGGTGATCAGGCCGCCCGCCATCACCACCAGAACGATCAGCGTTCCCTGGATGACCTGGCCGAAATTCGGATCGATATTCAGGAAGATGAGGTCGGCGGGAATGAGGGTGAGCACAAAGGCGGCGATGACCGGCCCCATGATTCCGCCGCGACCTCCTGTCAGGCTTACCCCGCCAATGACTACGGCAGCCAGTCCGCTCAGGGTGTAAAGGACGCCCGCGCGCGGAGAGCCGATGCCAGTCGTCATCGTCAAACCGACGCCGCCGATCGCGCTGAATAGACCCCCGATGACATAGGCAGAGAGCCGGGCGAGCTCCACATTGACGCCACTTCGAAACGCCGCGATCTGGTCGCTGCCGGTGGCGTAGATGCGCAGGCCGGTTTTCGACCTGCGAACCGGAATCCATATTGCGCTCAGGGAGAGCACCAGCAGAACCAGCGAATTTGACGCCCATTCGGTGATGAACGTGCCGGTGCCAAGATTGAGGAATTCGGGAGGGGCTCCGCCGCCAGGCTTCTCGAGTATCAGCAGCGCGACGCCGCCCCAAATAAAGCCGGTGGTCAGCGTCACGATGACGTCAGGGACGCGAGAGACGATCACGAGGAGGCCATTGACTGCGCCGATGGCTGCGCCGGCGACCAGCACCGCGATCGCAAGCAAGAGCGCCTCGCCGAAGCTGGCGTTTCTCATCGTGCTCGCAGCGAGCACGTTTGCGACCGCCATGACGGACCCGATCGACAGGTCGATTCCACCCGAGATCACGACCACGGCCTGCGCCGCGGCGGCGCAGGCTAATGGCAACGCCGCCATCGCAATCGATTGCGCATCAAACGAATCGAACGCGGGATGAATCGCCACGGTGCCTGCCAGAAAGAGGACGAACAACGCTGGCATGCCAATCAGCGCCGGATAGCCGGCCAGAACGCCCCTGATTCTGTCGATGACGCCAATGCCTGGAGCGGGTCGTTGGGCGTCCAAGGACGAACTGTCAGTGGACGCCGCTGCCGCGCCCTTCGCTCGCTGCGCGGCGCCCGCGTCAAGGGCGATGCTGGCGTCATGCGCGACGTCCATTCCATGTGCGGCGCGCAGCAGGGTTCCCTCATCCGCATCACTGGCCGACATTTCAGCGACGATCTCGCCCCCGAACAGGACGATCGCCCGGTCGCAAACGAGTGCTATTTCAGGAAGCTCGGACGTGAACAGCAGCACAGACGACCCCGCGTCGGCCATCTCTCGCAACAACCGATAAATCTGATGTTTGGTGCCGACATCGATGCCGCGTGTCGGATCGAAGCAAAGCAGGGTTTGAAACCCGGTAGCAATCCATCGCGCGATCACCACCTTCTGCTGGTTGCCGCCGCTCAATCGGCGCAGTTCGGAGCCCGCGCGGGCGTCGATTTGGAGTCGCTTGACGGCGGCAGCGACGCGCTGCCGCTCGCTGTGGCCACGAATCAGGCCCCAATTCGACGGATTGCGGACAAGCGGCAATGCAACGTTCTCGCGGATTGAGCGCTGCGGCAGGAGGGCCTGAAGCCGATTGGCCGGAACCAGCACAAGGCCCGCAGCGATCGCGTCGCCCGGGTGATTTAGCTTCAAGGTTCGGCCTTTAGCCTCGATCTCCCCGTCGTTGTGGCGACTCACTCCCGCAATGCAGTCGAACAATTCCTGTTGCCCTTGCCCCTCGAGCGCCGCAACCCCGAGAATCTCTCCCGAGCGAAGGGTGAAGGACACATTCTTGAGGATATGGTTGTAGCAAAGACCGCGCACTGCGAGCGCTGGAAGCTCAGCCGCATCGCGACCCAAATGACCCGGCGCAGCCTCGGGCGGGCCCCCCTTCACTGATTCCACGCCGAGCATAAGCGACACGATTCGGTCTTCGCTGCCCTGGGTGGTGTCTGTGACCCCGACAGAGACGCCATCGCGCAACACGGTGGCGCGATCACAAAGCGCGGCAACTTCGGCCATGCGATGAGAAATGAAAATTACCGAATTGCCGAGCCCGCGCCAGCGCCGCACAACCGCGAAGACGTGCTCCGACAGGTCTGCCGGAAGAGCGGCGGTGATCTCGTCCAGCATAAGCACGATCGGATCGGACGCCAGCGCGCGCGCCAAATCGATGAGCCGCAAAATCGGATAGGGAATGTTCCGGACGAGCTCGCCGAATTTAAGATCCGTTATTCCGAGGTCGTTGAGGTGGCTGCGCACGCTTGCGAATGGGACATCGGCCAATCGCATGTTTTGGCTGACCGTCAGATCGGGGACGAGCGCCGGATCCTGGTAGACTGAGACGATGCCCGCTCGACGCGCTTCGGCGGGGGAACGAAACGTCCGCACGACGCCGTCGAGAGTTAAGACTCCGGCATCGGCTGCACAGACGCCAGTGAGAATTTTCACGAGCGTGCTCTTGCCCGCGCCGTTCGCGCCCATCAACGCATGAATCTCGCCGCGGCGCAGAGTCAGCGTCGCTGATCTGAGGGCGACGACAGATCCGAATCGTTTGGCGAGATCGCGAACCTCGAGGAGAGGCGTGGAATCATTCATGAGAGCGGCCCCCGCGTCTCCTCGCGGCACATCAGTGACCGCCCGCCCCATCGTATCGACGAGCATGACCAGACGATTGCAATACGATTAAAAGGGAGCGCCGGCGCAACGAGGAGGACGAAACGCCGGCGCCATCTGCGGCTACTCGCCGGGCCCCTTGCAAGCCTTCTCCTGTGCGGCGGTGAAGTGTCCGAAATCTTTCTCCGGACCGTAGACAGGATCGGTCGGCGCGACGTCCGGGTCGTAGAGCTTCTTCAGCATCGCAACGCCTTCGTCAGTCGTGTTGTCATACCAGGCAGTGGGAACCGTCGTCACTCTGTCGCGAGGTTTCTTCTGCAGGACATCGAGAGCGACAACCAGTCCGGCCGCGCCGATGGCGGGCGAGTTGCTGACCGCCACGCCGGTCAGCCCATCCTTCTTGTAGTCGATCAATTGCTTTATGAAGCCGTTGTTGTCAGCGCCAACGAACGGCACGAATGGCTTGCCCGCTGCCTTGATCGCCTCGATCACCGTATAGTCAATCCCGGAAGTCCATACTCCGTCGAAATGCTTGCCAGAGGCTAGCATCGCCGACATCTGCTGCGCCGCCTTCTCGTTGGACCAGTCCATGAAAGTCGTCGCAACGACCTTGATTCCAGGGTAATCCTTGAGAACTGCGTCATAACCAGTCTGCCTGACGCTATCGCCCGGGGCCCCGTCGATGCCGCGCATTGCATAGACGTCGCCCTTGCCCTTCAACTGATCGAACAGCCACTTGGCGCCAACCTTGGCGTAGGTCACCTGGTCGCCGGTCACGATATACGCTTCTGGAGCGCTGACTGGTTGGTCCGCGGCGACGACAACGATCCCCTTGTCGGCAGCCTGTTTGATAACGCCGTTCAGCGCTTTCTCGTCCGACGGGTTTATGATGATGGCGTTGACGCCGGCCGAAATCAGCGTGCGCAAGTCCGCGATCTGCTCGGAGGGCTCCGCTTCGCGATTGGCCAGGATGACCTTCGAAACCAGGCCCGAAGCGAGGGCTTCTGCTTTGATCGAGCAGACGAATTCCTCGCGCCAGCTATTGCCGATATGAGTATTGGAGACCCCGATTACGAACTGCTCTGCGGCGCTGGCCGCGCCAAAAGGCCCAGTCGCCCCTGGGGCCGCGAGCAAAAAAAGCGCGGCAATTCCGCTAAGGCGTCTCATTTTATCCTCCCACGTTGATCGCTGGCGCAGCTGGGGTGCTGCGCTCCCTTGTAGCCCGCGGAACGTTCAATGTTGCCGAAGGCTGTCGAACGGCGGCTTATCACATCGGCGAGCCGTGCGGTCAACAGCGCCGGTTTTCGATCGTGGCGCCGATCAGCCTTCATTGCAATTGCGCGTTGGGGGACGGCGCGTCAGAGCCGATCAAGCAGTCCTCTGCGGCGCGATCATCTTCTCGCTCGCGGCGGCTTGTCCTCGGCTGACCGACTGACCGGGCGTCGGGCCCCCGCTCGGCCCACTGGCTGCTGCAGGAACATGTGCCGCTCCCGCCATTCCTCCGACCCTGCCTTTGGTGGCGTGTCCAGCATCATTACCGGGGCGCCGGCGCTGCGGTGGGATGGCCAGTGGGGCAGGCCGGGGCCGTTGGGGTCTCCGGCATCGACGAAGTTGATCCAGTAGCTTGACGCCAGCCTCGCGAGGGCCCGGTCGGCGTCGTCGACCAGCCACGGAAAGGCGTCAAGATTGTCGAAGACATAGACGATTTCGCCCGCATGGAAGGCACCGGCTTCGCGGCTTAACCGATCGCCGAACCAGCCCTGGGCCGTCAACGGCGCGCGGTCGAAGCGGAAGCGGAAAACGTCGGCCCGGCCGCTACTCTTCTGCACCTCGATCCAGGCCCAGGTCGGGTGGGTGATGGTGAGGTCGCCGCCGAGCGCGGCCGCGGCGGCTTCGTCAGCCTTCGGCGATCCGCCCGGATAATGCCTGAGCGCGTCCTCCGTCCGCCCGCGAAAGATCTTTCGCACGAGGTCGGCATAGGGGCGCTTCGCATCGCGACCTTGCTTCAAGGTGAAGTTGAAGCCCTCGTCCTTATTCCAGCCTGCCATCAGCGGCACATCGCTCTGTTCCCCGGCGGCGAAGATTTCGGCCGGCGGGCGCGGAAGAAACCAGCCGTCGATGATCGGGCGGTAGCCGAGTCCCGGCGCGGCGGCGAGGATCGCCTTAGCGGGGATGGCGCGCAGTTCGGCGAGGGATTTCGCCCCTGCCTTTCGCATAAACTCGACCCCGGCGGCCTCGGCTTTCGCGAGCGGCGCCGGCGCGCGCGTGGGCGAAGGGAACATCGCCCCGCTCTCGCCGATGACGCGCGCGAACAGTCCCTTGGCGAGCGGCGAGGCCATTTGCGCGCTCGCCGCTTCCGAGCCGGCGGATTCGCCGGCAATCGTGACCTTGCCGGGATCGCCGCCGAACGCGGCGATGTTTCGCTTCACCCATTCGAGCGCCGCGACGAGGTCGAGCATGCCGTAATTGCCGGAGGCTCGATGGTCCGATTCGGCCGTAAGCTCGGGGTGGGCGAGAAAGCCCAGCGCGTTGAGTCGATGGTTGAGTGTGACGACGACGATGCCGCGCGCCGCGAGACGCGCGCCGTTATAGCGCGGCTCGGCCCCCGAGCCGACGACAAACCCGCCGCCGTGAATCCAGACCATGGTCGGCAGGCGTTTGTCGCCGCCAGGCGCGGCCGGCGTCCAGATGTTGAGATAGAGGCAATCCTCGGAGACGCCAGCGGCGTAAGGGTCGATGTCGTCGAAGACGACGCCCTGGAGCGAATTCGGCCCGAAGGCGTTCGACGGCCGCAAGCCCGTCCACCCCGGAACGGGCTCAGGCGGCCGCCAACGCAGTCGTCCGACCGGCGGCGCGGCATAGGGAATGCCCTTGTAGGCGCGAACGCCGCTCGCGTCCGGCTCGGGAACTGCGAGCGCGCCCCCCACGATCGAAAGACTTTTCGCCGTCATTCGCCGCCTCCAGACGCCGGCTCGAGCGGTTTCAGCGCCTGACGGCGCATCGGCGTCTCGTCGAGCCCGGCGAAGCGCGCCGCCGGGCCGAGCGCTTCCTCGATCCGCAGCGCTTCGTTCCATTTCGCCATCCGCTCCGAGCGCGCGAACGAGCCGACCTTCAACTGGCCGGCGCCCCAGCCGATCGCCAGATGAACAATCGACGTGTCCTCGGTCTCGCCCGAACGCGCCGAGACGATCGTCCCGAAGCCTGAGCGGCGCGCTTCGTCGTATGCGGCTTTGGCTTCGCTGACCGTTCCCGCCTGATTGACCTTGATCAGAACCGCGTTGACGCTCTTCCGCCGCGCGGCCTCGCGCACGCGGCTCAAGCTGGTGACGAGATAATCATCGCCGATCACCTGAATCCGGTCGCCGACGGCCGCGGTAAATTCCTCGAACCCCTTGTCGTCGTCTTCGGCGAACGGATCTTCGATCGAAAGGATTGGATAGCGGGCGCACCAACCGACAAGCATCTCCGCCAAGGCGTCGCGGTCGAGCTCCCGCCGTTCGAGGCCGAGCCGATAGCGGCCGCCCTGGCCGAATTCCGATGCGGCGATGTCGAGCGATATCGTTGCGTCCTCGCCCGGGGCGAGACCCGCGCGCTCGATCGCCTTGATCAGCGTTTCAAGCGCCTCCTCGTTGGTCGAAAACGCCGGCCACCAGCCGCCTTCGTCGGCCACGCCCTGGAGGAGGCCACGCTCGGCCATGATCGCGCCGGCGGCGTGGTAGATGTCCGCCGTGACCGCCAGCGCCTCGGCGAATGTTTTGGCCCGAGGCGCGACGACCATGAAGTCCTGGACGTCGGTCCGCCGCCCGGCGTGGGCGCCGCCGCCGAAGATCTGAATTTCCGGCAGCGGAATGATGGGCGGCCGGTCGCCGAGGCAGTGGCGCCAGAGCGACAGGCCGCGGCTCGCCGCCGCCGCGTGCAGCACCGCCAGCGAGACCGCGGTCAGCGCGTTTCCCCCGAGCCTCGCCTTGTTCGGCGTGCCGTCGAGGGCGATGAGCCTGGCGTCGACCGAGCCCTGATCGAATGGGTCGAGGCCGGCGAGAGCAGGGGCGATTTCCGTCCTCATCCCTTCGAGCGCATTCCGCACGTCGAGGCCCCCGAGACGCATCCCGCCGTCGCGCTTGTCAACCGCCTCGTGGGCGCCGCGCGACGCGCCGGCCGGCGCAATTCCCCGCCCGACCGCGCCGTCGCTCAACGCGACTTCCGCCTCGACGGTCGGGCGGCCGCGCGAGTCCCAGATGCGCCGGGCAAGAAGCGATCGGATGACGGGTTCGCTCATCGCGCTTGGCTCCATGCGTCGGCTACGTCCTTAAGACGACGCGGCGGATCGGCGATCAGCGGCGCGGCGGCGCGGCGCACGGCCGCCCGCTCGCTCTCAAGAGTCAGGTACTCGACCGGCGACTTGCCGTCGACCCTGGCGAGGAAGAGCGCCGGCAGCAGCGCGGCAGCGCGCGCTTCGAGGCCGTCGGCGCCCTCCCAGTCGATGCCGGCGAGATAGGCGCCGGCCAGCGCCGAAAACGCGGCGATGTAGCGTGTCCTATCCGCGCCGGCGCGCGCGCCCTTCAGCAGGAGGTGGTTGAGACAGAACGCAAGATCGAAGGCCGGATCACCGAACCATGCGCATTCGGCGTCGAGGAACACCGGCCCGAGCGGGTCGTGCAGGATGTTCTTCGGGCTGACGTCGCCGTGAACCAAGGCGCGCTTCGTTTCCAGCGTCGTGCGCGCGAGCGCATCGAAGCGCGCCGCAAGCTGAGGGTGGGCGCGGCCGGTCGCGCGCAAGTAGGGCTCGATGCGAATCGCCTCGAACGTGTCATCGTTGGCGAAGGCTTCCCGAACGCCGCAGTCGGCGGCGCTCCGCGCATGGATGAGGGCGAGATCGCGGGCGACCGCGGCGGCGAAATCCGGTTCGACGAAGCCGGCGAGAAGCTCAGTCTTCCATAAGGGATGGTCCTCGGGCGCGAGATACTCCATCGCGAACAGGCCCGCCTCCGCATCCTCGCCGAGGATGCGCGGGACGGCGCGCGGCAGCCAGCGGGCGACGGCGCGCATCCAGGCAGCCTCCGCCCCGTTGCGCTCGACCGGCGCTTCCCACAGGGCCGCGACCTTGAGCCTCGGCAAGGCGCGCTTGACGCAGAAGCGGCGCCCGTCGGCCTCGACGAGGACAATGTCGGACGAGACGCCGCCGGTCAAAGGCGTGAGACGGGCGCGCTCTGCGGCTTTCAGGAGGCCCATGCGGCGCAGGCGCTCGATGAGATCGTATCCGCTCGCGTCGCCGGCGCCCACGTGAGCCTCAATAGGTGGCGCGGCCGCCCGAGAGGTCGAAGACCGCGCCGGTCGAGAACGAGCACTCGCGGCTCGCGAGCCATGAGATCAGCGCTGCAGCTTCCTCGACCGTGCCGAACCGCTCCATCGGAATCTTCGAGCGCATATAGGCGATGTGGGCCGCCGAGACCTGCTCCAGGATCGGCGTCTCGATCGTCGCCGGGGTGATCGCGTTGACGCAAACGCCGTCCTTCGCCAATTCCTTGCCGAGCGACTTGGTGAGGCCGATGACCGCGGCCTTAGCGGCGCTGTAAGCCGACGCGTTCGGGTTGCCCTCTTTGCCAGCGATCGAGGCGATATTGACGATGCGGCCGTAGCCGCGCGCTTTCATCAGCCGGGCGACGAAGCGGTTGCAGTAGAAGAGTCCGTGGACGTCGATGTCGAACACCCGCTTCCATTCGTCGATCGGGTAGTCGATCACCGGCGCGTTGAGCCCCGCCACCCCGGCCGAGCAGACCAGCGCGTCGATCTGGCCCATCGCCGTGTGGCTTGCCTCGGTCGCGCGTTCGACGTCGGCCGGGTTGACGACATCGACCCGCTCGGCCCGGCTCTTGTCGCCGAGCTCGGCGGTCGCCGCCTTCAGCCGCGCGGGATCGTTGTCCCAGAGCGTGACCCGGCCGCCCTCGGCAATGAACCGGCGAGCGAACTCCAAGCCGATGCCCGACCCCCCGCCAGTCACAACCGCGGTCATTCCTTCGAAGCGCTTGCCATCCGTCACTTTTTACCTCCCAAAGCCGGGCTCGGCCGTTCCTCAACCGGGAAACAGCGTCTCGCCGCCGTCGACCCGAAGGACCTGCCCGCTGATGTATTTGCTCCTCGGACCGGCGAGGAAGGCGACCGCGTCGGCCATCTCTTCCGGCTCTCCGTAGCGAATGAGCGACTTGATCGACGAATCCATCTTTCCCGGATCGACGACCCGGGTCGCCTCGAAGCGCGCGGTCTTCGTCGCGCCCGGGCTCACCGCATTGACCCGAACCCCCTCCGTCCGGACCGCCGCGGCGAGGCAGCGCGTATAGTGGATGACGGCGGCCTTAAGCGCGGCGTAAATGACCCCGTTTGTCACTCCGAACTGCGCCGCGGCGGAGCCGATGTTGATCACCGATCCGCCTCCCGCTTTCACCATCGGCGGAACGAACGTCTGGCAGACCAGGATTGTGCCGTAGAGGTTGTTCTCGGTCAGCGCCTTGATGTCCTCGAGCGGAATGCCGAGGGCGTCGTTCGGCTCAGGCTTGCCGCCCGACGCGCCGATGTCGCCGCCGGCGCAATTGACCAGGATGTCGACCCGACCGAGCCTGGCCTCGATCTCCTCCCTCATTTTCGCCACCGCCGCCTTGTCGCCGATGTTGCCGGTGACCGCCGCGGTCTTGCCCCCGTGCCGGGCAATCGCCTTGGCGACTGCGCCGAGATCCGGCGCCTCGCCGAATTTTGCCGGCGCGGTCCACGATATGTCATGGATGGCGACGTCCGCGCCGAGTTCCGCCAGCCGCTCCGCCATGGCGCGGCCCAGCCCGCGGCCTGAGCCGGTGACGAAGGCTATCTTGCCCGCGAGCTCCTTCGTCATGCATCAGTTTCCTTTCCCGGCTCCAAGGCCGATCGCGCGCATGTTGCGGGCGCTGCGACGGATCATGGCCAATTCGTAGTCGGCGATCGCGGCGTCCTCGCCGCGCTCCCAGGGCGTGCGGACGTCGGCCTCGTCGGGGAGGCGATTTACGCGCGCCGCCGCCAGGCAGGCGGCCAACGCGGACGCCGGCTTCGGCGGGTAGAGATTCCACCATTCCGGTCGCAGGAGCCGCACGTGCCGCGCCTCGAGCGCGCCCGGCTCGAGCACAGCGGTCAGCTTTTGGCCGCGCGCCGCGAGGATGTCGAGCATCGCGGCGACCGGGACGGCGCCATCGCCGATGGCGCAGCGCACGAGGCGATAGCCTTCATCGGTGAACTGCACTCGATAGTCCTTGAGATGCACATGCCGGACATGCGCCGCGACGCGGCGGGTGAAGTCGAGCGGCGCTTCGACGACGGGAAATGTGTTGCCGGTGTCGAGACAGATTCCGACCCCGCGCGTCGTCTCGCAAAAGTCCGCCAGCTCGTCGCTGCCGAAATCCTGATGGTTTTCGATCGCCAGCGTTCTGCCGTCGTCGAAGGCGCGCGGCCCTCGGTCGGCGAGGGCGGCGCGAACATGCGCGACCAGTTCCTTCCATTGATCCCCGAGCACGTGGCGGTCCCCGCATAGCACCGAGGTCAGGCCGTAGCGGATGATCCTGGCGTCGAGAGCGCGGGCCGAGCGCAACGCGCTCTCGAACGGACCCATCGTCAACCCGGAGCTGACCACGGGCGTCATGCCGAGGGCCGCGAGCCGGTCGCGGAGCGCGCGGAGCTCGCCGTCGCTTAGCGCGCGCAGCCACGGGTCGTAGATTTCCAGCACATTCGCGCCAAGCTCAGTGGCGATGGCGATGAAGCCTTCGAGTCCCGCGCCTTTGGAATTGGCGCGCGGTCCGCCGGCGCCTTGCAGCCCGAGATGATAGGTCAAGCCGTAAGGGTTGAGGCCGAGAGCAAATCCAATTGCACGCGTCTCCGGCTGAAGCGTCTTCACATTTTCGTTCATCTTAGCCCCGCATCGACAGTGATCGACTGCTTGGTGACCATGCGGCTGTCGTTAGCGCCGAGAAACAGCGCCATGCGGGCGATGTCGTCGCCGAGCAGAACCTCTTTGATGGACTGGCGCTGGACGATCGCGGCGACCAACTCCGGCGTCTTGTACCACAGGCGTCGCTGCCGGTCGGTCATCACCGCTCCAGGTTCGATCGCATTGACTCGGATGTTGTCGGAGCCGAAAGCGCGAGCCAGCGAGTGGGTGAGGCCGACGATCCCGGCCTTGGCGGCGGAATAAGCCGGCATTTCAGCCGCTCCGCGCCAGGCGATCGAGGAGAGATTGATGATCGAGCCGAAGCCGAGCTCACGCATCTGAGGATGGGCGGCTTGGGCGGCGAAGAAGTGATGACGGAGATTGACGTTCTGGGCGTGGTCCCAGTAGTCGGCGGTTACGTCGGCGACCGCGTGGCGCTCGTCGTTGGCGGCGTTGTTGACCAATACCGCAATCGGACCGAGCTTCGCCCGCGCCTCCGCGATCGATGCCTGAAGCGCCGGGACGTCGGTGACGTCGCAGCGGAGAAAGAGCGCCGTCTCGCCGGTCTCCTTCAGCGCCGCTGCCAGCGCCTCGCCCTCATGCCGCTGAACGTCGACGAACGCCACGCGGGCATGATTGCGGGCAAAAGCGTGCACGATGTCGGCGCCGATGCCGGTCGCGCCGCCGCTGACGAAAACCGTCCTGCCCTCAAGGCTAGGATAGGCAGCGAAGGTCAAGCCGCGCCCTGCCGAATGAGGGCGTGGGTGTCGGGATCGAACAGGCACGCATGCGTCATGTCGATCCCAAGCGGCAGCAGTTCCCCGAGGCGGGGAGCCCTGTCGGGGTCGAACCGGCCGACAATCTCCCGCTCGCCGACTTTCAAGACAGCGTGAGTCTCGGCGCCGGTCGGCTCGACGACCTCGACCGGCGCAGTCAGCATCGCCAGTCCCGCCTTTTGCGCTTTCAGGGTCGGATCGTAGCGGAACAGGTGCTCGGGCCGCACCCCTAGCACCACCTTGCCGTTCGCGGGTCGGGACTGGGGCGTTTGCGCCAGCGGCAGCATCGCCATCTCGCCGCCTGCGAGCCCAATCGCGACCGCCGGACGGCCATCGAGCTTCGTGAGCTCGCCAGGAATGAAATTCATCGACGGCGAGCCCATGAAGCCGGCGACGAAAATGTTGGCGGGGTGGTCGTAGACGACCTGCGGCTCGTCGAATTGCTGGATCGAGCCCTGGTGCATAACGGCGATGCGGGAGGCGAGTGTCATCGCCTCGATCTGGTCATGGGTGACGTAGATCGTGGTCTTGCCGACCCTCAGATGAAGCTTCTTGATCTCGGTGCGCATGTCGACGCGCAGCTTGGCGTCGAGATTGGACAAAGGCTCGTCGAACAGGAAGAGCTTCGGATCGCGCACCAGCGCGCGCCCCATGGCGACGCGCTGTCGCTGCCCGCCGGACAATTGGCCCGGCTTGCGGTTCAGGAGCGGTTCGATCTGCAAGAACGATGCGACGCGCTTGATCGCGGCGTCCTGCTCGGTCTTTGGCACGCCCCGGCTCTCCATGCCGAAGGTCATGTTCTGGCGCGCGGTCATCGTCGGGTAAAGCGCATAGGATTGAAACACCATCGCAATGTCGCGGTCCTTCGGCGCGACCGCGTTCACCAGCCTCCCGTCGATGCGGATCTCGCCCTCGCTGACGGTCTCGAGCCCGGCGATCATCGCGAGCAGCGTCGACTTGCCGCAGCCGGACGGCCCGACGAGCGCAATGAACTCTCCCGTGCGCGCTTCGAGATCGATGCCCTTCAGCACCTCGACCGGGCCGAACCGCTTGTGCAGCCCCGATATGGTCAGCGTCGCCATAGTCGCCCGGTCACTTGATCGCGCCCTGAGTCAAGCCGCGAACGAAATACTTGCCGCCAAAGAGATAGATCAAGAGCGGCGGCACAGCTCCGATCAGCACAGCGCTGCTCGCGACATCGTAGGGGTGAGCGTTCATCTGACTGGTCGCGAGCGCGACCAGCGACGCCGTAATCGGCTGCTGGGTGCCGCCGGTAAAGACGAGGCCGAACAGGAACTCGTTCCATATGCCGGTGAACTGCCAGATAACGGTGACGATGAGGATCGGCGGCGAGAGGGGAAGGATGATCTTGGCAAAGATGCGCCAGAAGCCGGCGCCGTCGATGCGGGCCGCCTTGATGAGGTCGTCCGGGATATTGACGTAATAGTTGCGGCAAAACAGCGTCGTGAACGAGATGCCCTGGATCACGTGAACGAGAATGAGGCCGTAGACGGAATTGGAGAGGCCGAGGTTGCCGAGGATGTAGGCCCAGGGCAAGAGCGCGATCTGGCCGGGCATGAAAACGCCTAAGAGGATGCAGACGAAAAGCGCCTCCGATCCCGGGAAGCGCCACTTCGAGAGAACGTAGCCGTTGAGCGCGCCGAGCAGGGTCGACGCGATCGTCGCCGGGATCGTCATGATCAGGGAATTGTAGAAGTTGCGCTTGATGCCTTCGCAAGTGCCGGCGACGCAATAGTGCGCCCACGCCTGCGGCCACGCATTGAGCGAGAAACTATGCGGCAGCGCGATCAGGCCGTTGCGGGTGATCTCGGGCAATTCGCGAAACGAATTGGCGACGACGACAAAGAGCGGCAGAAGGTAGATGAGGGCGAAAAATCCCAGGAAGGCGTAGATGCCGATCCGCCGCGCGGCGTGACGGAGGCTCGCGCTGCGGGCAAGCGGATCGAACGCGACGTCGTAGGTTGCGTCAACCATGAACCGCCGCCTGACGCGAGCGCCAGACCGTCCAGAGCGCGTAGGGCACGAGCACGACCGCGAGCGCCAGCAGCATCATGATCGCCGCCGCCGCGCCAACCGCCATCTCGCCGCGCTGGAACATAAGGTCATAGACATAGTTCGCCGGAAACGTGGTCGCTATGCCGGGTCCGCCCTGGGTCAGCGCGACGACAAGGTCGAATGTCTTGATCGCAAATTGCAGGAGAACGACGGCGACAGCGACAAAGATCGGAGCGATCGAGGGCAGGATCACCTTGCGATAGATGCGCGCGGGGCTGGCGCCGTCGATTTGGGCCGCCTTGATGAGGTCGGGATCGACCGATCGCAGGCCGGCGAGAAACAGAGCCATCGCGAAACCCGAAGCCTGCCAGATTCCGGTGGCGATAATCGCATAGATCGCGGTGTTGCGATTCGTGGTCAGGCGGAAGGTGAAATCGTGCCAGCCGAGGCCGCGGACGAAATATTCGATGCCTGCGTCGGGGCTATAGAGCCAGCTCCACACCGTGCCGGTCACCACGAACGAGATCGCAAGCGGATAGAGGAAAATCGTCCGCCAGATCGCCTCGCCTCGCACGCGCTGATCGATGGCGATGGCGAGAGCAAGACCGACGACCAAGGTCAGGACGACATAGAAAGCGCTAAAGTAGAAGAGATTGCCATAGGCGATCTGCCAGCGGTGGTTCGACCACAATTCGAAATATGGCTTGAGGCCGACGAACTGGTAGGTCGGCAGCATCGTGCTGTTGGACATCGAGATATAGAGCGTCCACAGCGTGAAGCCAAAGACATAGACAAGGCTCGCGATCGCGCCGGGGGCGATGACCAGCCGCGGCGTCCAGGCGCTCAACGCATCGCGTCCCGGGGCCGACTTCCGGAGTGCTTCGATCCCGCTGAGGGCGTTCGACATCGCGCGCGTTCTAAATGAAGATCGCCGCCGCGCGCGACGTTCGCTGCGCGGCGGCGTCCGAGGGCTACTTCTGCGCTTCGACCGCGTCCGCCATCGCGTTGGCGGCTTCTTCCGGCGTCATTTTGGGGTTGTTCACGAACGATGTGATCGTGTCCAGCATCGCGCCGCGATATTTCTGCAGGACGGTCATGTTGTGAGCCATCGAGCGCACCAGCGTGCCGTCGGCGATCGAGGCCTCAAGGGTCTTCTGCGACAGTTGCTGGCAGGGGTTGAAGCCGTTGCTCAGGTCGACGTCGAGCCGGGCGGGAATCGAGCCCTTGGCCTGATTGAACACGGTCTGGAACTTCGGCGACATGATAAGATCCGCGAGCAGCGTCTGCCCCGCGACGTAGTCCGGATCCTTCTGTTTGAAGAAGACGACCGAATCCGAATTGAGGATGAAGCCCGGCTTGCCCCAATCGGTGGGCGCCTGCGCACATTCGTAATCTGCGCCTTCCTTAAGCCCGGCGGCGGTGAAGATGCCGATCTGCCAGTCTCCCATGATCATGAACGCCGCCTGCCCCTTGGCGATCATGCTGGTGGCGGTGTTGTAATCCCGGCCGGCGATGCCCGGGTCCATGTATTTGGACACCATCAGGCGCATTTGCTCGAACGCCTTGACCATGTCGGGCGAGCGCATCGCCGCGACGTCGCCCTCGACGAAGGCCTTGCGGAACAAGTCGATGCTCTGACCATAAACGACGACCTCAAACGTTGTCGCGTCGGTCCAATCCTGGCTGAAATGGGCGAGGCAAATGAGATGCGCGGCGATCGCCTTGTCGCAGTCGGCGTTGAATTCGGCCCAGGTCTTCGGCAGCTCCTTTATTCCCGCCTGCTCCATCGCCTTGGTCGAGCCCCAGATCCAGTTGATGCGATGGATGTTCATCGGCGCGGCGACCCAGTGGCCGGTCGGCTTCATCACCGGCAGCAGCTCGGGGGCGACGACCTTGTCCCAGCCTTCCTTGTTCGCGAGCTCGTCGAGATTTGCGGTCATGCCGGTCGCGTTCCACTCAGCGATCTCCGGACCTTTGAGCTGAACGGCCGGCGGCGCGTTGCCGGCGACGACGTCGGCGCGCAGCTTGGCGAGCGTGTTGGCGGTGTGCCCGGCGATCGAGGTCTGCTCCCACTTGCCGCCGGCGGCGGTGAACATCTCGCCGAGCTTGGCGATCGCCGCGGCGTCGGAGCCCTCGGACCACTGATGCAGCATGTTCGTCTTGGGTTCGGCCAGCGCCGCGGTAGTCGCTAGAGCGCAGGCAAGCGTTCCGGCAAGGACCGCCTTAGTCGTGAGCATTGTTTCTCTCCCATGTCCAAGCCGGCCGCGTGTTGTCGCCGGCCCAGCGAATCCGATTCGGATATCTGATCTTTGATGCCCTCGTCGCGGGGCGTTGCTCTTTCTAAGTTGGATGCCGAGCGGCGTCAAACGCTGGAGCGGAATCTCAACGACGTAAGTGAAGTCGAGGTCACGACCGCGGATTCGCAAGTGAAGCAAGTCGAATCGCCGCAGCCTGTGGTCCTCTGTCGTGCGATCCCCGGCCGCCTTCGGTTCGTAACAGGGACCATGCGCGACGAACGGATGCCCGGATTGCGAACCCTCTTTGTCAGCTATCTGGCCGCGCTCGCCGCCTTCTGCGGTCTCGACTTCGTCTGGTTGAGTTTTGCGGGCGAAACGATCTATCGCCCGGCGATCGGCGAGTTCCTGCGCAGCGGATTCGACGCGCCGGCCGCGGTCGCGTTCTATCTCATTTTCGTTTTCGGCCTCGTGTTCCTGTCGATCCGTCCGGCGGCGAGGCTGACCCAGGCGATGAGCCGCGGCGCGATCTACGGCTTCTGCGCCTACGCGACTTACGACCTCACCAACCAGGCGACCTTGCGCCTTTGGCCGCTCAGGCTCACCCTCGTCGACATGGCCTGGGGAACGGCGCTCTCCACGGTCGCGGCCGCCTGCGGCTATTTCGCTTCGGCTATGGCTTCGCGAACGACCGTGACCGGCGCGGCGGGCGCGGCCAAAACGCGCTGACATTTTGGGCGTAGGCGGCGAATTCCGCCGGCCGCGAGCGGCTCAGATGCGCCTCGAGCGGCGGCACGCCCGAAACATGGACCAAGAGCACATAGATGACGAGCGGACCGGCGAGCGCGAGCCATCCGGCCGGATAGCCGGCCTCGATTGCCATGATCGGATAGGCGAGCCAGGTGAGCCACTCAAAAAAGTAATTCGGATGGCGCGACCACGCCCATAGGCCTTGATCGCAAATCCGTCCGCGATTGGCCGGCGCCCGCTTGAACCCGGCCATTTGCTGGTCGGCAATCGCTTCGCCGGCGAAGGCGAGGGCGAAAAGGGCTATCGCAAGCCCATCGCGCCCATCGAGCCCGGGCCGTGGCGCGGCCGCCGCACAATAGGCCGTCAGCGCCAGAGGCCAGGACGCCAAAGCCTGGATCTGCAGGAAGAGAAACAGCCGCTGCGGCGCCGTCTCGCCCCAGGATTGTTTCAAAGCGGCGTAGCGCGGGTCATCGGGGCTGTTAATCGCGCGCCGCCAGAGGTAGTGCCCGAGCCGGAGCGAACAGATTGCAACGATCACGCAAACCAAGGTCCGCCGCAGCGGGTCGCCTTGGGAGGCGGCCGCCGCCACGACCGCGGCCGATCCCGTGGCGAACGCCCAGATGGCGTCGATGCGCCCGGATTGTCCCGTCGTCAGCGCGACGCGCCACGCCAGCGCCATGGCCACGGAAAGCATGAGCGCGACGAAGACGGCAAGCCAAACCATCGCGGCTCATATGCCGATCAGCGGCTGAATCAGGCGGCCGATCCAGCCGCTGAGCCTGAGTCTCCCCTCGACTGCAGCCAGGCAGATGCATTCGCCGTCCCGATCGACGACCGGCTGGTGACTGACCTCTTCGTCCATCTCGATGCAGTCGCCGGCCCGATACTGCCCGAGCGTGTCGCTGAACGAACCGGTCAGCACCTGGGTATATTCGGTGCCGGAATGGCCGTGGTGCGGAACCGGCCGTCCGGCCGCGACCCTCAGCATGATGACATTGGCGTCGGGTGATTCCGGCAGAGTCAACCGTCGCCACCGGAACCCCGGACCGACGAGGCGCCAGGGACCGATCTCATAGGCGTTGAGGGGAGGCGGCAGGTCCGGGTGAAGCACGCGCGGCGCACGCTCGGCGCGCGGATCACTCTCATCGAGCCGCGAGAGCGCCCGCGCAAATGCGTCCGGGCTCAGGCGGCCCGGCGACGCCTCGTCCAGCATCGCCCCGCCGACCGCCTCGAACGACCGCAGTCGCCCGCGGCATTGCGGGCATCCAGAAAGATGGGTGGCGACGACAAGCTGCGGTCCCGCGCCAAGCGTCCCCGCGGCCATGTGCGCCAGTGTCAAGTCTGATGGATGGTGGGTGATCACGGCTCCCGCTCCAGTATGGCGCGGATCTTCGCCATAGCGAGGCGCGTGCGTGACTTGACCGTCCCAAGCGGCAGCGAGAGCTCCTTGGCAATTTCGGCATGCGGCTTCTCGGCGAAGAACGACATCCTCAAAACTGTCGCCTGCTCCGGCGAAAGCGCAGTCATCGCGCGGCGGACGCGCGCGTCCCGCTCGCTGGCGAGCGTCATATCCTCGACCGAAGCTTCGACTTGCGTCGGCAAGCCCCTCAACGCGGCGACCCCGGCGCTCGCCCGCGACGCCTTACGCGCCAGATCAACGCGCAGATTGCGGGCAATGGTGAACACCCAGGTGCTCACGCCAGCTTGAGCTGGATCGTAGAGGGCGGCCTTTCTCCAGACAACAACCATGGTTTCCTGCGAGATCTCCTCAGCTTCCGCGGCGCTCAGGCCGCTTCGTTCCATGAACGAAGCGACACGGGGGGCGAAATATTGGAACAGCCGGCCAAAAGCTCCGCGGTCCTCATGCTCGGCGACGGCTTTCAGCCATTGTTTCATGTCGTCGGCGGACGGCGCGGGCGCAGACATAGCGTCCGACCTATTCCGCAAAGGTCGAGGGCGCGCAAGGGCGCAAGTCACATGCAATCCTTCGATTGGCCCACATTCTACGCACGACCGCCTGAAATGGATCACTGCTGATCCGAACGCCGCGGCCTGACGTATCCCTCGGAGACTGGAGGGTAAGTTTGAGTTCCCATCGATCAGGGGGGCTGCGGGTCGCCGTCATTGGCGGCGGCGTTTCGGGCTTGAGCGCCGCGTGGCTTCTCGCCAAGACCTGCGACGTGACCCTCTACGAGGCTGAGCAGCGCCTCGGCGGTCATTCCGATACGTTCGATTGGGATGGCGCGCCGGTCGATTGCGGTTTCATTGTCTACAACGAGCGCACATATCCGAACCTTGTCGCCTTGTTCGGGTGCCTTGGCGTCAAGACGCGCGAAACCGACATGTCGTTCGCGGCCTCGATCGACGACGGCGAGATCGAATATTCCGGCTCGGGCCTGCGTGGCCTCGTCGCGCAGCGCGCGAACCTCCTGCGGCCGCGCTACTGGTCGATGCTGAGCGACATCGTGCGTTTCTTCCGAGAGGCGCGCAAAGACGTGGGCCGCGAGGATCTCGGTCCGCTCGAGACCTATCTCGACCGGCGCGGCTATGGCGCGCCCTTTCGCGATCACTATCTCTATCCGATGGCGGCGGCGGTCTGGTCCACTCCGGCGATGCGGGTCGGCGAATATCCGGCCGAGGCCTTCATCCGCTTCAGCCTCAATCACGGCCTGCTCGATCTCATCGACCGGCCGACCTGGCAAACCGTTGTCGGCGGCAGCCGCGTCTACGTCTCGGCCCTTGCGGAACCGCTGGGACGCTCGCTCATTGGGCGCGCCGCTGTCGGGGTGAAGCGGACCGAGGATGGCGTCGACGTTACCGATATCGTCGGCGAGACGCGGCGTTACGACCGGCTTGTCCTGGCCACCCATGCCGACGAGGCGCTGCGGCTGATCGACGGGCCGACGCGCTCGGAACGCGACCTTTTGGGCGCGTTCCGGTATATCCACAACGACGCGACGCTCCACACCGATTGGCGGGCGATGCCGCGCCGGCGCGCGGCTTGGTCAAGCTGGAATTACATGGCCAAGGGACGCGCGAATGAGCGGTCGCTGTCGGTCACCTATTGGATGAACAATCTGCAAAGCCTGCCGGGCCGCCCGCCCTTGTTCCTCTCGCTCAATTCGTTGGTGGACATTCCCGATGCGCGAGTCCTTCGCCGGATGCGGTTCGAGCATCCGATGTTCACCGACGCGACGCTCGCGGCACAGAAGCGGCTGTGGTCGCTGCAGGGCGTCGGAGACATCTGGTTTTGCGGCGCCTATTTCGGCTTCGGCTTCCATGAAGACGGCCTGCAGGCTGGGCTGGCGGTCGCCGAGGAGATCGGCGGCGTCCGCCGCCCATGGTCCGTCGAAGGCGAAAGCGACCGTCTTCAGTTCGGCGCCGCTCGAGTCGAGGCCGCGCGTCTGGCGGCGGCGCCATGATCGAGCCCGGACTTTACGTCGGCTCGGTGATGCATCGCCGCTCCCGGCCGGTCAAGCGCCGGTTCGAGTATCGCGTCTTCTGGCTCATCCTCGATCTCGATCGGCTACGCGAGACGGCGAGCGCGCTCAAGCTCATGTCGCTCGAACGCTTCAACCTCCTCAGCTTTTATGCCCGCGACCACGCGGACGGCCGCGATGGGTCGTTGCGCGACAAGATCGCGTCGCTGGCGACAGCAGCCGGCTTCGCCGCCGACGGGCCAATGCTGCTTATGACGATGCCGCGGGTCGTGGGCTATGTGTTCAACCCGATCAGCGTCTTTTTCTGTCACGATGCGCGTGCTCGGTTGACGGCGATCGTGTGGGAAGTGTCGAACACGTTCGGCGGGCGCCATTCGTATGTGATCGGCGTCGATGATCCTGAGGCGATGGTGCAGCGCCAGCGTTGCCGCAAGGTGCTTCACGTTTCGCCGTTCATCGGGATGGAGATCGACTATCATTTCCGTGTCGTTTGCCGCGGCGACAGGCTCACCATTGGCATCGCCGATCACGACCGCGACGGGCTCCTGATGTCGGCTGCGATGACCGCGGAGCGCCGCCCGCTGACCGATCGAGCGTTGCTCGCAGCCTTCGCCCGCGCGCCTTTTGAAACGGTGAAGGTGACGGCGGCGATCCACTGGGAGGCGCTGCGGCTGTGGCTGAAAGGGGCGCGCTTCCTCAACGGTCCGGCCGGCGACGACAAGTCGATCGACCGCCATTCGGCGAGCGCTAGGCCTGCGCCCAGTCAGGATCCTGCCGCGCTGGACGCCGCGTCTGTCATCCTCGATCCGCGACGGCGAAACGCAGCCCGATGAAGGCGGACAGCGACGCCGCTGAAAAGATGTTGAGGTCGAGCAGCCGTGCGAGTGCGTCGGGAGGCAACGGGTAGAGAGCAGCGCCGCCGCCGAACCGCATGGCGACGAAGGCTGCAAAAATCAGCCCGATGAGGCCCCGCATCCACCAGACCTCATGCGGCCGGAAGGAAAGAGCGGCGAGCAGGCCGCAGGCGAAGAGGAAGAGCTCCGCTCCCGAACCCGGTCCGAACACCTTGGTCGCAAGCAGTGTATCGGCCAATCCGATCGCCGGCGCCGCCACGCGCGCCGCAAGCGGCGCACGCCGAACAAGGAAGGGCACGGCGGCATAAAGCGGGGCTGCGATGAGCGTCGCTAGCGAAGCCTCGAACCCTGCGCCGACGAACCACCAGATTGTGACCGGGTATAAGGGCTTGTTGGCCACGATCACCCAGGCCACGGCCGCGCCGGCGGAAGCGAGCGGGTCGGTCCGCTTTTGCTCCGCAACAGAAGTCCCCATGGGGTCGGGCCTTTTCGTCACGCCGGCGCCCGTCCGTCCGGCGCGGGTTCGGCCGCGCCAATGATCTGGGCTCGCGACTCCATGAGGCATTCTCCTGCGGCGGGGCTGGCGTTCGTCTCCTGCTAAGACATACGACCGCGCCCCGCCTGCAGATTGCCTGGAGCGAACCCGGCGGAGGCGGCGGGTTTGCACAGAACCAAAACGGCTGCGGCGACGTATAGGCCAGTCGAATACGACGTCCTTTATCGTCGGACGGCGAACCACTAGGGTCTGGCGGTCATGACTCAGGTCGAGAATACGCGCCTGGCCGGCGCGGGCGAAAGGCTGCAAATGTTGAGCCGCGGCTGGGACCCGCGGGTGCGCATATTGGGCCGCCTTCTTGAGCGCCTGCGCTACGGCTCGCTCAGCGTGACCCTGCCATCCGGACAAAAGTTTGTCAGGGTCGGCAGCGAACCCGGCCCGGAAGCGAGCGTGGTCCTGCACCGTTGGCGCGCGCTTCGGCGCCTTTTTACCGGCGGCGACATTGGCTTTGCCCAGGCGTGGATCGACGGCGACTGCTCGAGCCTGGACTTGACCGCGCTCATGCGGCTTGCGGCGCGCAACCTCCATGCGATCGGCGGCGCCGCCAAAGGTTCGTCTTTCTCCCGTACGGCGTTCCGCTTTCGGCATCTCCTGAACGCCAACACCAAGCGCGGAAGCGCTCGCAACATCATCGCCCATTACGATCTCGGCAACGATTTTTTCCGCCTGTGGCTCGATGAAGCGATGCTCTACTCGTGCGCTCTCTGGGACGGCTCGACCCCGACGCTTGAGGCCGCCCAATCGCGGAAGATCGAGCGCGTCCGCGAACTGCTCGATATCAGGGGCGGCGAACGGATCCTGGAGATTGGTAGTGGCTGGGGGACGTTGGCGGTGCGTCTGAAGGAGGCCGGCGCAGCCCACGTCACCGGATTGACGCTCTCGCCCGCGCAATTCGATTTCGCCCGCGACCTCGCCGCTGCTCGCGGCTCAGCGTCTCAGGTCGATTTTCGGTTGCAGGACTATAGGGACATCGAAGGCCGGTTCGATCGCATCGTCTCGATTGAAATGGCCGAGGCGGTCGGCGAAGCCTGGTGGCCGAACTACTTCGGCAAGATCGCTGGCTGCCTCGAGCCGGGCGGGCGGGCGGTCCTGCAGATGATCACCATCGCCGAAGAACATTTCGACGATTACCGCCGCAGCGTCGATTTCATCCAGCGCTATATATTTCCGGGAGGCTGCCTGCCGTCCAAGACCATTCTCCATCAACAATTCGAGCAGGCCGGACTGCGGCTTGTGAGCCACGAATCGTTCGGTCTTTCCTACGCGCGAACGCTTGCGGAATGGCGCCGCCGGTTCCACGCCGGCTGGGGAGAGATCGCGGCGCTCGGATTTGACGAACGCTTCCGCCGCCTGTGGGACTATTACTTGTGCTATTGCGCCGCGGGATTTCTGGAAGGGGTAACCGATGTCGGTCTCTATTGTGTCGAACACGCCAACCCGCCCCGCCACGCCGAATCCACGACGAGCGATGCGGCAGGCGGCGCGCGCGATCTCTAGGGCGGGGGTCTTGGCAGGGACGCTCGCGGCGCTCGCATCGGCAAGCGCCGCGGCCGCGGGCAGTCCGGCCTTTTTAGGCAATTGGGCGCGCGGCGACGGCAAGACCCATATCCGGGTCGAACCCTGCGGCGCGGAATTTTGCGGGGTCAACACCTGGGTCAGGCCCGGCCACTCAGGCGAAAAGGTCGGCGACACGCTTGTCGCCAATCTGAAGCCAACCGGGGCTGAGCGTTGGTCAGGCTCCGCTTTCGACCGAAGGCGTGATCGACATTACACAATGCAGGTCCATGTCGCTGGCGCGCGCATGACGACCGAGGGGTGTATGTTGGGCGGCCTGGTGTGTCAGAGCATGCACTGGACGCGCCTTGGCTCGAAGACCTGAATTTCCGCTCACGCGACGCGGCGTCCCTCCCGCCAGACCGCGCGCACGACCGGCTCGCCATCGTGGGTCGCCACCCGCAAGAGGTCGGCGCGGCGGCCCATCGCGACCTCGCCTCGATCCTTCAAGCCCGTCGCCTCTGCCGGCGCCTTGCTGACGAGCCGGATCGCCCCGGCGAGGCCGCCCACAGCGGGCGTATCGGCGAGTCGGAACGCGGCCATGAGCAGCGCGGCGGGCACATAGTCGGACGAGAGGATGTCGAGATGGCCTGCTTCGGCCAACTCCCGCGCCGAGGCGTTGCCGGAATGCGAGCCGCCGCGCACGACGTTCGGCGCGCCCATCACCGTCGCCATACCGGCGGCCCTCGACGCCGCCGCCGCTTCAAGCGTGGTCGGGAACTCGGCGATCGTCACGCCGTCCCGATGGGCGAGGGCAACTTCCTCCGCCGTCGTGTCGTCGTGGCTGGCAAGCGCTATGCCGCGCGCCTTCGCGATCTCGACGATCCGCGGCCGGTTTTCGAGCGCGCGCGCCTGGCCGACTTTCTGGCGCTCCCTGGCCACCTCTGCGAGATCGGCTTGGGACCGTCCCGATTTGCCGGAGTAATAGATGAAATATTTTTCGAGATCGCGGAACTGACGCTGTCCCGGCGTGTGGTCCATGAGCGAGATGAGATCGGCGGAATGCGCAGCCAGAAGCGCGTCCAGGGACTCGACGACGTTCAGCGCCGGGACCTCGCAGCGCAGGTGGGTGAGATGGTCGGCGCGCATGAGCCCGGCGTCCGCCGCCCGGCGAACGGCCTCGGCGAGCGGAGCGACCTCGTCGCCAAGTTGGGCGCCCGCGTCATATTCGTCGACTCCGACCCGAAATGAATCGAACACCGTCGTGATACCCGCCGCGGCGATCTGCGCGTCATACGCCAGCACTGCGCTGCCGGCGTGCCACGTCACCGCGGGCCGCGGAACGTAGTGGGATTCGAGATGGTCGGTGTGCAGTTCGATCAGGCCGGGCAGGAGATAGTCGCCCTGAAAATCGATCCCCGGGCCGGCGGAGGGACCCTCGCCGATCGCCTCGATGAGGCCGTCCCGCACTTCGAGGAAGCCGATGAAGACCCGATCAGCGGTCACGATCCGCGCGTTGCGGAACCATGTTGCTACTCCGTCGAGGAATTCCATCGCTCAAGCCCCGTATTTCTCGAGGAACGTCTCGACGGAGAGGGTACGGAAATCCTCCAGCGCCGCCCGCAATGCCGGATGGCTCCAGTCCCACCAGGCGAGTGCGTCCATGCGTCTGGCCGATCTCGGGCGAAAACCGCCGCTTGATCGGCTGGGCGGGAACCCCGCCGACAATAACGTAAGGTTCGACGTCGCGCGTCACGACTGCGCCCGCGCCGACCGCGGCTCCGTTGCCGACGGTGACGCCCGGCAGGATTGTCGCCCCGTGGCCGATCCAGACGTCATGGCCGATGATCACCTGGTTTTCGCGCCGCCAGTCGAAGATGCTTTCGTCGCGACTCGCGTCCGGCCAATAGTCGTTGGCGCGATAGGTGAAATGGTGCAGCGTGGCGCGCCAGACCGGATGGTTGGGCGCATTGATGCGTGTGTAGGACGCCACGTTGACGAACTTGCCGATTCGGGCGGCCCAGGTCTGCGCGTCCTGCATCAGGTACGAATAATCGCCGAGCGTCGTCTCCAGAACGACGCACCGCTCGGCAATCTCGGTGAAGCGCCCGAGCGAGCCGCCGACGACCTCGGCGGTCGGATGCACGAGCGGCGCCTCGCTTAAGCGGGTCGAAGCGAGGCGAGGGGCCGAAGCGGCGCTCATGCGGCTTCATGGGCGGAAAACGCCGTGACGTCGATCAGCCGGTCCGCTAAGCGGGCGCGAACGTCTTCGTCATGGAAGATGGCGAGGAACCCGGCGCCGCGGGCGCGCCGCTCGGCGATCAATTCGACCACGGCGTCGCGGTTCTCGGCGTCGAGGGAGGCGGTTGGCTCGTCGAGAATGAGCAGCTTATGGTCGCCGGCGAAGCCGCGCGCGATATTGACCCGTTGCTGCTCGCCGCCTGAGAATGTCGCCGGCGGCAGCCGCCAGAGACGCGCGGGCAGATTGAGACGGGACATGAGCGAGGCCGCGCGGGCGCGCGCCGCCTCAGGCTCGAGACCGGCCTCTCGGGCCGCGGCGGCGACAATGTCGATGGCGGCGACGCGCGGGATGACGCGCAGGAATTGGCTGACATATCCCATGATACGCCGCCGCGCGCCGATCACCTCGCGCGGGCTCGCAGCGGCGATGTCGAGAAAGCGGTCGCCGTCGGCCAGCAGGATGCGTCCGGAGTCGGGGCTGTAGGTGCCGAAGGCGATCTTGAGGATTGAGGATTTGCCGACGCCCGACGGGCCACCGAGGACGACGCACTCGCCGCGCCGCACGGCGAATCCAACCCCATTGACCACCGGCAGCCTTATCCCCCCGTGCAGATGAAGCGTGAACGTTTTGTCGAGACCCTCGACGACGAGCAGCTCATTTGTCCGCGGCTTCATCATACCGCGAGCACCGATGAAACGAGCAATTGCGCATATGGCGTCTGCGGATCGTCGAGCACGCGATCGGTGAGTCCGCTCTCGATCACCTCGCCGCCCTTCATGACCAGTATCCGGTTGCAGAGCAAACGGGCGACGGCGAGATCGTGCGTGACCAGCACGACCGCGAGCCCCATCTCGGCGATGAGGCCGCGGATGAGATCGAGCAACCTCGCCTGGACCGAAACGTCGAGGCCCCCGGTCGGCTCGTCCATGAACACCAGGCGCGGTGATATGACGAGATTGCGGGCGATCTGTAATCGCTGGCGCATGCCGCCGGAATAGGTCCACGGCGGGTGGTCGAGGCGGTCGGCCGGGATCTCGACGCGCTCGAGCCATCGGGCGGCCGCCGCGCGAATGCGCCCGTAGTGGCGGTCGCCGAGCGCCATCAGGCGCTCGCCGATGTTGCCGCCGGCCGATACGTTCATGCGCAGGCCCCGCGCGGCGTCCTGGTGAACGAAGCCCCAATCGGTCCGCATCAAGGCCCGCCGCTCGGCTTCCGACAGCGAGGAGAGGTCGCGAACGGCGCCGTCGCGCAGGCGATAGCGGACCTCGCCCGCGTCCGGCGCCGCAAGGCCGGCGATCAAATTGAGCAGCGTCGTCTTGCCAGATCCCGACTCGCCGACGATCGCGAGCGCTTCGCCCTCCTCGATCTCGAAGGATATGTCACGACACGCTTCGATTGCGCCGAAGCGCTTGTAGAGGCTCTCGGCGGCGAGCAGGACGTCGCTCATTCGGCGGCGTCCTTCTGCTCGGCGGCCTGCCGCTTTTCGCAATAGTCGGTGTCCGAGCAGACGAACATTCGCCCGCCGCCATCGTCGGTCACCACCTCGTCGAGATACGAGTTGGTCGCCCCGCAGAGCGCGCAGGCCGAATCGAACTTGGTGCGCTCGAACGGGTGATCCTCGAAATCGAGCGGCATCACGCGGGTATGGGGCGGAATCGCGTAGATGCGCTTCTCGCGCCCGGCGCCGAAGAGCTGGAGCGCCGGACAATCGTCGAGCTTCGGGTTGTCAAATTTCGGGATCGGCGAGGGGTCCATGATGTAGCGGCCGGCGACCCGCGCCGGATAGGCGTAGGTGGTCGCGATATGCCCGTGGCGTGAAATGTCCTCGTAGAGCTTGACATGCATGACGCCATATTCGCCGAGCGCGTGCATGGTGCGGGTCTCCGTCTCGCGCGGCTCGAGGTAGCGCAGCGGCTCCGGGATTGGCACCTGATAGACGAGGATTTGGCCTTCCTTCAGCGGCGTCTCGGGAACCCGGTGGCGCGTCTGGATGATCGTCGCCTCACGCGTGTCCGTCGTCGTCCTGACGCCGGCGGTGGTGACGAAGAAGGCTCGAATCGAGACCGCGTTGGTTGTGTCGTCGGCGCCCTGGTCGATCACCTTGAGCAGGTCGTCAGGTCCGAGGATCGCGGCGGTGACCTGGACGCCGCCAGTTCCCCAGCCGTAAGGCATCGGCATTTCGCGCGAAGCGAACGGGACCTGATAGCCGGGAATGGCGATCGCCTTCAGGATCGCGCGCCGAATCATGCGCTTGGTCTGCTCGTCGAGATAGGCAAAGTTATAGGCACGCGCGGTCACTCGGCGGCCTCCGCGGCCGCGTCCCCGGCCCGGCGCAGCTCGCGCAGCAGGGCCAGCTCCGCTTGGAAGTCGACGTAATGGGGCAGCTTGAGGTGCTCGACGAAGCCGGTCGCCTGGACGTTGTCGGAATGCGAGAGCACGAACTCCTCGTCCTGCGCCGGGCCCTTGCGTTCTTCGCCGAATTCGTCGGCGCGGAGCGCGCGGTCGACGAGGGCCATCGACATCGCCTTGCGTTCGCTCTGCCCGAAGGCGAGGCCATAGCCGCGGGTGAAGCGCGCTGGGCGCCCGCCGCCGCCGGTGAACTGGTTGACCATCTGACATTCGGTGACCGCGATGTCGCCGATTGATACGGCGAAGCCAACATCCTCGATGAACATTTCGACCGCCGCCTCGCCGAATCGGATCTCGCCGACGAACGGATGGGTGCGGCCGTAGCCGCGCTGAGTCGAGTAGGCGAGACCGAGGAGGAAACCCTCGTCGCCGCGAGCCAGATTTTGCAGCCGGGCGTCCCGCGTGGCGGGAAAAGCGAGCGCGTCGCGAGTGATATCGGAGACCGTCGCGCCCGCCGGCGCCGCGGCCTCGCGCTCGATCAGATCGTCGCGGGCGATGAGATCGGTGACCCGCGGCGAGGGACTTTGCGCGCCCGTTCGGGCCGCGGGCGCGGCTGGCGCCGGCGCGGATATGCCCTCGGTCTCGAGATCGAAGTCGATCAGGCGGTGGGAATAGTCGAACGTCGGCCCCAGCACCTGTCCGCCGGGCAAGTCCTTGTAGGTGGCGGAGACGCGGCGGCTCAGCCTCATTGCGGCGGTGTCGATCGGCTCGGCAAACCCGAACCGCGGCAGCGTGGTGCGATACGCGCGGACCAGAAAGATCGCCTCGATCAGATCGCCCCGCGCCTGTTTGATCGCCAGCGCCGCGACGCCGCGATCGTAAAGCGAGCCCTCGCTCATCACACGATCGACGGCGAGCGCGAGCTGTTCGTCGATCTGGGCGGCCGAAATCTCGGGCATGTCGCGATTGCCGCGCCGTCGCTCGGCGAGCAGCGCATGGGCGTTGCGGATCGCCCGCTCGCCGCCTTTGACCGCCACATACATCATTCGCCTCCCGTGACGCGGACCGAGCGCGGCAGAACCGCAAGCTCGGTTCCGTGAGCCAGGATTAGATCGACCCCAAGCGGAAACCGCGAATGGTTCGCCCGCCACTGGGAGAGAAAGTCCCCGGGCATCGGCCCGAATTCGATTTCCGCCGTCCCGCGCACGCCGGGACCGGCAATCCTGATCCCCGGCCGGCCCGCGAGCGAGCGCGTCTCAACGACGACGGTGGTCGAGCGGTCGGGATAGTCCGGCGCGCCCTGGGCGAAGCTCGTCAGATCGAAGCCGTCCAATTCGAGGTCGATGAGCGCGAAGGCGGCCTGATCGGGCGAGGCGGCGAGCGAAGCGCCGGTGTGGAATTTGAGATAGGCGACCGCCTCGCCGCTCGTCGCCAGCGAAGGAGCGATCCAGAGCGGGGTCTCGAAATCGGCCAGCGTCAGGATCGCCGCCGCGGCGGCTGGCGAAAGCGGCGAGGGCGGCGCGAGACCGCGCCCGCAAGATTCGATCGCGCCCGGCGAAGCGATCGCCTTGAGGATCGCGCGAAACGCCGCTTGGGATTCGACCGCCGGATCGGCGAACGCGAGCGCGATCATGGCTCGTCCTCGCCGCGCTTGAGCGTGAAGAAATCGACCCGGGTGGCGGCGACTTCGGCGCTTCTCCTTGCGCGCTCGGCCTCGAGCCGCGAGGCGACCGGCGCGAGCACGCAGGTCTCCACCATCCGGCGCTGATGCGGCTTCTGCCACAGCGCGTCGAAGATCGCCGCCAGCCGTGCCCGGTTGGCGTCGCGGCCCAGAACATGCGCATATCCCCGCTCGCCGCCCGGCAATTCGACCACCGCGCGGGTGACCGTGGCTTCGCCCAGATTGAAGGACGCGCCATCGCCCCCGGCCCGGCCGCGCAGCATCACCAGGCCCGTTTCGACCCGCTTCAAATCCTTCGCCCCATGATCGGCAAAGCGCTGTTTGAGCGGCTCCGTCAGTTCGCTCGAGAGCGCGCGGGCCAATAACCCCATCGCGCGCCGGCGCGCGGCGGTCTCATCCTCGGCCGATTGATCCTCGAGCATGTCGACTCCCTCTTGGCGATCGACGAGGTTCTACCTTGCCCGTCAGGCGGGGGCCACACGGCGGCCGGCGATCGCTGCGCGCAGCTTGCCGGAAATGAAGTCGATCGCGGTGACGGAGAGAAGAATCAAAAAGATGAGGAAGGAGACTTGCCGCCACTCCAACACCCGAATCTGCTCCGACAGATAGAGCCCGATCCCGCCTGCGCCGACCACCCCGATAATCGTGGCGGAGCGGGTGTTCGATTCGATGAAATAGAGGATTTGTCCGGCGATCACCGGCAGCACCTGCGGCATGATGCCGAATCGGACCTCCGTCCAGCGCCGCCCGCCGGCCGCCCGCACCCCTTCGGGCTGTTTTGCGTCGGCCGACTCGATGATTTCCGCGAACAGTTTGCCGAGCGCGCCGAAATCCGAGGTCGCGATCGCAAGCACCCCGGCAAACGGGCCAAGGCCGACCACGTTGATCCAGATCAGCGCCCAGATCAGGGTGTCGACGCCGCGCACCGCGTCAAAGAAGCGCTTGATCGGCAGCCGAAACAGGGCCGACGGGACCACGTTACGCGCCGCAAGCGCGCCGAGCGGCAAGGCGAGGAGGGCGCCGAGCAGCGTGCCAAGGAGCGCGATGGCCAGCGTTTCGCCGAGCGCGTTGAGATAGGTGACGAGATGCTCGCCGGGGTCGGGCGGAAACATCTCGCCAACGAACCACACGAGCTGCCTGAAGCCGGGAACGATGCGCGCCCACGGGACGTCGAAAGTGGCGAAAGCGCCAGCATACAGCGCGGTCATGGCGGCGATTACGCCGACGACGAGGGCGCGCCGGCGCCAGTTTGGCGCAAACAGCGCCTCATGGCGGGCTCGAACCGCCGCAACGTCAATCGCCGCCCTCGTCTCGCCCATGGCTCAGCGGCCCTCCGTTATGAGCGCCCTGCGCAGATATTGGGTCGCGATGTCGATCGTCATCACCACAGCGATGATCAGGACCAGGATCGCGCTGACGTCGGAATAGTAGAATTTCCGAATCGCTTCCATCAGGTCTTGGCCGATCCCGCCCGCGCCGACGAAGCCGAGCACCGTCGCGCCGCGCACGTTGATCTCGAACCGCAGCAGCGCGAAACTGGCAAAACTGGCAAGCACCTGCGGCAGCGCGGCATAGCGGATCACCTGGGTGTAGGACGCGCCGACTGCCCTTAAGCCCTCGACCGGCTTCATGTCGATGTTCTCGGTCGTCTCGAAGAACTGCTTGCCGAGCGCTCCGGCAGTGTGAAGGGCGAGCGCGAGCACGCCCGGCAGTGGGCCGAGGCCGAAGGCGACGACGAAGATGAGCGCGAACACGATGTCGGGGACGGTGCGGCAGAATTCGAGCATCCGGCGGGCCGCGAACACGAGCCACGCTCGCCCGGTGAGATTGGGGGAGGCGACGAAATTGAGGGCAAAGGCGACGATTATGCCGGTCAGCGTGCCGACATAGGCCATCAGGATCGTCTCGCCGATCAATCGCGCCGACCGCTTGAAGCTCCAGAACCATGCGGCCGGGTCGGTCCAGACCCTGGCGCCGGAGTCGAGCGTCGCCATGCGGTCGAAATAGCTGGCAAATCCACCGATCTTGGCGAAGAAGGTCCTGAGATCGACCTCAGCCTGGATCGCGGACAATCCGATCAGAACCACGAGCAGGGCTGCGCCGGCGATCAGCTGCAGCCGCCTGGCGCGCGCCGCGCGCCTATACCCCTCTTTGAGCGACTCTAACTGGCGATCGGGCAGCAGGACGACGGCGCCAGGCATCGCCTCAACGCCGGCATGCGGACAGAGGCGAGCGGCCGTCCGTCCCCACAGGGACCCGGTCAGCTCTTTTTCTTGCGCAGTTCATCGACGAACTTCACCAGTTCGACCGTCTTGTCGTAGTCGGCGTCCGTAATCGGCTGCCATGGCTGGTTCTTGCCGTCGGAGAGGCGGTCGTAATCCGCCTTGTCCTTGGCGGCCGCCTCTAGGAATGCCTTCGAAATCGCCGCCTTCAGATCGTCGGGCAAGTCGGAAAGATAGGCATAGGGCGAGTTGATGATCATGTCGGACTTGAGGATGATGCGGAAGTCGTCCTTGGTCATCGGCGAGCCGTCCGCGTTCTTCAGCATGCCCTTGTTGAGCATACGGGTCAGATTGGAGTCGTCAGGAGCGTTCCACCAGTTGGCGGCTACGTCGACCGTGCCCTGGGCGAGCGCCAGCACCGCATTCTCGTGGCTGCCGGCGAACACTGTCTTGGCAAAGAACTTGTCGGGATCGATGCCCATCCGATCGAGCACGAACCGCGGCATGTTATTGCCCGAAGTTGAGTTCGGATCGACGAACGCCATCGCCTTGCCGTTGAGGTCCTCGATCTTCTGATAGGGCGATTTCGCCAGCACATAGAACACCGAATAATAGCCCTTGGAGCCGTCGCTATTGACGTCGATCGCGAATGCGTCGGTCTTGACGCCGACGATGCGCGCGC
>CAWANG010000005.1:0-114261 GCA_963783175.1 uncultured Alphaproteobacteria bacterium
TCCAAGCAATATTATTTGGACGAGCTTGGTTGGGTTTGGTCTTGCTTGGCGCTATTTGGCCGCGCTGCCGAACCCGCGAGATCGCGCGTGTTGCTTCGCGCTCTGCCATACCCTGCCGGCCGCTCAGGCGACCGGCGAGACCGGCAGGCGTCTCGCGCTTCGCGCACCATTCCCTCGCAATTTCATTGCGAAATTCAGAAATCATGTTATATACATCTACGCGCTCGCAGGATTACGGCAAGATCTACAACAGCTCCAGGGACGAACCGGGGAATCCGGAAACGCCCCGGAAAACCCTCAACGGAACCCCGATGTCACCGGAAAACCCCAGTATCGCCGGAAACCCGAAAATCTCTGGTCTGGCCGGACCGCTGCCGGACCTGGAAAAGGCTCGGGTCCTGTCTCGTCAACGTACGGGAGGACTGAAGCGAATAGCGACGATCACCAGACTATCGCCGGGCGCCTGGACGTCCGACCCGGGACCGCTCCGCTGCCCTCGCTGCCACGGCGTCCTGCATCGGGCGGAAGCCGGCTTCGACTGCGACGCTGAAGGGTGTGGCGCGAGTCTCCCCATCCGCGACGGCGTGCTCATCGTCCGCGACACCCCGGCCGACGACAACAGGATCGCGGCTGACTTTTACAACGGCAAGCTCTGGCCGAAAGTCCGGTTCTGGGAGCGTTTATTCTGGGTCTTGAACGGCGGCGAGAGGCGGGCGCGCGACGTGGTCCTTAGACATCTGCCGAAGTCCCCCGGCCTCCGCCTGCTCGACGTCGCCGTAGGCGACGGCGTCTACACGAGCTGGCTCCCCGAGGACTGGTCGATCGTCGGCATCGACATCTCCACGACCCAACTCGCCGCTTGCCAGCGCCGTAACTTCGGCCGCGATCTCCAACTCGTTTTAGGCGAAGCCGAGGACATGCCCTTCCGTGACCGCGAGTTCGACGCGGTGCTGAGCAACGGCGGGTTCAACCATTTCAACGACCCCGAGGCGGCGCTTCGCGAGATGGCGCGGGTCGCGAAGCCCGGCGCCCCTGTGGTCGTCGCCGACGAGAAGCCTGACTTCCTTGACTTCGGCCATCGGCTGGGCTTCCCGGGACTTGACCGCTGGACCGCTTCCAAGCTCATGAGCATGGGCGACGATTTCGCCGGTCTGATCGAACGCCATCGGAACATCGACATCGCCGAGATCGGCCGCCGCGTCCTGAACGACAGCCGCTACGAGGTCATCTGGCGCGGCGGGGGCTACCTGATGATCGGCAACGCCCCTTGAAGCGAGGGCCTCGGTTGCCTCACATGAAGCCAAGCAACTCAACGCGCGCCTCACCCGCGCTCTGAGGATGCGACCCCAGCGCAGAACCTGACGATCGCACCGAGCGTCGCGTGCGGCTGCTCGGCCTGGGGCGAATGGCGGCAGCGTTCGAGAATGAGGCTCGTCACCGGTGCGGCCGATCGGGCTTCGATCGCACGGATTTGCGCCAGGGTTCCATAAGGATCGTCGACGCCCTGAATCAGAAGCGCGGGTACGCGCCAGCGGCCAACCGCGTCCTCGATGTTCCAGGCCTGGAACTCCGGATCGAGCCAGGCGCCGTTCCAGCCCCAAAACGCGCTGTCGACATTGGCGTGGTATTTGGCGAGCCTTGCGCGCAGGTCGCCCTCCTTATAGGCGCGGCGCGCTTCCGCAATCGCGGCCAGGCCCGGCGCCTCAGTGAAGACATGGGGCGCGATCAGGACGATCCCGCCGACACGGCCGGTGAACGGCTCGCCGGCGTAGATCGCCGCGATCGAGGCGCCGTCGCTGTGTCCAAGCAGAATTCCGCGCTCGAAGCCGATTGCCTCGAGCACCGGAGGAAGGCTCAAACGCGCCTCGCGCGTCATGTAGTCGAGCGGGCGCGGCAGATCGACCGGATCCGATCCGCCATAGCCGGCGCGCGAATAGGCGAAGACCCCCCAGCCGGTCGCGGCGGCGACGCGAGCCGGAAAGTCGCGCCAGAGGGCGACGCAGCCGAGCCCCTCGTGCAGCATGACGATCGTCGGCGCTTGGTCCGGCCGCGGGCCAAAGCTCAGCGTCTCCAGGCGCTTGCCACCGGCGACAACTTCGCCGCCGACCTTCTCGATCCATCGAAAAACCGTCATCGCGCGAGGGGGCTTAAGCTGCGGCGATCTTGAGCGCGCGGATGGCGTTCTGTTTCAGGATGAGGTCGTGCACCTCGGGCTTGAAGCCGGCCTCGAGGAAGTCCTTGATCCATCGGTCGGGCTGGATCAGCGGGAAGTCCGAGCCGAACAGCATCTTGGTCTTGAGCTGGCCGTTGGCGTGCTGGACGAGCTGCGGGGGAAAGTACTTCGGGCTCCAGCCGGAGAGGTCGATGAAGACATTGGGCTTGTGCAGGCAGACCGAGAGCGCTTCGTCCTGCCACGGCCAGGACGGATGGGCGATGATGATGGTCATGTCGGGGAAGTCGACCGCGACGTCGTCGACATGGATCGGGTTCGAATATTTGAGGCGCAGGCCGCCGCCGCCCGGCATGCCGGTGCCGATGCCGGAGTGGCCGCTGTGAAAGATCGCCGGCAGCTTATGCTCGGCGATGACCTCGTAGAGGCCATAGGCCATGCGATCATTGGGGAAGAAGCCTTGCACGGTCGGGTGAAACTTGAACCCCTTGACGACTCCCGCCCCGATGAGATCGCGCGCCTCGCGCACGCCCATCTTGCCCTTGTGCGGATCGATGGAGGCGAAGGCCATCATGATGTCGTCGTTGGCGGCGGCGGCTTCCGCAACTTCGTCGTTGGAGATCCGCCTGGCGCCGACTTCGAATTCGCTGTCGACAGTGAACATCACTAGCCCGATACGGCGCTCGCGGTAGTAGGCGATGGTTTCGGCGATCGTTGGGCGCTTGCCGGCCTTGAAGTATTTGTTTGCAGCGTCCTCATACGGTTGCCACAATGCGTCCGCTGGCTGTCGGCACGAGACCTCCGCGTGCGTGTGGACGTCGATCGCCACGAGCTCGTTGACGTTCATTGCCTCCGCTCCATGATTGGCCCAGGGCGAAGCGACGCAAGTCGACGCCGCCGTGCGACATTTTCGCGCACCTCTTCCGCTTGTCATTGTAGCATTGGCGGCTTGCGGCTGCCCAAGCGAGGCCGCGGCATTTTACGGCCTGTCCGGTAATGTTCTCCGTTCTGCCTCCACATAATTGTTGATTGCGCGGGGTTTAATGTGGTAGATGAGCACGGGAGAGGGTTTGCGGGAGGCGTGTGTGTCCAAAGAGGCGAAGACACTAGACGCGCGAATCGATCGGTTCGACACAAATCGCTATCTGCTGCGACGCAGAAAAGTGACCGGGAGAATTGACCCGGTGGTCGCTTCAATCCTTCGATACGTCCGCAACGGAGCGAGGTCTGCTGTTCTGGTAATTGAGTCATGAATATTCAGTGGCGCGCGCCCATGCCCAGTATCACGATCGAATCGGCGGCAATAAGACTCACGGATACGATCCTTGGATATAACGAGCAGGATCTCGAGGAGACCCTAAAGGCGATCGCGATCGACATCGGCGTGAGTCACATTGCTTATATGCGATTTGCTCCAGATAAAAGCTCAGACGCCAGCTTGCTGACTGGAACCGTCACTTATTCCTTTCAGTGGCAAACACGCTATTTTCTCAAGCAATATGTGCTTATAGACCCCGTCGTCGCGAACGGAAGTAAAGCGGTTCTTCCCTTCGATTGGGATGAGTTGCCGCGCGACGATCCAGCTATGCAAGCGTTTTTCGCCGATGCGGTGAGCCACGACGTTGGACGCAACGGGATTTCCGTCCCGGTGCGGAATCGGCGGGGTGTTTATTCATTGGTCTCTTTCACCAGCAATCATACGAAGACTGAATGGCAGCAATTCAAGAAAAACAATATGGTCAAACTTCAATTGATTTCAGTTCTAATTGATTCTGCCGCAAGTGTCAATTTGAAACTAAGTAGTGCGCCAGTGAAGCTGTCGAAAAGGGAAGAACAATGTCTCATCTGGGCCGCCAGGGGAAAGACGTATCAGGATATTTCTGATATTTTGAATATATCCTTTGGCAGCGTGAAGAGCTATTTAGATACCGCGCGCCACAAATTGAATTGCGCCAATCTAACCCACGCGGTCGGCGTTGCAATTGCCACCGGCGTGATTCCCGCAAAGGCTCTCCAGGGATCGGCGTTCAAGTGAGATTAAGTGATTCTTGTGACTGTCAACTCAGCTACTATGTGGTATTGTCGCTTGGCAATTTACGTCTAACATCCTGTGGTCTCGTAGCAAGGGAGAGGCCACGATGTTAAAGCTTATTGAAGGTTCGCGGGCGTCGTTGTTTCCAAGTGAAATGAACGCGATGTTCCGCAATAGGGCGCTTACCTTCTCAGAACGGCTCGGCTGGGATGTCACGGTAAAAAATGGGTACGAGCGGGACAAGTTTGATGATGCAAATCCGCTATACCTAGTGTCTGTCGATCCTAAAACCAATGAGTACTGGGGATCATTGCGACTGTTGCCAACTACCGGGCCGAACATGTTGCGCGATGTTTTTCCGTATCTGCTCGACGAAGGCGAATACATCGAAAGCGCGACAATCTGGGAAAGCTCGCGCATTTGCGCCGTCGCCGTTGATGGCCAGCCAGAGCGTAGTCGCAATGGCGTGAACTTCGTGCTCAGCGAGCTGATCGCGGGCATCGGAGAGGTCGCGATCATCGCTGGCCTGACTCAGATCGTCTCGGTGTTCGATGCCCGGATCTACCGCGTCCTGAAGGCCGTCGGGTGCAATCCGCAGCTCATCGGCAGGCCGCGGCGGATCGGCGGCACGATGAGCTACGCAGGGCTGTTCGATACTGGTGAAGGCCTCCTGCAAGCTTTGCAGGCGTTCCGTGAGGAACTCGGGATCGAGGCGCCGGAGGCGAAGGAGCTCGTATTCGCGTAGCAGAGACGGCTCACCGCCTCTCCGACAGGCGAGGCGGCGCCCCTAGGCCTGATGGGGAGCGCAGTCGATTGCAACGACCGGGCCTGCGGTTGGCGTGCTCAGGCTCCCATCTCCACCCGACGATCTTCCGCGTCGAACACATGAACGTCCTCCGCCGGCGCGGACAATGTTACAGGTTCGCCGGGAGCCGGCGTCCGCCGGCCGCGGATTTCGGCGACCATCATCTTGTCGTCGGCGCGCCGCACGTGCGCGTATGACGCTTCGCCCAGCCGTTCGACGAGCTCGACCACGCCGGTGGTGGCGAAGTCGCCGCCCGCAACAGGCGCTAGGTGCTCAGGGCGCACGCCGATGGTGAGACGCGCGCCAGGCTTGAATGGTCCGGCGGGCAAGGCGAACGCAGCGATCGCGCCGCCGGCGATCCGCATCTTGCCGCCTTCGACGCTCTCGACCTCTGCCGGAAAGAAGTTCATGGCCGGCGAGCCGATGAATCCGGCGACAAACAAATTCGCGGGCGAGTAATAGAGCTCGAGCGGCTTGCCGACCTGGGCGATACGGCCGAGGTTCATCACCACAATACGGTCGGCGAGGGTCATCGCCTCGATCTGATCGTGGGTGACATAAACCATCGTCGCTCCCAAAAGCCGGTGCAGGCGGGCGATTTCGACTCGGGTCGAGACGCGCAGCGCCGCATCGAGATTCGACAAGGGCTCGTCAAACAGGAAGACGTCGGGCTCGCGCACGATCGCCCGGCCGATCGCTACGCGCTGGCGCTGACCGCCCGAGAGGTCGCGCGGGTATCGGGCAAGCAGCTCCTCGAGACGCAGCATCCGCGCCGCCTCGGCGACCCGCCGGTCGCGCTCTGCGGCCGCGACGCCGGTGAACTTGAGTCCGAAGGTCATGTTCTTGCGCACGTCCATGTGCGGGTAGAGCGCATAGGACTGGAACACCATCGCAATTTTTCGCTCGGCGGGCGCGAGCGCATTGACGAGTTTGCCGCCGATGAGAATGTCGCCCGAGGTTGGCGCGTCGAGCCCGGCGATCATCCGCAGAAGCGTGGATTTGCCGCAGCCCGAGGGGCCGACCAAAACGACGAATTCGCCATCTTCGATCGAAAGGCCGATGTCGCTCAGCACGCGCGCCGTCCCATAGCTCTTGTTGAGATTGTCGATGCGCAGATTCGCCATACCGAATCTCGTCCTATTTGACCGCGCCGGCGGTGAGGCCGCTGATCAGCTGTCGCGAGAAGATGACATAGATCGCCACGACCGGCAGGATCGCCATCGACAGCGCCGCGAGAACCGAGTTCCAGTCGGTGATGTACTGGCCGAGGAACTGCTGGACGCCGAGCGTGATGGTGTGCGTCGAGTCCGACGAGGTTAGGATCAGCGGGAACCAGAGATCGTTCCAGATCGGAACGATGGTGAAGACCGCGACGGTGGCGATCGCGGGCCTTAGCAGCGGCGCGATCACCTCGAAGAAGATGCGGGTCTCCGGCACGCCGTCGCAGCGCGCCGCGTCACGCAGGTCCCTCGGAATTTGCTGGACGAACTCGCTCAGGATGAAGACCGACATCGGCAAGCCTTGCGCGACATAGACCAGGATCAGCGCTGTCAGCGTGTCGTTGAGGCCTGCGTTGCGCATCATCGTGAGAATCGCGACCGAGCCGAGACGGATCGGCACCATGATCCCGATCGACAGAAACAGCGCTACCGCCGTCGAGCCGCGAAATCGGTATTCGGTCAGCGCCCAGGCCGCCATCGCGCCGAACAACAGCACGAGCGCCATGCTGACCATCGTCACAATCAGCGAATTGACGAAATAGGTTCCCACATGGGAGGCGCTGAACACCTTTGCGTAGCCGATGAGGGAGAAGGTCGCCGCGCTCGGCGGAGCGAGCGGCGCGCCGAAGATCGCGTTGCGGGTCTTGAACGAATTCATCACCACCAGAAGGATCGGTCCGAGCGCAAGCGCGCTATAGGCGATCAGGATGGCGTGGACGCCAAGGGTCTGGACGCGTTGCTTGACCATCGCCCGCTTTCCTAAAACGCGTAGCGCCGCAAGCGGCGCTGGACGATGAAGAGGTAAAGGCACACCCCCGCGAGGATGATGAAGAACATCACGGTCGCCACCGCGGCGCCCATGGTCGGGTTGCCAAGCTGCAGCTGATTGCCGAAGAAAGTGCGATAGAAAAACGTGCCAAGAATATCCGAGGCGAAATTTGGCCCGGCGAGGGCTCCCTTCACCGAGTAGATGAGGTCGAAGGCGTTGAAGTTGCCGACGAAGGTCAAAATCGAGATCAGGCCGATGGTGGGCAACACGAGCGGCAGCTTGATGTGCAGGAAAATGCGAAGATGGCCGAGACCGTCAACCCGCGCCGCGTCGACAAGTTCGTCGGGAATGTTGAGAAGCGCCGCGTAGATCAGCATCAGCGGAATGCCAACGAATTGCCAGACCGAGATCAGCGCCAGCGTCACCAGCGCGGTTGACGGAAGGCCGAGCCAGGGCGCGAACAGACTGCCTAGCCCCACCGCCTTGAGGGCGCCTTCGGCGACGCCCCAGAGCGGTGACAGGATCAAATTCCAGGAAAAACCGACGATGACCACGGATAGCATCGTCGGCAGGAAGATGATCGTGCGATAGAGGCCCTTCAGCTTGAGGCCGGGCAGGCTGAGCAGCCCCGCAAGCGCGATCCCGATCGGGTTCTGCACCGCCATGTGGACGAGGAAGAAAATCAGATTGTTCTTGGCTGCGTTCCAGAACGGCTTCGACCAGAGCGAGTCGGTCAGCAGCGTCACGAAGTTGGTGAACCCGACGAAACTATAAGCGCCAGTGCTGTCGGTGGTGTAGGTCGACAGACCCATGGTTGCGATAAGCGGATAGATCGAGAAGAGCGTGTAGACGGCGATCGACGGCCCGAGAAACAGCGCCATCAGGGCGACAAACCGTGCCCGGGGCATCGACGCGACAACTTGCGAGATCGGTTCGGCCATCGGCTCTTCGCGCCCGAGTTGCCCGCCGCGGTTCTCTCCCCAAAGCGGGAGAGGAAGCGAACGCGAGCCTCGCGATCGGCGGGGCCGGCGCTAACGCCGCGCCACCCGCCGGGCGAGGACGCGCCAGGGACTATTTCATGTCGGGCTTATACCACTTGTCCAGCCCGTCCTGCAGTTGCTTGCCTGCGGCCTCCGGAGTTTCCGTTCCGTTGATCACCTGCGCGGAGACGTTCCACAGTTCGTTCTCCAGATTAGGCGTGCCGCGCGACAGGATCTGGTACGAGTTGCGTATGGTCGACTTGCAGTCCTTGCGCCATCCGACCATCGTCGCGGCGAGGTCGTCGTCGATCTTCACCGCATCCTTGCTGAGCGGGAAGAAGCCCGGTAGCGCGTTAGCGTAGAGGGTCGCGAATTCGGGCGTCGTCAGCCATTCAAGGAATTTCTTCGCATCCTCCTTGTTCTTGGACGCGGAGTTCACGCCCATCGCGATGTCGGTGTGATCCGAGATATAGCACTGGGTGTCGCCCGCGGGCAGCGGCGGAGGGAATGCTCCCATTGGGAACTTCGCTTGCGACCGGAATGTCGAGATGTCCCACGAACCCGCCGGATAGATGGCGCCCTTGCCAAGCGAGAACAGGTTCTGGCTGTCGGGGTAGGTCTGCGCCTGGAAGCCGTTGCCCATATAGGGCGCCCAAGACGCGAGGTCCTTGAACACGGCTATATATTGCGGATCGGTGAACTTCTCCTTGCCCGCGATCAGCGCGAGGCGGCCCTTCTCGCCGTCCCAATAGTTGGGCCCGATGTTCTGGAAGCCCATCGTCGCGGCCTCCCATTGGTCGGCGGTGCCCATGACGATTGGCGTATAAGTCCCGTCCTTTTTCAACTTTTCGAGGATGGCGTTGAACTCGGCCATCGTCTTCGGCGGCGTGGCGCCGATCTTCTTGAAGGCGTCCTCGTTGTAGATGAAGCCGTGGATGACCGAGGCCATCGGCACGCAGAACGTCGTCTTGCCGTCGTCGGTCGTCCATGCCGACTTGGCGACATCGGAGAAGTTAGACCATGCCCGCAAGGTCGTTGACGCTATCGAGCTGATGCTTGTTGTAGAGGTCAAGCGAGGCGTCGAAGGGCCTGCAGGCGATGATGTCGCCGGCAGTGCCGCCAGCGAGGCGGGCATTGAGCGCGGCGTTATATTCCTTGGGCGCGGATGGCGCGAACTCGACCTTGATGTCGGGATAATGCTTGTTGAAGGCCGGAATGATCTTCGAGTTCCAGATGTCGGCGTCGTCGTTGCGCCAGCTCTCGATTTTGAGCGATCCGGCCTCAGCCGCCGCGAGCCCGGCGATCATCGCGATCATCGCGATTCCGGTGCGCTTCCAAGCCCTATCCATTCTCATGCTACCCTCCTGATTCGCCAGGCTTCATGCCAGCGTTTACGTTGAACCTTATCTGTCCGCCGATCATCCTCACATCCCATGGCGACCGCCTGACCGGCAACACCGGCGCCATCCCTCGCGGAAAACCGCAAGGATACCACTTGTGTACCTCTTGTGTTGGATTATGGGCCAAGTGTATACCTCTTGTCTAGCGGTCTGCGCGGAGTCGGAGGCGGAATGTCGGAGCTGCGGCCAAGCAGAGCTGAACGTACCCCCCTTTTCGAGGCGATTGGCGCGGCGTTGAAGCGGGAAATCGCCTCGGGTCGTTTTGCGGAAACGGACGTCCTGCCCGGCGAACGCGAGCTGTCCGAGATGCTCGACGTGTCGCGCACGACGTTGAGGCGCGCCATCGCCGGCCTCGTCGACGAGGGCGTCCTCGCCCACCGTCACGGCGCCGGCACGTTCGTGCGTCGAAATCCGCCGCATGTCGAACAGCCCCTATCGCGTCTGACGAGCTTTACCGAAGACATGCAGCTTCGTGGTCTCACCGCATCGTCGCGCGTGATCGAGCAGGGCACATTCCTTCCCACTCCGGAGGAGGCGATGATGCTCGGCATCGGTCCGGGCGAGAGCGTCTATCGACTGTCGCGGTTGCGGCTGGCCGACGGGGTGCCGATGGCGATCGATCACGCCGCGGTCCCATTGCGTTTTCTCAACGGGACCCAGGCCGCGGAAGAGTCGCTCTATGCCGCGCTGGAAAGCGCGGGATTCCGCCCGGTGCGCGCGCTGCAGCGCCTGCGCGCCATCATCATCAGTCCGGCCGAAGCGGCGCTCCTGGAAATCCCTGTCGGCTCCGCGGCGCTCGACATTCAGCGCATCGCCTATATCGCCGATGGACGGTGCGTCGAGTTCACCCGGTCATTCTACCGCTCCGACACTTTTGATTTTGTCGCGGAACTGACCCTGTCCCCGACCTCGCGGCAGCGCGCGGAAGGAGCGGCGCGTTGAGCGGAACATTCATGGCTTCGGAGATTGCGGAGAGCGGCGCGGTCGTGCGCCGCCAGTTGACCGCCAACGCGGCGCCGACCGCCAAGCTGGCCGCGGATTTAAAGGCGCGCAAACCGTTATTCGCGGTGACGATCGCCCGCGGCAGCTCCGATCATGCGGCCCTCTATCTCAAGCATCTCGTCGAGCTGAAAGCAGCGCTCGCTTGCGCTTCGCTCGGGCCGTCGCTCGCCTCGCTCTATCACGCGCCGCTGCGACTCGCCGGCGCCGTCGCGATCGCCATTTCGCAGTCGGGCCGAAGCCCGGACATCGTCGCCATGCAGCGCGCGGCGCGAGATCGGGGGGCCGTGACGATCGCGATGGTCAACGACGAGGATTCTCCGCTCGCGCGCGACGCTTACGCGCTCCTGCCGCTGCATGCGGGCGACGAGCGTTCGGTGGCGGCGACAAAGTCGATGATCGCCTCGCTCGCAGCGGGCGCATCTCTCGTGGCCCACTGGAGCGAGGACGGCGAGCTTCTCGCCGCGCTCGCCAAATTGCCTTCGGTCTTGGAGTTATCGTCATCCGCGCCGCCGCCGGCGGCGGCGGTGGAAACACTGGCCAAAGCCTCTTCCGTGTTCGTCATCGGTCGCGGCGCGACTCACGCGGTGGCCGCGGAGGCGGCGCTCAAGCTCAAGGAAACCTCGGCGATTCACGCCGAAGCGTTCTCTTCCGCCGAAGTGCTGCACGGGCCGGCCGGGATCATCGAGCGTGGATTTCCGGTTCTTGCTTTCGCGCCCGCGGACGCCGCCCGCGAGGGGTTTTTCGACGCCCTCGACCGTCTTGCCTCGTTTGGCGCCGCGCCGCTGGTCGTCGATTGCGAAGCGCACGCGCGCTGGCAGACCGTGCTTGCGCTAGACGGCGGACATCCGCTGCTGACGCCGATCGTCGCGCTCCACGCCTTCTATCGCGTCGCCGAGGCGACGGCGCGCCGGCGCGGCCGCGATCCCGACCAGCCTCCGCATCTGAGGAAAGTCACCGAGACCCTGTGAGCCCGCGCGCAAGAAACACCGCCGATTGACGCTATAGAAAAAGCGACGAATCCTTGCGATAATCAGAAGGTCGTGCTATTGCGCTTGGTGTCGTCGGATTCCCGATCGAACATCCGGGCTAATGAGGAAATGTCGGCCTCTTCCTGCTATTTGACTTCGACGCGGCGTTGAATAGTCAGGCCGCGATCGATAGGACCGCTTCTTCTTGGATTTGTGGCTTAAGCTATTGAAAAGTTTCGATTGGCGGAAAGAAAATCCTTGGATTTTTCTTCCCTTTCTTTTGAATTTCGCTTCCCGCTATTTGGATTTCCTTCCCTCGGCTTGGAAAACGGTTCCTCGCGCTCTAACCGCCGCGCCGGCCGATCCGGCCTTCGCGGCGGAAGCCGCGCTTACTTTGGAAACGGGACCGGCGAGTCCGAAAGGGTCTGCAGATAAGCGAGAATGTCGGCCCTCTTCTGCGGGTCTTTTTCGCCCGGGAAGGACATCTTGGTGCCCGATGCTTCCGACTTCGGGCTGCTTACCATCGTGTTGAGCGCTTCCCAGGTCCAATCTCCGCCGACCGCTTTCAGCGAATCGGAGTAAGCGAAGCCCGGGAACGACGCGATCGGACGTCCCACGACGCCCCACAGCGGCGGACCGATCTTGGGACCGGCGCCTTTCTCGAGATTATGACAGGTCTGGCAAACCTTGGCGTATTGTTCGCCCTTCTTGGCGTCAGCCTTGGCCAGCAGCACGGGCAGCGGCTCTTGTGGCGCCGCTGCCGGCGCGGCGGCGGGAGCGCTTGCGGCGCCGGACGTCGGCAGCGCGAAGCCTGGGACTGCCGGGTTTTTTGGCGAAATGACGAGGTTGCTGAAAGCGACCAGCAACATTGCGAACAGTATCGACCCCAGCGCCGCAAGCGAGACCCGGTTCACATTCTCACTGTCCATGGGCGATGGGGCTTTCGTCGGCTGGAAGGGATCGGAGCGGAGAGGGTGGTTTTTGAGTTGATTAGCCGCTTTGCGCTCGCTTTGGCAACACGTATAAGCCCCCGCGCCCTGAATTTGGCTTAACCGAAACCCATGGCCAATCCGATTGTCATCATTCCCGCCCGCATGGCCGCGACTCGCCTGCCGGGAAAGCCGCTCGCCGACATTCACGGCGCGCCGATGATCGTGCACGTCTGGCGTCGGGCGATGGAGGCGGACGTCGGTCCGGTCTGGGTGGCCGCGGACGACGCGCGCGTGATCGAGGCGATTGCCGCCGCTGGCGGCAAGGCGGTCATGACGCGCTTCGATCACCCATCCGGGTCCGACCGCGTTTTCGAGGCGTTGGGCGTCGTCGACGCCGCCGGGGCCCACGATGTGGTGGTCAACATTCAGGGCGATCTGCCGACCATCGAACGTTCGGTCGTACGCGCCTGTCTCGCGCCGCTTGCCGACGTCGCCGTCGACATTGCGACGCTGGCGACGCCGATCATCCGCGAGCAGGAGAAAGATGATCCCAACGTCGTCAAGGCGGTGGCGACCGAACTCGATCCAATCCGCTTGCGGGCGCTCTATTTCACTCGGGCGCGCGCGCCGTGGGGCGAAGGCCGCCTCTTGCACCATATCGGTCTTTATGCCTATCGCCGCGAGGCGCTCGGGCGATTTGTCTCCGCCCCCCCTTCGCCGCTGGAACGGCGCGAGAAACTCGAGCAATTGCGGGCCTTGGAGGCGGGCATGCGGGTCGATATCTCGCTAGTCGAGACGGCCCCGCTCGGCGTCGACGCGCCCGAGGATTTGGAACGCGCGCGCGTCATGCTCGCGCCTGGGAAACAGGCATGAACAAAACGCTTTCGATCGCCTATCAGGGTGAGCCTGGGGCCAATTCGCACATTGCTTGCGTCGACAACTATCCCGACCTCATCCCGCTGCCTTGCGCGACCTTCGAGGACGCCTTCGCGGCAGTGCAGGACGGCGCAGCCGAGCTCGGCATGATCCCAATCGAAAACTCCATCGCCGGCCGGGTCGCCGACATCCATTCGCTCTTGCCCGCGTCCGGGCTGCACATCATCGGCGAGACCTTTCTGCCGATCCACTTTCAATTGTTGGCGCTCCCAGGCGCCCGAATCGAGGATTTGAGAACCGTTCACAGCCACGCTCATGCTCTCGGCCAATGTCGCAACATCATCCGCCGTCACAAGCTCAAGCCGGTCGTCGGCGGCGACACGGCCGGATCGGCCCGCGAGGTCGCGGAGTGGGCGGACAAAACCCGCGCCGCCCTGGCGACGCGGCTCGCCGGCCAGATCTATGGCCTGCAGACGCTCGTTTCAGACGTCGAGGACGAGACGCACAACACGACCCGCTTCATCGTTCTGTCGAGGGATGCGCGCTGGGCGTCGGCGGGCGAGGGGACAATCGTGACGACCTTCATTTTTCGCGTGCGCAACGTGCCCGCTGCGCTTTACAAGGCGCTGGGCGGGTTCGCCACCAACAGCGTCAACATGACCAAGCTCGAAAGCTACATGGAAGGCGGCGAGTTCACCGCCACCCAGTTCCTTGCCGACGTCGACGGACATCCCGCCGACCCGCCGCTCGCTCGCGCCCTCGAGGAGCTGAAGTTCTTCTCCCGCGAAGCGCGCATCCTCGGGGTCTATCCAGCCCATCCCTACCGGAGCGAATCGCAGGGGCGATCGGCAGATTGACTGGCGATCCGAGCATGGACTGGCGTTGCTCCTTGGCTATTGTGAACGGCGGCAATTCGGCGGGCGACCGGGCGGCAGCCGTCATTTTGGCGCCCGACCAGAGGAGCGATGGATGAAAGAGAAAGACGTATTGAGCCGCGCCTTCGCCATGCCGCTGACGAGCCCGGCCTTTCCGATCGGGCCCTACCGCTTCGTCAACCGCGAGTTCCTTGTCATCACCTACCGCACTGACCCGCAGAAGTTGCGCGAGCTGGTGCCGGAGCCTTTGCAGGTCGACGAGCCATTGGTGAAATTCGAATTCATCAGGATGCCGGATTCCACCGGCTTCGGCGATTACACCGAGAGCGGGCAGGTTATCCCGGTCAGTTTCGACGGCCGCAAGGGCAGCTACTCGCATTGCATGTTCCTCGACGATCACCCGCCGATCGCGGGCGGCCGCGAGTTGTGGGGCTTTCCCAAGAAGCTCGCCAACCCGATCCTCCGAGCCGAGATCGACACGCTGGTGGGCGAGCTCCACTACGGGCAGATTCGCATCGCCGTCGGCACAATGGGCTATAAGCACAAGCAGGCCGATCTCGCCGCCATCAAGGCGTCATTGTTGGCGCCGAACTATCTCCTGAAGATCATCCCCCATGTCGACGGATCGCCCCGCATCTGCGAGATCGTCGAATATTATCTGACCGACGTCGAGCTCAAGGGCGCATGGACCGGGCCGGCGCAGCTCAGTTTGATGTCGCATGCGCTTGCGCCGCTCGCCGAGCTTCCGGTGCTCGAGGTCGTGTCGGGAGTCCACATCCTCGCCGACTTGACGCTCGGTCTGGGCAAGGTGGTGCACGATTATTTGGCTTAAGGGGCTCGGCTCAGAAGCGGTAGGTGATGCCGGTCGTGAACGAGACCGGCTTGGCGTTTGTCTTGATCCAACTTGAAGCCGAAATGATCCCCAGCGGCGGGCCCACATTGATTCCCGTCGCACTGCCAGTCGTGTTGACGACGCTCTGCTTGGCGTCGAAAAAGACGCCCCAGTGCTGGTTGAACATGAAATCGAAGCCACCCTGCACGACCACGCCAAGCGAGGGCTGATACGAGCTTCCGGTCGCGTAGCCGTCGCGCACCGCGAGCGCGAAGGTCGGCAGGAGGCCTGCGCCTAGATAGGGCTGGAAGCCGCCGAACTGGGTGAAGTGATAGACGCCTGTGATCGGGATGCCAGCCGGCATCACTTTCGCGAGGAGCGTGCCCGCTGGCGGACCGCCGGGGGGCGCTGGGCCGTCGACGCGGACGTCCGACCAGACGGGGAACCCGGTCTGCGCTTCCACCGACCAGTTCGGGGTGAAGAAATAGCCGCCCTCGAAGCCCACCGTGTAAAGATTGGAATAGCTCGCTCCCCGGCCCGGAATTTGAGTCTCCGGACCGACGCCGGCAGGCAGAAATCCAATTCCAGGAACCGCCACCTCTCCGATCGTCTGCGAATAGAGGTTGGAGGAGCTGCGGGACCAGCTCCCGAGCGCGCCAACCCTAACATACCAGCCGCTCAGGCTCGGAAGGACGGGCGCAGGCGGCGACGGCTCGGGCGCCGGGTTAGTCAAATCCGCCGCGCGCGCCGCGCCCAAGGACAGCACGAAAATCGCGCATGTCGAAACGCACGCCTTTACGGGCCTTGCTGGCCCTTTGGGGCCTGTCATACCGTTGTTGTCTCCCATCCGAATAGGCATGGGCATTGCGCTCTCACGACGCCAGCGGCGCAAACCAGACGGTCCAATACGATCGAAAATGTTTCCAATTATGAACGAACCAAGGTCTTTCTGTCACATTTTGCCCGACAGCGCCAATCTGATTTCCCGATCATCGTTGTCAAGGGCCGGATCGTGGCCATCTCGACGGCGAGCGCCAACAGGGGGAAAACGCCCGCTCTCGGTCATCGACCCTTTCTCGGAGGAGACGGGATCAGAAGATCCTCAATTCTGTCGTCGATCACTCCCTGTTCGACGATCCGCTCCCCCGGCCGTCCGACTGGAGCGCCGTGCTGCACGGCTATGGCCGGCGGCTCGACGATCGGGGGGCCGAGCTCGTCGATCTTCTCCTCCATTGTCTCTTTAGCGCCGAGCTCCAATCTCGCCGCATGCCAAAATTCGTCGCTCCGGCCTTCGGGCCAGCCGGCAAGCTCCCAAAGCTCATAGGCTCGTCTGCGGATAGCCTCTTCGATGTCGCTCATGAACGAACTCCTCTCGAACAGCGCGCAGTCGAGTATATACCGTCAGCGGGGCGTTGGCTCCGGGTTTCGGACTATTGGGGTTCTTCAACGGCGCGTGCTAGCCATTGCGCCTCGGCGCCGGCGACATTGGAAGGCGAAAAAGTCCAGCCTTTCGAGGGCGCGGGCGCGTAACCGGAGGGGCTTCGGATTTCATGTCGCCGCTGTCCAGCGACAATCAGCCGCATCGAATCGTGGTCGTCGGCGGCGGAGCGGCGGGCCTCGAGCTTGTCAGCCGCCTCGGCGATCGGCTCGGCAAGCGGCGCTTGGCCGACATCGCCCTGATTGAGCGCAGCCGCACCCATTTATGGAAGCCGCTCCTCCATTCGGTCGCCGCCGGCAGCATGGACCCCTCCGAGCACCAGCTCAATTATCTCGCACAAGGCCACTGGCGCCATTTTCGCTACCACTTCGGCGAGATGGTCGGGCTCGACCGCGCAGCGAAATTGGTCCGGCTCGGGGCGACCCATGACGACGAGGGCCGTGAGATCGCCGCTCCCCGCAGCATTCCCTATGACACGCTGGTCATCGCCATCGGCAGCGTGACCAACGATTTCGGCACTCCGGGAGCGGCGGAATTCGCCGTTCCGCTCGAGACGGCGGAACAGGCGGTGCGGTTTCACCATCGCCTCGTCAACGCCGGCTTAAGGGCCCAGGCGCAGAGCGAGCCGATCCACGCCGGCCAGTTGCATGTCGCGATCATCGGCGCCGGCGCGACCGGCACCGAGCTGGCCGCCGAGCTCTATCAGAGCGCGCGCGAGATGGTGGCCTATGGCCTCGACCAGGTCGATCCGGACCGGGACATCCGTATCATTCTGATCGAGGGCGCGAGCCGCATTCTGCCTGCGTTGCCCGAGCGGATCTCGGTGGCGACCCTCGCGATCCTGACCAAAATGGGCGTCGACGTGCGCACCAGCGCCCGCGTCTCGGCGGTCCGCGCCGACGGCATCCAACTCGCGAGCGGCGAATTCATCCCCGCCGAGCTCACCGTCTGGGCGGCGGGGGTCAAGGGGCCGGATGTTCTCGCCGATCTCGACGGGCTCGAGGTCAACCGCGCCAATCAGCTGGTGACCGACCCTATGCTGAGGACGACGCGCGACTCGGACATTTTCGCCATTGGCGATTGCGCCGCCGTTCCCCGCGCGGGCTCCGAGGCGCCCGTCCCGCCGCGCGCCCAGGCCGCCCATCAGGAGGCCTCGCATCTCGCCAGGCAGTTCAAGCGGCGGCTGCAGGGCCAGCCGCTTGAGCCGTTCGTCTACCGCGACTTCGGCTCGCTCGTATCCTTCGGCCGGATGGGCGCAATCGGTAATCTCATGAACCTCGCGCTCGGCGGCAATCTCTTCATCGAAGGAGTGCTGGCTCGGTGGGCTTATCGGTCGCTCTACAAGATGCACGAGCGGGCGCTGCACGGGGTGACGAAGACCGCGCTCGGCACGCTCGCCCGCGGCCTCTCCCGGCGCGCGGAGCCGAGGGTCAAGCTTCATTAGGGCGAGGCGGGCTCATCCGAAGCGCCGCGCGACGCCCGCCCATTCGACCTGGGCGGCCAAATCGCTCCAAGCAAAACCAAATAAATCCAAGCAAAAATGCGTGGATTTGCTTGGTTTTATTCGTCCCAATCGGGACTTTTCAAAGGGTTATGGCGAAAAAATCGTATCGGGCTGGACCGTTCGGCGCTATTGCGGGCGCCCGCGCTCCGTGGCCCGCGCCTTCGTTTTGTCCTACATGGCAGCACCCGGCGCAAGCGGTCCCGACTTCTTCTGACAAGCCCTCGAAAGGAAGTCCCACCTCAGCCGCCGACCTGGGCGATGACACTGATTTTCCCGCCTCGCACGCCGACGATCTGCATGGGGGTGTGGGGATGATTGTGGTCGTCCATCGCGTAGGTTCCGCCGAGCAGCGATGGCATCGCGGTGGTTTTGAGCGCGCGCTGGATGTCCCCGGCCTGGTCCGAATTCGCCCGGCGGATCGCGTCGACAACGAGATTGGTGGCTTCGTAGGCGAAGAATGAGCGCTGGGTCGGCATGATGCCGTATTTCGCGCGGTATGCCTGAACGAACGCCTGCACTCCCGGGCTTTCCATCGCCGGGTTGAATACCGTGATGCTCGTCGCGCGGTCCAGGCCGCCGGAGGAGAGGAACTGCGGCGACATCGCGCCCGTCGCAGCAGCAAAATCGATCCGTCCGGTTATGGGGACATTCCAACCCGACTGCTCATAGGCGTGAAAGAAAGGGCCTGTTGAAGTGCTGAGCAACGTCACGACCCGGTCCGGCGCGAGCGCCTTGAGCCGCACGAGCAACGGCGCAAGATCCTTCGTATCCTTGGCAATCGTCTCGCTGTCGACGACCTTGATATCGGCCGCGTTGGCGGCCTTCTCCATGCTGACCGCATTGACGCGGTTGAACGGGTTGTCGTCGCCGACAATCGCGACGCTGTGGACGCCTTGAGCCTTGAGCCAGCCCATGAGGGCAATGGCGATATCGCGGTCGGAGGGGATCGTCTTGAAGGCATAGTCATTGCCGCCGACACCGGAAGCGTCGACGAAATCCTGTCCCGCTGAGATGTCAATGACGAGCGGTACTCTGGCTTCCGCTACGACCGGCATGATCGCATGGGTGACCGGAGTTGCGAGCGCGCCCAGCAGCACGGGGACATGCTGCTCCTCAATCAGTCTTTTTGTGGCCGCGATTCCGGTTTCAGGATCCGCCGCGTTGTCGCCGTAGAAGGCCTCCACCGGCCTGCCCAGCACTCCGCCGGCCTCATTGATACGCTGAAGCGCAAGTTCGACGCCATATTGTTCGCTCTGCCCGCGATCGGCGAGTTGTCCGCTGAGTATTGTGGTGACGCCGATGCGAACCGGCTCCGCCGCGAGGGCTGGACCGAAGCCCACCAGACATCCGATCAAGAATACCGTCCTGAAAGCCATCGCTTCTATCCCATGAATGGCGGCTCAGAGCTCGCCGCCGGCCTGACCTGGACAAGCTGTCTCATTCCGTTTCGGCAGGCAATTGGCGCCTCCGACCGTAACGCGATCGTGACCACTTGCTTAGGCTCATGCAGACGGCGTCAGCTATCACGCTCTGGATACGCTGTTACCGTGACGCTTGACTCAACCCCCGGTGTTTCGGGCCGACGATTTCAGTCGGAGCGCAAAGAAATCGAAATCAACCCGACCCCCGGGAACAAAGACGAGAAACATAGCGTTGGCGCGGCACGATCCAACATGCGGCCGCCCGGATCCAACCTAGGGAGTTTCCGATGAAATGCTTTTTTGATCGCAGCTGTCGGCGACAACGATTTTTGGGCTCGCAAATGCAACGCCTGCCGCCGCTCAGGCGACGATCACGGGCGCGCCGAAGGGCACTGCTCCCGTGACGGTTGAAGGGTACGGCCCTTCGTCAGTGATCGTCTGCAACGCAGCCGGTTACTGCTGGCATTCGACGGAGTGGTATGACTATCCGCCGGACGCGAGCGTAGAGATTCATCCGTACGGCTGGCAATGGGACAATGGTGCGAACTACGCTTGGAGAGAGCACACGGGCCGCGGATATTGGCAGGGCGACGAGTGGCGGGTGTTCCGAACCCGGAGAACCATCGGCGAAGGGCAGCGCAATGAGGCGATCGCCTTGGCCAAAAGCCGGGTGCTTGCCAGCAATAAAGGGCGGCCGAAGCCGCCCTTTATGTCTCGATCAGAATTGGACCTTAGTAGTCCATCCCGCCGCCCGGCATGGCCGGGGCGGGACTTTCCTTTTTCGGCTTTTCGGCGACCATCGCCTCGGTGGTGATGAGAAGGCCGGCGACGGAGGCGGCGTCCTGCAAAGCCGTGCGCACGACCTTGGTCGGGTCGATGATGCCGAGTTTGTAGAGATCGCCGTATTCCTCCCTCTGCGCGTCGTAGCCGAACGCGTAATCCTTGTGCTCCATCAGCTTGCCGACAATGACCGAGCCGTCGAGCCCGGCGTTCTCGACGATGAGGCGCGCCGGCCATTGGATCGCCCGGCGGACGATGTCGACGCCGGTGCGCTCATCGTCGTTTTCGCCCTTGACGCTCTCGAGCGCCCTGGCGGCGCGCAACAGGGGAACGCCGCCGCCGGGCAGGATTCCTTCCTCGACCGCCGCGCGGGTAGCATGAAGCGCGTCGTCGACGCGGTCCTTCTTCTCCTTGACCTCGACCTCGGTCGCGCCGCCGACCCGGATCACCGCGACGCCGCCAGCGAGCTTGGCCAGCCGCTCCTGCAGCTTCTCCTTGTCGTAGTCGGACGTCGTCTCCTCGATCTGCGCCTTGATCTGGCCGATCCGGCCCTCGATGTCCTTCTTCGAGCCCGCGCCGTTGATGATCGTGGTGTTCTCCTTCTCGATCCGCACCCGCTTCGCCTTGCCGAGCATCTGAAGCGTGACGTTCTCGAGCTTGATCCCGAGGTCCTCGGCGATCATCGTGCCGCCGGTCAGGATCGCGATGTCCTCGAGCATCGCCTTGCGGCGATCGCCGAAGCCCGGCGCCTTGACCGCCGCCACCTTCAGGCCGCCGCGCAGCTTGTTGACGACCAGCGTCGCCAGCGCCTCGCCCTCGATGTCCTCGGCGATGATGAGGAGCGGCTTGCCGGTCTGGACCACCGCCTCGAGCACGGGCAGCATCGGCTGGAGCGAGGAGAGCTTCTTCTCGTGGATGAGGATATAGGGGTCCTCGAGTTCGGCCAGCATCTTCTCGGCGTTGGTGATGAAATAGGGCGAGAGATAGCCGCGGTCGAACTGCATGCCCTCGACAACGTCGAGCTCGGTCTCGAGGCTCTTGGCCTCCTCGACCGTGATCACGCCCTCGTTGCCGACCTTCTGCATCGCCTGCGCGATCAGGGCACCGATCGATTTGTCGCCATTGGCCGAGATCGCGGCGACCTGGGCGATCTCGTCGGATTTGGTCACTTTGCGGCTGTTCTTCTCGAGATGAGCGCTGATGGCTTTGACCGCCGCGTCGACGCCGCGCTTGAGGTCCAGCGGGTTGGCGCCGGCGGCGACCGCCTTTGCCCCCTCCTTGACGATCGCCTGGGCGATCACCGTCGCGGTGGTGGTGCCGTCGCCCGCGATGCTGCTCTGCTTCGAGGCGACCTCGCGCACCATCTGGGCGCCCATGTTCTCGAACTTGTCCTTAAGCTCGATTTCCTTGGCGACGGTCACGCCGTCCTTGCTGACGCGCGGCGCGCCGTAGGACTTCTCGATCACGACGTTGCGGCCCTTGGGGCCCAGCGTCACCTTGACCGCATTGGCGAGGATGTCGACGCCCCTCATCAAACTGTCGCGGGCGTCGCGGGAAAACTTCACTTCTTTCGCAGCCATGGGTTGTTTCCTCCGGTTCGATCGAATTCAACGCTTGGTTGGAAGGTCGGGCGTCAGGCCTTCTTGCGTTGAGGCGCGGCGCGGTTTCCAGCCGCGTGGCTTTCGACGATTCCCATCACGTCGCTCTCCTTCATGATGAGGAGCTCTTCGCCGTCGAGCTTGATCTCTGTGCCCGACCATTTGCCAAAAAGGATGCGGTCGCCGGCCTTCAGGTCAAGGGGAATGAGTTTGCCGCTTTCATCCCGGCCGCCCGGGCCGGCGGCGACCACTTCGCCTTCCTGCGGCTTTTCCTTGGCGGTGTCGGGAATGATGATGCCGCCTTTGGTCTTTTCCTCGGCCTCTACGCGCTTGACCACGACGCGATCGTGCAACGGGCGAAACTTCATGGGCTTCCTCCTTGTCAATTGGCGAAGACTTGTTGACCAGTCATGGCTCCTCGCGCGGGATAGCGTGGACCACGGCCCTCGCGCGGCGGCGTCCTTTTACCCCCTTTCGCGTCTTCGTGCTCGGCTTTCGTTCCGGATCGGGCGAAGGTTTGATCCGGCGCGCGAAGGACCGGCGGGCGTCGTTGCGCCAAGGCGGCTCCGTCCGATCTGATCAGGGCAGCTCCTTCCAATTGCCCGCGTCATAGCCTTGGGCGTCGATGGCCACGACTGCCTTCGTCGCGACCGCGCGCCGGCCGACGCAGCGCCACTCGTAAATCGTGTCATGCCCGGTCGCGGCCATCGGGATGTTGTCGGCGTCGGGATTAGCGCGGCAGAATTCGCTCGCGCCGGGCAGCGAGCGGCGCGTGTTCGCCTTGAAGCAGTTCAAGTTGGCTCCGATCCAGCAAGCCAGAAGCCTGGTTCCGGCGCAGCGCACGAAAGCGGCGTTACGCGCCAGGTCGACCGGGATGCCGAACGCTTTTGCGACCTTGGCCTCGAGTTCCCGCGGAACGGGAACCGAGGCGCGAGGCGCCGCGCCAGCCGAGCAATAGGCGCCGCCGCTCGCCGCGGAGGCCGGGCAGGCAAATGAAAGCGCGCCGAACACGAGCGCGGCGACAATTGCGCATTGGCCGCGCCTGTCGAGCGCGAACATTTCGACCTCCTTGCCTGCGCAAGCGCGAGACTGACTTTCCGCGGCCGCGTTCGTCAACCCGCCAGCAGCCGGCGGCGGCGCCGAGGAGCCATGACCACGGTCAGGCGGCGAACGGGGTCGCGCGGCTGGTTGACGCGCGGGCGAGAGGCTGGACAACCGGCGAAAAAGGGCGATGGAAATACGCGGGAATCGCGAAATCCCGGACCCGATCTGCTCGACGGGCACACGGTTTCCTGCAATCTTGTGTAAGAGTGATGCGCCGGTCCAACAAGGACGGCGCCAAGCGGGAGGAAAGGCATGAAGTCCGGTTCCAAGATCTCGAGCCTCGGCGACGCTTCAATATCGCGCCGCGGGCTCATTCTGTCCGCCGGCGCCGCCGGGGTGACGGCGGCGGCCCGCCCGTATGGCGCTTTCGCCGCAGGCCCGGACGCCACGCTCAAGGTCGGGTTCATCAGCCCGCGCACGGGCGCTCTCGGCGGGTTCGGCGAGACCGACGGCTATATTCTCGAGCTTGCCCGCAAGGCGCTGGCGTCGGGCCTGAAGGTTGGCGACAAGACCTATGGGGTCGAAGTTCTCGATCGCGACACCCAGTCCGATCCTTCGCGCGCCGGGCAATTGGCGAAGACGCTCATCAATTCCGACAAGATCGACATGATGCTGGTCGTCTCGACGCCGGAGACCATCAACCCGGTCGCCGATGCGTGCGAAGCGGCCGGCGTGCCGTGCATGTCGACCGTCATGCCGTGGGAAGCCTGGTACTTCGGTCGCGGCGCCAAGCCCGGCCAGCCCTCGCCGTTCAAATGGACCTATCATTTCGGCTTCGGCGGCGGCGAGTTCTTCAAGGCCTATGTCTCGCAATGGAACTTGATCGAGACCAACAAGAAGGTCGGCGTGCTCTATCCCAACGACGCCGACGGCAACGCGATTCGCGAGAATCTCGCGCCCGCCCTGGCGAAGGCCGGGTTCGCCATCGTCGATCCGGGCGCTTATGAGGACGGCACGACCGATTACTCGGCCCAGATCGCCAAGTTCAAGGCGGAGAAATGCGAGATCTTCAATACGTTCCCGATCCCGCCCGACTTCGCCGCGTTCTGGCGCCAGGCGGCCCAGCAGGGCTACACCAAGATGGTCAAGATCGCCCAGATCGCCAAGACCGGGTTGTTCCCGAGCCAGGTCGAGGCGCTAGGCAATCTAGGCTACAACCTTTCGAGTGCGGCCTACTGGCACAAGGCCTTCCCCTATAAGTCTTCGCTGACTGGAGTAAGCGGCGACGAGCTCGCCGATGGCTACGAGAAGGCGTCGGGCAAGCAATGGACGCAGCAGCTTGGCGCGACCCTGGCGCTGTTCGACGCCGGCGCGGCGGCGCTGACCGCGAGCGGCGACCCGGCCAACAAGGCGGCCGTCGCGAAGGCGATGTCGACCTTGAAGACGGTCACGATCGATGGCCCGATTGACTTCAACAAGGGACCGGTGCCGAACGTGTCGCCCGGGCCGATTATAGGTACCCAATGGGTCAAGGCGCCGGCCGGCTCGAAATTCCCTCTGGAGTATCCGACGACCGAGAACGCCACCGACCCGAATGTTCCGATCCAGGCGAAGCTCAAGCCGTACAACACCTGACGGCGGCCGGCGCGCGGGATGTCCGGCATGCAGGCGGATGGCCCTCTGCTTCACGCCGAAGGCCTGTCGAAAAGCTTCGGCGCCCTTGTGGTGCTTGATCGCGTCGACTTTTCCGTCCACGCCCGCGAGGCGGTCGGCGTCGTGGGCCCGAACGGCGCCGGCAAGACGACCCTGCTCAGCGTCCTGGTCGGCGCGCATGCGCCGACCGGGGGGCGAGTGCGCTTCCTCGGCGAGGACGTGACCGAAGTCGCGACCGCGGAGCGCTGCCGGCGGGGGCTGGCGCGGACGCACCAGATCCCAAGGCCCTTCAGCGGCATGACGGTGTTCGAGAACGTCTTCACCGCCGCCGCCCATGGCGGCGGTCTGGTGCACGAGGCCGCCTACGGCCAGGCGATCGAGTCGCTTTCGCTCACCGGCATGACGGCGATCGCCAACCGGCGCGCGGAGACGCTCGGCCTCATCGATCGAAAGCGCCTCGAACTCGCCCGCGCGCTCGCTACCGGCCCGGCCGTGCTGCTCCTGGACGAGATCGGCGGCGGATTGACCGACGCAGAGGCGAACGAGCTCGTCGACGTCATTCTCGAGCTCAAGGCCCGCGGCGTTGCGATCGTGTGGATCGAGCACATCGTCCATATCCTGCTGCGCGTCGCCGACCGCCTGGTGTGCATGGATGCGGGACGGGTGATCGCCGACGGGCCGCCGCAAAGCGTCATGGCCGATCCACGCGTGATCGAGGCCTATCTCGGCGGAGGCGTGGTGTGACGCTGCTTTCGGTCGATGGGCTCGAAGCGCGCCACGGCCAGCTCCAGGCGGTCCGCGGCGTGACGCTTGCGATCGAGCGCGGCGAGACGGTCGCGCTCGTCGGCGCGAACGGGGCGGGCAAGACCACGCTTCTGAGGACGATCGCCGGCGCGCATCGCCATGCCGCCGGCCGCATCGCCTTCAAGGGCGAGGATATTGGCGGGAGGAGCGCCCATGCCCGCGCCGCGCTCGGGCTGGCGCTGGTGCCCGAGGGACGGCGGCTGTTCGCCCGCCTGACCGTGGAAGAGAATCTTCTGCTCGCGCGCTCGGCCGGTCGGGCGGGCGCATGGACGCTCGAGGCGGTGATGGAGGCCTTTCCCAACCTCAAGGAGCGCCGCCGCAGCCTCGCGGGCACATTGTCGGGCGGCGAGCAGCAGGCGACCGCGATCGGGCGCGCGCTGATGATGAACCCGGAGCTTTTGTTGCTCGACGAGGTGTCGCTGGGATTATCGCCGCTCGTCGTCGATCGGGTCTACATCCGGCTCGAGGCGTTGAAATCGTCCGGCGTCGCCATGCTCCTAGTCGAGCAGGACCTCAAGCGCGCCATGGCGACCGCAAGCCGCACGATCTGCATGCTCGAAGGCTTAATCGTCATCGAGGGACCCACCCACGCGCTGACCCGGGAGGAAGTCACCGAAGCCTATTTTGGTCTCAAGAAGCCGTCGCGCGGTGAGGCGGCGGCGTCGTGATCCTCGTCAATCAAATCCTCCAGGGTATCCTGCTCGGCGGCTATTACGCGCTGATCGCCTGCGGACTGTCGTTCATGTTTGGGGTTATGGGGATCATCAACCTCGCGCACGGCAGCCTCGCGGTTCTCTCGGCCTACGCGCTCTACGTCCTGGCCGACCGGCTCGCGGTCGAGCCGTTTCTCGGCCTCTTGATCGTTGCGCCGGCGATGGCGCTGATCGGCTGGGCGCTCCAGCGCCTGGTGCTCGAGCGCAGCGCCCGCGGCGGGCTCCTGGTCCCGGTGCTATCGACCTTCGGGCTGTCGATCATTCTCGACAACCTCTTGTTTGAGGGTTTCGGCGCCGACACGCGCTCGCTCGCGCCCTTTGTCGGCGACCTCTCCTACGACAGCTGGTCGCTCACCGACGACATCGCCATCGGCAAGCTCGCGGCGCTGACCATGGCGGTCGCGATCGCGCTCCTCGGCGGCATCCAGGCCTTTCTCAACCGGACGTTGACCGGACGCGCGATCCGGGCGACCGCCGAGGACCCCGAGACGGTCGGCCTCGTCGGCGTCAACGCGCGGCGCGTCAATGCGATCGCCGCCGCGATCGCCTTGGCGACGGTCGCAATCGCCGGCGCGTTCCTCGGCATGCGGGCGACATTCGATCCTTACGCCGGAGCGGCGCAGCTCATCTTCGCCTTCGAGGCCTCGGTGATCGGCGGCGCGGGGTCGCTGTGGGGTACGCTGGTCGGCGGAATCGTGCTCGGCGTCGCCCAGAGCCTGGGCGCGCTCGTCAATCCGCAGGGCTTCTTCATCGCCGGCCATTTCGCCTTTCTCGCCGTCCTATTCGCGCGGCTCTTCTTCGGCGACCTCGGCCAGCGCGTCCGGACCGCGCTCGTCGGCGGAGGGCGGCGATGAGCGCGACGACGGGCGCCGTCGTCGAGCGCTGGACGGTTGAATCGCGGATCGCGATCGTGGCCGCCGCCGTCATCGTCGCCGCGCTCGCGATCGGCCCGGCGATTTTCAGCGCCAACGCGGTCGACAAGCTCACGACGCTGTTCATCTACGTCATCCTGGCGCTGATGTGGAACGCGCTGGTCGGGTTCTGCGGCCTGGTGTCGATCGGCCAGCAGGCCTTCTTCGGCCTCGGCGCCTATGCGGCGATCCGCCTTGCCGACCTTGGGGTCAGCGTCTATCCGTCGCTGTTCCTCGGCGCGCTCATCGTCGCCGCGCTTTCCTGGCCGCTGTCGCTCGTCATGCTCAGGCTCAAGGGCGGCGAATTCGCCATTGGCATGTGGGTCGTATCGGAATTGACGCATCTGCTCGTCAATCTCGACACGCTCGTTCGCGGCGAAACCGGCACCTCGCTGATCGAGCTCGACGCCTATTCGAGCGGCAGCCGCCGCGCGCTCACCTATTGGTGCGCCCTCATCGCGATGACCGGGCTGCTCGCGATCGTCTTTAGGCTCCTGCGCAGTCCGCTCGGCGCGGCGATCCAGGCGATCCGCGACAACGAGGAGGCGGCGGAATCGATCGGCGTCAGGGTCGCGCGCGCCAAGCGGCTGGTGTTCACGCTCGCCGCTTTCGGCGCGGCGCTCGCCGGCGCGCTGTGGGTGGCGACGGCGCTCACCTTCCAGCCCAAGGCCTATTTCAGCCCCTTATGGACGGCCTACATGATCTTCATGGCGCTGGTCGGCGGCTTGGGGACCTTCGAGGGAGCGATTCTCGGCGCGGTCGTGTTCTTCGCCATCGAGACCTGGTTCGGCGACATGGGCGTCTGGTATCTGGTCGGCCTCGGCGCGACGGCGCTCATTTTCGCGCTTCTCTTCCCGCGCGGCCTCTGGGGCTGGGTCGAGGACTCAACGTCGCTGAGACTGCTTCCGATCGGATACCGCCTTCGCTTGACTCAGGACGTCGGCGGCGCGGAGACCAAGGAACCGGCGCCGGAACGGGACGCGGGCTAGGGGGCAGAGATGCTGTTGGGCAAGACGATCGTCATCACCGGAATATCCTCCGGCATCGGCGCCCGCATCGGCGAACTTGCCGTAGCGCTGGGGGCCGACATCGTCGGCGTCGACGTCAATCCCCCGGCGCGGCCGCTCGACGCCTTCATCAAGGCCGACATCGGCTCGGCTCAGGGCGTGGCCGAGATCGTCGAAACCCTGCCCAAGCGGTTCGACGCGCTCTGCAATGTCGCCGGCGTCTCCGGCATGATCGGGGCGCCGAAAACGCTGGCGATCAACTTCTACGGCTTGAGGGAATTGACCGAGGCGCTCGCGCCGCGGCTGCGGGAAGGGGGCGCCGTCGTCAATGTCGCCTCAATCGCCGGCTACGGCTGGCGCGCCAATCTCGAGCGCGCCAAGGCGTTCTCAGCCGCGCCCGGATTCCCCGATCTCGGCCCGCTCCTCGCGGCGCACCAAGTTCCGGACGGGGAGGCCTATCCGCTGTCGAAGGAGCTCTTGCTGCTGTGGACGATGCGGGCCGCACACCAGCCATTGTTCAAGGACCGCGGCCTGCGCGTCAACGCCGTGAGCCCCGGGCCGGTGACGACCCCGATCCTCAAGGAATTTCGCCAGATCTTCGGCGATCCGCGCGTCGACGACGACATCGCGCGGGTCGGCCGCGCCGGCTCGGCGCCGGATATCGCGCCTGTGGTCCTGTTTCTGTGCTCCGACGGCGCGCGCTGGATCAACGGCGCCAATCTGCCGGTCGACGGAGGCCTCGAAGCCTCGATCAACGCGACCGTTCTCGGATTTTAACCGTCGCCGGGCATGACGTCTGGCGATTAAAATGTAGGGAGGTCTCAATGAAGGTAGATTTCATCATCGACGGCGCGGCCGCTCCAGCCGCCTCCGGCGCCACCTACGCCCGTCGCGATCCGGTCACCGGCGCGGTGGCGAGCGAAGCTGCGGCGGCGAGCGAAGCCGACGTCGCCAAGGTGGTCGAGGCCGCGGCGCGGGCCTTTCCCGCCTGGTCGCAAACCGGTCCGAGCGAACGTCGGGCGCTCCTGCTCAAGGCCGCCGATCTCCTCGAGGCGCGAGCGGGCGAATTCACCCAGCCGATGATCGAGGAAATCGGCGCGACGGCGCCCTGGGCCGGTTTCAACGTCCACTTCGCCGCCAGCATGCTGCGCGAAGCCGCCGGCCTGACGACCCAGATCGTGGGCGAGATCATCCCCGCCGACAAGCCGGGCGTGGTTTCGCTCGCGGTCCGGCAGCCGGCCGGCGTCGTCCTCGGCATGGCGCCGTGGAACGCCCCGGTGATCCTTGGCGTGCGCGCGATCGCCGCCCCGCTCGCCTGCGGCAACAGTGTGATCCTGAAGTCGTCGGAAGTCTGCCCCGCGACCCATCATCTGATCGGCCAGATCATGAACGACGCCGGCTTTCCCGAAGGGCGTCGTCAACGTGATCTCCAACGCCCCCGCCGACGCTCCGAAGGTGGTGGCGGCGCTGATCGCGCATCCCGCGGTCAAGCGGGTGAACTTCACCGGCTCGTCCAAGGTCGGCAAGATGATCGCCAAGCTCGCGGCGGAGCATCTGAAGCCGGTCCTGCTCGAGCTCGGCGGCAAGGCGCCGCTGATCGTGCTCGACGACGCCGATATCGACGAGGCGGTCAACGCCGCGGTGTTCGGCGCCTTCGCCAACGCCGGGCCAGATCTGCATGTCGACCGAGCGGCTCATCGTCGACGCCAAGGTCGCGGACGCCTTCGTCGACAAGCTCGCCAAGCGCGCCCAAGCGCTGCCGAGCGGCGATCCGCGCGGCCATGTCGTTCTGGGCTCCCTGGTCAACGTCGGCGCCGCCGAGCGGATGGACGAGCTCATCGCAGACGCCGTCGGCAAAGGCGCCAAGGTCGTCGCCGGGGGAAAACGCAACGGCGCGATCGTCGACGCGACAATCATCGACCGCGTGACGCCTGCGATGCGCATCTATCACGAGGAATCGTTCGGACCGGTGAAGCCGGTGGTGCGGGTCGAGGGCGAGGAGGAGGCGATCCGGGTCGCCAACGACACCGAATATGGCCTCTCGTCCGCGGTCTTCAGCCGCGACATCCAGCGCGCGCTCAATGTCGCCAAACGGATCGAGTCCGGCATCTGCCACATCAACGGACCGACCGTGCACGACGAGGCGCAGATGCCATTCGGCGGCGTCAAGTCGTCTGGCTATGGCCGCTTCGGCAGCAAGGCGGTCATCGCCGAGTTCACCGACCTGCGCTGGATCACGATTGAGGGGCCGCAGCACTATCCGTTCTGAGACGCGGGCGGCGGATCGCACGAGCGCGATCCGCCGCGATCAAGGCGCGGGCCTCGACCCTCGTCTCGCGCTGCGCGTCATCTCCCGCGAACATCATCCGGCCTCGCGTTGGCCGGTGTTCGTCGGAACGGGTTTGAGTGCTTAGGCCTTTCGCCCAGAAGCGCTAAGACGATCGGCGGCAAGTGCGCGGTTCTCCAAGAACACGCAGATTTGAGGGCGCAGCTGTCCGCATGCCGTTTCGGCTCAACGCTGCTCGAGGATACGGTCCCGCGCGTCTCGCTCGGCGGCGCAGCCGCTCGCCGCACTGCGCCGAGAGCCGAACCGACCTTTGCGGAAGGACTTGCGGGCTCGGCGGCCGGCGCGGGAGCCGAATAACCCAAGCTCGCCATGAGGCCCAAGAGCTGGGGCCGCAACGTCTCGCAGCCCAGTTCATTTGCGAAACGCGCAACCTCCCCGCTCGTCGGGTTGCTGCGCAGCCGCTCGAGACGGTTCCCGTCACGTTTGCAGACTTCGTCCGGGGTAAGAGACGCGACCTCTGTCCCCAGGGAAGGCGGGTCCGAACCCGCGCCCTCGCTCGTCGGTTTGGCGTCCGCGGACTCCCCGTTCGAGACGCCCGCAGTGGCCGGTGGGGGAGGCGCGTAGCCCAAGCTCTCCATGAGGCCCAACAGCTGCGGTCGCAACATCTCGCAGCCCAGTTCATTCGCGAAACGCGCCGCCTCCTCGCTCGTTGGGCTGCTGCGCAGGAGTTCCAGACGGTCCCCGTCACGTTTGCAGATTTCGTCCGCCGTAAGAGCTGCGGCTTCCGGTACCGGGGGCTGGGCCGAGCCAACGATTTCGCTCGAAGCGTTCGTGTCCGGAGCTGCGTCATCCGAGACCTCCGCGGCGGGCGGCGCAGGAGCCTTCGTCGGGTGAAGCAGTCTCTCGATCTCGGCCCCTGCGGATTCGGCATGGACGCCGTTCCCATGAGCGGCGAGGAATGAGCGCCATCCGTCGAGCGAAGCGACCCGTTGGGCAATGCGATAGTCGACGTCCTCGTCGAGAAGCGCCGCGCGCGCCGGGTCGATGACGGCGACAGCCGCTTGCGGTCTTGCGGCTGCGATCGCTTTGTTGATGACGACGTTGATCTCATCAACCCAGTCGGGCCAAGCGACCTTTTCGAGGCTCTGCGGCACATGGGCATAAAACCCAACCGCGAGCCCCAACGCCAGAACGATCACGTATTTGACGGGCGCTTTCATGGGACCGCAACATCCTTCCATGCGGGCCCGCCGCGCGTCAATTCAGGTCTCGCCCCACCCGAACGCCATGCGCTGGGATCGTGAAAAACCGATCCCTCATAACGCCCGCCGGCTGGGAATATTTGGCTTGGAAAAACTAGGCGAGGGCGAGGCGGATCATCTGGTAGGAGTGGCGCGGAAGCCTTGCGGTCAGGCGACTATCCTTGACCTGCGCGCCCGAGCCCGCCTTCGGCGCGACGGTGGTGGGCTTCTTCAGTGTGTTCACGGCTTCGAGGTCGGCGCTCGTGATGACCTGGTGATCCGCGACCCGGGCGGCGGCGAAACCCTGCAGGTCGACATCGAGGTCGAGCGCCTCGCCGCCGTGCCGGTTGACGGCGAAGAAGGTCAGCGTCTTGCTGGCCTCATCGTGAACGCCGGCGATGTCGAGATAGGGCACGTTGTCGGCGACCTGGGAATCATAGCCGGGCGACTTGACGCTGAGCTGTAGCGCTTCGCCGCGCCCATAAACGGAGCCGAAGAAATAGGGATAAAAGATCGTCTGCCGCCACGCCGGGCCGCCGGGCTCGGTCATGATCGGAGCGATCACGTTCACGAGCTGAGCGATGCAGGCGATCTTCACCACGTCGGAACGGCGGATGAAGGTGTTGAGGATCAAGCCGACCTGGAGCGCGTCCTCGAAATTATAGATGTCTTCGAGCAGCCGCGGCGCATGCGGCCAGCCCTTGGCCCCGCCCAGGATCTCGCGGTCCTGCGCGTTCGAATGATACCAGACGTTCCACTCGTCGAAAGAAATCGTCACTCGCTTGCGGCTTCGTTTTCGCGCGCCGACAAATTCGATCGTCGAGGCGACGGCGCCGATATAGGCGTCGAGCTTGGCGTTGAGGGCCAGGTATTCGGCGGTGTTCTTGCCGCGGTTGGCGAAATACATGTGCAGCGAGATGTGGTCGACCGCGTCGTAGGTATGCTCGAGGACGATCCGCTCCCACTCCGGATAGGAGTTCATGTCGGAATTCGACGATCCGCAGACGATGAGCTCGAGCGAGTGGTCGAAGGCGCGGAGCGTCTTGGCCACCTCGTTGGCGAGGCGGCCATATTCGTCGGCGGTCTTGTGCCCGACCTGCCACGGCCCGTCCATTTCGTTGCCGAGGCACCAGTGCTTGACCGCGAACGGCTCGGCGCGGCCGTGTTTCTTGCGCAAATCGCCCCAGGCGCTGCCGGTCGGACCGTTCACGTATTCGACGAAGTTGCGCGCTTGGTCGAGCCCGCGCGAGCCGAGATTGATCGCCAGCATCATCTCCGCGCCAGCGGCTTCGCACCACTGAGCGAACTCGTGCACGCCGACCGCGTTGGACTCGGACGTATGCCAGGCGAGGTCGAGCCGCGTCGGCCGGTCGTTGAGCGGGCCGACCCCGTCCTCCCAATTGTAGGCCGAAACGAAATTGCCGCCGGGATATCGCACGATCGGGACTTTCAATTCCCGAACGAGATCGATGACGTCCCGGCGCATTCCGTTGGCGTCGGCGCTTTTATGACCGGGCTCGTAGATGCCGCTGTAGATCGCCCGCCCCAGGTGTTCGAGAAACGCGCCATAGAGCCGGTCATCGATTTTCGCGATTCCGTAATCCCGATTGGCGGTAACCGAGACGCGCATGTTCCCTCCGCTTCATATCAAGAAGTTCGATATATAGGAGGCGCTTCCGCGCGCCGCGTCAAGCTGCGCCCGCAAACAGTCGGAGGCGTCCTTTTGCCACAGAAATGATGGAAGACCGGGCGGCGATGCGATCGTTTGCGGCGGCGGCGCAAGCGCGTTCGCCGCGATTCAATATCAAATTTGCTGATTTAAAGCGCTTGGCGCCCCGCGTTTTCCTCGCTACCATTCTTGGGAAGGCTTCCCGACGGCGCAACTCCGGAATCGGGCGCCTGCAATGCGGGAAGCCGCCAGGTGATTTTTGGGAGGAAGTCGAAATGATCCGCAAAATCTTGTACGCGACCCTGGCGAGCGCGGCGTTGACTATCGGCGCGGCGCACGCAACCGAAACCATCGTCTGGTGGGATTTCCTCAGCGGCGGCGACGGCGTCCGAATGAAGGCGATGCTGGACGAGTTCAATAAAGAACACGAGGGCAAGATCCACATCGATGCGACCACGCTCGAATGGGGCGTGCCGTTCTATACCAAGGTGCAGACCTCGGCGGCGACAGGGCAGGGCCCTGACGTTATGACCTATCATGAATCGCGCATGCCGCTCGGCGTCTCGACCGGCTCGCTGAGCCCGATTGCGCCGGAGGAGCTCGCCGCGGCGGGCATCAAGGCGAGCGACTTCGGACCCGCCAACTGGAAGGCGGCGCAGGGCCCGGACGGCAAGCAATATGCAGTGCCGCTCGATATCCATTCGATCATTCTGTATTACAATAAGGACATGCTGAAAAAGGCGGGCCTGCTCGGCGACGACGGCAAGCCGAAGGGGTTGGACGGCGCCGCCAATTTTGAAGCGGCGCTGGCGAAACTGACCACCAAGGACGTCGCCGGGCTTTCGGTTCCGAACGACGGGGCGACCGGGTGGCGCATCTTCTACACCCTCCTCAATCAGCAGGACGGCCAATTCTTCAAGGACGGCAAGTTCCTCGACGGCGACAATCTCGATAAGGCGACGACCGCGCTCGCCGAGATGCAGAAGTGGGTCAAGAGCGGCGCGACGCCGGCGAACACCGAATATCCGGCCTCGATTGCCCTCTTCACGTCAGGCAAAGCGGCGATGCACATCAATGGCGTCTGGGAGGTTCCGACCATGGTCGATCTCGCCAAGAAAGGTCAGCTGTTCGACTGGGGCGCAATCCAGATCCCGACTTTCTACGCCCATCCCGCCACCTGGGCGGATTCGCATTCGTTCGCCATCCCCAACCGGGTCGGCAATCCGGTCGATCCGGCTAAGCGCAAGCTCGTGCTGGACGACGGTGCACTGGTTCAATCAGCACTCGCTCGAGTGGGCGGGCGGGGGCCACGTGCCGGCCTATCTCCCGGTCCAGGAAAGCGCGGAGTTCAAGGCGCTGAAACCGAATTCGGACTATTCGTCGCTAGCCAAGACCGCGGTCTTCGACCCGGTCTCGACATTGGCCGGCGTGGCTTCACCAGTCTACGATGCGTCGGGCAACTACGTCATCCCGGCGATGATGGGCGAGATGACCCCGGCCGACGCGGCCAAGAAAATACGGGATGATCTTCAGAGCCAGGCCAAGTAGGCTCTGACGCGAGCGCGTGCGCACGGCCGGCATCGATGTATGCCCGCCGACGCGAAGCGGTGAGCGTCAGAGACGCTCGGGCGATGCTCAGAAGCAAGCGCAGCGAGTCCATCACCGCCGCCATTCTGATGGCGCCCTTCGTCGTCATCTACGGCGTGCTGTTTGTCTATCCGACCGTCAAGATGGTGCAGCTCAGCCTCACCAACGCGCCGCTGATCGGCGCGGGGACCTGGGTCGGCCTCGACAATTACTACCGCCTCGCCTCGGACCGCCTGTTTTCGGTCGCCGTCTGGAACACGGTCTATTTCGTAATCCTGTCGGTCGTGCCGAGCACGCTCCTGGCTTTGCTCGTGGCGCTTGGCGTCAACCGCCTCAAGGGTTGGACCCAAAGCGTCGTCCTGGCCGCCTTCTTCCTTCCGTACATCTTGCCGGTGTCGGTGGTCTTCCGGATCTGGAGCTGGATGTTCGACAAGGATTTCGGCATCGCCCAGAACGCCGTCCAATTGTTCAACAACGGGCAACATCTCTCGATCTTCCGAACAATTCCGCTCTTCATGCCGGCGGTCGCATTCGTCACAATCTGGTGGCTGCTCGGATTCAACGTCCTCCTCTTCATCGCCGGACTGCGCAACATCTCGACTGAGATCTACGAGGCCGCCGGCCTCGACGGCGCCGGCCGCTGGACCCAGTTCACGCGCATTACCTGGCCGCTCATCTGGCCGGTCACGGTGCTGGTGTTCACGATCCAGCTCATTCTCCAGCTCAAGATCTTCGATCAGGTCTATCTGTTCGCCAACGGCGGCAGGGTAGGCGCCACGATGGTGATGGTCCAGTACATATTCACGGAGGCCTTTCAGATGAACAAGGGAGGTCTCTCCGCCGCCGCGGCGGTGGTCCTCTTCGTGCTCATCGTCGTTCTGTCGGTGCTGCAGTTTCAGCTGCTCAAGGCGCGAGGCGCGCGATGACCGCCTCGGTCGAGGCCGGCGCCGATCTCATCGCCCCGCCGGCGTCCCGCCGGCTCGCCCGGCTGCGCCGCTTCGATCTCGCCGGCCTCGTGGTCACGCTCGTCACGCTCGTCTGCGCCGTCCTCTGGGCGTTCCCGCTCTATTGGGGCTTGGTGACGACGTTCAAGCCGGAATATGAGGTCGTGCGGCCCGGCGTGGAGCTATGGCCGCGGCACTTCACCTTTGAGAACTACGTTCACGTTCTGCTGCAGACCAAGATCGGCCTCTGGTATCTGAACTCGCTCATCACCTCGGCCGCGGTCACGATCATCGTCGTGACAATGTCCGCCAGCGCAGGCTACGCGATCTCGCAGCTCGACTTCCCCGGCCGGCGGTTCTTCTGGTGGATGATCCTCGCGAGCTTCATGGTTCCGGTCTCGGCGCTGATCGTCAACCATTTCATCCTGATGAGCCAGTTCCGGCTCATCAACACCCTCGCCGGCGTGGTCGGCCCGCAGCTCGTCTACGGTCCGGTCACTGTCATCATCTACAAGCAGTTCTTCGATTCCGTGCCGAAAGATTTTCGCGAGGCGGCGGTGATGGACGGCTCCAGCGAACTCCAGCTTCTCTTCCGCATCTATCTGCCGATGAACTGGGGCGTAACCACGGCGCTCGCGATCATCACTTTCATCGGCGCCTGGAACCAGTTCCTGTGGCCGTTCCTCGCGATCAGCTCCGAGGACAAGATGAACATCACCGTCGGGATCACCCAGGTCCATGACGCCTTCGGCGTCAGCTACGGACGCGACCTTGCCGTCGCCATGCTCGCCGCCATGCCGGTGGCTGTGCTCTATCTTATTTTCCAGCGTCGTGTGACCCAAGCCATCATGCTATCGGCGGGGATCAAGGGATGAGCCCCGAGGCGGTAAGAAACGGGAGCGCCGCCAAGCCTCACGTCGAGCTGAAGCGTGTGACCAAGCGCTACGGCCCGGTCACCGCAATCAGCGACCTCAGCCTCACGGTCGACAAGGGCTCGTTCACCGCTCTGCTCGGCCCCTCGGGCTGCGGCAAGTCGACGTTGCTCAGGATGATTGCGGGTCTCGAACCGATAACCGCCGGCCAATGCTTCATCGACAACCTCGACGTGACCGATGTCGCGCCGGCGCAACGGCGCATCGCCATGGTGTTCCAGTCCTACGCGCTCTACCCGCACATGACGGTGAGGCAAAACATCGCCTTCTCGCTCTCGGTGGCCGGCCAGCCGAAAAAGGTTCAAAACGAGCGCGCCCAGGAGGTCGCCCGCATCCTGCAGCTCGAGCCCTATCTCGATCGCCGCCCGGCGGAGCTTTCGGGCGGCCAGCGTCAGCGGGTCGCGATCGGCCGGGCGCTGGTGCGCAAGCCCGAGGTGTTCCTGTTCGACGAGCCTTTGTCCAATCTCGACGCCAAGCTGCGGGTGCAGATGCGCCTCGAACTGGCGAAGCTCCACGCCGATCTCGGCACGACGATGATCTACGTGACCCACGACCAGACCGAGGCGATGACGCTCGCCGACAAGATCGTCGTGCTCGACAAGGGAGTGATTTCGCAGGTCGGCTCGCCGCTCGAGCTTTACAACGCGCCGGCGAACAAATTCGTCGCCGCCTTCATCGGCTCGCCGAGCATGAATTTCTTTCGCAGTCGACATCGCCGCGATCAACGGTCGGACGGCGAGCGTCGTGCTGCCGGGCGGGCGAACGGCCGATATCGGCGTTGCGGACAGCGCCCGCGCACGCTCGGCCGAACTCGGCGTGCGGCCGGAACATCTGACGATCGTCGATCCGAAGGATCCGTCCGCGGCCTTCGCCGGCGCGGTCGCGATCATCGAACATCTCGGAAACTCGACCATCCTCTATGTCGAAACACCGGCCGGGCAGTTGATCGTCGAGGGCGAGGGCGACCTCGATGTGAAATCGGGTCAGACGCTCGGGCTCAGGCTCAACCAGAGCCACGCGCGCCTGTTCGGCCCGACGGGGGCGACGCTCTGACCCTCGCCATGGCGACGACGTCCCCGAGCCGTTCAGCCCTCGGTCGTGAGCCTGAGGACGATGTCCTGGTCGTAATTGCCGAACCCGCGGCCGAAGATGTTGACGCCGCCGGGATGACGCGCGTCCGGCTTGACCTCGATCCTAAGCCGAATCGAATGGTGGGCCGATATGTCGAGGTCCTTTGGCGTCAGCGACGAGATCCTGACACCGTCGACGAAGGCGCCGTCGGGCGTCACCCGCCAGCTTTTCAGCATGCCGTACTGGCTGCCCTTAAGCTTCCACCAGCCTGGCGTGTAGAGGCCCCGCTGATCGCCGAAATCGCCAGGGCTGGTCCAAACGCCGAGCTCCCGGCCATTGACGGCGACGGTGATGTCGGAGGGCCAGTCGGTGGCGGTTCCGGGCACCTCCGACGAAAGCTCGAGCGAGAATTCGAGCGCGGTGACCGCCTTGCCGACCAGCCGGGCATTGTTCGGAAACTGATACTCGACAAAGCCGCGAGTGAACCACATGAGGCCCGCATTCATCCGGTCGGGATCGAGGAAAGTTCCCGGGACGTCGAGGAGCCCGATGATTCCCTGCGGCGAGCACAGGCCGCAAGGCGCGCTCACTTCGCAGCTCGTATAGAGCCCGATCGGCATCGCGACCTCGATGGCGTTGGCGTCGACGCCGGTCAAGTCGTCGCGGAACATCACCAGCACCTCGTCGAAGGCGGAGAAGCAGAGCTTCTGGTTGCCTTTCCGCCCCTTCTGGGTCTCCGTCCGAATGAGGCCGGCATCCTCCAGGATTTGCAAATTCGAGGAGACGGTCGACTGAGGCAGGTTGAGCGCCCCGGCAATCTCGTTGACGTTGACGCCAGGGCGCCGGTGCAACAGGCGCAGAATGCGCGCCCGCGCGAGCGAAGCCAGTCCACGCAGGACATCCGGCCGCTCCGCGGGATCGATCACCAGGAAATTGCGCGACATTCTCCGTCCTGCCCAACCTTGCAGCTTTTGTATCAGCTTTTCGGATATTTGGATAATCCGCCCTGCGGCCGCGCCGACCGGCCGCTAGCGTTTCTCGGAGCCGCTCATGCATGCTGACGCCGCGGGTCGCCGAGCGACGTTGTCGCTCGACGGCCTCTGGGACTTCGAATTCGAAGGTCCGACGGCGCAGCTTGGCGGCGGGGGCCATACGATCCGCACGCCCGGGATCTGGCAGGCCCAGTTTCCGGCGCTTCGCAACGCGCAGGGGACGGGGCGATATCGCCGCGACGTTCAAATCCCGCCAGCCTGGGCGGGGAAGCGCATTGTTCTCGTCATGGAGGGCGTGTTCCACGAATCGGTGATCCTGGTCGACGAGGTCGCGGTTGCGGTCCATGGCGACGGCTGGACTCCGATCGAGGTCGACCTAACCAATGCGCTCGCCGGCAAGACCTCATTCACGCTCGGCGTCGACGCGCGCGTCCCCGACGACCGCAATGGCGGCCGATTCAGCCAGTCGCTGGCCGGAAAGCAGGACTGGTACGGGGTCCAGGGAGGAATCTGGAAGCCGGCGCGGCTCGAGGCGCGCGATCCGGTGCATGTCAACGACCTCGCGGTTCGGTGCGCTTATGATCTCGCGCAGGGGACCGTCGTAGTGAAAGGAGCCCTATCCCACGCCGCCAAAGCGGTCGTCCGGCTGACGCTCTCGCGCTCGGGCCAGGCGGTAGCGCAGCACGACGTCCCGCTGCGCGGCGCTGAGTTCGAAGCGAACCTCGAGGTCTCAAACCCCGATCCGTGGTCGCCCGACGCGCCGAGGCTCTACGATCTCGCGGTCGAACTCGTCTATGACGGGCGCGTGGTCGACAGAGCCGAACGAGCAGTCGGGTTCCGGCGGTTCGAGGCCAAGGACGGACGCCTCGTTCTGAATGGCGAGCCCTTCACCATGTTCGGCGCCCTCGATCAGGACTGGCATCCCGAGGAGGAGTGCCGCGCGCCGAGCGCTGAGTTTCTCGAGCAGCGTTTCGCCCGCGCCAGGGCGATGGGGCTCAACACGCTGCGTTGCCACGTCAAGATTCCGGACCGGCTCTATTTCGATCTCGCCGACCGGCTCGGCCTCATCGTCTGGCTGGACATGCCCTATATGCAATTCCTCGCGCCGGCGACGCGCGAGGCGCTCAGGCGGGTCTTCCGGACTTCGGTCGCGACGCACGGCCACCATCCCTCGATCTGCGTCTGGACCCTCTTCAACGAAGGGTGGGGAATCGACCTCGACGACAATCCGGACGACCGTCGCTGGCTGATCGACACGTTCGACGCGGCGAAGGCGCTCATCCCCGACAGCCTGCTCGTCGACAACTCGCCCTGCTTCCCGCGCAACTATCACCTCAAGACCGACATCGAGGATTTTCACTGGTACAACGGCTTCCCGCACCAGAACGAGGCCTTCGCCGCGACCGCGCGCGCCTTCGCCGCCCGCGCGGCTTGGACCTGGTCGCCGCATGGCGATGCGGAGCGGCGCGGCGACGAGCCGCTCATCTGCTCGGAGTTCGGCGTGTGGGGGCTGCCCCGTCCGCGCGACATTCTCGAAGCCGACGGAAGCGAGCCGTGGTGGTTCGAAAGCGGGCACGACTGGAACCTCGGCAGCGCCTATCCGCACGGGATCGAGACCCGGTTTCGCGACGCTGGGCTCGCGCCGGTGTTCGGCGACTTCGACGGGTTTGTGAGCGCGGCGCAGGACCTTCAGTATCGCGCGCTCAAGCGCCAGATCGAGACGCTGCGCTGGGAGCGCCCGATCTCCGGCTATGTCATCACCGAGCTCAACGACGTGCAGTGGGAGTCGAACGGCCTCATGGACGTTCAGAATCGCCCGCGTGCATTCGCCGAACGTTTGGCCAATCTTCAGCAGCCGTGGCTCGTCATCGCGCAAGCGCCGCGCACGGCGGTTCGCGCCGGCGAGCGCTTCGACGTCTCGGTGCGGCTCGCGGGCGCGGGTGAGCCGCCGGTGGGCGCGAGGCTCGCTTGGCGCTTCGCGGACAAGAGCGGCGGCGCCGTGCTCGGAGCCGAGCCGGCGACGATATCGGTGACCGCCGGAATTGCCGAGGCAATGACCATCGTCCCGCTGGAACTCGAGGCGCGCGACGGCGGCGGACGCCTCCTGTCGCGCAACGAGATCGAACTCTGCATCGTCCCGCCGCTTGGCGGCGCAGCGCCGTCGCTGTTCCCCATGGATGGCGCAGCCTGGGCGGCGCTTGCCGCGATCGGCTGGCCGAACCGCGCCGCGACGCCCGAGGAGGCGGAGATCGTGCTCGCGATGCGGCTCACCTCTTCTGTTCGCGCGTTGCTCATCGCTGGCCGCAAGGTGGCGCTGATCGCCAATTCCGCCGAAGCCCTCATCGACCCGCAGCGGAAGCTGCCCCCCAACGACCGGCATAACTTCCCCTCGATGCTTCTCAGGGAGCGCGCGGGAACGCCGTGGGACGGACAATGGATGGGCGCGTTCGCCTGGCGGCGCACCGACGGGCCGTGGTCGGGCCTACCGGGCGGCCCGATGCTGAACGAGCATTGGACCGGCCTTCTGCCCAACCATGTTCTGACCGGATTCCCCTCGACCGCCTTCGGCGGCCTGGTCGATTCCGGAATCGCGGCAGGATGGCTGCATCACGCCGCCGCGCTCACCAAGCGCAGCTTTCTCGGCAAGGCGTGGCTCACCGTCTCGACCTTCGACCTGACGTCGGCCGAGGCGGGCCAGAACCCGCTCGCGCCGCATCTCATGAAGGCGCTGGCGGAGAGCTGAGCCGAGCGGAGCCGGCGAAGGATCGCCAATCCACGGCAACAAAAACCAAATCCGGCGCAACAAAACCAAAGGACGCCGCAACGAAAACCAAGCCCGGCGCAACAAAATCAAAGGAAATCGCAACAAAAACCAAACTCGCCTTTCTTCCGAGAATCGAGCCTTTTCAAATGGATACGCCCAACGGGCGCTGGAATCAGCACGGCTTTCGCCAAGCGCGCGGCTTGGATCCCACTCTCCTTCTCCAGCCCAGCCGCAAGAGGGACCGCCCACAGCCGTTTGTATAGCACGACATTCCGATTTTCGCAAACAAGCGCGAATCTTTCCTGATTTTCCTCGGCGTCGCCGGCGATTTTCGCCGCACGCTTTGCGCTCGAAGCCGCGGCCCGCGCGCTCGCACCCGTGGCCTCGGCTGAGCCGTTCCCGGAACGCTAGAATTTGATCCTCGACGCCTGCGCAGCTACCATCCAACCTGCGCAGAACGAGCGCGATGCTCGCGTGTTCTTCGTCTTCACGGAGGCCGCCTTTGGACGACAGCTCTCCCCGGACGGTGCAGGAGATCCCGATCGGCATCAAGGCGAACGCCGCGCATCGCCAAGAGTTCGACAGCCTAGGCTATGTCACAGTGCCGGCGGATCGCTATTGGGGCGCGCAGACCCAACGTTCGCTGCAGCACTTCTCCATTGGCGACGACCGCATGCCCAAAGCAGTCTACCACGCCTATGGCTACGTGAAGAAAGCGTGCGCGCTGGTCAACCACGAGGCTGGGCGCCTGCCTGGATGGAAGAAGGAAGCCATCGTTCGCGCCGCGGACGAGACCATCGCTGGCTGGCTGGACGAGAACTATCCTCTCTTCGTCTGGCAGACAGGTTCGGGAACTCAGTCCAACATGAACGTTAATGAGGTCATCTCGAACCGCGCCATCCAACTCTTGGGCGGCGTGCTCGGCACGCAGCATCCCGTGGGCCCCAACGACGACGTCAATATGGGCCAGTCGTCCAACGACACCTTTCCGACCGCGATGCACATCGCGGCTGTTTACGCGCTGGACGAACAGCTGCTGCCGAAGGTCATGGCGTTGTGCGAGGCCATCGAGCTCAAGGCGCAGGGCTGGGCGGATGTCGTCAAGATAGGCCGCACGCATCTCCAAGACGCCGTTCCCCTGACCGTCGCGCAGGAATGGTACGGTTGGGCGGGGCAGCTCCGCGCCGCCCTCGCGGACGTCGAGGCCAGCCGCACCGGCCTCTATGAACTCGCCGTCGGCGGCACTGCGGTTGGCACCGGCCTCAACGCTCCGCCAGGCTTCTCAAAGGACGTTGCGGCCAAGATCGCCTTACTGACCGGCAAGCCCTTCGTCACTGCCGCCAACAAGTTCGCCGCTCAAGGCTCGCTCGACGCGATGGTGCGCGCGCACGCTGCCCTCCGCGGCGTTGCGGTCGCGGTGATGAAGATCGCCAATGACATGCGCTGGCTGGCGTCCGGGCCGCGCTGCGGCCTGGGAGAACTGAAGCTGCCTGCTAACGAGCCGGGCTCCTCGATCATGCCGGGCAAGGTCAATCCGACCCAGTGCGAGGCCATGGTGATGATTTCGATCGAAGTGCTCGGCGACGATGCGGCGGTGGCTTTCGCCGGCTCGCAAGGCAATTTCGAACTCAACGCCATGCGTCCAATAATCATCAACAATTTCCTGCATTCCGTTCGCATCCTGTCGGACGGTTGCGAGAAGTTCCGCGAATTTTCGGTCGAGGGCACTGAGCTCCACCGCGATCGCATCCAGCAATTTGTGGAGGGCAGCGTTATGCTCGTCACCGCGCTGTCGCCGGTGATCGGCTATGAGAATGCGGCCCACATCGCGGAAAAAGCGCTGGCTGACGGAACCACGCTCAAACAGTCGGCGCTCGCATCGGGAATGGTGACTGAAGAACTGTTCGACAAGACCATCGTCCCGTTGAGCATGGTCGGCAAGGGGCTGGGGGGCGCCTAAGGTCCTCGCGTTTGATCCGGAGAAGCTTCATGATCCGTTGCGTTCGCATTTGGACCGCGCAGGACGGCAATTCGAGCTTCGAGGAGGGGCATATCGATCTCTCGGGCGGAGCGCGGGGAGATGTACTGAGCACCGTCGTCTCATCGTCCAGCCTATCCTTCCGCGAGACCAAGGCCGGCGGCGCATTCGAGTGGCATGACGCGCCTGTCCGTCAGTTCGTGCTGACGCTGAGCGGCACGCTGGAATTCACGACGCGGCGCGGCGATCGGTTCGTGATTCATCCGGGCGACGTGCTACTCGCAGAGGACACGGCTGGAAGCGGCCACAGCTGGCGACTCGTGGACGATGAGCCATGGCGGCGCGCCTATGTCATCCTTGCGCCCGGGGTCACGGTCCCCTTCACCGCAGCGGCCGCATAACCTCCCGACGAGAGAGCCCACATGACCGAAGCTACTGACGTCGTCCTGATCGGCGCTGGGATCATGAGCGCCACGCTGGGAACGTTCCTCAAGGAGCTGGAGCCTTCGCTCTCCATCTCCGTCCTCGAAGTCCTGTCAGACAGCGCATTGGAGAGTTCCGGCTCCTGGAACAATGCAGGCACCGGGCATGCGGCCAATTGCGAACTGAATTACACCCCCCAGCGGCCCGATGGCAGCGTCGACATCTCCAGGGCGCTGGAAGTCAACACGGAGTTCGACCTGTCGCGTCAGCTATGGGCCTACCTCGTCAGGAAGGGCGCCATTGCCGACCCGAGGGACTTCATCCATCCCTGCCCGCATATGAGCTTCGTCTGGGGCGATGCGAACGTCGCGTTCCTCAAGGCCCGCTTCAAGGCCATGTCGGCGAACCATTGCTATCGCGGCATGGAATATTCCGAGAGTCACACTGAGATCGGCAAGTGGGCGCCGCTCATCATGGAGGGCCGTCCGGTGGACGAGCGGGTGGCTGCGACCCGCATCATTACGGGCACGGACGTCAGCTACGGCGAGCTCACCCACCTGCTTTTCGATCACCTTGCGAAGCAACCCGGCGTCAATCTGAACTATCGACATCACGTGCGGAACCTGAAGCGGACTGATGGCGGACGATGGCTCATCGAGGTCGAGGACTTCAGGCCCGCACTGTGGGCGAGATCACCGCAAAGTTCGTCTTTATCGGCGCCGGCGGCGGTGCGCTGGAGCTCTTGCAGAAGTCCGATATTCCCGAGGGACATGGATACGGCGGCTTCCCTGTGAGCGGCATCTGGCTCCGATGCGATGCGCAAGAGGTCGTCGAGCGCCACGACGCCAAGGTCTACGGGAAGGCCGCCGAGGGCTCTCCGCCGATGTCCGTGCCCCATCTCGACCGGCGGGTCGTGGACGGCAAGACGTCGTTGCTGTTCGGCCCCTATGCCGGCTTCACCACGAGGTTCCTGAAGCACGACTCGCTCACCGACCTCTTCCGCTCCATTGAACCGGGCAACATCCTTCCGATGCTCGCCGTGGCGCGCGACAACCTGGATCTCTCCGAATACCTGATTGGCCAGGTGCTGCAGAGCAAGCGACACCAGTTCGGCGTCTTGCAGCAATTTTATGCGACCGCCGACCGCGACCAGTGGCGGCTCGCCGTGGCGGGGGACAGGGTGCAGATCATCAAACCGGATAAAGAGCACGGAGGCGTGCTCGAATTCGGCACCGAGCTCGTCGGGTCCGAGGATCGGTCGCTCGTCGCTCTGCTTGGCGCTTCGCCCGGCGCTTCCACGGCAGCCTTCATTGGGCTCGGCGTACTGAAGAAGTGTTTCCCCGACCGGCTCACCGATAGTGCGTGGCTGCCGAAACTGAAAGAGATCATCCCCACTTTCGGCATCAACCTGATTGAGGATGCAGCAGCCTGCGACCGCATCCGGGCCGAAACCGCGCCGCTTCTCAAAATCGCCAACCTCTGATTGCTCTTCGCGCTGCTAGACGTCGTCGCCCACGCCCTGAGCCGCGCGCGAACGGTCGTCGACCGCGATCACCCATGCCGCGAACGCGCCCTGTTCGCCCTATCCGTCTTGCCGCTGGCCGACCACCGCGCTACAAAGATCAGGAAAAGCTTTTCTCACCACCGCGGCGAGAGCAGGCTTTTTCAACAATAACAATGCATTCGTGATCATTTCCGGGAGGAGCTCATGACCGTACGGAGGACTTGCGGCGCGCTCGCCGCCACGCTGATCGCCTCGTCAGCTTTCGCCACGGCGGCTTTCGCCGACACCATGACGATGTGGGTGCGCGCGAGCGGCGTCAACGCCGCCACGCATATGGTCGATCTCTGGAACGCGACCCACCCCGACAAGATCGAGCTCACCACCATCCCGGACAATCAGATGGTCACCAAGCTCGCGACCGGCGTTCAAGCCGGCGACGTTCCCGATCTTGTGTCGTTCGATCTCATCTATATGCCCGACTTCATGAAAGCCGGCTTCCTCGTCGATCTGACCGATCAGCTAAAGGCCGACCCGAACTACGCCTCGGTCGCCCAGGCCTACAAGGACATCGCGACCTACGAGGGCAAGCTCTACGGCGCCGGCTTCACCCCGGACGTTTCGATTCTGGTGTGGAACAAGGACCTCTTCAAGAAAGCCGGCCTCGATCCGGACAAGCCGCCGCAGACGATCGGCGAGATCCACGAGGACGCCAAGAAGATCCACGCGCTCGGCTCCGACACCTACGGGTTCTATTTCTCAGGCGCTTGCCCGGGCTGCAACATCTTCACGACCTCGCCGATGATGGTCGCCGCGGGCTCAAAGATGCTGCCCGCCAACGGAAAGGACGACGCCCTCACCGGCGAGGGGGTCAAGGACGTGCTCGAGACGTTCAAGGAAATGTGGAGCGAGGGCCTCGTGCCGAAGAGCGCACAGACCGACAATGGCGCGAATTTCACGGCCGAATTCAAGACGGGCAAGATCGGCATCCAGGGCACGGGGGGCTTCCTGCTCTCCGACCTCAAGAAGGAAGTTCCCAACCTCAATTTCGGCGTGACCTTCCTGCCCGGCGTCAAGCCCGGACAGGTTTCCTCGTTCGTCGGCGGCGATGTCGTGGCGATCCCGAAGGGCTCGAAGCACGAGGCCCTCGCCAGGAAGTTCATCGCCTGGGAGCTGACCGACGAAGCCCAACTCGAAGGGCTCGCCAAGAACAACATTCTGCCGTCTCGGCCGGCGCTCGCTGACAACAAATATTTCGCCGCCGATCCGCGCGTCGTGGTGACGGCTAAAGCGCTCGGGGTCGGCTATGTGCCGTGGGTCTTTCATTTCGCCGACATGGTGAACTCGGACTCGAGCCCGTGGATCAACATGCTGCAGCGCGCGATCTTCGATGGCGACGTCGATGGGGCGATCAAGGAGGGGCGTGACAAGATGAAGGAGATCGCGAGCCAATAGCAGAGTTCCCGCTCGTCGATGCGACGAAGTCGAACCCTTCCGCAATGGCCGGGCTGGCTCTTCATGGCGCCAGCCCTGTTGTTCGTCGGCGTGTTCGTCGCGATCCCGCTCGGCCAGCTCGTCGGCATGTCGCTGACCGATCGGTCGCTGCTCGGCGGGGGAAAGTTCATCGGCTTCGCCAATTATTCGCACATCTGGAACGACTCGAGCTTCTGGCGCGCGCTCGGGTTCACGGCCCAATACACGCTGGTGCTGACGCCGATCCTGATGGGCCTCGGCTTTGCGCTCGCGCTGCTCACGGTTCAGAACACGCCGCTCAAGCGGCTTGCCCGCACTATCGTTTTCCTCCCCGTGGTGATCGGCCTCTCGAGTTCGAGCCTGCTGTGGTTCTGGCTGCTCGACGAACAGGTCGGGCTCCTCAACAAGCTCCTCGTTGACCTGCGGATCATCCGCGAGCCGATCGTCTGGTTCGCCTCCGCCGATCTCGCCTTCTGGGCGGTGGTGATCTCGATAACCTGGAAGGTCGTCGGCTTCGGCATGGTGCTGTTCATAGCGGGAATCCAGTCGATCAATCCCGACATTCTCGAGGCCGCGGTGATGGACGGCGCGAGCTACTGGGGGCGCGTCCGTCTCATCATCCTGCCGCTGACCCGCCGGGTGTTGCTTCTGACGACGCTTGTCAGCGCGATCGGCTCGATGCTGGCCTTCGATCAGTTCTACATCATGACGTCCGGCGGACCGCGCGGCCAGACGTTCACCGCCGTCTATTGGATCTACCAGAACTCGTTCATCTCGTTCAAACTCGGCTATGGCGCGGCGCTGTCGATCGTTCTGACGCTCATCATCCTGGTTTTCTCGACAATGCAGATCGCGCTCACCGCCCGAAGCGCCGAGACATGACCGCGGCCGCGCTTACGGGCGAGGCAGAGCGGGCGATTTCCGCCCCGCGCGGCGGCCGCGCCGCTCCCGGCGCCTACCTCGCGACCGCCGCTTGCGTCGCGGTGATCGCGATCATGGCGGCGCCCATGGCGCTCTCCTTCCTCGCCTCGATCAAGACGGCGGCCGACGCTTCGGCGGTCCCGCCGCATTATCTGCCGCAGGCGCTAAGCTTCGAGAACTACGCCAAGGTCGTCAGCTTCCAGGCCGGCCTCGCGGCCTATGTGAGCAATTCCGGGCTGGTCGCGCTGATGACCATCGCCGCCTGCATCGCGCTCGCGGCGCCGGCCGGCTATGGACTTGCGCGCTTCGCGATGCGCGGCAAGGAGGTCGCGTTTCTCGGTCTGCTCGCGCCCATCATGATCCCCTATCAGGCGCTGCTGACGCCCCTCTATCTCGACTTCGCCAAGGTCGGCCTCGTCAATACCCATCTCGGGCTCGCGATCGTGCATACGATCCTGCAATTGCCCTTCTCCGTCTTCCTCATGCGCAACAGCTTCGAAGCAATTCCGCGTGAGATCGAGGAGGCGGCGATGGTTGACGGCTGCTCGGCCTGGAAGCGCTTCACGCGCGTCTTTCTGCCCCTCGCCGTCCCGGCGATTGTGACGGTGGCGCTGTTTGCTTTCATAAATTCGTGGAACGAGTTCCTCGCCGCGCTCATCTTCATGAACCGCGAGACCTCCTTCACTGTCCCGATCCTCCTGGTCAGCGTGCGCATTGGCAATCACGGCGCGGTCGATTGGGGCGCTTTGCAGGCGAGCGTCATCATTTCGATCATTCCGTGCCTGGCGGTCTATCTCGCCTTGCAGCGCTACTACGTCTCCGGCCTGCTCTCGGGCGCGGTCAAATGAGCGAGGCCGCGGATGACGCGATTGGTCGCGGCGAGGAACGTCCGCGGCGGCTGACGCTCACCATTCGCGACGTCGCGCGTCTCGCCGGCGTTTCGATCGGCACCGCCTCGAAGGCGATGAACGCCAATGGACGCTTGAGCGCCGAGACCCGTGGAAGAGTTCTTCGCGTCGCGAGCGAGATCGGCTACCGGCCGAACAGCCTCGCGCAAAGCCTGCATCGCGCGCGCTCGATGACCGTCGGCATTCTCTCCAACGACAGCTTCGGTCGCTTCGCGTTTCCCATCGTCGAGGCGCTGGAGCGCAGGCTCTTCGATCACGGCATCGCGGTCTTCATGTGCAACGCCACCGACGATCCCATGCGCGAGCGCCGACACATCGAGCAATTGCTCAATAAGCGCGTCGATGGCCTCGTTGTTACGGCTCGACGCGCCGACAAGCGCGAGCCGATCGAGCCGGTGGCGCGCGGATTGCCTGTCGTCTATGTCTACTCGCAAGTCGAGAGTCCCGACACCGTGTGCCTGCTTCCGGACGACAGGGGCGGAGCGGCGCTCGCCGCGACGCACCTCGCCGAGCTCGGCCGCAAGCGCATCGCTCATATCACCGGGCCGGAGCGTTTCGAGGCCGTGCGCTTGCGCGAGGCGGGGTATCGCGACGCGCTCGCGCAGGCCGGGCTTATGGCGCAGGCGGACGAATGCCTGGCCGGCGATTGGTCGGAAGCCTGGGGGCGCGAGGCAGCGCGGTGCCTCTTCGGTCGCCGCCGGGCGCCGCCAGACGCGCTCTTTTGCGGCAACGACCAGATCGCTCGCGGCGCGATCGACGCCCTGCGCGAACTTGGGCTCGCCGTGCCCGGCGACGTCGCGGTCGTGGGCTTCGACAATTGGAAGGTCATGGCCAAGGGCGCCCGGCCGCCCTTGACCAGCGTCGACATGAATCTCGACGCCCTCGGCCGTGCGGCAGGCGAATGTCTGCTCGAGATGATGTCGGGCGGCGCCCTCGCCGGCGTCAGGCGGCTGCCCTGTTCCTTGGTCGTGAGAGAATCGTGCGGCGCGCACGCGAGGAGAAGCTTCGTGGGGGAATTGAACGCATGACTCCTCGCGGCTACTCCCCCGTTGCGTTCGCGCAGGTGAATCTGACCAGCCCTTTCTGGCGCGAGCGCCTTGAGACGGTGCTCACGCGCACCATCCCAAGTCAGCACGCCAAGCTTGCGGAAGTCGGCGCGCTTAAATCGCTGAAGTTGCCGCAGCCGCCGCCCCCGCTCAGAATCCCGCGCAACAGCCACGGTCTCAGCACCCAGATCTTCTGGGACTCCGACGTCGGCAAGTGGATCGAGGCGGCGAGCTACGCGCTCGCCCATCGGCGCGATCGCGACATCGAGGCCAAGATTGACGCGATCGTCGACGACCTCGCGCGCGCCCAGTCGCCCGACGGCTATCTCAACTGCTGGTACAACGGGCGCGAGCCCGAGAAGCGGTGGACCAACCTGCGCGACAACCACGAGCTCTATAACGCCGGGCACCTGCTCGAAGGCGCAATCGCCTACTTCCGCGCCACCGGACGGCGCAAGATGCTCGACGTCATGGAGCGCTACGTCGATCATATCGCCTCGGTCTTCGGTCGCGGCCCCGGACAGAAGCGGGGCTATCCGGGGCATCAGGAGATCGAGCTCGCGCTGGTCAAGCTCTACCGTCTGACCGGCGACCGGCGGCGCCTCGATCTCGCCGCCTATTTCATCGACGAGCGCGGACATCAGCCGCACTACTTCACCGAAGAGGCGCTGGCGCGCGGCGACGATCCGGCGAGCTACTGGGCCGGAACCTACGAGTACAACCAGTCGCATATCCCCGTGCGTGAGCAGACGCGGATGGTGGGGCACGCCGTGCGCGCCATGTACATGGCCTCGGCGATGGCCGACCTCGCGCTCGAGCTTGGCGATGACGGCCTGAAGCGCGCGTGTGAGGCCCTATGGCGCGACGTCACCACGGCGCAGATGTACGTGACCGCCGGTCTCGGGCCGAAAGAGACCAACGAGGGCTTCACCGAGCCGTACGATTTGCCGAACGAAACCGCCTACGCCGAGACCTGCGCGTCGGTCGCGCTCATCTTCTGGGCCCAGCGGATGCTGCATCTTGATCTCGACGGCCGTTACGCCGACGTGATGGAACTCGCGCTTTTCAATGGCGCGCTGACCGGACTCGGGCGCGACGGGACGCATTACTTCTATTCCAACCCGCTCGAGAGCCGCAGCCAGCACCGGCGCTGGGCCTGGCACGCCTGCCCCTGCTGCACGATGAATGTTTCGCGCCTGGTGGCGTCGGTCGCAGGCTATGTGCTTTCGGCCAGCGATGACGGCGTCGCCTTCCACCTCTACGGCGGATTCGAAACGACCGTCACACTGGCCGGCGTGAAAGTCGCGCTAAGGGAGACGAGCGGCTATCCCTGGTCGGGCGAGGTCGAAATCGCCATCGATCCCGAGTCACCTGCGACGTTCGATCTCAAACTGCGTATCCCAGGTTGGGCGAAGGGCGCGACCGCGACCGTCAACGGCGAGAAGGTCACGCTCGCGCCCGTCAACGGCTACGCGACCATCCGCCGGTTGTGGCGCCGGGACGATAGGGTGGCGCTCGACCTTGCGATGTCGTCCGAGCGCCTATACGCCCATCCGAACGTGCGCATGGACGTCGGGCGCGCGGCGCTCAGGCGCGGTCCGTTGATCTATTGCGTCGAGGAGGCCGACAATCCCGGCGCCCCGGTGCAGACACTCGCGCTGTCGCGCGCGGCCCCGCTCGACGCAGGATGGAGGAAGGACCTGTTCGGCGGCGTCATGACGCTCACCGCGAGCGCGAAACGGCTTGTTCCCCGCAAGGGCTCGGGCGCGCTCTATTCGACCGAGCCGCCCGCGGTCGAGGACGCAGCGCTCGTCGCGCTGCCCTATTATCTCTGGGCCAATCGTGCGCCCGGCTCGATGCAGGTCTGGCTCGCCGAGACCGAGGGGTGAACGCTGGCCGGCTGGTCAGGCCAACTCGGCGACGACCGGGTTGCGCAGCACGCCGATGGCGCTGATCTCGACTTCGGCGACATCGCCCGGGCGCATGAAGAGCGGCGGGTTGCGCCTGGCGCCGACGCCGCCTGGCGTCCCGGACACGATCACGTCGCCGGGCAAGAGCGGCAGGATGGCGGAGATGTAGGCGATCTGCTCGGGGATGGGCGTGATCATGAGATCAGTGGTGGCGTGCTGGACGACCTTGCCGTTCAGCCGTGTCTCCAGCGTGAGTCGCGACGGGTCGGGGATCTCGTCTGTGGTGACCAGCCACGGGCCGAAGGCGCCGGTGCCGGCAAAATTCTTGCCCGGAAGGTATTGGCTGGTGTGGCGCTGCCAGTCCCGGACGCTGCCGTCGTTGTAGCAGGAGTACCCCGCTACGTGCTCGAGCGCGCGATCGGCCGCGATGTAGCGACCGCCCTTGCCGATCACCACCGCGAGCTCGCCTTCATAGTCGAACTCGTCCGACGCTTTGGGCTTCACCAGCGGCCGCAAATGGCCGACCTGACTGCCGGCGAACCGGGCGAACAGGAGCGGCTTCTCGGTCACCGTTCGCCCGGTCTCCGCGACGTGCTCGCGATAGTTGAGACCGACGCAGACGATCTTGTCCGGGTCGGGGATCACGGGGGCCAGTTCGAGCCCCTCGAGCGGGAGATCGGGCGCGGCGTCGCGAGCGGCCTGCCCGGCCTCGCCCAGCGCGCCCGCCGCGAGCAGCGTCCGCAGCGTGGGCCAACGGTCGCCAAAGCGCGGGCCAAGGTCGATCACCCCGGCGGCCTTGACCACGCCGTAGCCGGCGCGGCCTGCAGAAACGAACGAGACGAGCTTCACGGGTTCCTCCGGCGTTGCGGGTTCTCGCGGCTGTTCAGACGATGGCGGCGAGCGTGTTCATCATCGCCCCTCGCGACCGGAAGGCCAACCCCCGTAGACCAACCTGCTGCCACCTTCCCGCAAAACCAAGCCGGCCCCACATATTTCCCGGCTGACAGGGAAAAGAACGACGGTCATATTTGCGTGTAACGGGTAGCGGGACTGCCGAAAAAGCTACGACGAGAGTTTCCGATTGAGTTCGCGGTCGCGTCCGATCAGAGCTGGGGGAGATGAGCCAAATGCCCCGATTTTCGTCGTCATGCGTGGCCCTCCTCGGGGCGGGGGGCCTTCTTGCGTCGGCAGGAGTTGCCCAAGCAACTTGCGTAGTCCCAAACGCCTCCTATCAGGGCGGCGCCTATGGGGCCTATGCGGTGACTGAGGAGAACTGTGCCCTTCTCGGGGACAATGGCGGGGCGGGATCCACGACGGCTTCGGTGTCCAGTTCGTTCGTAGGCAGTGATGAAAGCTCATTTTCACTGTCGTCGTCGGCCGATCTCGCGTCTGGCGTTCTGATCGCCGAATCGCAAAGCGGCCTCGCGTCGGCGTCGATTTGGGATTCTTTCACCTTTACGGGATTGCCGGCCGGCGGAGCGACGATTACGGCGACCCTTAGCCTGCCCGGAACATTGACCGGCTCGTCCGACGGCTTCGCCTGGCTCGAGGAAGGATCCCAGACCGATTTCGCCGACGGCGGAGCGCTCGGTTACTTGGTCTTCTTCAACAATACCACAGCCGACGCAAAACCCTCATCGATCCAACTAAGTTTCGATGTCGCGAACGGCGACCCGGTCATCGTATTCGCCGAAATCCAAGCCGGCGGAGATGGGGCGGGCGGCGTCGCCGATCTCGGCGACCCGCCAACTCTGACCCTCAATCTGCCGAAGGGCGCAAGCGTCACCACGGCCTCGGGCGTCTTCGACAATTTCACCTCCGCGACCGTCCCGGAGCCCTCGACCTGGGCGATGCTGCTGCTCGGCTTCACGGGATTAGGCTTCGCCGGTTATCGGTCGCGCGGGCGCTGTCTCGCCGCCTGAAAATCTGAGCCTCGCGTCTCGTTGCGTGCACGCGTCCTCGGCGACGACGGCGCCGTCCCGCCCCGCAGATTCATCTCCCATCGCTGGGTCAGGCGACGATTCCGAACCCCTCCCGCTGCAGCGCGCCCTTGTCGCCCGCCAGCAGCGCCTGCGCGATCGAGCGCTCGCGCGCGACGACGAGGGACACGAATTCGCCCGCGCCGCCGCGCATCGCCCGGAACGCCGCGTAGCCGCGCTCAAGAAAGCCCTGCAACTCGCCGAGTCCCGCGGCTCGCGCGGGTCCGCGCATCATCTTGAGCGCGGCGCCGACAAATCGTTGGCGCGCCAGCCCTTGAAGCGCGCCGCCGAGCAGCGCGATGAGATCGATCTGGCGTTCTCGATCCCCGGCGCGGCCGACCCTGCGGTAGGCCGCGACGTAAGTCGCCGGCGTGATCGCCGCCGTCCCGGCGCCGAGCGCATCGGCCATGGCACCGTCGAGGCTTTCCGACAAGGCGTTGAGCTCGACGGCGTGCGTGACCGTCGCCAAGCCCGAATCCGGCAGAACGCGCATCATGACGGGAATGATACGGCGCACGTTCTCGACGTGCTGGCTCAGATCGCTGGGACCATAAAGGTCGGTAAGGAAGAATTGCGCCGCGTCGCGAAAGCGCGGGCTCTCGAGCAAGTCGCGATGCGTGCGCGCGAGGCGCGACGCCTGCCAGGCGCGCAAGGCGGCGCGGCGCTCGCTGAATCCGTCGTCCTCAAGCGTGCGCGCGCGGAAGAGCGCCGAACGGTCAAGCTCCCGCAACAATTGATCGTGAAACAGCTCTTCCGCCATAACAAAGATATTATAGCGGAAACGGCTAGGTTCGGCCCCCTAATGACATTCCGAACTGCTTTTGGCGCGCCTGGGAACGCGTTATGATCGGGGAAACCTGGGGAGTGGGAGATGAGCCACAGCGAGCGCATGTCGTCGGTCGACACGACGTGGCTGCGCATGGACCGGCCGGCCAATCCGATGATGATCGTCGGCGTGTGGATGCTCGAGGGACCGGTCGCGCTTGACAGGGTCGAGAAACAGATCGCCGATGGGCTTTTGGGCTACCGGCGCTATCGCCAAAAGGTTGATAACACGCCGGCCGGCGTCTTCTGGCGTGACGACCCGAACTTCGATCTCGCGCACCACATCAAGCGGATCAACCTGCCGGGACGCGGCGACAAGCCGGTGTTCGAGCGCTTCGTCGGCGAACTCGCCTCGGAGCCCCTCGATCCTAACCATCCGCTCTGGACCGTGCATATCGTCGAAAAATACGACGGCGGGGCGGCCGTCGTGTTCCGCATGCATCATGCGATCGCCGACGGCGTCGCGCTGATGGGCGTCACCATGGCGCTGGTCGACGGGCCTGCGCATCAGCGGCATCGCTCCGAAGCGGCGGAGGAGGAAGAAGGCTGGCTGCAGAACCTGATGGCGCCGGTCGTCTCGGCGATCAACGGCGGCACGCAGGCCTCGACCTCGGCGCTGGGCGCTGCGCTCGATGTCGCGCGCCATCCGCTGCGCGCGGCAAGTCTCTTGCGCGACGGCGCCGGCGTTGCGGCCGAACTCGGCTACCTGCTCTTCATGCCGAGCGACAGCGCCACACGCTTCAAGGGCAAGCTGAACGGATCGAAACGCGTCGCCTGGTGCGAGCCGCTGAAGCTCCCGGAGGTCAAGGCAGTGAGCCGGGCGCTGGGCTGTTCGATCAACGACATGCTGCTCTCCTGCGTCGCCGGCGCGTTGCGCCGCTACCTGGCGGGGAAGGGCGACAGGACCGAGGGCGTCGAGGTTCGCGCCCTGGTGCCGATCGACCTACGTCCGCCGGGCGACGTCGAACTCGGCAACCGCTTCGGCATCATCGCTGTCCAATTGCCGGTCGGAATTGAGCATCCGCTCGAGCGGTTGATGACGGTGCGCCAACGAATGCTGGCGCTGAAGACCTCCTATGAGCCCGTCACCACGCTCGGCTTGTTCGCGGCCCTCGGCCGCCTCCCGAAAGTGGTGCAGGATCAGCTCTTCAACATCCTGCTGAGCCGGGCGACAGCGGTGATGACCAACGTGCCGGGCCCGGCTGAGCCGCTGACGGTCGCCGGCAGCACCTTGAAGCAGTCGATGTTCTGGGTGCCGCAGACCGGCGACGTCGGCATGGGCGTGTCGATCTTCTCCTACGCCGGCAAGGTCCAGTTCGGGCTCGTCACCGACGCCGCGCTGACCCCCGACCCCGAAGCTGTGGTCAGCCGCTTCCCGGAGGAGTTCGAAAAGTATCTCTATTATGTCCTGCTGGACCCGCCTGTGGCGGCGGAGTAGCGGCAGGCGGCGCCGATCAAGGCCCTTACCCTTCGGCCTCTTGCTTCGCGTGCTCCGCGTCGAGCTTCTGCATCGCATCGGCGGGCGCGCAGCGGGCCGCCTCCTCGTAGAGCCTTTCGGCCTCGGCAAGCCGGGACTTGCCGAACAGCATGACGAGGCCGTTCGCCTCCTCGATGCGGGCGATCGCGGAATCCGGCAAGAGCTTGCGGGCGATCGCGAAGTGCTTGACCGCCTCCTCCTTGCTCGCGCCATAAGTCAGACCCGCCAGGAGGCCGCCCACTTTATTGACGATCTCCGCGTGATAGGCCCCGAGCGCGATATGCGCTTCGGCATGCTTCGGCTCCAATTTGATCGCGCGATCGAGGCTCATCTTGACCTTGCCGCCGATCCCTTGCGCCAGCGCCTTGGCCACCGAGATTTCCTGAGCGTAGCGCCCAAGAGCCTGGGCGTGAAAATAAAAAGCGTTGGGAAAGTCGGGCGCGACCGCCTGCAATCCTTCGGCGCGTTCGGCTGCCTGAAGCAGAATCTCGCGCTTGCGGCCGCTGTCGCTTTCCAGATAGGTCGCATAGATGTTGGCTGCCCTATTGGCGGCGTTGGCGCCGATCGGCCCGAGCGCCGCGCCTTCCGCAACCGCCGCGCCGAAATCGCCGCGATGATAGGCCCGCCAGGCCGACTGCAGCGCCGCCGCCGCCTTGTCGGCGTCCAACGAGATTTTGAGGCGCGAGTGCGCGGCGAGAGCCTGCTTGACGAAGGCGACGTCGGGAAAGGGTTCGCAATCGCCGCGATGCAATTCCGACCACGCCTTCTTCAGCGCCGCGCCCTCATAGCCGTAGCTCGTCGCGTCAAAGGCGAAGGCTTTCCATTTCGACGGCGCCATGGCGTCCTCCTCAAGCGATGTAGCGCTTCGCCAAATCATCGAACAGCGCCCGCTCGCGCGGCTCCAGATAGGGCGCGGCGAGCGATATGACGTGGAAGGCGCCGCGCGCCAGTGTCTTGTCGTCCTGCGGCGCGCGCGGATCGCGAACGAATTCAAACGACATCCAATAAGTCGCGACAATGACGATGTTCTGCGCCAGATTCGCGATGTCCTCGGGCGTGGCGCGCATCTGCTGCCCCTTGACCAGACCGGTGAGAATCTGCTCGGCGACCCGCACCTTGTGGGCGAGGATGCGCCGGAACTGCACTTCGATGACGTGATAACGCGAGACCAGGTCATTGATATCGCGATAGACGAACCGGTATTTCCAGATCGCCTCGAACACGAAGTGCAGATAGAGCCAGCAATCCTCGGCGTTCGGGAGGCGCTTCTCGGGCGCCGCCAGGGTTGTCTCGATCTCGCGCCGGAATTCGGCGAACAGGTCGGCGACGATCTGTTCCTTGGAATGATAATGGTAGTAGAGGTTGCCGGGACTGATGCCCATTTCGAGAGCAATCGACGTCGCGGCGACGGTGGGCTCGCCGAATTGGTTGAACATCGCCAATGCCGTCTGTAAAATCCGCTCACGCGTTCGTCGGGGCGGCTTTCGCGGCATGACGTCTCGTCCCTTGCGAACGTCTCCGGCCGTGGCCCCCCAGCGCCTTCTCGAGCCGGCTCAGCGTTCTCTCGAGGGGAGGGACGCTATCCCATAGCGCGCCCGTTTGACTAGGTGTCAATTGCAGGCCTTGGTCGAAGTCGGCGAGAACCGTCCGGTCGAGTTCAATACCGTGCCGGCGCAAAATCGGCTCGAGCTCGTCGGCGCGCCGACTCAGTTCGGCAAGCGTATGGCGATAAGCGTGATCAGCGAGGCGGCGTCGGTCAGCATAGCTGAATATGTTGGCGAAGAAAATGACCGCGTCGTCCTGCGCCGGTTCGAACAGCACGACATCCGCATCCGGGAACTCCTTGGCGTAACGTTCCATGCCGGTCCTCATGCGAGAGTGGACCAGCGCGCGAAACGTTTGCGAAAGCACGGTAAGGAGACCCCGGTCGGCGAGGCGAATCCGAGGGCTCCCGCTTTGAGCGGCGAGCTCGCCATCGTAGGGCACAATCGGATTGATGCAGATGAGAAGTTTCGCCCCCGCCTTCAACGCCACGGAGGCGTGCAGGGTCTTCTTCAGCGCGCCGTCGACATAGTCCCGATCGCCGATCCGCGCAGGCGGATAAAGCCCTGGCAGCGCCGCGCTCGCTTTTACCGCTTCGGAAATCGGCACATCGTCGAGCCCGGGCGAACCAAACGGCGCCGAGCGGCCGCTGTCGAGCTCGGTCGCGACAATGAACAGCTTCCGCGCCAGTTTGCGAAAGTCGTCCGTTCGCCCAGGCTGACTTAGCAAGCGCGACAGATAAGACGCGATGGCGTCATTGTCGAACAGACCGGTCGGAAGAGCGCGCGCGAGCCGCATGAGCGACTCGGAAAACCCGCGACGGGGCGACCGGCCAAGGCAGCCGATCACGGCTAAAGCCAGTAGTTGCGGTATCCTTGCCATTCGCCGCGCGAACTCGCCGAACGCTGGCCGCAACAGCAGATCCGGCGCGAACGGATCGTATTGGGACCGGCCAAGAATGAACATCGCGTGAATCTGGCTCGGCGAGAACCCGCTCGCCAGCACCGCTGCGACGAACGCGCCAGAACTCACCCCCACGTACACATCACACTCGGTCAGCTTGATTCCCAGCAAAGCTTCTTCAAGCGCCGCCAGCGCGCCGATTTCGTAGATGCCGCCGAGGGGACCGCCGCCCGCGAGCGCGATCCCCACTTTGTCAGTTCGTCGCCGGTCTTTCATGGCGCCGCCTGGCGGGCTGGCAGACGACCCGACTCGTCACCGGGCCTTGGCCTTACGCGCCCGTCCACGAGACGAGTGCGCCCCCGCTCCCTCTTCCATTTCGCCGGAGAGCTTCTTGGCGATTTCGGTTAGCTCGGCGACTCGGCGGGACAGCACGTCGACGTCCTTGCGGCTTGGCACACTCAGGCTGTGCAACGCTCGCGCCACCCGGTCCTCGAACACCTGCTCGAGTTTGTCCCAAGTTCCCGTCGCCTTGCTGCGCATCTCCGCGATTCGCTCGTCGGCAACCGTCTTGGTCCGCTCCTGGAACCGCTCGCCTTCGGCGACGAGGGTTTCAAACATCTTCACTCCTTCCTGCTGAGCCTTGGCGAATGCGCCAAGCCCGGCGAGCCAAATCTGATTGGCCGACTCTCTCACTTTGATGGCCAACTGACTTTCAGGCGCCTCATGGGCAAGATCTTTGAGGTTCTTTGGCATGACATCCCTCGCTTTTTTCAGCGGCCCTAGCCGCCTTTCTACGGTGAGCATAAAACCACAAAGAATTAGAATTCGCCGCCCAAAGTTCTAGGCGGCTCATTCTAGACTTTTGAGCTAAGGGGAGGCTCAAGGAATAGGGAGTGCGTCATGGGCGCCTTCGTGACGGGTGGAACGGGCTTTATCGGGAAGCGTCTGGTGCTTCGATTGCTGCGGCGCGACGCGGAACCGGTCCACGTCCTGATGTTCAATCCAACGCCGGAATCCATCGCGTCGCTAAAGGAGTTCTGGGGACCGGATTCCGCCCGTGTGACGGCGATCGCCGGCGACATCTCAAAGCCCGATCTCGGGATCGCGCCGAAGGATGCCCGCCGGCTTAAGGGAAAGATCGACCATTTCTTCCATCTCGCTGCGGTCTATGATCTCACCGCCGAACCGGCGGAAGTCGTCAAGGCGAACGTCGAGGGCGTGGCGAACGCGCTGGCCTTCGCCAAGTCGATCGGAGCAGGTCGTTTCCACCATGTCAGTTCGATCGCCGCCGCCGGACTGTTCGACGGCGTTTTTCGCGAGGACATGTTCGAGGAGGCGCGGGGGCTCGAACATCCCTATTTTGCCTCGAAGCATCGGGGCGAGGCCTTGGTGCGCGCAGAGACGAAAATCCCCTGGCGGATCTACCGGCCGGGAATCGTCGTCGGCGATTCACGGACCGGCGAGATCGACAAGATCGACGGTCCCTACTACTTCTTCAAGTTGATTCAGAAGCTGCGCGACATAGTGCCGCAGTGGGCGCCGATGATCGGGCTCGAGGGCGGGCGAATCAATGTCGTTCCGGTCGACTTCGTTGTCGCGGCGATCGATCATCTCGCTCAGCTCGATGGGCTTGACGGCCGTACATTCCACCTCACCGATCCGTCGCCCTTGCGCGTCGGCGAGATGCTCAACGTGTTGGCGCGCGCCGCCCACGCGCCCGCCTTCACGGTTCGCATCAACGCAGGGCTGTTCGGGCTCGCCCCGCCGGCCCTGACCCGCGGCCTGATGGCGCTGACGCCGTTCCGCCGCATGCGCAAGATGATGATGAAGGAGCTCGGCCTTCCGGACGATGTGTTCATGTTCGTCAACTATCCGACCCGGTTCGATAGCCGGGAGACGCAGAAGCTGCTCCACCCCGCCGGCATCGCCGTTCCGCGCTTCGAGGATTACGCTTGGCGCCTCTGGGACTATTGGGAGCGCCATCTCGATCCCGCGCTGTTCGTCGACCGGTCGCTACGCGGCGCCGTCGCCGGCAAGCGCGTGCTGGTGACGGGTGGGTCGGCCGGAATCGGCAAGGCGATCGCGATGAAGCTCGCGCAAGCGGGCGCCAAAACGCTCATCGTGGCGCGCGACGCCGACAAGCTCGAGGCGGCGCGCGCCGAATTCGCCGCGCAGGGCCTCGAGGTCGTTACTTACAGCGCCGACATCTCAGACCCCGAGCAATGCGCGGCGTTCATCGAGCGGCTGCTTGTCGAACATCGCGGAGTCGATATACTTATCAACAACGCCGGACGGTCGATCCGCCGGGCGATCGAGAATTCCTACGACCGTCCGCATGACCTCGAGCGGCTGATGCGGCTGAATTATTTCGCCGCCGTTCAGCTTGCGATGGGTTTCCTCCCCGGCATGGCGGAGAGGCGATCCGGGCACATCATCAACATTTCTTCGATAGGCGTCTTGACCAGCGCGCCGCGTTTTTCCGGGTATGTGGCATCGAAAGCGGCGCTGGAGGCCTGGTCGGATTGCGCGGCGAGCGAGTTTCTCGATCGCGGCGTCGCATTCACCACCGTGAATATGCCGCTGGTGCGCACCGAAATGATCGCGCCGACGAAGTTCTACAGTCACGTCCCCACCCTCGATCCGGATGAAGCGGCCGACCTCGTCGTCGAAGCGCTGATCAACCGCCCGACCCGGGTCGCGACCCGGCTCGGCCGCTTCGGCCAGGGAGTTCACGCAGCGGCGCCGAATCTTGGGCGGATCGTGATGAACACGGCTTTCCGAATGTTTCCAGAAAGTGCTGCGGCGCGCGGCGAGAAGGAAGGCGAGGCCGCTCCGACCGCGGATCAGATCGCCTTCACGCAGTTGCTGCGTGGCCTGCACATTTGAGGCGCGAAGGGGCGGTTGAAAGAGGAGGACATGGAACAGATCGCATGACCAGCTTAAACCCAAGCCTAACCAACTCGAGCGAACGACCGACGGTCGACTTCATCGTCGTCGGGGCGGGGCCGGCGGGTTGCGCCGTCGCCTCTCGACTCGCACAATCCTCGGGCACAACCAGCGTCGCCCTGATCGAGGCGGGCCCGGCGAAGGCCTCGCTTCTGTCCGACGTGCCGCTTGGGATCGCAGCGCTCGTGCCCACGCGATCACGGCGGAACTACGCCTATGAGACCACGCCGCAGCCCGGATTAGGCGGACGGCGAGGCTACCAGCCGCGCGGCCGCGGCCTGGGCGGAAGCAGTCTCATCAACGCGATGATTTACACGCGAGGCCAGCCGCAGGACTACGACGAATGGGCGGCGCTCGGCTGCAAAGGCTGGGGCTGGTCGGACGTCCTGCCCTATTTCAAACGCTCGGAGGACAATGCGCGCGGGGCGAACGCGTGGCACGGCGTCGGTGGACCGCTCCATGTGAGCGACCTCAGCTACAGCAATCCGGCGGTCGAGGCTTTCGTCGAATTTGCTGTCCAAGCAGGATTTCCGCGCAATGCCGACTTCAACGGCGAGACACAGGAGGGCGTCGGGCCCTACCAGGTGTTCCAGAAGAACGGCCGGCGATTCAACGCCGCGAGGGCTTATCTTCCATCATCCCCGGCGGCCTCCAATCTCGAAGTGCTTGCCGACTATCAGGCGCGGCGCATTCTGTTTGAGGAACGGCGCGCCGTCGGCGTCGCCTATCGAAGCGGCGGTGCCGAGCGGCGGCTCTACGCGCGCCGCGAGGTCATTGTTTGCGCCGGCGCCTTCGGCTCGCCGCAACTCTTGATGGTTTCAGGGATCGGCCCGGCGGAGCACTTGAAGAGCGTCGGAATCGACCTGGTCCTCGATGCGCCCGAAGTCGGACAGAATCTTCAGGATCACTGCGACTATGTGGCAAATCTCCGCGCCAACGGACCAGGCCTGTTCGGGGTCGCTTTGCCCCTGGTGACGCAGGGTGTCGGCGCGCTTGTAAGTTACCTCCGCCATGGGCGGGGACTGCTGACCTCCAACGCCGCGGAAGCCGGCGGATTCGTCAGGAGCAGGTCCGATGTCGATCGACCGGACCTGCAGTTGCACTTCTGCATCGGCATCGTCGACGACCACAATCGCAAGATTCACTTCACCACCGGCATGTCGCTGCACGTATGCGGGCTGAGGCCGAAGAGCCGAGGCCAGATTCGTCTCGCCGGCGCGGATATCGCGCTCGCGCCGCTCATCGATCCGAATTTCCTCTCCGATCCCGACGATCTCGAGACACTCGTCCGTGGCGTCGAGATCGTCCAGACCATTCTCGCCAAGCCGGCGCTCGCCCCTTACGGCGGCCGGTACATCTACGGCACCGGCCGCGACGATCCGACGAGGCTCGGCGCACTGATCCGCGAGCGCGCCGATACGATCTATCACCCGGTGGGAACCTGCCGGATGGGCGCCGACGAGCGCTCGGTCGTCGACCCTCAACTGAGAGTGCGAGGGGTCGAGGGCCTGCGCGTCGCCGACGCGTCGATCATGCCGCTCCTCGTCAGCGGCAACACCCAGGCGCCGTCCGCCATGATCGGCGAGAAAGCCGCGGATCTGATTCTGGGCCGGCGCGTCGCCTAGAACCCAGGCCTCGGGGAAGCGCGGCCCAGCGCGATTGACTTCGATCATTGTTTCGCGCGGTTTGGCGCCATATTGCCCGTTGATTGCGCTCCGCGATCGCGAGGGCCGAAAGAGAGACGGACGAACGTTGAATGACGGCGGTCAAGGCGAATGGGATCGAGATCGAATATTCGGACAGCGGTCCTCGCGACGGCCCTGTGATCATGCTGATCATGGGCCTGGGGATGCAGCTCGTCGCGTGGCCCGATGCGTTTTGCGAGGGCCTCGTGGCGCGCGGGTTTCGCGTCATTCGCTTTGACAATCGCGATGCCGGCCTGTCGACAAAAATGCGCTCCGCCGGAGGGCTCCCAATGGCGCCCCTGATGGCCCTAGCCTTCCTGGGATTGCGGGTCAGGCCGCCCTATACGCTCAACGACATGGCGTCCGATACGCTCGGACTCATGGATGCGCTCGGAATCGATCGCGCGCATATCCTCGGCGCCTCGATGGGCGGCATGATCGCGCAGATCGTCGCAGCCGAGCGCCCGGATCGGGTCGAAAGCCTGGTCTCACTCTTCTCGACCACCGGCAATCCGGCGTTGCCGGGTCCCGAACCCAAGGTGTTGCGAGCCCTCATTCGGCGGCGCCGGCGAAGCGATCCGGCGCGCGCGGTCCAGGAGACAATGGGCTTCCTCCGCTTGATCGGAAGCCCCGGCTTTCCGACGAGCGAGTCCGAGCTTCGCAACAAGGTCGAGCGCTCGATCCGCCGCTGCTATTACCCGCAAGGATTCACCAGACAGCTCCTCGCCATCGTGACGGCGCCGGATCGGACGCCGATGCTCCGGCGCATTCGCGCGCCAACCCTAGTGCTGCACGGCGCCGAGGATCCGTTCATACCGCCGGCGGCGGCGAAGGACACCGCCGCCAGCATTCCCGGCGCCCGATTGCGGATCATTCCCGGCATGGGTCATGATTTGCCGGGGGCGTTGCTGCCGCTTCTTGTCGATGAGATCGCCGGGCACTGCCTCGGGGCGGAGGAGAAAGCGCGCGGCGCGAGCGTCGCGCGGCGCGCGGCTGGAGGTTTGCCATGAATCGTCTCTCTTTGGTCGAACTCACTGTTTCTGTATCTGGAGACGCCGCAGACCCCGATGAACATCGCCAGCTTGACGATCTTCAAGCCGACCTCGCCTGAGCCCAACCTTTTCGCCCGCTTTCGGGAGCACACGGCCGCGCGGCTCGATCTCTTGCCCTCATATCGCCGACGCCTCGAGATGACGCCGCTCGGCATCGATCATCCGGTGTGGGTGGTCGACGACTCCATCGACCTCGACCATCACATCCGCCATGCCGCGCTGCCGGCGCCGGGCACGATGGAGCAACTGCGCGCGTTGGTGGCTGAACTTCACGCCGTCCCTCTCGATCGCGCGCGTCCGCTCTGGGAGTATCATCTGATCGAGGGGCTGGAGAACGGCGCATTCGCCGTCTACATCAAGTTGCATCATAGCGACATGGACGGGATCGCGGGCATGTCGACGCTCGACGTGACCTACGACTTCTCGCCTGACGGCGGGCCGGCGCCCCCGCCCCGCAAAGGGATCAGTTCGACCGCCGAGCCTGCCGACTTCCTGGAATTGACCAGTACTGCGATCGCCGATTTCATTCGCCAGGGATATCGCACCCTGAAATCGCTGCCCGACGCCGCGAGAACGCTCGCGAAGGCGGCGCCTCATTTCAGTCGAGACGCGCGCCTTCTGGCCAGCTACGCGAGAGGAACGCCGCGAACGCCCTTCAATGTGGCGATATCGGCTCACCGCGTCTATGCGACCTGTTCGCTTGCGCTGCACGAGGTCAAGAAAGTCGCAAAGTCGAGAGGCGCCACCATCAACGATGTCGTGCTGGCGCTCAGCGCGGGCGCGCTGCGCCGCTACCTCAGCGAGCACAATGCGCTTCCCAAGACGCCGCTGATCGCCGGCGTGCCGGCCTCCTTGCGGGCGCCGGGCGACACGAAGCTGGACAACCAAGTGGTGTTCTCGGTCTCCCGTCTGCCCACGGACGTGCCAGATCCCTTGCCGAGGCTCGCCGCGGCTCGGGTGGCGGCTCAGGAGGCGAAAAACCTTTTCGCCGACATCAGGGATTTGCTCACGACCGATGTCTCGATCCTCGGCGCGCCGCTCATCATCACCGCGCTCGCAAGGCTGATGGCCAGCACGCGCGCCTACAACGTCTTGCGGCCATTCTTCAACGTCGTCATATCGAACGTTCCGGGACCGCGGGAGCCAATGTATTGCGCCGGCGCGCCGGCTACGCACTATTTCCCGGTGTCGATCCCCTTTCACGGCTGCGCACTCAACATCACCGTGCAGAGCTATCTCGATCAGCTCGATTTCGGTCTCATCGCCTGCAGTGAGGTCGTGCCTGACGCCCAGCGCATCGCCGATTACATCGCCGAAGATTTCGAGGCGATGCGTGAGGCCAATGAGGCGTTGAAGGCGAGCGAGGCCATCGTCATTTCCTCGGAAGCCCGAGCCGAGGCTAACCACGAGGCGCCGCGAGCGGAACCGGGAAGCGCGGAGACGAGCCCGCTCAAAGTCGAGCCAATGAGCGCGCTTGCGCGAAATATCGAGGCGCTGACCCGGGCGACGGAAGCCGTGTCGCGCAAATTGGCGAAGCCACCGACGCGCGCCCAATCGGCAAAGGTTCGGCCAGCCAAACCCAAGGCCGCCGCGCGACAACGGAAGGGCGGTTCCGCGGCGAACCGAGTTGAACGTCCGTCGGCCGACGAGACGCCCGCCGTTCAATCGGCCATCCCGGCGCGCAAAGCCGTTCAAAAGCGAGCGCGCCCCTCGCGGGCGCCGTCGCGCCGCAAGCGTCGGGCGTCGACTTCTGGGAAGAAGTCGTGACGATGGCTGCCCAACCCAGCGAAATCGCTTCGCCCCCGGCGCTTCTTTTGGCTCTGGAGCCACGCGGCCTCTTCACCATTGCGGGTCTCTTTGCCGCCGCGCCCTTCCTGGCGACGGCGCCGCGCGGTCAGCGCCATTCGGTGATCGTCCTGCCAGGCCTCGGCGCGACCGATCGATCGACAGTGGCAATTCGCCGCTTCCTCGGGTTTCTCGGCCATGATGTCACGGGCTGGAACCGCGGGCGCAACATGCGGCCGGCAGGTGCAGACCTTCCGGCGGTCGCCGCCCACATTCACTCGCTTCGCGAAACAAGTGGTGCTTCGGTGAGCCTAGTCGGTTGGAGCCGCGGCGGCATTATCGCGCGGGAGGCGTCGCGCCTCGCGCCGGACGCGGTGCGGATGGTCATTACGCTCGGAAGTCCGTTCGCCGCCCCGGCGGCGACAAATGTCGCGGTAGCATGGCAGCGGATGATAGGAACCGAATATCCGGCGCGGACAAAGGATGAATTGCGCCGTCTCGCCGACCCGCTGCCGGTTCCCAGCACCTCGATCTACTCGCGCACCGACGGAGTCGTCGCCTGGCGCGCCTGCCAAGAATCCAAGGGATCCGGCCGCGAGAATGTGGAAGTCCGCGGCTCCCACATCGGCCTCGGCTTCAATCCCGCCGCGCTGTGGGTGATCGCGGATCGGCTCGCGCAGCCCATCGGCGCGTGGGAGCCGTTCAAACCGAGTCCGATCGTCGCTCCGTTCTTTCCCGCAACCAGCCGGCCGGACCGGGGTGCGTAATCGCTCCATCCATAGCCCGTCGAGCGGATTCACCGCGTGATCCAGCGGCCGCACAAGGCCTTGTCGCTATTGCTATTTTCCCCGGATTTTGATTGACCTCAATTCTCTTTCGGACCGCCCAAGGCGATCGTGAGGGCGCAAAAAAAACAGGACATGGAGGAAGCGCGTGCCCGTCAAGATCATTGAGCCCACGCCGTCGGCTTATCCCTATCCGCTGCTCATCAAGCATCTGCTCCATGCGCCGATGGCGCGATCGCCCGATCAGGAGATCGTGTACCGCGATCTCCGGCGGCACACCTACCGAACTTTTCGCGAACGAATCGGGCGTTTGGCGAGCGGCCTCCATCAGATCGGCGTCGAGCAGGGCGACGCGGTCGCCGTTTTTGATTGGGACACCGACCGGTACCATGAGTGCTACTTCGCCGTGCCGATGATGGGCGCCGTTCTGCAGACGATCAACGTCAGTCTGACTCCCGACGACATCGCCTACACGCTCAATGATACGCGCGCGACAACGATTCTGTTCAACGTCGACTTTCTGCCGCTGATCGAGAAAATCAAAGACAAGCTCACGTCGGTCAAAACCTTCGTCGTGATGCACGACGGCCCCCAGCTTCCCTCAATCGACCTTCCGGTCAGGTCGGAATATGAGGGGCTCCTCAATGCCGGTTCCCCGTACTTCCAGTTTCCGGATTTCGACGAGAACGCCTGCGCGACGATGTTCCATACGACGGGAACCACCGGTCGACCGAAAGGCGTCCACTTCAGTCATCGTCAGCTCGTGTTGCATACCCTGGCGGGCCTCGTCGAATACGGGCTCACGCCGACCCAGGGTCGATATCATCGCGATGATGTCTACATGCCGATGACGCCAATGTTCCACGTTCACGCGTGGGGCTGTCCCTACACGGCGACGCTCGGCGGATCGAAGCTCGTCTTTCCCGGCCGCTATTCGCCGGACATCTTCCTGAAGCTGATCCGGACCGAAGGGGTGACGTTCACCCATTGCGTGCCCACCATCCTTCAAATGTTGCTTGGCGCGCCGGGCAGCGAAGAGGTCGATCTTTCCGGTCTGAAAATGGTGATCGGCGGGTCCGCGCTGCCGACATCTCTGGCGCGGGCGGCTCGGGCGCGCGGCATTGACATCTTTTCCGGCTATGGCCTGTCGGAGGCGGCCCCGATGTTGACCGGCGCGCACCTCAAAACCCAGCATCTCGGAGGAGACCCGGAGAAGGAGCTCCGGTATCGGACGACGGCGGGCATCGCGGCCCCGCTCGTGGACTTGCGCGTTGTCGATGAGAATATGGCCGACGTGCCTCACGACGGCGAATCGTTCGGCGAGATTGTTGTTCGGACGCCGTGGTTGACGATGGGCTATCTCAATGACGAAGCGGCTTCCGAGCAGCTTTGGGCGGGCGGCTATCTGCATACCGGCGATGTCGCGTCAATCGACGTCGACGGTTACCTGCGGATTTCCGATCGTCTCAAGGACATCGTAAAGAGCGGCGGCGAGTGGGTATCATCGATTTCGCTCGAAAACATCATCATGGAGAAGAAGGGCGTGCGGCGCGTCGCGGTCATCGGCGTCAAGGACGTCAAGTGGGGCGAAAGGCCGCTGGCGCTTGTCGTTCTCGAGCCCGATCACATCGGCAGAATCATGGAGGAGGACATTCGGCTCCATGTGGCGTCCTACGTCGAGAAAGGCGTCATATCGAAGATCGCGATTCCGGAGAAGATCATGTTTGCCGACGATCTGCCGCTGACTTCGGTTGGAAAGGTCGACAAAAAGAAACTGCGCGCGAATCGCTTGTGACGGCGGGGCGGCGGAGTCCGTGAGCGTCAGGATTGCTCGAGCGGCTTGAGCGTCTCGGAGCGGGGGCGCATCGCGCGCTCTTTGCGGCGAGCGAGCAGCTTTTGAGGGTCACGGTAGACGATGCGCCGCCAGCCTCTCAATTGAAAGGCCTCCCAGCGGTCTTCCGGCTGGGCGAGCCGGTCAGCGATCGCGTAGAGCGCGGCCGGATGCGCCCCAAGGCCGAAGTGGCTCGAATCGATGACGATATTCTCCGCCAGATCCCGGCGCGTCTCAATGCTGCAGCGCCAGGACACGATTCCATCGCTGGGGCTCCAGATTGACGTTGTCGGCACAGGCGGCGCCGTCTTGAGCGGGCCATGAAGATCTTGCGAGCCGATATGATGGCCGCTGGCGAATTCGTAAAGGCGCCATGCGTTCGTCGCGCGTGGATGACCAGTGAACGGAGAGCCCAACGTTATCACGAGACGCACCATTTCCGGCGACAGTTTCGCCAGTTCGCGTGCGTATAAGCCGCCGAGGCTCCACCCGACGACGCTCACGGTTCGTCCATGTTCGGAAAAGAGCGAGCGCAACGTGTCGTGGGCGCGCTCTAGAACGCCTGCCCGCAGTCCCAGATTGAGCCCCTGGCCCCATCCGGACGCCGCGTAGCCGCGGGACTTCAAAAAGCGGCGCAGAATCGCCGTGGTCGCGTCGCCCGCGGCCAGCCCCGGCAGCACCAGCACTGGATGGCCGTCGCCTTTCGGCGCCGCGCCCCAGATCGGGCGCATGAGAATGGTGGCGTAGTGCTCGGGAAACGCACGCGCCTCGAGCAACCGCAATAACATCCCCGGCGCCCGGTCATGGTTGCGCGGCGGATGCACGCCCGAAGCCATAAGCATTCCTCCTCTGGTCGGCGCCAATGTGGGGGCCACGTTGAGCCCGGTCAAGGTCGCCGATCGTTGGTGGGCCTCTGCGCCCCTGACGTCGCGAGCCTCGGCAAGCTGAACGTCGCTAACAGCGACAAATTCGTCGTCGGCGGATCGGCACCCCGCAGACGGCGCTGTTTCCGCCGCCCCTGCTGAGGCAAAGCGGACGCGAGCCGGGGGGCGTCATTGTCAAAGGGCTGAGCGGAGGCGCGTTGAAGGATTTCGCCTTCACGGCCCAGTCTGGAGAAGTCGTCGGTTTTGCCGGGCTTGAAGGCTCCGGCGTCGCGACATTGTTCGGCATGCTGTTCGGAACGCAGAAGGCGCGCGCCGGCGACCTGATCTTTCCGGACTCGGGGGACTGCCGCGCGGCCCCACCGAGGCGGCTCGCCGCGGCATTGCGCTCGTTCCCTCTGACCGGCGCCGAAACGGCCTGATGCTCGACAAAAGCGTGCTGTTCAACATGAGCCACGTTGCGATTGGCGCGCTCAAGGACGGGCTGCCGTGGTTCGACCATGGGACGGCGCTGGAACGGGCGGTGCGACAAATCAACCGCCTGCGCATCAAGACCCGTTCGCCGGAAGGCTTGGCCAGTCAGCTGTCCGGCGGCAATCAGCAAAAGACAGTGGTCGGCAAATGGCTGGAAGTTGCGCCGAGGGTGATTCTGCTGGACGATCCCACCCGTGGCGTCGATGTCGGCGCCAAGCGCGAAATCTATGCGCTGATCCGGCGGGTTTCGGCCGATGGCCGTATCGTTCTGTTCAGCTCGACCGAGCTGCCGGAGCTTATCGGACTGTGCGATCGCATTATCGTGCTTTATCGCGGCCGGATCGCGGGCGAGATCAAGGGGGCGAGATCGACGGGCCCGCTCTGCTGCACGCAATCAACACCGGCGAAATCCTACGGACGGCATAGGAATGCGCGCCGCTGGCCCCGAGCCCATTGCACCGCCAACCAGGAAGGAACTCCTATGATACGTCGCGCTTTCACGATGCGCCTGCAACCCGGTAAGCTCGCCGAATACAAACACTTTCACGACAACGTGTGGCCAGAACTGGTCGCAGAGATCGAGAAGAGCGGCATCGCCTCGATGACGATATTCGAGAACGATCCGGTTCTGTTTCTGTATTCGGAAATCATAGACGAGAATGCCTGGGACGAGCTTTGGCGCACCAAGATCCACGACAGATGGTCGCGAGAGGCGATGAACCCGCTGATGTTCTTTCGCGACGATGGGATCGTCGACTCGAGCACCCTTCGGGAGGTCTTCCACCTGGAAACCAAAGCCGGCGCGCCGCGATGACGGATCTTAGTGGAAAGTTCGCCGCGGTCACTGGAGCGAGCCGGGGTCTCGGCCAGCGCGTCGCTGTTCGGCTCGCGGCTCATGGCGCGGCGCTCGTGCTTGTCGCCCGAAGCGAAGCTGCCCTGGCGGCAACCGCGGCCGCTATAATCCAAAAGGGCGGGCGCGCCGAGGTGGTGACGGCCAATTTGAGCGATCCGCGCTCGCTCGACGCTATCGTCGCAGCGGCCAACCGCGTGGGACCGCCATCGATCCTGGTCAACGCGGCCGGGGTCTTCGGGCCAATCCAACTCATCAAGGACAGCGATCCGCGCGAGTGGATCGAGACGCTGATGATCAACATGGTCAGCCACTACCTGACCTCGAGGGCCTTTGTCGGCGGAATGATCGATCAGGGCTGGGGCCGGATCGTCAATCTGACCTCGGCCAATGCGCTGCATCCTCCCGGGCCGCTTCATAGCGCCTACGGGACCAGCAAAGCGGCGCTCAACCACTTCACCCGCCATCTGGCCGCAGAGGTCGAGGGGAGCGGCGTCACCGCGAATGTCATCCATCCCGGCGACGTCAAGACGGAGATGTGGGCCGACATCCGCGCCAAGGCCCAGCAGATTGGCTCTCGCGGAGCGCCGTTCCTGCAATGGGCGGATTGGGTCGAAGAGACGGGCGGCGATGATCCGGAAAAAGCGGCGGATCTGGTCGTGAATTTGATGGGCGATGACGCCGCCTCGATCAATGGCCAGTTCTTGTGGATCAAAGACGGATTTCAGGCGCCGATCCCAAGTTGGGGCGCCGCGTCGGAATCGCTGCCTTGGCAGAAGTAGCCTGAGGGGCCTTCCGTTGTCGCCAGAACCCGAAGCTTCCGAAGTTCCGGCTCTGCGCCGGCGCTCGTTTCGGCTGCCCGAGGAAATCGGCGTCATCGTCGCTTTGCTGGCAATGATCGTCGTCATCGGCGTCGCACGACCACGCTTTCTCAATCCGATCAATCTCCTGACGATCCTCGGCAACACCACGTTCCAGGGCATGCTGTCGCTGGGCATGGTTTTTCTGCTGGCCATTCGCGAAATCGATCTTTCGGTCGGGTGGATGTTCAATTTTTCCGCGGTCGTCGCCGCGCTGATGATGGTGGCGGGATTCAACCCCTGGCTCGCCGCGCTTGGGGGCGTGGGCTTCGGCGCTGTTCTGGGCCTCGTCAACGGCGTGCTCGCAATCGGCCTGGGGCTCCCCTCGATCATCGTCACGCTGGGCACATATTCAATGTTCGAGGGACTGTCGCTCGTCGCCAACCAAGGTCGCGCTGTGTTTCCGAGCGACCAATCGAGCAGCTTCTTCGCCTTCGCCTCGATGAAGCTGTTTCGCGTCGTTCCGGTCGTTGGGATTCTTTTTGTCGCGCTGGCAGCTGTCCTGCACGTCGTGCTTCACCGCACCCGGTTCGGCTATCGAGTGCAGGCAGTGGGAAGCAACCCCGAGGCCGCCCGCTTTGCCGGGATTCCAATCGCACTTGTACGCGTGCAGACGCTGGTCCTGATGGGCGCCATCTGCGGGCTTTCGGGCGCCACGTATGTCGGCTTCCGCGGCGCAATCGATCCGCAGGAAGGGGCCGACTTCGCGCTTATTGTGATCGCAGCAGTGATCATCGGCGGGACCCCCCTCTCCGGCGGTTGGGGAACGGTCATCGGCGCCGTTGTCGGCATGCTGATCATTCAGGTGATCAGCAGCGGCATCATTTTCTTCGGCATCGATGCGACCTGGAGCACCTTCGTCACCGGCGCCGTCATTGTGCTCGCCGTCGCCCTCGATCAGATCGTGAAGCGTCAGAGAGAGAGACGCCTGCCTTCCTAGCTCGGCTTGAACCCCGGCGGACTACCGTCGATCCGGCGCTGTTCGCCGGGCAACGAGTTCAGGCGTTTCGGGTCGATGAAGCGCGCCGCCATTTCGCCAACGACGATAGCGGTCAGATTCGTATTGTGCATGACATTGTCAGGATAAATGCTGGTGTCGGCGACCCGTAGATTGTCGAAGCCATGGACGCGCAGGTCGGAGCCGACGACCGTAGTCCTATCGCTGGCCGGCCCCATCCTGACCGACCCGGCCTGATGGTGGGCCGGTCCCATCGCTTCGGTCAATGCTTCGGCGATCGGCTTATCCAGGTCGTCGATCGACACGGCGCCGTGCGATTGAAAGGTTCGCGTCGCCAGCATGGCCTTGACGAACGAACGAGCGTCGGCGAACCGATCCCGGTCCCGTTGGCTGGTGTTGTAGCGGTGGTCGATCAGCGGGGCGCGCATTGGGTCGACGCTTTGGATGCGGACTTCGCCGGTCGCCTCCTGGCGGGTAAGATAGGTCCAGAAGCCTGCTCGATTCTCTTCTTCGTCGACTGGAAACGGATGGGTCTGCCACTCGGGCTCGCCAGAAGCGTTGGCCGGACCGCGCACGTTCGCCGCGAAGAAACGGCCGGTCGTTACGCCGAGCCCTTCCGCCCTGAACAGCATCGGAAAGCCGGGGTGATCGGTCAAGTTGCGTCCAACCGGAAGGTCGGCGGCGACTCGGATTCCGAGCGGGCGCAGCCACTCGGCCGGACCGATTCCGGAGCGGTGCAGGATGGCCGGGCTGTTGTAGACGCCGGCGCTGATGACGATCTCATCGGCAAAAGCAGTTTGCCGCTCCTTTGCGCCGTCGAGATACGTCACACCCTTGGCGCGGTGCCCTTCGAGAACGATCCGATCGACATAGCTCCCGGCGCGAATGGTTAGGTTTGGCCTGAAGCGAGCGGCCCGCACATAGGTCACGAGCGTGCCGAGGCGCACTTCTTTGTAGCGGTTATGCGGCATCGGGCCGACCACGCCCGCCTGGCCGTCGGGCGCGTTGAGGTCCGGCGCTTCTCGCACGCCAAGCTCGACGCAAGCGTCGTACATGGCGCGATTGACTGGCGCCCAGCTCTGCGGCTTATAGCGCTGGATGACGATCGGCCCGCTGCGGCCGTGAATCGGATCGTCGCCGAAATTGACGTCGTTCTCGATCGCAATGAAGAGCGGCAGCACATCGGCCCACGACCAGCCCTTGTTTCCCATCGCGGCCCAGCGATCGAAATCGAACGGGGCGCCGCGCGCGGCGATCGTCGCGTTGATCATCGACGTGCCGCCGACCAGGCGTCCGCGAGGCACTCGCAAGCTGCGTCCGCCCAATGTGCCAGCGCCGTCGGTATTGGTGAGATCCCAGTCAAACTCCGGAATCCCGGCGGCGCCGCGCCAATGGTGCTCGCCGCTGAAGGTGAAGAGCGGCGGCACTGTTTCCTCTTGCGGGAAATCGGGGCCGGCCTCGAGCAGCAGGACTCTACGCGAGGGATCTTCGGACAGACGCGACGCGACGACGCCGCCGCTTGAGCCCGCGCCGACGACAATCACGTCATAGTGGTCCATGGCCCTCCCCCATGTGCGCTCTTTGGCGCGGGCTTCAGCCTCTGTGTTTTTCAGAGACGTCGACGAAGTCGTCGCGCTGCAGATTCAGCGATGCGCGACGACCTGGCGTTGATGTCCGTCAGGCGAGTTAGACCAGCTTCCGCGCAAAAGCGACTACTTCGCGGCCGCTTCGACATTGTCCTTGTTGTATACCGTGAACGGACCCATCAGGATTCGCAGTCCCTTGGCGCGGGTTGGGTCTTTCGTGATGGTGAATTCGCCCATGCGGCCAGCCTTGAGCTTCGCGCCTTCTTCCGCCTTGAGAGCGTCGGTAGCGAGCAAATAGGAGGTGTAATAGGTGAGGTAGCCGAGATCGACGAAGCTCCACAAAGCGAATTCCGGAGCGCAGCCGTTCTTGGTGTAAGCGAGCATTTCGCTTGGTAGGCCGAGACCGCTGATCTTTACCTTGTCGCAGAGCTTCTCGTCCTGCAGCGCCTTCGCAGCGGCGACGATGCCGACCGAGGTCGGCGCCATGATCACCTTGAGGTCAGGATATTTGTCGACGAGCGCCTGCGCCTGGGTATAGCTCTTTTCCGACTCGTCGTTGCCGTAAACGGTGTCGACGAGATCAAGCTTCGCGTATTTGGGATCCTTCAGCGCCGTCTTCATTGCAGCGATCCAGGCATTTTGGTTGGCCGCGTCAGGCGAAGCCGACAGGATGGCGAACTTGCCGCCGCCGGGCCCCGTGAGGTCGAGCGTCATGTCGGCCATCACCTTCCCTATGTCGGCAAAGTCGACCTGAGCGACGAATACGTCTTCGCCCTCGGACGAGGGGATCGGAGAGTCCCAGGTTACGACCTTGATGCCCTTGGCCTGGGCCGCTTTGGCGGCCGGCACGATCTGGTCGCCAGAGTTGTTGGAAATCATGATCGCCTTCACGCCCTGGGTCGTGGCGTTGGTGACGATCTCGATCTGTCCGGCGACGCTGTTTTGCGGCGTCGGACCGAGGAATTGCAGCGGGGTCGGGTTCTTCAGCTCTTTTGCCGCTTCTTCAGCGCCCTTGTGCGCCTGATCGAACGGCAGAATTCCAAGGAATTTCGGCAGCAGGACCATGCTGACCGCCTTACCCGGCGTCGCCATGGCGTCTTGCGCCAGCGCGCACTGGGGCAGCGCCGCAAGCATCGCGAGCGCCGCGGCGCCCATCAGAAGTTTTGTCATGTTTCTCTCCCTCTCCATTTGTTGGTTAACTCTTGCCACATATTCGGGATCAACACCGAGAGGATGAGAAGCCCCCCGATCACGTAGTTCTGAGTGTTGCCGGTGATGTCGGCAAGGCCCATTCCGTTGCGAAGGTTCAAGATCACAAGAAGAGCAAGGCCGACCCCAATCAGATTGCCCTTGCCGCCGAAGATGCTGACCCCTCCCAAAAGGACGGCGGTGATGACGTCGAGCTCGAAGCCCTCCGCCATGTCTCCGCGTACCGACCCCAGGCGCGCAGCATACAGAATTCCGGCAAGCGCCGCCACAGAGGCCGAGCCAACGAACAAAGCCGCCTTAACGAGGCCAACTCGCACGCCGGAATAGCGGGCGGCCTGAGCGTTGCTTCCGACGACATAGACAAGGCGGCCGAAAGCGGAGCCGTGGAGGACGATCGCGAAGAAGATGAAGAGCAGAAAGAAAATCGAAATCGCGGCCGTGAGGGGACCGATCAACGCCTGCTGGCCGATCGTGTTGAACCACTCAGGAAAGCCGCCAATCGCGCGATCCTCCAACAGGATCCGGGCGATGCCGCGATATCCGATAAGGCCCGCAAGAGTGACCGCAAGCGACGGCAGTCCGACCTTCGCAATCCAGAAGGCGTTGTTGAGGCCAGCGAGAATTCCTGCGGCGAGCGCAATGAGGATAGCAGCCGGCATCGGCGCGCCCGCATGGAACGTCCAGGCCATCACGCAAGCCGCGAGCCCCATCACGGAAGCGACCGAAAGATCGATCTCGCCGCCAATGATCACCAGCGCCATTGTCAGCGCGACGATGCTTTTCTCGATCGACAGCTGGAACAGATTGACGAAATTTCCAACGCTCAAGAAGTAGGGCGAACCGACGCTGTTAAACGCGACGATCGCGACCAGCAGCGCGAGCATCATCGCTTCCCAACTCTTGAGCGTCCCAGCCGCGCTCATGGTCGCGATACGCTCTGTTCGCTGGAATCAGAACCTGTTTCCTTCGCCGCCAACCTTAACTCGGCGCCGCCCCAAAGCTGACGCAAGCGCTGCAAGATCACCGCGTCGCTCGCGACTGCCAGCAAGATAAGGAGGCCAAGCACCGCGTCGAGCCAGAACTCGCTGATGCCCAAGCGGAAGAGACTCTGCTCAAGCGTGCCGATCATCACGGCGCCGAGCATCGCGCCCGTTACCGTTCCAGAACCGCCAAAGACATTGACGCCGCCGACGACGACCGCAGCGACCACACTGAGCTCCAGGCCTCGTCCCGCTTCGACCGTAATGTTGCCGAAGCGCGCCAGAAGCATGAAGCCGGCAAGTCCGGACAGAGCGCCGCAGATGACGAAGGCGAGGAAGACAACGCCTTTTATCGGGAGCCCAATGAGTTGCGCCGCCTCGGGATTTGATCCGATCGCGTAGAAGCGTCGGGCAAAACTCAAATAGGTCGTGCCTATCTGGAATACGACGACGATCACGAGCGCAAGCATGAATAGGGCCCGAATGTCGAGGTTGCCGATCGGCGCAACGTTGACCAATGGAAGATCAATGAGCCACTGCGGCAAGCTGTCGGTCGTCACCGTCTTGGCGCCGGACAGGTCGACGAGCACGCCGCGGTAGATCGCAAGCGTTCCGAGCGTCACCACGACCGCGGGCACCTTGCCCCAGGCCACGATCACACCATTGACGACGCCCAGCGCCGCGCCCAGCGCGATCGCGATCGCAACCGCGAGGATGGGATTTATTCCATTGTGGTTGGCGATCAGCGTTCCGACAAAATAGGCGGTGAATCCGACGATCGAGCCCACGGAGAGGTCGATATTGCGCGTCAACACGACGAGCGTCTGGCCGACCGCGACCACCGTGATGATTGCGACGCTCGACGCAATCCGATTGAACGTCCGGAAGCTATAGTAATTGTCGATGAACGACCCGAAGAACACAATGGCCGCCAGGATGAGAACCAGCAGGCTCAGCTCCCGGATCTGCTCCGGGCGAACCCGACGCTTGAGCCAGTTCATGTCGGCCTTCCATGGATCGTGTCCGTCGATCTTTGGCCCATGGCCGCGGTCATGACGGTTTCCTCATTGGCTTCGGCGCGATCGAGTATCGCCATCTGCCGGCCTTCTCGCATGACGAGAACGCGGTCGCTAAGGACCAGCACTTCGGGGAGGTCCGAGGAGATTACGATGACGCCAATGCCTTCCGCCGCGAGTTGGCCGATGATCGCGTGCACTTCGGCTTTGGAGCCGACATCGACGCCACGCGTCGGCTCGTCGAGAATCAAGACCGAGGGGTTGGTGTTGAGCCACTTGCTCAACATGACCTTCTGCTGATTGCCGCCGGAGAGCTTGGCGACCTCGAGATCGACCGACGGCGTGCGGATCGCGAGGCGTTCGCGAAAGGCGTCGGCTGTCCGGCGTTCCAAACCCGTCCGGACGAGACCGAGGCGACTGAGGTACCGTCGCAGAATCGGCAATGTGATGTTGGCGAAGATCGACATCGGGAGAACGAGCCCGAGTTGGCGACGATCCTCGGAAACGTAGGCTATCCCCAGATCCATCCCGTCGCGCGCCGTGCGGACAATTACCGGATTTCCCCCAGCGAGGATCGTTCCAGAAGTGGCAGGTTCGATGCCGAAAAGGGCGAGCCCGACATCGGTCCGTCCCGCGCCGATAAGGCCTGCGAAACCAAGCACCTCGCCCCGATGGAGATCGAAGCTGACGCCTTCGAATACGCCCTGGCGACCCAGATCCGCGACTGAGAGAACGACTTCCTTTCTGGCGCAGGTCGTCCGCGCCTTGGTCAAATCAATCTCCCGCCCGACCATATCGGCGATTGCGCGCCGTGGCGTCGCTTCGAGCCGCGTGCGAGTCGATATCAGCCTCCCATCGCGGAAGACCGTGATCTTGTCGGCGATCTCGAACACCTCCTCCATGCGATGGCTGACAAATAGGATTGCCACGCCCTGCCTCTTCAGATCGCGGACTAGCTTGAAAAGCTCCTGGACCTCATGTGCAGACAGCGACGCGGTTGGCTCATCCATGATGAGGACACGAACGTTCAGGGAAATCGCCTTGGCGATTTCGACAGACTGTTGGGCGGCCAACGTCAGGCCGCGGGCCGGCTTTCGCACGTCAAGGGTCATTCCCAGTTCGGCGAGGATCTTGTCTGCGTCGCGAAACATGTCCCGCCAACCGACCACGGCGCCGCGGTCCTGGTGGCTGATGAAAATGTTCTCCGCGACATTGAGATCGGGAAACAACAGCGGCTCTTGATAGATGGCGGCGACGCCGAGCCGCTGGGCTTCGGCGGCGCTGCGGATCGTGACTGGCCGGCCGGCCAAAAGGATCTGGCCACGATCGGGCTGATGCACGCCGGTTATGATCTTGATGAGCGTCGATTTTCCGGCGCCGTTCTCGCCAAGCAGGGCGTGAATCTCACCGGGGCGCAACGCGAGCGAGACGTCCTCGAGCGCTTGCGTGGCGTCAAACCGCTTGGCTACTCCACGAATCTCTAAGATCGGCGCGACGACCGCCGCCGCGTCGGCAAGCTCTTGCCGCTCGTTCATCCTGCTAACGCCCGCCGGCCACGTCGATTATTGCGCCGGTGACATAGGACGAAGCATCGCTCAACAGCCAGACAATCGTCTCGGCGATTTCGTTCGCCGTTCCAGGGCGGCCGAGCGGAGTTGAGGCGCCGATCTTATATGGCCGCTCGGGTTCGCCGTATGTAGCGTGAATTTCGGTCTCGATGACGCCGGGGCGGATCGAGTTGACGCGCACGCCTTCGCGACCCAATTCTTTCGAGAGTCCGAGCGCCAGCGCGTCGACCGCGGCCTTCGAACCGGCGTAGTCGACGTAAGTGTCGGGCGCGCCGATCCGCGCAGCCACCGAAGAGATCAGGACGATCGACCCGCCGTTGCCGCCGCGGCTCTTGTTCATGCGTCGCGCGGCTTCGCGCGCGACCAGATATGCGCCGAGCACGTTCACGTCGAAGACCTGCCGCATGCGCTCGAGGCTCATGTCGACGAGGCGCGACGACGTCGCCGCTACGCCGGCATTGACGACAACGCCGTCAAGAGGCCCGAGCGCCTTTGTCGTCGCCTCGAACATGGCGATGACATCGCTCTCACGCGAAACGTCTCCCGCCACGGCGATGGCCTTGCCTCCCGAACGCCCCGCCTCAGCAACAGCGGATTGCGCGGCCGCCTCGTCCTTCAGGTAATTGACGGCGACCGACCAGCCGCGTTGAGCGCCGAGCAGGCAAGTCGCGCGTCCGATGCCGCGCGAGCCACCGGTAACGAGAATGGTCTTGGACATGGCGCTCGACTCTCTCCCGGAGCGATTGAAGCCGCATCGAGCTCCACCCGATAAGACTGGCGCAGTCGCAAAGCTTTTGCAACGCCGACGCCGGCCGGACGAAGCCCTCGCGGTCACCGACCTTGACCAAGTTTCTGCCGGCAGGCGAAGCTACCCAGCTAGTCTGCCCGGGAGGAGTATCACCGATGAAGATCGCGGTTCTTGGCGGCGGCGGCGCCATGGGCGGCCTATTCGGGGGCTATCTGGCGCGCGCCGGGGAAGACGTCGTTCTCGTCGATGTGTCACAGGCGTCGGTCGACGCCATCGATCGCGACGGCCTTGCGATCGAAGAGAAGGACGGGTCGACAGTGACGCTCCGTGTCAAGGCTTCATCGAAGCCAAACGACATCGGCCCAGTCGATCTCATCGTCAATTTCGTCAAATGCTACGACACGGAGGCGGCGATAACGGCGGCGGCGCCAATGCTCGGAGATGGTACCGCGATCCTGACGCTGCAGAACGGCTGGGGCAATGCGGATCGGATCGCGGCGGTGGCAGGCAGATCGCGCGTGATGGTCGGTCTCACCTACCATTCAGGGACGCTCCTTGGTCCTGGCCGCGTCAAGCATTCCGGAATTGGAATGACCCACGTTGGCGAACTCGACGGCTCCAAGTCCCGACGGCTGGAGACCGCGGTCGCCGCCTTTCGCAAGGCCGGGATCGATACGGCGGCCTCATCGCGCATCATTGACGAGATATGGAAGAAACTGGCTCTGAACGTTTGCACTTTGCCGACATCGGCGCTCCTCCATTTTCCGGCGCATGAACTTATCCAGCACGAAGGGACGATCGCGCTGATGCAAGGGCTGCTCGCGGAGGTCGTAGCGGTCGCGAAGGCGCAAGGGATCAATCTGGATCAGGCGGAGCGCTGGCAAGCAATCACAAGCTTGCTCAAGCAGGCGGTCGGCGCGCGCGCCTCGATGCTGCAGGATGTGGAAGCGAACCGGCGGACCGAAATTGATGTCGTCAATGGCGCAATCGTTGAGGCCGGCAGGCAGAACTCGGCGCCGACGCCGTTGAACGACGCAATGGTCTGGATGGTGAAGAGCCTTCAGGCCAAGTATCTTGCGGCCGGCCAGCAGCGATGACGCTGACATCGGGCGCGGCCTCGCCGTAGCAGCTCATTCGGTCTTCGCAGCCTGCAACCACGCTGGCGCGTGCGGAATGCCCTGGACGGTCCATCCACCATCGGCGATGATGGTCTGACCGGTCACGTAGGACGCTTCGTCGTCGGCGAGAAAGCGTACGATATTGGCAATTTCTTGCGTCGCGGCGAGGCGCTTCATCGGCACGCGCGCCACCATCCAATCCTCCTGCAACGATCCGTCCGCCAGTCCCTGATCGATCAACTTGGTCCGGGTGAAGCCCGGCGCGACCGCATTGACCCGAATGCCGGCCGAGGCGACTTCAAGCGCGAGCGCCCTGGTCAGGCCGAGAATTCCAGCCTTTGCCGCGCAATACGCGCCCCGTCCCGGCAGCCCGACGAACGCAGCAGTCGATGCGATGCTGACGATCGCGCCCCCTTTTGCGCGCGCGGCCATGCGAGGCACGGCTTCGGACGCGCACAGGAAGAATCCGTTGAGATGGGTGGCGATGACAGCCGAGAAGTCGGCGAACGAAATCTTGCCCACAAGGCCAACGCGTTGGATGCCCGCATTATTGACGAGGATGTCGATCCCATCCGCCTTCGCATCGATCGCCTTGAACGCCTCCGCGACGCTGGACGGATCGGTGACGTCGGCTTCGAGATAGACGACGCCCGCGCGCGGCTCCGCGGCAGTCAGCTTGTCGAGGGAGAACACCTTGGCGCCGTCGGCCAGCAGCCTCTCGGCGATCGCGTCGCCAATGCCGCGCGCCGCGCCGGTCACGACGGCGCTGCGCCCCGCCAGGGAATGGGACATCGGCGTCCTCCTTTCCGCCTCTTGCCTCAGCTCAATACATCAGCCAGCCGCCGCTGACGTTGATGGTCGCGCCAGTGACGTAGCCGGCATGGTCGGAAGCGAGAAACAGCACTGCGCCCGCGAGTTCCGACGGCGCCGCCATCCGACCGAGCGGGATCGCCGCTACGGTCGACGCCAACTGCTCGTCGGTCATTCCGCTGCGCATCATCGCCGTATCCGCGGCGCCGGGGGAGACTGCGTTGACCGTGATGTTATCCTTCGCCAGCGACCGGGCGAGGCCGCGTGTCATCGAGACGATGCCGCCCTTTGTCGCAGCGTAGGCCACCGACCCGCCGAAGCCGCCGCTCCACCACCCTTGCGAGGTGAAGTTGATGATCCGTCCGCCATGACCTTGTCGCCGGAGGGCTTGAGCCACGGCCTGATTGAGGAAGAAGGTCGATTTGAGATTGATGTCATGCTGGAAATCCCAGTCGGCCTCCGAGACTTCGTCGACGCTTGCGCGGCGCACGAGAACGGCCGCCGCGCAGACGAGGACATCGAGGCCGCCAAGCGCGCCGACGACGGTTTCGACCAGTTTCGGGTGGTTGGAGACTGGGCGCAGATCGACGGCTAGTGACAGATGCGGCCCGCCTTCCATCTCGGCGACCACCGCTTTCGCCTTGTCTTCGGCCAGATCGACCACTGCGACCCGGGAGCCCGCCGCGCCAAAAGCCAGCGCCACCTCTCTTCCGATGCCGCCGGCCCCGCCGGTGACGAGGACGCGCTTGCCTTCGAGGCCTGACGCCAGACTCCAAGTCATCGCCCGCTCACTTCGTCGGGCAGGGAGGCCAAGGGTTCTTCGACGTAGCAGGAATGAGCCTCGCCGATGAATTTCGCCCGATCCTCGATCAGTATGTCGCGAAACGGATCGGCGGCGAAGGCTCGGTCGGCGTCGGCGATGCTGTCGAACCACGTCTCGCCGACGCCATCCCACTGAGCGTCCGCCGGAACGCAGCGATCGACGCGGCTGAAACGCAATCCGCGCAATCCGGGAAGCTGGCGGATGATCTCCGCGTGGCGTCCGGTCCAATGCGAGAAGAATTCCTGAGGGGTAAGGTCCGACTTGCGGCGGATGAAGCTGACGCGCCTGATCATGGTCAATCATTTCCTTACGCGCGCGCCGGAGGCTGGAACAGCTCGAGGGTGATGCCGTCGTGGATACGCAGATAGGCGACGCGCGCGCCGATGTTCGGGCCGCCGTCAACCTCGACCGGCCCCTCGCGGCTCACCGGTTTCGCGCCGCAATCGACCGCATGCTCCCACGCGACGCGGGCGTCTTCAACGGCCAGGCAAAGATGGATGTTGCCCGGATTTGCGGTTGCCTCCGAGTTGCCGCGCTTGTCCAGTGCTTCGTAGTCCAGCAGTTCAAGGATCACCCCGCCCGGCAGCTCGACGAACGCTCCCTTGATCGAAACGCCGGGGATGCCGATGATCTTCGCCAGATAAGGCCGATTGAGCAGCTCGCGCCAAAGTGCGGGAGCCCCAAGGAAACGCTCCCAGAACGCCAGCGCTTCATCAATGCTGGCGACGCTCATGCCGACATGATGGACTGCAGTGGCCGTCGCGATCGTTCCCGGTCTGGATGTTGCGTCGGCCAAGGCCATCCTCTCAAGTCTAAATTCTGAACAGCTTTTCGGCGTTGCGCGAGAACATCGCCAGCTGCTCGTCCTTGGTGAAGCCGGAGATGATATTCGCATAAGCGTTGATCAAATCAGGATAGGAGCTGAACATCCGGTCGACCGGCCAGTTGGTCCCGAAGACGACGCGGTGCACGCCAAAAGCCTCGATGCTGCCGAGAACCCAGGGACGCAGCGATTCGACAGTCCACAGACGATCCATCATGCCGAGGCCCGATATTTTCATGACGACATTGTCTGCCTTCGCCAGAGCGCGCATCGCCGCCGACCAGCGCCTGAAGTAGGCATCGTCTCGCGCCTCGGGGATCGCGCAGTGATCGACGCATATCATCGTGTCGGGAAAAGCAGCGGCGAGGTCGATGAGATCGTCGAAATGCTGGATACGCGTGTCGATGCACGAGACAAGATTGTGCCGTCTCAGGTGTTTGAAGCCCGCGCGCCAGGCGCTATCGACGAGGTAGCGTCCCTTGCCAAAATCCCTGATGCCCCGAACGTTGACGTAGCGCATGTGACGATCAAGCACCTCTTCGGCGTCGGGATCGGCGAGGTGGCATTCGGCGACGATGCCGTGCGGGTAACCGGTCTTGTCGGCGAAAGCTTGAAGCCACTTCGTCTCGTTGACAGGGTCCGGAACGCCGAGCGCCGCTTGGACGTGGATCGCTTTCGGCACGTTGGCGAAGCGGATCTCGGCGATATAGTCTTCGATCCAATAGTGCTGCGACTTGAGCGCGTCTATGTCGCCCAGAAAGCCATGGATCGAGTCCGGCTCGAGCCATGAATAGCGCAGCTCCGGCCGCTTGAGGTCATGCAGATGAAAGTGGGTGTCGACGAAGGGAATTTCGGCCACCGCGGCATGCCCCCCCAGGACTGGCTGTCACAGTCGCAGCCCTTGTCGATGCGCTTCCGCTGATCGCCTGTGAAGTTGCAGCCGAAGCCGTCTTCTTGGCGCTGGAGCCAAAGACATGTCGCCGCGATCCATAGCCGAGCGGGCTCGCTCGCGCAACAACCGAGGCCAGCCAAGAATATGCTTGTGCGTTTCGACGACGTCTCAATATAGTTCGGCCGCAAAGCGCGAAGCTTGCCCTCGGCAGGCGATAGTGGGAGCGGCGCATCAAGGCGGCCTATCAGGCAAGACCGCGGAAACGCGCGCGCGCCGGGGTCCTCGAAACGCCGGGTGAGTAGAAGGGCGTTTCACCGATGAGTCCGCGATCACAACGGCGTCGTGGCGTGGTGACCGGAGCAGGCAGCGGCATCGGCAAAGCCGTCGTCTCCAGAATGCGGCGCGAGGGCGTTGAGGTCCTTGCGGTCGACATCAATCGTGACGGGCTTAGCCGCTTCGAGAAGGACGGCTGCGAGACGCTCGCCGCCGACATCACTGATCCCGCGGTTCGCGACAGACTGGCCGACTGGGCCCAGGGCGCAAATTACCTTGTCAATTCGGCCGGCGTCATCCTGATCAAGCCGATCTTCGAGCTGACGATCGAGGATTGGCGCCGCGTGCAGGCCGTCAACGCCGAGGCGACGTTCTTCCTTTGCCAGAAGATCGGTCCAAGGCTCAGCCCGGGCGGCGCAATCGTCAATCTGTCGTCGAGTTCGGCCAAGTTCGCGACGACCATCGAAGTCGCCGCCTACGCCGCCTCCAAGACTACGATCCTCTCCATCACTCGCTCCTTCGCATACGCGCTTGCTCCGCGTCAGGTCAGGGTCAACGCCATCCTGCCTGGCATCGTCGACACGCCGATGCAGGACGAGGTGCTGGAGCGAGTGGCGCTCATGCGTGGCCTCACGGCAGAGGAACTGCAAAACGCGCGGACCAGGCTTGTCCCGCTCGGACGCGGGTCGACGCCCGAGGAATGCGCTGGCCTGATCTGGTTCCTCCTCTCGGATGAAGCCGCCTACATGACCGGACAGGCGATCAACTTCACTGGCGGCCTTGTGACCTGGTGAGCGAAAAGGAGGACACTATGAAAAAGCCGATCACCGTGTGTACGGGCGGCCTCGGGCATCCCGAGGGCCCGTACGAACTCGACGACGGCCGGGTTATTTACGCCAACACTTATGCGAGCGCGATCGGAGTATGGGACCCGAAGACTGGGACGGCTGGCGTCTACGCCAACGTCGGCGGTGGACCAAACGCGTGCATGCTCGGCAGCGACGGCTGCGTTTATTCCACCCAGACGCCTAACGTTGGAGCCTGGGCCGCGCCCGTCCACCGGCCGCCTTCGATCCAGAAGACCAGCCCCGCCGGCAAAGTCGAGATCCTGGTCACCGAGGCCGACGGCGTGAAGTTCGACGGGCCCAACGATCTGGCGTTCGGACCTGACGGGCGACTCTATTTCACCGACTCGGGCGATTGGGCGCCCGACAAGAAGCCGCATCCCGGACGCATCGTCGTCATCGAAAAAAACGGCAAAGCAAGCGTGCTCGAGGAACTTGACCACGTCTATCCGAACGGGATCGTCGTCGAGCCCGACGGCTCGGTCGTGTGGGTCGAATCCTATACCTTGAAGGTCGTGCGTCGGAGGCCCGGCGGCGCCAAACAGGTGATCTATACGATGCCGGAAGGGCACATTCCCGATGGTCTGAAGATCGATTCAGGAGGCAATTTCTGGATCACCGCCGTTGCCGCCGGCGGCGTCGATGTCATCGACAAGAACGGCAGGCCATTGCATTTCCTCGATACCGGCGGCACGATACTCAACTGCGTGTTCGGCAAGGGGGGCGCGCTCTATTGCTGCGATATGGGCCCGTTTGACCTTACCGGCGCGGCGATGAACGGCAGGCTGATCAAGGTCGATGTCGGCGTCGAAGGCATGCCGCTGTTTCGTGGCGCGATAGGGTAGGGGCCTCGCATATGAAAATCGCCAGGGTCGAGGCCATCCCGGTCAGCTATCCCGAGCCGAACGATTTCAACGCACTTCGCCATCTCTGCCTGGCCAAGATCACGGCGGACGACGGACAGGTGGGGTGGGGCGAATCGATCACGCAATTTCCCGAGGCCAATTTCGCCGCCAAGGCGATCATCGAGGGCATGGCGCCGAATCTGATCGGCAAGGATCCTGTGCAAACCGAGACGCTATGGCGACAGAACAAGCAACAGGCATGGTGGTATGGCTACCACGGCGGCATCGCCTCATACGCCGTCGCCGCCATCGACATCGCTCTCTGGGACCTCAAAGGCAAGGCGGTGGGCAAAAGGGTCCTCGACCTGCTCGGCGGCCCTGTCCATGAGCGCTTGCCGGCCATCGCCTCCTGCCATGCCCACTACGAGTCGATCCCCGAGATGGCCGAAGAGACGGCCCAATGGGTCTCGACGGGATTGCAGGGGCTGAAGACCGGTTTCGGCAAGCGCGGCAATGCGCGTCTCGGGTACGATCATGACCGCGATGTCGCCTACGTCAAGGCCATGCGCGAAGTGCTCGGGGACAAGATGCTGATGATCGACAACGGCATCGCGATCAAGTGGGACGTCACCGACGCCGTCAGGCGCGCCAAGGCCATGGAGGAATACAATCTCGCGTGGATCGAGGAGCCGCTTGGCGCCTGGGATCCCGAGGGCTACGCAAACCTGCGCTCCAAGACCACGACTCGCATCGCTTATGGCGAGCGCGAGTGGACGTTGGATCAATTCGAGCGCGTATTGGCGACGGGCACGGTCGACGTTGTCGGTGTTGATCCCGGCCGCGCAGAGGGTATCACCGGATTTAAGAAAATCGCAGAGCGATGTGAATTCTACCGCCGGCAGGCCAACGCGCATGCGTGGTCGTCGGCGATCGTCACGGCGGCGAGCCTGGCTATTTCGTTCAATTCGCCCGCTTGCAAGCTGTTCGAGTTCAAGCCGCTACGCAATCCGATGCAGCACGATCTGGTTACCAAGCCGTTCGAGCACGTCGAGGGCTGGGTCTATCCGCCAACCGGTCCTGGCCTTGGCATCGATGTCATTGAGGACGTGGTAAACAGTTTCCGCAGCGAAAAGATTCTGTCGTCTTGAAATGATCGGCGATAAGAAATCGGCTGGCGCCGAATCCAGGGAGGAATCAAAATGAAATCGAAGCTCAAGCTCTATGTCGCGGCAATTGTCCTTGTAGGCGCGGCCGGCGCGGGGACGGCGCTTCGCGGCGGACAGCCAATCGCAGATCCCTTCGACAGGCGAGAAGGTTGCCGGCGCGCCGTTCGAGGTCAAGCGCGACTGGGGCACGTTCAAGCTCGCCGATCGGATCGCCGCGAAGGTCAAGGCCGGCGAGAAGATCAATTATGTCTTCTCCTATCAGGCATCCGGCATTCCGCTGTTCTCCCCGCAATTCGCCGCCGGTTTCGAAACCGGCTGCAAACTCGGCAACGCGATCACTCCGCTCGAATGCGCGTCGATTGCGCCGGTGCAGACCGACGCCAACCAACAAATCTCGCAGATCGAAGCCAAGCTCGCGGCTGGCGAGATCGATTGCATCTCGATTGAGCCGGTAACTTCCGACTCGACGACCGCGATCGTGAACAAGCTGATGGATCAGGGCATTCCGGTTTTCACCAACGGCGTCACCTCTCGCGGCCACGAATTCACCAACTTCACCCAGGTGCCTCAACTCGAGGGTGAGACGGCGGGCAAGATCGTGCTCGACTGGATGAAGGCCAACAACAAGGACCTGAAAGTGTTCGCGGTCTCGGGCGGCGACCCGACGCAGTTCTGGGCGCAAGGCCGTATGAAGGGATTCCACGAGACCATCGCCAAGGCGATTCCCGACGCAAAGTTTGTCACGACGGAGGCGAACGGACTCAACGTCAGCTATGATCCCGGTCAGACTTACGACACCTATCGGACGTTCCTCTCAGCCAATCCGGACGTGCAGTTCATTGAGAACGTCGACATCGGCGCCGAGCATGCCGATCGTGCGATCACGAGCCTGAACAAGGCCGGCCAAGTGTTCACCATCGGCTGGAACGTCTCAAAGGGCCAGCTCGACGGAATCGAGAAGGGCATTCAGGTGGCGGCGCTCGATCAGCGTTGGTCGGATCAGGCGGCTTTCGGTGGCCCGGCTTGCGCCCAATTCCTGAAGAACGGCGTCATCTTGCCCAACACTCAGACACTGCTGCCGGTGATGAAGGATCAAGTCGCTGCGGCGCGAGCTGAGCTCGACCGCATCCTCGGTCAGAAATAGGTTGCCGCGCTCGGGGCCAGGAATATCCTGGCCCCGAATTGGGAGCATGGCCGCCGAGCCTCATGACCAGCGCTGATTCCCGCGACCCTGCTTCTGCAGAACCTTCCCGCTCAAGCTTGTCTTCTACGGGTCAGGCGACCTTCGACCTTGCGTTGCGCATGGGAGGACTGGTCCTCGCGATCGTCCTCGTCGCCCTTTTGATGTTCGTTCTCAAGCCGAAGTCGTTCAACATCGATGTCGGCATTTCGGTGCTTCGCGCCATGAGTTCGGTGGCGATCATGTCGCTCGGACTCACTCTGGTCATCGTCGTCGGCGAAATCGACCTGTCTTTCGGCGCCATGTACGGGCTCGGCGCCAATTCGCTTGCCGTCATGTGGATATTGCTGGGGATCCCGATCTACGCGGCGCTGCCTCTCGCGATCGGCGTCGGGGCGCTGGTCGGCCTGTTCAATGGCGCTCTGGTCACGTGGCTGCGCATACCCTCCTTCATCGTCACGCTCGGCACTTACAATCTGCTTTATGGCGTTTCGCTGTGGATCACCAAGACGTCAACCTTCAACCCGGTCTATCCGCCGCCTGGATCCGATATTCCGCCCGCTCAGCTTGATTTCTTCACCGGCCTTACAGCAAGTTTCGGCGCCCATCCGATATCGCTCGAAGTTGTCTGGATGCTTGGACTCGCATCGATCATCGGGTTCCTGTTGCACCGCACGCTGTTCGGCTTTCGCCTGATGGCGATCGGCGGCAACCCAGTCGCTGCTCAACTCGCTCGACTGCCGGTCACGCGCTATAAGATTCTTGCGTTTGTGATCTGCAGCATGTTGGCGGCCGTTGCCGGAATCCTCGATTTCTCCTTCATCCAGACCACCCAGCCGAACATTGGCTTGTCATACACCTTCCCGGTTTTTGCGGCGGTCATCATCGGCGGCGCCAGTCTTTCCGGCGGCAAAGGGACGGTAATCGGGGCGATGAGCGGCGCATTGCTCCTTGCCGAATTGCAACAGGGTCTTGCCTTGCTTTCCCCCGGGCCGCACGTGCAGCAACTCTTCCTCGGCTTCGTGACGATCGGCGCGGTCGCCCTCGACCTTGCGCTCACCAACCTCCGCAACCGCAGGGCGGCATGAACCCCGGAGTCGACGGCGTCCATCTCCGCGGCCTGCGTAAACGGTATGGCGCGACCGTTGCGCTAGACGGGCTCGACCTCGATATCCGGCCAGGCGAAGTTCTCGGCATCGCCGGACCGAACGGCGCCGGAAAGAGCACTCTGGTCCGCGTCATCGCCGGAGAGGAACGCCCCGACGACGGCGAACTGATGTTCAACGGCCATCCCTGGACGCCTGCCGTCGACTGGCGCCGGGTCGCCGTCGTTCACCAGGAGCCGCAACTCTTCCCCAACCTTACCGTCGCCGAGAATGTGCTGGTCGGGCGTGAAGGTAGCCGGCAGTCGCTGGCCGAAGCTGAGCTCCGCCGATGCGAAGGTCATGAAGGCGTTCGGCATCGACCGTTTCGCCGACACGCCGCTCGCCGACTGCACTCTGGCGACCCAGCAACGGGCCGAGATCGCACGCGCGGTCGCCCGCGACGCGCAGGTCTTTCTGTTCGACGAACCGAATTCGGCGTTGACGGACGAGGAATCCAACGAATTGTTCCGAGAGATGCACAAGCTGGCGGCAGGCGGGCGGATTGTGCTTCTTGTAACTCATCGACTCGGCGATCTTTTCGAACACGCGAAACGGGTCGCCGTAATCCGCGACGGCCGGGTCCGCGCAATTCTCGAAGGCGACTCCCTAACCGAGGACGGGATCGCGGAGCAGCTTGTCGTCGGCCGCGACGGTGAGACAAACGTCAAAAGCAGCGCTGGGATTGGTCGTGGCGGAGGCGCTCTCGTTTCCATCGATGACTGGTCCCACAAGGCCGCTTTTCATCACATCGCACTGGAAGCCGAGGCGGGTGAAATCGTCGCCCTGGCCGGAGTCGAGGGCTCCGGCGCACGGGAGTTGCTGCGTTCCTTCGCCGGCTTGGAGTCCTGTTCAGGGGCGATCGAGATCGCCGGGGAAACGGGGGATGCGGCGCAGCGCCTTACCGCCTACGTTCCCGCTACCCGAATGCTGAGTCTTTATGGCAACTTCTCCGTCGCGGAGAATCTGCTTGTCCGCCTGGGCAGCTCGGAGATTGCCGGAGTTGGAATGGCCCTGAAGAAGAAACGGATGCGGCAACTCGCCAACGAAGCGATCCGGCGCTTCTCGATCCGAGCTCACTCCATCTCGCAGGGGATACGCTCTCTTTCCGGCGGCAATCAACAGAAAGTGGCGATCGCCCAGGCGCTCAATTGTGCGCCGCGGCTGCTGTTGCTCGAAGAGCCGACGCGGGGCGTGGATATTCACAGCAAGCGCGAAATTTATCGGCTGCTGCGCGACTATGTCGGCGCCGACAACACCGTGATCATGTTCTGCACCGAAGTGCTGGAGGTCTACGAGGCGGCCGACCGCGCGCATGTCGTCGTCGACGGAAGTTTGTCACGCGCGATCGCGGTCCGCGATTACCCCCACGTTGAGGCCCTTGCTACCGATATCGCGCGAATGGAGCGTCATATTCGCGATGAGCGCGGAGCGGGGCGGCAATCGTAGAACTCGTCAGCTCGACCACGGTCCCCGGTCCGGCCGTCGATCACGCGGTGATCGACAGAGAGCTACCCGTCCCGAAGCTCAGCGCCACAATGGAAACACTCAAGGGTCTGCGCTGGCTGAAACAGGTCGAGGACGAGGTCACAATGGGCGAACCGCTCGTCGAACTGGAGACCGACAAGGCGGTGCGTCATGAAGTCGTTGTTCCCACGAAATGTGCGCGGAAGCGGCATACTGAGCGGCACGCATTCGATGCGTTCAATCTTCAACAGCGGCGCCATCGCACGCCCAACTAGGAGAGATAGACGAACGCTAGTGTGGCGCCCCCGATTGCCTCAAGTTTGTAGCAGGATGTTCATCGCGCGCGGCATACCGTAGCATGTGAAACCCAAACATGGATCATCAAGCGACGGCGGGAGCGGAATGACTCGGAAGGCGCGCATCGGTGTGATCGGCGCTGGCTGGTGGGCGGCGGTCAACCATTTGCCGGTGCTGAAGGCAAACGAGGATTGCGAGATCGTCGCAGTCAACCGCCTCGGCGCGTCGGAACTCGACGAACTGCAACGCAAATTCCGGGTCCCCCTCGGTTTTGAAGACTATCGCGCCATGCTGGACCAGGTCCCGATGGACGGCGTGGTGATCTCATCGCCTCACGTGCTGCATCACGAGCACGCTGTGGCTGCGCTGGCCAAAGGCTGCCATCTGCTGGTCGAAAAGCCGTTGACCACCACGACCGCCGATGCCCGAGACTTAATGGCCAAAGCCGACGCCGCGGGCAAACAGGTGATCGTGCCCTACGGCTGGAACTTCAAGGACTGGACCGATGAGGCGCGGGCCCTGGTCGCAAACGGGCGGATCGGCCGGGTCGAGCACGTTGTGCTGCAGATGGCCTCCGCGCTGGAAGACCTGTTCGCTGGCCAGCCGATGAAGGAAACCGAGACGCACATGTTCCGTCCCCCGCCTTCGACGTGGGCCGATCCCAAGCGCGCCGGAGGCTATGGCTGGGGTCAGCTCGTGCATGCGCTGGGGTTATTGTTCCGCATCGCGGATCTCGAGCCGACGCGCGTTTTCGCCCTCACTGGCAAGTCGGCGGCCGGCGTCGACTATTACGATGCTGCTGTCTTGCAGTTCGCCAATGGAGCGACTGCTTCCGTCTCGGGTTCGGCGACGGCGCCCAAGCACCGTGGCAACCAGATCGATCTGCGCATGTTCGGCTCGGAGGGCATGCTCGCGCTCGACATCGAACGGGAGCGCCTGGAAGTGCGGCGCCGCGATGGACGGGATATTGTTGTCGAGATGCCGCCGGGCTCGGGCGCCTACGCATGCGAAAAGCCGTTGAACACTTTGGTCGATATTTGTCTTGGCCGGCCGGTCGAGAACCAGTCGCCAGGCTTAGTGGGCCTGCGCGCCGTCGAGGTTCTCGACGCGCTCTATCGTTCGGCGCATTCGGGGCGCCTTGAAGAGGTATAAAAGACTTGCAGGGGAGATTCGCAGGGGAGGCGCCATGAGCGGAAAGGATCTGCGTCGTGGCGGGCTGGACCGTCTTACGGTTGAAGACATCCTGACGCCGGGATTTTCGACGCCCTGGGATGCGCCGACAATTCCTCCCTTCCCATTTACGTTCCGCAATGTCGAAGTGCTGACGCTCGCATGGCGGACCAGCGACGCGGCGGTCGCACGACTGTTGCCGCCGCCGCTCGAACCGACGTCCGACGTGGTGCTCGCCCATGTGTACCGCATGAACGATGTCGATTGGCTCGGCTCCTATGGCGAGAGCAACCTGTCGGTCGGCTGCAAACTGCCCGGCGCGGACATAGCCGGGTCTTATTCGCCGTATCTCTTTCTGTCGTCGGACGTTGGCGTTGCGCATGGTCGGGAGGTTCATGGCCAGCCGAAGAAACTCGGCGAGCCCTTCGTTGAAATCCGCGGCGACCTCACGGTCGGCCTAGTCAGGCGCAACGGGATCGACGTGCTCACGGGAACCCTTCCCACGAAGCAACGGCCGGACAGCCTCGACAGCCTGACGCGGCACTTCGATTTCGCCCTCAACATTAATTTGAAGGCAGTCGATCACATTGATGGCCGTCCAGCGATCCGGCAACTGACTGCGCGTCGACTGGCGGATGTCCGCGTGCACGAATGCTGGGGCGGACCGTGCACCGTCGAATTGCGCCCTAACGCGCAGGCGCCCATACATCGCCTGCCTGTCGTCGACATGCTCGACGGCCTTTATTGGCGCGCCGACTTCACGCTTGTCCCGGGGCGCGTAGTTCACGACTATCTCGCCGCGAAGACCTGAAGAGACTTCGCGCGGAATCGCCCCGCGGATTGACGCGAGCGAAAGAAGCGATGGCGATGATCCCGAACTTGACGGTCAGGTTGCGGATAAATCGGTAAGGTGACAGATGTTTGCGATAATCCGAAGGACGTGCTATCTTTCCTCTGTCGTCGGATTGCAGATCGAGGTCGTGGCGAACGAGGGGCGTGCCGCGCCTCACGCTGTTTGACTTTGACGGCCTGTTGGCCGGGCAGGCAGAGATCAAGAGGAGCGTCTGGTTTGGGGATTCGTTGCCTAAGTCGTTGAAAAGTCTTGATTGGTGGAAGAAAAATGATTGGATTTTCCTTCCTTTTTCTTGGATTTTCGTTCCGCAAGGGTTTGGATATCCTTCCCCGGATTTGGAAATCATTTCCGCCGCCCCCGGGAATGATGGCTACTTTGCCGTCCTGAGGAGTCAGGCGCTACACAGTGCTGTTACAGGGAGGGTGGGCGCGTGAATCCTTTCGAAATAAGAGAGCTTGGAAAGAGCGGTGTACGGCTAACGCAGCTGGGGTTCGGCAGCGCGCCGTTGGGGGAGCTCTTCGTCCGGGTCGACGAGCCGACGGCGGCCGCTACGCTCAAAGCGGCCTGGGACGCCGGCATTCGTTATTACGACACGGCCCCCTATTACGGTCGGGGTCTGGCCGAGATTCGTTGCGGCCGTTTCCTCGATGCGAAACCGCGGTCGGATTTCGTTTTGTCGACAAAAGTTGGGCGCTGGTTCTTTCCGCCGGCCAAGCCGGACGAGTTCCAATCTGAACCTTGGGCTGGCGGGCTTCGCTTCGATCATGTGCACGACTACAGCTACGACGGAATCATGCGGTCCTACGAACAATCGCAGATGCGACTCGGCATGAACCGAATCGACCTCCTTCTCATTCACGATCTCGACTTCTGGTTCCATCTGACCGAAGCGAAGGTCTCGGCCTATCTCAATCAGCTATTCACCTCCGGCTGGCGGGCGCTGGATCAATTGCGGTCGCATGGCCTCGTCCGCGGAGTGGGAGCCGGAATTAACGAACTAGGGATGATGCCGCGGTTCCTCGACGCGATCCCGCTGGATTTCTTTTTGGTGGCGCTCCGGTACACGCTGATGGAACAGGACGTCCTGAAGGAGGAGTTTCCTTACTGTCAGCGTCTCGGCGTCGGCGTCGTGGTGGGCGGCGTCTTCAACTCCGGGATCACTGCGACGGGTCCGATCCCGGGGGCTAAATACAACTACAGGGACGCGACGCCCGAAGAGATGGATCGGGTCGCCAAAATCAAGGCAGTGTGCTCGGCACACGGGACGCCGCTCGCAGCGGCGGCCCTCCAGTTCCCGCTCGCCCATCCGATTGTCGCCTCGATCATCCCTGGCGCGTTCAGCCCGGATCAGGTCCGACAGAACGTCGACCATTGCCGGCATCCAATCCCCGCATCGCTCTGGTCGGACCTGAAGCGCCAGGGGCTCATCGGGGCCGACGCGCCGACGCCGCAATGATGAAGCGCCAGCCTATTTTCGATCGATCAGATCGTGGATCGGAAGCGCAGTTTTGTACTTCACCTGCTTCAGCGCGAAACTGGAACGGATATTGGCCACCCCGCGCGTCTTGGACAGCTGGCCGACGATGAAATGCTGCAGGGCGACAGTGTTGGAAACGACGACGCGCAGGAGATAATCGGAGTCGCCGGTCATCAGATAGCACTCCATGACCTCCGGAAAGCTCGCCATGGCCGCCTCGAACGCCTCGAGCACCGGTTCGGTCTGCTTCTCGAGCGTAACTTGAATAAAGACGCTGACGCTCGCTCCAAACTTGATTGGATCCAGGAGGGTGACCCTACGCAGGATCACTCCCGCTTCTTCCAGCGCTCGCACGCGAGCAAGGCACGGCGATGGCGAGAGGCCTACTTGTCTTGCGAGGTCGACATTGGTGAGGCTGCCGTCATCCTGCAGTGCGGCCAAAATTCGAACATCGATCGCGTCGAGGCGTAATTTTGGCATTTCATGCCGTGCATCTTTTCTCATTCAGCATTTCTGCCCGAATGGGACGACATCTGCAAAATGTTCGGTAGGATATGCCGCGTACCGGCGGCTATGGTGCGTTAACTCGGACATCGGCAGCGGAGCGACGCTATGCTCGAAGGGATCAAGCCAGCCCTGACGCCTAAGGATCCGACCGCGGCGAGCGATAGCGATCCTTCCGAGACTGCCGAATGGCTGGACGCGCTCGAATCGGTCTTTCGCATGGCGGGCGCCGAGCGCGCCGAATTTATTCTCTCTGCGCTCGATCGCAAGGCGAAGGACCTTGGCGTCGTACCCGACGTGCCGCCCTTCGGCCTGTATCGAAACACCATCCCGCTCGAAAAGCAGGGCGCGTTTCCCGGCGATATCGAAATGGAGACACGCATTACCGGGATCATTCGCTGGAACGCGCTGGCGATGGTCTTGCGCGCGAACGCGGCTCATGCCGAACTTGGCGGACATGTCGCGAGCTACGCCTCGGCCGCCGAAATTTTCGAAGTCGGCTTCAATCATTTCTTCCGCGGGGCGGACGGCGAACAAGGCGGCGATGTCGTCTTCTTCCAGCCTCATTCGGCCCCAGGTGTCTACGCTCGCGCCTTCCTCGAGGGCCGGCTAACCGAGGCGCAGCTCGAGCGCTATCGCCAGGAGATCGGCGGCCCCGGCCTGTCATCCTATCCCCATCCCTGGCTCATGCCGGACTTCTGGCAGACGCCGACGGGCTCGATGGGAATCGGACCGATAAGCGCGATCTACCAGGCGCGTTTCATGCGCTATCTGCGCGACCGCGGCCTGCTCGGCACGGATGGCCGGCGCGTTTGGGGCGTGTTCGGCGACGGCGAAATGGATGAGCCGGAGTTGACCGCGGGCCTTTCGCTTGCCGCGCGTGAGAAGCTCGACAACCTCACCTTCATCATCAACTGCAATCTCCAGCGACTGGATGGGCCGGTGCGGGGCAATGGTCAGATCATCCAGGAACTGGAGATGACCTTTCGCGGAGCGGGCTGGAACGTCATCAAGGTGCTGTGGGGCTCGGAATGGGACGCCCTCTTCGCCCGAGACGTCAACCACGCGCTTCTGCGACGCTTCGCGGCCGCCGTCGACGGCAAGTACCAGACGCTCGGCGCGAGGGACGGCGCTTACAATCTGGCGCACTTCTTCGCGGAGGACCAGGAAGTGCGCGCGCTCGTTGCGGACATGTCCGCCGAGGAGATCGATGGGTTGAAGCGGGGCGGACATGATTTCAGGAAGCTGTTCGCCGCCTTCCACGCCGCCAAATCGACCAAGGGCCGGCCGACTGTCATCCTTGCAAAAACCAAGAAGGGCTTCGGCATGGGCGGCGCCGGAGAGTCCCGGATGACTGCTCACCAGGCGAAGAAGCTCGATGTCGACGCGCTTTCAGCCTTCCGCGACCACTTCGCTTTGCCACTCAGCGACGAGCAGGTTCGGGCTCTTGCTTTTTACCGCCCGGCCGAAGACAGCGCGGAGCTCGCCTATCTCCGCAGCCGGCGTCAGGCGTTGGGCGGCTATCTGCCGGCCCGCCGACGCGAGGCGTCGCCAGTCCCCGCGCCCGTACTCGAAACCTACGCCGATTTCGCACTTCACGCGGAGGGGAAGAAGATGTCGACGACTGTGGCGGTCGTGCGTCTCATCGGCAATCTTCTCAAGGATGAGTTGCTCAGGTCTCGCATCGTTCCGATCGTCGCCGACGAAGCGCGAACCTTCGGCATGGCGAATCTCTTCCGTCAGGTCGGCATCTATTCGTCGGTCGGTCAGCTCTACGAGCCGGAAGACGCGAACTCGATGCTCTTCTACAAGGAATTGAGAGACGGCCAGCTTCTCGAGGAGGGCATTACCGAAGCCGGGGCCGTGTCGTCATGGGTCGCCGCGGCCACGTCCTACAGCGTGCACGGACTCGCGATGCTGCCAATCTATATTTTTTACTCGATGTTCGGCTTCCAGCGCGTCGGCGATCTTATTTGGGCGGCCGCTGACCAGCGGGCGCGTGGGTTCCTGATCGGGGCCACCGCCGGTCGCACGACGCTTGCGGGCGAGGGACTCCAGCACCAGGACGGTTCAAGTCACCTGATCGCCGCGACCATCCCCAATTGCCGCGCCTACGACCCGGCGTTCGCCTACGAAATGGCGGTGATCTTCGATCAAGGGCTGCGCTCGATGATGGAGGACGGCAGGGACGAATTCTACTACGTTACCGCGATGAACGAGAACTATGACCAGCCGTCGAAACCCGAGAATGCGGGACCGGGCATTATCAAGGGCCTCTACCTCTTCGCGTCGCATGGTTCGAAGAAACGCAGCCGCTTCGTCCGTCTCCTCGGCTCGGGCGCGATCCTGCCGGAAGTCGTCGAAGCGGCAAAGATGCTGGATGCTGACTGGGAGGTCTCGTCCGAAGTCTGGAGCGCGACCAGTTACTCCGAGCTTGCCCGGGACGCACGGGAGGCCGAACGCCGCAACAGGCTCAATCCACTCGAGGAGCCAGTCGCGAGCTACCTCGGCGTCTGCCTGCCCGGCGCGGCCCCGATCATCGCGGCGTCAGACTATGTTCGCGCCTACCCGCAGATGATCGCAGCTTATGTGGAGGCCCGATTCACTGCGCTCGGGACGGACGGTTTTGGCCGTAGCGACACGCGCCGAGCGCTGCGCGCATTCTTCGAAGTCGACCGATTTCACATCTTGATCGCAGCCCTCGATGCAATCGCGACGGAGGGCCTCATGGGACGACAAATCGTGGCCAACGCTATCGACCGCTATGACGTGAAGCGCCCAGTTCCGCCGCCTTGGACCATCTGACACAAGGAAGATGCGAACCAAGGCCGCGGCATCCGGGACCCAGTCTCGATAAGGGCACGGACATGGCCGCCATCGCCTTTCTCGTCCCCGGCCTCAGCCGGTCGCCCATGTATCGCCCACAGCCAAGCCGGCGAGTTCGTTCTGCGCATCAAGGAACCGTCGCGCGTATTCGCAGTAGGTGGGCCAGGTCGACGCGATGATAAGGCGCTTCTTGTCGTCAAGCTGGCCTATCCGGCGGGCCGGGCTGCCGCCATAAACCCAGCCGTCGTCCAGGACCTGCCCATCTTCCGTTTGCGCACCGGCAGCGAGCAGAACGTCGTTTCCGACAACGGAGCCTTTCGAAACGGTCGCGCCGATTCCGATCAGGCTGCGCTCGCCGACCGTGCAATCCGTCATGCGCACGTTGTGGCCGATCGTCGTCTCGCGACCGATGGCGACTGGCCGGCTCTGTGAACGGATGACCGTGTTGTCCTGAATGTTGGTTTTTTCGTCAAAACGAATCTCATGGTCCCCGGCGTCCAGATCGCAACCAAACCAGACGCCGTTTTCGCCCCCGGCGACGATGCGGCCTCTCAGCCTTGCCGAACGCGCGACGAAGAGGGGTAGGCGCGAGGATGGCCACGGCGCCCACGGCGCGGCGTCGACCGGCTCGTCGGGGGCTTTGCGGGAACGGGCATGCAGCTCATCGAGCTCTCCCGGCGCAAGCTTGCGAACCCGCTTCGCCGGCGCTCCCTGGTAGAGCCGGCCGCCTTCGAGAACGGAGCGCGGGAAGACGATCGCGCCGTCGGCCAATGCGCAATCCGCTGCGACATTCGAGCCGTCGAGGATGACGACGTTGCTGCCGATGAGGCAGCGGTCGCCAACGTCGCAGGCATGAATGACGGAATTGACGCCGGCAGTGACATGCGCGCCGATATGGGTCGGAAACACGCCGTGAGCGATGTGCACCGTCCCCCGCGCGCCGAGACGGAAATCGTCGCCGATCCTGACATAATGTCCATCGGCGCGGATGACCGAGCGTGCGCCGAGCCAGGCTGCCCTGCCCAAGGAGGCGCGCCCGAGCACCGCTGCGCCCGTCCCGGCATGAGTCGGTGGGGAAGCGAACTGCGGAGAGGCGCCATCATAGGGAAGCGTGAAGGGTGCTTGGTTGTCCATGTGATGGTCTTGCTTTCCTGCCACCGCGATCGAGACTCCAGTGGGCGATCGCGACCCTTGGCGCAATAGGCTCAGAATACCGAAGTCTCCCTGTAGACGCCCCAGACGCCCTTCAGCTTCTCGACGATGTCGCCCATGGTCGCGCCGGCGCGCACCAGTTCGACCGTCACCGGCACGATGTTCTCATCCGGGTTCCTCGCGACCCCGGCGAGCTTGTCGAGCAGGCCCTGCACCCGGGCCTCATCGCGTTCGGCGCGGACGCGGCGAGTGCGGGCGATTTGCCGCTCGGCCGTCGTCGGATCATAGGGGTGGACCTCGATTTTCTCGGGGGCGCCGTCGACTTGGTAGCGATTGACGCCGAGCACCGGCTTCTCGCCCGACTGCTTCCTGAGCGCCGTCTCATAGGCGAAGTCGGCGATGTGTTTCTGGAACCAGCCCTCCTCGATCAGCTTGATCGCGCCGCCAAGCTCGTCGACCTCCTTCAGGATCGCGAAGATGCGCTTCTCATACTCGTTGGTGAGCGCCTCGACGTAGTAGGAGCCGCCGAGCGGATCGACCACCTGGGTCACGTTGGTCTCCTCGGCGATGACCTGCTGGGTGCGCAGCGCGAGCTGCATCGCCTCCTCGGTGGGGATGGCGAAGGCTTCGTCATAACCGTTGGTGTGGAGCGACTGGGCCCCGCCAAGCACCGCCGAAAGCGCCTGCATCGCCGTGCGCACCACATTGACCATGTATTGCGGCTTGGTGAGCGAGGCGGCGGCGGTCTGGCAGTGAAAGCGGAGCCGCATCGATTCCGGCTTCTTGGCGCCGAACCGCTCCTTCATGATTTTGGCGTAGCAGCGCCTGAGCGCGCGGAACTTTGCGATCTCCTCGAACAAATCTGCCTGGCTGACGAAGAAGAAAGCGAGCCTTGGCGCGAATTCGTCGACATCGAGGCCGGTCTTCATGACCTCCTCGACATAGACGATGAGATTGGCGAGCGTGAAAGCTGCTTCGTGCAGCGGCGACGAGCCGGCTTCGGAGATGTGATAGCCGGAGATGTTGATCGGATTGTAGCGCTTCATTTTTTTCGCCGTGAAAGCGATGATGTCGCGCACGATGCGCACCGAAGGCGCGATCGGGAAAATATACTCTTTCTGCGCCATGTACTCCTTGAGAATGTCGGCCTGCACCGTACCCGAAAGCTTGTTCAGGTCATAGCCGCGCTGCTCGCCAAGCACGGCGTACATCGCAAGCAGGATCCAGGCCGTCGGGTTGATGGTCAGCGAGACCGAGATGTTCTCGAGATCGATTCCATCGAGCAGCGCTTCCATGTCGGCGAGCGTGTCGATCGCGACTCCTTCCCGTCCGACTTCGCCCTCGGCCATCGGGTGGTCGCTGTCGTAGCCCATCAGAGTCGGCATGTCGAAATCGGTCGAGATCCCGGTCTGGCCCTGGCCGATCAGGAACTTGAAGCGGCGGTTGGTGTCCTCGCCGGTGCCGAAGCCGGCGATCTGGCGCATGGTCCAATTGCGGCCGCGATACATCGTCGGATAAGGCCCACGGGTGAAGGGATAGCGGCCCGGCAGGCCGATGTCCTCGACCGGCGTGCTGGCTATATCGGCGGCGGTGTAGGTCCGTTTTACCGGAATGTCGCCAAGAGTGAAGAACTGCTCCTTGCGTTCCGGCGCGCGGTGCACGAACTCGGCAACCTCATTGGCCTCCCAGTCGCAGACCTGCTGCTCGAGCGTTGCAGCGGAAACCCGGTCGACCGTCTCTGACATCTCATCCTCCCGCGATGAATTCGCGAACGATGCGGCTTGCGGCCGCGTACGGATCGTCCTCACGCGCGACGAGGCGGCGCGTGGCGTCGGGCAGGCCGCGCCTGAGCGCCTTCTCGAATTGCTCGATGGCGAGCGTTTCCGCAGTCTTGCCCAGGCGGAAGCCAGCGATCGCTTCGCGCCGCGCCGCGCCGGCGGCTCCGTCCGCTGCGGCGCGATGGCGATCGAGCGCGGCGACCAGCTCGTCGATTCCTCTGCCGTCAAAGGATGAGACGCCGACGACGGGAGGTCGCCAGCCGCCGGGCGCAACTTGCTGGTCCTTCAGCATCGACTTCAGATCGGAAATCGTTCGGTTGGAATCGGAGCGGTCGCACTTTGAGACGACGTGGATGTCGGCGATCTCCAGTATGCCGGCCTTGATCGCCTGCACCTCGTCGCCGAGCCCGGGGGCGGAGACCACGATCGTGGTATGCGACGCGTGAGCAATCTCAACCTCGTCCTGACCCACGCCGACCGTCTCGACGATGATCGAGCCGAAGCCAGCGACATCCAGGATGTCGACCACGTCGAGAGCAGCATGCGCCATTCCGCCCACGGCGCCGCGAGTCGCCATCGAACGGATGAAGACGCCTGGGTCGAGCGCCAGATCCGACATCCGGATTCGGTCGCCGAGGATCGAGCCGCCGGAATAAGGGCTGGAGGGATCGATGGCGACGACGGCGACTCTGATGTTCTTGCCGCGCAGCCTCTCTGCGAGCTTGCCGACCAGCGTCGATTTACCCGAGCCCGGCACGCCGGTGATGCCAACCACATGGGCGCGGCCGGCCTTGCGATAGATCGCCCCCATCGCGGCGCGCGCTTCCGGAGCGCCAGCTTCAGCGCGCGAAATCAGGCGCGCAATCGCGAAAACGTCCCCGGCCTCGACGCGCGGCACGAGATCCGACGAGGCGATATAGCGCCGGTTCACGATGACGTCGCCTTTTCCACACGCTGGCGCATGTCGCGAAGGACCTCGCGGTCGTCGAGGACGCGGCGCGCCTTGAAATCTGTGCGCTCAAGGGAATGCTGAGGCAGGACTTCGACCACAGCCCGAAGGCCAAGCAGCTTCTGCAGCGCCGCTGCGACGTCGGCCTTGAATGCGCCAATGCGGGCTTCGCCGGCCTGCCAGATTTCCGGAACGGCCTCGACCTTGACGGCGAGCTCGTCCATCTCGCTCTCGCGGGTGATGATGATGCGGTGCTCCCCGCCATATCCGGCGGTCTGGTTGAGAACGGCGTCGATTTCGCTCGGATAGACGTTCTCGCCGCGGATCGTGAACATGTCGTCGATGCGGCCGATGATCCCCATAGGCAGGCGAGGGTAGGTGCGGCCGCACGGGTTCGGGCCGTTCTCCCAGAGCGTCAGATCGCCGGAGAGCAGGCGGATCATGGGTTGCGAGGTGCGCTCGAGATGAGTGTAGACCGGGGTTCCTCTCGCGCCATAGGGCACGCGACGAAAGCTGCGGGGATCGCAAACCTCGGTGTACACGACATCCTGCCAGCACAACATGCCGTCGGTCTCGGCCGAGCCCGCGACGTTCATCCACGGGGTCATCTCGCCCATCGAGCCGCAGTCGAAGACCTTGGCGCCGTAGAGTTCCTCGATCTTGCCGCGCACAGCAGGGATCGAGGCGCCCGGCTCGCCGGAGAAAAACATGCTGCGCAAGCCAAACCCGCGCGGATCGATGCCTTCATCGAGCGCAGTCGTGGCGAGGTGCAAGGCATAGGTTGGCGTGCCATAGAACGCCGCCGGCTTAAGGATGTCGAGCCATTGCGCGCAGCGCGCGCTCATCCCGGCGGCGCCGGCGCCGAACGGGAAAGCCTTCGCTCCGAGCCGCTCGGCCCCCGCAAGAGCTCCCCAGCTTCCGACATAGAGGCTGAAGATCGCGGCGACGCAGACGATGTCGCCCGGACGCATCCCCATCCCCCACATGATGCGGGCATGTGCGTTGGCGATCGAACGCCAGTCGTTGCGGCCGATGGCGAAAGTCGTCGGGCGGCCCGTCGTGCCGCTCGTGCCATGAATGTGGAAGATCTCGCTCTCCGGCACGCAGAGATAATCGCCAAAGGGCGGGCTCGCCGATTGCGCGGCTCTCAGTTCCGCCTTGGTGACTATGGGGACGCGCGATTCGAAGTCCTCAAGCGATTTGAGTGTCGAGGGGTGGAACCCGCCCGCGTCCCATTTTCTGCGGTAGAAGGGCGCGCTCTCATAGGCGTAGGCGCAGACTTCGCGGAGGCGAGACAGGATTGCCTTCTCGCGTTCCACTGGGTGCATGGTCTCCCGTTGCGGGAACCAATAGCGACTCCCGGCTTCCGGGAGGTAGCCTTCGTCATAAGCGGGGGGGAAGGCCCAGTCTTCCATCGGCGCTAGCGGGCTCCCCGCTCTTCGACCAGGCGCGTCAGTCTGTCGACGATCGCCTGGGGGGGCGTGTCCTGAAGCATAATCGCGGCGACGCCCATCTTCTTCAGCTCCACGACGTCTTCGTCGGGCATTACTCCGCCCGCGACCACAATCATGTCGTCGACGCCCTTCTCCTTGAGGAGCGAAAAGATTTTGGGAAAGACCGTCATCTGCACGCCGGAGAGCAGGCTCACGCCGAGGACGTCGACATCCTCCTGGACGGCGGCGTTGACGACCTCCTCCGGCGTGCGATGCAGGCCGGAATAGACCACGTCCATGCCGGCGTCGCGCAGGGTGCGGGCCACCACCTTCACCCCGCGGTCATGGCCGTCCAGCCCGACCTTCGCCAGCAAAACCCGAATCTGATGCGCCATCCTCGTCTCCTCAATGCGCTGGCCGCTGCTCATCCTAAACTCCGCACATGGCGACAGGGCCGCCTACGGCCATTGGTCTGACAATATATATGACACGACATAGTCAGATAGCCTTGCGCGACCGCGGTTCTGGTGCGCGCGAACTCGTAGTATTCGTGCAGGCGGGTGTTTTCTCCGCGATGGAGGACGAGGGAGACTGTTCATGAGCCGAAAAGTCATCATTACCTGCGCCGTCACGGGCGCCATCCACACGCCATCCATGTCGCCGTATCTTCCGGTGACGCCCGAGGAGATCGCCGACGCGGCGGTGGGCGCCGCTGAGGCAGGCGCGGCGATCGTGCATCTCCATGCGCGCGATCCCAAGACCGGCCGGCCCGACCAGACGCCCGAGGCGTTCGCACCCTTTCTCAAAGTGATCAAGCAGCGATCCGATTGTGTCATCAACCTGACCACCGGCGGCGCGCCGACGATGACAATCGCCGAGCGCGTGAAGCCAGCCGCGGTCTACAAGCCCGAGGTCGCCTCGCTGAACATGGGCTCGATGAATTTCGGCCTGTTCCGGATGCTCGACCGGTTCAAGGACTTCAAGCACTCGTGGGAGAAGGCCTATCTCCAGAAAAAGGACATCCTCTTCCGCAACACCTTCGAGGACATCGAGTTCATCCTGCGCACGTTGGCCGAAAGCGGCACGCGGTTCGAGTTCGAGTGCTACGACACCGCCCACTTACACAATCTGCGCTATTTCTACGACGAGGGCCTCGTGAAGCCTCCGCTGTTCATCCAGACGGTCTTCGGGCTGCAAGGCGGCATCGGGCCCCATCCCGAGGAAGTGATGCACATGAAGCGCACGGCGGACAGGCTGTTTGGCTCGGACTATCGCTGGTCGGTGCTCGGCGCGGGGCGCAGCCAGTTGCCGATCGCCGCCATGGCCGCCGCGATGGGCGGCAACGTGCGCGTCGGCCTGGAAGATTCCCTGTGGTCCGGCCCGGGCCAACTCGCTGAGAGCAACGCGGAGCAGGTCCGTCTTGTCCGCCAGATCATCGAGGGGCTCGGACTTCAGATCGCGTCGCCCGAGGAGGCGCGCGAGATGCTCGCCTTGAAGGGCGGCGATAAGACGGCGATCTGACGGCAGGCCCGGTCCGGAGAGCCCCTGCTGCGCAGCAAACGCCGCCGCTCGCTGCAAGCTTAACTGGCGCATCGGTTCCGACCGGGGCGAGGTCTAAGCTCCAAACTCAATCATTGAATAAACCCGGTCACAGGCTCTCCGGGTCCCTGATGCTCCCCCAAGCAGGGGCAGAACCTGGCGCGGTTGAAAATGTTCCGGAGAAGCGAAGGGATTTTTTGCGCAAGAGACCGGATGGTTTTCGCCAGAGGTCCAGTTTGGAACCAAGACGGGTTGCAGTTGTTGGGCAACATGCCTCAGCTTCAGTAAGGCGGCCGGAGGCTTACGACCAAAAGCAAAGGTGCTCCGATGGGCTCTGCACAAAAACCCGGCGGTGATGCTTGGCGCGTGCTTGCTTTGCCGCTCGACACAATGCCCATGGAAGCGAAGTCGGCTGAGACCCTCCCCGACGAACCCGGCCGGTGGCAATTCGAGCCAAAATGGGATGGCTTTCGCTGCTTGGCCTTCAAGGAGGGCGGCGCTGTCGAGCTGAGAGGGAAGTCCGGTAGATCATTGAGCCGCTTTTTTCCTGAGGTTGTGGCGACCCTGCTGGACGCGCCGTTCAAGCGATTTGTGGTCGACGGGGAATTGGTAATCGAACTCAATGGGCGATTGACCTTCGACGCATTGCAGGCGCGGCTACATCCGGCGGTGAGCCGCATCCGTCGCCTGTCGACAGAAACGCCGGCTCGAACTCATCTTGTTCGACATGTTGGTCGGGCCGGACGGCTCGACCGTCGCGGCCCTTCCCCTGGCCGAGCGGCGAAGCGCGCTTGAGGATTTCGGCCAGAAGGCCGCGATCGCCGGAAAGCTCATCGTCACGCCCTGCTCGCTGGACCTCGCCCAGGCGACGGGCTGGCTTGACGATTTCGACCACGACGGCAGAGACGGCGTCGTCGCCAAGAGATTGGATGCGCCATATTTGAGCGGCGAGCGCGCGATGCTCAAGGTCAAGCGCTTACGGACCGCTGATTGCGTGGTTGCCGGCTTCCGTTATCAGAGCAACTCCCGCGAAGTCGGGTCGCTGCTGCTCGGTCTCTACAACGCCCAAGGCAAGCTCGATCACGTCGGCTTCACCTCAACGATCGCGAATGACGAGCGGGAGGCGCTGACGCGCAAGCTTCGCGCGCTTCGGGCCGCTCCCGGTTTCACCGGCAAGGCGCCGGGAGGACCCAGCCGCTGGAGCACTGAACGCAGCGGCGAATGGGAGCCGCTGCGGCCGGAGCTGGTCGTCGAGGTCCGTTACGACCACGTGACGGGCGATCGATTCCGCCACGGGACCAAGCTGCTCCGCTGGAGGCCCGACAAGCCGGCGCGACAGTGTACGACGGACCAGATCCTTGCGCCGCCCGGCGTTCCCTCCGGCTAGCGAAGCGACGGACAAGAGGTGCCGTTTGCCTGAACTTCCTGGCGCCAGAAGCGCTTTTTGCAGTCGATACGCGGCCAGGCGCCGATTTTCCGGAGTTTCGTGTCCGGCAAATTCGGAAAGAATGGCTGATGGGGGAGGTAGGACTCGAACCTACGAAGGCTTAGCCAGCGGATTTACAGTAATCATCTTATCATTGATATAATTTAAGATTCGTCAATCATGTTGCGCATATGTCGCGCTCAATTCGCGGTTTGGCGAATTGCAATCTCCTCGGCAGCGTATCTCCAACTCTTCGCGCGCGGCGCCTGGCGTAGCCTTGCAAGCGGAAAAATATCAGATTCTCCTGCCGGAAGCATTGTCGGACTCGACCTGTTGCCGTCCGTCCTGATCAATTCCGGTACGGAAGGAATGCGCCAGATTGCGGTCGTTGGCAGAACGCGACGGTTGCGCCACAACCGGTCGTTAGATCGATCTTGTTCGGTTCGACAATCGACGATTACGGATCAATTTTGAGCCTTCGAGAGTCTGCCGTCAATGGAACAGCTCATCGAGCGCTTTCTTATCCTGGGTGCCAGTTTTGAATTCGAGCCTAGCTTCCTTGATCACGTGGGAGAGGTACGCCTGCAGCAACATGGCGCTGTCTATGGAGACGTTATAGCCCTCGACAAAGAGCCCCTTGTTCCGCTGGATGCGCCCGGCGGTCGATCCATCTTCATAGACGTTAAATCTAACCTCGGTAGACGCCTTCCCGGCGACACGCTCGCCGTCAGGCGGGCATTCGGAAACAGGGAAACAGGTCACGCGTTTTTCGTAGTTTCTCCTAAGCTTTTGCTGATGGGCTATTTCCGACCAGCCGTGCAGTTTGAAAAGCGCCTGCTGTGCATCCTCAATTTGGGGCAACGACATGACGATGGTCTCACGGACTTTTTCTGCCGAAGAATCAATATCGACAAATTTAAACCCGAACTGCATTTCGCCGGAATCCGAAACATTGGGTTCGACCCAAAACTCGCCTGTCTCGTTTGTCCCAGGGATGTAGTAGGGAATCTTGGGGTAAATTTCCGAGGCTTTTCGTGCGGTAAGATAAAGATCCCGATCATTTGGCTTGATCGAAGTGAGGTAGATACCAAATAATCTGTCCAACGTCGAATATTCGCTCTGAAGTCTCTCTATTTGAGCGTTGACTGCCTCAATCGCCTTATCGATGGAGGGTCGCTGGTCGTCTGCAGCGGTCTTTTGAAGCTCGACTTGTTCTGACAAAACCTCCGTCAATACAGCCACCTGGCTTTTGAGATCAGCGATGTGGGTATTGGCCTGCGCCGCATTTTCTGTTGTTATGAGGACAATTGCGGGCAGAGCGGGGATTTGATTGCTTGCACCGGGAGTTGGCTGGGCAGGAGCCATCGGCGCCGGCGACGGGTTGCTCACAAGCGGAGTTGACATAGCAGGAGGCTCCGGCGTCGGATTGTTCACAAGGGGAGCTGGCTGGGTAGGCTGGGCTTCGCGATCGCTTGACGGAGCGTGGGATTGCTGCACAATCCAAGCTATGCCGGTTCTGGTGACGCTTTTTGCCCAACCAATCTGACCGGTCGTACGGTCTTGGACACGCCACCATCCATCGGGTCGCTTCTCGGAGACCTGAAGAGGCGTCCCATTGGGCATCTTCTCGAGGCGTATTCCAGTGGCGGCCGAGGGCTCCGTCCTGAGAGCCAGAAAATCGTCAGGAGGAGCGGTGTTTGCGACGACGTAATTGGAGAGGTCGCCAGCGTGCGACGAGCACGTAGCAATCATAAGCACGATCCAGGACGAAGCCACCATTATTAGGTAAATGCACGATCGCAAAACGATCTTCTGCACATTCCAACACCGATACATACCCATTATCCAGTAGTGTAATCTTTCTTACAATGAACAGGGCGCTAGGAGTTGCATTGACCAGGATCAAAGCGTCTCATCCCGGGCATGGGATGTTACAGTTTCGCGTTTCGCGTGAGGGAGGCCGTTTGCCTCTGCGGTGCTGGTCAGGAAGATGGATCGCCTGACGTGACCGAAGAACGTCCCTTTCGGACGGACACCATCCCATCGAGGGGCGAGACGAACGAGACCGATGCGCCAGAAAGCGGTCCGAGGCTGGAACGCGTAGGTTGCGCAAATATCGAACTTTCGTCGGCGCCTGGGCGAACGGGTCAATTCGACCAAAAAGCGAAGCACGCGTCGACCGAAGCCGACACAGAAACGTCGCCAGGGGTGGGCGCTGAACCTTTCTCGGCCTCATTCCCGTCAGCGAGTCGACGGCGGCGCCCGTGCGTCATCTCCACTGCGGGCACCGCCATGGCCCTCCCCCTCGCCCCGGCCACCCAAGGGCTGGGGTGAGGGGCGCTTGCCCTCGATGAAAGCGAGAGTCAGCAGCCTGGCAGGCCGTGACGAACTCGCATCTGGGGCTACGTGCTGCAGCGCCTCAAGCAGGAAAGCCGGATCCTCCGCCGCGTACCATGCGCCCACCGCAACCGCGCGCAGGGGCTCGGGGGCTGTCGGATCGCCTAGCTCGGATGGAAGGCTCGGGCCCTTGTCGGGCGGAAGGAAATGCAGGCTCTGGCGCATTGTCTCGCCAGCCGCCGCCAACTCGATCGAGTACTCGCCCGGCTTCCAGTCGACTTCGGGAGTCGCCCACAGCGTTCCGGACCCTTGTCCGTTCGCAACCGGCCGCCCCTCCCCGTCGAGGACCCGGATCTCCACAATCAGCGGCGAAACCCAGCCGATCGTGAGCTTCCGCCTTCCCGCAAGGACAGTTTGGGCCAGCGCGAACATGGGCGCGGAAAGCTGGCTCCCGATCTGGTTCCCAATGTTGCCGCGGATCGAGGCTGAGACTTGCTCGCGCTGTTCCCGGTCGAACAACTGCACAACCGAGGCCGTCCAGCCGAATACCCCGGACATGATGCCCTTCTGTGGAATCCGCCCGGTGATCGTGGCGACATCGTTCGCCTTCGAAAGCACGATTGGGCCGTCCTGCCCGACGACGCGCAGGGTGAGTGTGGCGTAGGCGTCGTTGACCTTGATAGTATCGCCGTTGAAGACCGGGCCGAGTATCGCGACATCGCGGCGCGTGTCGCCCGTCTTTAGGACATAGACGTCGGCGCTGTGGTCGAAGCTCTCGATATAGCCAATCTCAACAGGCTTGAGCTGGGCCTCCGCCGCATGGAGGGCGGACGGCCACAAGGCGACGCCAATGAGGACCAGAATCCAACGCTTCATCCGTGTGCGCCCTCCTTCCCAACTCCCTGAGATCGACGCTCCCCTCCCTCCTCGTGCGCAGGTGGTGGCTTCAGGAACCATCGCCACCTTAGCCGTCGTATGTCCCGCGCCATCGCGATCGTCGAGTTCCAGAGATCGTGCACAAAAGCGCCCACCGCCGGAACCGCGAGATCCAACACCGCGCCGGCTTGGAAGCTACTGAGGAAAACAAACATCAGCATGAGAAGGAATGCGCTGAGAGCGGCCGCAGCAACGATCGGGCGTAGGAGCAAAGTCAGAATTGAGGCGACGACGATCACGAAAAGGCTGATCACGATACGGAAGGGCGTCGGGAATTCCCGCGGCGTCCCGTTTTGGGTAAGGGCCTCGATCGCATTGATAATCATCAGCGAGCCCGGCATGACGCCAAGCGGCGTGTTGTAGCGGTCGCCGCTGCTCTTGAAGCTCCCACCAATCACAACGATCCTGCCCTCAAGCCCTGGCAGCGCCGCATTTGGGTCACCCGAAGCCAAGAGACGCGCTGGGCGGACTTCGACGAGCTGCGTCTCGCCGGCTCCGACGGCGGCGGGCAACTCCACGATCGGACCTAATCCGACCACACCGGGCTTCCACGCGACGCGATAGATCACGCGCTTGCTCACGTCGTCACCTTCGATCCGAATGGGGCGATCAAGCGGCAAGGAGTCAAGCGTCCCCTCCCGCCCGCCATTGGCAAGCTCACAATTGGCGGGCGTGAAGGCAGCTAGGCTTCTGGTCATCCGCTCGAGCGGCGGGTCTTTGCTTCCCGGAGGCGCTCCATAAATCGCTTGCCGCGCGATCATCGCTGCGGCGAGATGCATTGAAGGCACAACGATTGGGCGCGGTTCCGTTGCACGCCTCGGCGAAGAGCTTCCAGCGCCGCACCTTTCCGTCGCCGTCGCGCTCGAATAACGGCGAAGTGAATATCACATTGTCTTTGGCCGGGATCAGCTCGCCGTTGATCGTTCTCGGTCCGATCGCTTCATCGTATTCCGTGATTCTCGGTTGCGGCAAACCGCCGTCAGGATCGTCGGCAAGCGAGCGGACGAGCAGAAGCGGAGGCCACCCGGATTTATAGTCTTCGAGGAAATCTTTGAGCGCTTTCCCATCGGTTGCGTCCGAATAGGCGAGGTCGACGTCCAGGACGACGGCGAGCGGCTTAGACCTCGCAACACGTCCGAGAAGTGTCGCGATACGGGCCCGCGGCGTCACCAAGTGCGAGCCCCAGGTCTTCCAAGTCGCGTCGTCAATGTCGACGAAGACGAAGGTGGGCGACATCGGCATACTATACGTGGTCTGTTCGAGGAGCCGGACCATCTGATCGGCGGTGTCGTCCCCTACCTTCCGAACCATGAGAAGCGGGGGCTGGAAGTGGAGAATCACGATCTCGATCAGGATGCCGAACACAACGGACAGCGCCAGCTCGAAAGTCTTCGGATAGTGCGCCTTACGCCACTCCAGCGCCTTTACTAGCACGCCCACTTTCCCGAAAGCTCCAATGCCGCGCTTCAACAAGGCCGGCAACGGCCGGAGGCCACTCAGCCCGAATCATCCTATGTCTCCCGCATGGGCGGCGCTACGGGCTTGACGAGCGTCGAGTCTGGCGCAAAGGAGAATGCCCGCTTCGGGCGGAAACTTGGCCTACAGTCGGCATGATGGAAGGCCCGCTTTTCGCCCATTTGCGACGCCCGCCCCGCGCATCGAGTGCGGAATTCGCTCACGCGAGTAGCGACCGCTCGGCCGCCGCAAGCTCCTCCAAATCGTCGCCGCGCGGGAACAAGTGGCCGTAAACGTCCATTGTCATCATGATTGACGAATGGCCGAGGCGCTCCTGCACCACCTTCGGCGGGAGCTCGAGCCCCCATCGGCCCGGCGATTGATGCACCATGAAGCGTAGAAGTGACGCAGGGCGTGCAGGCCCGGGTATTTCGCCAGTCTAGTCGGCCTACCGTCGTCCCCCGTTCCATCGACCGCGACGGCCGCCGCAATCAGCGTAGGGATCAGGCCGCGCTCGATGATGTTCTTGTGGTGCTCGACTAGGCCGCCAGTCGTCGGGAAGACGAGCCCGAGATCGCTCTTCGGGCAGGCGAGCTTCCATTCGCGCAACGTGTTGACGACGATCGGCGTCAGCGGAACGGTGCGCTCGCCAGCATCCGACTTGGGCTTGCCGATCTTGCTGTAACGATCGGCGCGCTGCCGGACGTGCAGCTCCCGCTTCTCAAGGTCAACGTCCGCCCAACGCAAGCCGCGAAGCTCTGAGGCCCGCAGGCCGGTGAAGATCGCCGTCAGTAGGATAGGCCGCCAGCGGCCCTTCGCGGCCTCCACAATGGCCTTGATCTCCTCTCGCGTGGGGATATCGACCCCAACCGTGAGCTTGCCCCTCTGGCGCTTCTCTGCCTGCCTCTCGGCGCCGCGCTGCAATTCCGGCGAAGCTCCCGAACCACGTTGCGCGAGACTAGTCCTCGTTCCTGTGCGTCGCTTAGGAGGGACGATAGCGACACGCGAACCTTGCGGACCATTACCGGAGATCGTGGCTGCGGTTCAGCGCCAGCAGGCATGACGCCGCGCGCAAGCTTGTCCTCGAACTCGCGGACCATCGGTGCCGAGAGTTGCGAGAGCTTCAGATTGCCGAGATATGGCTCGATGTGGAGCTTCAGATGCTGGCGATACGCGGTGACTGTGGCGCGCTCCAAGGGCTCTCGCCCTGGGCTACCCCTTTCGGCCGTGTCGACCCATAAGCGTCCGGCCTCGGCAACCGTGATGCTCGCGCTGTCTGCGGTATGTACGCCAGCCCGGATCTCGACATTGGCCGTGGCCGCGAAATTGTCGGCCGCCTTCTTCTTCGCGAATGTCTTTAGGCGTCGCTTGCCCGCCTGATCGACGTAGTCGACGACCCACGCCTCTTTCTCGGCGCCGTTTGAAGTTGTCCAAGCTCGCTTGCGGACTGACATTACAGCTATTCCTCTCAACTCCGGTTGCTTCCAATATGTTGCATAAAGTCCGCTGGTCAAGTAGCTGCGAGGACAATTCGGTCCCCATGATCCGCAAAGAAAATAGGGCTTTAGGTCCACGCCTCGCGATCGGCGAGCCTGACGCCGCACGGCGCCCCGAAGCTCGCCCGACGCGGACACGACGCCAGCTCGAGCAGCACGTCAGGCAAGACGGCATCAGCGTCGAATCGCTCTATTAGGCCGGCGAGGGCAAAGCGCCCAGTTCGTCCGCAGCGCTCGCATTCGATGCGCAGGGTAGGCAAGGGAAACTCGTCGGGCGGACGGGAGCCGATGCACAGCTTGGACCGGTTTCGACGTTAAGCGGACATTGCGGATTGTGCAAATCGTATGGTGTATCTCCGGTTGGGTCGTCCCATCCGGTTGGCGGCGATGGCGTTGTCAACATTTCAACGAAGTATAGGGCGTCCCGTCATGATCAGGATATCGTCTTGCGCGATCGGATTCGTGCTGTCGTTAACCATTTTCGCATCCGGTGAAGAGAGCCAACCTTCGCAGACATCTTCTCAGAAGGCTCAAACGAAAGAAGTCTGCCGGTCGAAATGCCAAGCGGAGTTCACTCAGTATGAGTGTACGGAAGGAGTCGCTCCGATGCATAGCCCATGCGAATTGTTCAATTAATGCTTACAGGATTGCGACTGACCTCACGGCAATCGGCACCAGCGTTTGAAAAGTGAAGTCGCCGCGTGAACCAACAACAATCATTCGCGCTGGCTCCAGCGCCCAACTCTGATCAGACGAACTGAAGATTCAGGCCAAAGGCGACTCCGGCCCACCTCGAAGGCCAGCGCCTAGACCTTCGCCAATTGCTGACCGAGTGGCAATGTGCGGATGCGCCTGCCGCTGGCGGCGAAGATCGCATTCATGAGCGCCGGCGCGACCGGCGGCACGCCGGGTTCGCCTACGCCGCCTAGCGGCATATCGTAGCCGTGTGGCACGATATGCACATGCGTCTCATGAGGCGCGTCGCTGATCCGCAAGACCAAGTAGTCGTCGAGGTTGCGCTGCTCCACCTTTCCGTCCTTGAACGAGATTTCGTTCAGCAGGCCTACCCCCAATCCCATGACGACGGCCCTCGAATTGAGCGCGCACGCGATCCGGGTTGACGGTCGGCCCACAGTCGACGGCGATATCGACCCGCGGAATGGTGAGATTGCCTTTGCTGTCCACCGCGACTTCGATGACCGCTGCAACATAGCTTACGAAACTTCGATGAGCCGCCAAGCCGAGGCCATGTCCTTTCGGAACCTCACGGCCCCAGCCCGCCTTCTCGGTCACGAGCCCCACGACGCCACTCAGCCGCCCGGTGTCGATCGGGTAGACCTCCGGATTTTCGCCGTAGTCCCAGAAGTTCTTGACCTTGTCGCGGACGTCGACGATGCGGGGAGGGCCAATCAGATCGAGCAAGAACGCCTTCTGATCCTTGCCCGCCGCCGCCGCGAGTTCGGCAACGAAGGATTGGATCGCAAAACCGTGCGGAACGTTCGAGACGGAGCGCCACCAACCGATCTTTGTATGGGCTTCGGCCTCGCCGTTCTCAAGGCGGTCCTTGATGTCGAAGGGCAAATCGGAGAGGCCCTGACCCAACTCCCAGTTGGCCTCATGCTTCGGGTCGGGCATGAAGAGGGCCATGATCGACGGCGCGACGCTGTTGTGGCGCCATGCTATCACCTTGCCGTCGCTGTCGAGCCCGGCCTCGATGTGTTCGACCGACACCGTGTGGTAGAAGTCGTTGCGGATGTCGTCCTCGCGGGTCCACACGACCTTGACCGGCGCGCCGCCGACCGCTTTCGAGCACAGCCGCCTCGACGGCAAAGTCCGGCTTCGACTTGCGGCCAAATCCGCCGCCCAGAAGCGTCACGTTGACCGTGACGTTCTCGCCCGGAAGCCCAAGATATTTGGCGACCAGATCA
>CAWANG010000006.1:0-153605 GCA_963783175.1 uncultured Alphaproteobacteria bacterium
ACCGTCTTTGCCTGCTGCATCTCCAGGATTACGCGGTCGATTCCAAACTCAATGCGGACGTCCAGGCGGCCGTGCGGCTGACGCGGCTCGATCCGATCGTCCACCCGCAGTCCCATCCCCAGTCCGTGGCGGCGGGATGAACGCTCCTGCTCGCCATCGCGGCGGGTCGCCGCGCGACGCCCATTCGCCGGCGATGACCGGCGCAGACGCGGGCTGAGACTGGCCTCCGGTTCGTTCGCGCCGATGCGCCCCCCGCGCCACTTCGCACGTCCGCGAAGCGCCGGCGCGGCCTATAACCTAGCGCATACCGACGAAGAGGCCCCATGACCCCGAGGGTCGCGCTGTTTCGCGCTCGCGAGGACGCGGCGGCGAGCGCGGCGCGGCTGCGCCGGCTCGGCCTTTCCGTTTCTTGCCTGCCGGCGATAGAGATCGAGGCTCAAGCCGTCCGACCGAAGCGGTCGCGCTATGACGCCGTCGTCGCGACCAGCGCTAAGGCGTTCGTGGCCGAAGGGCCAAGCGATACGTCGTCGCCCCTCTATGTCGTCGGCGTCCACACCGGGCGTGCGGCAAAAGCGCGCGGCTGGCGGCTTGCCTCTCCGCCGGCGCCGGACTCCACAAAGCTGACCGAGACGCTAAACGAGGCGCTCGAGCCGGGCGCGAGCGTACTCTACCTCGCCGGACGCAACCGCAAGGGGACAATCGAGGCGGCGCTCGAGAGCGCTTTCGCGCTCGAGGTCGTCGAAGCCTATGCCGCCGAGGCGCGCGAGGCCTGGCGCCCTTCGGAGGCGCGCGCGCTTGCCTCCTGCGGCGCGGCGCTGCACTACTCGCGGCGCTCGGCCGGACTCGCGGCGGCGCTGGCCAAAGCCTCGGGCGTCGAGGCGCGCTTTCTCGCGCTTGAGCACGTCTGCCTGTCGCGCGACGTCGCCGAACCGCTTAAGGCGGCCGGCGCGACCCGAATCGCAATCGCCGATACGCCTGACGAGGCGGGCCTTTTTCGCGCTTTATGCAGCAGCCTCGGCGGGTTTCCTTCGCTTGGGGCGTCCCGTATATAGGCCGCGAGAGATCAAAGGCGCGAGGCGATGGTCGACGAGGAAACCCAGGACGTTTCGGCTGGGCCTGCAGGCTCCCCGCCCAATCGCGACGCGCGTCGGGACCCGGGCGTCATCGAAGGCGAGATGGCCGCCCGCGCGCCCGACGATCGCCAGCCGCCCCCGTCCGCCGCGCCCGCGCCCGAGGGCGCCGCTCAACCTCGCCCGCAGCCTGCCGCCGAGCCGCAGCGCACAGGCGCTCGGAGCGTTCTGGCGGGAGCGCTCGCCGGATTCATCGTCTCGGCGCTGGCCCTCGCCGCGGGCTATTCGCTCCTGGCGCCGAAGGCGGATGTCGCGGAGAACGCAGACCGGCTGGCCGAAGTCGAAGCGCAAACTAGAGGGGGAACGCGGCGCTGGACGCGGAAGCCAAGCGCGACAGCGCCGCCTTATCGAGCCTCGACAAGCGGGTGGGCGCGCTCGAGGCGGGCGCGGGGACGTCGGGCGTCGCGGACCTCGACAAGCGCGTCTCGGCGCTGGAGGCGGCGAATGCGGATTACGCGCCTAAAGCCGCCGCCGTCGCGCAAGCCGACCAGCAATTGGCGACGCAGGTTAAGGACTTGCGGGCCGACATCGACGCCGCGCGCGGCGAGATTCCAGGGCTGGCGGCGCGAGTCGCGAAGCTCGAGACCGGAGCGCCGACGGCGAACGGCGCCGATCTTTCCGCCCTCGCCGCCCGGCTCGACAAGCTCGAGGCGGCGCTCGCCGCGCCGAAGAGCGAAACCCGCGTCGCCCCCGAGAAGCCGGCGGCCGCCGACAACGCCACGGCGATCGCGATCATCGCAGGCGCGATTGCGGATAGGCTCGCCGCGGGCGCGCCGTTCGGAACCGAGGTCGCGGCGCTTCAGCGTCTCGGGGTCGATCCGGCCGGACTGGCGGCGCTGCGAGCGGTGGCCGAGGGAGCCCCGACCGGGAGCGCTTTGGCCGCATCGTTCGACGCGATTGCGCCGCGGGTTCTGGCCGCCGCGTCGCCGGAAGAGAAAGGCGGGATCGTGGATCGCCTTCTCGCCCATCTGCGCGGCCTCGTCCAGGTACGTGATCTGAACGATACGACCGGCGACGATCCCCAGGCGACAGTCTCCCGTATCGAGGCAGCCAGCCGCCGTGACGACATCTCGGGCGCGCTCGCCGCGTTCGACAAGCTGCCGGAAGCAGCGCGTCAGGCGGCGGGCGACTGGCCGGTCAAGGCCCGCGCGAGGCAGGCGGCGGACGCCGCCCTGCAGTCGATCCGCGAGGCGGCGGTCGGGCGGCTCGCCGGCGGCGCTGGCCCATGACATTGCGGCGGCCGGCGGCTCGCGCGGCTTCCGGCGCCCGGCCCGGGCGTTCTGAATCGGAGACGAGATGCTTCGCCTGTTGATATTCCTGGCAGCGCTGGCGCTCGCCACCTGGGGCCTGACCTGGCTCGCGGACAATCCCGGCGTCGTGACGGTGACCTGGCGAGGGATCGAGTATCGGGTCTCGCTGATGCTGGCGCTCGGCGCCGTCCTGGCGCTTGCGGTCGTGCTGTCGATCGTTTGGGCCGTGCTCAGGTTCATCTTTCGCATCCCCTCGCTGGTCTCGCTCGCCTCGCGGGCGCGTAAGCGCGAGAAGGGCTTCCTGGCGCTGTCGCGGGGCATGATTGCCGTCGGCGCCGGCGACGCCCGGGCCGCCGCCAAACACGCCTCCGAGGCGAGCCGCCTCGTCGCGCACGAGCCGATGACCAAGCTTCTGCAAGCCCAGTCGGCGCAACTCGCAGGCGACCGCGAGCGCGCGGTCGCGGCGTATAATGCGATGCTCGACCATCACGAGACCCATGGCCTCGGCCTGCGCGGCCTGCATGTCGAAGCGCGGCGCGCCGGCGAACACGAGGCGGCGCTCGAATATGCGATACGCGCCAATGCGCGCGCGCCCGCGGCCTGGGCGGGTCAGGCGGTGCTCGACGACCGCACGCGGCGCGGCGACTGGGCGGGCGCGCTCGCGACCGTCGATGTCAACGCCGCCGCCCGGCTCATCGACAAGCCGACCGCGAACCGCTGGCGGGCAGTGATCAAGACCGCGATGGCCGAAGCGGCGATGGAGCGCGATCCGAAGCACGCGCTCGCGCTGGCGCAGGAGGCATGCCGGCTGGCGCCGACGCTCGTGCCCGCGGCTGCGATCTGCGGCCGGCTCATGGCGCAGGCGGGCGACTATCGCCGCGCCAGCCGCATTCTCGAGGCCGCCTATGCGCAGACGCCGCATCCTGACCTCGCCGCCGCCTACATCCGCGTCCGCCATGGCGATTCGACCGAGGACCGGCTGGCCCGCGCCCGCGCCCTCGCCCGGGTCGCGCCTAACGATCCCGAATCGCTCCTGACCGTGGGGCGCGCCGCGCTCGAGGCGCATGACGACGCAGCAGCGCGCGCGGCGATCGCCCCACTCCTCGCCTCCGATTCGCCGCATGGACGCCCGACCCGGCGGGCCTGCCTCCTCATGGCCGACATCGAGGAGGCGGACGGGCATCACGGCGCCGTGCGCGAGTGGCTCGGCCGGGCGGCGCGGGCCCCGCGCGACAAGGCCTGGGTGGCGGACGGGGTCATCACCGACCGTTGGGCGCCGGTCTCGCCGTCGGGCGCGCTCGACGCTTTCGTCTGGCGGACCCCGGACGAACGCTTCGCCCTCCCGGCGGAGCCCGCGGCGCCCGAACCGGCGGCGCCGGCGGTCGAGGCGATCGTCCCGCCCGCTCCGCCACCCGCTCCCACGCTCGCGCTCGCGCCGCAGGCCGTCGAACCTGAACGCCACGCCGCCCCTGCTTACAGTCCCGCCGTCGTTCCCGCGGCCCGCACGGGCGTCATCATCGATCCGGCGTCGATGGCGCCCGACGACCCCGGCCCGGAGGAACCGGAAGCGAAGCCGCGCGGCTTCCGGCTCTACGCCAATGAATGAAACCGCTTCCGGGCGACCCGATCGGAGCCGAATCGAGGCCTCGATCGCGCCCTTCAAGACGCGATGCTTCGTATCGCTCCTCAGGACGAGGATTTCGGTCCACGCTATGGCGATAAGCGATGTCGCCTGACTCGGTCGTCATCGTCGGCGCGGGCCACGCGGGGGTTCAGGCGGCCGTGAGCCTGCGCGAAGAGGGGTTCGGCGGCGAGGTCGTCCTTCTCTCCGCCGAGAAGGATCTGCCCTATCAGCGCCCCCCGCTGTCGAAGGCGTTTCTGAAGGGCGAGATGGACATCCACGGCCTGCCGCTCAGGGCCGAAGCCCACTTTCGCGACCAGCGCATCGAGCTCAGGCTCGGCGTCAGCGCAACCAGGATCGACCGGGCCGCGCGGCGGGTCGAGCTCAGCGACGGCAGCGCGGTCGGCTATGGGCATCTCATCCTCGCCACCGGCGCGAGGCAACGGCGGCTCGACGTCCCCGGCGTCGATCTGCCCGGCGTTTATGCGCTGCGCGACATCGCCGACGCCACCCAAATCCGCGAGCGGCTCGGCCAAGGGCGCAGGGTCGTCATCATCGGGGCTGGATTCATCGGCCTCGAAATCGCCGCCACCGCGACCGGCCTCGGGGCCGACGCGACCATCGTCGAGATCGCCCGGCCGATGGGGCGCGCCGTCTCGCCGATCATGTCGGATTTCTTCCTCGATGCGCACGCCGCCTTCGGCGCGCGCTTTAAGCTCGGCGTCGGCGTCGCCGCGATCGAGGGCCGCGAGCATGCGGAAACCGTCATCCTCAGCGACGGCGAAGCGTTGAGCGCGGACATGGTCGTCGTCGGGATCGGCGTCGTCGCCGAGGATTCGCTCGCGCGGGCGTGCGGCCTCGAATGCGCGAATGGGATCGTGGTCGACGAGCACCTCACGACCTCGGACCCAGCGATTTCTGCGATCGGCGACTGCGCAGATTTTCCCAATGCCGCGCTCGGTTTCCGCACCCGGCTCGAATCGGTGCAGAACGCGGTCGATCAGGGACGCTCGGTCGCCCGCCGCCTCGCCGGCAAGCCCAAGCCCTACGACGATCTCGCCTGGTTCTGGAGCGACCAGCAGGATCTGAAGCTGATGATCGCCGGCCTCTCGCACGGCGTCGACGAATGGGTCGTGCGCGGCGATCCGGCGACGCGGGCGTTCTCGACCTTCGGCTTTCGCGCCGGCAGGCTCGCGGTGGTCGAATCGGTCAACCGCGCCGGCGACCACGCCGCCGCCAAGCGCATCATCGGCACGACGAAGACGCTGACGCCGGAGGAAGCCGCCGACCCGGCGTTCGACCTGAGGGCGCTTGCGAAGCGAAGCGGCTGATCACAGAGGGATCAGCCGACCTATAGACGGGAATCTCGGTTCGGGCGTATTGCGCCATCAAGCCTAGATAACATCTGAGATAAGTTATACTGTTTGTCTAAACAATGTCTTCCGAAAAATAGGAAACTCGTGCTATACATTTCGCCATGACCCTGGCGATCGGCGGTCCGCAAGCAACCAGGGCATCGAGCGCCGCCAAGCGGACGCGCCCGTCTATTGCACACCGTCATTATGATCTTCATTCGCCCGGATACGCCAAGAAAAGAAAAAATGGCCCAGGGGGTCGGCGCAACCCCCTGAAAAGGCTCGATCGGACAAGAGAAAGCAAGGAAATCCAAGCCTTTTTTCTTTGATTGTCTTTGCCTGCCTTTGCAAAATTTGGCCTGGCTTGGAAAAATTTGGATTTGGCTTGGAAAACCCGATCGCGGCTTGCCCCTTAAAGCGAAATCTTCGCCCACGCCGCCAGTTCGCCGACGATGCCGCGACGGAACGCAAGCACGCAGGCGACGAAGACCACGCCCTGGATCACCGTCACCCACTCGCCGAACTGGGCGAGATAGTTCTGCATCGAGACGACGATGAACGCGCCCACCGACCGGGCCATAGAAGGTCCCCATGCCGCCGACCAGCGTCATCAGCACGACCTCGCCCGATGTCGAGAACGCGACATCGGTCAGCGACGCGTTCTGGGCGACGATCGCCTTGACCGCGCCGGCGAGGCCGGCGATCGCGGCCGAGAGGACGAAGGCCGCGAGCTTGTACTGGAGGGTGCGATAGCCAAGCGAAATTGCGCGCGGCTCGTTCTCGCGGATCGCCTTCAATATTTCGCCGAACGGCGAGTTGACCGTACGCTGCACGGCAAGGAAGCCGAACAGGAAGACCGCGGCGACGAAGACGTAGAGGATCCACGGATTGGAGAGATCGATGAGCCCGAGCGCCTTGCCCTGCGGCACCGCCTGGATGCCGTCCTCGCCATGGGTGAAGGGCGCCTCGACGCAGAAGAAGAACACCATCTGCGAAAAGGCGACGGTGATCATGGCGAAATAGATGCCGACACTGCGGATGGCGAGCGCTCCGGTGACGAAGCCGAGCACGGCGGATGCGGCGACGCCGAGCGCGATCGCCGAAACCGGCTCCAGTCCCCACACTTTGGCGGCGTGGGCGCAGACGTAGCTCGCGAGGCCAAGGAACATCGCATGGCCGAGCGAAAGCAGGTTGGCGTAGCCAAGCAGGAGATTGAACGCGCAGGCGAAGAGCGCGAAGCACAGGGCCTGCATGATGAAGAACGGATAGGCGACGAACGGCGCGATTACGATAAGCGCGACCATGATCGCGAAGGCGATCGCGTTGGCGCGACGATCGCGGCTCGTCATATCCGCCGCGGCGACGGAGGCTTCGAGGCTCATTTTCAGGCCGCCCTTCCAAAGAGGCCGGTCGGCCGGATAAGGAGGACGATCGCCATGATGACGAACACCACCGTGTTCGACGCCTCGGGGTAGAACACCTTGGTCAGGCCTTCGACGACGCCGAGCACGAAGCCGGTCACGATCGAGCCCAGGATCGACCCCATGCCGCCGATCACCACGACAGCGAAGACGACGGCGATGATGTCGGCGCCCATGCCCGGGCGGACCTGAGTGATCGGCGCGGCGAGTACGCCGGCGAACGCCGCGAGCGCGACGCCGAAGCCGTAGGTCAGCGTGACCATGCGCGGCACATTGATGCCGAAGGCGCGCACCATGGTCGGGTTCTCGGTGCCGGCGCGTAGGTAGGCGCCAAGCTTGGTCTTCTCGATGATGAGCCAGGTCGCCAGGCACACAACCGCTGAGGCGAGGATCACCCAGCCGCGATAGACCGGCAGGAACATGAAGCCGAGATTGTAGGCGCCGCTGAGCTGTTTGGGGATCGCGTAGGGCAGGCCCGAGGCGCCGAAATAATTCTGGAACAGGCCCTGAATGATCAGCGCCAAACCGAAGGTGAGCAGCAGGCTATAGAGCGGATCGAAGCCGGCGAGCCGCTTCAGGAACAGCTGCTCGACGATCGCGCCGATCGCGCCGACCGCGAGCGGCGACAGGATGAGCGCCAACCAATAGTTGAGGCCGGCGTATTGAAGCAGAAAATAGGCGGCGAAGGCCCCCATCATGTAGAACGCGCCATGGGCGAAGTTGACGATCGTGAGCATGCCGAAAATGACGGCAAGGCCCAGACTCAAGAGCGCATAAAACGAGCCGTTGATGAGCCCGATCAGCAACTGGCCGTAGAGCTGCGGCATGCTGATGGCGTGGCCGAATATGTTCACCTATGGCTCCCCCTCATCCGGCCGCGTCGCGGCCGCCTGCTCCCGCGAACGGGAGAAGGCCGGGGTGAGGGCAAGCCGTTTCGCGACAGTCATCACACCCCCAGCGCTTCATGCAGCCTGTCCATCCGCCCCGCGAGCTCCGAATTGGTGAACGCGTCGATGATCTTCCCGTGCTCCATGACGAAAAATCGATCGGCCAAAGTCGAGGCGAAGCGGAAATTCTGCTCGACAAGCAGGATTGTGAAACCCTCCCGCTTGAGCTCGGCGACGGTGCGGCCGATTTGTTGAATGATGACTGGCGCTAGGCCCTCAGTCGGTTCGTCGAGCATCAAGAATCGCGAGCCGGTGCGCAGGATTCGCGCGATCGCCAACATCTGCTGCTCGCCGCCCGACAGCTTGCCGCCGCCGCTGGCGAGACGCTCGCGCAAGTTGGGAAAGAGCGAGAAGATCCGCTCGACACTCATCCCGCCGATCTTGCCGATTTGAGGCGGGAGGAACAGATTCTCCTTGACCGAGAGGCTGGCGAATATCGCCCGTTCCTCCGGACAGAACGCGACGCCAAGCCGGGCGATGCGGTCGATCGAGAGATCGATGAGTTCTTTGCCGCCGAACACGACCGATCCGGTGCGCTTGCGGACGATGCCCATGATCGCCTTGAGGGTCGTCGTCTTGCCGGCCCCGTTCCGCCCGAGCAGGGTGACGACCTCGCCCTCCCGCACGTCAAGATCGACCCCGTGAAGAATGTGCGATTCGTTGTACCAGGCCTGCAGCCCACTGACGCTGAGCACCGCCGGCCCGCTCGCCGCCCTCGTCTGAGAAAGCGGGGCCTCAGCCATTCCCCACACCCATATAGGCCTGCTTCACCTCCTCGTTCTCCGACACCTCGCGATAGTCGCCCTCCGCCAGAACGCGCCCGCGCGTGAGCACGGTGATGCGATCAGAGAGATTGGCGACCACTTTGAGATTGTGCTCGACCATCAGGATGGTGCGGTTCGCCGAGACCCGGCGAATGAGCTCCGCTGTGCGATCGATGTCCTCGTGGCCCATGCCCGCCATCGGCTCGTCGAGCAGCAGCATCTCGGGCTCGACCGCGAGCGTCGTCGCCAATTCCAGCGCCCGCTTGCGGCCATAGGAAATCTCGCCTGCCTTCGAATTGGCGAAGGGCGTCAGCCCGACATCGTCAAGCAGCGCCCGCGCCCTATGGTTGAGCGGCTCGAGGGCCGCCTTAGAGCGCCAGAAGTCGAACGAATCGCCGCGCTTTCGTTGCAGGGCGATGCGCACGTTCTCGAACGCGGTCAGATGGGGGAAGACCGCCGAGATCTGGAACGAACGGACGAGGCCGAGCCGCGCCACGTCGGCCGGCCTCAGGCTCGTAATGTCGCGCCCGTTGAAAGTAATCCGCCCGTCGGTCGGGACGATGAATTTCGTCAGCATGTTGAAGCAGGTGGTCTTGCCGGCGCCGTTCGGGCCGATCAGGGCGTGGATCGTCCCGCGCCGGACCCGCAGGGAAACGTCGCTCACTGCGCGGAAGTCGCCGAAGCTCTTGCTGAGGCCGTCGGTGACGAGAATATCGTCCATGCTCATTCTCGCCGGTCGGCCGAGCGCATGCGCTTCCCCCCAAATGAAGATGGAAGCCAATCAACCCGCTGGCGCGCCGGTTGTAAAGTCCAAAAAGACAACGGCCCGACGCCCAAAACGCCCCTGCCGGTGGGGACGGGGCGGGACGCGAGCTCCATGCGACATTTCTATCTGCCGTTTCGACTACCCGTTTGTGCGGCGGTTGTGCAGGCGGCGCTCCCAGTCGAGCGCCTGGCGCACGATGTCGTCGAGATTGTCGCGGGAAGGTTTCCAGCCGAGCACGCTCTTCACCCGGTCGGCCTTGGCGACGATGGCGGCGGGATCGCCGGCTCGCCGTCCGGACAGGACGACCGGAAAGTCGACGCCCGACACCCGTTTGACGACAGCGACGACCTCCTTGACCGTCTGCCCGTGTCCGTAGCCGCAATTGCAGATGAGGCTCGCGCCGCCCGCCCGCAGATAGGCGAGGGCGCGCAAATGCGCGTCGATGAGGTCGGTGACCTGAATATAGTCGCGCACGCAGGTGCCGTCGCGCGTGGGATAGTCCTGGCCGAAAATCTCGATCTTCGGATGCATCCCGAGCGCGGTCTGGACGGCGCGCTTGATGAGATGGGTGGCGTTCGGCGTCGACTGGCCGAGACGGCCCTGGGGATCGGCGCCCGCGACATTGAAATAGCGCAGCGCCACATAGCGGAAATCGAAGGCGCGCGAAGCGTCCTCCAACATCCATTCGACCATCAGCTTGGACCGGCCATAGGGGGAAACTGGCGCGAGCGCAGCGTCTTCCGACAGCGGCTCGGCCCCGGTCTCTCCATAAACCGCCGCGGTCGATGAAAAAATGAAGGTCTTCACGCCGCCCCTGATCGCCGCTTCGATCAGCGTGCGCGCGTTCGAAACATTGTTGAGATAATAGCCGAGGGGGTCCTCGACCGATTCCGGGACCACGATCTTGGCGGCGAAATGGGCGATCGCATCGACCGCATGCTCCTTGATCAAGCGGGCGACCAGATCGGCGTCGCCGATGTCGCCGACGACGAGCTTTGCGTCCGCCGGAACGGCCCAGGCGAAGCCGGTCGACAGATTGTCGAGAACCACGACCGTCTCGCCGGCGTCGACGAGCCCCAGCCCCATGTGGCCGCCGATATAGCCGGCGCCGCCGGTCACCAGTACGCTCATGCCTCGCCCCCGTCGCTTGTCTCACGCCGCCTCAGCCGGAAAATGCCGGATGGAACGGCCTGGCCGGAACATGATAGTCGGATATCAGGAATTCGCCCCACTCGCCTCCTTCCACCCCGTGATAGACTGAGGAAACGAACATCCATGGACAAACCCGTTCGGAAAGCCGTGCTACCCGTCGCAGGTCTCGGTACCCGTTTCCTGCCGGCGACCAAGGCGATCCCAAAGGAGATGCTGACCGTCGTCGACCGGCCGATCCTCCAGTATGTCGTGGACGAAGCGCGTGAGGCGGGGATCGAGCATTTCATCTTCATCACCGGCCGTAACAAGGGCGTCATCGAGGATCATTTCGACACCGCCTATGAACTCGAGGACACCCTCAAGCGGCGCGGCAAGCAGGCCGAATACGCCGCCCTGATGGCCGATTTGCCCGCCGCTGGCGCAACCAGCTTCACGCGCCAGCAGGCGCCGCTGGGGCTCGGCCACGCTATCTGGTGCGCGCGTGAAATCGTCGGCGCCGAACCCTTCGCTGTCCTGCTGCCGGACATGGTCACCAAGGGCGGTCCGCGCGGCGGACGATGCCTCGCCCAATGCGTGGCCGCCTACGAGCGGCACGGCGGCAATGTCATTGCGGTCGAAGAAGTTCCGGCCGCCGAGACGCATCAGTACGGGATCGTCGGCGTCGGCGCGGATCATGGCGCGACTTTCGAAATCACTCGCATGGTCGAAAAGCCAAGGCCGGGGACGGCGCCGTCCAATCTCATTATTTCGGGGCGCTACATCCTCCAGCCGGAGATCTTCCAGATCCTGGAGCTGATCGAGAAGGGGGCGGGGGGCGAAATCCAACTGACCGACGGCATGATTCAGCTTGCCCGCACCCAGTCCTTCCATGGAGTGCGCTTCGACGGGAGAACTTATGATTGCGGCTCCAGGCTCGGGTTCCTAACCGCCAACCTCGCCTTCGCGCTCGACCGCGGCGACCTTGGACCGGGCCTCAAGGAGGAACTGCGCCGGTTGGGCTTTGCCGGCAAGAGCGTCTGACTTTTCCTCCTCGCCGCGCAACGTTGCGGCTGGAGCGCCAGCATGACCACGCTCGCGGGCCGGCGCCGCGGACAAGGAGCCTATTCCGAGCCGGTTTTCCAACCGCGTCGCCGGATGATAAAAAGCAGCATGATTCAGGAACAGACTAGCGCCGTGCTGTCGGCCATCCGTACCATCGCGAACGAGCGTCAGGGCCTCGAGGCGCTCGAGCAGGCGATCCGGACCACGGGCGAGGGCGCGCTCGGGGCCGCGTTCTCGGAAGCGGTAAAGACGATCTCGGCCGCCCGAGGGCGGGTCATCGTGACCGGCGTCGGCAAATCCGGGCTCGTCGGGCGGAAGATCGCCGCCACGCTCGCGTCGACCGGCGAGCCGGCGTCGTTCGTGCATTCCGCGGACGCGAGCCACGGCGACCTCGGCATGGTGCAGAGCGGCGATGTCCTGCTCGCCATTTCCTGGTCCGGCGAAACGGCGGAACTGGCGCCGGTCGTCGCTTTCGCCAAGCGCTTCGCCATCCCGCTGATCGCCATGACGGCGTACGCCGGCAGCACGCTCGGCCGCGCGGCCGACGTCTGCCTGACCATGCCTGCTGCGCCGGAGGCCTGCCCCAACGGTCTCGCGCCAACCACCTCGACCACTATGCAGCTCGTTCTCGGCGACGCGCTGGCGATCGCGCTGCTCGAGGGCCGCGGCTTCACTGCGCTCGATTTCCGCGCTCTTCATCCGGGCGGCAAGCTCGGGGCCAAGCTCGCACATGTGCGGGAAGTGATGCACACCGGCGATCGCGTTCCGCGCATCGACGCCGGCGCGCGGATGGCCGAGGCGATCCTCGAGATGACGTCGAAGGGGTTCGGCTGCGTTGCGGTCTTCGAGGACGGCGATCGGCTCGCCGGCATCCTTACCGATGGCGACCTTCGCCGTCACCTGAAGCCCGATTTCTCACTCGACACTCCAGTCGGGGCCGTCATGACCCGGCGCCCGCGCACCATCGCGCCCGACTCGCTGGTCGCCGAGGCCCTGGAGCTGATCAGCCACAAGATACAAGCGTTGCTGGTCGTCGAGCGCGGGCAGGTGGTCGGGATCGTGAATTTCCACGACCTCATGCGCATCGGCGCGTTCTGACGGGCGCGCTGCGAGGAGCCGCGTCGGCGGCCGCCCGATCGCCGTCCGACGACGGATAGGGGTGCCGCCAGGCGCGCCCGGGCCTAGTCAGAGGCCGCTGCCTTCGTGGTTGATCTTCGCCGTCGCAACGTCGTCCATCATCGAAAGCAGCGTATCGGGGACCGGCATCGGGGTGCAGGCCTTATCGCCGTCGATGAAGAAAACGAGGCCGCCTGAATTGCCGTCGACCTTGGCCAGCGCCGCCTTGTCGCCATAGGGCAGGCCGGGCGGCGTCAGCGGGTTCATCGCATAGATGCCGCGCAGGAACTGCCACTGCTCCGGCGTCAATTCGATCCATTTGCCGTTGCGCGCCTCGATCGCCTGCTTCGGCACCGAGACATCGACGCATTGGCCGGCTTCGGCGGCAAGAACCAACTGGGGCAGGACCGTCAGAGCGCCGGCCAATGCCAGGGAACGCTTGTTCAACATGAGGACCTCCTGTCGTCGGACGCCCTCGCTCGCGCTTCTCTCCCGACCGAACCCTTCGAACGCCCCTTCGCAAACCACCTCGCCTATGACCCGCGACGATACTGCAAATCGTTTAACCAAGATTTATGCCAAGGCCCGCCCGCCTGCCCGAATGGCGCACACCATCAACCTCGCGCTCTGCGGCGCTGATGAATATCTAGGCAGGCGCGCAGAGTTTTTGGGCGCCTGAGGCGATAAGCCAGCGATCTCGTCCAAGCCGAATCCAAATTTAGCAAAATTCAGCCAAGCCCGGCCAAGCCCGAGCAAAATCAATCAAAGAAAAAGGCTTGGATTTCCTTGGATTTCCTTGTTCGAATTGAGCCTTTTCAATGGGTTCCGCCGACCCCTCTGGGCCAAAAATCTTTTCTGCATCCTTTCCTGCCGACGACTTCGCGGGGCACAGCGGATTTTATTCGGCGACCACCCAAACGTAGCAGAATTTCCGATTTTCGTAAAGCAAAATTCACCGACGCCCTCTTCATCGACCCTTCTCCCGGACGAGGCAAGGGAGATAAGGTGTTGCGGATATTTAAGGGGAGGCGCGATGGGCGAGGGAGAACAAGAAGTCGACGTCCTCATCGTCGGCGCCGGATTCGCCGGCCTCTATGCGCTCGCCAAGATGCGCCGCTTGGGGCTTAAGGCGCTGGCGCTCGAAGCCGCGCCGAGCGTCGGCGGGACTTGGTACGCCAACCGCTATCCGGGCGCGCGCGTCGACATCCAGAGCCTGGATTACTCGTTCTCGTTTTCCGAGGAGCTCCAGCAGGAATGGCGTTGGACCGAGCGTTACGCCTCGCAGCCCGAGCTGCTCCGCTACGCCAATCACGTCGCCGACCGGTTCGGCCTCCGCGACGGCGTGAGGCTCGGCACTCGCGTTCGCCAGGCGCGTTTCGACGAAGCGGCGCGACGCTGGCGCGCCATGAGCGACGACGGGCGGGCGTGGACCGCACGCTTTTTGATCATGGCGACAGGGCCGCTTTCGGCCCCCAACACGCCGGCGTTCAAGGGCCTCGCGAGCTTTGCCGGCGAGGTTCTGCACTCCGCGCAATGGCCTCATGAGCCGGTCGATTTCACCGGCCGGCGCGTCGCGGTGATCGGGACCGGAACGTCGGCGGTGCAGATCATCCCGACGATTGCGCCGCAGGCGAAATCACTGATCGTGTTCCAGCGCACCGCCGCCTATGTCGTCCCCGCGCACAACGGCCCGCTCGACCCCGCGCACGAAGCCAGGATCAAGGCGGATTACGCCGGCCACCGGGCGCGCAACCGGCTCATGCGGATCGGCTTCAACAGCGAAATCCCGCCCGGCACGCGATCGGCGCTCGAGGCCGACGCCGGCGAGCGCGAAGCCGCGTTCGAAGAGCGATGGCGCATCGGCGGCTTCGCCTTCCTTGGCGCCTTCGCCGACCTCATGACGAATCTCAGGGCCAATGCGCTCGCGGCCGAATTCGTGCGCGGCAAGATCCGTGAGATCGTCGCAGATCCGGAAACGGCCGAGCTCTTAAGCCCGCGGCAGCCGATCGGCTGCAAGCGGCTCGCAGTCGACAGCGTCGGCTATTATGCGACGTTCAATCGGCCGAATGTGACGCTTGTCGACGTGAGCAGGCGCCCGATCGACGCCGTCACGCCGCGCGGCCTGATCACAGGCGGACGGGAATACGAATTCGACACGCTTATCCTCGCGACCGGCTTCGACGCCGTCACCGGCGCGCTCACGGCGATCGACCTGCGCGGCCGGGGCGGGCTCGCGATTCAGGACAAGTGGCGGGATGGCCCGCAGAATTATCTCGGTCTCGCGACCGCCGGGTTCCCCAATCTCTTCAACGTCGCCGGGGCTGGGAGCACGAGCGCGTTCACCTGCGTCATCCTCTCGATCGAGCACCACATCGATTGGATCGCCGACTGCATCGCCTGGCTCGACGCCCACGGCCGCTCGACCATCGAGGCGACCGAGAAGGCCGAGTCCGACTGGATGGCGTTCGTCCACTGGGTCGCGACCCAGACGGTGTTCCTTAACTGCGAGTCCTGGTACCTCGGCGCCAACGTCCCCGGCAAACCGCGGGTCTTCATGCCGCTCGCCAGCGGCTTCCCGGTCTATGCCGAGCGCTGCGCGGCGGTGGCGCGAGAGGGCTATGCAGGGTTTCAAGTGGCGTAAGCCGCTTCGATGCGGAGCGCCTTGTGCTATGTTCGGCTTTGGCCATGGCGAAACGCTTGTCGGCCGAACGACGGATTTTCGTCGCCATCAAAGGAGCGAGGAGCCGCGGCGATGACGGTCGGTCAAATGGACATGGCGCTTGGCGCCAGGGCGCCCGATTTCCGGCTTCCGGCGACGGATGGCCGGACTTATGCGCTGAAGGACGTGAGCGGCGCGAAGGGGACGGTCATCGTCTTCATCTGCAACCACTGCCCCTATGTGAAGGCGGTGATCGGCCGGCTCACCGCCGACGCGCGGCTGCTCATGGCCGAAAGCGTGGGCTTCGCCGCCATCTCATCGAACGACGCCGCGAGCTATCCCGAGGATTCGTTCCCGAAGATGCGCGACTTCGCGCTCAAGCACGATTTCCCGTTCCCCTATCTGCACGACGAGACGCAGGACATCGCGCGCGCCTATGGCGCGGTCTGCACGCCGGACTTCTTCGGCTTCGACCGCGATCTCAAGCTCAAATATCGCGGCCGGCTCGACGAGGGCCGCACGACCCCGCCGCCTCCGGACGCCCGCCGCGAGCTTCTCGAAGCGATGCGCGCCATTGCCTCAGGTAGCCCCGCGCCCGCGAACCAGACCCCGTCGATCGGCTGCTCGATCAAGTGGAAGGTGGGCCGGGGGTGACGCTTATCGCCCGCAACATGAAGCCCAGGCGCTTTGGCTTGACGAAGCGCTGATTGAAGCGCCCGCAAGAACCGAGGACGAGCCGCGATTTCTCGTCGTCGGCCGGATCGACGACCGGCATTGGTCCGCGGTTTGCGTCAGGCGTGGAGAACGTACTCGAATCATCTCGGTTCGGCGGTCGCGCAAAGAGGAGATCGAAGCCTATGAAAGCGCGTGATTTCGACGAGAAATTCGACTCTGGCGAGGATCTGTCCGGCGACGTCGACTGGGCGAGGGCGCGGCGCCCCAACCTCGCGCTCAGGCGCGTCAACGTCGACTTCCCATCGTGGGTTGTCGAAGCCCTCGACCGAGAGGCCCGGCGCCTCGGCGTCACTCGCCAGGCGCTGGCCAAGCTCTGGATCGCGGAGCGGCTGGAACGGGCGGCGTGATCCCCTTCTCCCGTCCGGGAGAAGGTGGCGCGGAGCGCTGGATGAGGGTCTTGCGCCGGGACGATTCGACAAGGCTCCAGCGCTGTGGAGCTTCCGGCCAACCGCTACCCGCCGCCGCCCTCATCTCCCTCCCTTCTCCCCACGGGAGAAGGGAGGGAGCCTTGCCTCACCCCGCCTCGGCGAACCGCTCCGCTTCCGCTAGCTCGACCGACACGATCTGGCTCACGCCACGTTCGGCCATGGTCACGCCGAACAGGCGGTCCATGCGGGCCATGGTGATGGGATTGTGGGTGATGGCGACGAAGCGGGTGTCGGCGCGCTTGCGCATCGCGTCGAGGAGGTCGCAGAAACGCTCGACGTTGTAATCGTCCAGCGGCGCGTCGACTTCGTCGAGGACGCAGATCGGCGCCGGGTTGGTGAGGAACACGGCGAAGATGAGGGCGAGCGCGGTCAGCGCCTGCTCGCCGCCGGAAAGGAGCGTCAGCGTCTGCGGCTTCTTGCCCGGCGGCTCGGCGACAAGCTCGAGGCCAGCCTCCAGCGGATCGTCGGATTCGACCAGCTGCAATTCGGCTCTGCCGCCCTCGAACAGGGTCGAGAACAGGTCCATGAAATGGCGGTTCACGACCTCGAACGCGGCGACGAGGCGCTCGCGCCCCTCCTGGTTCAGGGTATGGATCGCGCCGCGCAGGCGCTTGATCGCCTCGGTCAGGTCGTCGCGCTCGGCGACGAGCTTGTCGCGGCTATCCAGAACCTCGACGAGCTCTTCGTCGGCGCGCAGGTTGACGGCGCCAAGCCGCTCACGCTCCTGGCGCAGATTGTCGAGTTTGCGCTCAACCTCGACGGCGCCCGGCAGGGGCGCGTCACCAGTGTGTCCGGCGAGTGCGGCGAGGCCCGAGGGCTCGCAATCGAGCTCGCTCGCAATCGAATGCACGAGCTCTTCGCCGCGCAGTCGCGCGCCTTCGACGCGCTCCTCGGACGCCGCGCGCTGCTCGCGAGCGGCGCCCATCGCCTCAAGCGCCTGACGGGCGGCGCGGCCGGCGTCGGCGAGCGCGGTCTCGGCCAGCGCGAGCGCGTCGGCGGCCTCCCTGCGCAGCCCTTCCGCCTTGTCGAATTCGTCGGCAAGCGCCCGCGCGCGGCGGGCGAATTCGTTCGGCGCGTCGGCAAGCGCCGCCCGCTCCCGCTCAGCCTCGGCGCGGCGCTCGGCGAACTCGGCGATGCGGCCAAGCGCGCGGTCGCGCCGCTCAGTCCAGGACGAACGCTCGGCGGCGATCGAGACGCGCCGCGCTGCACGGGCCTGGGTCTCGCGGGCGAGCGCCTGCGCCGCCGCGCGCGCCTCTGCGAGCGCCGCCCGCTCGCGCGCCGCCGCCGCGCGGGCGCTCTCAAGGCTTAGCGCGACATCGTCGCCGGGGCCCAGGCGCTCGAGCGCGGCTTCGGCGCTCGCGCGCCGCTCGGCGGCTTCGTTCCGCGCCGCACTGGCGCGCGTGAACGCCTCGCCGACCGCCGACAGCCGCGACAAGGCCTCGGCGCGCTGGCGCTCGAACTGCGCGAAGGCTTCGCGCGCGGCGTCCAGACTCGCGCGAGCGGCGCGCACGCGCTGGCGCGAGGCGCCTTCCGCCGCCGCGGCCGCACGCGCGGCTTCAGCCGCGATGGCGGCCTCGGCGCCGACCGCGGCGACCGTCTGACGCGCGGCTTCGGCTTCGCGCTCGAGATCGCCGAGGCGATTCTTCTCGAACAGGCGACGCGCCGCGGGAGCGGGCGCCTCGGCCGCGGCGACGAAGCCGTCCCAGCGCCAGAGATCCCCTTGGACCGTGACCAGCCGCTGGCCGGGCTTGAGCATCAGGCTGAGCCGCTTGCCCTCGGCGCGGCCGACGATTCCGACCTGGGCCAGGCGGCGCGCCAGCGCCGGCGGCGCCGCGACCCGCGCGGCGAGCGGGTCCGCGCCAGGCGGCAAGTCCGGGTCCTCGCCGATCGCCGCGATCAGCGACCAATGCGCCGGCGCCTGCTCGTCGACCGCTGCCTCGAGATCGTCGCCCAGCGCCGCGCCGAGCGCAGCCTCATATCCGCGGGCGACGCTGACGGCATCGACGGCGCGAGGCCACGGGCCGGCCGGGTCCGAGCCGAGGAGGCCGGAGAGCGTCCGCGCCTCGGTCTCGAGCCTTTGCGCGGCCCGCTCCGCCTCCGCTAGAGGCGCGCGCATGCGGCCTTCGGCTTCGCGCGCCGCCGTGTGGCGTTCCTCGGCGGCCAGCGTTTCGCACTCGGCGGCGGCGAGCGCCTCGGCCAGCTCGGCGACGGCGTAGCCGCGCGCCGCCCGCTCCGTCTCCTCGAAGCCCGAGCGACTGAGCGCCTCGCGCTCGCGCTCAATTTCCGCGCATTCGGCCTCGAGACGCGAGAGGCGGCGCCCCTCCTCCTCGGCCGCGCCAAGAAGCGCCCCGCGCCGCGCGTTGAGATCCGACGCGGCGGCCTGCGCCTCGGCGAGCGCGGTTTCGGCGCTGGCCGCACTCCGCTCGGCGCTCGCCTCTGCTTCGCGCGAGCGCGCCGCCTCGCTGTCGGCAGCCGCGCCCTGATCGGCAAGCGCGGCATCCTCGGCCGCGAGTTTCTCCATGACCCCGGCCGCATCGGCGATCAGCGCTTCCTCGCGCTCATGGTCGCCGGCGAATTGGGCGATGCGGCGCTCGAGCTCGGCCTCGCGCTCCCGCGCACGCCTCTCCTCCGCTTCGAGCGTCTCGCGGGCGAGGGAGATCCGATGGAGGGCGGCGCCGCGCCGAGCCTCCTCCTCGCGCAAGCCGGGGAGGGCCGCGGCGGCCAGCGCCTGCAGGCGCGCGGCCTCGGCTTGAGCGCGAGTGCGCTCGGCGACTTCGATGAGGTCGACGTCGAGCCGTCGGCGCGCCTCGGCGAATGCCGCCTCATGCTCGCGCCAGGCGATGAGGCGGGCGAGCGCCTCCTGGCGGCGGATGGTGGCGGCGAGTTCGCGGTAGCGGTTCGACTGACGCGCCTGGCGCTTCAGACTATCGACCTGGGCGTCGATCTGCTTCAGCACGTCCTCGACGCGGATGAGATTGTCGTCTGCGCCTTTGAGCCTGAGTTCGGCCTCGTGGCGGCGGGAATGGAGCCCGGAGACGCCGGCGGCCTCTTCGAGGATCAGCCGGCGCGCCTGGGGCCTCGCGGCGATGATCTCGCCGATCTGGCCCTGGCGCACGAGCGAGGGCGAGCGCGCGCCGGTCGAGGCGTCGGCGAACAGGAGCTGGACGTCGCGCGCCCTGACCTCCTTGCCGTTGACGCGATATGTCGAGCCCAGGTCGCGTTCGATCCGCCGCGTGACCTCGATCGACTCCGAATCGTTGAAGGCAGCCGGCGCGCGGCGGTCCGAATTCCCGAGCAGGAGCCCGACTTCGGCGATGTTGCGCGACGGGCGACGGGTCGGAGCCGGCGAAGATCACGTCCTCCATGCCCGAGCCGCGCATATTCTTGAACGAGCTTTCGCCCATCACCCATCGCAGGGCCTCGACGAGGTTCGACTTGCCGCAGCCGTTCGGCCCGACGACGCCGGTCAAGCCCGGCTCGATCCGAAATTCGGCGCTGTCGCAGAAGCTCTTGAAGCCGGTCAGGCGGAGGCGCTCGAACTTCATCGTCGCGGCCCTTCGGCCGGGGAAGCAAAGCGCAAGTTCGCCGGCCGATGCGCCGTCTTCACGTCACCCTTCCCGTTCGCGAATCACCGTCGCGAGGCATGAAGCGGGGTTTAGCCGCCATAGTCGGACCGGCGCAATCAACCCCGAGGCAGGAAAAAACTGTGAGAAACTGGGGCCGTCGAACCGGCGCTGCGCCCCCCGCTTTGCGGTGGAGGAAGATGGCCGCCGCTGGAGGGGCGGCGCTGAATCACACGTGGATGCGCTCGACTTCGCCCTCCCTTTGCTATAAGAGGCGCGCCTCAAACTGAGAACAGCGCGCCGAAGCGCTCGCCGGGCGGATCGTTCCGGCGTCACGGCAGGAGCGAGATGAAAATGAACATCATCGAAGCAATCGAGGCCGAGCACGCGGCCAAATTGCCCGGCGCCAAGATGCCGGCGTTCCGGCCCGGCGACACCGTCGTCGTCAACGTGAAGGTCGCGGAAGGCGAGCGCACCCGCGTCCAGGCCTACGAAGGCGTCTGCATCGCGCGGAGCGGCCACGGCCTCAACGAGAACTTCACGGTCCGCAAGATTTCCTACGGCGAGGGCGTCGAGCGCGTCTTTCCGGTCTATTCGCCGATGATCAACTCGGTTAAGGTCGTTCGGCGCGGCAAGGTCAGGCGCGCCAAGCTCTATTATCTGCGCGATCGCCGCGGCAAGTCGGCCCGCATCGCCGAGCGCACGGACAACGCGCCTGCCGCCAAGGAGCCGGGCAAGGACTGAGCCTGCCCGCCACCTTTGGTTGAACGGGGAAAGTGATGACCACGTCAATCGTCGCCCAGAAGGGGCCCTACGCCCAGGCGGTCGAAGCCGGCAAGACCTATTACTGGTGCGCCTGCGGCCGATCGGCCAATCAGCCATTCTGCGACGGCTCGCATAAGGCAGTTGGCCTCGCGCCCAAGCCCTTCGTGGCCGAGAAGAGCGCGACCGCCTACCTCTGCGGCTGCAAGCAGTCGAAGAACGCCCCCTATTGCGACGGGACCCACCAAAGCCTGTGAGCCGACCACCGGCGCGAGCGAGCGAGGCCGGCGGCGCTCCCGCCGGCGTTTTTGTTTTCCGCCAGCCGCAGTGACTGCTCAGGAGCAGCGCGGCCTTGGCGAAACGCCGGCAGAGGTCGTCGTCGACGTGCTGGCGCCGGTCGCGGTCGACACCGCCTATAGCTATCGCGCGCCGTCCGAATGGGAGCTTAAGCCTGGGACATTGCGTTCGGATGCCGCTCGGCGCGCGGCTTTCGACCGGCGTCATCTGGGCCGTTCGTCCGGCCGGCGGCGACAACCTCGAAATCGGTGGCCGCAACCCTCGACTGGCCGCCGCTCCGCGCGCCGCTGCGCGACTTCATCGATTGGGTCGCCCGCTGGACGCTCAGTCCGCGCGGGATGGTGCTCAGGATGGCGATCCGGGCCGGCGAAGTCGCCGCGCCGCCGGCGCCGAAGTTCGGCCTTGTCGCTTCCGGCAAAACGCCGGCGCGGATGACCGACGCGCGGGCGCGCGTCATGGCGGCCGCCGGCGACCGCGAGGGGCCGACGCCCAAAGCGGCGCTCGCGGCGCTCGCCGGCTGCTCGATCGGCGTGATCGACGGCCTCGTCGCCGACGGCGCGCTCGTCCCCATCGCGCTGCCGCCGGAGGCGGTCGCGGCGCCGCTCGATCCGGATTTCTGCCTGACGAGGCTCAACCCCAATCAGCGCGCCGCCGGCGACGATCTCAGCCGCCGCGTCGCCGAGCGCGCGTTCTCGGCCACTATGCTCGAAGGGGTGACCGGATCGGGCAAGACCGAGGTTTATTTCGAGGCGGTCGCCGAGGCGCTGCGGCAGGGGCGCCAAGGACTCGTGCTGGTGCCGGAGATCGCGCTCACGGCGCAATTCCTCGACCGGTTCGCGGCCCGCTTCGGCGCGCGGCCGGCCGAATGGCACTCGGGGCTCACCGAACGCCAGCGCCAGCGCGTCTGGGCCGCGGCGGCGAGCGGCGAGGCCAAGATCGTTGTTGGCGCGCGCTCGGCTTTGTTCCTGCCGTTCGCCGACCTCGGGCTCATCGTCGTCGACGAGGAGCACGACGGCGCCTATAAGCAGGAGGACGGCGTCATCTACAATGCGCGCGACATGGCGGTCGTTCGCGCAAGGCTCGAGCAGGCGCCGGTCGTGCTTGCCTCCGCCACACCCGCGCTCGAGACAAGGGTAAACGCCGAGACCGGACGCTATCGCTGGCTCCGGCTGCCTGCGCGCTTCGGCGATGCGACGCTTCCCGATATCGCCGCGGTCGACCTCAGGCGCGAGGGCCCGCCGCGCGGGCGATGGCTGTCGCCGCGCGCGATCGCCGGCGTGGAGGAAGCACGGAGTCGGGGCGAGCAGGCGCTCCTGTTCCTGAACCGCCGCGGGTACGCCCCTCTGACGCTGTGCCGGGCTTGCGGGCATCGGTTCGAATGTCCCAATTGCGCCGCATGGCTGGTCGAGCACCGCTTCCGCGCGGCGCTCGTCTGCCATCATTGCGGCCACGTCGAGCCGCGACCGAAGCTGTGCCCGAACTGCCACGAAGCCGACACTCTCACCGCCTGCGGCCCGGGCGTCGAGCGCCTGGCCGAGGAGGCGGCGCTTCTCTTTCCCGACATTCAGCACGCTCGTCTTGTCGTCGGACTTTCCCGGCGGGATCGAGACCTTGCGCGCCCAGCTCGACGCGGCGGCGCGCGGCGCCTACGACCTCATCATCGGCACGCAATTGGTCGCCAAGGGCCACAACTTCCCGCTCCTGACTTTCGTCTGCGTAGTCGACGCCGATGTCGGGACTCGCCAACGCCGATCCGCGCGCGGCCGAGCGCACGTTCCAGCTTCTGCGCCAGGCGACCGGGCGGGCCGGACGCGGTGAAAAGCTGGGCCGGGCGCTGCTCCAGACCTGGCAGCCGGACCATCCAGTCATCGCGGCGCTCGTTTCGGGCGATGCCGAACAGTTCTACGCGCAAGAGACCGAGGAGCGCCGGCGCGGCGGCCTGCCGCCGTTCGGGCGCCTGGCGGCGATCATCGTCTCGGCCGAGGACCGCGGCGCGGCCGAGGCGCACGCTCGCACGCTCGCACGAGTCGCCCATGGCCTAGCGCAAGGGAAGGGGTGGCGCGTCGCGCCGCTCGGCGGGCAGCCGCGCGACAATGAGATCGTCCTGCTTGGGCCGGCCGAGGCGCCGATCGCGGTCCTGCGCAAACGCCACCGGTTCCGTCTCGCCGCCAAGGCGCCGCGGTCGGCCGACTTGCAGGGCTTCCTGCGCGCGATGCTCGCGGCCGCGCCCTCAGCCGCGCGGCGGGGTCCGCGTCGCCGTCGATATCGACCCACAGAGCTTTTTGTGACGCCGCAGCCCGCGGCCGATCTTCGCCAATTCGGCAGGTCCCGTTCTTCGTCACGCGACCTGCATGCCGTCCTCGTAGCGCGCATGGGCCGAGCGCATCGTCACCAATTCCTCGGCGGCCGTCGGGTGGACGGCGACGGTCGCGTCGAAGTCGGCTTTGGTCGCGCCCATCGTCATCGCCACCGCGACCAGTTGGATCATTTCGCCCGCCCCGTCGGAAAGGATATGGGCGCCGACGATGCGGTTGGTCGCGCCGTCAACGATAAGCTTCATGATCGCGCGGTCGGGCGCGCCGGACACCGTCGCCTTCAGCGGCCGGAAATCGGTCTTGTAGACGTGGACGCTCGGGAACCGCTGCAAGGCTTCGCTCTCCGTCAATCCAACCGCGCCTAGTTCCGGCGTGCCGAACACCGTGCTCGCGATCGTGTCATAGCGGATCGGCGGCGCGCCCGGGCCGAACAGCCGGTCGGCCAGCGCGTGCCCCTCGCGAATGGCGACAGGGGTGAGGTCGACCCGATGGGTGGCGTCGCCAATGGCGTGGATCGACGGCACGTTTGAGGTCAGATTCTCGTCGACCCTGACCGCGCAATGCGCCGGGCTGAGCTCGACGCCCGCGGGCTCGAGGCCGATCCCCTTCGTGTTGGGCAATCGCCCGGTCGCCATCAAGACCTGATCGGCCTCGACGACGGCGCCGTCGTACAAGCGTACGCTGAGCGAGCCATCGCGCTTCTTTTCGATCCGCGTCGGCAAAGAGCCGAAGCGGAAGACGACGCCGGCGCGGGTCATCGCGTCGCGCAGCCCAATGCGCACGTCGTCGTCGAAATGGCGCAGAATGTTGGTCGCGCGCATGACCTGGGTGACCTCGGCGCCGAGCCGCTGGAACAGCGCGGCGAACTCAACCGCGATATAGCCGCCCCCGACCACCAGAAGCCGGCGCGGAAAGACCGGGAGGTCGAAGATCTCGTTCGAGGTGATCGCGTGCTCGAGCCCCTCGACGCCTTCGGGCATCGTCGGACGTGAGCCGCAGGCGATAAGGATGTGGCGGGCGGAGACCTCGCGCCCGTCGGCAAGCTTGACCCGGTGCGGGTCGACGACGGTCGCTCGCTGCTCGACGAGCTTGGCGCCCGACCGCTCGAGATTGGCGCGGTAGGCGTCGGAGAGCCGGCCGATCTCCTTGTCCTTAGCGGCGACCAGCGCAGGCCAGTCGAAGGTCGGCTCGCCGACGTTCCAGCCGAACCCTGCCGCGTCGCGGAAGTCGTCGGCGAAGCGGCTCGCGTAGACGTAGAGCTTCTTCGGAATGCAGCCACGAATGACGCACGTGCCGCCGATGCGGCTTTCCTCCGCGACGAGCGTTTTTGCCCCATGGCCGGCGGCGATCCGCGCCGCCCGCACGCCGCCCGATCCTGCGCCGATGACAAAAAAATCGACGTCGAAAGCCATAGTTGACACTTTCCTCCGCGCGATTCGGCGGCGATCCTAGAACTCGACGCCCTTCTTCTTCATTTCCTGGCGGGCGCGGACGACGATGTCGGTCGACAGCTTGTCGCGCCAGGGCGCGGTGACGTCGCCGAGCTTTTGCAGGAAGACCGGCGTCACCGAGACATATTTCTTGCCGGACGCGCTGTCGAAGAAAGCCGCGACATCGGTAAGCTCTTTCTCGGACATTAGCGAGGCGAGCAGCGTCGCCGCCTCGTTGTATATCTCACGCGCCGTCTGGTCGAATTCAGGCTGAATCGCTTTCAGCGTCGCCCGCAGCGAATCCTTGATTTCAGGTCGGGTCCTGGTGACGTTGGCTTCAAGCTCCGCCATCATTCCGGGAACAACGAGTCCGATCGACTGCTTGACGCCGATGTCGCCAAGAATCTTGTCGGCGGCCGCGACGGCGGCAGGAGAGGGCAGACCCGGCGCGGCCGGTGCGGCGGCAGGAGCCGCTGGAGAGGGTGAAGCGGCGGGTGGGATCGTTTCCTGAGCGCCAGCGGTCGCGCTCAACGCCACAAGCATGATGAGGGCGGCGACGCCTTTGGCGATTCGGACGGCGGCGGGCATGAATTACTCCTGGGATAACGCTTCGAAATTCAGTCCGGGTCGCCGAGAACTTGAACGCCCTCGGTGCCGGCAATGATTGCCGTGCGCGCGAAGCCAACGAAGAGTCCGTGTTCGACGACGCCTGGAATGAGCGACAGGGCTTTGCCCAGCCGCTCGGGCTCATCGATGGCGCCGAGAGAGCAGTCAAGAATATAATGTCCCCCGTCGGTGATGAACGGCGCGGACCCGCCGCGCACGCGGATCGGGCCGGCGATATCGAGCTGCGCCAAGGCGCGTTCGATATGCCGTTTCGTCGACCCGAGGCCGAAGGGAACGACCTCGACCGGTAGCGGAAAGGCGCCGAGCACCCGAACCAGCTTGGTCGAATCAGCGATCACCGCCATCCGTTTCGAGGCGGCGGCGACAATCTTCTCGCGCAGCAGCGCGCCCCCGCCCCCTTTGATCAGTCTGAGCTTCGGATCGATTTCATCCGCCCCGTCGACCGTCAGATCGAGCTCCAAAAGCTCGTCGAGGGTCGAAAGCGGAATGCCGAGAGCCCTTGCCTGAGTCTCGGTCGCTTTGGAGGTGCCTACGCACACGATCTCAAGGCCGCCTCGGACTTGCTCCCCTACAAGATCGACGAAGTGGCGGGCGGTCGTCCCGGTGCCGAGGCCGAGCTTCATCCCGGGCCTCACGAATTTCAGCGCCCACCGGGCCGCCTCGCGCTTTCGCTGATCGCTGTCCGCCGGTGCGGTCATGACCCTCATTGACTCTCGATCGCCGCGCCTGGGCCCGGCGCGTGGACAAAAAGCATTTGCGGAATGGCGTCGCGTATCGCCGGTTCGCTCGGCGAGGCCGGGCTGAAACGTCGCTTTACCGGGTGACGCGAACGAAGGCAAACGCCCCCCGGTTGGCGCTCCGCCGCGCGAGGGCCTACTTCCGCGTGGCGTCGAGCACGTCCTCGAACGTACGCAAGCCGGTAATCGGGGCATTGACGAGCACAGCCATGTTGCCGGGCGCATGCTGGTTCTTCCACATCTTGGTGTGGGCGACTGGAATCTGCCGCCATGGGAAGACTTCGGACATGCACGGATCGATGCGGCGATCCATGACAAATTTGTTCGCCGCCGAGGCCTGCTTGAGATTGGCGAAATGGGATCCCTGGATGCGCTTTTGCCGCATCCACACGAAGCGGGCGTCGAACGTGAGGTTGAAACCGGAGGTGCCGGCGCAAAACACTACCATCCCGCCGCGCTTGACGACGAAACAGGAGACCGGGAATGTCTGTTCGCCGGGATGTTCGAACACCGTGTCGACGTCCTTCTTGCCGGTGATGTCCCAGATCGCCTTGCCGAATTTTCGCGCGCCCGCCATGAAGGCGGCATATTCCGGCGAATTGACCTTCGGCAGTTGACCCCAGCAATCGAAGTCCTTGCGGTTGACGACCCCCTTGGCGCCGAGCGACATCACATATTCGCGCTTCGTCTCGTCCGAGATGACGCCGATGGCGTTGGCGCCGGCTGCCGCGCAAAGCTGGACGCCGAACACGCCCAGTCCTCCCGAAGCGCCCCAGACGAGCACATTGTCGCTCGGCTTCAGGCGATGGGGCTCGTGGCCGAACAGCATGCGGTAGGCGGTGGCGAGGGTGAGCGTATAGGACGCGCTCTCTTCCCAGGTCAGATGGGGCGGGCGGGCCATCAGCTGGCGGTCTTGCACCCGACAGAACTGGGCGAACGAGCCGTCCGGGGTCTCATAGCCCCAGATGCGTTGGGAAGCCGAGAACATCGGGTCGCCGCCGTTGCATTCCTCGTCGTCGCCGTCGTCCTGGTTGCAATGGACGACGACCTCGTCGCCGACTTTCCATCGCCGGACTTTCGAGCCGACCGCCCAGACGATCCCGGAGGCGTCGGACCCGGCGATATGGTAGGGGGTCTTGTGGACGTCGAGCACCGAGACCGGCTCGCCGAGCGCGGCCCAGATGCCGTTGTAGTTCACGCCAGCCGCCATCACCAAGACCAGCACGTCGTGGCTGTCGAGCGTCCAGGTCGGCACGACCTCGATCTGCATCGACTTCTCAGGCGGCCCATGCCGCTCCTTGCGCACGACCCAAGCGTACATCGACGCTGGCACGTGACCCAATGGCGGAATCTCGCCGACTTCGTAGAGATCCTTTTTCTGCGCCGCAGCAAGCGGCTCGGCGCCGACGGGGCGGGTGTTCATGGCTCCCTCAACGGACAGCGTCCTGGCGCGGCTGAAGTCGAATTGACTCTAGTATTGCGCCGCACAATCGACCATCGCGCGCGAGCGAGCGAAAATCAATCCAACTTTAGCGACTTTTGGCCAATTCGCGGCGTTTCGCTCGTTGGCGACGGAGTTTACGCCATAGCAGGAAATCGCGCGTAGGCAAGAAAGGAGCGCGGCCACAGAACTTTGGCGGCGGAAGCGGGCCAAGGACCTGCGAAATGTCGAACTGGCCGTTGGTGCAAACAGTTCTCGATCTCGAGGGTTTCGACTTTGCGGCGTTCCTGCTGAGCGCAATTGTCGTATTTTTTTCTGTCGGCTTCGCCGTCGATTACATCATTGGGCGGCAAGGAATGGGACCCTACTGGAATTCCTTCTACGCGACGGTCGGCGCCTACGCTGGGCTCTGCGCCCATGACTGGTGGCTCAGGCCCTATGGCGCGTACGAACCATATCTGACGGTTGTCGTGGTTGTCGGCGGCCTGCTGACGGCGGTTCTCACCGTGAGTGCGCTTGCGCTGCGCTGACCCGAAGCGGGTCGCAAGCGACCTGTTGGATTCGGCGGCTTCCTGCTATCTCGAGGGGCGGCGCGGCCGAGGCCGGGGTGTGGCGTCGCAGAATATTTTCTGTAATTGTGCCGTGCACAAAACCTTTGGCGCGGGCGAACGCGACGCCGGCCGGACGCGCCCTCAAACGAGCTGATTATGGCGCAGGCGAACGAACCCACTGCTGCGGCGCGAACGGCGCCCCGCGACAAGCCCTGGATCTTCCGCACCTATGCCGGGCATTCCACCGCGCGTGAATCCAATCGACTCTACCGGCAGAACCTGGCCAAGGGGCAGACCGGTCTCTCGATCGCCTTCGACTTGCCGACCCAGACCGGTTTCGACAGCGACCACCCGCTCGCCCGGGGCGAAGTCGGCAAGGTCGGAGTCGCGATCTCGCACATCGGCGACATGCGGGCGCTGTTCGACGCGATCCCGCTTGAGTCGATGAATACGTCGATGACCATCAATGCGACCGCGCCATGGCTCATGGCGCTTTACGTCGCCACCGCCGACGAGCAGGCCGCGCCGCGCGCTCAGCTCCAGGGAACGACCCAAAACGACATCATCAAGGAATATCTGGCGCGCGGAGCCTATGTGTTCCCGCCCGACGCCTCTCTCCGGCTGACGAAGGATCTGATCCTCTTCTGCGCCCGCGAGGCGCCAAAATGGAATCCGATGAACGTGTGCTCCTACCATTTGCAGGAAGCAGGCGCGACCCCGGTGCAGGAATTGAGCTACGCGCTCGCGACCGCGATCGCGGTGCTCGATCGGGTTCGAGAGTCGGGTCAGGTCGACGAAAAGGGCTTCGCCAATGTCGTCGGGGGCATGTCGTTCTTCGTCAACGCCGGGATGCGCTTCGTCACCGAGCTCGCGAAGATGCGGGCGTTCGTCGAGCTCTGGGACGAAATCACCCGCGACCGCTTCGGCGTCACCGATCCGCTGAAACGCCGGTTCCGCTACGGCGTGCAGGTCAATTCGCTCGGGCTGACGGAACAGCAGCCGGAAAACAACGCCTATCGCATCCTGATCGAGATGCTGTCGGTGGTCCTGTCGAAAAAGGCGCGCGCACGCGCCGTCCAGTTGCCGGCGTGGAACGAGGCGCTGGGCCTGCCGAGGCCGTTCGACCAACAATGGTCCCTCCGTCTCCAGCAGATCATGGCCTATGAGACCGATCTCCTGGAATTCGGCGACATTTTTGAAGGCAGCAAGGAAATCGCCGCCCTGGTCGAGACGCTCAAGGCCGAGGCCAAGGCCGAGATCGCGGCGATCGACGCGATGGGCGGCGCGGTCCGCGCGATCGAAACCGGCGCGCTCAAGGCGCGTTTGGTGGAATCGAATACCCGCCGGGTCGAGGCGATCGAACGCGGCGACCAGATTGTGGTTGGCGTCAACGCCTTCGTCAATTCCGAGCCGAGCCCGCTGACCGCAGGCGAAAACTCGATCATGGTTCCCTCAGCCGAGGCCGAGGCGGAGCAGATCGCGAGCCTCAACGCCTGGCGCGCCGGCCGCGATCCTGCGCGCGTCAAGGAGGCGCTTCGGGCGCTGCGCTTTGCGGCGGCAAGCGGCATGAACATCATGCCCGCTTCGATCGAGGCAGCGAAAGCCGGCGTTACGACCGGCGAATGGGGCGACGCGCTCAGGGCCGAATTCGGCGAGTTCCGCGCCCCGACCGGCGTTTCGCCGAAAGCCCGGCAGGAGTCGGCCGACCTCGACGCGCTTCGAGCCGAGGTCGAGCGGGTGTCGCTCAAGCTCGGCCGCCGGATCAAGTTCCTCATCGGCAAGCCCGGTCTCGACGGACATTCCAATGGGGCCGAACAGGTCGCCGCGAGGGCGCTCGACGCTGGGCTGGACGTGGTCTACGACGGCATCCGTTTCACGCCGGTCGAGATCGCCGAGCGGGCGAAGGCCGGCGTCCATTGCGTCGGCTTATCGATCCTGTCGGGATCGCATGTCGCGCTAACGGAAGAGGTGATGGCCGCGCTGCGCGCAGCCGGCCTCGAACGGGTGCCGCTGATCGTGGGCGGTATCATCCCGCCCGCCGACGCCGAGCGATTGAAGGCGGCCGGAGTCGCGGCGGTCTATACGCCCAAGGATTTCGAGATCAACGCCATCCTGGCCGCGATCGTCGCCGAGGTCGAGGCCCGGCACGACCAGAAGATGCGCGTGCCGCAATCCTGAGGCCCGAGGGCCGCTCGGCTCCTTCGAGCACCACAATCAATCGCAATCGTTCGCCGACCGGCGCTTTCAAACCTTGGTTCCGAGGTCCATCCGGCGCGTCAGGTCATAGCCTGTCCGCCATTGGCCGATAGCGTCGAACCCGTGATGAAGCCAGCGTCGTCCGAGGCAAGAAAGACGACGCACCGGGCGACCTCTTCCGGCTGGCCGAGGCGGCGCACCGGAATCTGGGGCAGAATCGCTTTTTCGAGCACGTCCTTCGGGACGGCCAGGACCATTTCGGTTGCGATATAGCCGGGGCAGATCGCGTTGACGGTCACGCCCTTGTTGGCGTTCTCCTGCGCAAGCGCCTTGGTGAAGCCGAGATCGCCGGCCTTCGAGGCGGAATAGTTGGACTGACCCATTTGCCCCTTCTGGCCGTTGATCGACGAGATGTTGATGATGCGGCCGAACCCGCGCTCGCGCATCCCCTCGATGACCGGGCGGCACATGTTGAACAGGGAATTGAGGTTGGTATTGATGACGTCGTACCATTGGTCCGGCGTCATCTTGTGGAACATCCCGTCCTTGGTGATGCCGGCGTTGTTCACGAGAATGTCGACCGGACCGATGTCCTTGGCCACCTGGGCGAGCCCAGCGGCGCAATCGTCATAGTTCGCCACGTTCCACTTGTAGACGTGAACGCCGGTGTCGGCCTTGAATTTGGCGGCCGCCGCCTCATTCGCGTGATAGGTCGCCGCGACCTCGCACCCGGCCGCCTTCAACGCCTTCGAAACCGCCGCGCCGATGCCTCGCGTGCCGCCAGTCACCACTGCAACTCTTGCCATGTGTCCTCCCCAAACATTGTTTGCGACGCGGGCCGCTCAAGCCGGCCCGCGCCCGGTCTCTTGTTTTAGACCGATTTTTTCTAGCGCTCGACCGCCATAGCGATGCCCATGCCGCCGCCGATGCACAGCGTCGCCAGGCCCTTTTTCGCGTTGCGTCGGGTCATTTCGTACAAGAGCGTCGTCAACACCCTGGCGCCCGAAGCGCCGATCGGATGGCCGAGCGCGATGGCGCCGCCGTTGACGTTGACGATCGCCGGATCCCAGCCGAGGTCCTTGTTGACTGCGAGCGCTTGGGCGGCGAAGGCTTCATTGGCTTCGACCAGCTCCAGGTCCTTGACCGACCAGCCGGCCTTTTCCAGGGCCTTGCGGCTGGCCGGAATCGGTCCGGTCCCCATGATCGCCGGGTCGACGCCCGCGGTCGCCCAAGAGACAATGCGCGCCATCGGCGTCAGGCCCCGCCGTTTCGTTTCGGCGGCGCTCATGATCACCAGAGCGGCGGCCCCGTCGTTGAGGCCCGAGGCGTTGGCCGCGGTCACCGTTCCGTCTTTCGAAAAGGCGGGCTTGAGTTTCGCCATCGCCTCGTAAGTTGCGCCGTGGCGCGGATATTCATCGGCGTCGACGACAATGTCGCCCTTGCGCGTCGAGACCGTGACCGGCACGATCTCGTCTTTGAACCGGCCGGCCTTCTGCGCCGCCTCCGCCTTGTTCTGGGAGCCGACGGCGAAGCGATCCTGGTCCTCGCGGCCGATCTGCCACTTCTTGGCAATGTTCTCCGCCGTGTTGCCCATGTGATAGCCGTGGAAGGCGTCGAGAAGGCCGTCCTGCAACATCGTGTCGACGAGCTTCAATTCTCCCATCTTGACCCCGCTCCTGAGATAGGCCGCATGGGGGGCGAGCGACATCGACTCCTGGCCGCCGGCGACGATGATGTGAGCGTCGCCGTTGACGATTTGCTGCAGTCCGAGGGCAACCGCGCGAAGGCCGCTGCCGCACAGCTGATTGACGCCGAACGCCGTCTTTTCCTGGGGGATGCCGGCCTTCATCGCAGCCTGGCGGGCCGGATTCTGGCCCTGAGCGGCGGAGAGGATCTGGCCGAGGATGACTTCATCGACTTCGCCCGCGTCGACCTTCGCCGCTTCGAGAGCGCCCTTGATGGCGACCGCGCCGAGTTCGTGGGCGGGAGTCGAGCCGAACGCGCCATTGAACGAGCCCACGGGCGTTCTCTTTGCGCTGGCGATGACGATCTCAGAAGCTGGCATGTCAATCTCCCTGTCGAACAATATTGGCGAGGACGCCGCGATCGGATGGCTTCTACACGAACTTCCGCGGACGGCGCCACCACCATATAGGCATCCCGGCGCGCCTGCGCTAATCGGCCGCAATCGGGTTGACGGCGCGCGTTGCGGCGCAAAAAAAAGTTTCTCGCGCAGCAAAAAACGCTTATCTTGTGTTGACCCGAAAGGGTCCGCGACACCCTGGGATCCGCAACTTCATGGCCAATTCCTCTCCGACCACGATCAAAAAATACGCCAACCGGCGACTTTACAATACCGCGTCGAGCGCCTACGTGACCTTGGCGGACTTGGCGAAGATGGTGAAAGGTGGAGAGGATTTCGTCGTCTACGACGCCAAGACCAATGAAGACATCACCCGCTCGGTGCTGACCCAGATCATCTTCGAGCAGGAGGGAATTGAGGGCCAATCGCTTCTGCCGACGACATTCCTGCGCCAGCTGATCCGTTTCTATGGCGACAGCATGCAGGCGATCTTGCCGAGCTACCTCGAATTCTCGATCGACCGCTTTTCCGGTGAGCAACAGGCGATGCGCGAAGCCGCCAGCCGCATGTTCGGTCCGGAGGCTTTTTCCGCCGGCTCCTTCGCGGCGCTTCAGGAACTGACCAAGAAGAATTTCGCCGCGTTCAATCAGGCGCTGGCGATGTTCGTGCCGTTCACGGGCGCAAAATCGCCGGCGGATTTGCCGGCCAAAAAGGCGAATTCCGAGGACGACATCGACGAATTGCGCAATCAGTTGTCCGACATGCAGAAGCGGCTCGAATCGCTCGCCACCAAGAAAAGCTGAAACGCCTCAGAAGCGGTCTTTGCGCGCGCGAATTTCTGCAAACACCGACGCCGGATCCGCTCCCATCATCCCGACCGCAGCCTGAACCGCCGGCTCCTCGGCACGCAGGAACGGATTGGCGGCGAGTTCGGAGGCGATCGTCGTCGGCAAGGTCGGGCGCCCTTCCGCGCGTAGCCTCGCAACCTCTTCCGCCCGCGCCTTCAGAATCGGATTGGCGGGCTCGATGGTGACGGCGAACCGGGCGTTCGCCTGAGTATATTCATGGCCGCAATAAACCTCGGTCTCGCCGGGAAGGGCGGCAAGCTTCACGAGCGAGCTCCACATAACCGCATAGGGCGCCTCGAAGACACGTCCGCACCCGAGCGAGAACAGCGTGTCGCCGCAGAAGGCGACTTCGTCCTCGTCGAAATAATAGGCGATATGGCCGAGCGTATGCCCCGGCGTCTCGATCACTTTCGCCGCCAGCGAGCCAACGCGCGCGAAGTCACCTTCGACCACCCTCTGGTCGAGAAGCGGAATCCGCGTCGCATCCTTGGCCGGTCCCCACACCTTGAGATTCGGGAACTTCGCCTTCAGCTCCGGAACGCCTTGAATGTGGTCGGCGTGATGATGGGTGATTAGGACGTCGGACAAATCCCAGCCGCGCTCCGACAGCGCGGCGAGCGTAGGTCCTGCTTCCGGCGCGTCGACGCAGGCCGTCGCTCCGGTAGCGGAATCATGCACTAGGGCGCCGTAATTGTCGGTCAAGCACAGGTACTGATAAACGCTCATCGTCATGACGTATGACTCGGCAATTCGGGTTCGCGGTCCTCACAATATAGCCGGGCGGGCAACTGTTGTCTTTCGTGCATGGCGCTGTTCGCCGCGGGCTCCGGCGCATTGCGAAAGGTCTAATGGTCGTTCAAAGTCCCGGGCTCCGGTCCGGCGGATTTCGATGCCTCTCGACGTCCATGGTTTGCAGAGTTTTTACGGTTCGCCCTTGGGCGCCATCGCTCGAAGACTGATCGGACGCGTTCTGCACGAGCGTTGGGACAACGGAGTCGGCCTTTCCGTCGCCGCCGTCGGTTATGGAACGCCTTATCTCGACCGATTTCGGGACCGGGCCAAGCGGTGTTTGGCGTTGATGCCGGCGGAACAGGGCGTCGTGATCTGGCCCGGGGGCGGACGTTGCTCCGCAGCGCTTGTGGACGCCCAAATGCTGCCCCTGCCGGACGGCTCGATCGATCGTCTCTTGCTGGTTCACGCTTTGGAGGCGGCCGACCGGCCCGACGCGCTGCTCGAGGAACTGTGGCGCATCACTGCTCCGGAGGGACGTATCCTTGTCATCGTTCCCTCCCGCCGAGGCGTTTGGGCGCGCGCGGACAGCACGCCTTACGGCCAGGGCCAGCCCTATTCGAAGTCGCAACTGCGCGATCTTTTACATCGGGCCGAGTTCTCGCCGATCTTCTGGGGCGAAGCGCTTTACGCGCCGCCGTTCTCCCAGCCGTTCATGATCCGCTCCGCAGCGACGATCGAGCGGATCGGCGCGGCGCTCGGACTTCCCTTCGCCGGCGTCCACATCGTCGAGGCGATCAAACAGGTCTATCGTCCGGTCGGCGTTCGGGCGGTCGCCCGCGCGCGGTTGCCTCCCCTCAAGCCCGTCCTTGCGCCAAGCGCTCACCGACAAAGCCGCTTCGAATGATTGCAATCGGTTTTCGGGTTGGCGCCGAGGGTTGCGCGTGCTTCTAGAGTCGCCCACCATTTCTCGAACAAGGTGAACCTCCAATGCCCGCCAACGATCGTCTGCTGGTCCTGTTGCGCCACGGACAGAGCGAATGGAACCTGAAGAACCTGTTTACCGGGTGGCGCGATGTCGATTTGACGCCGGCCGGCGTCGAAGAGGCCAAAGAGGCCGGCCGCCGACTGAAGGCGCGCGGGATCACGTTCGACCTTGCCTTCACCTCGGCGCTCATCCGCGCCCAGCACACGCTCGATCTGACCCTGGCCGAGTTGGGTCTCACCGGACTGCCGGAAAAGCGAGATCAGGCGCTCAACGAGCGCGATTACGGCGACCTCGTCGGCCTGAACAAGGACGACGCGCGCAAGAAATGGGGCGAGGAACAGGTTCACAAGTGGCGGCGCAGCTATGACGTCCAGCCGCCCGGCGGGGAAAGTCTCAAGGATACCGTCGCCCGCGCGCTCCCCTATTATTGTCAGAACATTCTCCCCGCCGTTCTCGGCGGCAAGCGGGTCCTGGTGGCGGCGCACGGCAACAGCTTGCGCGCGCTAGTCATGGTGCTTGACCGCCTCACGCCTGAGAGCATTCCGGCAATGGAGCTCGCGACCGGCGTCCCGCTCGTCTATCGCCTAAACCCTGATTCGACTGTCGCCTCCAAGGAGATCCTAACGGCGTGACTGCGATTTGGCCCGATCTTAACCAATTGTGAAGCGGCTCGGTTACACTTGGCCTCTGGTGATTCGCTGTTGGCGGAGCTGGGTAATGGTGGCGAAGACTTCGGTGATCGGGATGGCGATGGCGGCATGCCTGCTGGCGCCGCCCGCCTATGCGGCGCAGCCCCAATTCGAATTTCTCGCCGCGCCGCAGATCAATCTGTCGCTGGTCTATCGGCTGGATAAATTGACTGGCGATGTCATCGCGTGCCAATTCGCTCACAATCCGGGCCGAACCGAAGTCGGACCGGGCGCGTTCGGAGTCACGTCGTGCTATCGTGGCGGCGACGGTGCGACGAAACAGGAGCCCAGCGACTATGGACTCATCGCCACCCGGCATGAGCAGGAGGGCGGCGTGTTCCGTGTCGACTACCGCACCGGCGGCCTCAGCATCTGCTATCTGTATTTCCAACGCGAAAAGCAGGGAGATCACGAAGCGATTGCCGATCAGTATGTCGTCTGCACGCCACAGTGGAAACAGTCGGTACCCACACGCGCAAGCGGCGCCATCGGCGAGGCGCCGGAAGCGGGCGGAGGATCGGCGCACGACTGACGCACGGTCCCACGCGCCATCTCCGTGAATTGGCAGGAGCGGGCGAGTGTTCGGGCGCGAGCACGATACGATCTTCGCCCCGGCCTCCGGGGTCGCTCGCGCGGCGATCTCGGTCTTGCGGATCTCTGGTCCCCTGTCTTCAGCCGCGCTTGCAGCGATTGCGCCGGGGGCCGAGTTTCCTGACCGCCGCGCCGTCCTCGTCACTCTGCGGCGCCCTAACTCCAGGGATCCTCTCGATCGCGCCTTAGTCATCCGATTCTACGCGCCGCGCAGTTTCACCGGCGAGGAGATGGCGGAAGTCAGCGTCACCGGCGGACGCGCGGTCACCGCCGCGGTCGTGAAAGCGCTGGCGATGCATTCCCGGACTGCGGCTTGCTGAACCGGGAGAATTCGCGTGGCGCGCGTTCGTCAATGGAAAGATCGATCTTTCGGAAGTCGAAGGGCTTGCCGACCTGGTCGAAGCGGAAACCGAGGCGCAGCGGCGGCAAGCTCAGCGCATCGCGGGCGGGGCGCTGAGCCGCGAGTGCGACGCAATTCGCACTTCCTTGATCGAGGCGATGGCGAGTGTCGAGGCGCAGATCGATTTTTCCGACGTCGAGGACGCGGACGGGTTGACGCTGGAGGCGGTCAAACGCGCGGCGCGGGCTTCGCTGGAGCGAATCGACCGGGCGCTCGCGACCGCGGACGCCGCCGGACGGCTGCGGGAGGGCTTCACCGTCGTCATCGCCGGGCCTCCCAATGTCGGCAAGTCGACGCTGATGAACGCGCTCGCCGGCCGTGACGTGGCGATCACCTCGCCGATCGCCGGAACAACTCGCGACCTGATCGAGGTGTTTCTCGATCTGCGCGGCTACCCTGTGACCCTCGTCGACACCGCCGGTATGCGCGACAGCGCCGATCCGATCGAGCAGGAAGGCGTCGCGCGGGCGCGCCGCCGGGCCGAGAGCGCGGACCTGATCCTTTGGCTCGACGACGGGGCGGGCGGCCAAATGCCGGGTGTAGACTGTCCTATTCTTGGCGTCCGCACTAAGATCGACCTCGGTGAGGCGCGCGCTCCGGCCATGGCTGGGACGAAATTCGCCATCTCGGCGAAAACCGGCGCGGGCGTCGACCGCCTGCTTGACGCCCTGGCCAATCTGGCCGAAGAGCGCATGTCCTCACGTGAGCCTGCCCTGCTCACGCTGGAACGGCATCGACGCGCATTTGAGGATGCCCGCGACGCCCTGGCTGCGACGGTCGGTCCGGATGCGGCGGAATGGGAGCTGATCGCCGAGGATCTCCGGCGCGCCGCCGCGGCGATGGATCGCATCGCGGGGCGAATCGGCGCCGAGGCCGTGCTCGGAGAAATATTTGTGCGGCTGTGCGTTGGAAAATAGAAGGCCAAACGCGGTGTTTCACGTGAAACAGGCGGACGCATTGGATGAGATTTGACGTCATTGTCATCGGAGGCGGCCACGCCGGGTGCGAAGCGGCGACCGCGTCGGCGCGCTGCGGCGCCTCGACGGTTCTGGTGACCCATCGGTTCGCAACCGTTGGCGAAATGTCCTGCAACCCGGCGATCGGCGGCCTCGGCAAGGGCCATCTGGTGCGCGAGATCGACGCGCTCGATGGGGTGATGGCGCGCGCCGCCGACAAGGCCGGCATTCAATTTCGCGTCCTGAACCGCCGCAAAGGACCGGCCGTCCAGGGCCCTCGCGCCCAGGCCGACCGGAAGCTTTATCGGCAGGCGATGCAGGAATTGGTCGCGCAGACCCAGAATCTCGCCCTCGTCGAAGGCGAAGCGGCGTGCATCCTTTCCGAGGCCGGCGCGGTCACCGGCGTCGAGCTTGCCGACGGCCGCACGCTTGCCTGCCAAGCCGTCGTCCTCACCACCGGAACCTTCCTTCGCGGAGTGATCCATCTCGGCGACCAGCGCACGCCCGCCGGGCGCTTCGGCGACCGACCCTCGATCGAGCTGGCGCGGAGTCTCGACGCGGCCGGTTTCGCGCTTGCCCGGCTCAAGACCGGGACGCCGCCCCGGCTCGACGGCTCGACGATCGACTGGGAGCGACTCGAGGTCCAGAACGGCGATCCGGAGCCCGAGTTCTTCTCCTCGCTCACCACGGCGGTGAGCGCGCCGCAGCTTCCCTGCCACATCACACGCACCACCGCTGAGACCCACCGCATCGTGCGGGCGGATTCGCATCGCTCTGCCGTATATTCCGGCGCGATCTTGGGCCGCGGCCCCCGCTATTGTCCGTCGATCGAGGACAAGGTCCTGCGTTTCGCCGACCGCGACAGCCATCAGATCTTTCTCGAGCCCGAGGGGGTAGACGACGCCACCGTCTACCCGAACGGAATCTCGACCTCGCTGCCGGTTGAGACGCAGGGCGCGCTGGTGGCGACGATTCCCGGGCTTGAGCGCGCGCGCATCCTCCGTCCCGGCTATGCAATCGAATATGACTATATCGACCCCCGCGGGCTCGAACTCGACGCTCGAGGCGCGACGGCTCGGCGGCCTGTTCCTCGCCGGACAGATCAATGGCACGACCGGTTACGAGGAGGCCGCGGCCCAAGGGGTGGCGGCGGGAATCAACGCCGCGCGCAAAGCCGGCGGCCTGGCGCTGGCGACATTCGACCGCGCCGAATCCTACCTGGGGGTCATGATCGACGACCTCACGACCCATGGCGTCTCCGAGCCCTACCGCATGTTTACGTCGCGGGCGGAGTTTCGCTTGTCGCTGCGCGCAGACAACGCCGACGAGCGGCTGACGGCGAAAGGGGTCGCGCTTGGTTGCGTCGGACCGGCCCGGTCGCAGGCCTTCCGCGAGGCCCAGGGTCGCCTTGAGCAGGCGCGCGCCATGCTTCACGCGGCCGTCGCCACCCCGCAGGTGCTCACCGACCATGGTCTTCAGGTCAACCGCGACGGGGCGCGCCGTTCGGCGTTCGAATTGGCGTCTCAGTCGCAATTTCCGATCGCCCTGCTTTCGCGGGTCTGGCCGCAACTGGCCGAGATTCCGCCCATCCTGGCGCGGCGCCTCGAGGCAGACGCCAAATACTCCGTCTATCTCGATCGTCAGGCCGAGGACGTCGCCCGCTACCGCCGCGACGAATCGGCAGCGTTACCGCCCGATCTCGACTATGCGCGCCTTTCCGGCCTGTCCAACGAGATGCGCCACAAGTTCACCGCCGTTCAGCCGACGAGCCTGGGGCAAGCTGGACGGATCGAGGGCGTGACCCCCGCGGCGCTCGCGCTTCTCGCCGCCCACGCGAGGCGCGTGGCGCGCAATCAGGCGCGGGATGGGATGTGATGCGCTCCTCCCTTCTCCCGCTCGCGGGAAGATGGCGGGCGGCAGCCCGCCGAATAAGGGTCTCGAAGTGAGACGCGCCATTTTAACTCGACTTTCCTTGACGTTGGACGCAACTATACTCACTTATACTTACGATATGCAGTCCGTCGCTCCGCGTGCGCCTTGCGGCGCGCCCCTTATCCCTCGCTTCGCGCCACCTCCACTCAAAGGGAGAAGGGATGCTCCCTCTGGCCAGCGAAGGGGGAGAGGGCTCGGGTGAGGGCGGGCGTCAATCCTACGCCGGTCACGAGCGGACCTGTGGCCGAGCAACTGGCGGAAAATCGCCGTGCGGCCTTGCGTCTCGTCCCTGTTTCACGTGAAACAGGGGACCGTCTGGCCGCCTACGTCGACCTCCTCGCTCGCTGGCGCAAGACAACCAATCTCATTGCCGAATCCACCTTCGCCTCGGTCTGGACTCGCCACATCGCCGATTCGGCCCAGCTCCTCGCCCTCGCGCCGCAAGCCAGGCGCTGGATCGACATGGGTTCCGGGGCCGGCTTTCCCGGCCTGGTCATCGCAATCCAACTCGCTGATGTTGCGGGCGCAGCCGTGCATTTGATCGAGAGCGACCGGCGCAAATGCGCCTTCCTGCGCGAGGCGGTCCGCATCACCGGGGCCGCGGCGTCGGTTCACTCCCAGCGGGTCGAAGCGGTCGAGCATGCGAGCCTCGGACCTGTGGACGCCGTGACCGCGCGCGCCTTCGCCCCCTTGCCGCTGACGCTCAAATTGGCCAGACCTTGGATCGACCGCGGCGCAGTCGGCGTGTTTCCGCGCGGCGAATCAGCTAGAGACCAAGTCGCGGCGCTGCCGGAGGCGGCTTCTTATGAAATCGAAGTCCTTCCGAGCGTCATCGACGCAAGGTCAGCGATCCTCAGGGTTCGCCAAAGCTGAGAAGCAAGGCCCATGAACGCGACCCCTCACCTCGTTCGCGCGCCCGACGCCGCGGCGCGCCCGCGCGTTCTCGCAACGGCGAACCAGAAGGGCGGGGTCGGCAAGACGACGACCGCCATCAACCTCGGCACGGCGCTCGCGGCCATTGGCGAGCGCGTTCTCATCATCGATCTCGATCCCCAGGGCAACGCCTCGACCGGCCTCGGCATCGACCGCAAATCCCGCGTCACCTCAAGCTACGACATGCTGGTCGGCGAGCGAACCTTGCGCGACGTCATCATGCCGACGGCGGTGCCGCGCCTGTACCTCGCGCCCTCGACCATGGATCTTCTGGGCGTCGAACTCGAGATCGCCGGCCACGAGGATCGCTCATACAAGCTGCGCAACGCGCTTCGGGCCTATTGCGACTCGAGCGCCGACCATCCAGACTCCGTCACCTATGTCGTGGTCGATTGCCCGCCTTCGCTCAATCTTCTCACCATCAACGCGCTCGCCGCCGCCGACGCCGTCGTCGTGCCGCTGCAGTGCGAATTCTTCGCCCTCGAAGGGCTGTCACAACTCCTGACCACGGTCGAGCAGGTTCGCCGCACGCTCAACCCGGCTCTGGCGATTCAGGGCATCGTCCTGACCATGTACGATCCCCGCAACAGTCTGGCGGGGCAGGTCGTCGCCGACGTGCGCGCCTATATGGGCGACAAGGTTTACGAGACGGTCATTCCTCGTAATGTCCGCCTTTCCGAAGCGCCTTCGCATGGAAAGCCGGCGCTGCTTTACGACCTCAAATGCGCGGGCAGCCAAGCCTATCTCAAACTCGCGTCCGAGGTCATTCAGCGCGAGGGGCGTTGGCGCGCCGCCTGAGCGCGCAAAGGATGAAGGAGCGCCGACGCCGATGGCCGAAGACATCAGCCGAGCCGAACACCGGCCTCGCCTTGGGCGCGGGCTCGCTGCCTTGCTAGGGGCCGCGAACGAAGAAGCGGCGGAGTTTGGGGGCGGCGCGCGAAGGATGCCGATCGAGTTCCTGCGGCCAAATCCGCGCAACCCGCGGAAACGGTTCGACGACGCGGAACTCGATGAGCTCGCCGCTTCGATCAAGGAGCGCGGGGTCATCCAGCCGGTCGTGGTCCGCCCCATTCCCCGGGTCGCAGACGCCTACGAGATTATCGCCGGCGAGCGCCGGTGGCGGGCCGCGCAAAGGGCCGGGCGCCACGATATTCCGGTCATCGTCGTCGAGGCGGGCGACCGCGAAGCGCTCGAAATCGCCATCGTCGAAAACGTGCAGCGCGCCGATCTCAACGCGCTCGAGGAAGCCGCGGGCTACGTCCAGCTCGGCGCCGATTACGGCTATTCGCACGGCGATATCGCCCGCGTCGTCGGCAAGAGCCGCAGCCACGTCGCCAACACCACACGGCTGACCAGTCTGCCAGAACATACGCGCGCACTGCTGGCGGGAGGGCAAATCTCGGCGGGACACGCCCGCGCGTTGCTCGCTGTCGCCGACCCGGACACGCTCGCCGACCGCATCGTCGCCCAAGGCATGACGGTCAGGGACATCGAGCGCTTCGGCGAGAACTCGGGCAAAACGGCCCGGCCGCGCAAGACGGCCGCCACCGTCGATGCCGACACGCTCGCCCTTCAGGAGAAGCTGGGCCTCGCGCTCGGGACCAAAGTGACGATTCGGCACTCCGGCGAGAGCGGCGAGATCCGCATCGCCTTCCGGGATTTCGACCAGCTCGACGACTTCTGCCGCCGGCTCTGCCAGCCGGCGGAGCATTAGACAACTTCGCGATTGTCACACCCGCGAAGGCGGATATCCAGACTTCCGGCAGCGGCCTGCATCCCCGCGTCCGCGGGAATGACAGGTTGCGCTTGGTTGAAAAAACTGCCAATATTCTCACGTTACCGTTTTTGGCGCGGTGCCGATCTAGGTATTCCGGATGGCACACAATGGTCGAGAAAAGGCTATTTCGCGCTTACTTATAGCTGCCGGCAAAGTACTAACCTATACGCAGCTTGGAGCAGCGCTAGGACTTCCAGCGCAAGGGCCATGGAAGACTGTTCTTGATGAGATTAGCCGAGACGAAACTCAGGCGGGTCGACCTGACATAACTTATATGGTCGTCAAGGTTAGCACCGGATATCCAGGGTAAATTGAATTGGAACGCGCCGATCTGCCAACCGCCGAGCAAAAGGCGGTCTCAGACAGGATTCAAGACGAAGTATCTAAGTACTATTGGACATAACTCCATCCGAGCTCACCCCCTCGCGCCGCGACCCCGCGACGCAAGCGACCAAAGCGCGCGACTCGCCAACACCTCGCCAACTCGCGAGTCGCCCCGAACCCGCGCGCTCGCCAACCGAACCGCCGGCAGCCGTTGCGCGATCGATTCCGAGGTCCAGCGATCAGCCTGCCTCGCAAGTGCGCGCCGGGCCGACATAGGCAATTTGACATAGAGCGCCTGGCAGGCGGCGTCGAACGGCCGGCCCTGATCCATTTCGAGCCGGAGCCGGTGCAATAGGATCAATCGCGCGACGAGCCGCATCATCAAATGGTCCGCTTCGCCCCCCTCATGAAAGAAACGGGTCAGCGACGTCTCGACCGCCGTGAGGTCGCCGAGCAGCGCGTGGTCGACGACTTGGTCGAGATGGGACGGCGCCGCATCGGAGACGATCGCCTCGACGTCCTCGGCGGTAATGGCGGATTTTCCCCGCGCATAGAGCATCAGCTTGGCGATTTCACCGCGCGTCGTCTGACGGTCGGCGCCGGTGAGCGCGACAAGCGCCGCCCGCGCGTCCGGCGCGATCGAAAGCCCGGCAGCGCGGGCCTCCGTGTCGATGAGCGATTCGAGAGCATTTGCGTCATCGGAATAGCATTCGATCGAAGCGCGGATGGCTGAGGTTTCGAAGGCGGCCCGTAAACCCGTTCCCTTCCTGAGTTGTCCCGCCTTGACGACGATCGTGCAATCGGTCGGCGGCCGGGCGAACAAAGGCTCGAGCGCCGGCAGGAGATCGCGCGCTTGTGCGTCGATCCAGATCACGCGCGCCCCGCCGAACATCGAGACCGCATAGGCTTCATCGGCAAGCGCGCCCGGATCGCGCGCGACCGCGTCGCCGTCGAGGCGCACCAGCCGCAGCGGGTCCGGGTCGCCATCGATCAGATTGCGAATGATCGCCTTCACCCGTTCATGCGCGAGTCCCTCGTCCGGCCCGTGAACCAGGTAGAAGCGAATCTCCTTCGGCAGTCGCTGAATGAAGCCGTCCGCCGCGGCGCTGTTGATGACGTTCATCGGCTCGACCTCAATCGCGGGCTGATCACCGCCCCGGGCTTTCGCGTCATGGCGAAATCGTCTAGCACACGGCCGCGCTTTTCCCAGACCGTTGAGCTGACATGACGACCTTCAAGCTCCTTCTGCTTCCCGGCGACGGCATCGGTCCGGAAGTTATGGCCGAAGTCGAGAAGATTATCGATCTCTTCGCCAGCGAGGGGGTCGCCAAATTCGAGACGGAAAAGGGGCTGGTCGGCGGTTGCGCCTATGACGCCCACGGACGGGCGATCAGCGATGCGGACATGGCGCTGGCGGACGCAGCTGATGCCGTCTTGTTGGCCGCCGTCGGCGGCCCGAAGTGGGACGGCGTTCCTTACGACGTTCGTCCCGAGGCGGGACTGCTGCGATTGCGCAAGGACCTGGCCCTGTATGCCAATTTGCGGCCGGCGATCTGCTACCCGGCCCTGGCCTCCGCTTCGTCGCTCAAGCCCGAGGTCGTCGAGGGGCTCGACATCATGATCGTTCGCGAGCTGACCGGCGGCATCTATTTCGGCGAGCCGAAGCAGATCATCGATCTCGGCAATGGACAGAAGCGCGCCATCGATACCCAGGTTTACGACACCTTCGAAATCGAGCGCATCGGCCGGACCGCCTTCGAACTCGCGCGCAAGCGGGGAAACAAGGTCACGTCGAGCGAGAAGCGCAACGTGATGAAGTCCGGCGTGCTGTGGCACGAGGTGATGACCGCCCTCCACAAGCGGGAATATCCCGAGGTCAAATTGGAGCATCAGCTCGCTGATGCTTTGGGCATGCAGCTTGTGCGCTGGCCGAAGCAATTCGACGTCATCGTCACCGATAACCTGTTCGGCGACATGCTGTCGGACGTCGCCGCGATGTTGACCGGTTCGCTCGGCATGTTGCCGTCGGCCTCGCTCGGCGACGTGGATCCGAGGAGCGGCCAGCGCAAGGCGCTCTACGAGCCGGTTCACGGATCGGCGCCCGACATCGCCGGCAAGGGGCTCGCCAATCCGATTGCGATGATCGGATCGTTCGGGATGGCGCTGCGCTATTCGTTCGGACTCAATGCGGCCGCCGACCGGCTCGACGCGGCGATCGCCCGCGTGCTCGCGGACGGCTTGCGAACGGCTGACATCCGCGGCGACCAGGACCGCCTCGTGTCGACAAGCGAGATGGGCGACGAGATCGTCGCCGGGCTGGCGAGGAACTCCGGTTAGTTCAAGAGACATCCGTGCGGATTCGCTGGAGCCAAGATGGCCACAAAAAGCGCATGCAATTTCTTTACGAAAATCAGAATCTGTGCTACACCTTCCCCAACTCGCCGGATCTCCCCGCCTCTCGCAAGGGGGCCGGGCGACGAGACCAAAGGAGAGGGGATTTTTTTATTTTTCCGCCATAACCCATTGAAAAGTCCCGATTCTGACGAATAAGACCAAGCAATTTTATTTGGATTGGCTTGGTTTTGCTTGGAGCTATTTGGCCGCCGGGCGAACGTGCGCCGACAGTTTCGGTCGCTGGGACGGGTCAGCGCGGACGAGCTTGCAATTTCTGAGCCTTTCTCTATAGCAAACGATCTGTTCGGCAAAGAGAACAGAGTCGGTGGACGTGGAAAGGCAAACCGTGGGGGACGCTTCGGCCTTTTTGAGCGGGGCAACCGCCCAATCCGTCTCGCCGGACAGTCCTACGCTACGACTAGGCCCCGGTTCGCCGCTGCGGATGGATTCGGGTGCTGCACTGGCGCCGCTCACCATTGCCTATCAGACCTATGGCGCGCTGAACGCAGCAAAATCCAACGCTCTCCTGATTTGTCATGCCCTCACAGGCGACCAGCACGTCGCTAATCTGCATCCGGTGACCGGGCGGCCCGGGTGGTGGGAGACGATGGTGGGCCCCGGCCGCCCGTTCGACACTGATCGATTTTTTGTCATTTGCCCGAACGTCCTGGGCGGCTGCATGGGTTCCACCGGCCCCGCCTCCGTCAATCCGCAAACTGGCGAACCTTATGGACTCGATTTTCCGATCGTCACGATCGCCGACATGGTGCGAGCACAAGCGCTGCTGATCGATCATCTCGGCATCGACACGTTGTTTTGCGTCGTCGGCGGCTCCATGGGCGGCATGCAGGTCCTTCAATGGGCCGCAAGCTATCCCGATCGTGTCTTCGCCGCGCTCCCGATCGCGACCGCGGCGCGCCACTCGTCGCAGAACATCGCCTTCCATGAGGTTGGCCGGCAAGCTGTGATGGCCGATCCGGATTGGCGCGGGGGGCGCTATCTTATCGAGGGCACGCGCCCCGCGAAGGGCCTCGCAGTCGCACGTATGGCGGCCCACATCACTTACCTTTCCGAGGCCGCTTTGCACCGACGCTTCGGCCGCAACCTGCAGGATCGTTCGGAGCGCACGTTTTCGTTCGACGCGGATTTTCAGGTCGAATCCTACCTACGTCACCAAGGCACGATCTTCGTCGAACGCTTCGATCCCAACTCGTATTTGTACATGACGCGGGCGATGGATTATTTCGACCTCGCGGCGGACTACGGCGGATCGCTCGCTAGCGCGTTCAAAAACTCCCGGACGCGCTTCTGCGTCGTCTCGTTCACCTCCGACTGGCTGTTTCCCACCAGCAACTCGCGGGCGACCGTGCGCGCCCTCAACGCCGGCGGCGCCTCGGTGTCGTTCGTCGAAATCGAGACCGATCGCGGTCATGACGCCTTCCTGCTCGACGTCCCGGACCTCGTCGACACCACGAGGGGCTTCATCGATGCCGCCGCGCGAGCGAGGGGCATTGCTTGACCCTTGCCAGGACCCTCGCCCCGCCGCGGGTCGACCTTCTGCGCGTGGCCGAACTCGTCGCGCCCGGTTCACGCGTCCTCGATGTCGGCTGCGGCGATGGCGAGCTGCTCCGGCTGCTCGTCGAAGAGCGAAATGTCGACGGACGCGGCATAGAGCTTTCGCAGCAAGGCGTTAACGATTGCGTCGCGAAAGGGCTCTCGGTCATTCAGGGAGACGCCGACGCCGACCTCGTCGATTACCCGAACGACGCCTTCGACTATGTGATCCTGTCGCAGACCTTGCAGGCCACCCGCCAGCCCCGGGTCGTGCTCGAGCATATGCTGCGGATCGGCCGTCGGGCGATCGTTTCGGTCCCGAATTTCGGCCATTGGAGAGTCCGGACGCAGCTCGCCCTTCTCGGCCGAATGCCGGTGACCGAGAGCCTTTCGCAGTCATGGTACGACACGCCGAATATCCATTTCTGCACCATTGCCGATTTCATCGCGCTCGCGGGCGAGGTCGGCGCAACGATCGACAAGAGCGCGGCGCTCGACCCACGCGGCCGGCCGCTCAATCCCATCTGGCCAAAATGGGCCTGGAATCTGCTGGGCGAACAGGCAATTTTCCTTCTCCACCGCAGACGGTTACCGCCGCGCGCCGATTGACACCGCCGAGGCCGCGCCCTCAACCTGAGGGAGTTTGGAAGGAGCTTCCGATGCCGATCCCCTCCGCCGTCCAGGACCTCGTCCAAGACGCTCAGACCTGGCGCCGTGACATCCACCAAAACCCCGAGCTCCTCTACGACGTCGAGTTCACCGCCAAATATATCGCCGACCGGCTCGCCGCTTTCGGCTGCGACGATGTCAAGACTTCGATCGGCCGCACCGGCGTGGTCGGCGTGATTCGCGGCGCAAAGGGTTTGAGCGCGCGCGCCATCGGGCTCCGTGCGGACATGGACGCGCTGCCGATCGAGGAGGCGACCAACCTCCCCTATCGCTCCAGGATCCCGGGCAAAATGCACGCCTGCGGTCACGACGGGCACACGGCGATGCTGCTCGGCGCGGCGCGGTGCCTGGCGCAGACACGCAACTTCGCCGGCAATGCCGTCGTCATCTTCCAGCCCGCCGAGGAGGGCGGGGCCGGCGCAATGGCGATGATCGACGATGGCCTGATGGACCAATTCGGCATCGAGGAAGTCTACGGCATGCACAATTGGCCGTCGCTGCCGGTCGGCTCCTTCATGTTGCGGAAAGGGCCGCTCATGGCCGCCGCTGACGAGATCACGATCACGATCGAAGGCCAGGGCGGCCACGCGGCGATGCCGCATCAAGGCGTCGATCCGGTGGTCCTGGGCGCGCAAATCGTGCTCGCCCTCCAGACCATCGCGTCGCGCAGTGTCGATCCGCTCAACTCTTGCGTCGTTTCGATCACCCGCTTCGACGCCGGCTCGGCCAGCAACATCATCCCCCAATCCGCTTGGCTCAACGGCACCGTCCGCACGCTCCGGGCCGCGACGCGCGACGCGGTCGAAAAACGGGTCCGCGAGATCGTCGCCGGTCTTGCCTTGGCGGCCGGAGCGACGGCGCGGGTCGAATATCGTCGCGGCTATCCCGCAACGGTCAACCATCCAGCGCAGACCGAGTTCGCCGCTGCCGTCGCGCGCAAGGTCGCAGGCAAATCCCACGTCGATTCGAATGTCGCCCCGGTCATGGGCGCTGAAGACTTCTCGTTCATGCTCGAGGCGCGGCCGGGCGCGTTCATTTTCCTCGGCAACGGCGACAGCGCAAAGCTCCATCACCCGTCTTATGACTTCAACGACGCGGCCCTGCCCTACGGCATGAGCTATTGGGTCGAGCTGGTCGAGACCGCGCTTGCGCCGTAGCGCGCTCGGCGAGGAATCAAAACCCGAGGCAGGGCTTTCCAAGGCTGGGCAAGGATGTCAAAGCCCAAGCAAGCACGTCAAAGCCGGACGCAAGGAAAACCAAGCCGCTATCCCGCCGCCGAACGCTTTTTCAATAGAAATCATCGCGAACCTTGAGACAGGCCAAGGACGGCGGCTCGGCTATTGCCGCTCGAGCTCCTCGCGCAGGATTTCCAACCCGAGCCACTCGTCTTCGGTCAACGCCAGCGCGTCGCGCAATTCGCCGTATCTCTTTGTCGCCTCGGAAAACCCGGACGGCTCACGGATGGGGAAGTCGGCGTCGGCGAGCTTGCGCTCAAGCACGTCAAGGTCAGCGCGAAGATTCTCGATTCGCCGCGGCAGCGCCTCCAGCGCCCGTGTCTCGTTAAATCCGAGCTTGCGCTTCGGCGCGGCCCGCTCGAACTCGCGGACTATCCGGCTTTTCCGCCGCCTGAACCGGCGCGGCGAGTGGACCGGCCAGACCGCGTCCGCGCTGGGCGATCATGTCGGAATAGCCGCCCGCATATTCGACCCATCGCCCGTCCCCCTCGCCGACAATGACCGAAGTCGCCACCCGGTCGAGAAAATCGCGATCGTGGCTGACGACCAGAATCGTTCCCGCATAGTCGCCGAGCAACTCCTGCAGGAGATCGAGCGTCTCGATATCCAGGTCATTGGTCGGCTCGTCGAGAACCATCAGGTTCGACGGCCGCGCGAGCGCTCTCGCCAGCATCAGTCGCCCGCGCTCGCCGCCGGACAATCTCCCGATCGGCGTTCGGGCTTGCTCGGGCGGGAACAGAAAGTCTCGCATGTAACCGACAACGTGCCGCTGTTGGCCATTGATCGTCACGGTGTCGCTGCCGCCGCCGGTGAGCGCGTCGACGAGGGTCGTCGCCGGCTCGAGCGAGTCGCGCCCTTGATCAAGAGAGGCCATCGAGACATTCGCGCCAAGACGCACGGACCCCGAATCGGGCGCAAGGACGCCGGTCAGAACGTTGATGAGCGTCGTCTTGCCGGCGCCGTTGGCGCCGACGATTCCGATCCTGTCGCGGCGCATGACGCGGAGCGAGAAATCGCGCACGATCGGGCGATCGCCATAGGCCTTGCTTATCCGATCGGCGTCGATCACCAGCGCGCCCGCCGCTTTTACGTCCTGCGCGATCATGGCGACGACGCCGACCGACCGTAGCGCTTCGCGCCGTTCGCGCCTGAGATCGGCAAGCTCTCCGACACGCCGCATGTTGCGCTTGCGGCGCGCGGTGACGCCGTAGCGCATCCAGTGCTCTTCGTTAACAATCTTCCGGTCGAGCTTGTGGCGCTCGATCCCCTCCTCCTCAAGCTTCATGTCGCGCCAGGCCTCGAATGCGCCGAACCCTTGGTCGAGCCGGCGCGTTCGGCCGCGATCGAGCCAGATTGTCGCAAGGGTCAGGTCCGTGAGCAGCCGCTTGTCGTGGCTGATGACCGCTAGCGCCGACCGGCTGCCGGCGAGGCGCGCCTCCAGCCATTCGATCGCGACGAGATCAAGGTGATTGGTCGGCTCGTCGAGCAACAGAATGTCGGGTTCGGCGCTCAACGCCCTGACCAGCGCCGCCCGCCGCGCTTCGCCGCCGGAAAGACGCCCGGGATCGGCGGTCGCGTCGACCCCGAGTTCCGCCATCATCGCTCTCGCCGCGTACGGGTCGTCGAATTCGCGGAGCCCGCCAAGCACATAGTCGAGGGTGGTCGCAAACCCGGACGTGTCCGGCTCCTGCGGCAGGTAGGCGAGGCGCGCAGAAGGCTGGACGAAGCGAGTTCCACGATCCGACGCGACCTGCCCCGCCGCAATGCGAAACAGGGTCGATTTGCCCGAACCGTTGCGCCCAACGACAGCGATGCGGTCACCGGGAGAAATCGACAGGTCCGCACCGTCCAGAAGCGGCGAGCCGCCGAGCGTCAGAACGGTGTCTCGCAATTGTAGGAGGGGCGGCATATGAATAGGTCTCGACGCGGCGGCGTCACGCTTAACGGTAAGCGGGGGAAAGGAAAAGGCCCATGGCGACCAAGGCGACTCTGACGGCATTGGCGAAATTGACCCGCATGCGCGAGGGCGTGCTTGCGCGGGCGGCGAGAGCGGATTTCGCTGACGATCCGGCGCGATTCAAGGAGTTCAGCGTCACCCTCGACGATCTCCTGTTCGACTATTCCAAGCAGCGCGTCGACGCCGATGTTGTTGCGGGGTTTGTAGAGCTAGCCAAGGCGGCGGCGGTCGAGGCCCGGCGAGACGCGATGTTCGCCGGCGAGAAAATCAACGTCACCGAGAAGCGCGCTGTCCTGCACACCGCCTTGCGCAATTTCTCCGGCAAGCCGGTCAAGGTCGACGGCCAGGACGTCATGCCGGAGGTCGTCGGCACGCGAGAGAAGATGCTCCATTTCGCTGCCGACGTCCGCGAGGGACGGGTGCGCGGAGCCCTCGGCCAGCCCATGACTGACGTCATCAATATCGGCATCGGCGGATCCGACCTCGGCCCCGCGATGGCCACCCGCGCCTTGTCTCCGTACGCGCCGCCGCTGCTGCGCAGCCACTTCATCTCCAATGTCGATGGGGCGGACATCGGCGACACCCTGCGCGGGCTGGACCCGTCTCGGACCCTCTTCATCGTCTCGTCGAAGACCTTCACCACCCAAGAGACCATGACCAACGCGGCGACCGCGCGCGCCTGGATCGCCCAGGGGCTCGGCGAGGCGGCGGTGCACGACCATTTCGCCGCTGTTTCGACCCAACTCGACAAGGTAGCGCAATTCGGCATCCAGCCGACGCGGGTGTTCGGCTTCTGGGATTGGGTCGGCGGCCGCTATTCGATCTGGTCGAGCATTGGGCTTCCGCTCGCGATCGCCATCGGTCCTGACCGCTTCAACGAATTTCTGCACGGCGGCTATGAGGTCGACCAGCACTTCCGCGACGCGCCGATCGCCAAGAACATTCCGATGCTGATGGGGCTTCTTAGCGTCTGGAACCGCAACATCCTCGGCCACGCCACCCACGCTGTGATCCCTTATGACCAGCGGCTTGGGCGCTTCCCCGCCTATCTCCAGCAATTGCAAATGGAGAGCAACGGCAAGCACGTTCAGCTCGACGGCTCGCAGGCCAACACCACCACCGGCCCGGTGGTCTGGGGGGAGCCCGGCACCAACGGCCAGCACGCGTTCTTTCAGCTCATCCATCAGGGAACGGAAATCGTTCCGGTCGATCTTCTCGTCGCGGCGACGCCGACCGAGGCCGACGCCCACCATCACGATCTCCTGGTCGCCAACTGCTTCGCGCAAGGACAGGCCCTGATGCACGGTCGCACGCCCGAGGAGGCCGAGGCGTTGACCCGCCGCCAGGGCGCGAGCGAGGCCGACGCGATTCGACTTGCGCCCCACAAGAGCTTTTCCGGCAGCCGTCCGACCAGCACGTTTCTCTACCGCCGTCTCGATCCGCGGACGCTCGGCCGCCTCATCGCCCTCTACGAGCACAAAGTATTCACTGAAGGCGCCGTCTGGGACATCAACTCCTTCGACCAGTGGGGCGTCGAATTGGGCAAGGAGCTCGCCTCGAGCCTTGCGCCGATTGTCGCCGATCCCGCTTCAAGCGCCTCCGCGCTCGATGCGTCGACCGCGGGCCTGGTTGCGCACCTGCGCGAACTGCGGGGGAGGGGAGCAAGCGGCTCCTCGTCCTGAGAGGAGCGCCCAAGGCATGTCTTGAAGGACAGAAAGCTGCCGTGCCGGCAGCATACTGGAGCGACTATCGACGCCGCGGTTCTGCTGCCGGCTCAGGACGAGGTTGGGCGGCTGCCTTTCCCTTTTCGGACGGCGAGGCGCCGGGTCGTCTGCGTCAGCCAGCGGCGAGTCGAGGCGTCGACGAGCGGCGACAGGGTCTTACGCACCCGCGCGTGGTAATCGTCGAGCCACCCAGTCTCGTCGGGGTCCAACAGTTTCGGCTCGACGAGCGCAAGATCGATCGGCGCCAGGGTCAGCGTCTCGAAGCCCAGCATCGGCCGCTCGCCGCGGGGAATCGCCCGCTTCTCGACCGCGACTAGGTTCTCGATCCGGATGCCGAATGCGCCAGCGGCATAGTAGCCGGGCTCATTGGACACGATCATGCCGGCGGCGAGCGCGGTTGTTCCGGTCTTGGCGAGGCGCTGTGGACCTTCGTGGACCGAGAGGTAAGAGCCGACGCCGTGTCCGGTGCCATGGTCGAAATCAAGCCCGGCGCGCCAGAGCGTCGTGCGGGCCAGTGCGTCGATCTGGGCCCCCGTCGTTCCCGGAGGAAAAACGGCGCGGGCGACTGCGATGTGGCCCTTCAGCACCCGGGTGAAACGGTCGCGCATCAGGCTCGTCGGCCGTCCGACGGCGATCGTGCGCGTGATATCGGTCGTGCCGTCCTCATATTGCGCGCCGCTGTCGATGAGAAAAATGCCCCGCTCGATTTTGCGGTTGGAGGCATCGCTGACCCGATAATGGGGGATGGCCGAATTCGGCCCGGCGCCGGCGATGGTCGGGAAGGAAATGTCTCTGAGGGCGGGGCTCTCACGACGAAACGTCTCCAACGCCTTGACCGCGTCGATCTCGGTCAGGCGGCCGCGCGACGCTTCGCCCGCGAACCAGGAGAGGAACCGGACCATCGCCACGCCGTCGCGCTCATGGGCGGCGCGCGCGCCCGCGAGCTCAACCGGGTTCTTCACCGCCTTCATCAGGGTGATTGGATCCGGCCTAAGTTCAGCCCTACCCCCCGCGCGCTCGATGACCTGGGTCAGATAGGCCGGCGCGGTCGCGACGTCGAATGCGACGTGCAGGCCTTGCCTGCCCAGGCCTTCGATGAACCCCTCGAGGACGGCCGGCTCGTGGATCTCCGCGTGCCGGGCGAGACCCTGGCGGCTCGCCGCCGTCAGCTTCCTGCCGTCGACAAAAACAAGCGGAGGTCCATCGAGCGGGAGATAGCCGTAGCCCAAAGGAAGGGGCGTGTAAGAGACATCCGAGCCGCGAATATTGAACAGCCACGCCAGATTGTGCGGATCGCTGATCAGGAGGCCTTCCGACGGCGTCAAGGCTTTCCGCGCCCGGACTATTTTCGCGCCCACGCTTTCGCCGGCGAATCGGATCGCGTGCGGCGAAATCAAGCCGACCGGCGCCGGCGGCCGATCAAGCCACACTGCATCGATTAGGTTCGAGTCGACCGCAACCAGCGCCCCGCCCGCCTTCTCGCAGGCGGCGGCGAGGCGCGCGACGGCGTCGGGCGTATGGAGATGGGGGTCATAGCCGAGCTTGTCGCCGGGTTTGAGCTTGCGCGCGATCCATTCAGTCGGCGGTTCGTCGACGATGTGCCGGAACTCGAACACCGAACCGTCCGCCTGGGTCTCCACTTGCGCCGTATAACGGCCGTCGACGAACAGCGCTGCCGCGTCATTCAGCACCACCGCGATCCCCGCCGAGCCGGCAAATCCGGTCAGCCATCTGAGCCGCTCGGCGCTTGGAGGCACATATTCGTTCTGATGCTCGTCGGCGCGGGGAACGATGAAGCCTGCGAGGCCCGCCTTGGCCAATTCGGCGCGCAATGCGCTGGCCCGAGCGAACCCGTGCGAAGGATCGCCGAGCTCGACGAAAGACTGAAAGCGGCTCTCGAACAAGGACTGGTGGCCTCCGAAATGGGCCGAGTTAGGCCGCGTCCTGTGCGGTGACCACAAGGCCGATGAAAGGCAATTCGCGATAGCAATGGGCGACGTCCATGCCATAACCGACGACAAACACGTCGGGGCACACAAAGCCTACGAAATCGGCGCCGATTTCGACCGCCCGCTTGCCCGGTTTCTCCAGCATTGTACAGACCAAAACCCGCCGCGCGCCCCGCGCCGCCAGGAGATCCTTGGCGAAGGCCAGCGTTCGACCCGATTCGAGGATATCGTCAACCAGCAGGACGTCTCGATCGCGCACTGACGACTCGATATCCCGAAGGATCTTCACTGTGCCGCTCGACACCGTCCCGTCCATGTAGCTGGACAGGTGAAAAAATTCGACCTGGGGCTCAAGCCCGACCCGATGCAGGGCCCGCAACAGGTCGGCCGCGAACATGAACGACCCCTTGAGGATGGCGACAACCAAGAGGTCTTTCGGGTCGACCGCCGCGATCTCCCGGGCAAGCGCCTCCGTTCGCTCGGCGATTGATCTTTCGTCGAACAGAACCTTGACCTGCCTCGCGCCGCTCATGACCCTCACTCGGTGAACGATGCTTTATCTCCCGGCGCGGCGAATTTTACCAGCACGTCGCGAACGCCGGGCGGGGGCGCCGCCAGCCTGGCTCGGAAGGCGACCCGTTCGTGAGGACCAAGACGGGATTTCGGCTCCCGGGCCGTCCAGACGTAGAGCTCGCGCTGGTCGCCGCCGCGCGCCGTGAGGCGCAGGTTCGGCGCGGGCGTCTCGACCTGGCGCAGGTTGACGATCTCGCCGGTGACGATGAGCTCCCGGCCGTCTTCGGCCGGCCCGGCGATCGTGGCTCGGACGCCGTCGATCGCGAGGCCGCGAAGATTGACCGGTATGCCCAAAGACGCATAGGCCGCCGCCGTCATCGGCGCAGCCCTGACGATCGCGGCCCGCGCGGCAATCATGGTTGTCGCGGCGATCATGAGGCCGAGTAAGACGAACGCTGGCGCGGCGCCGCGACCCATGGTTTCGGGGGAACCCTGATCCCGCTTTGAGCCGGACTGGCGGTCTAGAATTATGACGTCTGACCTCGCCGTTTTGATGGGGTGGAAGACGGCTGGCATTTGTTTGGAAACACGGTTAAAGCCGCGTTAAGCGGCCAGCCCTCGCCGTCCCCGGGGATCGCGTTGCTACGGTTCGAAAACGTCGGTTTGCGCTACGGCATGGGACCGGAGGTCGTCGGCGACCTCAATTTTTCCATCGCCCCGCAGAGCTTTCAGTTCCTCACCGGCCCGTCCGGCGCCGGCAAGACGACCCTCATGCGGCTCATGTTGCTCGCGCTGCGCCCGACCCGGGGAACGGTGCGTGTCTTTGGCCGCGACGCCGCGGCCTTGACCAAAGACGACCTGACAGCGCTGAGGCGCCGCATCGGCGTGGTGTTTCAGGACTTTCGCCTGTTGGATCATCTCACCACCTATGAGAACGTGGCCCTGCCGTTACGGGCGATGGGACGCGAGGAATCGGGGTATCGGGCCGAAGTGGTCGAACTTCTGCGCTGGGTCGGTCTCGGCGACCGCATGAATGCGCCCCCGCCAGTGCTCTCCGGCGGCGAGAAGCAGCGCGCGGCGATCGCGCGGGCGCTGATCGTACGGCCGGAACTTCTGCTCGCGGACGAGCCGACCGGCAATGTCGACCCCGGCCTCGCCCGGCGCTTACTGCGATTGTTCGTTGAGCTTCATCGGCTCGGGACGGCGGTCGTCATCGCCACCCATGACCTTCAGCTCATGGACCAATTCGGCTTCGCCCGCAGGCTGGTCGTCGGCGACGGCAAGCTTACTATCTTCGACGGGTCGTCGGCGTGAACGAACCGATCCTCGACCCTTTCCTTGCCGCCGAACCGGAGGCGGCGTTCGAGAGCGATGCGCAGCTTATACCGAGCGACTCGGTCGCCGGCCGCGCGCTGGTCGTGGTCATCGCGATTATGACCTTTCTCGCCTGCCTGACCGCGGGCGCGGCATTGCTTGTCGCCGACGCGTCGCACGCCTGGCGATCGGAGGTGCTTCGCGACGCCACCATCCAGGTCAAAGCTGGACCTGGCGACAATATCGACAGCCTAGTCGCCAAAGCCGTCTTGATCGCCTCGCAGGCGAAGGGCGTCGAGTCCGCTCACGCCTATTCGAAAGCCGAATCAGAGCGTTTGCTCGAACCGTGGCTGGGCAATGGATTCGATCTCGGCCAATTGCCGATCCCCCGGCTCATCGTCATCCGGCTCGGCAGCCAGCGGCCCGAGGACCTCGCGGCGTTGCGAGCGGCGCTGGCGTCAGGGGTTCCCCAGGCCAGTCTCGACGACCATCGTATCTGGGCGGCGCGAATCGGGACGATGGCCGACGCGGTCGTCGTCCTCGCCGCCGCCCTCTTCGCCCTCATGATTCTGGCGATGGGGACGGCGATCGGGTTCGCCACCCGCGGCGCAATGGCCGGCAATCGTGAGATCGTCGAAGTCCTCCATCTGGTCGGCGCGTCCGACAAGTTTATCGCCAGTGAGTTTCAGACCCATTTCCGCCGGCTGGGACTTAGGGGATCGGTAATCGGGGGACTGGCGGCGATGGCTTTCTTCGCCGCGGCGTCGCTGCTCTCTTTCTGGTGGGCGCATTCGCCGGGCGGCGACGAGATCGCGGCGATGTTCGGATCGTTCGCGCTCGGTCCCTATGGCTATGCGGCGCTGGCGCTGGTCTGCGGCGCGGTCACCCTGCTGACTGGCTGGCTTTCGCGGGAGATCGTGTTGCGCCACTTGCAAACGCTGACCTGAAGAAGCACGCGGCGTCTCTCTCTTCTGGGTAACCTCGACGGCCAAAATGCTGGCAACGCGATCGCTGCTATTCAACGCCCTGTTCTATTTGAACCTGGTCGTTCTCATGATCCTCGGCCTGCCGACCATGTTTTTTGGCAGGAAAGCCGTATTCGCGCTCGCCCGCCTGTGGGGCGGGATCTCCGTCTGGCTCCTGGACGTGATTTGCGATCTCAAACTGGAATATCGTGGGGTTGAGAACATTCCTTCCGGCGCGGTGCTGATCGCGGCGAAGCATCAATCGTTTCTCGAGACATTTGCTCTGCTCAAATATGCGCCCGACTTCGCCATCATCCTCAAGCGCCAGCTGACCTACGTGCCGCTGTTTGGTCTTTATCTCATTGTTTCGCAGCAGATCGCGATCGATCGCGGGCGAGGCAGACAGGCGCTGCAGCAAATCGCCGCCTCAGCCAAGACGGTGTTCGCCGCGGGACGACAGGTGTTCATTTATCCCGAAGGAACCCGCCGAGCCCCCGGCGCGCCGCCGAAGTACAAACAAGGCGTGACCGCTCTCTATGCCGAGACGGGCGTCCCCTGCCTGCCGGTGGCCGTCAATACCGGCCTGTTTTGGCGGCGGCACGGCTTCCTGAGGCGGCAGGGCGTGGCGGTGATCGAATATTTGCCGGTCATTGCGCCCGGCCTTGACCGCGACGCCTTTAGCCAGCGCCTTGAATCGACGATCGAATCCGCCTGCGCCAGTCTCAACGCGGAAGCGCTCGCCAAAGACCCGGCGCTGGCATCGGTGCTGACGGAAGGTGCGAATAGCGATTCGAAAGCACTGCGCTCGGCTTGACGATATTCTTACTATGTTCTATTTATGTTCCTCGTTGGTCTGGAGTGCGAGCGATGTCGCCTTCTTGGGAGATTATGGCTCCGACGATTGAGCGGACGCGCGGCCTGTGCGAGCCGCCCCCGCCGCCATGGATCGCCTCCTTAAGCGACGGAGGAGCTACCACGGGCGGCAACGCTCTGGCCGCGCTAGCCGGCATGCCGTTCGCCTCCCGGTTTTGTTCGTGGACAGGGCTATCCGGGCGCCGATATGTCTTTTCTGTGTACCCATCGTCGACCTGCCCGGCGTTTTGCCACGCCGTCCTATTGGGGGTCGTACGCGAAGATACGCGCCGGCGGCGCATTATTTGCGTGCGCGACACCGGCGCTTTTCCGGAGCCGGTAGTCGCTCGAGCGCAAAGCGAATTGCGCGCCTTCGGGCCTGGCCTCGAGTTCCATCTCCATTTGCTCCCGTCATTGTCGGCGGACCGGGCGGCGACGGTCGCCGACCTTGCGACCGGCCTGGGATAAGGCGCGGGCCCGCCGTCACTGGCGACCTCTCAGTTTGGCGCTGAGCCAATCGAGGTCCCGATCCCTGACCCCCATCGCATGCAGATGATCGCGGGTCTCAAGCACATATTCGGCGTTGTCGCCCGACCTTCCCTTGCCCGCGCGCACATAGGTCAGCATCGCCTCGCGGTCGAGACGTCCGGCGTACTGGCAGTGGAGGCGGTCAGCGACGTAGGTCAACGCGAGGACGCGCTCGCCCCATTCAAGCGTGATCGGCGCGATCCGTTCGAGATAGACGGCCGTCACCTGCTCTCGTTCTCGGAGATAGTGAACCGTCGTCTCGCGCAGCGCCGGATCGACCTCGAACGCCACTCCTGGACAGGCGCCGCCGCGATCAAGGCCGAGGACGAGTCCAGGGCGCTCGGGCGAGCCGCGATAGACATGGGAAAAGACGCACAGGCTTCGCCGCCAGCCACGTAACATTGCGTTGCATCGGCGCGCGTAGGCGAATCCGGGCCGCCACATCAGCGACCCATATCCGAACACCCAGAGGCTCCTGTCTGGAACGGACAGGAGAGCAGCCGACGTGGTCATGAAACCGGCCCGTCCGCCTCGGCGGCGCGGCGGCCGAAATCCGGCGCCGCCGTCTCCTGGCCTTCGGCGACAATCCCGAGCCGGATGGCCCGGGTGCGGGTGAACAAGGCGAATAGCCCGTCGCCGTCACTGCGGCGGATCATTCGCTGCAATGCGGTCAGATCCTCGTTGAACCGGCCAAGCATCTCCAGCACTGCGTCCTTGTTGTGCAGAAAGACGTCCCGCCACATCGTAGGGTCCGAAGCGGCGATCCGCGTGAAATCGCGGAACCCGCCGGCCGAAAACTTGATGACCTCCGACCGGGTGACTTCTTCGAGATCCGCAGCGGTGCCGACGATGTTATAGGCGATGAGATGCGGCACATGGCTGGTGATCGCCAGCACCAAGTCGTGATGGGCCGCGCCCATGATTTCGACATGCGATCCAAGCGTTTCCCAGAACGCCTTGACCTTCGTCACCGCGTGCTCATCCGCCCCCTCGGGGGGAGTGAGAATGCACCAGCGGTTCATGAATAGGCTCGCAAATCCAGCGTCCGGCCCTGACTGCTCTGTTCCCGCGACCGGATGCGCGGGCGTGAGGCGGGCGTGGTCGGGCAGCACTGTCTTGAGGGTGGAGATAACCGCACTTTTGACCGAGCCGACGTCCGACACGATCGTCCCCGGCTTCAGCGCCGGCGCGATGGCGCGTCCGACCGCTTCGTAGGCGCCGATCGGCGCGCAGAGAATGACGCAATCGGCGCTGCTGACCGCCCGAGCAAGATCATCGGTGACGCCGTCGCCGAGCCCGAGCGCCTTCGCCCGCTCAAGGACCGGCACCGAATGGTCGGCGACGACGATGCGCCGCGCGGCGTTCCGCCTGCGAGCGGCGCGGGCGATCGATGAACCGATCAGCCCGACGCCGACGATCGCCAGTTCGTCGAAGATCGGCTCTACGAGCGGCGCTCCAAGCCGCTCAACCACTTTCGCCCCGCATAAATTCGACAAGCGCCGCGACCACGCCCCGGTTGGCCTCCTCGCCGCCGACCGTCAGCCGCAGCGACTCCGGCAAACCATAAGCCGCGACCGCCCGGAGGATGAAGCCACGGGCGCTCAAAAACGCGTCCGCATCGGCGGCGGTCCGGCCGGAATCTTTCGGGAAGGTAAGGAGCAAAAAATTTCCGACGCTCGGCGTCACCTCGATCCCGAGTTTCGCGATCGCTTCGGCGAGCCACGGCAGCCAGCGCGAATTGTGCATGATCGCGCCCTCGATATGGGCGACGTCCTCTAGGCTGGCGACGCCTGCCGCCTGGGCGGCCGCATTCAGATTGAAGGGCCCGCGGACGCGATTCAATGCATCGAGAATATGTGCCGAGCTGTAGGCCCAGCCGATGCGCAAGCTCGCGAGACCATGGATCTTCGAGAAAGTCCGCGTCATCACGACATTGTCTGAGTTCGAAGCAAGCTCGAGCCCTGCAGCGTAATCGTTGCGGGTCACGTATTCGGCGTAGGCTGCGTCGATCACGAGCAGCGTGTGCGTCGGCAGGCCGGCGTGCAGGCGCTTCACCTCAGAGAACGGTATGTAAGTTCCGGTCGGGTTGTTCGGGTTGGCAAGATAGACAATCTTCGTCCGAGCGCTGGTTTTCGCCAGAATCGCGTCAACGCTCGCTGTCTTATCGGTCTCTTTCGCGACGACAGGAAGCCCGCCGGCCGCGCGAATGCAGATCGGATAGGTCAGGAAGCCGTATTGGCTGTAAAGGCCCTCATCGCCTGGGTGCAGAAAGACGTGGGCCAGGAGAGCGAGTAGCTCATCGGAGCCATTGCCGCAGATGATTCGCGCAGGATCGAGACCATACCGACGACCGATGGCCTCGCGCAGCGCCGTTGAAGCTCCGTCAGGATAGAACTCAAGCCTGTCGGCCAACGCTCGCACAGCCTCGATCGCCTTGGGAGATGGACCGAGAGGCGATTCATTGGAGGACAGCTTGTGGACTTTCGCCACGCCCGAAACCCGGCTCTTGCCAGGCACATAGGGGTCGATCGCCAGGATTTCTGGGCGCGGCTGAGGTTTGCGGACAGAATGTGATGTCATGAAGGGCTCGATTAGCCTCAATTCGGGCGTTTGCGCAACGCCGAAGCGTCGAATCGATCTGCGTGCGCGCCAACCTCAAAGGCGCGCACGTCGGCGCCGCCGGCCGATCGCAGCGCCTCGCTCACCGCATCCGCCGCGGTATTCCCCGGCCGCGCCACTAGCAGGGCAAGTCCCACCCCGTTGGCCGCGGAGCCGACCACTTCGGCGCCGATTCTGCGCAATGTGCGGGGAACATCGGCGCGCCAGCGGTCGAGCGCGATAGACTCGAGGACCACTTCGCGGGCGGCTCCGTCGACCAGCGGTCTCGAGATCACGAACACCGGCAAACCCGCCGGGTGATCGGCGCGCTCCACGAACGGCAGCCGAGCAATTATCTTGGGCGCTTCCGGAGGGACAAGTTCCGTCCACCACGCGGCGGCTCCCGGACCCCCATCAAGCGCAAACATACCAAGATCGCCGCCCGATTGGCCGACCGCGCGGATTACATCGGCCGCGCCGAAGTGCTGTACGCACGGAACGGTGAACCCGAAATGAAACCGGGCCGAGTCGCGCATTCCTGCGTCGCCCCCGGACACATCGATGTGTACGCGGTAGGGCGCTTGGATATAGGTGAAGGTCGAAATGATCACTCGCCAGATGCTTTCGACGGTATCGAGCGGGAGACGCCCGCGATGCCGCTCGGCAATGGCGCGCATCATCGAGGCTTCTCGAACCGGGCGGAACGCCGAACCCCCACCCTGACGCGTCTTGATCTCGATCAATTGGCCAATGACGCGCCCCCGCTCGATCAGAAGCTCGTGCATCTCCGCGTCAATGCGGTCGATTTCTGTTCGCAGATCGGCGAGGGCTGACTTCGGCGTCTGGGACACGGGGCGACCCTCTCCTTTACGTTTGGCTGGAACTCCGGTCACGCTCGAGGGCCGCGGCTAACCAGTTTACGTGTTCATCGATTCGAAGAAATTTGCGTTCGTCTTAGTCTCGCGCAGTTTGCCGAGCAGAAACTCAATCGCGTCGACCGTGCCCATCGGATTGAGGATGCGGCGCAGCACGTACATTTTCTTCAGAATGTCAGGCGGCACGAGCAGCTCCTCCTTCCGGGTCCCAGACCGCGTGATGTCCATGGACGGGAAAGTGCGCTTGTCGGCGACCTTGCGATCGAGGATGATTTCCGAATTGCCGGTACCCTTGAACTCTTCGAAAATGACTTCATCCATGCGCGAGCCGGTATCGATGAGCGCGGTGGCGATGATCGTCAGCGAGCCGCCCTCTTCGATGTTCCTCGCCGCGCCGAAAAATCGCTTCGGCCGCTGCAGCGCATTTGCGTCGACGCCGCCGGTCAGAACCTTTCCGGACGATGGCACCACTGTGTTGTAGGCGCGCCCCAGGCGTGTGATCGAGTTCGAGCAGGATGACTACATCCCGCCCGTGCTCGACCAGCCTCTTGGCCTTCTCGATCACCATTTCGGCAACCTGGACATGGCGGACTGCCGGTTCATCGAAGGTTGACGACACCACCTCGCCATTCACCGACCGCTGCATGTCCGTCACTTCTTCAGGGCGCTCGTCGATCAGGAGGACGATCAAATAGCACTCGGGGTGATTGGCGGTGACCGATTGAGCGATGTTCTGCAGCAGCACCGTTTTTCCGGTGCGCGGCGGCGCGACGATCAGCGCCCGTTGGCCCTTGCCGATAGGCGCGACGATATCGATGACTCTCGCCGACAGATCCTTGCGAGTTGGGTCTTCCACCTCGAGGCGCAGGCGTTCGTTAGGGTAAAGCGGCGTTAGATTGTCGAAGTGGACTTTGTGCCGCGTCTTCTCCGGGTCCTCGAAATTGATCCCGTTACATTTGAGCAACGCGAAATAGCGTTCCCCTTCCTTGGGGCTTCGGATCACACCTTCGACCGTATCGCCAGTCCGCAGTCCCAACCGCCTGATCTGCGACGGCGAGACATAGATGTCGTCGGGACCGGGAAGATAGTTGGCGTCGGCTGACCGCAAGAAAGCAAATCCGTCCTGCAAAATCTCGACCACGCCCTCGCCGATGATCTGAACGTCGACGCTCGCGAGCTGCTTGAGAATCGCGAACATCAACTCCTGCTTACGCATCGTTGATGCGTTCTCGACATCGTTTTCCTCCGCGAACGCCAGGAGCTCGGTCGGAGACTTTTGCTTTAATTCCTTGAGTTTCATTTCCCGCATTGGCGGACCTTACTCTCGGACTTACCGGCCCGCTGGCCCGTAAAGTCACTGACGTGATGGTAGATAGCGCTGACGTTTCGAAGCGGCGTTCAGTTGTGTCAGGCTGCCGCGACGAAGGTTGGGATCGGACGATCCGGCGCCGCAAGGAACCCGTGTTGACGGGTCGCGTCGGTACATAGTCGGGTTTGCGACACTTTTCAACGGCCATTTGCTGCGCCAGCCGTTAAAGCTCCAAAAGGCCTAAAAAGGCTTCACCACGGCAAAAACCACAATCAGGACCATGAGGACGGTGGGAACTTCGTTCAAGACGCGATAGAACCCGGCTGACCCGGCGTTGGCGTCGACGGCGAAAGCCCGGACGCAGCGCGCAAAGTAACCGTGTAGCCCTCCAAGACCGAGGACCAGTACGAATTTTGCCTGGAGCCAGGGCGCCTGCCAATACCCGGTCAGGAAGGCGAGCGCGATCCCGGTGACAAACACTACAATCATCGATGGATTGATGATTGCCTTGAGGAGCCGCCGCTCCATCACCTTGAAGGTTTCCGAGAGCGTCGAACCTTTGGGCGCGTCGGCGTGATAAACGAACAGCCGCGGCAGGTACAGCATCCCTGCCATCCAAGCGATGACAGCGACTATGTGCAGCGCCTTGACCCAGAGAATCATACGAGACTTCGCAATGATCGGCGGCTAATCCGCCTATTGAACAGCCGCTGGCATTAGAGCCTCGGACCAGTGCGGCGCAAGTTGCGGCCGTCATTCGCGATCAAAATCAGAATCGAGATGGCAAGTGATTCTTATTCTTCAGGACTCGATTTGAAAACAACCAGCGCTATCCAAAGGAGCCACCCATCCTGGAAGCCGCCAAAGGCGCGAGCGCCTGGGACGAGGGGGTCACTGCGGTTAAACATTTATTAACAATTTCTGAGTGATGACCAATATCGCCAAATATATGTTGTATGCTCTCCCCATAATTCATACGTGTCTTTGCGATCGGCGAAATTTTGTACGAGTGGGCACGCCTGTGAATCGTCAAGCGCCGCTGTGGTGGGCGGGCCGATGGCTGAGGGAAGCCGGCCCCACTTTCCACGCCTGTCCACAAGAAGCGTGGCCGGTTATAACCAGCCGCGATTCCGTCCGTGGGGGCCGCATTGGGCCGCAGCTATTTTCATCTTCATCTGGTTTCGGATTCGACCGGCGAGACGCTGATCGCTGCATCGCGAGCCGCCTCGGCGCAATATCAAGGCGTGGCCTCGATTGAACACGTCTACCCACTGATCCGGACTCCGGCGCAGCTCGGTCGGGTGATTGCCGAAATCGAGAACGCGCCCGGAATCGTTCTCTTTACTCTGGTCGATTCCGATCTCTCGAAACGGCTTGAAGAAGGCTGCGCCGCATCGGGCTCGCCCTGCTTGTCAGTGCTGGGACCGATCCTGACGTTGTTCAAGTCTTACCTTGGACAGAACTCGACGCCGCGAGCCGGGGCGCAACATATGCTCAATGCTGAATATTTCAAACGGATCGATGCGTTGAATTTCAGCATGATAAGCGATGATGGACAGGCGGCGGAAAATCTTGACCATGCGGATATTGTCCTCCTCGGAGTGAGTCGAACTTCGAAGACCCCGACCAGCATCTATCTTGCGAACCGTGGATATAAGACCGCAAACGTTCCGCTAGTGCCGCATGTCCCGTTGCCCCGAGCGCTCGACCATCTTCGCCGCCCGCTCGTCGTCGGCCTCATTGCTTCCGCCGATCGCATCGTGCAAATCCGTCAGAATCGCCTTCTGTCGCTCAACGCCGATACGCGGACCGAATATGTCGATCGCGCCGCCGTTGCTGAGGAGGTCGCCGCGTCGCGTCGGCTGTTCGCGGAACGTGGCTGGCCAACAATCGACGTGACGCGACGGTCGATCGAAGAGACGGCGGCGGCAGTGCTCGATCTTTATCGTGCGCACCGACTAAAGTTCATCGCCGAGGGCTGATGGCGGCGCAAGTGGCCGGGATTTCGGCGCCGAGACCGGCGCCTTCTCTGTGGCGCGGGGCTCAGCCCTTGATTCTCGCCTCGAAGAGCCGCACCCGCCGGACCCTTTTGTCAGCCGTCGGGCTTGACACGGAGGTTGTCACAGCCGAAGTCGACGAGCGGGCGCTCGAAGACCGGCATGTCGCGGGCGGCGGTTCGCTCGAGAGTCTCGCCAGCGAATTGGCGCGGGCCAAGGCGCTCGCCGTCAGCGCGGTCTGGCCAGATTCCTATTGCCTGGGCGCCGATCAAACGCTCACTCTGGAGGGTAGGATCTTCCACAAGGCCAGTGATTTCGAGGAGGCTGCGCGGTCGCTCGCCGCGCTTTCCGGCAAAACGCATCGCCTGACTTCCGCCTTTTGCGTCGCCCGCTTCGGACGGCCGCTGGTTATCGACAGCGATCACGCAGACCTGCGCCTCCGGACGCTCGATCCGTTGACTATTTCGCGCTATCTCGATCGGGTCGGCCCCGCGGCGTTAGCGTCGGTCGGCGGCTATCAGGTCGAGGGTCTCGGCGCCCATCTTATTGATCGCATCGAAGGAGAGTATTCCGTTGTTCTGGGATTGCCAATTCTCGCGCTCCTAGCTTGGCTACGGCGTGAAAACTTGATCTCGCTATGAGCAATGCCGTTGCGCCCCGCGCGGGGGTGGCCGGTTGGCCGGTGGACCACTCCCGGTCGCCGACGATACATCGTTACTGGCTCAAGGAGCTTGGCCTGTCCGGGCGCTACGAGAGATTTGCCGTCCGGCCGGGACAATTCCGTCCGTTCGCGACCCAGATCGGCCAGGACGAGCTCGTCGGCGCCAACGTGACAGCGCCTCATAAAGAGGCAGCCTTTAGTCTTTGCGACCAACGAACGCCGGTCGCCGAGGCGCTCGGAGCCGTGAACACGTTGTGGCGGCGCGACGGGCTTCTGTGGGGCGACAATACCGACGTTGCCGGCTTTCTGGCCAATATGGACGACAGCGCGCCCGGCTGGGCGGGGCAAGCGAAATTGGCGGTCGTCATTGGCGCCGGCGGCGCCGCCCGGGCAATCATCTACGCGCTTAAGTCGCGCGGATTCGAGCGCATCGCCGTCGTCAACAGAACCCAGGCCCGAGCCGAGGCGTTGGCCGCGCATTTTGGAGGTTCGATCGTGGCAACGCCTTGGGCTCAAGTGACAGTGAAGCTGCGGGAGGCAGATCTGCTCGTCAATACGAGCGTGCTCGGCATGGCCGGACAGCCGCCGCTCGCCGTCGATCTGAGCCCGCTCCCGGACCGGGCGGTCGTCGCCGACATCGTCTATGTTCCGCTGCGGACGCCGCTCATCGAGGCTGCGAGGGCGCGCGGCTTGCGCGCCGCGGAGGGCTTGGGGATGCTGCTCCATCAAGCGGCGCCCGGTTTCGCCCGTTGGTTCGGCGCGCAGCCGAGAGTGACGCCGTCCCTGCGGGCGCTGGTCGAGGCTGAGGTCCTGGCGACGCACGTGGAGGCGCGGTGATTGTCGTTGGACTGACGGGCTCGATCGCGATGGGAAAATCGACCGTCGCGGCCATGTTCGCCGAGTTCGGCGTCCCGATATTCAACGCCGACGACGCTGTGCGGGAATTCTACGCCACGGAAGGCGCGAAATCGATCGAGGCGGCATTTCCCGGCATCATGGTCGAGGGAAAAATAGACCGCGAGCGTCTCGGGGCGCGCGTGCTAGGCGACGTGAGTGCGCTTGAGCGCCTTGAAGGTCTGGTGCATCCCTCGGTCGCGAAGGCGCGGGTTCGGTTCCTCGAGCAGGCGGCGGCCGAGGGCCGGCGGATGGCGATCGTCGATGTGCCCCTTCTGTTGGAGACTGGCGGGGATTTGGACGTCGATCTCGTCGTCGTCGTCAGCGCGCCGGAATTTGTCCAACGCGCGCGCGCCATGGCGCGCGAAGGTATGACCGAGGCCAAACTCGAGGCCGTCCTCGCGCGCCAGGCCTCGGACGTCGAAAAGCGGCGGCGGGCTCATTTCATTATCGACACACGGGGCAGCCATAAGTTGACCCGCACGGTCGTCGCTCAATTCATGCGCGCAGGCGGAGCGCTCATCGGAGGCAGACGCAGCCATGCGTGAAATCGTGCTCGACACGGAAACGACAGGCCTCGATCCAGCGGATGGGCACCGGGTGGTAGAGATCGGCGCGGTCGAGATTGTCCATCAGGCCTTGACTGGGAAGACCTTTCACACGCTGATCAATCCGGAACGCGACGTCCCCCAGGATGCCGCGCGCGTCCACGGCCACACAGTGGCCGTCCTCAAAGACAAGCCGGTCTTCGCCGGGGTGGTCGACGAATTTCTCGCCTTCATCGGAGCTTCGAGGCTCGTCATCCATAACGCCGAATTCGATATGCGCTTCGTCAACGCGGAGCTGACGAGGCTAGGGCGTGAGCCGATCGGCATGGACCAGGTCGTCGACACGCTTGCGCTGGCGCGAAGAAAGCACCCCGGACAGCCGAACAGTCTCGACGCCTTGTGCGATCGCTACCGCATCGATCGCTCGCGGCGGGTCAGGCACGGCGCGTTGCTCGATGCGGAAATTCTGGTCGATGTCTATTGTGAGCTCACCGGAGGCCGGCAGCGCTCGCTCGCCTTTGGTGAGGCTGAAGAACCTGCCGGTCGGCTTGCCGCCCCGTTTTCTCCGCGTGGGGCGGCGAGGCCGCGGCATCAATCGCCGATCCAAAGCGGGGAGGCGAGCGCTCACGCGCAATATATCAAAAGCCTTGGCGTCGATGCGATCTGGTTTCGCTACCTGGCCCAGCCGGTTTGACCCGCGTCGCCGACGAAAAGGTCAGGCTGTTCGCTGCTGCTCCTGACCGCCGGCAGCGGCCAGACGCTGCAAATAGAGCGCGTGAAAATCGATCGGGTCGATATAGAGCGGCGGATAGGAGCCGCCGCGTACCGCATCGGCGATGATCTGGCGCGCGAACGGGAACAACAGTCGCGGCCCTTCGATCATGACAACCGGCTGGACCTGTTCCGGCGGAAAGTTCTCGACCCGGAACACGCCGGCGTAATTGAGCTCGAACTTGAACATCGTATCCGCGCCCTGGCCCGCCCCGCCCTCAAGCATGAGGCTCACCTCGAAGTCCGAGGGCGCGAGCTGGCGCGCGTTGACATTGATCTGGATCGAGATGTTGGGAGCCGCCTGCTGCGGACCCAAGGTGCGCGGCGCATTGGGATTCTCGAACGACAGATCTTTCGTATACTGGGCGAGAACCGAAAATTTCGGACCGGTCTGCGGCGCTTCGGCGCCGTTGCCGTTTTGATCAGGCATGGTCAACTGCTCCCAGCGCCGCCAGTCCGAACGCCTCATGGCGGTCGTTGGGGCAACCCAAACGCACTTCGGCGTCGCCTAGCATGGCGCCCATAGGCAGACAAGCGCGCCGCCAGCTAGCACAATCACCGCGCGGCGCTGACCCGTTTGAACAACGCCAGGTCGGCGTAGCCGTCGGGCACAAGACCGTTGCGCTCCTGATAGGCGCGCACCGCTGAGCGCAACGCATCGCCGGTCTTGCCGTCGATATTGCCGACGTCGTAACCCATTTTCTTTAGTTCGCCCTGAAGGGTTTTGATTTGGCCCGTGCTCAGCGGGCTGCCCTCGGTCGGCCACGGAGCGATCACGCCCAGCCCGCCCTTGACCGCGTCGCCGAGTACCCCGACCGAGAGAGCGTAAGCCGTCGAATTATTGTAGGCTTTGATAACCTCGAAATTGCCGGTGATGAGAAACACCGGTCCCTTGCGACCAGCGAGGATCATAAGGCGGCCCTCGCCCTTTTCCGCCCACGGCAGACCGTCGGCTCTTCTGACGCCGCGGGCGGCGAAAGATGAGAATGGCGCGGGCGATGTCGAGTCCGCGTCGGTCAGGACGAAACTGGGAGGCAACGCGACCTCGAAACCCCAAGGCAAGCCCTTGGTCCAGCCGTGCTTGGCCAGATAATTCGCAGTCGAGCCGATAGCGTCTGCTTCGCTCTTCCAAATATCGCGCCGGCCGTGCCCCTCGAAATCGACGGCGTAGGCAAGGTAGCTCGACGGCATGAACTGCGTCTGCCCCATCGCGCCCGCCCATGAACCGAGCATCACCGCAGGGGGAATGTCGCCGTGCTCGAGGATGACCAACGCCGACAGCAATTCGTCGCGGAAGTAATCGCCGCGAAAACGAACATAGGCGAGGGTCGCCATCGCCCGAACGACATTGTTCGATCCGACATAGTCGCCAAAATCCGTCTCGAGGCCCCAGATGCCCAAGATCGCGGCGTCATCGACGCCGTAGGTCTCTTTGGCTTTGGCGAACCAGACGCTCGCGGCGATGGCCTTGGCGCGGCCGCGCTCAATACGGTCAGGGGAAACGGCGCTGTCGACGTAGTCCCAAATTGGACGCACGAACTCGGGTTGCGCTTCCGTCATCGCGACGACCTTCGGATCGAAGGAGACGCCGGCGAAGGCGGCGTCGAAGGTCGGGCGCGAAACTCCGCGCTGCTCGGCAAGCGGCCATAGCGAGGCGATGTAATCGTGGAAGGGATCGCGGTGGGAATGGACCGGTCGCCTCCCAGTGGCGGCGTCCGAAGGTAATGCAAGGCCAGTCAATCCAACAGCGACGATCGCGATGCGCAGGAGCGCCAAAACGAGCAGACCCTGTGTGCGCGCGTCGACCAGCCGGATCGGAATCGCCGGCGTCAACTCTTGATCTCATCGGGGCGGGGCATGGAGACGATGTTGTAACCGGCGTCGACGAAATGCACCTCCCCCGTGACGCCGTCCGAAAGGGGCGAGAGCAGATAGAGCGCGGCGCCGCCGACATTCTCGATTGTCACCGTGCGCCGAAGCGGCGAATGGGCGCGCTGAAAATTGAACATGAAGCGCGCATCAGCGATTCCCGCGCCGGCCAGAGTGCGGATTGGCCCGGCGGAAATCGCATTGACGCGAATGTTTCCCCGACCGAAGTCCGCGGCCAGATAGCGCACGCTCGCCTCCAGCGCGGCCTTGGCGACCCCCATCACATTATAGTTCGGCACAACGCGCGTTGCGCCGCCGAAGGTGAGCGTCAGCATCGCGCCGCCGGCGGGCATCATCTCGGCCGCGCGTTTGGCGATCTCTGTGAAAGAGAATGCCGATATGAGCATCGTCCGGATGAAATTCTCGCGGCTTGTATCCGCATAGCGCCCTTTTAGCTCATTGCGATCGGAGAATCCGATGCAATGGACCAGGAAATCGAGGTTGCCCCACGCCGCAGCGAGAGTCGAACAAACCGCGTCGACCGAGGCGAGGTCCTCGACGTCGCAGGGAATCACGTGCGCCGAGCCAATCGCCTCGGCAAGCGGGATGACCCGTTTGCCGAGCGCGTCGCTCTGGTAGGTGAAGGCCAGTTCGGCCCCTTGCCCCGCCAGCGCCTTGGCTATGCCCCAGGCGATCGAATGATCGTTGGCGACGCCCATCACGAGACCGCGTTTGCCGCTCATCAAGCCGGACGCCATGACGTACTCATCATCCGAAATTGCAGGATCGATTCGTGAGGGGCCGCAACAGGTTGATCCGTTCCTGTCACGCGACGCGGCGAAGATGAAGGATTCAAGCGTCCACGTGCTTGAACACGAGCGTCGCGTTGGCGCCGCCAAAACCGAAAGAATTCGACAACGCCGATCTCAGTTTGACGCCGTCGCGACGCTTACGCACGATCGGCATATCCGAAAAGGCGGGGTCGAGTTCATCGATATGTGCGCTTTCGCAGATGAAGCCGTTCTGCATCATCAGCAGTGAATAAATCGCCTCGTGGACGCCGGTGGCCCCCTGGGAATGGCCGGTCAGCGATTTGGTCGCCGATATGGGCGGGCACGATTCGCCTGAGCCGAAGACCTGACGTATCGCTTCCATTTCTTTGAGATCGCCGACCGGGGTCGAAGTCGCATGCGGGTTGATATAGTCGATCGGGATTTTGACCCGCGCGAGCGCCTGACGCATGCATCGCGCCGCGCCCTCGCCTGAGGGCGCGACCATGTCGTGCCCATCCGAAGTGGCGCCGTAACCCACGATTTCGCCGTAAATTTTGGCGCCTCTGGCATTTGCCCGTTCGTACTCTTCAAGCACCAGCACGCCTGCCCCAGCCGAAATGACAAAACCGTCCCGATTCCTGTCATAGGCGCGAGATGCGCGCGACGGGGTGCCGTTATAGGCGGACGACAGGGCGCCCATCGCGTCGAACAGCACCGCCAGCGTCCAATCGAGTTCTTCGCAACCCCCGGCGAACATCACGTCCTGCTTGTCGTTGAGGATATGCTCGTAGGCTGCGCCGATGCAGTGATTGGAGGTGGCGCAGGCGGATGAAATCGAATAGCTGACGCCCTTGATCTTGAACCAGGTCGACAGAGTCGCCGACGCGGTCGAAGACATGGATTTCGGCACTGCGAACGGCCCGACGCGTTTGGGGCCCTTGGCGCGGGCAATGTCGGCAGCCTCGACGATCGCGCGCGTCGATGGCCCGCCCGAACCCATGATGATGCCGGATCGCTCGTGGGAGACCTCGTCAGGCCGGAGACCGCTGTCCACGATCGCCTGATCCATGGCGACGTGGTTCCACGCCGTGCCGCCGCCATGAAAGCGCATTGCCCGTCGGTCGATGGCCTCTTCGGCCCGAAGCGTCGGCGCTGCCTGGACTTGCGAGCGAAAGCCGAGTTCGGCAAATCGTTCGGCCCGCATAATTCCCGATTTGCCCGCGTGAAGACTGGAAGTCACCTCCTGGGCGTTGTTGCCAATCGAGGACACAATGCCCATGCCGGTGACGACAACGCGCCTCATCCTTTCGTCTCCACCGTTGCCCCGCGCAGCGACGAATCGCTAGGCCAAGCTCGCGTTCGAGGGGCTGAACAGGCCGACGCGGATATCCTTCACGTCATAGATCCGTCGGCCGTCGCCCTCCAACCAGCCGTCGGAGACGCCCAGGATCAGCTTGCCTTTGAAGACGCGCTTGATGTCCACGCCGTATACAACCCTTTTTATTGTCGGAAGGACTTGGTCGGCGAACTTGACTTCGCCGACCCCGAGCGCGCGGCCCCTACCCGGCAGGCCGAGCCAGCCGAGGAAGAAGCCCGTCAATTGCCAGAGCGCGTCCAGGCCGAGACATCCCGGCATCACCGGATCGCCCTTGAAATGGCAATTGAAGAACCAGAGGTCCGGCTGGATATCGAGTTCTGCGCGGACCTCTCCTTTGCCGTTCGCTCCGCCCGCTTCGGAAATCGCGCTGATCCGATCGAACATCAACATCGGCGGCAAGGGCAGCTGCGCATTGCCTGGCCCGAACAATTCGCCCCGACCGCAGGCGATAAGGTCCTCGTAACTGAAACTCGTGGGCCGTCCACTCATCTGCGCGGTCTATCCCGGGATCGCGCCACGCGCGGAAGCCTCGAACCGGCTTGGTAACACAGGCGCCCGCTTATCGAAAGCGCCCCGCTCGGCTGCTGGAATTCAGGCTTGAAATCGGCCGTTCATGGGTTCCCGACGGGCAGGGAAATCCCATTCGGGCTCAATTGACGAATGGGCGCGTGCGGCGCGACGAAAACCGTCAATACGGTGGAAAGTCAGCGGCGGCGATGAGCCCTTCGCTGGTCAACACCGTCCACCTGCCGCCTCTGAGCTCAATGCGTTCGACCCGCCCGGCGCCCGGGAGAAAATCGCCCCTGCGCACTTCCTGCTCGCCGAAACGTCCGCCGATCAGCGCGACGTCGCCCCGGGCCTCGAGGACGATATAGCCGCGCAGGAGAGGTCTCGGCCGTTCGATCGATCCTGTCGTGTCCATTGAGACATTGGCAGTGAACTTGGGTGGGACCGGGGGTTGCCCCGCCTGCCCGACTTGCGCCGGAGCCGAAATTGGCGCCACGACTTTCTTCTCAAGCTTGTCAACGCGGGTCGAAAGCTCAGCCGTCAACGCGCTCGTGTCACGCTCCACGCGCTCGCTGAGCTTGTCGACTTTTGCGCTCTCCTCATTGTCCAGCTTGTCGACGCGCTGGGAAAGCTGCGCGAGGGCGGAATTGAACTCGCGCGGCGAAACCGCGGTGGACTTCATGTCGCCGACCGACCGGCGCAAATCGGACAGTTCTTCAGCCGATTTGGCGGCGTCGATGGCGTCGAGACGCACCTTCAGCGACCTGACCGTCTGGGCCAGGGTCTCGGTCTCCCTTGTCCGCTCGGCAAGGAGGCCGGCCTGCTCGCGATGCTCCCAAACCAGCGCCCCCGCCACTGCAACCACAATGGCGACCGCGGCTGCAGCGGCCAACGCGAATCGCGACGAGAAAAGCCTATCGGATGCGGGGGCTCGCGGCTCCGGCGCGGATTCGGGTTGCGGATGGACGAGGAGAACGAGTTCGCGCGAGCGACACCGCGCCGAGACCGTTCCTGAGGCCTGACCGCCACACAAGTCCCTGCTTTCGCTCATCAACCGACACCCGCGTGACGAAGTGTTGTCCTCCATTCTCCGCCAACGGGATTAATGAATTGTTGACCAATTCGAAGCAGCCACGCGGAAATTCGCGGTGCCTGAGGGCTGACGATAGTCTAGGCGCCGAAGACCCAAGCCGACGCCCCGCCCCATCTTGGCGCCGTCTCGATCTACCTGACGGCAGGGATCTGCCCCCGTCCCGGCGGCCGCGATAAGCCATGGCTGACGACCCAAAAGTCTCACCTCACGAAAGCGCGCCAAGCCTCAGCTCTGCAGCGTCGGCGCGAATGCGATCAATCATGGCGCGAACCCCATTGGAGCGCTGCGGCGTCAGATGCTGCTCGAAGCCGAGCGCGCGAAAGACGCCGTGCGCATCGACGCCGAGGATCTCTTCCGGCGTTCGATCGGAAAAGAGCGCAATTGCGATCGCAATCAGCCCCCGCACAAGGTGGGAATCGCTGTCGCCGCGATAGTGCAGGGTGATTTGGCCGTTGCTGTTCGCCGTCGGCTCGACCTCCAACCACACCTGACTAACGCAGCCTCTGACCTTGTTTGCGCGGTTGTGGGAAGCTGCGCTCAGCGGTTCGAGCGTATGGCCCAGCTCGATGACGTAGCGATATCGATCCTCCCAGTCATCGAGAGAGGCAAAATCGTCGCGTATGGAGTCGATAGCCGACAAGAAGACTCCTTCACGTTCGTCTGTCCCACGATCTTATATGTTTAGCCGCGGGCCGTCGATTGCTCGCCGGTTTTCTCCTGGGAGAGTTGCCGCGCAGGGTCCGCCGGGTCTTCCGGGCCGGAGCATCGGTCAAGCTCGACCGTGCGGGTGAGGGGCGGAAAGCAATCGCGCCAACAAAGCGTGGCCGCGACCTGGAGGGCCGACTTCAAGTGATCCCGATTCGGGCGGGGATCGGGATTACGTCGCCGGCAAGACGTCCCAACGACAAACTGGCCCACGGGGCGCCGCGCTCGCGCAAGGGCGCCCTGGCTCCCTAGACCAGCCCGAGCCACAATACGCTCTTGGACATAAATCCCATGGGTGCCTCCAGCGATCCCGGATCATCGCCTGGCGGAACATAGGTCAAGAACGCTAACGCCCTGTCGATAGATGTCGTCGCGGTGGCGAGGACCGCGGTAACAGAACGTAAACCATAGCAGAACTCCTTCCCGTTCCGACGTGAAGCGGCGCGTCGCGCGGTTCAAGGTTTAGGATTGATTTAAGTTGCTGCTGCGATCTTAAGGAAACAGCTCGGACGCTAATTCGGAGGCCGGGTTTCGCCCCAAGTGACGACTCCCGCGATAGGACCGCAGTCTAAGGAGAAAAAATGGCTTTGGTTCTTTCACGCGTCCGAGCTGATTCGGTGCCACTGCGAGGGCCTCTCCAGCGGTCCCCCGGCAAGACGCTGCGGCAAAACTTGGCCGGGCGGCTCAAGGCCGAGCATCTCCGCCTTTATCTCGGAGCGGGCCTAGCGATCGGTCTGGTCGGCATTGGCGTCAACGCGCTTCTTTTTCAACACGAGCGTCATCCTGCCCCGCTTTTCGGATCGCCGCCGCCCGTCTCGTCCGCCGGTCGGGCGCCAGCCGCGCCTCCCGTTTCAAAGCCCGCGAGCGCGGAGCGTGACGCATTGGCTACGCAGTCCCCCGCTGCTCTGCCGCCCACGAGGCCCACGGACGAGGCCGATGGGTCTTCTTCGGCCCCCTCCGATCCGATCACGGATCTCTTGCGCGGGGAGACTCGGGTCGATGGCGCGCATTTGACCCTGGCCGCCCAGACTGCGCTGGCCAAACTTGGCTATCCTGTCAAAACGGACGGGAATGACGGCCTTGCGACCCAACAGGCGTTGCGAGATTTCGAGCGCGTCCATGGCTTGCCGCTTTCGACCGAAATCACCCCACGCCTTGTCAGGCAGTTGACCGTCGCAGCACGCGCCGGGGGACACTGAGCGCGTTGCGCCTGCGCTCCGACTTTTGGGTCGCCGCCTATTTGCGTCGGTGTGGATTGGAAGGAGCGAGCGCGGTCCTTAGCCGCCGCGGCGCCGCGGAGGCCGGCGCCATTTTCGTCAGGGTCGATCATCTGAACGGGCGCGCGACGCTCTACGGGCCGGCCCCACAGTCTGTGGCCGCCGACATCGGGCCCGGCGTCGAGCGGATTTTCGTGGTGGCGCATAGTGGCGACAGCATCGATTCCGGTGAGGCGGAAGAGCGGCTCAAACGGGAGATCGCCTTCGATCCGGACCTCTGGATCGTCGAGGTAGAGAACGGTCCGCCCGGCGCCTGGCTCGATCTCGCGCCTTAACCGGTGCGACATGCTTGCGTCCGCTCGTACCGGCAAAGAGCAAATCTCGAGGTCCGTTGGCGTCACTTGCGAATGTAATTGCGGCACGCCCGGCTAATTGAACGATGGATTGACCTCGCTCCGAGGCACCAAATTGCCTTTAAAATGGTTCCAACAATGCTTTGTTCGTCTTTACGGACGGCTTAACCAATTGCTTAACTTCAATCGTGTGCTTCACCCGGCGAGACTCAAATTAACTAGGTTGAAAGCGGGGAGAGATACTTTGGGCGAGTGTCGGGCGGCGTAGAGAATCGAGTTTGCCGCTGGATAGGATTTTCGCAGCAGGAGCAGATAATGTTCAAGTCCATGAAGAGCTTCGCAACCAACGAATCGGGGGCCACCGCGATTGAGTATGCGCTGATCGCCTCTCTCATCGCCGTCTTCATCATCACCGCGGTGTCAACGGTTGGAACCAAAGTCAGCACCGTGTTCACGGAGATCGGCAACACACTGAAATAAATCGTTTCCGCTGACGATCGGGACCTTTCGCGCCGGCGCGCACGCCTCGCCGGCGCGCACGCCTCGCCGGCGCGAAGCGCTGACCCGCGGAAGGCGCGATCGCGAACCGTCAATCACCGATCAAAGCTCATTTTTCCTTCGCACCAACGGCATCGACTAACGCACAATGGCTTCGACGCTTCTCCACTTTTTCGCGCTCGCCTTCTTTCCCGCACTCATGGCCCTATCGGCGGCGATGGATCTATTGACTTTCACCATTCCTAATCGAATCTGCCTCAGTCTCGCTCTTGGATATCTCGTCTTGGCGGCGTCACTCGGTGTTCCGGCTGCGGAGATTGTTCTCAACATCTCTTGCTCAATGGCGATCCTGGCGCTGGCGTTCGTCATGTTCAATCTTGGTTGGGTCGGCGGCGGGGACGCCAAGCTGGCGTCGGCGACTGCGCTGTGGCTGGGCTGGAACTCAATCCTAGCCTACGGCGTTATCGCCGCAATTAGCGGCGGCATCCTGACGCTGACCATTCTGAGCGCACGCATGGCGCCGTTGCCCGCCGCCCTTGGACGTTTCGTCTGGATCGCTCGGCTGCACGACTGCAAGTCCGGCGTGCCCTATGGAATCGTGTTGGCGTTGGCGGGATTGATGCAATATCCCGGCTCGGGCGTCTGGTTGGCGGCAGTTTAGACCGCACGCGCGCCAAACGCTTCCCTTCGGTCCTTCGACGGCGATCGATGAATTCGCATATGAAAGTTACGAGCAACGCTAAGAGAGCTCGGCGAACGTTCTTCGATTTTGATTCGGACCCTTTTCTGTTCTACCCAAGTCAAAAGAACACCTACTAAAGTTCTTGTAGGTACGTTACGGAATATCCTGATAGATGTGTAATAATATCCGTCAAATTGTTGGTCACTCGGAAGGGGCTTTCGCAGGTTAATAGTCAATTTGATACTTTCAATTAACCGTACCTTGATAGTTACGATGTCTAAATCGCGCCGGATTCGCCGGGTCGGTGTTTGAAGGGCCGTTGATTCATGAACCGGAAGCTCATCATCGTTGGAACCATTGCCGTTCTAGCGTTCGGGGCGACGTACGTTTTCCTCGGAGGCGCCCCGAACTCGACGCCGAGCCCCTCCGCCGCGGCACCGCCGAAAATCGACCTGGAGCAGGTCCTCGTAGCCGGTCAGGATCTGCCGATGGGAATGGTGATCAACGACGGCGCGACGGCCTGGCAGGCTTGGCCGAAAGCCGCAATCTCCGAATTCATGATCACCAAGACAGCAAAGCCGGGCGCACTCGAGGATGTGAACGGCTCAATGACGCGGGTCGCGTTCATCCGCGGTGAACCGATTCGTCATGACAAACTCGTCAAGGCGGGGACCGGCGGGTTCATGTCGGCGATTCTGCCAACCGGAAAGCGCGCCGTCGCGATCAAGATCGACAACGGCGGGGATTCTTCCGCCGGCGGATTCATACTTCCCAACGATCGGGTCGACGTTGTCCGTCTTGCCCGCGACGAGGACGCCACGAAGACGCGCGGGGTCGAAGTTATGACGGCGCAGACAATCCTCGCAAATGTCCGGGTCCTGGCGATCGGCCAGAACGTGGAGGAGCAAAACGGCAAGAAAGTCATCACCGGGGCGAATGCCACGCTTGAACTCGATCCGGATCAGGTCAACCTGATCATACTTGCCCAGCAAGCCGGCAATTCGAATCTGCATCTCGCGCTCCGCAGCCTTGTCGATAGCGGTGGGCCAGCCCGGACCGTTGTCGATACGGATGGCTCGGGGAAGACGGGCCTGACAGTCGTTCGCTACGGCGCCGCCCAGCAGGCCGCCCGGTGAACCGCCCCCTATTCGTCGCTTGCTATCCAGAGACGGAGTCCGGGTTATGACCTCCGATGGCGTCCAGAGCAGGTCGAAGATCGCCGTCTGCGTCGCGGCGGCGCTGTTCGCTATCGGGCCGGCTTCCAGCATCAGCGCCGCCGACTCCAACGATTCGATACGGGTTGGCGGCGCATCCAATCCGTCGGCAACGAGCCTGCAATTGGGCGTTGGGAAGTCCGTCATCGTCGATCTACCCGAGGAAGCTGGCGAAATCTACGTTGGCGATCCCAAGATCGCCAACGCGATCGTGCGCTCCGCGCGGCGCGTCTATATTTCGGGCGTCGCCAACGGCCAGACCAGCATTTTTGCGTTGGCGCGAGACGGGCGAAAAATAGCGACCATCGAAGTCTCCGTCGGCCGCGACGTCGGCGAATTGTCAACCCTGCTCAACGCCGCGATTCCGGGCAACGACATCCACGTCCGCACAGTCGCGGACAAGATCATCCTCACCGGATCCGTCGCGTCGGCGGAGGAAGCCCAGAAAGCGCTCGATATCGCTTCCGGGTTCGTCGATGATTCGACCGCGCCATCGCCGTCTGGAGCAGGCAGCGTTTCAATTTCCGTCGGCTCCGGCGGAAACGCGTCGAACGGCTCGGGTGGAAACGCCGGCAACGGTTCGCGTGGAAGAGTTATCAATTCTCTCACCATCCGGGGGGCCGACCAAGTGAGCCTGCGGGTCACGGTGGCCGAGATTCGGCGGGAGATCGTCAAGCAGCTCGGCGTCAACATGAGCGGCGGAGGGCCAAACGGAAGCTTCACGCTCGAAAACCCGTTCGCGATCAACGGCGCAGTCGCCACGTCCGAGGGGATGTTGAATTGGGTCAAGGGCGGCCAGAGCTTCAGCGCCACCCTGCAGGCGTTCGAGCGGCAAGGGGTCTCTCATACGCTCGCAGAGCCCACGGTCACCGCGGTTTCGGGCGAAAGCGCCAAATTCCTCGCCGGAGGCACAATTCCGATCCTCAATAACGTGCAATGCAACCCCACTTGCCAGTACGGATTCATCCAGCAGCCCTATGGCGTGACGCTGAATTTCACTCCGGTCGTCCTGTCGCAGGGACGCATCCAACTGCGCATCGCGACCGAGGTTACCGACGTCGACTATTCGACGCAGGTCACTTATAGCGGCATCTCGATCCCCGGGTTCCGGACCCGGAACAATACGACGACCGTGGAGTTGCCTTCCGGCGGGTCGATCGCGTCGGCCGGTTTGATCAGCACCCAGACGCAGCAGGCGGTCAACGGCTTTCCGGCCCTGATGAATGTCCCAGTGCTCGGCGCGCTTTTTCGGTCGCGCGACTATCTGCGCAACGAGACCGAATTGATGATCGTCGTGACGCCCTACATCGTCCATGCGATTGATCCAAACCAGATTGTTCGGCCCGACCAGAACTTTCAGGACGCCAGCGATCCGCAAACCTGGTTCCTAGGCCGCGTCAACCGCATCTATTCCACGTCGGAATCCCTTCAACCGATGCCAGGCTACGCAGGCAAGGTCGGATTCATTACCCAGTAGGCCTTGCTGCGTTTCGTCCGGATTCCCTTCAGAACTTGAGAAGGAACGCTCTCATGGCCGCTCTTCCTGATGCACGCTGCGTGTTCGTCGCGCGGGTGTTGAGTTTGGGTTTCGCCGCCGCCGCGGCCGTCGCCCTGAACGGCTGTGGGGTCAACTATGCGTCGACGGCTCCGGCCTTTCCGGGCGTTTTTCAGGAGCGGCATCCGATCGTTGTCGCGTCGGCCCCCACAAGCCTCGAGGTCTTTGCAGCTCACGGCGCGCTCGACGCGCGGTCGATCGAAAACATTCGCGCCTTCGCCGAGCGATATCGCCACTATGGCTCAGGCGACATCACGATTCTCGCGCCCGCCGGCACGAACGCGAATTCGGCGGCCGTTCACGAGGTCCGGAAGGCGCTCGCCCGCGCCGGCGTGAACGGCAGAGTCCTGTTCGGAACCTATGCGTCTCCCGAGAAGGGCGCGGCGGCGCCGATTCGTCTTTCATTCATCGGAGTTAAGGCGACCGTGCCGACCGAATGTGGCCAGTGGCCCGAGGACCTCGCTTCGGGATCATCGGTCGAAGGGTGGAAGAACGAGCCATACTCGAACTTTGGGTGCGCCAGCCAATCGGTGATTGCCGCCCAGGTCGACGACCCGCGCGATTTCGTCCAACCGCGGGCGCTCGGGCCGTCCGACGTCGAGATGCGCACCCGAGCCATCGAGGCCGTCCGCAACGGCCAGGATCCGGGCACACAGTGGAAAGACACCGTGCTGACCCCGATCGGGACGCAGCTTGGCGGCGGGGGACAGTGATCGATGAAGGCGCTTTACGCCGGCAACGGAACCGACGGGGCCCCGATGGATCGCGCCGTGGCGCAAATCGATCCGGTACCGCGCGTATCGATCCAGGTGTTCTGCGAATCACCGGATGTTGCGGCCATTGTCAGCGCCGCCATATCCGATCGCAGAATGACCAAAGCGCATATCAAGTTGAACATGGGCGGCGCGCAGGCCGCGGTTGAAGCCTACAAGAGCGCGCCGACGCCGAATGTGGTCGTCGTGGAGGCCCCCGCAGACCGCGACGCGCTGCTCGAGCAGCTCGAGGAACTGGCGCAATATTGCGACGCCAGGACAAAAGTGGTCGTCCTTGGCAAGCTCAACGACATCGTTCTCTATCGGCAGCTGATCGCGCGCGGAGTCAGCGAATATCTGGTGGCTCCGTTTGACGTCGTCGACTTCGTTCAGGCGATGTCCAAGCTGTTCAGCGTGCCCGGCGCCAAACCGCTTGGGCGGGTGATTGCGGTGGTCGGCGCCAAGGGCGGAGTCGGAGCATCGACAGTCGCTCACAACCTGGCGTGGAGCCTGGCTTCGGTGACCGAGATGGCGACGATCATAGCGGATTTCGATCTCGCGTTCGGAACCGCCGGGCTGGACTACAATCAGGATCCGCCCCAGGGCATCGCCGAGGCAGTCTTCGCCCCGGAACGCGTCGACGCTGTGCTGGTGGATCGGCTGCTCTCCAAGTGCGGCGATCATCTCAGTCTGCTGGCGGCGCCCGCCACGCTCGATCGCGTCCTCGACTTTGCCGAGGCTTCCTTCGATTCGCTGCTCGACGCGATGCGGGCGTCTACGCCGTGGGTCGTGCTCGACGTGCCGCATCTATGGTCCGGCTGGGCCCGGCGGACCCTCGTCGTCGCGGACGAGGTCATCGTGATCGCAAGCCCGGACCTCGCCAATCTTCGCAATGCGAAAAACCTGATCGACAACGTGAAGAGCGCTCGCCTCAACGACGCTCCGCCGCGGTTGGTCCTGAACGGCGTCGGCATGCTCAAGCGGCCGGAAATCGCCGCCACAGAGTTCGCCAAGGCAGTCGAGACCGGGCCAACCGCGGTCATCCCGCACGACGCGAAGCTGTTCGGCGCGGCGGCCAACAATGGGCAAATGATCGCTGAAATCGAGCCGAACGGCAAAATCGCGCAGGTCTTCGCCGATCTAGCCTCGGCGCTTGCCGGCCGGTCGGAGGGACGCAAGGCTAGGCGAGGCGTTCTTGAGCCGCTCATCGCCAAACTCGGACGCAAGCGCCGATGACAGGCTTCCAGATGGCGCGCGCCGTCTCCGCTGAACGATCGCACACGCGGAAAGGAATTTGAGCGATGTTCGGCAAGCGCGCGAGTGCGGGCTTTGGCGGGCAGCCCGTCGGTTCACGTGTCGTCGCGGCGGCCGCGCTCGTCGAGGCGCCCAAGCTCCAGCCGGTTGCTAGCCCGCCCGTTCAACCAGAACGGCGATCGGAAACCTATTTTCAGACCAAGTCCCTCATCTTTGGCGCCTTGATCGAGGCGATCGATCTTGCCGCGCTGTCCAAACTCGATCCCGAAAGCGCGCGGGAAGAGATTCGCGATATCGTGCATGAGATCGTCACGATCAAAAATTTGGTGCTGTCGATCGCCGAGCAAGAAGATCTGCTCGATGACATCTGCAACGACGTCCTGGGCTTCGGTCCGCTCGAGCCGCTGCTCGCGCGCGACGACATCGCCGACATCATGGTCAATGGTCCGACGCGATGTTTCATCGAAGTCGGGGGCAAGATCCAGCTGACCAATGTCCGATTCCGCGACAATGCGCAGTTGATGAACATTTGCCAGCGAATCGTGAGCCAGGTCGGGCGTCGAGTTCGATGAAGCCTCACCCATCTGCGACGCCCGCCTGCTCGACGGCTCGCGCGTCAACGTCATCGCGCCGCCGCTCGCGATCGACGGCGCAGCGCTGACGATCCGCAAGTTCAGGCGCGACAAGCTAACGCTCGACCAACTGGTTCGGTTTGGCGCCATCTCGCCCGCCGGCGCCGAAATTCTCAAGATCATCGGCCGCGTCCGCTGCAACGTCCTCATTTCCGGCGGCACCGGCTCTGGCAAGACAACCCTGCTGAACTGCCTCACGAACTATATCGACGTCGACGAGCAAATCATAACTTGCGAGGACGCGGCGGAACTTCAGCTTCAGCAGCCCCATGTCGTGCGTCTCGAGACGCGGCCGCCGAATCTCGAGGGCGTGGGACAGATCGCCATGCGCGACCTGGTGAGGAACTGCTTGCGCATGCGGCCGGAACGCATCATCGTCGGCGAAGTTCGAGGGCCGGAGGCTTTCGACCTCCTGCAAGCCATGAACACCGGCCATGACGGGTCGATGGGCACTTTGCACGCGAACTCTCCCCGCGAAGCGCTCAGCCGCATCGAATCCATGATCACGATGGGCGGCTATGCGCTGCCGATGAAGACGATTCGCGAAATGATCACGTCTTCGATCGATGTGATCATCCAAGCCGCCCGTCTTCGCGATGGGTCTCGCCGGATCACCCAGGTGACCGAAGTCGTCGGCATGGAGGGCGACGTCGCGATCACCCAGGATCTGTTCGTCTATGAGATTCTGGGCGAAGACGCCCAGGGCAGACTGAAAGGTCGGCATCGGTCAACCGGGATCGGACGGCCGCGGTTCTGGGACCGTGCGCGCATCTACGGCGAAGAGGCCCGTCTCGCCGCCGCCCTGGATATCTCGGAAGTCGTCGACGGCGCGTAGAATTCGAGCGAGGTAAGGGAACTCGGCATGGTCAATCCGATAGCTGTCGCGGGATGTCTTGCGATTGGATTCGGCGGTCTGGCCTACGCCTTCGTCGGCGGAGACTCGCGAGCCGACAAGCGTCGCGCGTCTGTCACCAGAAGCGGTGCGAAGGCGCTGAACGTGTCCGCGAACGTCGATCGGGCGGCGCGCAAAAAGCAAATCGCCGACGGTCTCCGGGATATCGAAAGGAAAGGAAAGCAGCGAGTCAGCCTAGCGACCCGGATCGACCAGACCGGACTCTCGATCAGCGTACGGCAATATTGGATTGGGAGCCTGTTTTTTGGCTTGTTTCTCAGCACGTTGACCTACGTCGAGTCGAAAGGTGCCTTGCTCACGCTGCTGGTTGGGGTGATCGGAACGATCGGGCTGCCGCAACTCATGCTGGCGCGCTTGCGCATTCGCCGCATCAACAAGTTCATCGCCAACTTTCCGACCGCGATTGACATCATTGTGCGCGGCATCAAGTCCGGCTTGCCGCTCGGCGATACGATCCGCATAGCAGCGGCCGAAAGCCCCGAGCCGGTGAAGTCGGAATTTCGCCAGGTCGTCGAAGCACTCTCGCTCGGCATGACCTTGCCGGAAGCCGTCGAGCGGATGGCGCAGCGAGTTCCGATCACCGAAACAAATTTCTTTTCGATTGTCATCGCCATCCAGGGCAAGTCAGGCGGCAACCTTTCCGAGGCCATGGGTAATCTTTCCCGCGTGTTGCGCGAGCGCAAGAAGATGAAAGGAAAGATCACCGCGATGTCCATGGAAGCAAAAGCCTCGGCTGCAATCATCGGCGCGGTACCGTTCCTTGTCGTCGGAGCGCTTTATTTTTCATCTCCGAATTACGTCTCATTGCTGTGGACGACAAGTCACGGAAGGATGATTTCGGAAATTGCGATCTGCTGGATGGCGATCGGTATCGCAATGATGAAGAAAATGATTGCGTTCGACTTTTAGACGGGACCTTTCAATGCTGGACGAGATAGTCGCAAAATTCTCGGACGCTCATTTTCTGGCGATCTTGTTTGCCGCCATCGGCTCGGCCGCGACGGTTCTCACGGCGGCCATGCCTTGGCTTCAGCCGGACACCTTGTCGCGTCGCATCAAGGCCGTCAGCTCGGAGCGCGAACGAATCCGGGCGCGCGAGCGCGAGCGGCTCCAGGCGGCTCAGAGCAAAACGACTCTCAGGGTGAAGCCGAGCGGCCTCGTGAAGCAATTGGTAGAAACGCTCAATCTTACAAGCTGGCTCAGCACCGAAAAGGCGAAGACGCAATTGGCGATGGCCGGTTATCGCGGCGCGGGAGCAGAATATGCCTTTCTCGCTTTTCGACTGGCCGCTCCTATTGCATTTCTCGTCGTCGTAACGATTTATGAATTCGTGATCATCAAGTGGAATCAGCCGCTTATGATCAAGATCGGGGTCGCGATCGCGGCCAGCTACCTCGGCATCAAGGCGCCCGAGCTCTTTCTCCGCAACAAGACCGTCAAGCGAAAGAAAGAACTCGAGCGGGCATACCCCAACGCGCTTGATTTACTCCTGATTTGCGCCGAAGCCGGGATGTCGATCGAACACGCGGTGCGTAAAGTCAGTCAGGAAATCGGCATTGAAAGCGTCTCGATGGCCGAGGAAATGGGACTTCTGGCGGCCGAAATGTCGTATCTCGCCGAGCGGCGGCTCGCCTTTGAAAATCTCAGTTTAAGAACCGGACTGGAGTCGATCCGCTCGCTAACGACTGTCCTTTCGCAGTCGGAGCGCTACGGCACGCCGCTCGGCGCCGCGCTCCGGGTCTTGAGCCAGGAGAGCCGCGACCAACGCATGACAGCGGCAGAGAAAAAAGCGGCCGCGCTGCCGCCGACACTGACCGTGCCGATGATCCTGTTCTTCCTGCCCGGGCTGTTCGCGGCGATCCTGACCCCGGCCATGGTCCAGATCAACGGGTGGAATTAGCGGCCGTCCTCGGGCGCCCGTCTTCGCGACCCAAGAGGCCCGCGTTTCGGGTTGCGCCGCGCAGCCGGGCGGCGCATGATTCGAATTCGTGGCGCAACGTTCAGAAACATCCGGGCCGGTGGCTGTCTCGCCGCCGTCGCCTTCGCGCGACATGGCTCGCGCAGCGCCGCCCGCCCGCCGCCCGCCGCCGTCCTATCTCGACGGATTAAATGAAGAGCAGCGGCGCGCGGTCGAAGCGCTGGACGGTCCGGTTCTCATTCTCGCCGGGGCCGGCGTCGGCAAGACGCGCGTCCTGACCGCTCGGATAGCGCATCTCATCGCCACCGGCCGCGCTCGCGCTCATGAGATCCTGGCGGTGACTTTCACCAACAAGGCGGCGCGCGAGATGCGAGTGCGGGTTGGCGCGCTCACCGGGTCCGAGCAGGGCATGCCGTGGCTCGGCACGTTCCATTCGATCGGCGCCAAGATCCTGCGCATGCATGCCGAGCTGGTGGGCTTGAGACCGAATTTCACCATCCTCGACTCCGACGATCAGCTGCGCCTGCTCAAGCAGCTTCTTCAGGCGGAAAATCTGGACGAAAAGCGCTGGCCGGCGCGAGCTCTTCGCCAATCTCATCGACGGATGGAAGAACCGGGGCATCGATCCCGACCATGTTTCGGCGAGCGAGGCCGCCGGCTTTCGCCAACGGCCGAGTCCGCAGCCCTCTATGAGAGCTACCAGGCGCGTCTGAAAGCGCTCAACGCTGTCGATTTCGGCGATCTCTTGCTCGAACCGCTCAAGCTCCTGCGCGAGCACGACGACATTCTCGCGGCGTTCCGACGGCGCTTCCGCTACATCCTGGTCGACGAGTATCAGGACACGAACGTCGTCCAGTATCTCTGGCTCCGCCTCCTCGCCCAAGCCAACGGCAATTTGTGCTGCGTCGGCGACGACGATCAATCGATCTATGCCTGGCGCGGCGCGGACGTCGAAAACATCCTCCGGTTCGAGCGGGATTTTCCCGGCGCCAAGGTGATCAGGCTCGAGCGAAACTATCGCTCGGGCGGCCACATCCTCGCGGTCGCGTCGGGTCTGATCGCGCACAACCGCGGCCGGCTCGGAAAGACGCTGTTTACCGACAAACCGCTGGGAGACCGGCCGAAGGTCGTCGAAGCATCGGACGCGCAGGAGGAAGCGAGGCTCGTCGGCGAGGAGATCGAGGCGTTCCAGCACAAGGGCGTTTCCCTGAATGAGATCGCGATCCTGGTGCGGGCCTCGTTCCAGATGCGCGAATTCGAGGAACGGTTCATCGCGCTCGGACTGCCTTACAAGGTCATCGGCGGTCCGCAGATTCTACGAGCGGGCGGAAATACGCGACGCGCTTGGCCTATCTTCGCTGCGTCGCCCAGCCTGACGACGACCTCGCGTTCGAGCGCATTTATAACCAGCCCAGACGGGGCCTCGGTGAATGCGACGCTCGCCACTTTGCATCAATATGGCCGTCGAGCCGGTCTTTCCCTTATGCGGGCCGCGCGGGCGCTGGTCGAAACGGAGGAACTGAAACCGCGTCCTCGGCAGATCCTGCGTCGCCTCCTCGACGACTTTGATCGGTGGCGGACGCAGGCGGGTCAGCTTCCGCATGAGGAATTGGCGCAGCTCGTCCTCGAGGAAAGCGGCTATATCGACATGTGGAAAGCCGAGCGCACGCCCGACGCGGCCGGACGTCTCGACAACCTTAAAGAGCTCGTCCGGTCGATGGGAGAATTTCCCGATCTTGGAGCGTTTCTCGAGCATGTGTCGCTGGTCATGGACGCCGAGAGCGGCGAGGAGGGCGAGCGCGCCTCGATCATGACCCTTCATGCGGCGAAGGGACTGGAGTTCGACATCGTTATTCTGCCAGGCTGGGAGGAGGGTCTCTTTCCCCATCAGCGGTCGCTGGATGACAACGGCCTCGCCGGACTCGAGGAGGAGCGGAGACTTGCTTATGTCGGCCTGACCCGAGCCCGACGGCAGGCAAGGATTTTCTACGCCCTCAACCGGCGGATCCGCGGCCTCTGGCAGACGTCGGCGCCGTCCCGGTTCATCCAGGAATTGCCCGAAGAGCATGTCGAGTTTGAGGAATTTTCCGGCTCGGCCGATCGCGGTTATGGCTACTGGCCGCCCGCCGGCCTGGATAGCGGGTTTGCGTCTCGTTATGACACGCCCGGCTGGCGTCGCGCCGAAGCGCGGTCGCGCGCTTCCGGGGAATCGGGCTCACGAACCGTCAGACCTTCAGGCGCGACCATTGAAGGCGCAGTCAACGGGCACGGTTCTCCCTCTTCGATCTTCCGACCTGGATCGCGGGTGATGCACAGCAAATTTGGCCCGGGCGAAGTTGTCGCCGTCGACGGCCCGAAGTTGACCGTCGATTTCGACAAGGCTGGCCGAAAATTGGTCATGGACAGTTTTATCGCCGCCGCATGAGCGGGTTCGCCGCCTTGTCGGGGCGCGGCGATAAATTCCGCGCTTTATTTGCGATATTCAGAAGATTGTGCTATCGTCCCTGCTGTCGTCGGAGCCGGCATTGCCGTCCGGGCGAACGAGGGGGCTGGTTCCCGCGCGCTGTTTGACTAACGAAACCGTTGCTGAATGGCCGGACGGAGACCGAGCGGAGCGCCGCTCCTTGGATTCGAGGCTTAAGTCCTTGAAAGGTCTCAATCGGCGGAAGCACAATCTTTGGATTTTTCTTCCCGCCGCTTTGATTTCCCTACTCTCGATTTGGATTTCTCTTCCCACGCCTCGGAAAATCCTTCCCAAGCTCCCGCGTCAGGCAGCCTTGGTTCTCGGATTGACCTCTTCGGAATAGGCGTCGACGAGCGCCGCCGTCACCGCCCCGGGCTTAAACGCATGCGGGCCGATCTCGCCGACCGGCGTCACCTCGGCTGCGGTGCCGGTGATGAAGCATTCGTCGAATTCGCTGAGCTCGGCGGGCAGGATTCGCCGCTCGATGAGTTCAAAGCCGCGCTTGCGCGCGAGGTCGATCACCGTCGCCCGGGTGATTCCGGCGAGGAAGCAGTCGGCGATCGGTGTATGAATCACGCCGTTCTTGACGAAAAAGATGTTGGCGCCGGTGCATTCGGCGACACGGCCCTGCCAGTCCAACATCAGAGCGTCGGCATATCCGCGGCGCTCCGCCCGATGCTTGGAGATGGTACAGATCATATAAAGGCCCGCCGCTTTCGCCATGGCAGGCGCGGTCGCGGGATCGGGTCGCCGATAGTCGGCGATATCGAGCCGGATGCCTTTCATCCGCTGGGTGGGATCGAAATAGCTCGGCCAGTCCCAAACGGCTATGGCGAGATGGATCTTGTTGTGCTGCGCGGACACGCCCATCATCTCCGATCCGCGCCAGGCGATCGGCCGCAAATAGGCGTCGATCAAATGGTTTCGCTTCAAGACTTCGGCCTTGGCGGCATCAATCTCGGTCACGCTCCAGGGAACCTCAAAGTCGAGGATTCGGGCAGACTCTTTTAATCGTCGCGAATGGTCCGACGACTTAAAAACATGCCCGCCATAGGCGCGTTCGCCCTCGAAAACCGCGCTTGCGTAATGCAGTGCGTGAGTCAGCACGTGCACTTTGGCTTCGCGCCACTCGACCATCCGGCCGTCGAACCAGATCCATCCGTCGCGGTCGTCAAATGTTTGCGTGGCCATGGCGCGTTCCTCTCCTTTGAAGCGGGTCGGTTTGGTTTTTGAGCGATCGGAGTTACATGGATCAGGTCGATCGTCGCTGGTAAGCTAGCAAAAGGGCTGAATTATGTCAATACTGCTGACCTAATGAGCTCATCGTTGCCCGACGCGCCCAAGGGAGATTCAACCGCGTACTCCCGCCGCGGCGATGAGCCAATGTACGAATTGATCGAGCTGTTCTTCTTCGCCTACCGCGACTTTGTCGGCGATGCCGATCGGTTGCTCGAGGCGTACGGGTTTGGGCGGGCCCATCATCGCGTCCTCTATTTCGTCAGCCGGCGGCCGGGCTTGACGATTGCCGAACTCCTCGAAATCTTGCGGATCACCAAGCAAAGCCTCAACCGAGTCCTGCGGGAGCTCGTCGACAAGAACTTCGTGGAGATCCGGGCCGCGGCTCTGGACCGGCGTCGACGGCAGCTCTATGCGACTACCGACGGCGAGCGCCTGGCGCTGAGACTGGCCCAGGTTCAGACGCGGCGGTTCGCGTTAGCGCTGGAACAATTGGGCGACTGGGGCAACCAATCGGCGCTCGCCTTTCTCACCGCGATGATCGATCCTCAGAAGCGTTCGGGCGACGGCCTCGGTCGGCAGGAGTCACCTAAGCGGGCGGGTCAGGCGCGGTGAACTCGACAGCGACTTCATTTAAGGACGACGCCGCCCATGTCCTCGTAGTCGACGACGATCGAAGGCTCCGCGCGTTGCTATCGAGCTATCTGGTCAAAAATGGCCATCGGGTCACAGTTGCCGCTACAGCGGCCGAGGCCCGTGGGTTTCTCGACGGGTTGGCGTTCGACATCATCGTGCTCGATGTCATGATGCCTGGCGAGAATGGCTTCGATTTCGCCACCGACCTGCGGGGACGGTCGCAAGTGCCAATCCTGATGCTGACGGCGCTGCGGCGAACCGCAGGATCGCGTGCGTGGCCTCGAGATCGGCGTCGACGACTATCTTGTCAAACCGTTTGAGCCGCGCGAGCTATTGTTGCGGATCGGCTCGGTACTTCGACGCACTCGGGCTGCGGCGGTCGGCGGCCTTGAGACGGCCGTTGTGCGCTTCGGACCTTTCGCATTCTCGCTGGAACGTGGAGAGCTTCGCGCGGGAGACGAGACGATCCGCATCACCGAACGCGAGCGCGAGATGCTTCGCCTGCTCAGCGCCAATGCCGGCGCGATCGTTTCTCGCGAAGCGCTGTCGGGGTCGGGAGGCGCAGCGCAGGAGCGAACCGTCGATGTCTTAGTCAATCGACTGCGGCGCAAGATCGAACAAGACCCCGCCAATCCGACCTATCTGCAGACAGCGCGGGGGGCCGGATATCGACTTCTAGCCGACCGATGAGGGAACCAGCCGCATTCCGCAGTCTGGGTTTGCTCGCGCAGATCCGCCTGCTCTGGCGGCGGGCGGCTCGCAGCCTCGCCGAGATGCTGCCGAAGGGCCTCTATAAGCGCTCTCTCTTGATCGTGATCGTGCCGATGGTGCTTTTGCAGACCGCGGTGACGTTCGCATTCATGCAGCATCACTGGGAGCTCGTGACTCGCAGGCTATCCGAAGCGGTTGCCCGTGACGTCGGAGCGTTGACGGATCTTTATCAGAAGCTCCCGCCCGGCGAGGACGATGGTTTTCTGGCCAATCTGGCGTCGGAACGGTTCCGCATGGACGCGACCTTGCTGCCGGCCGGTCCCCTGCCGCCAGTGATGCCCGGGTCCTTCTATGGCGCGCTCGATCCGTTGACGCGAATCCTGCCCAGTGAAATCAGGAAGCAGGTGAGCGAGCCATTCTGGCTCGACACCGTCGGGCGATCGGGCCTGATGGAGATCCGCGTCGATCTCGGCGGCCGGGTGCTTCGGTTGATGACCCGCCGCGCGCTGGCCTATGAGGCGAACGCCCATATTTTCGTGCTCTGGATGCTTGGGGCGATGATTGTCCTTTTGACCGTCGCTATCATTTTCCTTCGCAATCAGATTCGACCCATATTGCGCCTCGCCAGAGCGGCAGAGGACTTTGGCAAGGGCAGGGATCTCGACTTCAGCCCGCATGGCGCGCGTGAAGTCCGGCAGGCTGGTCACGCCTTTATCCAAATGAAACGGCGGGTCGAGCGCGCGACCGAGCAGAGAACCGCGATGCTGAACGGAGTCAGCCACGATCTGCGGACGATGCTTACGCAATTCAAGCTGTCGCTGGCCTTGCTCGACAATTCCGCTGACAGCGAGTTGTTGCAGAAAGACGTCGACGAAATGGGTCAGATGCTGGAGGGCTATCTGGCATTCGCCCGGGGGGATGCTGGCGAATCGACTGCGCGAATCAATATCGCTTCGATCCTCGAGGATCTGCGGGCGGATTTCGAGCGGCTCGGCGCCGAGCTCGGCGTCGAGACCCGCGGCGATCTCGACATTCGCGTGCGGCCCATAGCGATGAAGCGCTGCGTCGGCAATCTGGTGGCCAACGCCCAGCGTCACGCCGACCACGTGCGCGTTTCAGCGACCCGCGAGGCTCAATTCGTGTCGATCGTCGTCGACGACGACGGCACGGGCATCGCCCCAGCGCATCGGGAGGACGTCTTCCGCCCCTTCTACCGCCTCGACGAAGCGCGCAACCAAGACGAGGGCGGAGCAGGCTTGGGCCTCGCGATCGCCAGAGACATTGCACGCTCGCACGGGGGCGACATTACGCTTACCGATAGCCCCTTGGGGGGTCTGAGGGCGGCAGTGCGCATTCCCGTTTAGGGAAGCAAGGACCGGCGCTCAGACGGACGCGCTAATCCAGCGAGACAATTCGCTCTTCGGGCCCGCGCCGGTCTTGGTCGCAACGTGCTTGCCGCCTTTAAAGACCATAAGCGTCGGGATCGAGCGGATGCCATACTTGCTCGCGACTGCGGGATTCTCGTCGACATTGAGCTTGGCAATCTTCACCTTGCCGCCCATTTCGGTCGCGATTTCCTCCAGCGCCGGCGCAATCATCCGACACGGCCCGCACCATTCCGCCCAGAAGTCGACGACGACCGGTTCGTCAGATTTGATCACGTCGGTCTCGAAACTCGAGTCCGTGACTTTGGCCGTTAATGATGACATGGTGCCCTCAAAGACGGCGTGCTTGCCGCGTTCCCATAGCTAGGAACCATGAAGAGCGACGTCAAGCGGGCGCTTGGAACGGGGAACGTCGACGCCGCCCCTCGCCTTGACACCCGCGCGGCCGTCGCCTAGCCGAGCGCCCGGCAATGAGGCAGGAACAGGCGCAGGTCATCCGGCAAATTGGCGGTCTCGGCGAGATCTCCGATCGCTATGATGCGATTCTTTGCGATATCTGGGGCGTTCTCCACAACGGCGTGGCCTCGTTTGCGCCCGCGTCGAAAGCGCTGGCGTCCTTCCGGCGGCGCGGCGGCGCGGTGGTTCTGATCACCAATGCTCCACGGCCGTCGCCGCCAATCCACCGACAAATGCTGAGACTTGGGGTTCCGCCGGAAGCGTTCGACGCAATCGTAACGTCTGGCGACGTGACCATCGGTTTGATGGAGAAGCAGAGCGGCGATCGGGTCCTCCACATCGGACCGGAGCGCGACCTGAGCCTCTTCGACGCCGCTGGAGAGGCGACCGGGGAACGGCCGAGGCTCCTTGCTCTCGAAGACGCCCAATATGTGCTATGCACCGGCCTCAGAAACGACGAGAGTGAAACGCCGGACGACTACGAACCGGAGCTGCGAGCGATGGCGGCGCGGGGATTGACAATGATCTGCGCCAATCCGGATATCGTGATCCATCGGGGCGAGACGCTCATTCATTGCGCCGGCGCGCTGGCGCGTCGCTACGAAGAGCTCGGAGGCTACGTCGTTTACGCCGGCAAGCCCCATGCGCCGATTTACGATCGGGCATTGGCGCTTGCGGAACAGGCGCGCGGCGCGGCGACCGACAAGAGTCGTGTTCTCGCGATCGGCGACGGCATGAAAACGGATATCGCCGGCGCGACGCGAGCGGGCCTGGACTCTCTGTTCGTTACCGGAGGCATACATCGGTCTTTGCACAGAGAGAGACCGGCGTCGCCGGCTGATCCCATTGAACTGCAACGGCTATACGAGGAATACGCGTTGTGGCCGATCGCCTCGATCCGCTCGCTTGCGCCGTAGAGCGTCGTGATGGCGGGATCGGTTTGGCGCTCGTCGACCTGCCCGGATTGACGCTTTCTTGGTCGGGGTTCATTGTTGAAGAGTTCTTTTGCTCATGCACGATCCCCTGTTTCGGACGCTCTATTTCGAAGACCTTGCGATTGGCATGCGTGCGACAATTCGCAAGACGGTCGAGAATGAGGACGTGATCGGGTTCGCCGAGCTTTCGGGCGACCACAATCCGATCCACCTATCGGAGCACTTCGCGCGCAAGACCCGTTTTGGCGGCCGGATCGTTCATGGGCTGTACACCGCGAGCCTGATTTCTGGGGTCATCGGGATGCGGCTGCCTGGACCGGGGGCGGTTTATATCTCTCAGAGCTTGCACTTTCTCGGTCCGGTCAAAATTGGCGACGTCGTCGACGTCAGCGTGGAGGTGGTCGAACTGACTGAGAAGAACCGTCGCGTCCGGCTGCATTGCGAGTGTCGTGTCGGCGACCAGGTCGTGCTTGACGGCGAGGGCGTACTCAGCGTTCCCCCGACGCCGAAGCCGAGGCATCCTTCGTCTTGACCGGATCAGCACGCCAAGGCAGCTTGCTGAGTTCGCTAAACGCTACGATAGGGCCGTCGAAACCCAGGGATCGGCAGGACGCAATGACCGACGGCTTCGTGATCGCCACGGACCCGATGCTGCCGCCGCGTGGGTTGGAAGCCGCGGTCTACGCCATCGGAAACTTTGATGGCCTGCATCTCGGGCATCAGGCGGTCATTGAGCGCGCCGTCGCGATGGCCAAAGAGCGGGCGGCCCCTAGCGCAATATTGACGTTCGAGCCGCATCCCGCGGACTTTTTCGCCGGGCGGCCGGTCGTCTTCCGATTGACTTCGGCCCGAGACAAAGCCGAATTGTGCGCCCGGCTCGGCCTTGATGGCATTGTGTTCATCCCCTTTGACGCCTGGCTCGCGGCGATGAGCCCAGACGAGTTTGTCGCCAGGATTCTCGTCGCGCGCCTCGTCGTCGCCGCTGTGGTCGTCGGCTGGGACTTTCACTTCGGCAAGCGCCGGTCCGGTTCGCCGGCCACCCTCGGCGAGGCGGGCTTGAGGCACGGCTTCGCCGTCGAGATTGTGGCGAAAGTCGAAGAAGGCGCTGGAGAAGCAGCGCACGTCGTGTCCTCGAGCGTCATTCGCAAGGCTCTCGAGCAGGGCGACATCGCCGCCGCGGCGCGGGGTCTCGGACGCAAGTATTCGGTGAGAGGCCGGGTCATTTCCGGCCAGCGGTTGGGGCGCACCCTTGGCGTCCCAACCGCGAATATCGCGCTCGAGCCGACCAACCTGCTTGCGCATGGAATTTATGCCGTGGTGACGCGGGTCGACGGGCGTGCTTTTCCCGCCGTCGCCAGCTTTGGTACCCGGCCGACGGTGGACGACGGGCCGCCGTTGCTCGAAGTTCATCTCCTCGATTTCGAGGGCGATCTCTACGGGCGCGAAATGCAAGTCGAGTTCATCGAGCGCATCCGCGACGAACGCAAGTTCAATTCGATCCTGTCGCTGGCGGCCGAGATGGAGCGCGACAAGGAGCGCGCCCGCGCAATTCTTGCAGTCAGGGGGTAAGCGCGGATTTGGCGAATTGCGGTAAATCCTCTAATCCGACCCGGCCGCTGCCACGAAACCCGAACTTGGCTCCCGATCTCATGTCCGACGCTTCCGTTTCAGGCCTCGACTATTCGCGCACGCTCTACCTGCCCAAGACGGAATTTCCCATGCGGGCGGGCCTGCCGCAGAAGGAGCCGGAGATTTTGGCTCGTTGGGCGCGCGAGAACCTCTATCGAGCACTTCGCGAGAGCGGCAAAGGACGTCCCAAATTCGTGCTCCACGACGGGCCGCCATACGCCAACGGGAATGTCCACATAGGCACTGCCCTCAACAAGACGCTGAAGGACATTGTCGTCCGCTCGCATCAGATGACCGGGAGGGAGTCCAACTATGTTCCCGGTTGGGACTGTCACGGGCTGCCGATCGAATGGAAGGTCGAGGAGGAATTCTACACAAGCAACGGTAAATCCAAGCCGGATTTTTCGGATTCGCAGGCCATCATCGCCTTTCGCGGCGAATGCCGCGCCTTTGCCGAGCGTTGGCTCTCAGTGCAACGGGAAGAATTCAAACGGCTGGGCGTTGTCGGCGATTGGGACCATCCCTATACGACAATGAGCTATCCGGCCGAAGCGCAGATCGCGAGGGAGATCTTCAAATTCGTCGCCAACGGCATGCTCTACCGTGGCTCGAAGCCGGTGATGTGGAGCGTCGTCGAGAAGACCGCGCTCGCGGAGGCCGAGGTCGAATATGAGGAATTGACCAGCGATACGATCACCGCGGCGTTTCCGGTCGCGTCCGATGACGCTTCGGTGCTCATCTGGACCACGACGCCGTGGACGATTCCAGGCAACCGCGCGATCGCCTTCTCCCGACGCATCGATTATGGGCGCTACCGGGTGACGGATTCGGGCGTCGACAATTGGGCCAAGCCCGGAGCGACCTATATCCTGGCGCAATCACTCGCCGAGAGCGTTTTTCGCGCCGCTAGGGTCGGCGCATTCGAGTTTCTTGGCGAGGTCGAGGGCGATGCGTTGGCGTCGATGGTCTGCGCCCATCCGCTACGCGGGCATGGCTATGGATTCATCGTTCCCTTGCTCGAGGGCGACCACGTTACGGAAGATGCCGGGACCGGCTTCGTCCATACCGCTCCCGGCCATGGGCGCGAGGACTTCGAACTCTGGACCGCGAGCACGCGACTGCTTCAGGAGCGTGGGATCGATACGCGTATTCCTTACACGGTCGACGAGAATGGGGCCTTTACTGAAGAAGCCCCCGGCTTCGAAGGCAAGCAAGTCATCACCGACAAAGGGAAAGCCGGCGACGCTAATCGAGTGGTCATCGATGCGCTGGTGAAGGCGGGCGCGCTCGTTGCGCGCAGCCGGCTCAAGCACCAGTACCCGCACAGCTGGCGTTCGAAGACCCCGGTCATCTTTCGCAACACCCCGCAGTGGTTCCTGGCGATGGATCGGCCGTTCGCCAATGCGCAAGGCGGCAAGACCCTTAGGGCCATTGCGGTCGATGCAATCGAACGCACGCGATGGGCGCCGCCGTCGGGTGAGAACCGGATCAAGGGCATGGTTGCGAACAAGCCCGACTGGGTGCTTTCGCGCCAGCGCGCCTGGGGCGTGCCGCTGTCGATTTTCGTCCGCAAGAACGGTCACGAAATCCTGTTCGACGACGAGGTGAACGCGCGAATCGCGGAGGCCTACGAACGGGAAGGCGCCGACGCCTGGTTCGCCCAGGGCGCGAAGAAACGGTTCCTTGGCGCGAAGCACAACGCCGACGCCTACGACAAGATCGACGATCTGGTCGAAGTCTGGTTCGATTCCGGCTCGAACTCACGCTTACGTTCTCGAAGATTCGAAGCACTTCCCTGGATTGGCCGGCATTCGGCGAGCGATCGACGGTGGCGCTGACAAGGTGATGTATCTCGAAGGTTCCGACCAGCATCGCGGATGGTTCCAGTCTTCGCTCCTCGAAAGCTGCGGCACGCGCGGACGGGCGCCGTTCGACATCGTCCTGACTCACGGCTTCACGCTCGACGAGAGCGGCCGCAAAATGTCCAAGTCGCTGGGCAATCAGACTTTCCCAGAGGACGTCATCCGCGCGTCGGGCGCCGACATCCTGCGCCTGTGGGTGGCGAGCGTCGACTATACCGACGATCAGCGCATTGGTCCGGAAATCCTGAAGGCCGTAGGCGACAACTACCGCAAGTTGCGCAATACAATTCGCTGGATGCTGGGAACTCTGACGCATCGCGAGCAAGGCGATTCGGTCGGCTATGCGGCAATGAGCGGACTGGAGCGGTTGATGCTGCACGAGCTCGCGGAACTCGACCTCAAGGTTCGCTCGGCTTATGATGATTTTGACTTCGCGCGCGTCGTCGCCGCGCTTACCGCGTTTATGAACGCGGACCTCTCAGCCTTCTATTTCGACATCCGTAAGGATGCGCTCTATTGCGACGCGCCGTCCAGTGTCAGGCGACGTGGGGCATTGGAGGCGATCGATCACATCTTCCGCGCGGTTGCGGTCTGGCTCGCGCCGGTTCTGGTTTTCACCGCGGAGGAAGCCTGGACTGCGCGCGGCGCCGGCCGCCGCTCGATCCATCTCGAACAGTTTCCGGTCATTCCGGCCGGGTGGCGCGATGACCAGCTGGCCAAGACCTGGGATACGATCCGGATGTTGCGTCTCGTCGTCACCGGCGCGATCGAGATCGCCCGGGCGAACAAGCAGATCGGTTCCTCCCTCGAGGCTGCGCCTCGAATCTATCTCAACGATCCTGAGCATCTGGCGGCGCTCGACGGAATCGATTTTGCCGAAGTCTGCATCACCTCCGACATGGCGGTCAAATTCGGGGCGCCAATCCCCGAAACGGCGTTTCGGCTGCCCGAAGCAGCGGACGTGGGCGTGGTCGTGGAGCGCGCGAAGGGCGTCAAATGCGCCCGTTCGTGGCGTTACTTCGATCCTGCGACCGCATCGCCCGATTTTCCCGATGTGAGCCCAAGGGACGCCGAGGCGCTGCGCGAGCTCAAGATGCTGGGCCGTTGGCCGTGAAGCCGCCCATATCGGGAGGCGTAGTCGCGCTCCTTGTCGTCTGCGCCGACCAAATCGTGAAGGTAGCGGTCCTGTCGCGTTCTGACTGGCTGGCGGCCCATTCAGAGCCTTTGGCTCCTTTCCTTGATCTGACTCTGCGGTGGAATCGGGGCATTTCGTTCAGTCTATTCGCTCGCGATTCGGCGTCGGCAGAGACCGCCCTCCTCACGCTCACGCTCGCGGCGACCGGGTTGCTAGGGTGGTGGCTCTCTCGATCCCGATCGGTACTGCCAGCCGTCGGCCTCGGACTGATCATCGGCGGCGCCCTTGGCAATGCGATCGACCGCATTGTTCATGGCGCCGTTGTTGACTATCTCGACCTGCACGCCTTTGGCCGCCACTTTTTTGTCTTTAATCTCGCCGATGCAGCCATTAATATCGGCGTTGCGCTGTTAATCGTCGATCTGTTGCCCCTTCCGCGGGCGTCAGCCCGCCGAACCGAGAGGAATCCGCCCCATGCCGCGAGCTGAGATCGAAAATTACTTGTCTCCAGGGCCTTTTCAGGAGCTTCAACAAGCGTCATCGAATAGCCGGAATTTGTGGCGAGATACGCCGAAGTTGAATTGCCGTCGCAATATCGCCGACGGCAAGGGGTAGGGCGATGGGCTTTGGGTTGCGGCTAGCGGCGGTCGCGTTCGTGATGACCTCGGCCGGTTTCATCAATATGCCCGCTTGGGCCGGCGACGACGGCCAGGCGCCTCTTTGGCAAGGAATCGGGTCGATTTTTGGTCCGGTTATCGGTTTTGGATTCAATGACAAGCCGCCTCCGATCGACTACCGCGAGCATGGCAAGATCGTCGTGCCGCCGAAAATGGACTTACCGCCGCCCGACGCCTCGGCGTCCGTCGACCCGGCGTGGCCCGTGAATCAGGAGGTTGTGCGCAGAAAAGCGCTGAAGGAGGAAGGGAAGAAGACGATTGCTGGGGTCGGGGACGCGCGTCTGCGATACACCCACCCCTTCCCCTCGAACGAACCCGTAACCGTTCGCGCCGTCACCCCGGATGGCCAGGAAGTGAAATGCCAGGGCGCCTGCGGACAAGCGTCGTCAGTGCTCGGCAACCTCAATCCGCTGAACTGGGTCGGAATGGGAAAAAGCGCCGTGCCGCTCGGGCCTGAGCCTGACCGTGAATGGTTGACCGATCCGCCGAAGGGTTTTCGCGCCCCGGTCGAGCCGTCCCAAGGATCGGCGCCGCAGGGATCGGCCTCGAACTGAGGCCTATTTTGCGCCGTCGCCGCGCCTGTTATGGCGATTCTGGCTCCGAATTTCGACCCACGGTCGAATTGAAGCTTGGCGACAAGAGGAAAGGACGCTATCCTATGCGCAAAGGATTCGCCGCCGGCGGAGATTTTTGATAGGTCAGTGCTCCGCCGCGCACGGATGCGAATCGCCGAATGAAGGGCCGTTGGGGGCCGAGGCGCTGAAGTCGCGGAAAACGGTTAACCGATAACGAACGGTCAGGCGAGGCGACCTGCGCAAGGGCCTTCCGGACAAAGGATGTTGTCCGGGCGCGGCCACCAGCGCGGCGCTCGCAAAAGGAATTCGCACGGGATTGGGATCAAAACGGTCGTTCGTGTCCGGGCTTCGGGTGCGATGAGACCAGCCCATTCGAGTGACGCGAAGGCGTGAATTGCGCCTGCTTGCGCCAAAATCGAAAAAGCTTGCGCCGAAAATGATCGCAAAGCTGCGGGCCTAACCGGATACATGTTGGGAAAACAAAATGAGACCAGGTCAGAATAAGAGGATGCGCGGCCGGCCGACGAACAATCGGCGAGGCCCCAATCCTTTGACACGATCCTACGAATCAAATGGACCGGATGTCAAAATACGCGGGAACGCGCATCATGTCGCCGAGAAATACCTCCAGCTTGCGAGAGACGCCCACACGGGGGGAGATCCGGTCGCGGCGGAGAATTATCTGCAGCACGCGGAGCATTACTTTCGACTTATCGCTGCCGCGCAGGCCGCGCAGGCGCTCGCACAGAGCGGCCAGCCGCGATCGCCTGGAGAAGGCGAGGGCGACGACATGGAAGACGATGGCGATTTCGGCGCGCTGTCGGATCGATTCGCCTCGCCCGCGGAGCGCCAGAGCGCCTATCAGCAGCCGCAACAGGGGTTTCAACCGCAACCGATGCCAACCCCCCCGCAACCCTACGTCGAGCGGCCTCCTTACGAGGGCGAGCGTCAGAGCCAGAGCGATCGGTCGGGTTTTGCCAATCGGCAGGACCGGCAGGGCAACAGGTTTCCCGAACGCGGCTCGCGACAAGACCGGCCTTTTGCCGAGCGCAACGAGGGCTATCGCGACAACCGGCACGGACGCGACGGTCGTCCGCGGGATTTCCGGCCGTATCGTGATTCCCAGCCCCAACCCTCGAGGGATGTCGGCGCCGAGGGAGCTGCGCAGCCAGGACTCCCGTCTTTCATAACGGCAAGCCCGAGGTCCAACGCCACTGATCCAGCAACAGGCGCGCCGTTGCCGGATGGGATCGCCTCGCCTGCGCAAGTCGGCGCGCCTGAAGGTGCGCCCTCGGAGTTCGAATCGCCGCCGAGCGAGGGCGCTGCCTTTCCGCCCCGCGGTCGACGCCGGCGACTACGGTCGCCTTACGGGTTTGGTGGAGGAAGCTCAGCGGAAACGGGCGGAATGGACGGGACCCCGGAAGTCACCGACGACTCGCCCGTGACGGAATAGTCGAAGTTGCGGACGGTTGCCGGGCGCTAACGAAGGCGAATTTTGCTCGCATGTGATCCGCATCGAACGGCTTCAATATGAAATCGCTCGCTCCGGCGTGCATCGCGCGGGCAATCTGGGCGACATCGTTCTCGTTTAGGCAAATGACCGCCTTCGGACCGTCGCCGCAGTGCATCCGCCGCAGTTTCCTGAGGAATTCACAACCGTCCAGCGCCGGCATGCTACCGTCGACGAAAATGGCGTCCGGCATCGAAAGGGAGCAGACCGCGAGCGCCTGACGCGCATCCGAGGCTTCGGTAATCTCCAGGTTCATGCCCTCAAGAACACGGCGGACAATTTTTCTGATCACGGCGGAGTCGTCCACCACCAGGACATGTCGCATCCTCAAGCCTTCGTTCATTCGAATAACGACTGACGGCCCCAACAATTAAAGACCGATGCTTCAAATGGCGTTAATAGGAGCGTCGTTGAGACCTTCGCCGCTGCTTTGAGCCGCGACGGCTGCGCCTCATTGCGTGTCGCCAGTCGCCAGTGCCGGAGAAGCAGTCAGTGTTACGGTGTCTTGCGCAGTTGAGGTATTCAGCGTCGCTTGACACTCGCGCGCCAGGAGCGTGGTGAAATAGAGTTGGATGGAATGACCGTCGATCGCTTCCGAGGGAAAGGCGCTGGTTAGAATGTCGGCTGCGCTGTGCGATAGTCGGGCGTTCGCGCCCTTGGCCTCGACCCGCATCGTCATTGCGCCCTCGCCATTCGAGAGGTCGACGGTAATGATGCCGCCGCGGGGAATCGAGCCGGCGGCGATGAGGCAAAGATTGAGCAAGAGCTTGACCATATTTCGCGACGCCAGCCGCCGGGCCGCGGTCCACTGCAGAATCGTGCGGTCGTTAGCGAAAATGTCCCGCGCCACCCTTTCGGCGTCGCCGGTGTCGATCGACGCGCCAAACGAGCCCGCGGCCCCGAAGGCGAGACGGCAGAATTGGAGGCGCGCCGAGGCCGAAATCGCGCTTTTCTTTATGAGTTCCATGGCCACCGCTCGCATCTCCTCGTCCTCCTCGTCGTCGAGCACTTCGAGGCCATTGACGATCGCCCCGACCGGGCTGATCACGTCGTGGCATACGCGCGAGCACAACAGCGCCGCCAGGTCGAGCGGGGTGAGCGAGGCCATGGTCACGGAGCTAATCCTAGGTTCGATATCGGCCTCATGGCGCCAAGAAGAGCCATGCCGCCACGCTGAAGTGGTTCGAACTCCTGTCTATCCGATTCGTCGCTTCGTAGCGACGTGGCCTCGCAAATCCGCCGGAATGAATTCGCCCTGCCATGGTCGGACGCAGAACAACGTAGATTATTGCGAGCCGCGGACGTGGCGGCTGTGATCTGGTCCATGACCGGGCTCGGTCCGAAAGGTTCGCGGTCCTGTCTTCAGACGAGGGAGGGGTCTTGAACTCGGTTGCTCAGCATCCAAAACCGTTTGCGCTCGATCACAGCGCACGCGACGAGATTGCCTTGTTTCTCGCCGAGGCCGCGCTTGCGGCCGGTCCGGCGGTGATGGAGGAATACGAGCGCGGCTGCGACGTTCGTTCGAAGGCGGACGGCAGTCCAGTGACGTCGGCCGATCATCGCGCCGAAGCGATCATCTGCGATCATCTCGCGCGCATGGCGCCCATGCCGCCGGTTTGCGCCGAAGAAGCGACCGCCGCCGGAACGTCGATCAGCGTCGTGGGGCGTTTCCTGCTCGTCGATCCGCTCGATGGGACACGCGAATTCCTGGCACGAAATGGTGAATTCACGATCAATGTGGCGCTGATCGAAGGCGGCGCGCCGATTGCCGGGGCGGTCTATGCGCCGGCAATTAGCCGGTTGTGGATTGGGGGCGATGCGGCCTTCGTCTGTGAGGTGCCTCTCGGCGCGGGATTGCCCGACAAAGGAAGGTGGCGGCGAATCCGGACCCGTCGCGCGCCTGCGCGCCTGATTGCGCTGGTGAGCCGCTCTCATGCCGACCCGCAGTCGGAGTCCTTCCTGAGACGACTGCCGATCGGCGAGGCGCGCCCTGCCGGCTCGTCGCTCAAATTCTGTCTCATTGCCGAAGGCCTCGGCGACGTCTATCCGCGTTTCGCCCCGACGATGGAATGGGATACGGCGGCCGCCGACGCAGTGCTGCGCGCGGCCGGCGGCGTTGTTCTCGCTCCCGATGGAAGGCCGCTAGCCTATGGCAAGGTCGACCGGGGACTGCACAACGGGCCGTTTGTCGCCTGGGGCGACGCGACGGCCGGAGAGAAATTTGGCTTTTGTTAACGCCGCGTCAACGCGGCGTTCTTATATTTCCGCAAACGCCGGTTCGGCCGTTTGAGCGCGGCGCCACCGTGGCGGAGCCACGGTTCTATTTGCGTGGCGATGCGTCTCGAGGAGGCTCATGCAATCGAAACTGACCCGGCGCCGGTTCGTCGGCCTTACCATCATCGGCAGCGCTGCTATCTTCGCCCGCGCGGCTCGCGCGGACGCTCCGCCGAACGCCGCTCCAGAGGCTTTCCCCGTCGATGAGATCGTCGACGATGGCCATCGGTTCTTCGGCACCGTTTCCCGCGGACTCGCGGACGTGGTTCAGGAAGCAGGTCGTCGGTGGGGTCTGCCTAACGCGTACGTTCTCGGCCAGGAAGCGTCCGCGGCGTTTGTGGGCGGGCTGCGGTACGGCGAAGGCAAGATGTACACCCGCAACGCCGGAAGCCGGCCGGTCTATTGGCAGGGACCATCGGTCGGATTCGACGCCGGCGGGGACGGCGACCGGACGATGATGCTGGTCTACAACCTACCGGCGGTCGGCTCGGTTTTCCGCCGGTTTGGCGGCCTCGACGGGTCGGCCTATTTCATAGGCGGCTTCGGCTTCACCGCGCTCAACTCCGACAACATTGTCGTGGTTCCGATCCGGACCGGCCTCGGCGTCAGGCTTGGTGTCAATGTGAGCTACCTAAAATTCACCGAGCAGGCGACCTGGAATCCGTTCTGAGCAGCATATCTCGACGGAAAAGAACATAGAGTCGTCCGATCTGTTCGATCTCTATCAGACGAGAAATTCAGACCGGCGATCGTCGAGACCGCCTCGCAGAAAAGCTTGAATCGCAAATGACCGCCCGTGCCGATCCAAAGGCGCGTGACGTCCCGGGCTCGGCTGCGATCATCACAGACATCGGCGCCCTGATATGGCTCAGCGTCTCCCGGGGAGCGATCGCACTATTCTGATGGCGCTCGGGTTTTTCGCTTCGACGGCGGTTTCTATTATTAGCCAGATCGCCTCCCGATACCGTTGACCAAATATTAACCCTCCCTCCCCGAGATTAGGAGCGATTTGAAGGATTGATTCCCGATTGTGGGTGTTGCCATGAGCGACGTCATCCGCTTGCAGCCGGCGAAAGCAGCCCGTCGTTCGGCTTACGATGGCCGCGGCGCACAGATCCTGTTCTTCACTGGCGTGCGATATGAGCGGATGAATGAAGACAAACGCGCGGCGGTGCCGCAAGCCTCCTGCGTCGCCCAGCGGCAAGGCGAAGGCAGCGGAGGCGATCGCACCCGCCGACGCTAGGCGCAACGCCCGCCCGTCAGCCCGCTTGCCGCCATTCGACGATTGCGCTATGAGCCGCATCGGGACACCTCTCCCCAACGAGAGGCGCCCATCTGAAAGGATGGCTCAATATGACGACCACGGCGCCCGCCGTTCGCCCTGCGAACGCGTGTTTCTCTTCCGGGCCTTGCGCAAAGCGCCCCGGCTGGACCCCGACAGTTCTTCGTGATGCGGCGCTGGGACGTTCCCATCGCGCTAGGCTCCCCAAAGCCAAGCTCAAGCTCGCGATCGACTTGACGCGCGAAGTGCTCGGCGTCCCGAGCGACTACCGGATTGGCGTCACGCCGGGGTCCGACACCGGCGCGTTCGAAATGGCCTTATGGTCGGTGCTTGGCGCGCGCGGCGTCGACGTTCTGGCCTGGGAAAGCTTCGGCGAGGGCTGGGTCGCCGACATCATCAAGGAGCTCAAGCTCAAGGACGCGCGAACGTTGAAGGCACCCTATGGCGAGCTGCCTGACCTTTCGCAAGTCAATTTCGACAACGACGTCGTGTTCACCTGGAACGGCACCACCTCGGGGGTACGCGTCCCTGACGCCGATTGGATTCCGGCTGACCGCAAGGGCCTGACGCTTTGTGATGCCACGTCCGCTGCTTTCGCCCAGGACCTCGACTGGCCCAAGCTCGACGTCACTACATTTTCCTGGCAAAAAGCGCTCGGCGGAGAAGCGGGGCACGGAGTCATTATCCTGAGCCCGCGCGCGGCCGAGCGGCTTGAAACGCACAAGCCGCCGTGGCCGGTGCCGAAAATCTTCCGCCTGACCAAGGGCGGCAAGCTAATCGAGGGCATTTTCGAGGGCGAGACCATCAACACGCCATCGATGCTGTGCGTCGAGGACTATATCGACGCCCTGCAATGGGCGAAGTCGTTCGCCGGCCTTAAGGCGCTCATCGCGCGGGCCGACGCCAATGCGAAGACGATCGCCGAATGGGTCGAACGCACCCCATGGGTCGATTTTCTCGCCCGGGTCCCCGAGACCCGGTCGAACACCAGCGTCTGCCTGAAGGTAGTCGATCCGGCGATCGCCGCGCTTTCCGCCGACGGTCAAGCCACTTTCGCAAAGGCGCTGGCGTCGTTTCTCGAGAAGGAGAAGGTCGCGTTCGACATCGGGTCGTATCGCGACGCGCCGGTCGGCCTGCGGATCTGGTGCGGCACGACAATCGAAGCCGCCGATGTCAAGACGCTGACTCATTGGCTCGATTACGCCTTCGCTATGGAGAAGAGCAAGCTGGCTAAAGCAGCTTGATCGCCGAATAGAGCCCCGAGTGGGCTTGCAGGAGGCGACTTCCTCGCGGTCTCTAGTAGCTTCAGATCCGATCCCAGACGTAGCGCCCAACGACCGCCAGCCAACCCAAGGGCATCTACCCATGACTTCCCGCGTTCTCATCTCCGACAAGCTTTCGCCTGCGGCCATCGCCATCTTCAGGGAGCGCGGGGTCGAAGTCGACTTCAGGCCAGGGCTCGACAAGGGCGAGCTTGCCAGGATCATCGCCGACTACGACGGGCTGGCCATTCGCTCCGCGACCAAAGTCACCGCCAAGCTGCTCGAGCGGGCGACGAAATTGAAGGTCATTGGCCGCGCTGGGATCGGCGTCGACAACGTCGATATTCCGGCCGCGACCGCCAGAGGCGTGATCGTGATGAACACACCGTTTGGCAATTCGATCACCACCGCCGAGCATGCGATCGCGCTGATGTTCGCGCTCGCCCGACAAATTCCGACCGCCGACGCCTCGACCCAGGCGGGAAAATGGGAAAAGAACCGCTTCATGGGGGTCGAAGTGACCGGCAAGACCCTTGGCGTCATCGGTTGCGGGAATATCGGCTCGATTGTCGCCTCGCGGGGCCTCGGATTGAAGATGCGCGTCGTCGCCTTTGATCCGTTCCTCAGCGCCGAGCGCGCCGCCGAAATCGGCGTCGAGAAGCTCGAACTGAACGATCTGCTGGCGCGCGCCGACTTTATCACCCTTCATACTCCGCTGACGCCGCAGACACGCAACATTCTGTCGGCGGAAAATCTGGCGAAGACGAAGAAGGGCGTGCGCATCATCAATTGCGCCCGCGGCGGTCTTGTCGACGAAGGTGCCCTGTGCGCCGCCTTGGACAGCGGTCATGTCGCCGGCGCGGCCCTCGACGTTTTCGTCGAAGAGCCGGCGACAGCCAACCCATTGTTCGGCTGCGCAAACTTCATCGCAACTCCGCACCTGGGCGCTTCGACCAACGAGGCCCAGGAGAACGTCGCCCTCCAGGTCGCCGAGCAGATGTCGGACTATCTGACGCGCGGCGCGATCTCGAATGCGGTCAACTTTCCTTCGATCACGGCGGAAGAAGCGCCGCGGCTCAGACCGTTCATCGCCTTGGCGGAGGGACTCGGTTCATTCGCCGGCCAACTCACGCAGGCGCCGATCCAGAAGGTCACGATCACTTACGAAGGCGCGGTCGCCGAACTCAAGGTCAAGGCCCTAACGTCGGCTGCGATCGCCGGCCTGCTTCGTCCGTCGCTGGTGGACGTCAACGTCGTGTCGGCGCCGAGCGTCGCCGCCCATCGCGGCATCATTGTCGAGGAAATGACCCGGGCCGCCGAGGGCGATTACGAAAGCTTCATCACACTCACGGTCACGACCGCAGAGCAATCGCGCGCCATCGGCGGAACCGTCTTTCATGACGGCAAGCCGCGCATCCTTTCGATCAAGGGCATCAAGGTCGATGCTGAATTCACCCCTTCGATGATCTATGTCACCAATGAGGACAAGCCGGGCTTTATCGGCCGCTTCGCAAGCTGCCTCGGAGACGCGGGCGTCAATATCGCGACCTTCGCGCTTGGGCGCGATGAACCTGGCGGCTCGGCGATCGCTCTCGTCTCGATCGACGGCGCCGCGCCGCCCGAGGTCCTGGCGAAAGTGAGCAAGATCCATGGCGTGCGTCAGGCCGTCGCTTTGCAATTCTGATCTCGTCCGCCTATTGAGGCCAACGGCGAGTCGAGCCCCTTCTCTCCCATTTGCGGGCGAAAGTCGAGAAGGGGCCGCGGCCGCCTCGCCCATTCGGCGCCGACATTGTTGTCACGTCGCCGGTCGAAGGACGCGTTCATGAGCGACGACGGCGGAAAACGACCGCCCGCGAACCAGCCCGATCCACGCTCCAGGGTGGACGCCCGTCTCCTCGAGATTCTGGTCTGCCCGGTGACGCGAGCGGAGCTGACCTACGACCCCCATCGGCAGGAACTCGTCTCGCGCGCGGCCCGGCTCGCCTATCCAATCCGCGACGGCGTGCCGATCATGCTGCCGGAAGAGGCGCGCAAGCTCGACGATTAGGGCTTAAGCCTTTGGAACAACCGGGCGGGGGCGCCCGTCGGCGCCGATGGCGACGAAAGTGAACGTCGCGTCGGTCACTTTCTCCCGATGATGGGTTCGGAACCGCTGCGCCCACGCTTCGATATGGATCTTGAGCGAGGTGCGGCCAATGTGGTCGACTGCGGTGTATACGGAAAGCACGTCTCCAACCCTGACCGGGCGGATGAATGTCATCGCCTCGATGGCGATCGTGACGACGCGCCCCTGAGCCTTCTCGGCCGCGCGAATGCCCCCAGCTTGATCCATCTGGCTGATCACCCAGCCGCCGAAAATATCGCCGTTGGCGTTGGTGTCGCGCGGCATAGCGATCAGGCGAACCGTCAGTTCGCCGCGCGGCGCGTGGTCGTCGGATGAATTGGCCATAGCAGCCGCCCCGCAGCCTACGGCGATCGCGCCGCGACGACGCGATCGAGGCCGGCCAGGTCCTTGTCGATCCCGGCGTCGACAAAGCCGCATCGTTTCGCGATCGCGAGCACGTCGGCGGCCTGGCTTGCGCCGATTTCGACCATCAGCCAGGCCCCCGCGGCGAGAAGGGGCCGCGACTCCGGCAGGATTCGTCGGTAGGCGTCAAGGCCGTCAATTCCGCCATCGAGCGCAAGCGGCGGATCGAAGTTGCGGACCTCGCGCGGCAGTCTCGAGAGTTCGCTCGTCGGAACATAGGGCGGATTCGACACGATCAGGTCGAACGGCCCGACGAGACCCTTCGTCCAGTCGCCAACACGAATCTCGGCCCGCCCGGCCTGTCCGCGGGACTCGACATTGCGGCGCGCCACATTGGCGGCGCCGGCGGAAATGTCGACGCCGACACCTTGCGCACGGACGAATTCTACGAGCAAGGAGCACAGGAGCGCGCCTGAGCCGACGCCGAGGTCGAGCACGCGCAACGGTTCTTCGCGCCGCCCGCCGAGCAGTCTGAGGGCCAATTCGACGATCGTCTCAGTTTCAGGCCGCGGATCGAGAACATGGGTCGTAATCGCGAGCGTTAGCCCCCAGAATTCGCGCCTGCCGACGATCCTCGACAGCGGCTCGCCCACCGCGCGCCTCGCCGCGAATTCCTCGATCCTCGCGGCCGCCCGCCCGAGCGGCTCCTGCGGAGCGACGATCAGCGCGACCGGCGCGACGCCGGATGCCGCGCAGAGCGTCAGCCCCGCCTCCCGCCTCGGGTCTTCAATTCCACAAGCCTCGAAGGTTTCAGCAAGACGAGTGAGCGCTGCGGCGCGCGGGGTCGAATCGTCAAAAACGGCGGCGATCGTCAAGCGACCTGACCGTGGCAATGTTTGAACTTCTTGCCCGAGCCGCACGGACAGGGTTCGTTTCGTCCCACTCGCCCCCAGGTCGCAGGGTTCTTCGGGTCGCGGTCGGCGACCGCGAGCCCGGACGTCGCCGCCAGGAGACCGGCGCCGACCGGCTCGGAAAGGGGAGCGAACGGCAGTTCGTTTTCGCCGGTGGCGGGATCGAGATGTTGAAACTGCATCGGCGGCGGCGGCTCGGGCTGCTGGAACCTGACCTCGATCCGCGACATTTGCGCGATGACGGCTTCGTGCCACTGGGCGATCAGCTCCCGGAAGAGCTCGAACGCTTCTGACTTGTACTCGTTCAGGGGATCGCGCTGCGCCATGCCCCGCCAGCCGATGACCTGGCGCAGATGATCGAGGGTGACGAGGTGGTCGCGCCACAGATGATCGAGCGACTGCAGAATGACCTGCTTTTCGACATACCGCATCGCGTCGGGCGTATTACGCTGCACGCGCTGTGTATAGGCGTCCGCGGCCGCCGCATGGAGCCGGGTCGCTACCTCTTCGTCGGCGATGCCCTCCTCCTTCGCCCATTCGTCGACCGGCAGGTCGAGGTTGAGCTTGTTGACGACCTCATTCTTCAGGCCTGCGGTGTCCCAGGCCTCGGGATAGGCGTCGTGCGGGATGTGCTTGGCGACGATGTCGTCGATTACACCCGTACGCATGTCCTCGATCGTCGATTCCAGCGAATCGGACGCCATCATCCGGCGCCGGTCCTCGAAGATGACCTTGCGCTGGTCGTTCATCACGTTGTCGAACTTGAGGATGTTCTTGCGGATGTCGAAGTTGCGCGCTTCGACCTTCTGTTGCGCCTTCTCGAGCGCCTTGTTGATCCAGGGATGGACGATCGCTTCGTCTTCCTTGAGTCCGAGGCGTTTCAGCATCGCGTCCATGCGCTCCGCGCCGAAAATGCGCATGAGATCGTCCTGGAGGGACAGGAAGAACTTTGACCGGCCGGGGTCGCCCTGCCGGCCTGATCGCCCCCGCAGCTGGTTGTCGATGCGGCGGCTTTCGTGCCGCTCGGTGCCGATGATGTAGAGCCCGCCGGCGTCGATCGCCTTGCGTTTGAAAGCCGCGACCTCCGCGCGGATCGACGCCTCCTGCGCCTCGCGCGCCTGCGGCTCCGCGGCCGGGTCGATCTCCTGCTTAACCCGCATCTCGACATTGCCGCCGAGCTGAATGTCGGTGCCGCGCCCGGCCATGTTGGTTGCGATCGTAATCGCGCCCGGAACGCCAGCCTCGGCGACGATGAATGCCTCCTGCTCGTGATGGCGCGCGTTCAGAATGGCGAATGTCTTCGACGGCTTGCCTTCCCGTGCTGCGGCGTAAAGGGCCTTCAGCGCGTCAGGCTTGGTGAAGTCGATCTTTTTGTAGCCTTGCCGCTCCATCACTTCGCCGAGCACTTCCGATTTTTCGATCGACGTCGTGCCCACCAGCATCGGCTGCATTTTGGCGTTCGCGGACTCGATCTCGCGCACCACGGCGCGCATCTTTTCGTCTCCGGTGCGATAGACCTCGTCATCCTCGTCAAGGCGTGCGATCGGCAGGTTGGTCGGAATCTCGACGACCACCAGCTTGTAGATCTCCGCGAACTCGTCGGCCTCGGTCGCGGCGGTGCCGGTCATCCCGGCGAGCTTCCTGTAGAGGCGGAAATAGTTCTGGAAGGTGATCGAGGCGAGCGTCACGTTTTCGGGCTGGACGGTGACACCTTCCTTCGCCTCTAGCGCCTGATGCAGCCCTTCGGAGTAGCGCCGGCCGGGCATCATGCGCCCGGTGAACTCGTCGACGATCACGACTTCGTCGTTGCGGACGATATAGTCCTTGTCGCGCTGAAAGAGTTTGTGGGCGCGCAGCGCCTGGTTGATGTGGTGGACGAGCGTCGCGTTGGCCGCCTCGTAGAGCGATCCTTCTTTCATCACCCCAGCCGACTGAAGCAGGGCTTCGGCGTGCTCGTTCCCCGCTTCGGTGAGGTTGACGGTGCGCTGTTTCTCGTCGAGCTCGTATTCCTCGCGCGCGAGCTGCGGGATGATCGCGTCGACGGCGACGTAGAGATTGGAGCGGTCCTCCGACGGGCCGGAGATGATAAGCGGCGTGCGGGCTTCGTCGACCAGGATCGAATCGACTTCGTCGACAATGGCGAAGGCATGGCCGCGCTGCACCATCTGCCCCATGTCGTACTTCATGTTGTCGCGCAGATAGTCGAAGCCGAATTCGTTGTTCGTGCCGTAGGTGACGTCGGCGGCGTAGGCCTGGCGGCGCTGATCGTCGTCGAGGCCGTGGACGATGACGCCGACGGTGATGCCGAGAAACTTGTAGATCTCGCCCATCCACTCCAAGTCGCGGCGGGCCAGATAGTCGTTGACGGTGATGACGTGCACCCCCTCCCCGGCGAGCGCATTCAGATAAACCGCGCTCGTGGCGACGAGCGTCTTGCCTTCGCCGGTGCGCATTTCGGCGATCGCGCCTTCATGCAGGACCAGGCCGCCGATCAGCTGGACGTCGAAATGACGCTGCTTGAGCGTGCGCTTCGCCGCCTCCCGCACGGCCGCGAAGGCAGGCGCCATGAGATCGTCCAGCGTCTTGCCGGCGGCGAACTGGGCGCGAAGCTCGGCGGTCTTCGCCAGGAGCTCATCGTCGCTGAGCGCCTCGAATTCAGGCTCCAGCGCGTTGATCGCCGCCACCTTGGGCCGGTAGCCCTTGAGCCGGCGGTCGTTCGACGAACCGAAGACCCTCTTCATCACCGAGTCGAGCTTCAGAGACGAGCCGAGCATTTTCGACCTTTCCGATTCGGTCCCGCCCGAAGACGTTGGCGCCGCTTGCGACAGGCCAAACAGCGGGCGATGGGCGCCGCGGACGATGGCGACAACAATAAAAAGCGCGAAAAAGGCCAGAAACCGCCCATTTTCGCGCTGAACAGGTAGGCCGTGAGATAGGAGGCGCGCTTTGCCTTGTCAATGATCGAGAGCGCGGGCCTTTCGCCGCCCGGCTAGCGCTGACAAATCGCGCAGTAGAATGTCGAGCGCCCCGAGTGCACGGTCCTGGCGACGACCCCGCGACAGCGCTCCCTCACGCACCGCTGTCCCTCGCGGTCGTAGACTTTGAAGATGTGCTGAAAATATCCCAATTCGCCGTTTGTCTGCCGGTGATCGCGCAGGGTGGAGCCGCCCGCTTCGATCGCTTCCTCGAGCACGTTGCGGATTGCCTCGGCGACGGCGGCCGCGGCGCGGGTCGGGGCGCCGCGGGCGTCCGCCAGGATGCCGGCTTCCCTGGTCGGCGCGAGGCGGGCGCGAAACAGGGCCTCGCACGCATAAATGTTGCCCAGGCCGGCAATGCGTTTTTGATCGAGCAGTCCCGCCTTGAGAGACGTGCGAGCGCCGGCGAACAGTTTCGCCAGGAAATGGGCGTCGAAGTCGGGCCCCAGCGGTTCGGCGCCGAGCCCGCTCAGCCTCGGGTGGTCCGCGAGCGCCCCGCTCGCCGCCAGATCCATGAAGCCGAACCGTCGCGGATCGTTGTAGACGACGGCGCAACCGTTATCGAGGGTGAGCACGACGTGGTCGTGCTTGGGATCTTTCGAGCGCTCGTAAAGGAATTCGCCCGGCGTTGAAACCGCCGTATTCTCGATCCGGAACGAACCCGACATGCCCAGGTGCGCAATCAGGGTCTCGCCGCTGTCCAGCGAGAAGAGAAGATATTTGGCCCGCCGGCTCACATCGAGGATCCGCCGGCCCGTGAGCCGCCGCTCGAATGAGGCGGGAAACGGGAACCGGATGTCGGGGCGCCGCAATTCGACCTTGTCGATTTGAGCGCCGACCATGGCCGGCATGAGGCCGCGCCGGACGGTCTCCACCTCGGGCAGTTCAGGCATGCGCGCTGTCCCGGATCACGGCGAGAAAGGCTGAGCCGTACTTTTGCAACTTGACCGAGCCGACGCCGTGAATGCAGGCCAGGTCGTCGAGCCCGCGCGGGCGCTCCTTCGCCATTTCGATGAGCGTCCGATCGGGGAAGATGACATAGGCCGGCTGCTTCTGCGCCGCCGCGATCGCGCCCCGCAGGGCCTTGAGCGCCGCGAGCAGTTCCGGATCCGCGTCGCTCGGCGTGCCCGGCGCGCGCGACCAAAGACGCCCGACAGAGTGGACCGCGCCTTCCTCGTGAGCGGCGAATCCGCCGTCATGAGTATCGCCCGCCCGGATCAAAGACGGGAGTCCACTGCACGGACTCGATATTGTCCGCCCCGGTCGCCAGCATCATGAGACGGTCGAGCCCGAGCGCCGCGCCGCTCGCTTCGGGCATCTCGGCGAGCGCCGCGAGGAAATCGTCGTCGATTGGGGCGGACGATCCGTAAATGCGTTGCTGTTCCTCCATATTGGCTGCGAATCGCCGCCGTTGCTCGGCCGGATCGATGAGCTCGTTGAACGCATTCGCCAGCTCGATCCCGCAACAGTAGAATTCGAACCGATCAGCGACCCTCGGATCGTTGGTATTTAGCCGCGCGAGCGCGGCCTCGCTTGCGGGGTAGGCATGGAGGACCGTGGGTCGCCCGATCCCCAGATTGGGTTCGACCCGCTCGGTGAGGAGCCGGCTAAATATGTCCGACCATTCATCGTCCGGCGCGATGCGCAGACCGGAATCCTTCGCCTGGGAAGCCAGGGTTTTGGTGTCAGGACGGCCCCCGAGCGGCAGGCTGTCGTAAATGTCAACCTCAGCGTAACGCCAAAACGCGTCCCGCACCGTCAAACGCTCGGCCGGCTCGAACGGACTGGCCTCCCGATCGCGAAATACGAGAGTCTTCGCTCCCACGATATGGGCGGCGAGCGCGGTCAGCGCGACGCAGTCCTCGACGAGGCGCTCCAGTGAGGCCCCGGTCCTATACCACTCTATCATCGTAAATTCCGGCGCATGCACGGCCGTTCGCTCCCGGTTGCGAAAAACGCCGGTCAGCGCGTAGATCCGCTCCTCTCCCGCGGTCAAAAGCTTCTTCATCGCGAATTCGGGCGAAGTATGCAGATATGCGTCGCGCGGCGACCCGTCAGGCAGAATGAGCGCCGTCCGGAACCCGTGCAAGTGGGTCTCGTTTCCGGGCGAAGCCTGGAGGGCGGCCGGCTGCACCTCGATGAAACCCTTGGCGTCGAACCAGCGGCGCAGGAAGCTCGAAACCTGCGCCCGGGCAAGCAGAGAGCCGCGCCGTGCCGCGTGTTGGTCCCGGCTCCAGAACGGTCGCGACGCGAACGAGGTCAAGAGGCGCCTCGGCAAGAGGACAAGAAAGGTCGAAGCCGACTGGCCTTTGACGCCAAAATCGGTATGGTTCGCGCCGAAATCGCCAACCCCCGCTTAGCAAGCGCACTTTAAACCCGACGCCGGGCGCCCAATTCCGAGGACCAACAACGTGAGAGTTATCGCAAGTTCGATCCGGAAGGGCAATATCATCGAGCGGGAAGACGGTCAGTTGTGCGTCGTTCTTTCCGCCGAGAGCTTTCATCCGGGCAAAGGCACGCCGACTACTCAGATCGACATGCGACGGCTTTCCGATGGGGTCAAGGTGACTGACCGGTTCAAGACCACGGAGCAGGTGGAGCGTGCATTCGTCGAAGACAAGAATTTCGACTTTCTCTATTCGGACGCGGACGGCTATCACTTCATGAACACCGAAACCTATGATCAGATCCAGGTCCCTGCCGATGTGATCGGCGATCAGGCCCAATGGCTTCAGGAAGGCATGAAAGTCATCCTGTCGATATTCAACGACATCCCAGTCGCCATCCAATTGCCGCCCCGCGTCACGCTCGAGGTGACGGAGACCGAACCGGCGATGAAGGGCCAAACCGCGTCGTCCTCCTACAAACCCGCTCGGCTTTCCAACGGCGCGCGCACGATGGTTCCGCCGCACATCGCGGTCGGCGCGCGGATCGTCATCCAAACCGAGGACGGCACCTACGTCGAACGCGCAAAGGACTGAGATCTCGGGATTGCAGCGTAGGTTTCCGGGGCGGGCGACGCACGGAAGAACCTGCGCGAGACTGGGGGAGAGCGCGATGCGGTTGCGGTCGCCCGTCCGGGGTGCTTAGGGAAAAATCGTTCCGCCGGCTCACTAGGCCAGAACTCAAGTCGCCAAAGATCACGGGCCCGCGAAATTTTTCAAGACAACAGCGAATAACTGTTATCTAATGGCTTGGGCTCGGTCGCCCAACGCGAAAACGGCAATTGCTGGACGCAAGGACAGCAGCGTCGCGTCGGCTTATCAACACGCTATAAACATGGCAGGAATCTCCCAGGAGTTCACCAGGATTGCCGAGCCGGCGGCGCGCACAAGCGCCCATCGGCCGTTTGGCCGAGCTCCGCTGCGCGCCTACGAGCAGACCGACCTCGCGGTGCCTGGCCTTCCACCGGAACTCGCTTTTCTTGCCGCAGAAGGTTTTTCGCCGGAAAGGTTGCTCAACGCCATGGGCGCCGCGCCCAAGGCCGTTCGTCCGGTCGACAAGCTCTTGAGCGAAGGCCTCATCAGCGAGGAGGTCTACTATCGCGCATTGGCTAGACATCTCGGCTGCCAATACTACAGCGGTGAGCCGCCGCTTGCGGGCGCTTTCGATGCGATGAGGGGATTGCGATGCGGCGTCGCGCCGCTCGAATCCCGCGGCGAGGGTCCTCGGGCGGTCATAGCTCCGCGGGCGCAAATCGTGCCGCGGCTCATCGAAGCGGCTCAATCCAGCCGTCTTCGCTCGGGATCTTTCGCTCTGACCTCGCCGCAGCGTTTCGCCGGCTTGGTGCGCGCGCGCCGCAGCGAAGAACTGCTCGATGTCGCCCTGGGCCGCCTGCCTGCGAGCCTCACCGCACGTCATGGAATGACCGGGCTTCAGATCGTGGCCGTCGGCGCGGTTGCGACGTTCGCCTGCGTGCTCGGAGTAGCGAGATTCGATGCTCTGCAGGCCATCGCATCCGGGGCGCTTTGGCTGACTTTTTTAGCTATGATCATATTGCGATCGATGGCGGCGATCGCGAGCAATGGCCATATTCGCTCGGCCATCGCCTCGCGGAGCTTGTGGCAGATAACGAACGCGGCCTTGTATGAGAGGCCCAGGTCGCGCGAGAGAGCGAGCGCCGACTTGCCCTTGACCTCGTTGCAGAAGATCGTGATGGCCGCGAGATAGGCACGGAGCGGGAGCTTATGCGAGGCGAAGAGTGTCCCGCTGGTAATCGAGAAATCGGCTTTGCAGGCGCGGCAGCGGAAACGGGGCGCGGAGTGGCGCTTGCGCCATAATACCGGACTATCCCAAGAGCAAACTCGACATCAAGCTGGTCGTTGAGCAGCGCGATCCCGAAACCTTGAGCCGGCTCATTGAGTTGGGTCTGCCCGCCCGCTACGAGATCATCGTGGCGCCGCCGGGTCCGCCGCAGACCAAGCCGCGCGCGCTCAATATCGCGTTGTCCAGCGCGCGGGGACAGCTCATCGTCGTCTACGACGCCGAAGACGCACCCGCGCCGGATCAATTGCGGCGCGCCGCGGCGCGCTTCGCCGTCGAGAAGGGTCTCGACTGTCTGCAGGCTCGGCTCGCGATCCGCAATCACGGCGAATCGTGGCTGTCGAAGCTCTTCGCGATCGAATACGCGACGCTGTTCGATTTCATCAATCCGGGCCTGTGCGCGCTCGACTTGCCGATTGCGCTCGGCGGCAGCTCGAATCACTTTCGTGTCCGCTCCCTCGTCGACGTGGGCGCCTGGGACGAGTGGAACGTTACCGAGGACGCCGATCTCGGAATAAGGCTCGCGCGCTTCGGGTATCGGGTGAGAGCGCTCAATTCGGACACGTCCGAGGAAGCTCCGCATGAACTCAAGAACTGGTTCCGGCAACGGGTGCGCTGGCAGAAAGGCTGGATGCAGACCCTGATCGTCCACTCGCGGCGCCCGAACTTCTTTCGCCGCGATCTCGGGCTTCAACGAGCCGTCGCCGCGACCACCTTGATCGGCGGCGCCATTATCGGCGGGCTCTTCTGGCCGGCCTTCGCGCTGGGGACGATATGGCGGGCGCTGACCGTCGGGTACGGCGTGCTCGCGCCCTCGCGCGAGATGAGCGACCTGTTCACTTATATCCTCGCGCTCTCCGGGATCTGGGCAATCGTGCTGCCCGCGGCCGTCGCCGCCAAGCTTCGGGGCCTCAATCTGACCTTCAGAGCGGTTGCGCTCATGCCGGTCTACTATATCCTGGTGACTGTCGCGACCTGGACGGCTATGGTTCACCTTGTGATGTGGCCGTATTATTGGGGGAAGACTGACCACGGAAGAAGTCAGTCGCGGCCAACCCTCCCCGTCGTGCGGACGCGGTCATCGATGTAAACTCTTGCCGCTCGGCCAGCGGCCGTGGATTTCCAGCGTCCCGATCCAGCCGGGGGGCGCGGCGCAAACGGGAAAAGAATGTCGTCGCAAACCTTGCGCGAGGCCGCCGAGGCTTCGAAAGCGTGGCCTTTCGAAGAAGCGCGCAAACTGATCGCGCACCTCGAGCGCACCAAACGCAGCGAAGCAGTCTTCGAGACCGGCTACGGCCCGTCGGGCCTGCCGCACGTCGGCACCTTCGGCGAAGTTGCGCGCACCAGCATGGTGCGGCACGCCTTTCGCGTGCTCACCGGAGACAGCGTCAAGACGAGGCTTATCGCCTTCTCCGACGACATGGACGGATTGCGCAAGGTTCCGGACAACATTCCCAACCGCGATTTGATCGGCGCCCATCTCGGCAAGCCGCTGACCCAGATTCCCGACCCGTTCGGCGAGTATGACAGCTTCGCCGCCCACAACAACGCGCGGCTGCGCGCCTTTCTCGATAAGTTCGGATTCGACTACGAATTCATGTCGTCGACCGAGACCTATCAATCGGGCCGGTTCGATAAGGCGCTCCTGCGCGTGCTCGAACGCTTCGACGAGGTTCAGGCGATCATGCTGCCATCGCTGCGCGAGGAGCGGGCGACGACCTATTCGCCCTTCCTTCCGATCCACCCACGAACTGGAATCGTCATGCAGGCGCCACTGCTAGGCCACGACCCGCGCGCCGGGACGATCAGGTGGCGCGATCCCGACACCGGCGAGGAATTCGAAACGCCGGTGACCGGAGGCAAATGCAAGCTGCAGTGGAAGCCCGATTGGGCGATGCGTTGGGTTGCGCTCGGAGTCGATTACGAAATGGCGGGCAAGGATCTCATCGATTCGGTCAAGCTCTCGTCCCAAATCGCCCGGGTATTGGGGAGCGAGCCGCCGGCCGGGTTCAATTACGAGCTCTTCCTCGACGAGAACGGGCAGAAGATCTCGAAGTCGAAGGGTAATGGCCTCACGATCGAGGAATGGCTGGCCTACGCGAGCCCGGAGAGCCTCTCGCTCTTCATGTTCCAGAAGCCGACCGCAGCGAAGCGGCTCACTTTCGACGTCATCCCGCGCAACGTCGACGATTATCTCGAGTTCCTCGAGGCCTATCCGCGCCAGGAGTGGAAGGAGCGGCTCGGCAATCCGGTCTGGCACGTTCACGCCGGAGCGCCGCCCGAGCCCGAGATCCTGACCCACGGCCAGCACGGCCAGGCGATCTCGTTCGCCATGCTGCTTAATCTCGCAGCGGTCTCGAACACCGAAAATTCGTCTGTTCTTTGGGGGTTCCTCCGACGATATTATCCGTTGGCGTCGCCGGAGACCCACCCGCGGCTCGACAGCCTCATACGCTACGCGGTCGCTTATTTTCGCGATTTTGTCGCGCCCAAGAAGCGCTATCGCGAGGCCGATGACCTCGAGCGTGGTGTCCTCATGCAGATTTCGGCCAAGCTCGGACAATTGGCCGCGAACGCGAGCGCTGACGAAATCCAGCATGCGCTCTACGATATCGCGCGGCCGGTTCCGCGCTATCAGGACCATTCCGCCAAGGGCGCGACCGCGGCGCGGCCAGGCGTGTCGAACGATTTCTTCAACATGATCTACGCCGTGCTTCTCGGCGAAGAGCGGGGACCCCGTTTGGGTTCGTTCATTGCGCTCTACGGGTTGGACGAGACCCGTGAGCTTATCGACAAGGCCCTGAGGGGAGTTCTCGTTCGCCGAAAGCCAGATCGGCCCGCGGGCCGCTATCGCCTCGGCGGCGGCGCGTGACGAGGAGGCTGAGCGGCGCTAGGGCGCGACGCGTCCTGATCGGATCGCCTCGGACGAGGATCATGAAAAACTGATCCCGCATGAGGCGGCCGAATGTTCTTGTGAAAATCAGAATTACGTGCTATCTTGGCGGTAAGCTCGGAAACGAAGCGCTGCCTTGCGCGGGGGCCAATGGAGAGGAAAGGGAGCGAGGAAGGTGTTTTTGCCCTTGGGGGTCACGATAACCCATTGAAAAGGCTCAATCCGGACAAGGAAATCCAAGCCCTTTTTCTTTGATTTCCCTTTGATTTTCTTGGCCGGACTTTGAATTTGGAATTGCTTTGGAAGTACATAATACACCAGATAATGGTTGCGCCTCTCACGTCCGCGCACGGTCGGCATCCCGGTGCGACGAGGTCTCGAGCGCCTTCGCGAGCGCGCGCATGTCCGCCCACGCTAGTCGCTTCTGCGCCGGCTGCCGAAGCAGGTAAGCCGGATGGAACATAGGCAGCGCCCTAATCGCCGAACCGCTCTCGCGGTTGTAGTCGAACCATGAGCCCCGCACGCGGGTAATCCCGCCCTGGACGCCGAGCAGCGTCTGAACCGCGGAGCCGCCGAGGCAGACCAGGACTTCAGGATCGGAAAGATCGATCTGCCGCCGAATGAACGGCAGACAGGCGTGCGTCTCCTGGAGCGTCGGCGTTCGATTGCCCGGCGGGCGCCATGGAACGACATTGGCGATATACACGCTCCGTCGATCGAGACCGACGGCGCTTAGCATGCGATCCAGCAACTGCCCCGCTCTGCCGACGAACGGTCGGCCAATTCGATCTTCGTCCGCCCCGGGGGCCTCGCCGACAAACATCACCCGGGAGCGCGGAACGCCGTCGGCGAACACGAGCTGGGTCGCGGTCGCCTTCAAGGCGCAGCCGTCGAAGGACGCCATCGCCAACCGCAAGGCCTCAAGATCGGTCGCCGCCTCGGCGAGCGCGCGAGCGGCGATTTCCGCGACTTCTGGCGGCTTGCCGCCGCCGGATGGCCGTGCAGGCGAGCCCGACTCGCGTGCCGTACGCGAGGGTTCGAGCGCTACGCCCGGCACATTCGGCGTGGGGCGCCTATCTGTGGGCGCGCTATCGGCGAAGCAGTAGTTTGGCACCTCATTCAGCGCCTGGTTGACGCCGGCCCGAACCCACCAGCGGAGCACCTCCGCGTCGCAGATCGAGTCGAATTGAAGGCGACGTGATTCGTTGGTCGACGACACTGGTCCCGCTTGGCTTCGATGCTTGGCGCCCGCGCCAAGGCAAACTATCATAATTCTCTCCGAACCGCATCGCCCGCGGGATCGCGGCCCTACCGACGGGAAGATGTTCGAGCGTAAACGGCTTGCTGGACACGGGCCACAACGGCAAAGGGGACGATGGCTGACGATCCGACAAGACCCACCCGCGAATCGATGGACTACGACGTCGTGATTGTCGGCGCGGGTCCCGCGGGCCTTGCGGCCGCCATCCGGCTCAAATCGCTGGACCCCAATATCTCTGTCGTCATTGTGGAAAAAGGCTCAACGGTCGGGGCGCATATCCTCTCGGGAGCAGTGATCGATCCGATCGGGCTTGACCGGCTGACGCCCGACTGGCGCTCCGATGCGGAATGCCCGCTCAAGACTCAGGTCACAGGCGACCAATTCTATTTTCTGACCGAAAAGGCAGCCGTGCGACTGCCCAATTGGGCGATGCCGAGACTAATGGGCAACCACGGCAACTATATCGGCTCGCTCGGCGCGATCGCGCGCTGGCTCGGCGCGCGCGCCGAGGCGCTCGGTGTCGAGATCTATCCCGGGTTCGCCGCGACGGAGCTTCTCTTCGGCGACAAGGGGGAAGTCATCGGTATTGCAACCGGCGACTTAGGCGTCGGCCGCGACGGTCATGCGAAAGCCGGGTTCACACGCGGGATGGAGTTGCGAAGCAAGTACGTGCTGCTTGCGGAGGGCGCGCGCGGCTCGTTGTCGAAACAGGCGATCGCCCGTTACGGGCTTGAGTCCGCCAGCGGGCCGCAGAAGTACGGCATCGGCCTCAAGGAATTGTGGCAGGTCGCCGACGACCGATTTTCGCTTGGCCTCGTCCGACATACGTTCGGTTGGCCGTTGTCAAAGGAGGCGAGCGGTGGCTCATTTCTCTATCACTACGGCGACCGGCTCGTTTCGGTCGGGTTTGTGGTCCATCTCAATTACGTGAACCCGACGCTCTCGCCGTTCGACGAGTTTCAGCGCTTCAAGACCCATCGGCTCGTGCGCGGGACCTTCGACGGGGGCAAACGGCTAGCGTATGGCGCGCGGGCGATCGCCTCGGGAGGGTGGCAGTCGGTACCGAAGTTGGTCTTTCCGGGCGGAGCCTTCATTGGCTGTTCGGCGGGTTTCGTCAATTTTGCTCGCATCAAAGGGTCCCATAACGCACTGTTGTCGGGAATGTTGGCGGCCGAGAAAGCGCACGAGGCGTTGGCGGCCGGCCGGGCGAATGACGAACTCAGCGATTATGAAAATTCCTGGCGGGACTCCGATATTGGCCGCGACCTTTACACGGTCCGAAATGTAAAGCCGCTCTGGTCGCGATACGGTCTGGTTTCTGGCGTCGCGCTCGGCGGTTTTGATATGTGGACTAACGAATTGTTCAAATCGTCGATTTTCGGTACCCTCAAGCATGGCAAGTCGGACAGCGACACCCTAAAGCCGCTCTCTGAGGTAACGCCGATTGGTTACCCGAAGCCGGACGCGGTGCTGACCTTCGATAAACCATCGTCGGTGTATCTTTCGAATACAAACCATGAAGAGGATCAGCCGGTCCATCTTCGCTTGCATGACCCGGACGCGCCGGTGCGCGACAATCTTCCTCGCTACGGGGAGCCGGCGCGACTCTATTGTCCGGCCGGCGTTTACGAGGTGGCGTACGCGAACGAGGCGGCTCGCGCGGGGCCCCGGTTCGTCATTAACGCCCAGAATTGTGTCCATTGCAAAACGTGCGACATAAAGGACCCGGCGAAGAACATCGAATGGACCCCGCCGGAAGGTGGCGGCGGGCCGAATTATCCGGATCTTTAAGTTGCGGCGCAAAATCGCCGCTTTCGGCTGCAAGCAAGGGTTTGCGTGAAGGATTTGCGTGTGGTTCCTCGAAGAGGGCAGAGCGGCGTCCTGCGCCGCATCTTCAACGTCATTGTTCGCTGACTGACAAGTGGAGGAAAGTGCGAGATATGCAAAGCCGATCGAGGGTTTGGACGCAGCGGTTAGTCTTTTTCCTGACCGTCGGGCTATTAGCCGGCGGCGCCGCGGCCTCGGCCGCAGTTTCCGAGGCCGACACCGGATCGGAGAAACTGGAGGTCGGTGACAGCGAACCCGGCAATTATCTCTCGGCGCTGATCGCAAGCGCGGATCGGGACACTCTGGCGGCAGAGGTTTACTACCGGGAAGCCCTGCGGGCCGATCCTCGAAATCCGGATCTGCTCGAGCGCGCGTTCGCTGCTGCGCTCTCCAATGGCGACGAACCGAGCGCCAGCACGCTCGCCGAACGGCTGCTCACGCGCGACCCAAGCAATAGCCTGGCTCGCCTTTCCATCGCGGTTCGCGATATCGAACAAGGACAATTCGCCGCCGCTCGAGCTCATCTCGCGGGCGGAGAAGCCACGCGAGCGCGCGATGTGACGACTGGACTGCTGACGGCGTGGTGCTATGCGGGGCAGTCCGATATCCGCCACGCTCTCGATACCCTCGACCGCATTCGCGACCCGTCAGTCCTTGCGTTTCGCGACTATCACGCCGGACTTATCGCCAATTTGCTCGGAAATCTCACGGAGGCGCAGCGCAGGCTGAAGTCGGCGTATGACAATGACAAGAGTAGCCTGCGCTTCGCCGATGCTTATGCGCGGCTCTTGGACGCGCAAGGAGATGTGGCAGGAGCGACGAAAGTTTATCAGGATTTCTCGGGGGTCATTCCCCGTCACCCGCTGATCGAGCGAGCGCTTGCGGACCTGAAGGCGAACGAGTCTCTCCAGCCACTCGTTCATGACGCGAGGGAGGGCGCCGCAGAGGCGCTTTATGGCTTGGGCAGCGCGGGGAGCCGCCAGGGCGACGAACTTCCCGCACTCGTCTATTTGAGATTGTCGCTCTACCTTCGACCGTCGAACGATCTGACCGCGGTGACGCTGGCCAGTCTTTTCGAGCAGCTGAAGCAAGGCGACCAGGTGATCGCCGCCTACCAGATGGTGCCGGCGTCATCGCCGTTGAAATTGGGCTCCGATATCCAGATCGCGCTTGAACTCGATAGCATGGGAAAGACCGACGAGGCCGCACAGCGCCTCACCCAAATCTCCGCCGCTCGGCCGCACGATGTCGAAGTTCTGAGCGCTTTAGCTGAACTGCAGCGGTCCGCCAAGAAATACGTGGAGGCGGCGGCGACCTATGACCAGGCAATCGCAGCCGTCGGCATCCCGCAACGTGAGAATTGGACGCTGTTTTATTTTCGCGGGATTTGCTACGAGCGATCGAATCAGTGGCCGAAGGCCGAAGCGGATTTCAAGAGGGCCCTCGAGCTCAATCCAGATCAACCGCTGGTCCTGAACTATCTTGGCTATTCCTGGGTCGACAAAGGGCTCAATCTCGAAGAGGCCTTCAAGATGCTCCGGCGCGCCGTGGAGCTGCAGCCGAACGACGGTTACATCGTCGATAGCCTGGGGTGGGCTCACTACAAGTTGGGACAATACCAAGAAGCGGCGCAAACACTGGAAAAGGCGATCGACCTGAAGCCGGCGGACCCGGTCCTGAATGATCACTTGGGGGATGCCTACTGGCGGATCAACCGACGCATCGAAGCGCACTTTCAGTGGAATCATGCCCGGGACATGGGCCCGGACCCGGAAGATCTGCCGGCAATCCTGAAAAAGATCGAGTTGGGGCTTCCGGATGTGACGACCGACACTGCGGCGCCCAACGCTTCGGCGCAGAAGGAGGGCGGGGGTTGAGGCTGCGGCGGCGCTGGGCCAATGCGATGGCTGCGCGCCCCGGCGAAGGTCAATCTGACCTTGCGCGTGATTGGACGCCGCGCCGACGGTTATCATGAACTTCAGAGCCTCGTGGCGTTTGCCGGGCTTTGCGACTGGCTTGCGTTTGAACCCGGCGGCGATCTGGCGATCGAAGTCTTTGGACCGCGTGCGGCCGAGGCTGGCCCGGTCGACGACAACTTGGTTTTGCGCGCCGCACGCGCGTTTGCGGCGCTTATCCCGCGGTTGAGGCTCGGCCGATTCCGGCTGGTCAAACTGTTGCCGGCCGCAGCCGGGCTTGGCGGAGGATCGGCGGATGCTGCGGCCGCATTGCGGTTGCTTGCCAACGAGGCTCGATTGTCGATCGATGATCCACAGGTGTGCGCCGCAGCCAGGGCGACGGGGGCGGACGTTCTCGCCTGCCTTCGTCCGCAGGCCCGAATGATGACCGGCGTCGGCGATCAACTCGGTCCCTTGGTCCGGCTGCCAAGGATGTTCGCGGTTCTCGTAAATCCCCAGGTGCAGGTGCCGACGCCAAAGGTTTTCGCTGCGCTCGGGCTCGCTCCGGGCTCAACCCTGGAATCGTTCGCCCCGTCGTTCGATGAGCTGGGAGACAGTACGACGGCGACCCTCGATTTTCTCGCCTTGAGCCGCAACGACCTTGAACTGGCGGCGGTCCGCATCGCCCCGGCCATCGCGGTCGTGCGCGAGAGATTGTCGCAGATCCCCGAGGCTAGGGTGACCGGAATGTCCGGGTCGGGAGCGACGTGCTTTGCCTTATTCGACGATCGCCGCAGCGCGACGCTAGCGCGGCGCATTGTCGCCGCGGAACGCCCGGATTGGTGGGCCGAGACGACCGCCATCCATTAGTTGGGCGTATCGCGACCATAAGGAACGCATTTGTGCCGCAGTCCTTGGAGCGAGCCGCTCCGAGAACCGTACCCCCTCAATGTCTGGCATCGTTTGAGGGAAGAGGTTCCACCTCGGACGAAGCAAGCTTTACCCGCGTCGTGAATCTTGTCGCGGCATGTCCCGACCTCAGATTGGGCGGCCCAACCATTGGTTGGACTCATGTTGCCTTTCGCCATATAAGCCGCCTCGATCATTCTTGGTTCCCGCGAACAGTGTTCCCCGCCATATTGATCGTTGCGCCCGGCGAGGACAGGGTGACCGACACTTCCGCGACCAAGCGGTTCGCATCGCGTCTTGGGCCGGCCCGAATCGCGTTTTGGGCCGAATTCGATAAATACGCAGCAGGCTCCGCATCAAGGTCGACTCAGTTGCCATTGACCCCCGGCGACATTTAGGATCGATGCAGATGGACTGGAGGCCGAACGCCGAGAATGATCGGCTCGCCCTTACGATACTCGCGGGCTTTGTTGTCGCTCGTTTCGCTTTTGCGTTCTCGCTCGGCCTCGGGGTCGATGAAAGCTATACGATCGCGATTTCGCGCCGCCTGAGCTTGTCTTATTTCGATCATCCTCCGTTGCATCTGTGGATCGCCCATTTCACGGCTCTCGCGGCCGGCGAGAATGTCGTGACGCGCGCGCCCTTCGTAGTACTCTTCTTCGCAACGGGGTGGATCTACTACCGGCTGACAAGCGGGCTATTCGATCCGCAGTCAGCGCTGATCGCACTTTTTGCCCTCAACGTGACGCCGTTTTTCTTCGCCTCAGCTGGCGGTTGGATCGTCCCCGACGGCCCGCTGCTTTTTGGCTTGGCGCTGGCCGCGTTGGCGGCGGCCCGGTTGTTCTTCGCCGAGCCGCAGGATGACGCTTCCGCCTGGCGACTTTGGCTCATCGTCGGCGTCGGCCTGGGGTTGGCGGGACTGTCGAAGTACAGCGCCGCGCTCAGCGCCGGCGGACTGGCGGCGTTTGTGGTCATCTCGCCCAATCAGCGCCATTGGCTCAAACATCCCGCTCCTTATGCGGCCGCGATTGTCGCGCTGGCGATGATAACGCCGGTCATCCTGTGGAACGCGCAGCACGGCTGGGCGTCATTCGAGTTTCAGGGCGGGCGCGGCGTCCCCGAAGGCGGACTCCATCCGGCGCAGTTCACGACCATGGTTCTCGGCCAAATCGCCTTTCTGTCGCCCTGGATATTCGCGCCGCTGGTCGCTGGCTTGACGAGCGCGATCCGTCAACGGGCGGACGAGCGCCGCCTGTTTCTGCTTTGGCTCAGCCTGCCGCCGATCGCACTCTTCACCGTGACCCCGCTTTGGGGCGGGCGCGGCCAACCGCACTGGACGATGCCAGGCTGGTTCTTTGCCTTTGCGTTGATGGGCATGCGGCTCACTGAGCTCGGCGTCTCCGCCGGCGCGCTTCGCCGCTGGGCCTTCGTTTCGTCAGGTCTGTTGGCGGCGATCGCGGGAATTGCGATCCTGCAGGCGTCGACGGGCTTGCCATGGGGCGCCTTGACCGGAGGGTCGCGTCTTGCCGATCCGATGCTGGAGGCGTTCGCATGGAGCGATCTGGGGAAGGCGCCGATTTTTGATCCCCCGCCCAGCTTCGTTGTGGACACGAAATGGTCGGACGCGGGAAAGATCGCGCTCGCTCTTGGACCTCAGACGCCCGTTTTCGTGTTCTCAAAAGATCCGCGCGGCTGGGCGTTTTTGGACCAGAGCGAGAGTTTCGTTGGGCGCAGCGGAGTCATTGTGACGCAAGCAGGCGACCTTAAGGCCACTCTTGCCGCCGCCGAGCCCTACTTCGCCGCGCTGGGACAACCTCAGTTCCAAACGCTCGGTCGCCGCGGCCGCGCCGAGGTCGAACTCGCGCTGATCCCCGCCATTGGCTTGACGCGAAGGCTTCCCATGCCTTATCCGGGCGCGACCGGCAGATAGCGTTCGTCGACGCCGAACGAAGCGGGCGTGGCGCGGAATGGAAAGCGATGAAACGCCCGGGCGATCGAAGCCGACACTGTCGATCGTTGTCCCCACCTATCAAGAATCGGCCAACATTCCCATTCTCTTCGAGCGCATTAGATGCGCGCTGGGCGGGGCGCCGTGGGAGTTGATCGTCGTCGACGACGACTCGCCTGACGGGACCTCCAACGTCGCCTTCACGCTTGCGGCTGAAGATCGCCGGATACGCTGCCTCAGACGCGTCAATCGCTCAGGCCTCGCGGGCGCCGTCATCGAGGGGTGGATGTCGTCGAGCGCAGACTTTGTCGCCGTCATCGACGGCGATCTTCAGCATGACGAGACCATCCTTCCGAAGATGTACGAAGCACTCGCCAGGGGCTCGGGCAATCTGGCGATCGGCGCCCGGGTGAGAGAGGAAGGCGGCGGCAGCCTTTCCCCTGCCCGCCAGGCGCTGAGCGACATGGGAGCATGGTTCTTCAGACGGATCGCAGGGGTGGCGGTCCGCGATCCGATGAGCGGCTTCTTCATGATTCGGCGCGAGATCGTCTCTTGCCTTGCCCCGCGTCTTTCGCCCGACGGCTTCAAGATCCTCGTCGACGTCATCCTGTCGGCCGGCGGCGGCCTGAAGATCGTCGAAGTCCCCTACGTGTTCCGCAAACGCAACGCCGGCGAGTCCAAACTCACGCCCCTGGTTGGCATTGATTTTCTTGGCCTCGTCGTTCACCACGCCACGGCGGGCATTCTGCCGATCAGATTCGTCCTGTTCGCCATGATTGGAGCCAGCGGTCTGGTCGTCCATATCGTGACGCTGTCGGCCGTCCTTCACTGGTTTGGGATGGTGACCTTCGATGCGGGGCAACTGATTGCGACGATCGTCGCGATGGGCAGCAATTTCATCCTGAACAATGAGATTACCTACCGCCCTTATCGCTACCGCGGACTTGGCATGGTCGCTGGCTTCCTAGCATTTGCGCTGGGATGCAGCGTGGGGGCCCTCGCCAATATCGATGTCGCGTCGTGGCTGTATAAAGACAATCAGACTTGGTGGGCCGCTGGGCTCGCCGGCGCATTGCTGAGCGTCGTCTGGAACTACGCGGTGAGCACGAACCTCATTTGGCGCCGACGTCACCGCTGGTGAGGCCGTCAAAACGAGACCGAACGCCGAGGGCCTGCGCAGTCGGGGCGCGGGTAAGAAGCCTGCAGAGACGGGCTAGCGTCTCCCGCTGCTGTGGCCGCGGCAGGACGAGGTCAACCATTCCGTGGGCGCGCAGGTATTCAGCGCGCTGGAAACCCTCCGGGAGGCGCTCTCGAATTGTCTGCTCGATCACGCGGGCGCCGGCGAATCCGATCACGGCCCCGGGCTCGGCGATGTGAACGTCGCCGAGCATCGCATAGGAGGCCGTCACACCCCCGGTGGTCGGATTCGCGAGGACCACAATGTAGGGGAGCCTAGCTGCGCGGAGGCGGCGGACAGCGACCGTGGTGCGCGCCATCTGCATCAGCGCGAACATCCCCTCCTGCATCCGCGCGCCCCCGGACGTGGTGAAGATCACGAACGGCGTCCGTCGGTCGATGGCGGCGAAGATGCCGGCGACGATCGTCTCCCCGGCCGCCAGGCCGAGCGTTCCGCCCTGAAAGGCAAAGTCCTGCACCGCGACGGTGACGTCCTGCCGCTCGAGCTTGCCGAACGCGACGGTGACGGCGTCGGCCGCGCCCGCCTTGGCGCGGTTTTCTTTCAAGCGATCCACATAGCGCTTGATGTCACGAAACCTCAAAGGGTCGGTCGGCGTTTCCGGCGGGATTAATTCCTCGTAATCGCCGTCGTCAAACAGCGACGAAAGGCGGGCTTTGGCGCTGACCGGCATGTGATATCCCGAACCCGGGATCACCATTAGGTTCGCTTCGAGATCCTTGTGGAAGACGAGTTGGCCGCTCTCCGGGCACTTGACCCAAAGATTTTCCGGCGTGTCGCGACGCAGGAACGAACGTATCTTCGGCGGCACGACATTGGACATCCAGTTCATAAGGCGTCTTGTCTCCGGCGGTTTGATCGCCCGTATCGAACAAAAGTTACTTTGGGACGGCCCGCAGGCCCCGGGCAAGCGTTTCGACCAGCCCGGTCACGGCGCTGACAGTCGACGGGGTCGCGGCCCCGCCGTTCAGCGACAGTCTGATCGCCTCGACAAGCGAAGAACCGACCACCACGCCGTCGGCGGCTTTCGCGATCCCAGCGGCGCTTTCGGCGTTTTTCACGCCAAACCCGACCACCACTGGCAGCTTTGTGTTCCGCTTCAATCGCGCCACGGCCTCGCCCACCAGTTTGGCGTTCGGCGCCGCGGATCCGGTCACTCCGGTGATCGAAACAAAGTAGATGAAGCCGGCAGCGTTTCTCAAAATGACCGGCAACCGAATTTCGTCGGTGGTCGGCGCCACCAGTCGGACGAAAGCGAGTCCGGCGTGGCGAGCGGGCAGGCAAACCTCGTCGTCTTCCTCGGGGGGGCAATCGACGACGATCAATCCGTCGACGCCCGCCTTATTTGCGTCGGTTAGAAACGTCTCGACCCCGTAGGCGTAAATTGGATTGTAGTAGCCCATCAATATGAGCGGCGTGTCCGGATCCGTTGCGCGGAACCTGCTCGCCATCTCGAGCGTCGCTCGCGGCGTATGATCGGTCTCGAGCGCCCGGCGACCCGCAGCCTGGATTGCAGGACCATCCGCAATCGGGTCGGTAAAAGGGATACCAAGCTCGACAATGTCCGCTCCCGCCGCCGGCAGCGCCGCAAGGATCGCGGACGATGTCTCTGCATCCGGGTCGCCGGCCATAATATAAGTCACGAGCGCCGCCCGACGGTCAGCGGCGAGGCGCTGGAAGCATAAATCGAGGCGGGCGGTCATTGCGGCTCGTTAGCACGGCACTCCAATTTGCGAAAGCATGGCCGGACAAGGAGATCGGTGCCAGTGACGCCTCCGGAGGCCGAACCAGTCCGTACCTCTCGACCGGGCGGGCGAATTTGGATAGACCGAGCAAAGGCGTCATGTTGGCGGCGTCATGGCCGGCGGGCGCTCACCCAGGGGGGAAATATGAAGCTGATCCTCTTGCTCCTGCCTTGTATTCTCGCCTTGTGGGTTCCGCTTTACAATTCTAACGCGCCTGTTCTTTTCGGCATTCCGTTTTTTTACTGGTTCCAGCTCGCCCTGATCCCGGTTTCCGCGCTCGCAATTTTCGCTGCGGATCGAATTGGGAAGCAATAACGTGTTCGACCATTTGAACGTCGTCGCAACTGGCGTCTTCGTCTTTTTTTTCGGGCTGGTGTCGGTGCTTGGCTTCGCCGCAGCGCGCTGGAAGGCGGCCGATCTCGACCACATCCACGAATGGGGTCTTGGCGGTCGCCGCTTCGGCCGGTGGATCACCTGGTTCCTGCTCGGCGGCGATCTTTACACGGCTTATACGGTCATAGCCATTCCGGCGGTTGTCTTTGCGATCGGTGCCTACGGATTCTTCGCGGTGCCGTACACGATAATCATCTATCCGTTCCTGTATCTGGTGCTACCGCGGCTTTGGGCGGTTTCCCAAAAGTATGGCTACATGACCGCCGGCGATTTTGTGCTGGGGCGTTACGGTCACAGGGGTCTGGAGCTCGCGGTCGCGCTGACCGGCATCCTGGCGACGATGCCTTACATCGCCCTGCAGCTTGTCGGTCTGGAGAAAGTCATCCTTGCGCTAGGTTTCTCAGGCCAAGGGATGATGGCCCATGCGCCGATCACCATCGCGTTCGTGATTCTCGCCCTCTTCACTTATAAGAGCGGATTGCGCGCGCCAGCGATGATCGCGTTCGTCAAGGACACTATGATATACATTTTCATCATCGCAGCCATTGTCATCATTCCCTATGAGCTCGGCGGCTTCGGCGCCATATTCGACGCGGCCGGCCGGGCATTTGACGGAAGGGTCGCGGCGAATCCGAAGCTCGCGGCGGGCCTCACTCTTCAACCCGGGCAGGTCGGTCCTTACATCACGCTCGCGATCGGATCCGCGATGGCGCTGTTCATGTATCCGCACGCGCTGACGGGCGCACTGGCGGCTTCGAGCGGACGCGCCATCCGCTTCAATACGATGACGCTACCCGCCTATTCTTTCGTATTAGGCCTTATCGCGATGCTTGGGTTGATGGCGATCGCCGCCGGCGTCAAGGCCGAGACGCCGCAGGACGCGGTGCCCCAGCTCGTGCTCTGGGCGTTTCCCAGTTGGTTCGCGGGCTTTTGCTTCGCGGCCATTGCCCTCGGAGCGCTGGTGCCGGCGGCCGTCATGTCTATTGGCGCCGCGAATACCTTTACCCGCAACATCTGGAGGCCGTTCGTTCGCCCGGAGATGTCGCCGCGGGAGGAATCGTTTCTCGCCAAGCTGGCTTCGCTCGCGGTGAAGATTGGCGCGCTGGCGGTGATTTTCTTTATGCCGACGCGGTTCGCGCTCGATCTGCAATTGCTCGGCGGCGTGTGGATGGTGCAGATCTTCCCGGCGGTGATCTTCGGCCTCTACACCCGATGGTTCAGTGGCTGGGCACTGCTGATCGGTTGGGCGGCGGGCATGACTATCGGCACGTCCCTCTCCTGGTCTGGGACGGCGTGGGTTCCCATCCATACGCTCAGGTGGGACATACCTCTTGTCGGCAATGTCGATCTTGGCCTTGGCTTCGCCGCATACAACGGTTTGACTGCGGTAATCGTCAACATGCTTCTGTCTGCGGCGCTTTCAATGGCGCTGCGTTCGCGCGCGCACGACGAGACTTCGCCGGCGGACTACGAGGATCGCGCGCTGGCCTGATGGAACCCTCGGGGTGTCGGACAGCTCACGAACATGGTCAATCAAATATGCATCGCCGGATTGGTTCAGGCGCTCTCGGAAGGGCTTCGGTTCGCCAGGGCGGCCGGACTTGATCCGCAGCGGGTCATCGACGTCGTCTCGAAGGACGGCCCAGCCGCGGCAGATGGACAACCGGCACAAAACAATGATAGCGGGCGAATTCAATTCCGGTTTTGCAGTGGAGTGGGTGCGCGAGGATCTGGCGATTTGCCTTGATGAGGCGCGTCGCAGCGGTGCTTCGCTGCCCGTGCCGCGCTGGTGGATCAGTTCCAGGGCGAGGTCCGGACGAAAGGCGGCGGCGGTTGCGACATATCAAGTCTTATCGCCCGCCTTTAGACTGACCAAATGATCGATCGAACGATCGAGGTTGTCCCCATGGTTCCTACCATATCGGGCGTGTTCGCCGTATTGGCACCCGGGCGCCGGCCGAGTGACAATTTCGGCCTGCACGCGGTTGCCGTTGGTTGACGATTGAGGACCCCATGATGATCGAAGCAGGGCCCAGCGAAGGGGAGAAAGACCCCCCGGCGGCGCCGACGCAAAGGCGTCATGACTTTTCCGTCATCCAGGGCTTTCAAGTAGTCGGTGCCGACCATCTTGCCGCCGGGCAACGCGCAGCCCTTGACGAAGGGTGGCGCGACGCTCTGAGGCTTGAACTGGAGACGCGCGCGGCGCGTTTTCATCAAGCCGTCGATTCCGCGATTGTGCTTTCGAACGATGGCGTCATTCGATGGTTGGGAGACCCTGTCGCCAGACTGTCTCCTGGCACAAGCGTGCTTACTCCCGCAGCTGTGATATTGGTCGACGAAGCCCTGCCAGTTACAGCGCAGGACGTTGTAAAGGCGCGAATTGACCTTTGGCTTGCGGCAATGGCGCGACGCGTTCTCGGCCCCCTTTTTGAGCTCGAGGCTTTGCAGGAAGGATCGCGGATCGTTCGCGATTTGGGCGGCCGGCTCGCCCGATCTCTCGGGATTTTGGAGCGCGAGCCGATCAGGGGTCAAATCAAGGCGCTCGCCCAAAACGAGCGAGCAATGCTTAGAAAGCATGGTGTGCGTTTCGGCGCTTATTACGTTTTTGTACCGGTCTTGATTAAGCCCGCAGCAAGGACCCTCGCCCTCCAACTGTGGAGTCTTCAAGCGCCTGACCACTCTAGCGCGCTCCTCACTGCGCTTGCCCAAACCGCATCGTCGGGCCGGACCTCGCTTTTGTTCGATGTGGGAATATCGAGGGAGGGCTATCGCGTTGCCGGATATCGGCCGTGCGGCGAGCGAATTGTGCGGGTCGATGTCATTGAACGTCTCGCGGGGATAATCCGCGGGGCAATCGTGGAGAGCCAAGCCCGGGCTGCGGTTTGGCGCGCGGGCAACGGAATATCGAATGGATTCGTTGTCATCGGCCAAATGACATCACTAACGGGATGCGCAGGGGAGCAATTCGCTTCAATTTTGCGCTCGATGGGATACCGGAGCCTTGAGATGAAAAGATCGGAGTTTATCGGATCTCCATCCGCCGAATTGCCGCAACAACGGGAACCCCCCTCCTTGGCCGAAAATCCGGAGCTCATGGTGGACGGTCGAGCCTCGATGACGATGGCTGAAGGGCGGACGTCCGTCGGCGTCCTTTCGGCATCGCCCGAGGCACTGTCGGCCGATGCGTCCCATTCAGATGTTGTCCAGCCGGATATTCTCGCCGGCGGGTCGTGCTCCGGCTCGTCAGGAACCCAGTCCGGAGGGGTATCCGCCGCCCCGGAGGCGACGAGGTCTAGCGATGAGGAAAAATCCGAAATGATCGTCGTATGGCAGCCCGACAGGAGCACTTTTTCTGGCCGCCGGGGCAGCGACAAGATCTGGCGAGACCGCGATCCAGCTCCAAAAAACCAACACTCAGGGAGTGGGGCGCTCGGCCGCCAAGATAGCGCCGCCTACCCGCCTGCCGCCGCTGGAAGAACTGGACATAAGAGTGGACACACCGAGTCGCCCGCGAGGTTGGCTCAGCGAAACGGCCATAAGCCCGCCACGCGCCCGCCCAGGAGCGCGGATCAACGCGAAGCCGTCCGCTCCGACGAAAAACATCGCCAAACGCCGAGCGATCGTGATATGGCCCGTTCTCATCCAGACGCGAGGGCGAAGGTCGATCCGAACTCCCCGTTCGCTAAGCTTCTCGAACTCAGGTCGCTGCTTGAGGGACATGCCAACAAGCGTCCTTAACGATGCTATATCATCGTTGAGGGCATCGGATCACGAGAGCCATCGTAATAGCCGGTCAAACACGAAGAGGGCGGGAAGTCTATCGATTGTGGGTAGAGCATGAGGGCTTAGTTATGACGTATGTGGTTGTGGAAAACTGTATAAAGTGCAAATACTTAGATTGCGTGGAAGTATGTCCCGTTGATTGCTTCTACGAGGGCGACAATATGCTCGTTATTCACCCAGACGAGTGCATCGATTGCGGCGTCTGCGAGCCGGAATGCCCCGCCGAGGCGATCAAGCCCGACACAGAACCGGACTTGGCGTTTTGGCTTAAGCTGAATGCCGAATACGCAAAATCCTGGCCAAACATAACCAGCAAGAGGGAGCCGCCGCCCGACGCAAAGGAATTCGATGGCCGGCCAAACAAATTTAGCGAATTTTTCTCGCCCGAACCGGGCCTGGGTGACTAAGGCCGATCGCCTTAGGTTTGATACCTTCTTAACCATGCGCCACCGTTGTCGGGAGCGTGGGCTAATCTTCCTCTTTGATTTTTCGACGATTTTGTGCTAAACGACAAGTTAACTGCGGAGCGGCAGACTCGAGTATTCGGTGAGATGGCGTTATCGCTGGCAGACAGTCCGGTCGCCTTTTTGGAGAGCCGTGTTTGCGCATCGGTTTTCGGCGTATGCGCGAGTGGTCGCGCGTGGAGAGTTTGACGATGGCGGCGCGTAATAAGTCGAAGAAGACAATAAAATCAAAAACTAAGAAAACGGGGCCCGCCTCCGGCGCGAAAACGGCGTTAAAGCGCACCTCTAAGGAAGCGTCCCCTTCGAGTGTCCGAAGTCGGGTCGGCAAGAGAAAGCCGGCGTCGAGGGCGGGAGCTGCGCGCAAAACCATTCGAGCAAAGATGAAAAATATCGGTGCGAAACCTTCGAAACGGAAACGGAAGGGCCCCGTCGCGGGAACGGCGTCTCGTACGCGAGGCGCGGCGAAGCGGCTTGCCAAAGCCGTCTCCGCCAGGAAGACGGCGGCACCGAAGGGCCGAAGTAAAGCCTTAAAAAGCGGAATTGCCGCCAAAGCGGCGGCGTCGATTTCGCGCGCGCGCGCGAAAGAAGCGGAAGTGAAGTTGGCGTTGGAGAACCGAGGCACGTCGGAGACTCGAACCGCCCCCGAGAAAGCCAGTACAGCTGTGGTGGGGCCGAAGGCCGCTCCCGCTCGCAGCATTCATATACCTGCGGATTCGACCGATACGGCTTCGACGCTGAAATCCGCCGCATCCGCGGTCAGGGGCCAGAAACCCGCGGGATCGGAAGAAGCGCTCTCGAAGCCGCTTAAGACCGCGGGCCAGCGTCAAGGGTTCAGACTCAACGAGTTTGTTGTTTATCCTGCTCACGGTGTCGGTCAGATCGTCGCGATCGAAGAACAAGAAGTCGCTGGCTTCAAGCTCGAACTTTTCGTCATCAGCTTCTCAAAGGACAAGTTGACATTGCGCGTACCCACCTCCAAAGTATCCGGGGTTGGGATGCGGAAGATATCCGATCCGGACACCGCGCGGCGCTCGCTTGAAATTCTGACGGGGCGCGCGCGCGTCAAGCGCACTATGTGGTCGCGCCGGGCTCAGGAATACGAGACCAAAATCAATTCCGGCGATATCAACGCGATCGCCGAAGTTGTGCGCGATCTCTACCGTTCAGAGGCGCAACCCGAGCAGTCGTACTCGGAGCGACAGTTGTATGAGGCGGCTTTAGACCGCATGGTGCGCGAGATCGCGGCGGTCCAGAAGTCGAATGAAATCGATGCATTGAAAACGGTCGAGGCCCAACTGCTGAAGGGCCAAAGTCGAGCGTCCAAGACCGCTGGGCCACAGATCGCCGCGAGCGAGATCGAACAAGCCGCCTGACAGTTGGGTTACGGCTGCACAGGAGGCTTCGGCCCTCGCGGTAGGTTTGGGGACTGATTTGCATGAGATTCGGGCAGACACGGCTGCGCGATCGATGCTTCTCAACGTATCAAATAATGCCGTCTCTCGCAAGTATTCACGCAACGACAGCCGTTGCTCGGAGAGCCGACATTTTTCGAGGTTCCGAGACGAAACTAAATTGGCCGATTTCTATGCCGGTATATCCGTTAGTTTCACTGTGGCTTTTGGTTCTGACCGCTACGACATTGTTCTGGGTCGCACTGACCGATTTGCGTGAATTCCGGGTCCGAAACGATCTGGTCGTAACCTTGGCCTGTCTTTACGTTGTCCACGCCCTATTCTCTGGGACTTGGGTTTCCATGCAATGGAACTTTGCCTTCGCGTTATTGATGCTGGCCGTTGGGACATACGCTTACTCGCTTCGCCAAATCGGCGGCGGCGACCTAAAACTGTTGACTGTGGCCTTCCTATGGACGGGGCCGCGGCTCGCCGCACCCTTCGTCATCCTGCTTCTGATGTTCACTGTGATATACTGTGCCGCCGCCAAACTCGGCTTCGCGACGGCGCGCCGTAGTTCCGCTGGGCTTCGAATTCCGTTCGCGCCATCATTGGCGGGGGCGCTTATCGGAGTGTTTGCACTGGGTCTTATTGCCCCAAACCGTTGAAGTTCGAAAAGCGTGCTTCACCGCTGCGTCTGCTGGTCCGCGCCTTAGACCCGAATCGATTGTACGATCAGGGCGACAGGGCCTTATCCAAAGCAAGCCATTGCTTCGAGACCCATGTTCCAACCAGACCAATCGTCGCGATGACTGCAATCAGGAGGATTCCGAGCAATACGGTGTATTCAATCAGAGCAGCGCCGTCTTCGTCCCTCAGAAAGCGATTGAAAACTTTCAACGCTTTGGACATAGTCGCACCGCCTAATTTATAAACCGAACTTTGTAGACATGCTCTTACACCGCACGACCATCCCATTATCGCTAGGGAAGAGCCCAGGTCAATATCGATTGAGACGGGATCCCAATTTCCTCCATGGTTGTGGGCGAGGTTTCATACCTGATCAGAAATGTCAATTAGGTTACTCTAGCGGGAAGATAAATCCGTTTAGAAAATCGAGTTTGCCGAAGATTCCACGCCCCCCGTTCGCAATTCATCCAATAAAATATCGCGTTATCAGGAATTACGCGTGCTGAAAATTTCGTGACTACATCTTGCGGGGGATATCTGTATTTTGTCATAGCGTTGCAAAATTTGGCCATTGCGCTGCTCGCTCGCCCGAATGCGTTGACAGGGGTATAAGGATAAGCAATAGGCGCTCGAAAATCCTCAAGGGCTAGCTAGGCAGGGGGCGTAAAACTTGATGTACAGGAGCGCTAATCTCGCGATCCTTATGGTTGCGGTTGTTCTTGGAGCAGTGGCGGCGTTTCTTGCACGAAGCTGGCTGCAGATCCATTCCGAGCACGCGGATGCTGATCAGATGGCCTCGGTCGTCGTGGCGAACCAGGCGCTTGCCTTCGGAGTTCCAATTGCCGCGAACGACGTAAGGGAGATCGCTTGGCCTGTGAAATCCATGCCGCAAGGCGCGTTTGCTAACTTTGCCGAACTGACTAGGGACGGGAGACGGACCGTTCTTTCCCCGTTTGTGCGCGATGAGCCGATTATTGCCGCGAAAGTAACCGCGCCGAACCAGAGAGCTTCGTTATCGACAGTCATCGAGAGGGGAAAGCGCGCTGTGACCGTGGCGGTCGACGACGTGCGCGGGGTGGCGGGCTTCATCTTTCCTGGCGATTTTGTCGATGTCGTGTTGACGCGAACTAATAACGGCAGCGGTCCGCAGGATTTCGCCGAAGTAATATTGCAGCACGTGAAAGTGCTGGCGATCGATCAAATGGCGGGCGAGCGCCAGGAACGCCCAACGGTCGCCAAGGCGGTTACGGTGGAGGTGAGTCCGGAGCAGGCTCTGAGAATCTTGCTGGCGACCAATATCGGCAGGCTATCGCTGGTTTTGCGCCAGCCGGCTGAACAGGCGATGGCCCCGGAGGCGAAGATCACCGATCGCGACCTCTTCGATGGCGACGCGCCGCCGCCGCCAACGGCAGTCGATAATCCGAGACCCATGCCGACGCTGTCGCCAGTCGCATACGTGCAGCCGCCGCCGCCAGTCGTTCATCCGCCCGCGCCGGCTCCGACTGAACCGCCCACTCGAAAGGTGACCGTCGTGAGGTCCGTCAAGAGCGAACAGTACGACGTGCCTCGAGAGTCGAGATGACGGAGATGGCGGGTCTGAAGAATATCTCCGCGCGCGCGACCTCGGGCGCTAAGAGACTGGATAGCTCGGTCGGGGAGCCATGGTTGGATGGGAATATTCAAGGCCGCTGGTGTGACGGCAATGGGTCTTGGCCTATTGTGGACTGGCAATGCGGGATCGACGGAAAAGGGCGGTCCATGTCATTCGATAAGACAGCAGGTGAGCGCCGTCAAAGTGACGCTCTATAAGTCACGCACGCTTTGCTTTTCCGCCCCGTTCTCAACCGCAGTGATCGGCGCGCCCGAAATCGCGGACGTGTTGCCGATGACCGAGTCGATGCTCTACGTGCAGGGGAAAAAAGTCGGCGCGACGAACATTTCCGTATTTGATCAGCAACGGCATCTCGTGTCGGTCGTCGACCTTGAGATTGCACCCGACACAAGCTCCTTGCAAACCAAGATCGCGGCCAGCACGGGCGGGAGGGACATCAATGTCACCAGCGCCAATGGCGAGGTTGTTCTGAGCGGCGAGGCGACCGACTCCCTGGCGGCCGCTCGCGCCGTCGAAGTCGCGAAAGGCCTCTCGCCGGACGCGCCGGTCATCGACGCGATGAAGGTTTTGCCCTCGCAGCAGGTTATGCTCAAGGTGCACATTCTCGAAGTCGATCGCAATGCTGGCCGCGACCTCGGCATCAACTGGTTCGGCACGACGAACCGCTTGAGTTTTGCGACGGGACTCGGCGCGTCGACGACGACGGCCACAAACAATAGCGGAGCTTTTCCCGGGTCGGGCTCGACGTCGACGTCATTCGGCACGCTGTTGGCCAATGTCGTCAACACGCATGGCGTCAGCATAAACCTGCTCCTCTCTGCGCTCGAGCAAAAAGGTCTGGTCAGAAGCTTGGCCGAACCCGATCTTGTCGCGCTGTCGGGGGAAAGGGCGACGTTTCTCGCCGGCGGCGAAATTCCCGTGCCGGTAGTCCAAGGCACCAACGCGACGAACACCACGCTCGGGGTTGGGGTCAACTATACGCCGAATATTTCGATCGAGTGGAAGCAGTACGGCGTGGGATTGGAGTTCACCCCGACCGTGCTCAATAACGGCATCATCAACCTGCAGCTGAACCCATCCGTGACCGAGGTCGATACGGCCAATAGCCTCAACATAAACGGCACGACTGTCCCGTCTTTGACCGAGCGCAAGGCGCACACCGCCGTAGAACTGCGGGACGGACAGAGCTTCGCCATCGCAGGCCTCCTCCAGGCGCAATCCTCCGACACTATCAACCAGCTGCCGTGGATCGGCAACGTTCCGGTCCTCGGCGCACTTTTTCGCTCGACCGACTTCCAGAAGAGCCAGACCGATCTTGTCATCATTGTCTCGCCGCATCTCGTCCGGCCGGTGCGTCCGGGACAGCACCTTGCGACGCCCTTCGACAGCACGCTTCAGGCCAACGACATCGACCTGTTTCTCATGGGCGATGGCGAGCGCCAGAAGAGATACACCGACTATGTGACGAGCGGCGGAGGCCTGCAGGGTCCGTACGGCCATATCCTCGGCGGTCAATGACAGCGATGATGATTCTGACAGCGGGCGAAAAAGCCGAGCCCAGGTTCATGCGCATCGCCCTCACATTCGCCGCTTTAAGCCTGCCGATCGTGGTTTCCGGCTGCTCCTCCACTCAGGCTTTCGACGCCCCGTTCGCCGATTATCAACAGCGGACGATGATGGTCGCCACAACCGGAGGCGACTCCCTGGCGGCGAATACTGCGCTTCAGACGGCGACGCCCTGGCCGCGGTATGCCAACGACACCGACATTCCGGCGGATGCGGCGCGGATGGTCAAGGCCGTTCAGCGATATGAGAGCGGCGCCGCGAGCGATAGCAGCAGCCCCCAGTCGTCGCTGGGCGCCAGCGCCGGCGGAACGAATGGCGCCTCGACGGGAATGGGATCGGCGGGCTCCCCGCCTGGGGCGCCACCGCCCCAGCAATGACAAGGAGGCCGATTTCGAGATGACGGCGGTGCCCGTTCTCGCGAGGCTGAAAGCGCTCTGGGGCGACTGCGATGGGTCTGCGCTCGTCGAGGCGACGATCGTCACCCCATTCTTGGTCAGCTTCTTTCTCGGCGTATTCGAGTTCTCTTGGTATTTTTACAACCAGCAGCTTGTCGTCGCGGGTCTCCGCGACGCCGCCCGCTACATGAGCCGAATCGAACTCACCAACGGCAACGGCGATCCCTGCGCCCAGAAGGATCGGAACGGCGTCCTCTACAGGTCCGAGGCGGCGAACATTGCGACCACAGCCCAGCCCGCTGCCGGCGGCTCGGTGCGAGTCAGCGGTTGGAATGCGGCCGACGTCATAATCAGCTGCCTTTCCAGCGCCGCCCTTGATAACGGCCGCTATGCCGACGGCTCGACGAGCATGACGATCATTCATGTCGCCACCAGCTTCGCCGATCCATCGCTCGGACTGTTCTCCGATCTGGGGTTGAAGGCGCCGCCGCTATCTTTCTCCCATGAGGAGCGATTCCTGGGGCCGGGTTGATGAGCATGTTCTCGTTCATCGCGCGACTGATTCGAGATGAGGACGGCGGCCCGCTGGTCGAGGTCGCCATCATCCTTCCGATCCTGATGACATTTCTTTTCGGGGGGGTCGACTTCATGAACGCTCTTTATCAGTGGAACGCCGCGGCCAAGGCGGTTGAGATCGGGGCGCGCATTGCGGCGGTGTCCGACCCGGTCGCGTCGGGTTTAAACTCAATTCCAGACGATGTGCTGAGTTCGAACGTCGCCTCGGGAAGCCCGATGCCCGATTTCACCGTCTCTTGCGACGGCGGCGCCGCGGCTTGCGCTTGCATAAGCGGCGCGTGCGACGGCATGGGCTCGTATTCGGCTACGGCGATGGGGCTCATTGTTTACGGGCGCGCCGGCAAGGAGACTTGTACGCCGCCCGCGTCCGAGTATTTCGCCGGCATGTGCAACATTGATCCGCCGATCGCACCGCAATACGTCACTGTCGTTTACGCGCAGACCGGACTTGGCTACGCCGGCCGGAGGCCGGGCCGGTTCCTACGATTGCAGTTTCCCTCAATTCGGGGTCGTCCAAGACCAAGCTGCCGTTCAAGTTCTTCTTCCTGCCATTCGCAACGATCGGCATACCGCTAGTAACGACAACGATAACGGGGGAAGCCTTGTCGGCTTCAGCCGCCAATTAGCACCATCGGAACAGGGACGCGGTGGAGATGGCGGACTGCAACCGGACCCTTGGCCATCGGCGAGCGACCGAGCGATCTGCCGCCTCTCGGCCTGTGTCGATGAGAGTTCGAGATTGCCTGGCGCGTCGCGCGTCCGCGTTTTGGCGTGACACGGATGGTTTGATGGCGCCCTATGTTGCGGTCATGCTGCCAGTTCTGGTTGGCTTTGCCCTCCTGGCCCTCGACGCCTCGCGCCGAATGAGCTTGCAGACGCAGATGCAGGCGGCTGCGGACAGCTTGGCTCTCGCCGGCGCTCGCGAGCTCAACAAGGGCGCGGGAGCCGAATCGCGCGCAATCTCCGCGATGGCGAACGCCTATGGATTAACGAAATCGCCTAACACCGTCTTCGGGGTTGGGTCGTCGCCGAGGCTTGCTTACACTTACGCCTTCTATTCCAGCCTGTCGGCCGCGAGCGAGGGGATTGGCGGCTCCGTGGCGAACGGGGATTCGGACGCGAAGTACGTGGCCGTAAAGATCACGCCGCAGACTTGGTCAACCATTCTTCCGGCGTCATTTTTGGCCAATGTTTCAACCAACGCGTTCGCAGCAGGCGCCGAGGCGGTCGCGGGTTTTGGCGAAACGAGCGTCTGTTCGGTCGCGCCGATCTTCGTCTGCAACCCCTACGAAGCGACCTCGGGATCCATGACTGATGCGCAAGCGACGGCGGCTCTTTACACTGCATTCGGCAATCCCGCGATTCTGCGGCGCCAGCTCAAGCTCAACCGAAACGGCGTCGGCCCCGCCCACTTCGGTTGGCTGAACACCCCCGACGGCTGCAAGGATTCGGCTTGCATGGCGACCAATATCGCAGGCGTAAGCGGCGCCTGTTACAGCGACGCCGGCGTCACTCTCGCGATCGGCGTCGCGAACCCCCTCGAGCAATATTTCGACACCCGGTTTGACATCTATAATCAGGACCCGCCCCTCGCCATTTCCGGTGCCGACGCGCCCGCAATCAATGTGCGAAAGGGGTATCTTCCGGGAAACAAGTCGAACGCGGTCGACTGGTGTAGCGCTTCGCCGGCCAGTGCCTCGAGCGCTTATTACACATACCCCTCAGATAGAACCATTGGAACGGTAACCAAGGACTCCGCCACACTGACCGAAGTCGCAAGCACGACCGGCGTTACGACCGGGGAGCCGATCGTCGACGCCGCGGGTCTGATCGCGAGCACCTCGGAAAATCCCGCCACCGTCTCCGGTTCCGGCAGCTCGATGATTACGCTCTCCGTCGAGGCCAGCGAGACGCAAACTGCGGACGGCCTGACGGTCGAATGGACGACCAGCGGATTGCCGGAGGACATCACGTTTCCGAACCTCGGCGGCGCCGAGGGCGATGGCGAGTGGGATTGCGGCAACTACTGGGCCATCAATCATCCGCGCGGCCCGTCGGCGGCGACCGTCGGGGCTGCGCTCGGCGGCGTGTGTGGGACGCCGAAGCAGACGACTGTGAGCCGATACCAAGTTTACCGATATGAAATCGCACAGGGTACAGGCGCGGCCGGGATTGCCGACTGGTCGGGGAAAAATGGCTGGTCGAGCAACGGCCAATCGGATCTGCAGGGCGCTAAGAGCCCGCCTGGCAACTTCCAGACCGAGAGCGGCGCCCCGTTTTGCGCCGTCACGACCGGCGTCGGCGGCGTCGATACGACGACAGGGGGCGTCGATCGGCGCAATCTGGTCGTCCCAATCATCAACTGTCTTGCTCAGACGGCTCTTGGCAATATTGCCGGCGCTGGGGCGTCCTCAGGGACGCCGGTGGCCGCATTTGGCAAGTTCTTTATGACCCAGCCGTACAGCGCTCTGAAGGATGGCAATCTTTATGGAGAAATCACCGGGTTGGTGAGTTCGGCCGACAACGTTAAAATCTTCAACCTCGTGCAACTCTACCGCTAACCGAAATCGACTGGAAGGACCGCATGCCTGGAACGATCCGCCGAGAAGGCAGCGATTCGATCAGCTACGGTGTCCCGGCTGCCATCTGCGTCGTCCTCTCGGTCGCCTCGCAATCGCCCGCGGCACCCGAATTGCGGCGGTGAAACGATGACGATTTACCTTGTGCAAGGAAGTGATGGCGGGACGAGAATCCAGGAGATCGAAAGGAAACTTAAATCTACGATTCCTGACCTCACGCGGGTTCCCAGTCTCGAAGACGTCAATGAAATCGATGGCGTGGAACGATCCATTGTTGTCTTGGTCGCGGCGGCGCCTGAGATTGGAAACGTGCATAATCTCATTGAGCATCGTCAACAGCCATCCGGGAAACATATTCTTCATTGTCATTGGCGGCGAAGTTTCCGCCCAGGATTATAAGCGGCTAATTCGGTCCGGAAACGCCGACTGGGTCGCCGAGACTGGACTCCCGCACGAAGTTCTCGAAATTGTCGGGCGCATAGGCGCGCTCACGGGTAACGCTCACGCGGCTGAATCACCGGTCGTTGTCTCGTTTGTTCCGAGCGCAGGGGGAGTGGGCAATTCGACGCTCGCGATCGAAACCGCCATCCATCTTGTCAGGGACAAGTCGACGACGGACGCAAAGGTCGCGCTCGTGGATCTCGATTTCCAGTCCAGCCACGTCTGCGACTACCTCGACATCGCGCCCAAGTTTCAATTCGACGAGATCGTCGCTGCGCCAGGGCGTCTGGACGACCAGTTGCTGAGCGCCTTCATCAGCCGCCATCCGAGCGGACTGGATGTTTTTGCCGCGAGCCGCAGCCGATTTCACACCCGTGATCTCGACATCGAGGCCCTGTCCGCGCTGTTCGATCGCATGGCGCACCGATACGCTTACATCATCATCGATCTACCGCTCTCGGTGCATTCTTGGACCATTCCGCTGCTTGCGGCGTCAAAGGGGATTCTGGTCACCGGACTCAACACCATTCCAGGCTTGCGGCAAATCGAGGAGACGCTTCGCGCCCTGCGGGCGGAGGCGTTGATTACCGCCGACAAACGGGCGGTGGTCAACCGGTGCGATTTTGGCCTCTTGCGCAAGGTGGTTCGAGCCGACCATGTCGCGCGGATTCTCGGCGACGAAAAGCGCTTGTTTGTGAGAAACACCCGCGTCGCGCTTGAGTGCGTGAACCTCGGAACGCCGATGACCATCGCTTATCCGTCGGACAAGGCGGTCAAGGACATTGCGGCGATTGCGGACTACTGCGTGGCGCTGAAATCCGCCGCGCCAAAGCGAGTTTAAACGCCATGCCGCCGGCCATGGCGGCAGCCAATGGTAATCTATCAGTCGATCGGAAATGGGCCATGGGATTTCTTAGCAGCAAGAACGCGGGCGAAAACGACCGGGCGGTTCGGGATACGGGTTCAGAGCCGCCATCAGCGCGCCAAGAAAATTTCTACGCCGATTTAATCGCTCGTCGACCAGGGCTGCTCGATGAAAAACTCAAGCTGCACGAACGCATCATCGATGAGTTCAATCTGACGGCGCTGGAAAAGATGCCGTCTGACGAACTGGCGAAGCAGGTTCGAACCTATGTCGCCGACCACGTTCGCCGGGAAAGTCTGTCCCTCAATCAGAAGGAGCTTGACATTTTCTCTAACGAGATCATTGCCGAGATGACCGGCTACGGTCCAATCGAACCCCTGCTGAAGGACCCTACGGTCACCGATATTCTCATTAACACGCACAGGCGCTGCTATATTGAGCGCTTCGGCCAACTGCAAGAGACCAAAGTCCATTTCAAGGATGAAGCGCACCTCCTGCGCATCATCAACCGGATCGTCTCGGGCATCGGCCGTCGGGTCGATGAATCGTCGCCCATGGTCGACGCGCGGTTGCGTGACGGCTCACGAGTTAATGTCGCGGTCCGACCGATCGCGGTCGATGGACCGCTGGTTTCGATTCGAAAGTTCGCGGAGCGCGCACTTGACATAGATCGGCTGATTGAACTTGGGACCTTGCGGCCGGCGATGGCTGAGGTTCTTGCGGCGGCGGTCGCCGGCAAGGTTTCGACAATCGTCGCCGGCGGCACCGGCAGCGGCAAGACCACGATGCTCAACGCGTTGTCGAATTACATTCCCAACCGCGAGCGCCTCATCACCATCGAGGATGCGGCGGAGTTGCAACTCCAACAGCTTCACGTCGGTCGGTTGGAGACCCGCCCGGCCAACATCGAGGGCAAGGGCGAGGTGAGACAACGCGATCTCGTTCGCAACGCGCTGAGAATGCGCCCCGATCGCATCATTGTCGGGGAGTGCCGCGGCGAAGAGGCGTTCGACATGCTGCAGGCGATGAATACCGGCCACGAAGGTTCGATGACTACAATACACGCCAACTCTCCGCGCGATGCGCTAAAGCGGCTCGAGCAAATGGTCGGCATGGCAGGAATGCCGATGACCCTGAACGCCATCCGTAGCCAGATCGCCTCCGCGATAACCCTTGTGATCCAGGTGCAGAGGCTTCCCGATGGAGCCCGCCGCCTGACTAGCGTCAGCGAGATCACCGGCATGGAGGGCGAAGTCATTCAGATGCATGAGATCTTCAAATTCGTGAAGGACTTCACGGACAGCAAGGGCGTGCTGCACGGGAGTTTCAAGGCGACAGGAATTCGTCCGCGCTTTCTCTCCGACCTCAAGGCATATGGCATCGAGGTCCCATCGAGCTGCTTCGACCCGGCGCGAAACCTGTGAGTCGTAACGATGAGTGGCCTCTGGATCATCTATTGTGTCGTGTTCGCCGCGGTCATCCTCGCCGTGCAAGCTCTATATTGGCTGATTGTTGGTGCACAGTGGCGTGGCGCGACCCTGAAGCGGCGACTGGCGTTGAGCGCCGGCCGGGCGGCCGGCGAGCCAGTCGACATTCTTCGTCAGGAGCGGGGGCTTTCAAATTTCGATCATCCGAGGTTCGCAAGCTTGAAGGAGTTCCTGGCCCAGACGGGGTTGAGGATCTCTTTAGTTGCGCTCGGTCTGTGGGCAACCTCGCTTGGCGCAGTATTCGCTTTAGCGCTGTCGCGGTTCCTTTCCCATCTGGGGGCAGCCGCGGCGGCTGGTTCGATCCTCGGCCCTCTCGTTGTCGTCATCTACTTGTCGATTGTTCGTCGAAGGCGGATCGATCGCTTCACCGCCCAATTACCCGACGCGCTAGGTATCATCGTGCGCAGTTTGCGGATCGGCCACCCGTTCGCGAGCGCCATCGGACTTGCCTCGAGAGAAATACGAGATCCCATCGCTGCCGAACTCGCCCTCACCGCGGAGGAAATCGGGTTCGGTCAGGACGTTACGACGGCTGTCGTCAATATGCATCGCCGCGTCGGCCAGGATGATTTGCTGTTCCTGGTCACCGCGGTCAGCGTGCAGAGCCAAACCGGCGGTAATCTGGCCGAGGTGCTTGCCCGGCTCGCGACGCTGATGCGTCAGCGCAGCACTCTCCGGCTCAAAGTTAAAGCGCTGAGCGCCGAGGGGCGATTGTCTGCATGGTTTCTCACCGCCATGCCATTTGTACTTTACGGCGTCATTCGAGTGCTTTCCAACGATTATTTTGGCGAATTTGCTCGCAGCCCGCTCCTGGTTCCTGCGCTGGTTTACGGGTGGATTTCACTCATCGTCTCTAACTTTATCATCTACCGAATGGTCAATTTCAAAATCTAGGTCGACAACATGGACGTTTTACTTATTGCTTTCGTTTCAGCCGCATTCATGGCGGTCGCGGGGATTGCTTTCGCCGTTGGTCAGCTGGTCACCAGCCGCAATCGCTTGCAGCGACGGTTGCCAGCCGTCGGCGCCCGGATCTCAGCCCTGACAGGCGCCTCGAGCAACGGCCTCGGCGCCTTGGTGGCAGAGCGTTTTGCTGAAGACCGGTTTGGCGTCGACCCCGGATTCAGGCAGCAGCTGAAATTGAAATTAGTGCGCGCGGGCTATTTTAGCCAAAACGCCATCCAATTCTACGTCTTTGCGCGTATATGCGCGGTCATTGTCGTACCGTTGCTTGTGGTAGTGTCCTGTGCGTTGCTAATACCAAATCTCACGACCTTGGAATTCATGGTCGTTGCGGCGGCGTCTGCGGGCGTCGGGGTGCTTGGACCCGACGCCTATCTCTCTCATCGCCGGTCCCGGCAAATAGTGGAGTACCGGCTGAATTTCCCGGACCTTTTGGACCTGTTGACCGTTTGCGTAACCGCGGGTCTGACCGTGGAGGCGTCGTTCGAGAGAATTCGGGATCGGCTGAGCAAACGAAGCCGGGCGCTTGGCCACAACATCGAAATGATGGGGGCCGAGATGCGCGCAGGCAGAAGTTCTGTCGACGCCTTGGCCTCATTTGCTGACCGGCTCGGTTTGGATGAGGCGGCATCCTTCGTCGCTGTGCTTCGGCATTCGGTCGAACTCGGTGGCGACGTCGCGTCGACCCTGCGCGAATTTAGCGAAGACATGCGTTCAAAGAGAATGCTGCTGGCTGAAAAGAAGGCAAATGAATTGCCGGTCAAGATGGTTGTCCCTCTCGCCTTGGGTATTTTCCCGGTAATCTTGATGATTGTTCTTCTCCCTGTCATTATAAAACTGCTCCAGCTTGTGGGCCCCTGGAGCTAGGGTACCGAACACGACGGTTTCGACCGGGTCGTGGCCAAGCCCGATCCGATGGGACTGAAAGGCTCGATGGATCAAGCAGCTCGAACGGCGGAAGGACATGTGCAACCTCAAGCAAAGGCCGCGCGGATGGGCTGCCCCATCGAGACAGGATCTTCGGGCCTTCGACCGTGCAATTTTTTCGAAAACCGGAATCCCTGCCTTTGCCATTCGCCGTATTGAGCCGGCGTAACGTGGGATTCCTGCCGTCAAGAGAAGGAGACAGGAATTTTGATATTTTTCCCGCCGCACCCATTGAAAAGTCCGAATTCGGACGAATAAAATTAAATAAAGCCGAACAAATCTGAGCTTTTGCTTGCTTTAGTCTGGTGCGATGGAAGGATTTGGCCGTCGAACCAACCGTGGGACTTCGCTTGGGTCAATTCGGATTGGCGGACAGGCGGAAGTCCGATTGGGGATAGACGCGTCAGCAGAATGCAAGGGTTGAAGAGTGCAGCTTTTGTCCGCGTTGGCGTCGAGACCGTGGGCCGGTCGATTCTGGTTATGACATTGGCGTTAATGATCGCTGGGTGTAACCAAACTGGGCTGACGCCGACGCCAGTTCCCAATCCGGCCACGGGACAAAATCCAGGGGATGTCAAGTATTATCCCTCGGATCAGCCGGCGAGACTCGGCATCCAGCGGTTCTATGAGGGCAATTTCGGCCTTGCGCAGCAGTATTTCCAGGACGCGGTTGAAAAGTCGCCAGGCGACGTGACCGCCTGGATTGGATTGGCTGCAAGTTACGATCGATTGGGGCGATTCGACCTCGCGGACCAAGCCTACGTGGCCGCAACCAAACTTGAGGGCGTCACTGTCAGGCTACTTAATAACGAAGGCTATTCGTATATGCTGCGAGGCAACGTTAAGGCGGCGCGAGCCAAGTTTCAAGCAGCGTTGAGGCTCGACCCGAGCAACCAGACAACGCTCAATAACATAAAGCTGCTCAACGACAGCATGAAGTTCATCGAGCGCTCCACGAATGGGGAACCGTGCGGAAGCGTTGAATGTGGTCAGTGATGAGCTAAGTGTCCGAACCTGTGACTTTGGGCCCCAGGCCGACAAGTTCCACGTTCATTGAGGAGGCATGCCGAGCAGACCATGGTCTCCGGCAATGCCCGGCGCCAAGGCTTGCTCCTTCGGAGGTATTTCCTCGAAATGCTCGCATCCATTTGCTCCGCAATGATACGAAGAATAAGCCCCTAACGTGGGGTGATCGTAGACGACGACACGATCCGTTGTGCTCTGCCGAGTGACGACAATTTCCATGCTGCCGATGACGCTTCCATGGTCGTCGAGAAAATCTACATTGGTGCGTCCCAGGTGTTCGGGAATAAGAACAGCGCTCTTGTCGGTCCGCAAGACCAGATCGACAATCTCGGGATTGGTGATGGAAATCTTTGCAAATGGCCGCTCGCTATGAATTGTTGTCGAGAATCCCTGGGTAAGCACAATTGTTTGTTTCGGCGGCTGCTCGACAGTGAGTGGTGCGGGCTGATCAGCGAAGCTCTCAGACGTCACGAAGAAAAAAAGCATAAAAGACAACGCCGAACAGACTGACTGGACAATTCGCCGTCGGCAAAGGCTCTGTCCCCGTTGCTTTAACATTACACATCCCGACCGTCGAATGACCGCACCCGCGACTTATTGTGACAGGATCGTAGTCGATTGCAACCAGTCGTCAACTCAACCTTAAGCGTCGACGCCGATCAATTCATGCCGAGCGCCGCGAGATAGAGATCGAGAATTGTCTCCTCCTCGATTCGGCTGTCACGGTCCTGCTTCCGTATCGACACGATTTTTCGCATGATTTTGACGTCGAAGCCGTTGGCCTTGGCCTCTCCGTAGACATCCTTGATATCTCCTGAGAGCGCCTTCTTCTCCTCTTCGAGGCGCTCGATCCGCTCCAAGAACGCGCGCAGATGACCGGCGTTGACCTCGCTTGGCCCGGCTTTTGCCGTCTCGCTTGTTTTCACCATGTCCATTCCATGATCTCTTGCGGTGAGCGGCGACGGATCGCGCCGAACACTGCTTCTCGTCAAGTTGCGAGCGAGGGTTTTCCCCGGCCATGCGCGCCACTCCTCGCTCGGCTGTCGAAATCGGCCGGCGCGCGCGTTTTTCCGTCGGCGAGGATGGGCCGCAGCAGACGGGCGATGCGCGCGGCCCAGGCAAGCGCGTCTTTCTTTTCTGCGATCAGATCCTGCCTGAGTTCGATCAGGGCGTTGGCCAATCCGCGCGAAGTCGCGGTCGCGTCGATCGTGTCGCCTGCTAGCGCCCCGTCGTAGGGTTCGTTGTCTCCGACCTCGTAGGCGGAAAGATCCGGCTCCGCGAGCAGCGCTTCGATCAGCGGCTTCGGAATCCGCCCGTCGCGGTCCCATAAGATTCCGATCTTCCACGGTCGCGCAGCACCCCGCATGACCCCGGTGAACGAGTGGATCGAGACGACGGCCGGGGGCTCGCCGGCCGCCAGCATCGCGTCTAACGTGACCGCAATCTCCTGTCGGTAGGGGGCCCAGAAATGAGCGCTTCGGCGGGCGATCTGCCGCGCATCGGCGTGCGCGTTACCTGGCACGATCGCGCCGTCAGAAACGCGCATGACCAGCGTCGGATCGTCTAGGCCCCGATTCGGGTCGATGATCAGGCGCGAAAAGGTCGACAGCACGGCCGGCGCGCCGAGTTCAGCCGCGAGCGCGCGGGTCACGTCCGCGGCGCCGATATCATACGCGATGTGCCGATTGAGCGCGTCGCGCGGCAATCCGAGCGTGCCATAACCGGGCGGAATGGCGTTGACGGCGTGATCGCAAACAATCAGCGCGCCTGAGTCGAGCGCGCCTGGAACCATCTCGAAGGCAGAAAATCCGTTCTCGGTGGTTTCGAGATCGACGTTTGCTGTCCTGTCCATCGCTGGCTTAATGCTTCCGTGTTGCGGCCTGATCATGGAGCGCCTGTTGCAATTCAGCCGGCGATCGTCGCGCCGCCGTCGACGACAATGGTTTGTCCGGTCGTGAAGGAACCGGCTCTCGAGGCGAGATAGACGGCCGCGCCAGCGATTTCGTCTGCCTCGCCGATCCGCCCGACCGGCGTCGTTGCGGTGACCGCCTTCAGCGTCTCAGGGTTCTCCCACAGCGCGCGCGCGAAGTCGGTCCTGATCAAGCCCGGCGCGATGCAGTTGACCCGCACGTTGTGCCGTCCCCATTCGACCGCGAGATTGCGCGCGAGCTGAAAATCGGCGGCTTTGGAGATGTTGTATGCGCCAAGGACTTTCGAGCCCTTAAGCCCACCGATCGACGACACGATGACGATGGAGCCGTCCTTGCGTTCAATCATGCCCGGCGCAGCCATGTGGATCAGCCAGTGATTGGCCAGGACGTTGTTGTCGAGAATCTTGCGAAACTGTGCGTCGGTGATGCCGTCCATCGCTCCGAAGTAGGGATTGGACGCCGCGTTGCAAACCAGAATGTCGATCCGCCCGAAGGCCCTCGTCGTCTCGTCGACCAGGCGCTGAAGCTCCTCCTTGGACGAGATGTTGGCCGGGATCGGTTTTGCGGATTCACGGCCTCGCACGCGATTGATGGCGGCCGCGGTCTCCGCGCAGGCCTCGGCCTTGCGCGATGAGATGACGACGCTCGCGCCGTGCTCGGCGAGCCGTTCTGCGATCGCGCGGCCAATGCCCCGGGACGAACCGGTGACGATTGCGACGCGCCCGGTCAGGTCGAACAGACTGGTCAAGGTTTCCTCCTCTCAAATAGGGCACGCTTGGTTTTGCTAGCCAATTCCAAATCTACCAAAATCCAGCAAAATCTGGACAAAATGGAGCAAAGACAATCAAAGGAATTTCCTTGGATTCTCTTGGATTTCCTTGTCCGGATCGAGCCTTTTCAAGGGGTTGCGCCGACCCCCCAAGGCATTTTTTCCTTTCGTCCGGGATTTCGGAACATTAACGCCTTGATGGTCACGTAGAACGTTGGCGCGGTTCCCCGAGCGGGCCCGCGGCCGCGTGGCTCGCGCGGTTTCGATTGCTATTATCATGCCGGAACGCACCTTAGCATGAGCTTCGATTTTTCAGAAGCAATTGCTCGAAGAGCCGGACAACCGAATTGAAGGCAAGGGGCGTCTACGGTCAGGAGCATGCCGTGCCCGGAGCGGCGCACGCGCCATCGTTCTCGAAGGTTGATTTTATTGGCTTATTTCGATGGTGGGCGCACAAGGGCTCGAACCTTGGACCCGCTGATTAAGAGTCAGCTGCTTCTCGCGGTCACACGTACTCGCAAGAGATCATTATGCACAATAGCCTTGACTTTTCATGATAGCACCTGATTATTGGAAGCATAGGCGATCATGAGGCGTCGTAAGATTGCTTCCCATGTGCTTCCCAAGGGCTACCCCATGCGTCTGACGAAGGCAAACGTCGCGAAACTCTCGCTTCCTGAGGGGAAGAGCGAGTTGCTGGTTTTTGACGACGCGCTGGCTGGATTCGGGATTCGGATTGCGATACGGCGGCAAGCGCACTTGGATCGCGCAGTATCGGGTGGGGTCGAAGCAGCGGCGCCTGTCGCTCGGATCGAGCGAGACGATCGACGCCGAGGAAGCGCGCAAGCGCGCCAAGACTGCGCTGTCGCAGGTCCATCTCGGGACAGACCCTCAGATCGAGAAGGCCAACGCCCGCCTGAAGGCGTCCGTCACGATCGGGGCGACGGTGGAGACCTACTTGGCGCGCCGCGAGGGCCATCTGAAGCCGAACTCCTTGGCCGATGTCCGCCGGTATCTGCGCGTTCATTGGGCGCCGCTACACGAGGTCGCCGTGCATTCCGTCACGCGCTCGATGGTCGCAGCTCGGCTTGCCGAGATCGCAGCGGCGAACGGTCTATATGCCGCGAATCGTGCCCGCGCGGCCCTGTCGGCCTTCTACTCGTGGGCGATCGGCGAGGGGCTGGCGGACGAAAACCCAGTCGTCGGAACGAACAAGGCGACCGAGGAAATCTCCCGCGACCGGGTTCTGACCGCCGACGAATTGCGGCTGGCCTGGCAACTTGCGGGCTCGGGCGACTTCGGCGCCATAGTCCGGCTGCTCATTCTGACCGGCCAGCGCCGAGAGGAAGTCGGCGGGATGCTCTGGTCGGAAATCGACCTCGACGCCGCGCTTTGGAGCATCGGCAAGGATCGCACCAAGAACGGTCTACCGCACGACGTCCCGCTGTCGGCCGCCGCCGTGGCGATCCTGCGCGGCATTCCGCGGCGGGACGATCGGGACTTCGTTTTCGGCTCGAGCAACGGGCCGTTTCAGGGATGGTCGAACGCGAAGGCGGCGCTCGACGCCAGGATGGCCGCCGCCTTGAAGGCGGAAAGGGGCGACGGCGCAAAACTAACCTCCTGGCGCTTGCACGACATTCGCCGGACGGTCGCGACAAGGCTCGGCGACCTCGGCGCGCTGCCGCATGTCGTCGAAGCGATCCTGAACCATATTTCCGGCCATCGGGCGGGCGTCGCCGGGATTTACAATCGGGCGATCTATTCGGCCGAGAAGCGCGAGGCATTGAACCGTTGGGCGGCCTTCGTAGCGGACGCAGGGTAGGCGTAATGTCCGACCTGGTCCTGCCCGGCTATGAGACCTTTCGCGAAGCCAGACGCCGCGCCTGGGAAATGTGGTCTCTTGATAGCGGCGGAAAACTGCGAGGATTCTATCACGGGGCAGCTACAGGCCTGGCGGGTGGACGCGGCGGGAAGCCTCGACCCGGTCCCAAAGGACTACTGGAAAAAAGCGCGAAGGTGTCCGCCTGTGTACGATTAGGGCCAACGAGCTCTATGAAATGGAAGGACTTCCTATCTTTCTGAAATCAGATTTGCAAAAGGAGATGTCAGACCATTGGGAATGTCAAGAGCAACGGAACGCTGAGAGACGAGCGCGGAGAGCAGGCAGCGCGCAAGGGGCCGTTGCTCCAAAGGGCAAAGGGGGCCGCCCAACAGAGCATGACTGGAACGCCATCTGGGTTGAAATGAGCGCTTTT
>CAWANG010000007.1:0-218397 GCA_963783175.1 uncultured Alphaproteobacteria bacterium
CAACTTGCCCACGCTGCCCAGCGGCAGGGTCGCGGCGATGGCGTCGAAGGCGGCTTGGCTGATGGTGATGCGGATCATGCGGCGACGATATGGGCGGCCAGCCGAGGCCTCAAGCCGTCATGGCGACTCGGCGGCCCGTTTCTATCTCGCGCCGGGGCCAGCAATGAGTGAGCACCTCCCGTCCAAAAATCTGTCAAAAATGGTTTGTGCGACTTCTTGAGCGGATACCGCTGAAGCCCATCTAAGTTTCGCCTGTAGAATTGCTTTTTGACGCTCCATAACGGCAGTCTTCAGCCAGTCTATTTTGTCTAGGTCGACATTGGGATGCAACTGCACTGTGAGCCCGCGAAGCATTGTCGCGATACTTCGAAAGCTGATTAAATCCGGGTTGCCGATGAATTCGGGCATAGGTCTTACATCCGAGGGCGCTTCAAGCCAGACCACAACGGCGGCGATTCGTTACCCTTTGGCGCAACGTAGCCACCCAGCAAAACGAAAGCAAGAACCCCTCCTATTGCGCGCGACAACCTGCTTGCGGGTGGTCACAAGTAAGAGGAGAGATTGGAGGCACGCCGCCAGGCTAGGGGCTGACAAATGTCTATCCAATGGAAACATGGGCTTCTGAGGTTTTGGATCGTTGCCTCGGTGCTCTGGGCAGCGTCGGTATGGTGGTTCGACATCGGCGGCCCTTACATGTTCAAGATTTCTGGACACGGTCTACTCGGCCGACGGCGTCGAGACGACGCTGCTCGAGCTCACGATCCGCGATCTCAAGGACGAGTTCAGGCTCTACGAGCCCTTCAGTCCACCCATAGAGCGTCGTTCGCAGCCACCCAAATCGACAGATCGGTCATCGCAACCGCCGAATCGCCTGCCGGTAAGGCCACGTGGTCATTCGAGGATTTATATCAGTCAGAACTCCTCACTCGGGCCGCTTGGGCGTTCGGACCGCCAATTGCGACGCTGGCGTTCGCCTACATCATTGGGTGGATAATTATGGGCTTCCGACCGAGGAAGGTCGCCGACACAAAGGCTCCCTGACCGGCGTCACCACCTGCTCCAGGCCTATTTTGAGGGGCGCGGTCTCGAATTCATTGGCGAGCGCGGCGTCAGCACGCGGGATGATCCGCGGTGACCGCCGTGGCCAAGCAGTAACCGATCAATGATCGTCTTTCACGCCACTACAGAGCGCGCCGCGCAGGCCATCCTGGTTGAGGGCTTCCGGGATGGACGGGGCAGCTACGGCATCGGCGTTCGCCGAGCTCGAGGGCGTTTTCGTGGCCGATCAGCCGGTAGACGTCAACGAGGGAGCGAAAGGCGACGTTGTCATCAGCATTGAGCTCGCCGCGGACGAGAGCGAGCTTGCCGGCCATGAGATTGTCGAGGACCGCAAGCTGTTTCGCGAGTGGTGCTTGCCGGACAAGCTCCCTGAAAGCCGGCCGGATTGCGTTGGTGATTGATAGGACCGACGTTGGCGACATGAGCGAGCTTGAGCGCCGCGCGGTCCGGCTCATGTGGCAGATGAGGATGATCGGTGCTGATCAACACTAAAGACACGCTGACGAGAGTTTCCAGCCTTCTCATAACCAACTGAAATCATTACACACACCGCCCGTTATCCAGGGTGATCATATCCTTGGAGGTATCGAGGCTCTTGATCGCGCCGGTGGCGTCGGCAGCAAAGGCGACGGACGCCGCGCCGCGTAACGCCGCCGCCAAAGCGGCGCCTGCAAACATTCGCATAGTGCTTCTCCATTTTCTGAGTGAAGCGCGACTACGCCAAAACGCATGACCTCCCTGGCGTAACCACGCCCTGGGCGCAATGGTAAGCACGAGCCGCCTCACGTCGCGCTGACCAAGGAATTAAATTTTGTTCATGGACGAGCATCGAACCCGACGGCAAGCGGTCTAGCGATTCGTCCGTGCGCCGCGCCGCTTACACCCACTATGGAAAAAGGTTAATGCGCCGGCCAAAGTCCGGATAGGCGCCGAAGCGCATAACCCCTCCTGACCGCTGAAGGCGGTCGCTCGCTGACGGCAGGGATTGGCTGTTCGCGGAGGGCGCGCAATGGCACGACTGAGACTCACCCCCAGGCAAATCGTCCAGAGGCTGCAGACGATCGAGGCGTTGACGGCCGAGGGCATGCCCGTCGCCGAAGCCATCCGCACGGCCGGAGTGGTCAAGGCTGAATACGATCGCTGGAGCATCGAATATAACGGGCTCGGCCGCACGCTCGGGCCGCTCCTGTGCGCGACGCCAAGGCCCGCGAAGACAACGCGCCGCCTGACCCGCATTCATCCGGCCAAGGCGCCCAAATAGTTCGGCGGCGACTCGGCCTGCCCATGTTGCGGGCCGACAGATCGGCATGCCATGGTCTGCCCCGCATAAAGGGGTTCCCGGATGATTTATGAGCTTCGCGTCTATCGGTGCCTTCCCAACCGAATGCCGGCGATGTTGAAACGGTTTGAGTTTAAGACGCTGCCGATATGGCGGAAGCACGGCATCCGCCAGGCTGGCTTCTGGACCACGATGATCGGCGAGTCCAATCACGAGCTCACCTATCTCCTCGCGTGGGAATCGCTGGCCGAGCGCGAGCAGAAATGGAGCGCCTTCGTCGCCGATCCCGAATGGATCGCGGCGCGCGACGAAAGCGAGAAAGACGGGCCGATCGTCGCCACGATCGCGAACTCGATCCTGCAACCGACGTCATTCTCGAGCGTGCGTTAGCCGTTATTGCGAGGAGCCAGGGCGTCGAGAGCCCCCGTCTTTCGACGGGCTATTGCGAGGAAGCAATCGAGGATCGCAGGGCGGCAACGGTCACCCGGTCGTTATCGCGATCCAAAACCGCCCTCAATCCGGCGCGTGAGGGAATGGGGTTCTGCGATGATTTACGAGCTTCGCGTCTATCGCTGTGTTCCGAACCGCATGGGGGCCTTGCTCAGGCGGTTCGAATCGGCGGCGCTGAGGCTCTGGGACAAGCACGGAATTCGGCAGGCCGGCCTCTGGACGACGATCATCGGCGAGTCCAACTACGACCTCACCTACCTCCTGACGTGGGAATCGCTTGCCGAGCGCGAGCGGAAGTGGACCGCATTCACCACCGATCCCGAATGGGTCGCGGCGCGAAAAGAGAGCGAAAAGGACGGACCGATCGTCGCGAATATCGTGAGCTCGATCCTGCAACCGACGTCATTCTCGAGCGTGCGGTAAGTGCGCGTGAAGCGCGGCCGACAAATGCCTAACGCCGCCTTATCCCACGATCTCGTTGCCGGAAAACCATTGCGCGATCTCCGCCGAGGCCGTCTCCGGCGCGTCGGAGCCGTGGACGGAGTTCTCGCCCATCGACAGGGCGAAGTCCTTGCGGATTGTGCCGGGCGCCGCTTTTTCCGGATTGGTCGCGCCCATCACGTCGCGATAGCGCTGGATCGCGTCCTCGCCCTCGAGCACCTGGACGACCACAGGCGCCGCGGTCATCATCTCGACCAGCTCGCCGAAGAACGGCCGCTCGCGATGCACGCCATAGAACGTCTCGGCCTCAGCCCGCGTCATGTGGACGCGCTTCTGCGCCACGATGCGAAGCCCCGCGGCCTCGATGCGCTGATTGACGGCGCCCGTCAGGTTGCGCCGGGTGACGTCGGGCTTGAGGATCGAGAACGTACGCTGAACGGCCATGGGCTGTCGGGTCTCTTATCGGGTCTACGGGGAAAAGCGGCGCGCTTATAGACGCCGTCCCGACCGCCGGCAAGGCGGCGCGCGCCAGTTAAAATGTCTTTCGCCAGGCAAGCGCCCCATATAGGGACGCTCGATATTGGCTAGGAGGATTTCGATGATATTGAAACCGGACAGGCTTGCCGCGGGATGCGGCGCGTTGATGCTTATCGCATTCTCCGCGCACGCGACGATTTCCGAATAGGGCGGAACCGCGCTTTGTAGACGCGGTGCTTAGGGCGTCCGGAAGGACGCTCGTCTCCCGACGAGCTGTGGAGCGCGGCTGCAGTGCAGCGACGTTTCCAACTCAAGGAGTCGTGCTCTAGCGGGCTGGCTTAGGAACGCGCTCCTGGGTATGGTTTGCGCCGATAAGGCCGATCAGCACCGAGGGCGCACCACCACCATGTCCAAACTCATCTCCGCCGCGGCCGCCGCATTCCTGTTTACGGTCGCTTGCGCCCGCGCCGATGAGCAGGTTTGGGAGATGAACAACTGGCCGGGCGACATTGACCTGATTCCATGCAGCGCATGGAGCAAGGGCCCCGACGGGACGTGGGTCCTGCACGGCGCAGTCAAGCTCGGTTCGGAGACTCTCGACAACATCGGCGTCAAGGGCGACGCCGCCGCCCACAAGCTGGACCGGAGCTGCGGCAAGAAGTAGGACGATTCCCAAGTCTCAGGATCGAGATGGGGCCGAAAGTTCAGCCCGCCGCAGCTGCAGGAACAGCGACGCCGAGCCTGGCGGCAACACGGCGGGCGGTCGCTTCCCGCCGCGCCGTCATGCCCCGCATCGAAAGCCGCGCCTGGTCCAGGATCGCGGCCGGAGCGGTCTCGGGCGTCCCGCTGTTGAAAGGCGGCTCGGGCGCATAGGCCATCTGAAGCTGGATGGCCTGCGCGGCCTCGTCGCCGCGCAGCTCGGCCGCAAGACGCAGGGCGCCGTCGATTCCCGCGGTGACGCCGGCGGCGAAGACCCAGGAGCCGTCAACGACGACCCGTTCATTGACTGGAATGGCGCCGAAATACCGCAGCAGGTGAAACGAGGCCCAGTGCGTGGTCGCGCGGCGCCCCTTGAGGAGGCCGGCCGCGCCGCAAATCAAGGCTCCCGTGCATACAGAAAAAATGCTGCATGCGCCTGCCGTCTGTTGCAGGATCCAGCCCAGCACCTCGGCGTCGTCCATCAACGCCTCCTGGCCGAAGCCGCCCGGCACGTGCAGGACGTCGAGCGGCGGCGCCTCGGCCAGCGTCGCATCGGGCGTTAGGCGCAATCCCTTCACATCGCGAACGGGCTCGGCCGTTTTGCCGTAGATTCGATAGGTGGAGTTCGGGATGCGCGACAGAACCTCGAACGGGCCGGTGAGGTCGATCTGGTCCAGGCCCTCGAATAGCAGGGAGCCGATGTGCAAGTGGACGCCATCCGGGATCATACCTATCTCCGTGTCGGAGGTCTGAAATCGACCAAATGAATCTATCCCAGCATGCTCCAGCGGAAACGCCAAAGTTCCCTCGCTTTGCGCCAAATATGGTTCGCGCAATCGATGTGCTCGCCTATCCGGCGGTGCAGCTGCTCGACGTGACCGGGCCGGTTCAGGTCTTCGCATCGGCCAACGACCTCGTCGCCGGCGCCGCGAAGGTGGCGAGGAACGGGTCCCGCCTTGCCAGAAGCGGCAAGTCGGTCCAGATTTTCGTCGGAAACTCGCGGCGAGCCTTTACGTACAGGCGCGCAACTCTAAGGGCGGGTGGAGTCCAACAATTGAACCTTTCCTGTGAAACCAAGGCTTAGCGCGCGCGAGAGGCCGGTCGAACACCTCGATCTCGGTACGGCGATCAAGGTATCGCAAGCGATCTGCAGCGAGATCGTTCTCGAAAAGCTGACCGAGACGCTCATGCGCGCCGCGATCGAGCTGGCCGGCGCCGAGCGAGGTTTGTTGTTCCGTCCGCGAGGGGTCGAGCAGCGGCTGGTGGCGGAAGGCGCGATGAGCGGCAACTCGGTCGTCGTGCAGCTCCGCGACGAGCAGGCGGGCGCGGCTACGGCGCCGGAGTCGGTGCTCGACTACGTTTTGCGCACCGGGGACAGTCTCATTCTCGACGACGCCTCGGCCCAGTCCGCATTTGCCGACGACCCCTACATCCGGGAGCGGCGGACCCGCTCCATTTTCTGCCTGCCCTTGATCAACCAAGAGAAGCTCAACGGCGTGCTCTATCTCGAGAGCAGCCGCGGCGTCTTCGCGCCGGCCCGGACAGCGGTCCTGAAGTTTCTCGCCTCCCAGGCCGCGATCGCTTTGGAGAACGCAACGCTCTATCAGGCGGTCCGGGAGAGCGAACAGCGGTTTCGAGATTACGCCGAAACGGCTTCCGATTGGTACTGGGAAACCGATACTGATCACAAATTCACGCGCATGACGGACTACGAACAGCTTCGCGCGATGGGACGCCTGCCGTTGACGAGCCGGATTGGATTGACCCGATGGGATTTCGCGGAGGACGTCGAATCGCAACCGGAAAAGTGGGAGCTTCATCGGTCGATCCTCGACGCGCATCAGCCGTTCAACAATTTCGTATACCCGGCCCTGCGCTTCGACGGGTCTCTGATGTATGTCAGGGTCAGCGGCAAGCCGTTCTTTGACGCAAAAGGCGCGTTTCGCGGTTACAGGGGCACCGGCAGCGGCGTCACCGCAGAGGTTCGCGCCGAACAGGCCGAGGCGGCGTTGCGCCAGATGCGGGCCGAGCTCTTGCATATCGCCAGGGTCACGACCTTGGGAGAACTTGCCGCTTCGATCGCCCATGAAGTCAACCAGCCGATCGCGGGCACCCTCATCAACGCCCAGGTTGCGTTGCGCTGGCTTGGCGCCGAAAGGCCGGATCTGGATGAGGTTCGGAAAGCGCTCGACCGCATTGTCAGAGACAGCATCCGGGCGGGCGCTGTCGTCGGTCGGATCCGTGATCTCATCAAGAAGGCGCCGGCGCGGGAGGACCGCGTGGACATCAATGCGGCGATCCGGGAAGTCGTCGAGCTTACTCGGAGCGAAGCGACGAAGAACGGCGTCTCGGTGCGGACGGAGCTTGCCGAAAGCCTGCCGCTCGTCCGCGGCGATCGAGTCGAGCTGCAGCAAGTGGTCCTCAACCTCGTCCTTAACGCCGGGGAAGCGATGAGCGAATTGGCCGAGGGGCCGCGCGAACTACAAATCGCGACGAGCAGGACCGAGTCGGATCACGTGCTCGTCGCGGTCCGCGATACCGGTCCGGGACTGGCCCCCGCGGTGAAGGAAAAACTCTTCAAGGCCTTCCAGACGACCAAACCGAACGGCATGGGGCTGGGGCTGTCGATCTGCCGATCGATCGTCGAATCGCGCGGCGGGCAAATGTGGGCGCGCGCGAACGCGCCCCGCGGCGCCGTCTTGGAATTCACGCTGCCGGTCCATCCAGAGATCGTAGCGTAATTGTGCTCGCCGGCGCCGGCGCGCCGTAACGCTCGATCCGTGTACTCCAGTTTGTCGGCACGTACAGTTCTATCTAGTGGCCAAAACCAAACGCTTGGAACCCGACTGAATGGCGGGAGTGCGCAGATACCGTTGAAAAAGCCGTCAAGTATTCGCTCTGGTGGGAAGCTCGTCGGATTTCGAGAAGGATGGGCTAGGGTCTTTTGGACGGCTCTTGGCCGCCATGCCGGGCGTTAGGCGGCCAGCATTTCCGGAAGCATATTCATCGGTCTTGTCGGGCGAGTCGTCTCAGGTTTTGGGCGGTGGCCGCGAGGAGAAATTCGTCGTTGGCTCCGTTCGGACCCCTGAGCCGCAAGCGCGCAAGGCGAAGGATACGCTTGAGGTGTGCGAACAGCATCTCGACTTTTTTCCGCCGACGACAGGCCTCCACGTATTCCGGAGTTGCGGCGTGCGCACGGGCCACGTCGCGGGCGTCTTCATTAAGGTCTCTCGGGATCTTGCGGGCGACCGCGTTCGGACAGCACTGGGCTTTGAGTTTGCAGGCATCGCAATCCAATTTGCTGGCGCGATAGAGTCTTGTGCCCTCGGCTGTGACGCCGCTTCTGGGAATGGCGTAGGTTCGTCGGAACTGAACCAGTTCTTTGCCCGCCGGACAGGTGTAACGGTCGTGCTCGGGGTCAAAGACGAAATCGGCCCGGGAGAACGTACCATCGGTTCGATTTGATTTATCGAAGACCGGAATGTGCGGAACGATCCCCTTGTGTTTGACAAGCCAAGCTAAGCTCTCCGCCGAGCCGTAGGCGCTGTCGGCGGCCAAGGATGCCGGCCTCATGCCGAAGCGCATCTCGGTCCGCTCGAGCATCGTTCGAGCTGCTCCGACTTCCGCCTGCCGGATGGCGCGCGTAGCTTCGACATCGACGATCACCCCATGATCGGTGTCGATCAGGTAGTTATTGGCATAGGCGAAGAAGGCGTGTCCCTTGTGTGCGCCGGTCCATTGCGCCGCCGGATCGGATCGCGAGATGAATTTTGGCGTCACAGGCGACGCTGCCCCAAATGCCGCATTGTCCAAAGTCGCAAGATATTCGCGCGCGGCGCGAACCGCGTTCTCCTTGACCTCCTCAGGCTTCCATTCGCGGCTTGGAACCGAGCGCTGCTTGTTCGCGTCCGCAGCGATAAGACTCGCGTCGACCGCAAATCCGTCCGCGCCGACCAAACCCTCCGCCAGGCACCGGTGAACGACGGTCTCGAAAAGGCGGCGCAGCATGTCGCTCTGGCGAAAGCGCCCGTGTCTGTTCTTCGAGAACGTCGAGTGATCGGGGACTCTGCCGTCCAGTCCGAGTCCGCAGAACCAGCGATAGGCGAGATTGAGATGAACCTCGTCGCAAAGGCGACGCTCGGACCGGATGCCCATGCAGTAGCCGACGATCAGCATGCGGATCATCAGCTCCGGATCGACCGAAGGTCGGCCCATCTGACTATAGAAAGGCTTCAGCGATTGGCGGAGGTCATCGAGGGCGAGATGTCGGTCAATGCCCCTGAGCATGTGATCGGCAGGGACGTGTTCCTCAAGGCAGAAATCGTAGAACAGCCGCGCAGGCGTTCCCTGAAAGCCCATCATCGCCGTCTCTCCCGCAAATTAGCGGGACTTAATAAATCACGACGCGCCTCTGACGACAATCAATCGCCGACTTTATCAACGGTATCCGCAAATAGCGGTCATTGCCCGACTGCGCGACGAAGGTGAATTCGACCCCAAACCCGCCCTACGAGTATCGGCTCGGATAGCCTCCATTGGCTCGCTCTCAACATATAAACAGCGGCTCTGAACGGCGTTGTATGCTATGCCGCAAGAGGCCCGGAGGGCGCGCCATGAGCGAGACCCGAAAGATCGCGGCGATCTTGGTCGCGGACGTGGTCGGCTACAGCCGGCTCGCCGGCGCGGACGAGGATCGCACGCTCGCCAGACTTCGCGCGCTGCGCAGCGACCTGATCGATCCGACCATCGCCGTGCATCATGGTCGCGTGGTCAAGCGCACTGGGGACGGAAGTCTCATCGAATTTCGCAGCGTCGTCAACGCGGTGCGCTGCGCGATCGAGGTACAGAACGGCCTTATCGAGCGCAATGCAGGCCTTCCGCCCGAGCGCCGAATCGAGTTCCGCGTCGGAGTTCATCTCGGTGACGTTGTTGAAGAGACCGACGGCGATCTGATGGGTGACGGCGTCAATATCGCCGCGCGATTGGAGGGTATTTGCGAGCCGGGAGCAATCTGTCTCTCCGAGGACGCCTACCGCCAGGTGAAGGGGCGACTTGATTTGGCGGTCGCCGATCTCGGCCCGATCCAACTCAAGAACATTGCGGATCCGGTCAGGGTGTATTCGCTCGAAGTCGGCAAACCGTCGCAGGCAAAACCCACGCCGCCGGCCCCGGCGTCGCAAAGAACAGGGGCGCCGCGCCTCTCGATTGTCGTCCTACCGTTCAAAAACCTCTCCAGCGATCCGGGCCAGGACTATTTCGCCGATGGCGTCACCGAGAACCTCACCACCGACCTGTCGCGCATTCGCAACAGCTTTGTGATCGCGCGAAACACGGCGTTCACCTTCAAGGGCAAGGCCGTCGACGTCCGGGAGATAGGAAAGGAACTCGGCGTGCGCTATCTGCTCGAAGGCTCGGTGCAGCGCGATCAGAACCGTGTGCGCGTCAACGCCCAGCTCATCGACGCCCAGTCGGGCGCTCATCTCTGGGCCGAACGCTTCGAGGAAGAGGTGGCCGACCTGTTCAAATTGCAAGATCAAGTCGTGGCGCGCTTGGCCAATACATTGGGGTTCGAACTGCTGAAAGCGGAGGTAGAGAGAGGTGTGCACTCCAAAAATCCCGATGTGATTGATCTAACCATGCGGGGTTGGGTGGCTATGTATTGGCAGGCACTGTCGAACAACATAAAGGACAAAAATGATGCTGCGCTGGCCCTGTTCGAACAGGCACGCAAGATCGACCCGAACGACGCCGACGCCTTGGCGGGCGAAGCAGAGTGCTATATGCGCGAGTATTTTTACTGGAACAACCCCGAGACCGACTACGACGCCAAAGTGATCGGTCAGGCTGATCGGGCCATCGCGCTCGCTCCCGAAAACATGCGGGCGTATCGGGCGAAGGGCTCTTTCCTATTTGCTTCACGCCGCGCAAAAGAGTCTCTCCGCACGGCCGAGGCCGGCCTCGCCATGAATCCGAATTGTGCGGCGCTCTATGGAGTGCGAAGTAACGCGAAATCTTCACTCGGCCAGTTCGAACAAGCGAAATCCGATGCGCAACAAGCGATGAGGTTGAGCCCACGCGATCCGTTAGTCGGCCTCTTCCATGTCCAACTGGGCGATGCGGAACTGTGCCTCGGGCATTTCGACGCCGCTATCGACGAATACCGCAACGCGGCCGACTTTGGTTTTCGCCCTTTCGTCACGTACTCGAATTTGGCTGCTGCTTACGCGCTCGAAGGCAAAATGGACGAGGCGCAGTCCGCCTTGGCGGAGGCCCGCCGCCTCAATCCCAAAATCACAGTGAAATGGATGATCGCGCATACGCCGAATTTGCCCCCAGTGTTTGAAGGATTGCGCAAGCTGGGTCTGCCGGAGGAGTAATATAGGAGCGCCGACCTGGGTGCCTCATGGCCCGAGCGAATGACAAACCCGCCCGCGAAGGCCACCACCCGCGGGGGCCGCTTTACGCCTAACTGACGCTTCCGAGGCCGCAGTCTGCGATGTCCGCTTTACGTCGACACCGGTCTGTCGATGTGGGAACCATGCGTCAGATTTTGACCACTAGGCTGCAAGGAACATTCTCAGCTGCTGCAGGAATCGCGGGAAGGCGGGCTCGTCTTCCAGGATCAGGTGATTACGGCTCGGCAACGATACGAAGCGGGCGCCCGGGATGCTCGCGGCGAGACGCCTGCCGAGCTCGAACGGAACGCGAGCGTCGTCGCGGGCATGCATGACGAGCGTCGGAACAGTCAGCTGGCTCAAGAGCGCGCCGACATCCATTTCACTGGCGGCGATCATGGCGCGGGCTGCGTCTTCGGGCGAGGTGGATATCCGTTGCGTTCGTTGAACCAGTCCGCCTGCTCCTTCGTGCCGCCGGGAAAGAACTGCGACGTGAAGAGCTGGCGAAAAGCCGGGTTCTCCTGACCCCAGCCGAGACGCAGGAGGGTCAGCATCGCCGCCTTCTGTTCCTGCTCTGCCGCGGACAGGGCGCAAGCGATCGACTTCTCCCGCCTATTGAGGTTGATCCTGGGGCTCGGAAATCTCGCCTCGGCGGACGTGGCGGAGAAGGTGGGGATTTTGGCCGCTTGGTTTCGCTCGATGCGGCTAAAAGAGCCCGGGCAGGAGGGCCAAAACAGGAGCAGAAAGGCTGAATCAAAATGACCCACTTTCCCGTACTGACGATGGAATCGGCGCCTGAACGTTCGAAGCCCGCGCTCAAAAAGCTGGAGGCGGCTTTCGGCATGGTCCCCAACATCGCCGGCGTCATGGCGAATTCTCCCGTCCTCATCAACAGCCTGGTCGGTGTTTTCGGCAACGTCCACGGCGGCAGCTTCAGCGAGCCGCAGGTCCAGACCGTGCTGCTGACCGATGCGGTGACCAACGCATCCGCCTGGGCGGTCGCCTTTCACACGGCGCTCGGCCTCGAGGCGGGGCTCGATCCCGCGGATGTCGAGGCCATTCGCGAGCGCCGTCTGCCCAAGGACAGCAAGCACGCCGCGTTGTCGTTGTTGGCGAAGACCTTGATCGAAAAGCGCGGGCGTCTCGACGACCAGGATATCGATCAATTCACCGCCGCCGGCTTCAGCAAGGCTCTCGCTCTCGAAGTCATCGCCATCGTGGCCGCGTCAACGATCACGAACTATACCGGTAGCGTGACAAGAATACCGCTCGAGGCGCCGTTCCAGGCCCACGCCTGGTCGGCCTGACGGGTCCGAAGGCCCGAAGCGCGCCCTTCCCGCCCAAGGATTGACGTTGCGAAAATCAGAACCGTGTGTTATACACTTCTGATGATCCATGTCGACAGCAACGGATTGGCTTTGGCGATCGCGCGAAGGTTCGGGCGCCGGCGCGGAGCGATGCGAGACAAAGTCTGTTTGCCCTGGGGGGTCAGCGCAAACACTTGAAAACACTCATTCCCGCCAAGAGAATCCAAGGAAATCCAAGGTTTCTTTCTTTGATTCTTTTGGCCCGGCTTTGCTGGATTTTGCCGGATTTTGCTAAATTTGGGCTCCATTTGTAGACCGCCGCGCCATATTAAGCTGAATTAAAATGTGATATGTCAGGCCCGGACCGGGGGGCCCTGGAGCCGCCTGAGGCGCACGTAGAGCGCGCCCGACCCGCCGTGGGCCCGACCGGCCTCCTCGAAACCCAGCACGACCGAGCGCAGGTCGGGCTCGCGCAGCCAGTGGGGGGTGAGCCGCCTCAGCACGCCGCGTTCATTGGACCAGCCGCCCGGCTCGTCCAGCGGACCGCCCTTGCCGGTGACGACGATGACCAGCCTCGCGCCGCGCGCTTGCGAATGGCGCAGGAACCCGCGCAGCGCCTGGTGCGCCTCGGCCTGGGTGAGCCCATGCAGGTCGAGCGCAGCGTCGATCGCGCCGCGCCCGCGGGCGAGTTCGCGCTTGAGCCGCCGGTCGATCGGCGCAAGCGGCGGCGGGGGCTGCTTCGCGGGCCTGCTTGCCTGGGCCTCCGCCGCGGCCGGAGGCACGGCATGGGGCGGCTCGCCGGCGGCGGCGGTGGAGGACCGCGTCGGCAGCGCCGCGCCGCGCCGCCGCTTAACCCCGCGCGCGACTTCGGTCCAGAGCGCGATCTCCTCGTCGCTGAGGCGCCTCAGGCGATGCGGGCGCTGCAGCGCCTCCTTCATGGCTTGTCTCCGCGCGGCAACAGCACGACGAACTCACCCTTGTGCCGGATCGCCCCGGCGCGCGCGCCCGCCGCCTCGCCACTGCCGAAGAAGAGGTCGGCGCGCGCCGGCCCCACAATCGCCGAGCCGGTGTCCTGGGCGATCATGAGGCGGCGGAACGCCCGCGGCGTCTCGTCCGCCCACGGCAATTCGGCATCGACCCAGAACGGCAGGCCGTAGGCCCATATCGTCCGGTCGATCGCGATCGAGCGCAGGGCTGTCAGCGCAACGCCGGCGCCGGCGACCGGACCGAGCCGCGGGTCGAAATCGCCGACGAGCTTGAAGAACACGAACGAGCGATTGCGCCGCATCAGCTTGAGCCCCCTCTCGCCGTTTTTGCGCAGCCACGCCTTGAGGCTAGAGAGCGTCATGGCGCTTTCGGCGATCTCGCCCGTCTCGATAAGGATCCGTCCGATCGACGTATAGGGTAAGCCATTGCGCCCGTCGTAGGCGAGGCGCGCCCGCCGCCCTTCGGGAAATTCGACCTGCGCTGAGCCCTGCACCTGAATGAGGAAGGCCTCGACGGCGTCCCGCACCCAGACGATGGGGTGGAGGCGCTCGGCCTCGATCTGAGCCCGTTCGGCATAGGGGACAAGCGAGCCGTCGCGGAGGCGTCTGGCGCCGCTGACCCCCTCCGGGAATCCCGTCGGCGCCGCGCCAGGAGCGAAGGTCGCCAGATCCGGCGGCCGCGCCAGGATCGGCCATTGGAAAACGTCCGTTTCGACCATCGACGCTGGGACGCACGGCTCGTAATATCCGGTCAGAAATCCTGTCCCGCTCTCGGGAATGACCCGGAAAGGCCGAAACCGCGTCTCGAAGAACCGCTGCGCCTCTCGCCCGGTCGCGACGGTCGCGCCAAGCGCCGCTCGGGCGGTCGCGATCAATTCGGGCGAAGCCAACTCGGCGGGCCGAGCGCTCTCTCGACCTGCGGCCAGCGCACACGCCGAGCGCTCGAAAGCGCTGAGCGCCGCGAGGTGATCGTCGTCATTCCAGCCCGCGAGACTTTCGAACCCGAGCGCCTCGAGGCGGGCTTGCATGGGCGGCTTTAGCGCTGCGAGGCGGCTCCGCTCTCTGATTCGGTGGCTGTCAGCATCCAGTTGGGATTGGGCGAGCGAATGTCGCGGGCGAAGGTCCACAAGTCGATATGATCGGCGACGGCGTTTGGCGATCCGTCGACGACCGCGCCTTGGGCGTCGCGGGTAACGGACGCGAGTTTGGCCGCGAAACGCACGCCGAGTTGCGCCATTGCGCCGGCGAGTTGCGCCCCGACGATCGTGGCGTCGTCGATCGACACAACCGTCGTCGTCATCGTTTGTGCCGCCGCCGCGCGGCTGCGTATTGCGGCGTCGAAATTGGCGAAGGCTTCCGGCGTCATCAGATTGCGCAGTGTCTCCGAATCGCCTGCGGCGAAGGCGTGAACGACCATGTCGTAAGCAACCCGCGCGCCGGAAAGAAAGGCCTGAGGCGAGAAGCTGCGATCCGCCGCGGCGATGGCGTCGAGGCCGCTCCAGACCGCGGAATCGGGCTCGGCGACGCCCTTCCAGCGATCCGCGGCGGGGGACGGAGCGAGGGCCGACGCCGCTCCGTCGGGCGGGGTGACAGGCGCGGTTGGAGGCGCCGGCACGCGCCGTAGCGGAGCGAGAAGGCCGCCCGTTTGACGCTCGGAATCCTGGCGCATGCCAAGGACGGAGCGTAGCTTGAACGCGACGAACAAGGCGACGAGCGCAAATATGACAGTCGGTAGATCAATCTCCGGCATCGCTGTTAAGCTCCTTGCTGCCCGCGGCAAAGCGTCCCGCCGGCGACGCGCCGACCCCATACCTAGGCGCAAGCGAACGTTTTGGCTAGGAGCAGGTCCGACCGGGCCGCTCCCCCAAGGCTTGCTCTTCCGCGGTCGGCGCCGTCCCCTCTGTCCCAGGAGCATACGAATGCGGCGCGAGACGACGTGAGGCGCGCAAATCTGATCGGCGTGGCCGGCGCGGGCGCCTGGGGCGTCGCGCTCGCCAACGCGGCCAGCGCCGCCGGCCGAAGCGTCGTCCTTTGGGGCCGCGACGAGAGGCGTATGCGCGCCATCGCGGCGACCCGGCGCAGCGATCGGCTTCCTGGCGTTGTTTTGGCGCGCGCGGTCGAAGCGACGTCCGTTCTGGACGATCTCGCGCAGTGCGACGCGATTCTGGTGGCGACGCCGGCTCAGGCGAGTCGCGAAATGGCGACGCGGCTGGCGGGGGCGCCGGGGTCGGCGCCGTTGGTGTCCTGCGCCAAGGGCATCGAGCGCGGCACGCACGCCTTCATGACCGAGGTTCTGAGCGAAGCCGCGCCCGGGAGACTGACGGCCATTCTCTCCGGCCCCTCCTTCGCCGCCGACGTCGCCGCCGGCCTGCCGACCGCCGTGACGCTCGCCTCGGCCGATGAAGGCCTCGCGCGCGCCCTCTGCGGCGCGCTGCGCGGACCGAACCTCAGGCTCTATCATTCGACAGATGTTCGCGGGGTCGAGATCGGCGGGGCGGCCAAGAACGTGCTTGCGATCGCCTGCGGCGTCGCCGCCGGTCGCGGCCTGGGCGCAAGCGCGGTCGCGGCTCTGATCGCCCGCGGATTCGCCGAACTGCGCCGCTTCGGCGACGCCTTCGGGGCGCGGGGGTCGACATTGATGGGGCTTTCGGGCCTCGGCGATCTCGTTTTGACCTGTTTCTCGCCCCAATCGCGCAATTTCGCCTTCGGTCACGCGCTCGGACGAGGCGTGAGCGTGGCCCAAGCAGGAGAGGGCAGGCTCGCCGAGGGCGTCTTCACCGCCCTGGCGCTGATCGAGTTGGCGCGCGAGCGCGGCGTCGAGATGCCGATCGCCAATTGTGTCGAGGGGTTGATCGAGGGCTCGCTGGACGTTGCGGCCGCTGTCGGCGCGCTGCTCGGACGCCCGCCGAAAGGCGAAGAATGAGACGACGCGCTTTGCAATCCGAGCCCGCCGAGCTTAAGGCTCCAACGAAGCCTGCGGCGATAGGCCGCACAGTCTGGCGCGGCGCGCCGTTCGACCATTTCGGCCTGCCGTCCTGGCGGGGCGCGCGCAAACGTTTGGAGTGAGCTGGCGATGGCGCACTGGCTGTTCAAGAGCGAGCCCTCGGCGTGGTCGTTCGACAAGCTGGCGCGCCTAGGCGTCGCCGGCACGGACTGGAGCGGCGTGCGCAATCATTCCGCCAAACTCAACATGCAGGCGATGAAGGTCGGCGAGCAGGGGTTCTTCTATCATTCCAACGAGGGCAAGGCGATCGTCGGAATTGTCGAGATCTGCAAGGCTTATCGACCGGATCCGACTGACGCGAGCGGCAAGTTCGGCATGGTCGATATTCGCGCCGTGCGTCCCTTGCCGCGCCCGGTCACCCTCGAAGAGGTCAAAAACGACAAGCGGTTGGCCGAGATGGCGCTCGTCACCAATTCGCGCCTGTCGGTGCAGCCGGTGACTGATGCCGAGTGGACACACGTCTGCAAGCTTGGCGGCCTCTGACACGAGCCGAGGCGCGCCTCCGCCGCATGGCGGGCTAAGACCAAAGGATTGCCCGGCGCCGACTTGTCGGGTTTCCCTGAGATAAGGCATAGAAGCCATGCAGCACCATGCGCGGGGGGCGGAACCTCGCGCCCGGATCCCTCGGGAGGAGCCCATGTCCGACAAGGTTTATGACGTTCCCGCCGAATGGGCGAAGCGCGCTTGGTTGAACGCGGCCAAGTACGATGAGATGTACAAGCGCTCCCTCACCGATCCGAACGGATTCTGGGCTGAGCACGGGAAGCGGATCGACTGGCTCACCCCTTACTCCAAAGTCAAAAACACCTCGTTCGACGTGCACAACGTCTCGATCAAATGGTTCGAAGACGGCGTCACCAACGTCGCCCACAACTGCGTCGATCGGCATCTGCCCGAACGCGCAAACCAGACCGCAATCATCTGGGAAGGCGACGACCCCTCGAAGTCCAAACACATCACCTACGCGGAGCTGGCCCGTCGGGTCGGGCATTTTGCCAATGTGCTGAAGGGTCACGGCGTCAAGAAGGGCGACCGGGTCACGATCTACCTGCCCATGATTCCCGAGGCGGCATACGCAATGCTCGCTTGCGCTCGCATCGGCGCGATCCACTCGATCGTGTTCGGCGGCTTTTCACCGGACGCTCTCGCCGGCCGCATCGTGGACGCAAAATCCGAGGTCGTCGTCACCGCGGACGAGGGACTGCGGGGAGGCCGCAAGGTGCCGCTGAAGGCCAATGTCGACGCGGCCCTCGAGAAAGCGGATGGCGTAAAGACCGTGATCGTCGTCAGGCACACCGGTGGCGACGTCGCCTGGCAGGATGGACGCGACGTTTGGCTGCACGAAGCCGAGAAGGCGGTGACCGCGCACTGCCCGGCCGAGCCGATGAAAGCGGAGGATCCGCTGTTCATCCTCTACACATCAGGTTCAACCGGCGCGCCTAAAGGCGTGGTGCACACCACCGGCGGCTACCTTGTATTCGTTTCAATGACCCACCAGTATGTCTTCGACTATCACGACGGCGACATCTATTGGTGCACGGCCGACGTCGGCTGGGTGACCGGCCATAGCTACATCGTCTACGGACCTCTGGCCAACGGCGCTACGACCTTGATGTTCGAGGGCATCCCTAACTACCCGTCGATGAGCCGGTTTTGGGAAGTCATCGACAAGCACAAAGTCAATATATTCTACACTGCGCCCACCGCGATCCGTTCGCTGATGGGCGCGGGCGAGGAACCGGTCAAGAAGACGAGCCGCGCCTCTTTGCGGCTTTTGGGGTCGGTCGGCGAGCCGATCAATCCGGAGGCCTGGGAGTGGTATTACCGCGTGGTCGGGGACAGCCGCTGCCCGATCGTCGATACTTGGTGGCAGACCGAGACTGGCGGCATATTGATCACGCCGCTGCCCGGAGCCATCAGGCTCAAACCCGGCTCGGCGACGCGGCCTTTCTTCGGCGTCGTTCCCGAGATCGTCGACGCCGCCGGCAATGTTCAGGAAGGCGCCTGTGAGGGCAATCTGGTGATCGCCGATTCGTGGCCCGGACAGTCGCGGACGGTTTTCGGCGATCATTCCCGGTTCGTAAACACCTACTTCGCCGCCTATCCCGGCAAATACTTTACCGGTGACGGCGCGCGGCGCGACGCTGACGGTTATTACTGGATCACGGGGCGCGTCGACGACGTCATCAACGTATCAGGGCATCGGATGGGAACGGCGGAAGTCGAGAGCGCCCTCGTCGCCCACCCGAAAGTGTCGGAAGCCGCGGTCGTCGGCTATCCGCACGACATCAAAGGGCAGGGCATCTACGCTTATGTGACCTTGATGGCAGGCGTCGACGCCAACGAGGACCTACGCAAGGAATTGGTCGCTTGGGTGCGAAAGGAGATCGGCCCGATCGCGTCACCCGACCTCATTCAATTCGCGCCCCTCTTGCCCAAGACCCGCTCGGGCAAAATCATGCGCCGAATCCTGCGGAAGATTGCAGAGAACGAGTATGGTTCGTTGGGCGACACCTCGACGCTTGCCGATCCTGCTGTTGTCAGCGATCTCATCGATAGACGGGAGAATCGCGGCAAAAATTGACCTGAAGCTATCGTCACACTGAATCCGGATAGCTGATGGCCGATGATTGTCAGGAGGCGATCAGTAATTCTTGGGCCGATTCGATTTTGGTCGCGAGAATGACCGCCTGGGTTCGGCTCTCGACGCCGAGTTTTTGCAAGATCGCGGATACGTGCGCCTTGACGGTCGCCTCGGAAACAGTGAGCTCGTAGGCTATCTGCTTGTTGAGCAGCCCCTGCGACAGCATCATCAACACCCGAATTTGCTGCGGGGTCAGCGAAGCAAGTCGGCGCGCCATGGCGCTGGATTCGCGGTTGGGCTGAGAGCTCGGATCGAAATCGGGAGGAGTCCATCGGCTACCCTCGAGAACCTGTGCGATGGCGACTCGCATCGTTTCGAGTGAACTCGACTTCGGAATGAAGCCGGCTGCGCCGAATTCCATGCAATGGCGGATGACCGCGCGGTCTTCGTTTCCCGAAACGACAACTACCGGAGTCGAGGGACGCTCCGAACGCAGGAACAAAAGGCCAGAAAAGCCGCGAACCCCTGGCATGGTCAAGTCGAGCAGCACGAGATCGGTGTCGGGCGAAGCCTCGAGCGCCGCGGCCATGCTGGCGAAATCGTGCGCGGCCGCCACCTCGGCGTCGGGGGCCGCCGCGAGCACCGCCTGACGCAACCCGCCGACGACGAGCGGATGGTCATCGGCAATAAGCACGCGAAAGGCGTTCCCTTCGCTCATCGTTTCCTCCAGGGCGCCGAGGCGACAATCGCTGATCTGACCGTCGTTGTCACGCCTCACAGCTGACGCTCGATCATTGAGGGCAGGCGATCGAGCTGGCGCAGCGCTTCGGTGACGGCGATTGCCGCGGCGATCCCCACATTGAGGGAACGCAGCCGAGGCCGAATGGGAATGTTGAGCCGGATGTCGGCCGACGCGCTGACCGCAGGGGGAACTCCGGCGGAACTCACGCCCCACGAGAATGATATCCCCTTCACAAAAGGCGAAATCCCACAAACAAGTTGGGCCTTTCGTGGTCAGCAGCACGAGGCGGCGCTGACAGGACGCGCGCCAGGCGGCAAAATCCGCCCACGAATCGTGGGTCTTGATCGTCAAGGCGTCGAGATAGTCCATCCCGCCCCGCCGGAAGCGGCTATCGTTGATTCGAAATCCTGCCGGCTCGATGATCGCCGCGTCCACGCCAAGGCAGGCGCAGGTGCGCATCATCGCGCCGGTGTTTTGGGCGATATCGGGCTCAAACAATGCAAGCAAGAGCGGCGCGGGCGGCTCGGCCATAAGACGTCGCCATTACTCGAACGCGATGAAAAACTAAAGCCTGGCGACGAGGTCGGAAAATGTCGCCGTCGCGTGTCGAGCCGGGAATAGCGTCGACGCTCCCGCCTATGGACATCCAATTCGATCAATGCGAAAAACCGCGTCGAACGTTGACCGGCGCCGAGGCGCAGCGATCGACGAAAACGCTGAAAACGCGTGGGTTGCAATGCGGGGGCCGTTGCTGGATAGACAGCCCAAAATCGCGTGAAGCCCGTCGGCGCCGCGCCGGGATGAAGGTTGAGGGTTGAATTGACCAGCGCTGCGACAATCGATGGACCGACTTCCGCGCACTCCTTGTTTCCCTATTCGGGGGCTGCGGTCACGCTCGACGTCGCGGCAGGCGTTCAGCCGGGCGACGACACCTGCGCCGTTCGACATCGCATCGGTGGACGGCGCCTTCCTCACCGACGCCAAGCTGAAAATGGGCTGATCGGCGCCCGTCGACCCGCTATTCGCCAGTTCATCGCCAACGTCAATCAGAGATCCATGACATGAGCGGCCCCTCGACTTACGTTCCCAAAAGCGCAATCGGGCGCTGGTTCGAATCGCGTCTTCCCTTGATGGGCTTGGTTCATTCCTCGTTTGTGGCCTATCCGGTTCCGCGCAATCTCAACTACATGTGGACGTTCGGCGCGATTCTATCCTTCATGCTCGTTGCACAGATCGTCACTGGCGTCGTGCTGGCGATGCACTATGTCCCATCCGCGACCGAGGCGTTCTCCTCCGTCAACGACAGAATTATGCGGGACGTCAACTACGGCTGGCTGATCCGCTACATGCACTCGAACGGCGCTTCGCTGTTCTTCCTTGCCGGCTATATCCATATGCTTCGCGGCCTGTACTACGGCTCCTTCAAGCCGCCGCGCGAGGTGCTGTGGATAATCGGGGTTATCATCTACTTCCTGATGATGGCGACGGCATTCATGGGCTACGTTCTGCCCTGGGGTTCGATGAGTTTCGCGGGCGCGACCGTCATCACCAACCTCACATCGGCGATTCCGTTCGTAGGCAACTCGATTGCCCACTGGCTATGGGGCGGATTCGCGGTCGGAGGACCGACGCTGAACCGCTTCTTTTCGCTTCACTATCTTCTGCCGTTCATCATCGCCGCGTTCGTCGGACTCCACGTCTGGGCTCTCCACGTCACCGGGCAGAACAATCCAGACGGCGTGGAGGTGAAAGACGTTGAGCGCGATACAGTCGCCTTCACGCCCTATGCGACGATCAAGGACGTGTTCGGGCTCTCGGTATTTCTGATCCTTTACGCCTGGCTGGTCTTTTACATTCCAAACTATCTCCTCGATGCGGACAATTCGAATATCGCCAATCCGCTGGCGACGCCGGCGCACGTCGTGCCCGAATGGTATCTGCTGCCGTTTTACGCGATGCTGCGCGCAATCCCGAACAAGCTCATGGGCGTGATCGTGCTGTTCGCAGCGATCGTCATACTCGCCTTGATTCCTTGGCTCGACCGATCGCCCGTAAAGTCCGCGAAGTACCGGCCAGCCTATCGTTTTTTCTTCTGGGTGTTTGTCGTGATCTGCGTCGGTCTCGGCTATCTCGGTTCGCAAGAGCCCACGGAGGGGCTCGCGTTGATAGCGCGCATTCTCACATTCGGTTATTTCGCCTTCTTTCTTATCGTCATGCCTGTTCTGAGCTTTACCGAGAAGACGAAGCCGATTCCGACGTCGATCGCCGACGCGGTGCTGACGAAGACAAAGACTACGGCGGTCGCCGCAGGCTGACGCGCGACCGACCCAAGGAAGCTCAACGATGATCAGTGTCAAGTTCCCGGCCCTCGCCCTTTCTGCCATGGCGCTCGTCATGGTCAGCTCGGTGGGGGCGCTCGCGCAGGAGGAGGCAGACCAGCCAAAGCCGCCTCGTCAGGACTGGTCCTTCTCCGGCATGTTCGGCATTTACGATAAGGCGCAACTCCAGCGCGGATTCCAGGTGTACAAGGAAGTCTGCAGCACCTGTCACGCGATGAGTATTCCGTTTCGCACCCTCGCCGATCCCGACGGTCCGGGCTTTACGGAGGATCAGGTCAAGACGCTCGCCGCGAGTTACCAAGTCACCAACGCCGAGCCAAACGACAAAGGCGAAATCTTCAAGCGTCCCGGGACGCCAGCCGACATGATCCCTCGCCCGGAATCCTATCCCAACGACCAGGCGGCCGCGGCAGCCTTCGGCAAAGCGCCGCCGAACATGGCGTTGCTCGCCAAGGCGCTGAAATATGAGCGCGGTTTTCCGTGGTTCGTCTTCGACGCGTTGCCGGGCCTCGAATATCAGGAGATGGGGGCCGATTACATCCACGCTATCCTGACCGGCTATACAAAGCCCGACGATCCGCAATGGAACTTGTATTATCCCGGGCACAAGATCGCGATGCCCCAGCCGCTGACCAACGGCGCGGTCGACTACAAGGATGGCACGCCGCCGACCTTGGATAATTACGCCAAGGATATTTCGGCATTTCTGAGTTGGGCGGCTGAACCCAACCTTGTCGAACGCAAGAGAATTGGCCTTCGGGTGATGATCTTCCTGTTCGTGTTCGCGGCCCTGCTTTACTTCACCAAGAAGCGAATCTGGGAGTGGGTGCACTAGCCGCGCCCCAAGCGCTTTGGCGGGCTGAACGCAGTTCCGCTTCCCGACTCGCCATGCGCATCCGTTCGGTCCTGCGGCGTGGCGGCGTCGCACTGATGGCGGCGCCTGCTCGGGAATGATGCGGCTCATCAAAAAAGGGGGCGCCCATGGCCAAGGCAATCGTAGGAGTGATCGGAGGCTCGGGCGTTTATCATCTTCCGGGCCTGACCGATCTGCGCGAAGAGCAAATCGCGACGCCGTGGGGCGATCCTTCCGACTTGCTACGCTTCGGACGCGTTGGGCAGACGCAGGCGGTGTTCCTCGCTCGCCACGGCCGCGGGCATCGCTTCTCTCCTTCGACCATCAATTACCGCGCCAATATCGATGCGCTGAAACGGGTCGGCGTCACCGACATCATCGCTCTTTCCGCCTGTGGATCGTTCCACCGCGATCTCTATCCGGGCATGTTCGTGATGATCGATCAGTTAGAGGACCGCACCTATCTGCGCCGTTCGAGCTTCTTCGGCGACGGCTGCGTCGCCCATGTCTCGATGGCGCACCCGATCGCCCCATTGTTGCGCCGGCGCCTTGTTGCTGCCGCTGAAGCCGAGAAAGTTCCCTGCCGTGACGGCGGAACCTACGTCTGCATCGAAGGTCCGCAGTTTTCGTCGCTGGCCGAGTCGCTCGGCTTCCAGGCGCGCGGCGCCGATGTCATTGGGATGACCGGCGCGACCGAGGCGAAATTGGCCCGCGAAGCTGAAATCTCCTATGCGACAATCGCCATGGTCACCGACTACGACTGTTGGCACGAGGAGCAAGGCGCAGTCGACGTCGCCGCGGTGATCAAGGTCGTCGCCGAGAACGCCGATCGGGCGAGCGCGGTCGTCGGGCGCGCGCTGCGCGAGTTTCCAATCGAGCACGAAGCATGCCCTATCGGATCGGACCACTCGCTTGACTTCGCGATCATCACTCCTCCTGCGGATCGCGATCCTGATATCCTGAAAAGGCTCGACGCGGTCGCGGGGCGCGTGCTGCGCAACGCCTGAACGCCCAGCGCCGAGCCGAGTTCCGTCTGGATGTCGTTGCTGACAGAGACCTCGAGGGATCGATGATCAAAGATGCGATCGAGCGGTTTCTGTTCGCGAGCCGGTTTCTTCTCGCCCCGCTTTATCTGGCGCTCGCCATCAGTCTCGTCGCCCTTCTGGGAAAGGGCGGCCTGCACCTCTATCAGCTCCTGACTCAGCTTCCGACCCTCGACGACGAAGCGGTCCTGTTGTCCGAGTTGGCGATTGTCGACTTGACGCTGACGGCCTCGCTGGTGGTGATCGTGTTTCTCTCTGGCTATACCAATTTTGTCGCCCCAGTCATCATGCGCGAAGACGACGGACGGCCCCACTGGATTGCGGAGATCGATTTCAGCGAGTTGAAGCTCAAACTGATGGCCTCGATCGTCGCCATCTCGGCGATTAAGCTGCTCGAGGGTTTCATGAATGTCGCGCATGTGCCCGATCGCGAACTTTATTGGCTGGCGGGCATTCACTTGACCTTTGTCGTCTCGACGCTGCTTCTGGCGCTCGCCGATCGATTCGGGCACCGCACGCGCCCGACGGGCGGCGACCCCGAGGGGGTCTGACCATCATTTCTCCAGAACGACCTTTCGGCATTCGGGCGGCAGCGCCGCCATGGGCAACGGCGGCTTGGGCGGCTCGGCGCGCGGGTCCAGCGCCTCGTCGGTAAACCACCAGTCAAGCGACTTGTCACAGCCGTCGCCGGGCGGCAGCGGATCCTGCGCCTGACAGCCGGCGTCTCCGGACGGACATTTGATGCGTATGTGGAAATGATAGTTGTGCCCATAGTAAGCGCGCACCTTGTTCAGCGTCTTCAACAGACCGCGGTCTTCACGATTTTGTAAGCCGGCTTTGAAAAGGTCTTTTGGCGCCGCCAACGGATTGTTAAGGATCAGGCCATGGAGGGTCGTCTTTTCAGGCGGACGCAATCGGTGGGCCTGGCGCTTGGCGCGGCCTTCCTCGTGGCCGATTGCGCCGGTCCAACAGTTCCGCAGGCCGGTCCCGGCCAGAGCCTCTCGTCGGGCGTTACGTCGATCGACGGCGCCAATGTCGCGCTCGCCTCGTTCGAGAACTCGGCCTTCCCCTATCACGGTCTGATCCCGAATTATCAGGAGACGGGCAAGACCCGGCCGTTCCTCGACGTCGACGACAATGGCCGGCTTGGCCATACGAGCCCACGCGGAGGAATCCATTGGGAGGACCAGACCTACAGCGACCGTAGCGTCCTGCTCGCCGCGCCACAGTCCTTCGATCCAGCGCGACCGGGCGTGATTATCGTTTTCTTTCACGGCAACATGGCGACGCTGTCGCGCGACGTCGTCGCCCGGCAGCAGATCGTGCGCCAGCTTACCGATTCGGGCCTCAATGCGGTTCTGGTCGCCCCGCAGCTCGCGGTCGACGCGCCCGATTCGAGCGCCGGGCGGTTCTGGTCGCCGGGCGGATTCGCAGCCTTTCTCGGCGAGGCCCAGTCGAAGCTTGGCGAACTCTACCCGAACGCGCGCGGCGCCTTCCGTCGCATGCCGGTGGTCATAGTCGCCTATAGCGGCGGCTACCTGCCGGCGGTCTATTCGCTCGCTGTCGGCGGCGATCAGGGCCGCATACGCGGGGTGGTGCTGCTGGATGCGCTCTACGGCGAGCGCGACAAGTTCGTGCGGTTTGTCGAGGGACCGGGGCGCGACGCCTTCTTCGTCAGCGCCTACTCGAGCTCTTCGCACGAAGGCAACGAAGCCTTCCGCGCCCAGCTCGAAGCCGATGGGGTGCAAACCGTGACCGGCTTGCCGGCCCAGCTCACCCCGGGCGTCGTCGCTTTCGTCGACGCCGGCTCGGTCGACCACAACGACTTCGTCACTTCGGCCCTGGGCGGCGCGCCGCTGCGCGATATCATCTCCCGCATCGGGGGCTAGGGCTGCCGTCCTGGCCGGACGGCGCCCGGGCAGGTGAGCTTTCCAAGCCAAAACCAAATTTAGCCAAATCCAGCCAAGCCAAGCCAAATCCAGCCAAATTTTCCCAAGAAAAATGCTTGAATTTCCTTGGATTCCTTTGGCGGAAATGAACCTTTTCAATAGGTTACGCTCACCCCCAAGCCATTTTTTCTTTCTTGGCGTTCGTTATACAGTTAATCGCTGTTAAACAAGCGGCGACGCTCGCGGATCTCCGCAAGATCGGGTGTCAATCTCAAAGGTCATAGGAACCCTACCACGACTTCTGATTGTCTGGAAGAATTTGTTGCAGACTTTTCGTCCGCCAGAACTTGCTAAGCCCTAAATCGACGGCCCGCGCCTAAGTCAAATATTTGCCGGCAGAAGGCGCTTGCGCATCTTGAGGCAGGCCATGGGCCGTCCGTTGGCCAGAATATGCTCGCCCCGCTCGCATACTTCGTAACCCAGCGCGGCGTAGAATGGCTCAGCGGTTATGGACGAATCAACGTGCAGGCGCGCTGCGCCCTGCTCGCGCGCCGCTCGTTCCATCGCGCCGACGATCGCCGATCCCACTCCCCGTCTGCTCGCCGCCGGCGCCACGTAGCAAGCCCTGAGCTCCCCGTTCGTGGCGATGAGGGAACCGATGCCGATAACCCGGCCGTCGAGTTCGGCGATCAGCCTCAATTCTTTCTCTGGGTTCGATCGAACCTTCTCGATATGGTCGTCGAGGATGGGCATTGGCGCCCAGGCATCGATCACCTCCGGCGAATAGTCCACGGCCGCCAGGCCGCGCACGGCGGCATGGTGGACTTCGAGAAAAGCGCGAGCCTCGCCCGGGCGCATTTCGCGGATCACGACGGACATTGAGCTGACGCCGGCTGCGCTTACGAAGCAAACATCGCTCCACAATCGATTCTTTTTGAACTCGACGTCGAGGGCAACAGTGACTTCGGCTGCGCGTATCGGGCCGAGGACCTAAGGGGAACCCGAGCGATAGGAGGCCATTGCGGTCAAATGCGTGCCGCCGGACCGAATCATCGCCTTTCATACGGATTATAGGCTGGATGAAAACGACTATCGGGACGTTGAAGACGCTCTGCGAGAAGTTCGGCATCAAAATGCCGGAAGAGCACAAAGCTTATTGGAAGGTGAGAGCGGCTAATCTTCGTCCCGAGTGATTCGGCACAAGATCATCCGTAGAAAATCGTATTGGCGCTAATGAGCGTGGACGCATATATCAGCGTCGCACGCTCGGCGCAGGGAGGAGGCGCGCTAATCCATAAGCGCACATAAAACCTCCCGCAGAACCTGCGTCCGGCTACAAGCGCACGCAGGACTGCGGTCGGCAACCGATGGTTTCGAGCCGTCGGTTTTAGTCTACGGCCTCTGGCGTCTTCGCCAGGCCCTTCAGCGCATCACGCTCGAGCAGAGCCGGCACATAGGCGTGAATGCCAGGCTGCAGATCCTGCAGCGAGACAAAACGCCCGTCCGCCAGCCTGAGGCCGTCGCGATAGAGGCCGGCTTCGCGCTGAGCGAAGGTCGTCTCGGCTTCCGCCCCGACGCGCAACGCCGTCTGCAACGCAGGCGGAATATCGGTCAGCATCACTTTCGTGTCGCACTGCATGCAAACCGCGGTGCGCGGATCGCCCGCCGAGGCGAAGCCGATCGAACCGCTAGGAAAACGCGTCGTAGTGTACAACTCGCCCTCGCGGGCGGGACGCGATCCATACATCTCCAACGAGTAGTCGCACATGACAGGCTCCTGCGCTTTATGAGCCCCCCAGTTCCGTTCGCGGAATCAACGTTGCTATCGTTGTTAGGTTCCGAACAGTAGTCTGGCATTGGGGCATTATTGAGAGCAAGGGCCTTTTGCGCGTCGAGAGGTTGCGGCGCACACTTTTTTTGCGCTAGCTTGCGCTCGTAGGGCTCCGGGCGCCACACGCTCTGAGAACGTCAGCGTGTTCCCTCAGTGCAGAGCGCGCGTCGCCTCGGTTTTCGCCGCAATGATCTCTTTCGAAGCGACGCGGCGCCAAGGGGCGCCGAATGATTCGACGCGGAAGCGCGTCGCCTCCAGCTCCTCCGGCCAGCCTGTCGGTTCGAGGCCGGCCTTGGCCATCAGATGACGCACGAACGTGCGCGCGTCGGGAAGCTGGCGCCAGACGCTCGGCAGGAACAGGGCGCGGCGCCGGCCGACGCCGAGAATAAGGCCATCGCGGTCGGGCTCGAGCGCGCCGACGAGCGCCGACTCGCTTTCCGCGGGAATGGGCCGCGGATGCGAGAGGATCGAGACGTCGAGGCGAAGCCCGGCGAGCTCGCTCTCCTTGAGCGGGGGAAAACGCGGATCCGCGACGCCCGCCTGCGCCGTATTGGCGACCGCGTCGTCGACGAGCGGCCGCCGCGGCGCGGGCGAGCCGATGCAGCCGCGCAGCCGCTCGTTCTCGGTCAGCGTGACGAAGGTCGCGCGCCAGGAGGAAAGCGCGGGCGACTCGGCCTTCACGCTTGGCGCGGGCGGGTTGCCCCCGTTCCGGGCCGTCTCCCCGAGGGCGGCCATGCAGGCCGAAAGCAGAAGCTCGCGATCGGCGTCCTGAAGCCGCGCCGAGGCGGAATACTCGAACGCGAAGGCTCCGTAGCCGACCACGCGCGAGGCGTCGGCGCCGACGTCGGCTGAAGTCGCGAGATGCAGGCCGCTCGCCCGCATGTCGCGCTCGGCGGCGATTTCGAGCGCGCCTTTGATGGGCAGGAAGCCGCAGGCGCGGCGCGCTTCGAGCGACGGCGCGTCGAGCGTCTCGATCCGTCGGGCAGTGTCGCCGTCGATCGATTCGGCGCTTCTCCGGTCGAGAAAATGCGACAGGTCGGACGAGACCGCGATCACAGTCTCGGGCCCGCCCCAGACGAGACGCAGCGCCTCGGCGACGTCGTGCGGATCGGCGTCGCCGACCAGAATTGGAACGATTTCGAACGGGGCCGGCAGCATCGCCTGGAGCATCACGAGATGCATTTCGAGCGAATGCTCGCCCGCGAACGGCCGCGGGTCGACGAAGACGGCGCGAGCCTTGGCGAGTTCGTCCCGGGCGACGGCTGTGACCGGGGCTTCGCCGAGCGGGGTGCGCCATTTTGCCGCCGGATGGACTGCGATGCCCCCGAAGGCGACCCGGTGGGCGGGGCCGATGATGACGATGCGTCGCGGCGGGTCGGCGCGGCAGGTCCAGGGGCCGAACGCGGTCGCGGAGACCGAGCCGGAATAGACGATGCCGGCGTGCGGCGCGACCACGACCTTCGGCGCGACGCCGGCGTCGCGCCGCGCCCGCTTTCGCACCTCCGCGATCAATGCGTTCAAGGTTTCCGGCTCCGCCGGATAGAACATCCCCGCCACCTGCGCGGGATGGACTTCGCTTGTCAGCATGGCGACGCCCCATCGATTTCCTGGTAAATGTAACCACGCGGGGGATGCTGCGCCAGGGCGCCGCATTGCAATCAGCCCTGACTGCGACGACATACCGCGCAGGGTTCACGGAGCGGCCAAAGGGCGATGGACGCTGAGGATTGCATCAACGTCGGGTACTGGACGAGGCTCGAGGACGGGCGGATCGAATGCGGTCTGTGTCCGCGCTTCTGCAAGATGCGCCCGGGGCAGCGCGGGCTTTGCTTCGTGCGCCGCGCCCGCGAGGACGGGGCGGGCATGGAGCTGACCGGCTACGGCCGCTCGACCGGCTTCTGCGTCGATCCGATCGAGAAGAAGCCGCTTAATCACTTCCTGCCCGGCTCGGCAGTGCTGTCGTTCGGCACGGCGGGCTGCAATCTCGCCTGCGCGTTCTGCCAAAACTGGGATATTTCCAAGAGCCGCGAGGTGGCGCGTCTCAGCGCCCATGCGACCCCGGAGACGATCGCGCGCGCGGCCGAGCGGCTCGGCTGCGCCAGCGTCGCCTATACCTACAACGATCCGGTGATCTTCATGGAATATGCGCTCGACACGGCGGAAGCCTGCCGGGCGCGCGGCGTCAAGAATGTCGCCGTCACCGCGGGCTTCGTTTGCGAAGAGCCGCGCAAGCGCTTGTTCTCGGCCATGGACGCGGCGAACGTCGATCTTAAAGGCTTCACCGAGCGCTTCTACGCCAAGCGCTGCGCCGGCGCGCTCGGACCTGTCCTCGAGACGCTCAAATATCTCGTGCATGAAACGAACGTCTGGACCGAGATCACGACGCTCCTGATCCCTGGCGAGAACGATTCCGAGGAGGAGATCGAGGCGCTGACGCGATGGGCGGCGAAGGAGCTCAGGCCCGACGTTCCGCTGCATTTCACCGCCTTCCACCCCGACTATCACATGCTGGAGACCCCGCCGACTCCGCCCGCTACACTGCAGAATGCGCGCTCGATCGCGATCAAGAACGGTCTTCATCACGTCTATGTCGGCAACGTCCACGATCCGGCGCGCCAGGCGACGCTCTGCCCGGTCTGCGGCGCGCGCGCGATCGAGCGCGACGGCTACACGATCACCGGCTACGCGCTTGACGCCGCAGGCGCGTGCCGAAGCTGCGGAACCAAGATGGCCGGCGTGTTCGCCGCGGGGCCCGGCGCATGGGGCTCGCGGCGGCTGCCCGTCGACATCGAGCGCTACGCGGCGTGACGGGCAGGGGCGCGCGCCCTAACCTAGCGACTCGAGCATCTGATCGTAGGCGCCGGAAGGGATGCGGAACACGCCGTTGAACGGCTGGCTGAGTTCGAGAATGAGGAACAGGGCGCTGCCGACCGAAAAGGCGCCGAACCCCAGCGCGGTCAGCGTCGTGGCGTTGAGCCGTGAGAGCAGCCCGTAGCCGCAAAACAGGATCAGCGCCCACGAAACCACGATCACCACCAGCGGCCAGGAGACGGAACTCGCCAGTTGGAGCGAAACGAGCAGGCGGACCTGCTCGAGGGCGGCGGCGTGGCCGGCGGCGGCGGCCGCGAATTGGCGCTGGGCCGGCGTCTTCGGATCGAGCGAGGCGATATATTCGTCTAGTTCCCGCAGGTGCGGAAGCGGCTCCCCGACCGAAAGGGATCGAAGGGTCGGCGCGGTGTTTCCGCCCCACACCATGACGTGGACGCCTTCCAGCGTCTCTTTCATCCTCGCGCGCGCCGGCGCGGTTTCCGGCCCAAATTCGATCAGCGCCAGGTTGAGCTGAATGGCCCGCGCGGCGAAAGTCTCCATCTCCGATTTCTGGGTCGAATAGAAGCTGTAGGCCGAGCCGACCAGGGTGCCCAGCACCAGCGCGAGCAGGAGCGAGATGAGGCCGACGATCGCTCCGATCATGTCGCGCGAGCGATCCGACGTGTGCGGCTCCGGCAAGAGCTTCTGCAGATAAAGCCCGCCGACGCCGAAGGCGAAAGCCGCCACAGCGACGCCGATGCAGAGCCAGACCGTCCACATGGAAGCTCCCCTCGCCGAAGCGCCCGAATCGCGACGCCGCCAGAGGCACGAGGCCGCAGAATCGGAGTGCTCGCGGCCTACAATGGGGCATCGGAACACGCAATCCAAGCTTGGCGCTTGGCGCGCGCCGGGGGGCGACGCCAAGGCGCTGGCCTAGGAGACCGCTGAGGCGACCGGCGGCGTCAGGGAAGCGCGGCTGAGCGTCGCCCGCGACCCGCCGCCGACGGCGCCTCGGCGGAGGCCCGTCTCGCGAGCGCAAGAGCGGCGGCGCGTTCGAGATGGGCGCGCATATGCGCGGCCGCGGCTTCCGGGTTGCGCTCCAAGATCGCCCTGGCGATCGCGCGATGCTCTTGCACTGAGGCCTCCAGCACCGGCGGCGTCAGCACGTCGCCGACCTGGGCCATGATGAGCGGCAATTGCAGCCGCGCCGCCAGCGCGCGGAGCTCAAGATTGTCGGCGAGCGCCATCACCGCATCGTGGAAGGCGGCATTCTCCTTGAGATAGTCGCATGGGTTCCGGGGCGCGTCGGCGTAGATCGGCTGGATCGCGGCGACGAAGCGCGCCCGCCGGTCAAGAGCGCCCGTCCCGGCGGCGAGGCGGGCAGCGAGCGCCTCCATCTCGATCCGGATCGCGAACAATTCGCGGATCTCGCGCTCGGTCAAGCGCCTCACCACAGCTCCGCGGTGCGGCCAATGCTCGATCAAGCCGTCGGCGGCGAGACGCCTCAGCGCCTCCCTGACCGGCCCACGGCTGACCGCGAACCGGGCGGTAAGATCGCATTCGACGAGCCGCGATCCCGGCGGAAGCCGCCCGGCCAGAATGTCCTCGCGCAGCCGTTCGACGACGAAGGCGACGGTCGCGCCGTGCGCCGGCGGAACCGGCGCCCGCGCTCGCGCTTGGCGCGCCCGGCCCGTTCTCCCGCTCGTCCTGCTGGCGGCGTTTGACACGGCCCTACTCACCCAATATTGTCCTACAATCGTCCTACACCCAATCGCCGCCGGCGGGAAGCGAGGGGTGCGGAGGCCGGGAGGATCGCCCATGCTGATCGGCAAGCCGGGAGCCGCGCGGACCGCGATCGCCGCGGCGTCGAGCGACCGGGTGATGGTGCGCGGACGCGATCTCGCCCGCGACCTTATGGGTGCGCGTGACCTTCACCGACTATGCTTTCCTGCTCGCGACCGGCCGGGCGCCGACCGAGGATCAGCGCTTCTTTCTCGATCTGAGCCTGGTCGCGCTCGCCGAGCATGGCCTGACGCCCTCTGTTCAGGCGGCGCGCATGACCTTACGACGCCGATCCCGCCGCGCTTCAGGGCGCGATCGCGGCCGGCGTGCTCGGCTGCGGCACCGTGATCCTGGGCGCGGCCGATCTTTGCCGCAAGGTGATTGAAGACGTGCTGGCTCGCGCCGACGCGCGCGGCTCGCTCGACGCCGCCGCGCTCGCCGTCGCGCGCGAACACCGCAACGAGCGCAAGGCGCTGCCCGGATATGGCCATCCGCTGCACAAGCCCGTCGATCCCCGCGCGGAGCGCATGATCGCCTTGGCGCGCGAGCGTGGAGTGGCCGGCCGCTCGATCGAGGCGGCGCTGGCGCTGACCAAGGCGGCGGCCGAGGTCTGGGGCAAGCCGCTGCCGATGAACGTGTCGATGACCATCGCCGCGACGTTGCGCGACGTTGACGTTCCGCCCGGCCTCATTCGCGCCGTGCCGATCCTCGCCCGCACCGCCGGCCTCATCGCCCATTGCATCGAGGAGGCCGAGACCCCGATCGGCTTCCTGATGGCGTCGAAGGGTGAGGAAGCGATCGTCCACGCCGGCGACGCGGACAGAGTCGCCTGATGGCGATGGTCGAGCCCGAAATCGAGGCGGCGCCGTGGGAGGACCAGGCGCGAATCGACGCCCCGCTTTATCTCAAGCAAATCGAATATCTGTTCGAGCGCTCGCGCTTCTATCGCGACAAACTCGAGCGCGCCGGATTCGCCACGCACGGAGCGGTCGGCGGCATCGAAGCGATCGCGGCGCTGCCGCTGACCGAAAAAGACGAGCTCAGACGCTCGCGCTCGCCCGACGAGCCGATCGGCGCCCATCTGACCGCCGCGCGCGAGGAGATCGTCCGCATCTATTCGACCAGCGGCACGACCGGAACGCCGAGCTACATCCCGCTGACCGCCGCCGATCTCGAAGTCTGGGTGCGGACCTCGGCGCGCTCCTATGCGGCCTCCGGCCTTTCGCGCGGCGAGCGCATCGTCTCGACCTATAACGCTGGCCCGTTCGTCGCCGGCGCGGCGCTTGGCGCGTTCGACCGGCTCGGGCTCTGCCACATCCCGGTCGGCTCCGGAAACACCGAGCGCCTGATGATCGCAGTCGAGCTCCTGAAGCCGAGCGTCGTCGCGATGACGCCGTCCTACGCCCTCCATCTTACCGAGTGGGGCAAAGCGCGCGGCGTCGATCTGGCGGTCTCGAGCGTGAAGCGGGTGATGGTCGCGGGCGAGCCCGGCGGGGGCGAACCGGCCATGCGCGCCAAGCTCGAGGCGGGATGGGGCGCAAGCGTCACCGAGGCGATGGGCATCGGCGACATTTCCGTTTCTCTGTGGGGCGAGTGCGAAGAAAAGGCGGGCATGCATTTCAGCGGCCGCGGTTTCGTGCATTTCGAGCTGATCGACCCGGGAACGGGAGCCGAGACGCCGCTGGTCGACGGCGCCGAGGGCGAGCTCGTGCTGACCCACCTCGTCAACCGCTCCACGCCCCTGCTGCGCTTCCGCACCCGTGATCACGTGCGGCTCAGCGTCGGACGCTGCGCCTGTGGGCGCACCGCGCCGCGGGTGCGCTGCATCGGGCGCACCGACGACATGCTGATCGTGCGCGGCGTCAACGTCTTTCCCTCGGCGGTGCGCGAGGTCGTCAACGAGTTTGCGCCGGCGGTCGCCGGCGTCATCATGATCCGCCCGCGCGCGCCCGGAGTGCGACAGGAGCCGCCGCTGCCGATCCGGGTCGAACTCGCGCCGGGAGCGAAAGTCGAGGGCCTCGCCGAGCGCATCCGTGCGCGGTTACGTGATAAGCTCCTGGTGACGACGGAGATCGAGCTGGCGCCGGCGGGGAGTCTGCCGCGCAGCGAATATAAGTCGAAACTGGTCGAGAAAGCCTGAGGGAGGACGAAATGCAAAAACTTCAGACTCAGGGACTGCATCACATCACTCTGGTCGGCGCTGATCGCCAGACCTCGATCGACTTCTGGGAGGGCCTGCTCGGCATGCCGTTCATTTTTGAGCAGCCGAACCTCGACAACGCCGGGGAGAGCCACATCTATTTCGATCCGGGCGACGACCGGCTCATCACCGTGTTCACCCGCGAGGATCGTAAAGCCATCCAGCGACGCACGCCGACCGACACCGGCTGCGTCCATCACATCGCCTTCAACGTGTCGCGCGCCGTCTTCATGCAGATTGTCGACCGGCTCGGCGCGCGCGGCGTCCCCAACACAGGGGTGCGCGACCGTATGATCTTCGATGCGGTCTATTTCGAGGATCCACTCGGGCTCCTGATCGAACTCTCGTGCTGGAAATTCGACCCGCCCGAAGGCTTCACCCGCTCCGACGTGCTGTTTGCCGCCCACAACTTGCGGATCGCGCGCGGCGACCGCGCAATCATGGAAGTTCACATTGCCGACGCGATTGAGAGCCTCGTCGCGTCGTCGACCAAGAGCCTGTCGGCGGACCGGTCGCCCAAGGATCCATACCGGCGCAAAGAACCCGCGCTCGCGCATTCAAACAACAAATAGTCGAACCGCAACCAGGAGGAAGCCCCATGTCTGCGATCAAGCTCCATGTGATCAAGCCCAGCGTCAACAACATGACTGCCCGCGTGTTCGTGCGCGCGGCGAAGCTCGATTTCACCGAGGACGACGTCTACGGCAAGACCCGCACCGACGACTTTCTGTCCAAGAACCCGGCGCATCTGACGCCGATGATGGAAGCGGCCGGCCTGCCCAAAGGGGTCATGTGGGAGAGCTGCGCGATCATGCAGTATCTCTCGAACAAGCATCATCTCGACAAGCTCTATCCGACCGAGCCGGAAAAGCGGGCGATGGTCGACAGCGCGATGTTCTATATCGTCGGCACGCTCTACCCCTACATCGTGCGCTCGACTTACGGGGCGCTCGGCTTCCCGCAATATGCGGGCGAGGTCGGCGCGAGCGACGCCTCGGCGGCGGAGAAGGAGAAGGCGCAGAAGGCGGCGGTCGGGGCGGTCGACGAGACGCTCGAAGTGTTCAAGAAGTTCTATCTGGACGGCAAGACCTTCATCGGCGGCGACCACCCTTCGATCGCCGACATCCGCCTCGCCGCGAGCCTCGAATTCCTGAAAGTCATCGACTACCCCTATCCCGCCTGGGCGAAGACCTACATGGCCGCGGTCGCCAAGGCGCTCGGCGACGCCTACGCCGAGCCGGCGAAGGACGTCGAGGGGTACATTGCCTATGTGAAGGGACAGAAGAAGGGGTAGGGGAGGGCCCCGGTCAAGCTGACCAGATTTGCGGCGGCCAGCGGGGCTTGCGAGCCTCGACACGGCATGCCCTGTTCGGCGGAAAAGGCGTGGCGCGACGGCGGTCGCAGTGCAGGCGGCCGTCCGCGAGGCGGCGACGGGGCCAAGAAAAATTGCGCTGCGCTCCGATCGATTTATTGACTTTGCCGCGTGACGCGTCAATCTCAACAGTACCCGAGGCTTTCGTAGCGACCGGGTGCAGATTGATTAAAAGCGGGGGAATTGCTGTGGGTAAGAAATATAACAGAGTAGTATTCGAGACTCTTTCCAATTTTTTGTTTGTTTTTGTTAGCCTTTGCCTCCTAGGTGGTTTCCCGGCGCACTCGGCGCAGCCCGCACCCGGCACAGGGTGTCTGATTGGAGCAATAGATCTCAACCCGGCTTCCGGGGTGATAGCAGGCCTCAAAACCGACACTGATTGCGAGGCGAATTATCCTGCGGCTTGCGACAAAGGCGCAACAACACTCAACGATAATTGTAGCGCTGAATGTCATAGTCAAAAACAATATAAAACAGAGTCAGCCATGCAAAGCAACATTGCCTGTGTCAACGCATCGCTCCCAATACATCGAGGCAAGGGATTGCCAATTGCGGGCAGATGACAATTCGAAATGGGCTGTTTCCTGCACCGTCACGGCTCAAAGTTGTATGTGTGGTGTTGGCAATTAGCATTCAAGTGCCATGTCGGACGCGGAATCTGCACTCGATTATGGGCTATGGCCACAAATCGTCGAAGGCCGTTCCCGTGCGGCGGTTGTTGTCGGCAGTAGGTCGGTCGATATAACGGCGTTGGACAATGCGACACGGGCAAGAACTTTAACGGCAGCAATCGACATATACGGTGGATAAGTAATGCCGATACTCTTGTGGCTGGCCGGTTAGTGCGCTTTCGTAGCGGCCGGGTGTAGCGGTTTCTAAAAATAAAGATCGCTGCGGCGGCTGGGCGCGAGGGGCGTTCAATGATGTCGACCAGGATGTTTGTGGCCTGCGCGGTTGCGGCCACATCGGGCGCATGTGGTCTGCAGGTTCCGGAGAAGAACATGATCTCGCCGGACTACATAGATCCGAGAGGGGTTTCGAGCGAAGGGAAGTACGAAGATACGATCGTTCGCCATCTCGTCTGCGAGATAGGCGGTGGCATCTTCCAGGCGGCTAATAATAAATTAAATGTCGGCTGGCTTACGAGTAGTGACTGGGGAACCTCAGTAACGCTTACGATTACCCACGAGGATCAGAGCAGTCTGAATCCAAACGTCACTTTCACAGACTTACTGCCGCCACTTAAGAGCGCACAAACCTTTATTCTTGGCGCGGGAGTAAACGGCTCAGCCAATGCGACGAGGACGGAAACAATACAGTTTACATATGTTAACAATACGTTATGGCGGTGGGCCAAGATAAATAGCGTCAACGGCGACCCACCGTCATGTTCGGAGTATCAAAATGGCGTAATGGTCGACGGAGATCTGAAAATCCGTCAATTCATTTACGATAAGGCAGTTATAGCAACGGCGGGGAACGATGTAAGTGGAGCCAACGGCGATTATCCGTTCAATACGTTTACGGAAAATCTCTCCTTCGTTGCTACGTTGGGAGGAAGTATTACTCCCACATGGAAGCTGACCTACTTCACAGCCAATGTGCCCGGACCGTTTCTGAGCGCTACGCGAACCAATACAGATCAGTTGACCATTACGATCGGTCCGATCGGAACATATGCATCCAAAAAAGGGCCAGCGGAATTGTCGACTTCGGCTCAAAATCAACACAATACCCAAGTTCAAGCTGGCGCGAACGGAACCGCGATAAACGGTCATCCGTGAACACTGCCGGGCCGAGCCTGCGGCGGGAGGCGCGTCAAGTGGATGGTTTTGCAAGAACCGGTCCAAAATCGGCGGGGCTCCCATCGCCGCAACTGGCGCGTCCATTCGCGAATCCCGAAGAGGTTATCAATGCGACCCGCGACGGCGCGGTGTCAGTTGCCATTATTGACGGTCCTTACGACGCGGTCGCACTGTCCGGAATACTGGCGAAGGCGCCAATTCAACTTGGGCTTGGCGCCTGCGGCGACAAGCCGAACAGCGCATGCGACCACGGTACGTTTGTCATCGGACTCCTCGGCGCCCGCCGAGACGCTTTGATCCCTGGTCTATGCCCCGGCTGTCAGCTTTTGCACATTCCGATTTTCATCGATGAGCACGCGCCCTGGGCGAGCGTTGGAGAACTGGCGAACGCGATCTCGATTGCGGTCGCAGCTGGCGCCCGGATTATCAATCTCAGTCTCGCGATCCTCGGGGACAATTCGCGGAACCATCCTGAGCTTGCGGCAGCGTTGAATTATGCGGAGTTAAAAGGCGCCGTTGTTGTGGTGGCTGCCGGCAACCAGGGTCGCTTGGCCATGGGGCAGCTTCTATCGCATTCCGTTACGGTTCCCGTTGTCGCGGTGGACGCAGGGCTGGGTTTGTTGCCAAACTCCAATTTCGGCCCCGTTATATCGCGCCGCGGCGTAGCGGCGCTGGGACGCAATCTGCCCGGCTACGCACCGGGCGGGGGCACAACGGCGATGTCGGGCACGAGTGTGGCAACCGCGGTTGCCAGTGGCACTTTGGCGGAGGTCTGGTCGAAGGTTCCCAGCGCGACCGCCGCTGAGATTCGCGCCGCGGTCCTACGCTTAGCCCCACGCAACGAGACCAGACCGCCAGTGCTCGATCACGCGCTCTTATTAGCGGCGATCAATCAACTGCATAAGGCAGCGGCCGCAAAATTCGCAATACGAGAAAGCCACATTTATGCGGGCTTGCAAGGAGAGGCAGCCATGAAAGAAGAGAACGGCCCGACGAATCTGGTCAATCGCGGCGCCCTGCCGGCTATGAGCCCAATCAACGTCGCGGCTCCCGCTAACGGTTCGAGCAGATGCACTTGTGGTGCGCCGGCAGGAACTTGCAATTGCAGTGGAGGTAATAACAGCGGTTTCGTCTACGCGATAGGGACTGTCGAAGTGGAATACCCGAACGTGGGAGTAGAGCGCGAGATGCAGGCCCTAGCTCATACCCTACTTCCCGCCTCATGGCAGCCTAACGCGGACGTACCAATGAAGCCGACAGAGGATCGAAGTTGGCAACACGCTGTATTGAGCGCGGACAAAGGGAGGACGCGGTATATCGCGCGCCAACTCATTTGGCGTCTGACCGTCGAGGATTATCCGGCGTTCATACTTAGGCCATGGGATCCACGTGATTTCGACCTGCTAGTCGATAGTCTGGGCCGCTCAAAATATCCGAAGTCGGATAGTGGTGACAGCGAAATAAGGACAAGCGGCAAGAAGAAAGCAAAACCGTCGATCCCAAGAGATTCCCCGATTGGCCCACCACAAGATTTGGACGTGGTCGTAGGCGTGACGACGGGGTTGCCAACACCCCTCGGTATTGAGGTTCTGGTGGATCAGATTTTTCAGATTTCGGCACACCAACTGGCGCCAGGCGGACTAGACTTTTTCGCCCAACTTTCAGATAATTATGGGTTGACGGACGAAGACCGTGCCTACAACTTCCTCGCGGCACGTTATACCATCGCGCCTTATGCCTTAGATGAGATAAAGGAGCTTACCTTGGCAGGCGTGCCAACAATATCTTCGCGACTTAGTGGCAATTCTGGCCGCGTTGTGAGAGTGATATTCACGTTGAGGACCGCCCAGGCAGTCGAAAAAAAATATTTTGTGCGGGTTGATGTTTCGGACAGATTCCCGTTTATTGTTACTCCTTGGCAAAAATATCTGGAAAGAGGAGAAGCGTCATGACATCAATGCCGACAATAGATGATCGGATGATCTATCAATTTCGACGAACGGGCAGGCGAGCTACTTCTTATTCGGCCGTTCCTAGCAGTCGTTCCCTACTCGAAAGCTCTCGTGTCGAGCCGCAACAGAGTCAAGAGTGCATGCATAAGCCTGTCGGAGCGGCATGCGGTTGCAACGCGCAGGGCAATTGCATAGGTGAATGCGGCCCTGACCATCAATGTTGGCCTCAATAAACTATAGCGCCGCGAGAGAGCGAGAGAGTCGGAACAGTTGAAGGTCGCCTATACTCGCTTTCTCAGTACTCTATGGTGTCGATCAATCTGCGCTTCGTCGGCAGCCTCGAGTTGAAGTTCGACCTGATATCGGCGTTTCCTACGAGTGTCGGTTTAGCCGTTTGTCAGCGGCACCCTCGTGGCGGTTTAGCTCGATTGGCCGCCGAGCCTCTTCGCCGTCATGATGGAGATGCCAACGCGCACGATCGCCCTTGAAGAGCACTTCGCCACGCCCGCCTTCCTCGACGGCCCGGACCGCCGGCTCAAGGAGCGCGCCGAACAGGTCGGCGGGAGGTTTGCGAAGCTGGTCGCTGACCTCCTCGACATTGGCGACGGCCGGGTGGCGGCGATGGACGCGGCCAAAGTCGACATGCAGGCGCTGTCGCTGACCGCGCCCGGAGTCGAGCAGCTTGCCGGACGAGGAGGCGAAGACATTTGCGCGAAGCACGAATGACGCGATCGCCCAAGCTGTTCGGCGCCATCCGACGCGGTTTTTCGGGTTGGCGGCGCTGCCGATCGGCGATCCGGCGGCTGCGCTCGGGGAGCTCGAGCGCGCCATCGGCGAGCTCGGGTTCAAGGGCATTGTCATCAATGGCCATCATCGCGGCCGCTATCTCGACGATCGTTTCTTCTGGCCGGTGCTGGCGCGCGCAGAGGCCCTGAATCTGCCGATTTATCTCCATCCGACCCAATCGCCGCAGCCGGTCATCGACGCCTGGTATGGCGGGCTTCGGCCGATGATCAGCGAGATGATGGCGAACGGCGGATGGGGCTGGCATATCGAGACCGCGCTGCACGTGATCAGGATGATTCTCGGGGGCGTGTTCGACGCCCATCCGAGCCTGCAGATCGTCGTCGGACACATGGGCGAGACGCTGCCGGCCATGATTGAGCGCGTCGACGTGATGGCGCCCGCGATGACGGGGCTCAAAAAGCCGATCAGCGCCTATCTGCGCGGGAACGTCCATTACACGTTCTCCGGCTTCAACTTCTTGCCCGCATTCCTGGAATTGATGATGCAGGTCGGCGTCGACCGCATCATGTTTTCGACCGATCATCCCTATCAGCCGATGGCCGAGGGCCGCGCCTTTCTCGACCGGTTGCCGGTCAGCGACGCCGACCGGGAAAGAATAGCCCACGGCAACGCGGAGCGGCTGTTCGGGACCTAGTCGGCCGCCGATGCTCCGCCTCAGCGCTTGACCGCGTCGACGATGGCGTCGATCGTTTCGACATTGGCCTTCGCGTTGCAGGCAGGCGTCGTAGCGATAACCGAGTTCTCGATGTAGCGCTTGGCTTCGCCCGACAGCGTCCAGTCCATTGGCGGCTCGTAGTCGGGGCCGCCAGGCTCGATCTTGCCCTTGCAGAGCACGATGGCCGCGTAATCGACATTGTGGCCGCTCATCCGCGAGATGTAGGGGTCCGCCTGTTCAAGCTTCGACTGGCCGATGAGCTTCAACTCGCGCGCAAGATGCGACTCATGCGCGGACATGCTCGCGAACATGCCGAACAGCGGGGCGAACACGTCGTTGATGGCGAGCGCCGGCGTCGGTTTCGACGCGTCCGGGTTGCGATAGCCGATCAACACGAACACGATGTCGAGCGGGTCCGTTTCGCCCGCCTCAGCCCGGATCGCCCGCAGGGCCTGCTCCATCTCGCGCAGCGTTTCGGCGCCGGCGTTGTCGAAATAGCCGCCGTCGAGAATGTGGTCCGTCTGGTTGTCGCGGGTCCCGCAGCGAGCGCCGGGGAATGTTCCGCCCGGACTGATCCAGGGAAAGCGCGCGCCGTTGAGGATCGCGGTCGACGCGGCCACGTCGTGCCCGACGCTGTCGAGGAAATCGTCGGCGTCGACTTCGTCGCAGGCGAGCCTCACTCCGCTGGTGAGAAAACGCCGGCCGCTGTTCTCGCTCGCGCCCTGAACGATGAGGATCGGCCGCCACGGTTCGCCGGCCCGCGGCGCGAGATTGAGGAACGGCTCGCGCATCATCGACGGGCGCTGCGCCTGCGGGTCGACCGAGGTCCAGGCGTCCTCCCACGAGCGCTCGAGCGTCTCCGCCCGGTCGGGCAGAAACGCGACCGGCAGGAAGCGCTGCAGGAGGTCTGGGAACATCATTCCGGTCATCGCGCCTCCGAGCACGTTCTCGCCCGCGAACCGCAACAGCCGAAGCTTGAAATCGGCCGCGTCCGGCGCCGATTTCAGCATCGCCGCGTAGCCGACCGCGCCGACGCTGCCGCCCGACACCGAGCTGATCGCGAAAATATGCGGATCGATATCGACGCCCTTTGCTTTTGCCGCCTCGCGCAAGGTCGAGAGGGCGACGGCGGTCCAGTATCCGGCCCGTGACGCGCCGCCCTGGACGGCGACAAGGATCATCGTCTTCCGGGCGTCCGCGCCGCCCGGTTGCGCTTTTCTCCACTGTTCGTAGGCCTGGGTGAGGCTGAGGCGATCGGTCGGGCCGGTCGTCGCGACGCCGAAGGCGCGCCGGCCCACGGCGTGATTGTCGACCCAGAGCCCAAAGACCACGGCCAGGACGAGCAGGGTCCCGGCGACCGGAATGCGGAGGCTCGCGCCCATCTGGATCGCAATGACGATAATCGGGATGACGAAGCCGAGGCCGAAGAACACGACCGCCGGCGCGCCGAGCAAAGCGCCGAACTTCGCCGGCCACAAAGTTGCGACAACCAGCGCGAATCCGGCCAGGGCCAGGGTCGAGACCACCGAATGGCGCTGGAGCCGGCGAAACGGATCGGCGCCGCCGTGGGTCGTCAGACGGCGCTGAATGTCCTGCCGCCGGATGACGAGGGCGAAAAAGATCACGCCGAGGGCGATCAGGGCGACGACGAACCAGGTGTTGCTGGCGGGGTTCATGATGAGGGCGGCCGCGGCGGCGGCGAACGGCAGGGCGCCGAGCACCCGGGGCCCCCAAACCAGGAGCCATTGCGGCCGCCATAGGCGCCGATCGGCGCCGTAATTCGAGACGATGACGAGCCGCGACCAGCCCCAGGCCTCGAACGCAAGGAAGACGAGACCGAGGGCAAAGGCGATCTGCAGCAGTCCCGATGGATATTGCCAGAAGCTATCCTCGCCAATGCCCCGTACGAGGTCGCGTCCTTGAGGCATGAAAACAAGGATCCAGGAGACGCCGAGGACGAACGCGGCAATGACCGGTATGCCTTTCGTACGGCTGAATACGTCGCGGAAGCGACGCCACGCGCCGATGAAGCCGACGTCGACCGGAGGCGCCGGCGCCACGCCGCCCCTGCGCATCTTGAGCGTGACGACGCCTTTGTTATCGGCATACCCGTCGGCGCTGTCGTTGGCGAAAACGACGAGTTCGCCCGATTGTTCGAACGTGCGCGTGCATCCCGCGCCGATCGCGAAGGTGGAGCCCGGCCGGCCCTTGATTTCGCCGATCAGGCGAAACCAGGGCTCGCCGGCCGCGCGCGGCTCGATTTCAAGGACGTCGAAGAGGAAGTTCCGGTAGCCGTCAGGTCCGCAGGCGATGAAGCCGTTCGTCCATCGTCCCGCGGCGGCGAACGACCAGGTCTCGCCTGCCGAGACGGTTCTGACCGCGACCTCCCGCCGCCCGGACGGGACTTGAATTTCGTGCTCGGCCTCGGGAAGCCTGGCCCCCATTGCTCCCTCCCCCCCGGTCCCGCAATGGTCGATTTGCGGTTGTCCGGCCCTTTGGCGACGCCAACGGGTTGACCGTACTTCGTCGGCGCAAGACGGAACCGTCTTGGCGTCGAAACATTGCACAGGAAAAGGGTCGGCTCTAGAGCCAAATTGGCGGAGATGGATGCGTCTTAGGCTCCGGATTGGCGAAAGCCGGAGGCGGCTTCGCGCGGGGTTGACCGCGCGGGGCGAAATTTGCTTTAGGTCGGGGATTGACGCGCATGCGTTCAGGCGCGCCGCAGGGACCATCGGGATGATCGAGAATGGCGCTCGCAACGCCGACTTCGGCGCGGACCGGTTCGGCTTTCGCGATTTAGCAGCGGTCAACTGGAATCTTGGCGCGCCACAGCTTTACGAGCAGGCGTTGCAGCGCCACGAAGCGCATATCGCCGCGCATGGGCCGCTGGTCGCCGACACCGGGGTTCATACGGGACGCAGCCCGAAGGACAAGTTCATCGTCCGCGACGCCAACACCGAGGCCGTCGTCTGGTGGGACAACAACAACGCGATGAGGAGCGACCAATTCGACGCGCTCCTCGCCGATGTCATCGCCCACGCCAAAGGCAAGACGTTGTTCGCCCAGGACCTTTACGCCGGCGCCGACCCGGCGTTGCGCCTGCGCACGCGCGTCTTCACGGAACACGCCTGGCATTCGCTCTTCATCCGCAATCTCCTCATCCGCCCGCCGGCGGAGGATCTCGGCGCCTTCATCCCCGATTTGACGATCGTCGATCTGCCGTCGCTCCGCGCCGACGCCGGGCGGCATGGCGCGCGCACCGAGACCATCATCGCCTGCGACTTTTCGCGCAAGATCGTGCTGATTGGCGGCTCGAGCTATGCGGGCGAGATGAAGAAGGCGGTGTTCACCATCCTCAACTACCTCCTGCCGCCGAAGCAGGTCATGCCGATGCATTGCTCGGCCAACACCGGCAAGGACGGCGACACGGCGATCTTCTTCGGCCTCTCCGGCACCGGCAAGACGACGCTCTCCGCCGATCCTCATCGCATCCTCATCGGCGACGACGAGCATGGCTGGGGCAAGAGCGGCGTGTTCAATTTCGAGGGCGGCTGCTACGCCAAGGCGATCAAGTTGTCGCGCGAGGCCGAGCCCGAGATCCATTCAACGACCGAGCGCTTCGGCACAGTGATGGAGAACGTGACGCTCGATCCGGATTCGAGGACACCCGATTTCGACGACAATTCGAGGACCGAGAATACGCGTATCGCTTATCCGCTTCACTTCATCGCCAACGCCTCGGCCACCGGCCGCGCGGGCCATCCCAAGAACATCATCATGCTGACCTGCGACGCGTTCGGGGTATTGCCGCCGATCGCCAAGCTCGACCCGGCGCAGGCGATGTATCATTTCCTGTCCGGCTATACCGCCAAAGTGGCGGGCACCGAGAAAGACGTCACCGAGCCGCAGGCGACGTTCTCGACCTGCTTCGGCGCGCCGTTCCTGCCGCTTCATCCAACCGTCTATGGCAATCTGCTCCGCGACCTCGTCGCGCGACACCACGTCGATTGCTGGCTCGTCAACACCGGATGGACCGGCGGCAAGTTCGGCGTCGGGAGGCGGATGCCGATCCGGGTGACGCGCCGCCTGGTCGTGGCTGCCCTCGACGGCTCCTTGCAGCGGGCGGATTTCCGGACCGATCCGCATTTCGGCCTCGCCGTGCCGGCGCAGGTTCCGGGGGTCGAGCCGCACATCCTCGATCCGATCAAGACCTGGCGCAACAAGGGCGAGTTCGCCGAGGTTGCCGGCCGCCTTGTCCAGATGTTCCGCGACAATTTCAAGCAATTCGAGAGCCACGCCGACGAGCGCGTCCGCGCCGCCGGCCCGACGCCGCGCATTGCGCTGGCGTGAGTGCGATGGTGCTCGACGCGAGGCGCTAGCCTGGAGTTTAAACGCCAGCGGCGCCGTCAAGGAGACATAGGGCGTCGAGAGGCGATTGTCTTTCGGCCGTGCTAGTGGATCGCGTCTGACATTTGAATCCCGAGGGGGATTCCTGGCGGACTCGCGGCGTGCGAGTCTGCGGCATGCGCCCTGGGATTTCCATTTCCGTCACGCCCGCCGACCTTGATCGGCTCCGCACTCTGGTCAAGGACCGCAACGCGCCGCAGAAGCATGTCTGGCGGGCGCAGATCGTATTGCTAAGCGCCGAGAGCGCCGGGACGAACGCGATCATTCGCGCGACCGGCAAGTCCAAGACCTGCGTCTGGCGCTGGCAAGAGCGTTTCGCCGCTGAAGGCGTGGACGGACTTCTGCGCGACAAGACGCGGCCTTCGCGCATCCCGAAGCTCGATCGCTCGGTCGCCGAGCGCGTCGTCGCGCTGACCATGGAGACGCCGCCGCACGAAGCGACGCATTGGACCGGTTCGGCAATGGCCGGGGCGGCCCGTGTCAGTGTCAGCTCCGTGCAGCGCATCTGGCGCGCGCACGGGCTCCAGCCGCACCAGGTCCGGCAGTTCAAGCTGTCCAATGACCCGGCATTCGTGGAGAAGCTGCGCGACATCGTCGGGCTCTATGTGGATCCGCCGGCGCACGCGGTCGTGCTCAGCGTCGACGAGAAGAGCCAAATCCAGGCGCTCGACCGAACCCAGCCCGGCCTGCCGCTCAAGAAAGGCCGCGCCGGAACCATGACTCACGACTACAAGCGGAACGGGACGACCACCCTGTTTGCGGCGATGAACGTGCTCGACGGAACCGTCATCGGCCGCAACATGCAGCGCCACCGGCATCAGGAGTTCATCCGCTTCCTCAACGCCGTCGAGCGCGAAGTCCCCGCCGGCAAGACAGTCCATGCGATCCTGGACAACTACGCCGCCCATAAGCATCCGGTCGTGCGACGGTGGCTTGCGCGCCATCTGCGCTGGACGTTCCACTTCACCCCGACCTCGTCCTCATGGCTCAACGCCGTCGAGGGCTTCTTCGCCATCCTGACCAAGCGGAGTCTCAAGCGCGGCGTGTTCCGATCCGTCACAGACCTCCACGCCGCCATCAACCGCTTCCTCGACGATCACAACACCCACTCGAAGCCGTTCCAATGGGTCGCCGACCCCGACAAAATCGTCGCCGCCGTCAGACGTGGGCATCAGGCGTTAAATTCAATCCACTAGGCTGTCGGTTTTGCGCCGGCTTGGGCGATTTCGCCGGCGCTGGCGGAACTCTCCACCGACCAGCACAGTTCCATGAGCTTCGCCGTCCGCTCCGGCGAGAGAATGCCATCGGCAAGATCGACGAATTTGCGTTCGAGGTCGCTGTTGCTCATCGGCCTCTCCAGGCTCCCGATCGCATGCTCGATATGCTTGCGCACCACTCGTCCGTCGCTGAGCTCGATCGTCATGTCGACCTGTTCCGGCTTGATGCCGAGATCGACTGTCGGAACCACCTTGGCGCGAAGATCGATGACGGCCGGATCGCGGACCGCCAAATCGCTGAACTGCTTTTCGCCGCCTGCGCCCTCGATCAGGGCAATCGCCACTGCGTGATAGACGCTGAATTTGCCTTCCAGTCCCGTCTGCGGGGTCTTTTTGCCGGTAAGCTCGAGCACCAGCGGATTGACCTTGAGCTCGATCCGCCTGACTTCGGGAGGAGCGATGCGACTTTCGTTTCGGAGCTGGATCGCGGCGTCGATGGCCGGATGCAGGACGATGCCGCATGCAAACGGCTTGTAGGTATTGAGGAGCGTCTCATAGCGTTGGCCGAGCCCGTCGGTGATCTCGCCCCAGTCCTGCTTGGTGCTGATCGTGTTTGCCCAGCCGCGTTTGGCCTCGATCATGCCGTCGGAACTCGTGAAGCCCTTGGAGGCGAGAATGGCGGCGAAGAGGCCATTGCCGGCGGCGCGTCCAGGATTGAAGCTCTTGTTCATCGAGCCGAAGGATTCGCGCAACCCGACCGGCTGAGACGCAGCCAGTCCCAGCGCCCAGACCATCTCCTGTTCCGTGAGCCCCATGAGCCGGCCAGCCGCCGCGGCCGCGCCGAAAACGCCCGTTGTGCCGGTGATATGCCAGCCGGCGTCATAGTGATTTGGATAGACCGAATTGCCAATTCTGCATTCGGTCTCGACGCCGAGCACGAGCGCGTTCAGGAAGTCCTTGCCGCTCACCGGCTTCATCTCCGCGAACGCCAGGATCGCCGAGATCACCGGGCCGCCCGGATGGATGATGGTTTTCAGATGAGTGTCGTCGTAATCGAAAATGTGACTGGATACGCCGTTGATGAAGGCTGCGTTCATGATGTCGAAGCGCTCGGGCCGTCCGAACAGACCTGCTTGCGGACGCCCGGCGAAGGGCGAGAGCGCCGAGACTGAGATATCGATCGTTTGGTGTTGCGATCCCCCGACGGCGACGCCGACGTAATTGAGCAGCGTGCGCACGCCCTCCTTCCTGACGTTCGGCGGAAGATCCTCGTATCGCGCTTCGACGATATAGCGGGCAAGAATTCGCGTGACCTCAGGGGGCGCGGCCTTGACGACGTCGCCGGCAGCCTCCGCGGAGCCTGCGCCCACGGGAATGAGCGCCAGGCCGGCGCCGCCGGCCATGACAGCGCGTCGCGACATTTCGACCATTTCTCCTCTCCTCGATCTTGACTGAACCTTTGTGCTCATATGGCCTGGAGCCCTGCGACGAGCGTTTGACTTCGAACCCTACAAGGCGAATCGCCCGACGCGCTTGGATGATCCGAACAGCCGCGCTCCACGAAGCTTCATCATCGACGATCTTCAAGGCCGCGAAAGGCGAGGCGGGTGAAACTAACGTTCGCCTCCTTCGTATCATAATTAGATCGCACCCCGCCTGTATGAGTTCGGGAGACGATATCCCTCGGAGACATGTCCATGCTCGGCTCGCAGAACCCTCGCCGGCAGAATCTACCGCTTGCCCTGCGGCTCAGAATTGACGACCTCCGCGCGCATCTGGCGCCGCTCGACCGCTTTGGTTTTCCCGGTTTTGGCTTCGCCATCACCGGCGGCATTCGGAGGCTTGTCGACGGCTGGAGGAACACGTTGCGCGGCGTAGGTTGGTGCGCCGAGTAGACCTGCTTTGATTTCGAGCCATCGGACCGTCGATGGCGTGGCGCAGGCGCTGAGCCGGGTCGCATCCACGCAGCGGCGGAGATCCCGCAGAACTTCGTCGGGCGACGACGATCTCACATGGCTCAAGCATGGCGCTGTCCTACGGCTCGTCCGGTAAGGCGCCAAATCTCTCCTGAGAGCTCCCGAAGCTAGGTAAAGTTGCCAGCTCGTTTGACCCGCGGCTTGTCACTTTCTCAGTCGCCAGCAGAGGGCGTATCGGCTACCTTTTCCCGATCGGAAGCGTCGACTTCCTGTTTGCGCAAGGGGTCAGGAAAATGCCCACGGTCACCACCAGCGATGGCGTCGAGATTTACTACAAGGATTGGGGCAGCGGGCAGCCGATCATGTTCAGCCATGGCTGGCCGCTCTCCGCGGACGATTGGGACGCGCAGATGCTGTTCTTCCTGGGCCACGGCTATCGGGTGATCGCGCACGACCGGCGCGGCCATGGCCGGTCGACCCAGACCGGCGGCGGTCATGACATGGATCATTACGCCGACGACCTGGCGGCCGTGACCAAACACCTCGATCTGAAGAACGTGATCCATGTCGGCCACTCCACCGGCGGCGGCGAAGTGGTGCACTACCTGGCGCGTCATGGCGAAAGCCAGGTGGCGAAGGCGGCGATCATCAGCGCGGTGCCGCCGCTGATGGTGAAAACCCCGGCCAATCCGCAAGGGCTACCGAAGAGCGTTTTCGACGACCTCCAGGCGCAGCTCGCCGCCGATCGCTCCAAGTTCTACTACGACGTGCCGGCTGGGCCGTTCTACGGCTTCAACCGGCCCGGCGTGAAGACGATCGAACCGGTGGTATAGGAATTGGTGCGCCAGGGCATGATGGGCGGCGCCAAGGCGCACTACGACGGCATCGTCGCCTTCTCCCAGACCGACTTCACCGAGGATTTGAAAAAAATCAATGTGCGGGTGCTGGTCATGCACAGCGAGGACGACCAGATCGTGCCCTATAGGTCGCCGCAGGCCCGCTTCGGCGAAACTCCTGAAGCACAGCACGTTCAAGAGCTACAAGGACTTTCCGCACGGCATGCCCACCACCCATGCCGACACGATCAACGCGGACCTGCTTGCCTTCATAAAAAGCTGAGGCCTCGCGGCGCCGTCGGCCTTCGTCGGATGGCTGGGCAATCGCGCCAACAAGGCTCGGAAACCGGCGTCGTCGGCGCGGAAAGTCACATTTTCGCAGCTCGTGAACAGCGAAAGGGGAGAGCATCATGTCCCATCATCTCAATTCACCGCTCGCTCGGCAGGATATCCGGCTCGACATCACTGACCTCTATGTGTTCCGCGGCGAAGTCGGCACCGTATTTGCGATCAACGTCTGCCACTCGATCTTCGGGCCTATCCCTGCGCCCGGCTACCATCCGGAAGGGGTGTACGAATTCAAGATCGATCTCAACGCAGACGCCGTCGAAGATTTGACCTACCGCTTGACCTTTGACGAGCGCGATTCAGCCGGTAAGCAGCGCTTCGTTTTGCGCCGGATCGCGGGGAGCGACGCCGTCAACCCGCATGCGGCCGGCGCCGTCCTGGCTGAAGGCGTCACCGGCGAGACGGTCAAAACGCCGACCGGTTTGCGCGTCTGGGCCGGCAAGGCGGGCGACCCGTTCTGGATCGAGCCCGATGTGCTGCACGCGGTCGGCCACGCGTTGCAAGACGGCAAGACGATCAACCTGACTGGATGGGATCCGAGCAAAGCGAAGAACTTGTTTGCAGGCCGTACCGTGTATTCGATCGTGCTCGAGGCGCCCGACGCCGAACTTCTTGCCGGCGCCTCGGGCGCCAAGCGGATCGGCGTTTGGGCCGTCGCAACGCTCGCCACCGACGCGGGCGGCTGGCGCCAGATCAACCGCGTCGGCCTGCCGATGATCCACCCCCTGTTCACACAGTTCAATGAAGACCTCGGCAATCGCCTTAACGGGGGCCGGCCGGCCGACGATCTCGCGACGCATGGCGAAGCTGTCGGCAAAGCGATCGCCGGCGTTGTCGCCGCTTACGGGACATCAGAGGATCCGAAAGGATATGGCGCGAAAGTCGCTCGCCGCTTCTGCCCCAACATCCTGCCTTATGAGGTCGGCACTCAGGCGACGTTTGGTTTTGCGGAGTGGAACGGCCGCTCGCTCACGGACAATGCGCCGGACGTGATGTTCAGTCTGGCGGCGAACACTCCCGTCCGTCTCGGGATCGGGAAGGAATCGGTCACCGCCAAGCCCTCGAAGGTGTTCCCGTACGTGCCTTCAGCGGCTTGAGCAGCCCGCGCAGCCCGGGACGCGGCCAGCGCCTTCCCCGGGTCAGCCGACGCGTTCGATCAGCGCCATCGCGGCGGCCGGATTTCGTTCCTTGAACCCGCTGATCACATAGAGAAAGACCTCGCGGCCGGCGTCGTCGGTCTTCGGCGGCGCCATGGTCTCGAGGTCCTGAGGAGAGCCGCCGGCGGCCCAGGTCTTTGCTCGGTTCGCCCAGGAATCGAGCGCTCGCGTCGAATATCCCCTATTTTCGACCTCGGTCGTTCCCATGATGCGCGCGTAGACGAACGGCGCGGTGACATCCGCTATCTGCGGGTACTCGGAATCGCCGGCGATCACGACGGCGACGCCATGCTCCCGCGCCAGAGCAACAAACTCGGGCGTTCTGAAACTGTCGTTGCGGACTTCGACGGCGTGGCGGATGGCGAGGCCGCCGACCGATTTGGGCAGCAGTTTGAGGAACGCGGCGAAATCGTCGGGGTCGAAGCGCTTCGTGGTCGCAAACTGCCAGTTGACCGGCCCAAGCTTCGCTTTCAGCTCCGTTACGCCACTCTTGAAGAACCGCTCGATCGAATCGCCTGCTTCGGCAAGGACGCGGCGGTTGGTGGCGAAGCGCGGGCCCTTGACCGTGAAGACGAAATCGTCCGGCGTCTCGTCGCGCCACTTGGCGAAGCTCTCGGGCTTCTGCGACCCGTAGTACGTGCCGTTGATCTCGATCGAAGTCAGTTTCTGGCCCGCGTATTCGAGCTCGCGGCGCTGCTGCAAGTCTTTGGGATAGAACGCGCCGCGCCAGGGCTCATAAGTCCAGCCGCCGACGCCGATCCTGATCTTGCCGCTGGAGCTTCGCTTTGCCGCCACGTCACAAGCCCCCTACTGGCGCGCGACCGCGGCGACGCGTCCGCCCGTCAGTGCGACAAGGTCGGACGGCGTCAAGCGAAAGACCGCATTGGGCGTGCCGGCGGCGGCCCAGATCTCGGCGAATGCAGTCAGCAATTCATCGATCACGACGATACCCGGGTTCTTGTGGCCGACCGGCGGCACGCCGCCGATGGCGAAACCGGTCGCCTCGCGCACGAAGTCGGCATCGGCGCGGGCAATTCCCTCGCCGACCGCCTCCGCGACCTTCGTCTCGTCGACGCGATTGACGCCGGACACGACGACGAGCACCGGCCGATTGCTGGCCGCGCCGCGGAAGATGAGCGACTTGGCGATCTGCGCGACCGTGCAGCCGATCGCCGCAGCGGCGTCGGCGGCGGTGCGGGTGGTCGCGTCAAACTCCAGCACCTGAAACTCCTCGCCGAGCGCGGCCTGAACCTTTAGCGCCGAAGGGCTTGCCGCGGGCTTCATGAGCTGGTTCCGATCCTTGTTCCGCGACGATGGTCCGGTCGTGCAAGCGGCGGATTTTGGCCGGTCCCGTCGGTCAGGCGACGCGGGATTGTGCGTCCGAGGCGCGAAGGTCCTTCTTCGATATCTTGCCGACCGGGGTCTTGGGCAGCGCGTCGCGGATTTCCATCGCGCCGATCATCTCATGCTTGCCCAGACGGTCCTTGAGAAAGGCTTTCATTTCCTCGAGGGTGGGCGGCCGCGCGCCGGCCTTCAACGAGATGAATGCCTTCGGGGTCTCGCCGCGATAGGCGTCGGGGACGCCGATCACGCTCACTTCCTCGACCGACGGGTGCTGGTAGATCGCCTCCTCGATGTTGCGCGGATAGACGTTGAATCCGCCGCAGAGCAGCATGTCCTTCGTGCGGTCGACGATGTAGACGAAGCCGTCCTCGTCCAAAATGCCGACGTCGCCGGTGCGGAAGAATCCGTCCTTGGTCATCAACTCGGCGGTCGCTTTCGGCTGCTTCCAGTAGCCCTTCGTCACGTTGGGGCCCTTGACGCAGATTTCGCCGCGCTCGCCCGGCGCGACCTCGCGCTCGGGGTTGGCGACGTCGATGAACTTCATCTCGGTGCCGGGATAGGGAACGCCGCAGGAGCCGGGCTTCCTCGGCCCGGCGCGCGGGGTGAAGGTCCCGATCGGCGAGGTCTCGGTCATGCCCCAGCCCTCGGTCAATCGGCAGCCGACGACTTTCTCGAACCGGTCCTGCACTGCGACCGGAAGCGGCGCCCCGCCCGAGGCGCATAGTCGAAGCGACGACCAGTCCATGGATTCGACGCCGGGCAGGCTCAGAATCGCGACATGCATCGTCGGCACGCCCATGTAGACGGTGATCTTCTTGTCGACGATGTCCTTGGCCGCCGCGGCGGGGTCGAAGCGCGGATGCAGGACGAGCTCCGCCCCGAGCCGGAAGCCGAGCAGCATGACGACGGTCAGCGAATAGATATGGAACAGCGGCAGGATGCAGAGAAAGCGCTCCTCGCCCTCGCGGAGCGAGTCCGGGCCGCTGCGGGTCATGATCTCCATGTAGAGCGAGCAGGCCGCCGTCAGATTGGCGTGGGTCAGCATCGCGCCCTTGGGCGTGCCGGTCGTGCCGCCGGTATATTGGATGACCGCCAGCGCGTCCGTGAGGTCGCCGAGCGGATGGGCGTGATAGCGCCCGCCGTTGTCGATCAAGTCGCGGAACGCAACGCGACGATCGTCGTGCTTGATCCCGGCCAACATTCCGGCCGCCGTCATCTGCGCCTTGACCGGACCCGGAGCAGCGGTCATCTCGGCGAACTCGCCGACAACGAGCGTCCTGAGACGGGTCGAAGCGAGAAGCTTCTCGGCTTGAGGATAGAGCGCGGCGAGGTCGAGGCTGACAAGGATGTCGGTCTCGCTGTCGTTGATCTTGAACTGAAGCGTTGAAAGCGCGTCCAAGGGCGAATAATTGACGACCGTGCCGCCGGCTTTCAGCACGCCGAAGAAGGCGATGATGTAATGGGGCGTGTTGGGCATGAAGAGGCCGACGTGCACGCCGGGGCCGACGCCGAGCTTCTGGAATCCGGCTGCGGCGCGGTTCGCCAGCGCCTCCAGTTCCGCGTAGGACGTCCGCTTGCCCATGAATTCGAGCGCAGTCTTGCGGCCGAACCGCTCGGCGGCCTTGTCGAGCACGCTTTGCACCGGAGAAAGGTCGAGCGGGGCGTTCTGGCGCACCTCCGGCGGATAGGACTTCACCCAGGGTTGAACCGTCATCGCCTCTCTCCTCGCGCTCCTCGCCCGCGTTTAGTCGCCCGGCGAGGTTGACCGCCAGCGCTTTGCCCCTGAGTTGCCGCGTTCTCGGCCAACCGTCAAGCGCGGCGGGCCCATCGGTGTTCCGGTTTACGGAAAAGTGATTTCGCGTGATTTGCGCTTGGAGCGTGCAAGGCGCCCGCCTTGATTGCGCCTTAGGGCCGAGCGTTGCAGGATGGGCCAAAGCAGGAGCGACGCGCCGCGGCGCTCCAACTTCAGCAAGGGTTTCGGAAATGGCCGATGGGACGAGGCTTCCGGTGTGCGCGGTCGTCGGCGTCGGGCCAGGGAATGGGGAGGCGTTCGCGCGGCGCTTCGCCGCCGATGGCTACGCCGTTGCGCTGATGGCGCGGCGCGCCGAGCTCACCGCCAAGCTCGCCGCCGAGCTCACGCACGGCAAAGCCTATCCCTGCGACGTCGCCGACGAGGCCTCGGTCGAGGCGGCGTTCGCCGGGATGCGGGCCGATCTCGGCGACGCCGACGTTCTCATCTTCAACGCCGGCTCGGGCGTCTGGGGCAATATCGAGGAGGTCAAGGCGGAGGATCTCGAGCGCGCGTGGCGCGTCAATGCGCTTGGCCTTGTTCTTGCCGCCCGGCAGGCGATCCCGGCGATGCGTCGGAAAGGCGAGGGGGCGATCATGGTCGTCGGCGCGACCGCCTCGCGCCGCGGCGCGGCCGGCGCGGCGGCGTTCGCGCAAGGCAAGATGGCGCAGCGGGCGCTCGCCGAATCGATGGCCCGCCATCTCTGGCCGGCTGGAATCCATGTCGCGCTCATCGTCGTCGACGGTGTGGTCGGCGGGCCGGTGACGCGCTCGCGGTTCACCGACCGGTCCGATGAGTTCTTCATCGATCCGGGCGGCGTCGCCGCGATCGCAGCCGGTTTGGTGAGGCAGGAGCGCTCCGCCTGGAGCTTCGAGGTCGAAGCGCGGCCGTTCAAGGAGAAGTGGTGAGGGCGCGGGCCGGGAGACGCCGCGCGCATTGGCAACTCAAACGACCCTTGGCGGGCGTCCTTGCGGCAGCCATTTCGTCTTGAAGGCGCAGAACGGCGACGCCGGCGAATCCCGCGCTCAGTAGCCCTGAGGCCGCCGCCAGGCGCCGGAAAGGAGACAAGAGGGGGAATGCGCTTGAGACGGCTGGCGCAATAGCTTGGTTTTGCTTGGGGCTATTTGGCCGCCCCGAGGAGCGCCGGCAGTTCGGCCAGCGTCCGGATCTCGAAGTCGGGATCGCCCGGCAGCCGCTCGGCGCGCTGGCCGTAGCGGTTGCACCACACGACCCGCATGCCGAAGTCTGAGGCTGCGTACGCATCCCAGGCGTTGGACGACTGGAACGCAATCGCGTGGGCTGGCAAGGCAAGCGCGTCGAGCGCGTATTGGTAGACCGTGGGATGGGTCTTGAACGCGCGAACCGAGTCGGCCGACAGAACGGCGTCGAACATTGGCTCGAGCCCAGATCGGCGGACCAGCGCGGCCAGCATCGCCGGCGAGCCATTGGAGAGAATCGCGGTCTTGAATCCCGCTTTGCGCAGCGCCTCGAGGACGGAGGGAACCTCCGGGAACGGCTCGAGGCCGAGATAGAGCTCCATCAGCCGTTCCCGTAAGCGCGGGCTGGCAAGCTCAAGGCTTTCAAGCGCGAAATCGAGCGCCTCGCCGGTCACTTGCCAGAAATCGGCGTAGCGGTTCTCGAGCGTGCGCAGCCACGTGTATTGAATCTGTTTGTCGCGCCAGAGCGCGGTCAGCGCCGCGCGCCGTTCGGCCGGAACATCCGCGCAGCGCGCCGCGGCGGAAGCGAAGTCGAACAGCGTGCCGTAGGCGTCAAACATGCAGACGCTGACGCCTTGCAGGGGTCTGCGCGGCTCGGTCAAGACGGTCGCCTCCGGAACGTTCGGACGAAAAGCCTACCGGCTGCAGTGCGTGGCGGATTTGTTGGTGATCTTCCACACCCCGTTGATCCTGAGCAGATTGTGGAAGTCGATCCACCCGCCGGACTTTTCCGAATCGAAGCTGAGCTGGACAGCGGCGGCGTCTCCGACTTGAGCGACTGACATGGACCGGCCCACGACATCCCAACTGGGCGGCTTCGCCCAGTTCCAAAGCTCTTGGAGATCGGATTCTTGTAAAGGGAGCCGTCGGCGTTGATATAGAACATCCAAGCGTCTTCGTGAAAAGCCTCCTTGAACTTGCCGACATCGTTGTCGTTGAAGCCATCGATGTAAAGCTGCACGACGCGAACGATCGCGTCGTAGTCGTCTGTTCTTGCGGTCACGGCGGCCTCCCTTTTGGATCGGTAGTCTTCGGGATGGGCCTTCTGATCCTGCCCGGCCCGCCCGGGGTCACCCAGTCTCCTGAGCCTGCGCGAGCTGGCCTTCCAGGGCCGCGACGCGCTTGCGCAGGTTGTCGCACTCGATCTGGGCATAGGCGATTCCCGCGTCGTGGGCGAGGCCGCCGAGGATGTGGCGCTCGCTGCCGTCGAGGTCGGTCCCGGCCTCGTGGCCGCTATAGAGGATCACCGCATAGCAGCGCCGCGGATTGCCGACCGGCACGGCGAGAATCGGGCGCGCGACGTCATGGGGAACCCGGATATGGGAGGCGCGGGCGGCGTCGGTGGTGTCGATCCGGTAGGGCTTCCTCTCGAACCGCCCGGCCAGGATCGGGTCGTCCGGCGAGAGCGTGTCGGCCTCGTCGGCGTCCCATCCGGCGCTGGCGCGCCGGCGGTAGACGCCGTCCTGGTCGCGAAACAACGCCGCCGACGCCAGACCCAGCGAACGCGTAGGCTCGTTCACCAGGAGGCGCTCGACTTCGGCGAGGCTGCCGGCATGGAGGATGGTTTCGCCCACCGTGGCGAGATGGCGCTCGGCGCGGATGAAGTCGCGGTCGAACAGCCGGTTTGCGAGCTCGGTCGCAAACTCGTGTGCGCGCGCGATCAGGTAGACGAGGCCGGAGGCCACTGCCACCCAGGCCCAGTAGGGCATGTGGATATACTCGTCGATCGTCTCGATCTGCTTGTGGAGGAAGAGGACCGGAACGCTGAGCAGGAGGCCGAACGCGGTCGCGCGCCTGAGCGGGATCCATACGTTGACCACCGTCGGCCGCCGCACCGCCTCGACGACGAACAGGCACAGGACGCCGTTGACGAGGTAGAGGGCGCCCGCGACTTCCTCCGACGTGAGACCCGCCATCGAGCCAGTCGAAAACAGCGAGGTCTCCTGAGACAGCTCAGCGAGCAGGTAGGCCGGCAGGCCGATCAGGCATCCCCAGATGACCCAGCGGATGCGCTGATAGTCGCGCGGCGAGAGATCGCGGCGGCGACCGAGCAGGATCGCGACTGCCGCGACGCTGACCGCAAAGCCGACGAGGAGCGAGCTTCGCGCCCAGATTTCGGCGGGATAGCCAAACACGCTTCCCATGCCCGCGAGCGCGACCACCAGGAACACGATCGAAAATCGCCGGCAGCGCGCGCTCGACTTGCGCCACCGGCCTTCGGCGTGGTCGAGGGGGGCCCTCAGCGCAAAGAGCAGGAGCCCGGTATAGGCGGCGGCCTGCATAACCTGCGAAATGGCGTCTTGCGCCAGGAGCGCCTGCGGCCAAAGCTGAAGCCAGGCCCAGAACTGGAAACGCCTGGCCGGGATTGAATTGAATCACATAGATGAAGAAGCCCCAGGTCATGACCCCGGGACGCGTCCACACCAGCCATGCCGCGCCAAGCACCACCAGGATGCCGGCGATCGTGTCGAGCGCCACGATCACCTCGAACAGACGATTGTCGGGGCGCGGCTCCGCAACCACCGTGACTTCGCGCGCCGGGCGCTCGCCCGTCGCGGCGAGGATGAGCCTCGCTTCGCGGTCCGGCACGACGTAGTTCACCCCGCCAAATTGCGACAGAGTGCTGGCGCATAGGTCGGTATCGACCGGGATGCAGCGCATCGCGACAAGATCGAGCCTGATCCCCGACGCGAATGCCCGCCCGCCACGCGGGCGAATTCCTGCTCGCTCCGCGAACGGGCCCTGGACGTCGTAAATCAGCCCGTCGCCATTGGTCGCCATACCGAACGAACCCAGCGGGCTGAACCACGCGCAGGAAGTCGGGAGCGATCATCGCCAGCGCGTAGATCGTCAGAAGCACAAGCACGACGCGGCCGAACAGGCTCGCGCCGTTCCGGTCAGCCGTCAGCCGGTCCTCCGCGGGTAAGACGATGGGCCTCCTTCAGCCGTCAAATCGGCCGCGGAAGCTAGCCGCGGCGAAGGTCTTTGTACATAAGCCGGGTCGCGTCGTAGCGGTCCTCGAAGGCGTCGCGCGCGTAATGCGGGATAGTCCCGCCGAGGCTATAGCCGAGCGAGCGGTAGAGAGCCTCGGCCGCATCGCCGGCAGTGTCGAGCGTGAGGAGCCAGCGGCCCTCCTTGGCCGCCCGCCGCTCGATCTCCCCCATCAGGGCGCGGCCCACGCCGGCGCGGCGAAAGGCCGGGTCGACAAGGACCTTGGAGACCTCGGCGTGATGGCGCTTGCTCGGCATCGAATCGAGATCGAGCTGCGCCGTTCCGGCGACTTCGCCGCCGAGCGTCGCGATCAGCAAGAGCTTGGCGCCCGCGGCGTGCGAAGGGGCGACCCGGTCGAGCCAATAGGCGCGCGCCTGAGCCAGGCTGAACGGCGCGATGAAGCCGACGCTTGCGCCCTCGTGGACGCAGGCGCGCAGGATGTCCGCGAGCCGGTCCAGGGTTTGCGCGAACGAGGCGGGATCGAGCGCGGCGACGGTTATGGATTGGACTTCCATGGCGCTCACCTGAGCACGAGTATGTAGCGCGCCGGGCGGCGCCCGACGGCGCGGAAGCGGCTTGCGCCCATCAGCTTGTAGCGGAGGCAGTCGCCGGCGCTGAGGTGATGGACGTTTCCCTCGATCGCGAGTTCGAGCGCTCCCTCCTCGAGATAGAGATGATGCTCGAGGCCCAGGCGCGGCGGCAGCGGATAGTCGATGCTCGCGCCCGCCGGCAGTTCGCAGCGCAGCACCTCGCAATCGAAGTCGAGCGAGGGCGGCGAGACCGAGCGGCGGCGAAAGCCGGTCGCGGGATCGACCCACTCCGGTTGGTCGGCGCGGGCGACGAGCGCCGGCGGTTCGGCCTCGATGTCGGCGAGGAGGCGCGAGACTGTCGAGCCATGCGCCCCGGCGAGCCGCCCGAGCACCGACGCCGTCGGGCTGACGTCGCCGTTTTCGATCCGAGACAGCGTGGCGCGGCTGACCCGGCTCCGCGCGGCAAGCTCGTCGAGCGACCAGCGCCGCTCGCGCCGCATTGCGCGCAGACGCTCGGCGAGGCGCAGGTCGCCGGCGTCGCGGGGCGGAGCCTCGGTTTCCATATATGGGAAAATACTCTCATAAACGAGAGCGTCAAGGCGCAGGCGATGCATAACGTTTGCAGAAGCGATCCGATTGCCGGCGGCGCCCTTCTCTTGCACATTGCTGCGTCTTCGGGAACCGGATGGATCGATGTCGGCGCCGCACCATGACTCCATCCCGATCTGGGCCTGGGTCGTCCCGCTTTTCGCAAGCGGACTCCTCGCGCTGAAATTTGCCCATCTCGTCCCGGCCGATGCGGCATATGTCCTCGTTCTTGCAGGCGTCCTGCTCGGCGGCACGGTGTTCGCCGCCGTTCATCACGCGGAGGTGTTGGCGCTCAAGCTCGGCGAGCCGTTCGGCTCGATCCTGCTCGCGGTCGCGGTGACGGTGATCGAGGCCGCGCTCATTGTTTCGATCATGCTGTCCGGGGCCGCGGGCGCCGATGTGGTTGCACGCGACACGGTATTCGCGGCGGTGATGATCGTGCTCAACGGCGTCGTCGGCCTCTGCCTGGTCCTGGGGGCAGGGCGGCATTTCGAGCAGACCTTCCAGCTGCAGGGCGCGTCCTCTCTGCTCGCCGTACTCGGGACGCTGGCGACGCTGGCGCTGATCCTGCCGAACTTCACCCAGACCGCGACCGGCGGGTCCTATTCGATCCTGCAGCTCGAGGGCATCGGCTTCATGTCCCTGGTTCTATGGGCCGTGTTTGTGTTCGTCCAGACTGTCAAGCATCGCGACTATTTCCTCGATGAGTCCGACGACGCTGCGCCCGTCGAAATCCCGCCTGAGATTCCAAGCACCGCGACCGCGTTCTTGAGCCTCGCGCTGTTGCTGATGTCGCTTGCTGCCGTCGTGCTGCTCGCCAAGACGCTGTCCTACCCGGTCGACAAGGCCATCGCGGCGGCTGGGCTGCCGAAGGCTTTTGTCGGCGTAGTCATCGCCGCCATCGTGCTCATGCCCGAAGGACTCGCCGCCGCGAAGTCGGCTCTGGTCAACCGGCTGCAGAACAGCATCAATCTCGCGCTCGGTTCGGCCATCGCGAGCATCGGCCTCACGATCCCGACCGTCGCGATCGTCTCGCTCGCGTTCGACCAGCAGATCACGCTCGGCGTTTCAACGACGAACATGACGCTCCTCGTTTTGACGCTCTATATCAGCGCGCTGACTTTCGGGACCGGCCGCACCACCGTGCTGCAGGGCGCAGTGCATCTGGTGATCTTCGCCGCGTTCATGCTGGTTTCAGCCGTACCGTAGGCGAGGGGGCGAAGATCGCCTCATGACAGGGGATTGGTCGAAATGAGAATTCTCGTTGTCGGAGCGGGCGCGGTCGGCGGCTATTTCGGCGGACGCCTGCTGCAGGCCGGGCGCGACGTCATGTTTCTCGTTCGTCCGCGCCGGGCCGCGCTGCTGGCGAAAAACGGGTTGACGATTCGAAGCCGGCTCGGCGACTTCCACCGACCATCGCCGCCGCTCGTGTTGACGGAGGACCTCGTCCAGCCGTTCGACCTCGTGCTCCTGAGTTGCAAGGCCTACGACCTCAACAGCGCGATTGCGTCGTTCGCTGGGGCCGTCGGCGAGAAAACGAGCGTCCTGCCGCTCTTGAACGGCATGCGGCACCTCGACGCGCTCGCCGACCGCTTCGGGCCGAAACCCATTCTCGGCGGGCAATGCGTGATCTCGGCGACGCTCGATGCCGACGGCGCGATCGTTCATCTCAACGACCTGCACGCGCTGAGCTTCGGCGAACTTGACGGTTCGCGTTCGCGGCGGATCGAGGCGATCGCCTCGGCGCTGCTGGGCGCCGGCTTCGATGCGCGGCTCAGCGACGAGATCCGGCAGGAGATGTGGGAGAAGTGGGTGTTCATCGCCTCGGCGGCAGGGATAACCTGCCTGATGCGGTCGGCGGTCGGCGATTACGTCGCCGCCGGCGCCTCGGACCTCGCTGCCGCGCTGCTGACGGAATGCGCGGCGATCGCGTCCGCCCAAGGCCATCCGCCGCGCGAATCGGCGCTGGAGCGTGCGCGCACGGCGCTGACCGCCGCCGGCTCGCCGCTGAAGGCCTCGATGCTGCGCGACATCGAGGGCGGCATGCGCGTCGAGGGCGATCAGATCCTCGGCGATCTCCTGCGCCGCGCCGCAAAGCCGGACGACCGTTCGCTGCTGCGCATCGCCACCCTCAATGTGAAAGCCTACGAAGCTCGGCAGATGCGCGTAGAGACAGCCGCAGGATAGGCCGTCCGCCGTGCCGAACTTCAGCGCTTCATCTGAGCCTGACGGGAATGATCTCCACCGTAAGCTGCACCTCGTCGCCGAGCCCGTAATAGGAATAGGCGGGGCGAGAGACCTGGCGGAGGAACAGGAACAGGTTGAGGCGGATGCGCTTGAAGACATTGGTTTTGCGCCCGGACAGCAAGTGCTCCTGGGCGACATGCACGATCCATTGGCGGGGGTCGCTCGGCAGATCGATCTCCTTGTGCCGTGCGAGCTCCTCGAGCGCCTGCTCGACATTGGGGTCCTCGAGAAAGCCGAACGCGAGCTCGACGCCGATGACTCCGCCCCTCTTTTCATCGCGGTCGAACACCGTCACCGAATAGCGCTCGCCGTGGATGAACGGCGTCTTGCGGTGCGTAACCTCGACGAACACCAGGTTGCGCGGCAGAACGCCCGTACGCTCGGCCAGCATGCGGATGAGCGCGGGCGCGCGATCGCCGAGCGAGCGCAAGGGGCGCGGCGACATGATGAGCGCGTTGCGCTCCATGAAATGCTGGCTCGAGCGGTGCAGCTCGACGACCTCGCGCATGGTCAGCGTCGCTTTGGCGTTGTAGGCGGCATAGGTCGCCTTGCGGCCCCATCGCCAGGTCGCCATCGCGGCGAAAGCCGCGCCGCCGACCGCGAGCGGCACGTAGCCGCCCTGAAAGAGCTTCAATAGGCTGGCGAAGAGGAAGGATGCGTTGAGCGCCGTCAGCGGTCCCCAGATCATCGCCGTTTGCGCTGCGCTCCAGCGCCATCGGCGGCGCGCGACCGGGATCATCGCGACGGAAGTGATCACCATCACCCCGGAGACAGCCAAGCCGTAAGCGGCCGCCAGCGCCGCGCTCGACCCGAACGACAGGACGAGCGCCACGCAACCGATCAGAAGCCCCCAGTTGACGGCGGGAATATAGATCTGGCCCTCGCGAGCGCTATGGGTGTGCAGGATGTCGAGCCGCGGAAACAGGCCGAGACGGATCGCCTGCGCAACGAGCGAGAAGGCGCCGGAAATGAGCGCCTGCGAGGCGATGACGGTCGCGGCGGTCGCCAGCACAACCATCGGCATGAGCATGGGTCGTGGAGCAAGAGCGAAGAACAGTTTGTCGCTGGCGACGGAGCCGCCGCTCATCACGTAAGCTCCCTGTCCGAGGTAGTTGACAATGAGGGCGGGATATACGACCGCGAACCACGAGAGCCTGATCGGAAAGGCGCCGAAATGGCCGACGTCGGCGTACATCGCCTCGCCGCCGGTGACGACCAGCATCAGGGCGCCGATGAGGAGGAGCGCCTCGAGAAAATGAGCGCGGCCGAGGAATGCGACGCCATAGAGGGGATTGAACGCGGCAAGAATCTGCGGGTTTGCGGCGATCGCGGCGAAGCCCATCGCGGCGACGGCCGCGAACCACAGCAGCACGATCGGCCCGAATACGGCGCCGACGCCCGAGGCGCCTTTGAATTGAACCGCGAACAGCGCGACGAGCAGTCCAAGCGTGACCGGAATGACCCAGCCGGCTAAGGCCGGCGTGGCGACGCCCAGCCCTTCGACGGCGGAGAGCACGCTGATCGCAGGTGTGATCATGCCGTCTCCGATCAGGAGGCCGGCGCCGAGCATGAGCGCCCATAGGAGCATCCGCGCACGCCTGCCCTTGCCGTCATGCACGAGGCCGTAGAGCGCAAAGACGCCGCCCTCGCCGTCGTTTTGCGCCCGAAGCACGAAGACCGCATATTTGATCGAGACGATGAGGGTGAGCGTCCAGATCACCAGGGACACGGCGCCGAGCGCGTCTTGGGGCGCGCGCGCTGGAGCGGCGCGGAAGATCTGATCCATCGCATAGAGGGGAGAGGTGCCGATGTCGCCGTAGACGACGCCGAGCGCGCCGAGCGAGAGCGGCCCCAGGCGGACATCGCGAGCGTGCTCGCCAGCATCCTTACTGGCGTGCGCGCGATCGGGACGGTGGGCCAGAATCGACATTGAGCCCTGGACGAGTTTTCGCCATTTTGCCGGGGGAGGGCGCTCCGGGCAATGATCTCGGCCCGCGACAATTTCGCCCAGCGCCCTTGCAACCAACGGCGATGGCTGCCCGACTTGCGCGGCGGGGCGCCTTGGTATATCGGCGGGCGCTTCGCAAGCACGTTTGAGGAGAAGCCGCCTTGGCGGAGGCCGCGCCGATCAACTGGACCAATGCGACGACGCTGATCAGCGTCGCCATTCTCGTGGGCACCGAGCTCGTGGGCGCCGGAGCTGCGGCAGGCTGGGCGATCGGCGGGCTGTTCCAGCTCGGCGAGAGCGTCACCCGGATGCTTGAAGGCCTCTTCATCCTGTCCGCGCTGACCGGCCTCTTCTATTTCCTACGTGCAGCGCTAGCGCACGAGCCGATCCGCGGCTAGCTGTCCGCCCGAGATCGCCAGCGCGAGGGGCGGCCCTGCGGTAGGAGCATTGCGCAATGCCGGAACGCCAATGACCATGCCCAATGGGCGAAGCGCGCTCCTCATCGATCTCGACGGAACGCTGACCGATCCGGCCGAGGGCATCGTCGGCTGTTTCCGGCTGGCGCTTGAAGCGCAGGGGAGAAATCCGCCGGCCGCCGCTGACCTCACCTGGATCATCGGGCCGCCGCTGCGCCGATCGTTCGCGGACATGCTCGGGGACATGGGCGATCCGGAGGAGGCGCTCGGCGTCTATCGTCGCTGCTATTCGAGCGAGGGGCTGTTTGAGGCTTTCGTCTACGATGGCGTGCCGGAGGCCTTGGCCGAGCTTCGCGCGGCAGGGGCGCGGTTGTTTCTATGCACGGCGAAGCCGCTCGTCTATGCCGAGCGCATCCTCAGACACTTTGATCTCCGGCGCGATTTCGAGGGCGTCTACGGCGCCGAGCTCGACGGCCGCTACGACGACAAGGGCGATCTCATCGCCCGAATTCTCGACGAGCGGGACCTCGAAGCTCGGGATTGCTGCATGTGGGGCGATCGCAAGCACGACGTCCTGGCGGCGAGCCGGCACGCGATCCCGACCATCGGCGCGCTCTGGGGCTACGGGGTCGCAGACGAGCTTCGCGAGTTGGGCGCGGCGGTGTTGTGCGCCTCGCCGTCCGAGGTTCCCGCCGCGTTTTGGGCGCTTTCGGGCGCGCGCTCGGCGCGGCGGGCGCTGGCGCCATGACCGGCGTCGGACCCCGGCCGTCCGGCGGAGCGAGCGCCCAACTCTTGGTCGCGGGGCCTCCGCGCGTGGAGGCGCGGCCGACGCGGCTCTCCGCCCATGGCCTTTCCTGGACCGACGACTACGCCTGGATCCGGGCCGACAACTGGCGCGAGGTCCTGCGCGATCCGAGTCGGCTGCCGCGCGACATCCGCGCGCTGCTCAAAGCCGAAAACGCCTATGCGGACGCGGTCCTAGCGCCGACGGCCGGGTTGCAGAAAGAGCTTCGGCGCGAAATGCGCGCGCGCCTCAAGGAGGACGACAGCGAGCCGCCGCAGGTCGACGGGCCGTGGGCCTATTACTCGCGCTTTCGTCACGGTGGTCAGCGCCGCATCTATTGCCGCCAACCCCGCGAAGGCGGCGCGGAGACGGTGCTAATCGACGGCGACGCGCGCGGCGAAGGAAAGGCGTTCTTTCATCTCGCCGGCGGCCGGCATTCGCCCGACCATGCGAAATTCGCCTGGAGCTCGGACGATCTCGGCTCCGAAATCCTGACCATCGCGGTTCGCGACCTCGAACTTCAGAAGGACCTTGCCGACCGCGTAGGCGGGGCGACCGGGGACGTTGTCTGGACGCGCGATTCGACGGCGTTCCTCTATGTCGAGCAGGACGAGAGCCACCGCCCGCGCCGGGTCATGCTGCATCGGCTCGGGACCGCGCAAAGCGACGACGTCGAAGTGTTCGTGGAGGACGATCCGGCGTGGTTCATCGGCATCGAATCAACCCGGCTCGGAGCTGCGGCCATCGTCTCGGTGCACGGCCACGACGCTTCGGAAGCGCTTGTCGTCGATCTCGACCATCCGACCGCGGCGCTCCGGCTCGTCGCGCCGCGCCGCCCGGGAATTCGCTACGAGGTCATGGACCACGGCGACCGCTTCTTCATCCGCACCAACGCGGGCGCGCCCGATTTCAAGATCGTGGTCGCGCCGCGCGAGGCGCCGCAGGAGGCGAACTGGCGCGACTTCGTCGCCGAGCGCGATGGGCGATTCATCGCCGACGCAACGCTTTTCAAGGACCGGCTCCTCATGCTCACGCGCGAGATGAGCCGGCCTCGCCTCGCCGTCATCGATCTCACAAGCGGCGATTCGCACGAGATCGCTTTCGACGAGGAGACGTACTTCCTCCGCTTCGAGCCGGTCTACGAATTCGACACCTCCCTGATCCGGTTCAGCTATTCCTCGCTGGCGAGGCCACAGGAGACCTACGACTATGACGTCGCGAAGCGGCGCCGCACCCTCGTCAAGCGGCAGATGATGCCGCGCGGCTTCGACCCGCAGGCTTACGTCACTCGTCTTGTCTTCGCCCCGGCCGAGGATGGCGAGAGCGTGCCAGTGTCGCTCATCCACAACCGGGGCATCAGGCTCGATGGATCGGCGCCGTTGCTCCTCACCGGCTACGGCGCCTATGGCTATGCGGTCGAGGCGGCCTTCTCGACCAACCGCTTCTCGCTCATCGACCGCGGATTCGTATTCGCGATCGCCCATGTGCGCGGCGGCACGGATAAGGGCTGGCGCTGGTACGAGGACGGCAAGCTTGGCAAGAAGCCGAACACCTTCCGCGATTTCCTCGCCGCCGTGCGGTTCCTCATCGCCGAGGGCTATACGAGCTCCGGGCGGATCGTGGCCCAGGGCGGCAGCGCCGGGGGCCTGCTCATGGGCGCTGTCGCCAATCTCGCGCCGGACCTGTTCGCAGGAATCATCGCCGACGTTCCGTTCGTCGACGTATTGGCGACGATGCTCGACGCCAGCTTACCGCTAACCCCGGCCGAATGGCTGGAATGGGGCGATCCGATCCACGATCGGGCGGCGTTCGAGACCATCCGCTCCTACAGCCCAACCGACAACGTGCGGGCGCAGCGCTATCCGGCGATCCTGGCGCTGGCCGGCCTTGCCGATCCACGGGTGACCTACTGGGAGCCCGCCAAATGGGTCGCGCGGCTTCGCGCCACCATGACCGGGGGCGGGCCGATCCTCTTGCGCACTGCGATGGAGGCCGGCCACGCCGGCGCGCCAGGGCGGTTCGACCGGCTCGAGGACGTCGCCCGCCAATACGCCTTCGCCATCGCCTGCATCGAGGGCGGCCTCGAGCGGCCGGCGGGGTGAGGCCCAATTCAATTCGCGGCGTGGGGGTGCGCGCGCAGAGGCAGATCGGCCTCTAGCGACTGGGCGAGCAGGCGTCATTGCGCGGGCGCCGCTTCCTTGGGTGGCTGGACGCCGAGAGCGTTGCCGATCCGGGACACGAGTTCGGCTCGCAATGCGCCGAGCCGGTTGGGTTCGCCCTCGAGTTGGTCAGCCCAAATTTGTGCGCCGGTTTCGGTCGAGATGAGCTGCGCGTTGACCGCGATCGTCTCGCCGGCACTGCGCACGCTGCCTTCGAGAGCGTAGCGGACGCCGAGTTTGCGGAGTTGTTTCGCCGCGACCGCCTCGCCCTTAAAGGTCAAAGCAGTGCTGTGGGCGATGACGAAGCTTTCGGGCAGATGCGAGAGGTCGGTCGTCAGATCGTCGGTCAGGCCATCGGCGACATAATCCTGTCCTGGGTCGCCGCTTAAGTTTGCAAACGGCAGAACGACGATCGAGAGGCGCGGCTCCTTGGCGAGCTTGTCCTCCACGGCTGCCGAGCGAAGCGGGGCGTGCGAAAGCGACGGCGCGAACGGCTCCGGCCCGCGCAAGACACGCGTCGCCAGAGTCGCGAAAATCCCCACAACGATAAGAAACCGAAAGAACCTCCTGCGTTGTGATCTCTGGTCGACGGCCGGGGCCGCGCTGGGAGATCCGACATCCGAGCGCTCTCCGGTCATCACCTTCTCGACGACGGCCCCTTTCGGGCGCGCGACATTCTGGAGGATCGCGGCGATCGTCGTCATCACCGCCTCCCGGCGCTCCGTCCCGCCGCGTGACTTCCTGACGATGCCCGGGATGACGATGTTCTCGAGGATCGGGGCGAACGCCGAGCGGCGCTCACCCCGGTCAAACGATTTCGGCGCGACGGGCGCGGCGATGCCAACAGGGAGCGCTCCCGTCGACGCGGGCAAGGCGTAGGTCCGCATAGGACGTGCGATGTTCTTGAGATTTTGCTCCCCCAAGTCGACGAAATGCTTATCGATCTTATCGCGCACCTGCCGATAGGCGTCTTCCGACAGCACAATCGCGTCCGGCTCGCAGATTCCTTCGAGCCGAGCCGCGATGTTGACCCCATCGCCCATCAGGTCGCCGTCGGCTTCCTCGACGACGTCCCCCAAGTGAATCCCAACGCGGACCTCGATGCGCTTGTCGTCAGGCAGGCGGGCGTTGCTCTGAGCCAGGCCGTTGCGCACCTCGATTGCGCAGCGCACAGCCTCAACCACGCTGCGAAACTCGACGATCGCTCCGTCGCCAGTCCGTTTGACCAGACGCCCGCTATGAATCGAAATCGTCGGATCGATGAGGTCGGCGCGCAATGCCCGCAGCCGGGCCAGCGTGCCTTCTTCGTCGGCGCCCGTCAGGCGGCTGTAGCCGACGATGTCGGCGACCAGGATCGCCGCGACTTTCCTTGACTCGGCCACAGCGAGTTCTCCATCGCCACGACTAGCACGCAATACGCGCCCAATCACATGATCCGTCATTGGCCGCGTTGTCGCACGGGGCGCAATCGTGGCTCGAAGGATAGCAGCCGCTGTGATCGGCCCCATGCCCGGGCCCCTACGGCTTCGCCATCGCCTGCGACAAGCGCCGGCTGCGGCGGGCGGCAGGGTGAGAGCTGTTGTCGCGACGAGATTGCCCCGAAAGGGTTGCTTCCTTTTCGGGGCAGCGCTGCGCGGCCCTTCAGCTACGGCCGCCGGAAACCGGCGGATACGACAAATAGGCCAGCCTCTTCACCTCGGCGCGCATCGTCGCCACGACATCGAGGATCAGTCCGGCCAGAGTGCTTAAGAAGCCGGTGATGATCAGTCCTATGATGAGGATCGCCGTCGGCAGCCGGGGCACCAGTCCCGTTTCGAAATAAGTCTGGGCGAGCGGGACCGCGAGCGCGATTGCGGCAAGGACGAGGGCCATGCCGACAAGACCGAAAAACAGCAACGGGCGCTCGTTGCGCACGAGATCGAAGATAAGGCGAAGGATACGAGCCCCGTCGCGAAAGGTGCTGAGCTTGCTCACGGACCCCGAGGGACGCTCGCCATAGGCGGTGAACTCCTCGCCGGACGGCATGCGCAGTTCGAGCGCGTGCACCGTCAATTCGGTTTCGATCTCGAAGCCGCTCGACATTGCCGGAAAGGACTTGACGTATCGGCGCGAAAAGACCTTGTATCCTGAGAGCATATCCGTGAACTGCTTGCCAAAAATATTCCGCACCATTGCAGTCAGGATGTAATTGCCGAACCGGTGGCCTCTTCTGTAGGCTTCCATGCTCTGGGACACTCGCGCGCCATTAACGAAGTCCAGATTTTCGCCGATCGCGCGGCGGACCATCCGCGGGGCGGCTTGGGCTTCATAGGTCGCGTCCCCGTCCACCAGCACATAGACGTCGGCGTCAATGTCGGCGAACATGCGACGAACGACATTCCCCTTTCCCTGGCGCGGCTCGTTGCGAACAACCGCGCCGGCGGCGTGGGCGACGTCGATGGTCCGGTCGGTCGAGTTATTATCGTAGACGTAAACTGTAGCCAAAGGAAAAGCTTCGCGAAAGGCGACAACAGTCTTTCCCACGGTCAGTTCTTCGTTAAAGCATGGCACCAGGATAGCGATGTTGTGTTGACACACAGTCGCTTCGACCCCGGACTTCAAGCTGTCTACGCTCGTCGTCATTCGTCGTCCCATGTCTTTTCTCGGGAACTCTATCATTGCCCGTCCCTGACAAAACAGTCAACAGCAATGCCCTGCAACATTTCAATCGGGTCCGAGAGACAAAATTATATTTGTTGCTATCGGAGAATGCGGCGGGTGGGCTATCTTTGCGGGCTCAAGCGACGCATTGCCTGCGGCGAGCATGGACCGGCGCCCGATGCGGGTGAGGCTTCTCAACGCAAGGAGCGGGCGGACCCGTCCGGCTCAATATGACGCCGCCAGGTAGTTCACGATGATGGCTGCGTCGCTTTCCGCGATCGGCGCCTTGTAGACCTTGATCATCTTTTGCACCTCGGCCTGCCAGAAGGCCTTGCCCTCCCCGGGCGGCTGGGTGCTGATGTAGTCGGCGGAATGGCACGCTTGGCAGACGACTGCGGTTTCGACGCCCGGGCCGGGCTTGAGCTGCGCCGTCTCGTCAGGCAGCTGATAGAGGATCGGGGCGGCGATGGCCGCCGACGCCACGGCGAAAAGCGCGGCAAACGTAACGGTCACTACGCGCATTATCGGCCGCCTCCTCACGCCGCGATCACGTTCGTCACTTCGACGACATTGCGCATGTAGCCGGCCGGGTTCCACAGCGGTTCAAGCGGCTGCGATTCGCCGGCGCGATTGGCGGCGCGGACCATCAGCCGATATTTGCCGGGCGCGAGCGTGACGTTGGCCTTCCATTCGCGGAACGAGTATGGACCCAGGTCGTCGCCGAGCGTTGATTCAGTCCAGGTCTTGCCGTTATCGGCGGACACCGCGACGTCGGAAATCCCTTGGCCGCCGTCGAAGGCGATGCCGCGCAGACCCACATCCTTGTTGGCCGGGACCGTGGCGCCCTCGGCGATGTTGGTCAGGAAGGAGCGGACATTGAAGCGGCCGATCGGCACGGTGGACGCGGGCGCCTTGCCGGGCGGGGTGCAGGCGCAGGCGTTATTAGGAATGCGGTAGGCCGTTTTCATCCAGAAACTGTCGAGCGGGGCGTCGAGGACATTGATCGTGTTGAGATGCTTGACCCAATAGGTGCCATAGTAGCCGGGAACGACCAGACGGACAGGAAATCCATTGAGCCAGGGTAGGTCCTCGCCGTTCATCGCATAGGCGATCATCACCTCGCCGTCGAGCGCGTGGTCGAGCTCGAGCGCCTTCATGAAAGCAGGGGTCTCGGGGAGGACCGGCCGATCGAGACCTTGGAAGGAAACCTGAACCGCGCCCGCCTGCACGCCTGCCTTGGTCAGCAGCGCCTTCAGCGGCACGCCTTTCCATCGCGCGTTGCCCATCGCGCCGTTGGCAATCTGGCCGCCGGCGACCCGAGGCTCGAAAAATCCGCGGCTGTTGCCGGCGCATTGATTGACCGCGGTGATCTCGACCGACTCGAAGCCGTCTTTCAGCTCCGCGACCGACAGCGACAACGGCGTCTCGACCTTGCCCTGAACGGTCACGCGAAACGCGTCCGGATCGATCTTCAGTGGAATGTCGGCCAGATGGTAACGCACGAAGAACGCGTCGTTCGGAGTGACGATCCCGTCGTTGAACACGCTGAACGGCGTTTCGAGCTGCGGCGGGCGCGTCGTCAGCCGGATTAGCGGGCGCTTGCCCGGGTAGGCGACAAGCGGGCGCTCGCCGTTGGCGAGCGGAAGCACGACAATCTCGCTCGCTATCGCGGCAAGCGACAATCCGCCGGCGCCGGCCACGCCAATCCCCGCCGCAGCTACGGACCTCAGGGCTTCCCGCCGGTTCATCATGAGCGTCGCCATTCCTTGTTCGAAGGTGAGATAATTGCGCGTTTCCAATGCGCTCAACAAGCTCAAACCACTGCGGCTGGGGCTGGGTTGCCACCGTCACTCGTCAACTTCCGGCTCCCCCGGCGTGCCGGGCGCCCGGAATGACATAGCCCCCTTTGAGCCAGCGATGGAGATCGACATCGGCGCAGCGCTTGGAGCAGAACGGATCATATCGCTCGCTGCGCGCCTTGCCGCAGATCGGGCAAGGCCGCTCGTTCTTCCGAGGGCTCAAGGGGTTGGCGGACGGTTTGTTGTCGTTAGCGGTCATCGAACGAAGCTCGAGTCCCAGTTCCGGTAAACATGATAGCCTTCACCGCCGAGCAGGGCCGCGGTTTCGGCGAGCGGCAGGCCGACGACATTGGAATAGGAGCCGACCAGCCGCTCGACGAACGCGCCCGCGAGGCCCTGGATCGCATAGCCGCCGGCTTTCCCGCGCCATTCGCCGCTCGCGAGATAAGCCTCGATCTCGCCGCGCGACAGGCGCTTGAACCGCAAGCGCGTCTCGACGAGTCGCCGCCGCGCTGCGCCGCCCGGGGCGATGAGCGCAAGACCGGTATAGACCCGATGGCCGCGGCCAGAAAGGAGATTGAGGCACCGGTCCGCCTGGTCGCGTCTCTCACATTTCGGCAAGATCCGCCGCCCAACGCAGACCACGGTGTCGGCCGCGAGCGTCAGGAACGGAGCGAGACCGGTCCCGGGCGCCATTGCCGCCGCAACGACGGCCTTCTCCATGGCCAGCCGATCGGCGAGCGCGCGCGGCGCTTCGCCGCGGCGCGGCGTCTCATCGACTTCCGACGGCAGGATGGCGTCAGGCTTGACGCCGATCTGGGTCAGGAGCGCGAGCCGGCGCGGCGAGGCCGACGCAAGCATGAGGCGCGGGCGCGGGGAGTTCGGGACCATGGTCGCGCCGCCCATCGGCCAGGTTCATTTGAAGCGGTAAGTAATGCGCCCCTTGGTCAGATCATAGGGCGTCATCTCCACGAGCACCTTGTCGCCGGCCAGCACGCGGATGCGGTTCTTGCGCATCTTGCCCGCGGTGTGCGCGATGATTTCGTGGTCGTTTTCGAGTTTGACGCGAAAGGTCGCGTTGGGCAGCAACTCAACGACGAATCCTGGGAACTCAAGCAGTTCTTCTTTCGACATAAGGCTCCTTGCGGTAGCGACGCGCCGCCGAAGGCGAACGAAAGCGGCTGCCGCCGCCGCCCTAGCACGGCGGCGGCGCCCTGTCCTACCACTCCGCGGGCTGAAGATCGAATTTCCGTGTCCGTCCGGCGTCGGCGGAAATCCAACTTTTCCGGGACTCAGATTACAGGCGGGAGGGCGGCAAACCAGGCTACTTCACCGCCATGGCGTCGGATTCGGTAAGAAAGCCGAGGATTTCGTGGAAAAACTGCATGCGGTTCTTTTCCAGCATGACCGTATGCGTGCCTTCGCCAAGCTCGACGAAGCGCTTGTAGGGCGCGGCCGTCAGCTTCGTGAAATAGGCCTCGGCCATCGGGCTCGGAAGATCGGCGTCCCATTCCGCGTGGATGACCAGGGTCGGCACGGTGATCTTGCCCGGATCATAGAACGGCTTTCCGGCAAGCCAGTAATTGACGAATTCTGCAGTGACGCCGTTGGCGGCTCGAACCATCGGCGGGTCAATCTTGCTGCCGACGGGGTCGGCCGCGACCGTGGCGTCCCACCATTGGTCGAACACGCCGGGCGGGATCAACGCGCCGACTTTGTCCTCCGGCACGCCCCTGATCCAGCGCGCTTTCGCGGCGTCCTTTTTGACGAGGCGATAGGCTGGAATGGCGCTCGCCGGCGGCTCCTTTGGAGGTTGAAATGTCCAGGCTGGCGCGTAGAGAACAAGCCGGTTGATCTTGTCGTTATGCTCGGCCGTATAGTTGCCGGCGATCGAGGTGCCCCACGACCAGCCCATGAGGTCGAGTTTTGGAATGCTGCGCAGACTGAGGATATAATCGACCGCCGCGCCGAGATCGCGGCCGGCCTCTTCTGAAGTGGCGATCGGTTTGTTGGCGTCGGCAGGCTCATCCATTTCCGGCGGCCGAGTCGATCGCCCGTAAGAGCGCACGTCGACCAAATAGACGTCGAAGCCGTTCTGGGCAAAGAGGTCCATCATCGAAACGCCCTCGATCGGCAGATCGAAGCTGGTTTCCGCCGGGTAGGTCGCGCCGTGAACGAAGAGCAGCGTCTTGTCGGCGGAAAACGACGTCATGTCCGCTGCGTGCTTGTTGCGGACATAGATCTGGATTCCGGGGTCGGACGATTGGACCATCGCTTCGGACATGACCAATCGCGGCGTTTGCCCGAAGACCGCAGGCGCCAGCGCTGAAGACGCGACCATCGCCAGGCAGACGAGTTGAAGCCTCATGACGATCCCTCCCGGATGGGCGTCTCGCAGGACGCGCTCAGTCTGCGATGTTCGCATATGGCGCGCGCCCTGCAAAGGTCAGACCCTCGCTGCAGCCGGCGCGGGACGCGATCGTCAGGCGGCCGACGATCCGGCGGCGTCTTTCGGCTGAGCGAGCGGGCCTGGCGCCTGCGGCGCACGCGTACGATTCCTGCGCTCTTCGAGGTTTTGCATCACCACATAAAACGACGGAACGAACACCACCGTCAGGCAGGTCGATGAGATCATGCCGAAGAAGACCGCGATCCCGATCGACGCGCGCGCCGAGGCGCCGGCGCCGGTGGCGAGGACGAGGGGCAGGACGCCCAGGATGAAGGCGAAAGAGGTCATGATGATTGGCCGGAACCTCAGCCGCGCTCCCTCAACCGCCGCGTTGACGACGTCCATCCCCTCGGCACGCCGCTGGCGAGCGTATTCGACGATGAGGATAGCGTTCTTGGCTCCGAGCGCGATCAGGAGGATGAGACCAATCTGGGTGTAGAGATTGACGGAGGCGACGCCGCTCTGACTGGCGGCGATGTTGGTTGCGCCGAAATAGGTGAGGGCGCCGACCGTCCCCCAGAGCGCCAGCGGCACCGCCAGGAGCACTGAGAACGGCAGGATCCAGCTCTCGTACTGGCCGGCCAGGACGAAATAGACGAGCAGCAACGCGAGGCCGAAGACGAAGTAAATCTGCGAGCCGACCTCTTTCTCCTGGTAGGACATCGCAGTCCATTCATAACCCGTTCCCTTAGGCAGCGCCTGGGCGCCGATCTGATCCATGATGTCGAGCGCCTGGCCGGAACTGAAGCCGGGCGCCGAGCCGCCGATGATCGTCGACGAAGGATAGAGATTGTAGAGACTGATAAGGGGTGGACCTTGGACTTCGCTGACTTCGACCACGGTGCCGATCGGCGTCATGGTTCCGTCGCCCGCTTTGACCTTGAGGTTGCGGATGTCCTCGGCGGTGGCGCGGTACTTGGCCTCCGCCTGGGTGTAGATCTGGAAAACGTGCCCGAATTTGTTGAACTGGGCGACGTAGTTCGATCCGACATAGCCCGAAAGGACGGCGAACACCTGACCGACCGTGATGCCGAGGGTCTCGGCCTTGATGCGGTCGACGACGACCGTGAACTGCGGCGCGCCCGCCCGGTAGGTGGTGGCGACCCTTTGCAGAGCGGATTGCGCGTTGGCGTCGTTGACCACCGTTTGTGTCAGGCTCTGCAACAGCGCGTAGTCGAAATCGCCGTTCTTGATTTCGGCTTGCATGGTGAAGCCGCCGACGTTGCCGATGCCCTGGATCGGCGGCGGCGGGACCGCGAACGTGATGGCCTCCGGAATGCCTTGGAGAGCGCCGTTCAGGCGCTGCGCGATCGTGCGGACGTCCTGTCCGGCTTCTTTGAGGCGCAGGTCCCAGTCCTTCAAGATGACAAAGCCGACGCCCGCGTTGGCGAGGCTCGCAAGATTGTCGAAGATCGAGATCCCGCTCACGGTGACCACGTGATCGACGCCGGGCACAGCCTCGGCAATCTTTGAAATCTTGTCCATCACCGCATCCGTGCGCTCCTTGGAGGCGCCGTCGGGCAGCTGCGCGACGACGATCAGATAGCCCTGGTCCTCGGTCGGCAGGAACCCGGTCGGCACGCGGGTCAGGCCCCAGACCGCGCCGGCGACAAGAAAAAGCGCGAGGACCACCATCGCCAGGGCCCGGCGGGTCATCGCGCCCATGAGCCTCGCATAGCCGCGCTCGGCGGCGCCGTAGACGGAATTGAAGCCCCGGACGAAAAAGTTGTGCCGGGCGTTCGGCGTCGGCGGCCTGAGCCACAACGCGCTTTGCGTGGGCTTCAGGGTCATCGCGTTGATGGCGCTGATGAAGGCGGTCGCTGCGATGACCAAAGCGAATTGCCGATAGATCTGCCCAGTTAGCCCCGGCAGGAAGGCGGCGGGGATGAAAACCGACATCAGCACCAGAGTAATTCCGATCACCGGACCGGTGAGGTCGTCCATCGCCCTGCCGGCGGCCTCGCGCCCGGGGATGCCTTGCTCGACATAGCGCGAAACGCCCTCGACGATGACGATCGCGTCGTCGACGACGATACCGATCGCAAGGATGAGCGCGAACAAGGTTGGGAGATTGATCGAAAATCCCAGCGCCGCCATCGCGGCGAAGGCGCCGATGATGGTCACCGGCACAGTCGTGGCGGGCACCAGCATGGCGCGCCAGTCCTGCAGGAAGACCAGGATGACGATGAGCACCAGAACAAGGGCCTCGAACAGTGTGCGGTAGACTTCTTTGATCGCGGCCCTGACGAATTTCGTCGTGTCGTAGGGCGTGACGTATGTGAGGCCCTCCGGGAAGCTCTTCGCGAGCTCGTCCATCTTCGCCTTCACTCTGTTAGCGGCGTCGATTGCGTTGGCGCCCGGCAAGAGGGAGATGCCAATCCCGGCGGCCGGCTTGCCGTCGTAATTGAACGCTTCGCTGTAGGTTTGGGCGCCGAGCTCCGCATGGCCGATGTCGCGGATTCGGGTAATGCGTCCGCCATTGGCGGAATCGACCTTGACGACGATGTTCTCGAACTCGGCGGGATCGTCAAGGCGGCCCTTGAGGTTCAACGTGTACTGAAAATCCTGGCCTTTCGGCGCCGGCGGAGCGCCGATTTGGCCGGCGGCGACTTCCTGGCTTTGCTGCTGGATGACGTTGATGACATCCTGCGGCGTCAGGCCGCGCGCCTGAAGCAGGTCCGGGTTCATCCATATGCGCATCGCATATTGCCCAGCGCCGATGACCGACACGTCGCCGACGCCGGGCAAGCGCTCAAGCTCGTTCACGACGTTGATCACGGCGTAGTTCGCGAGGAACAGGCTGTCGAATCGGCCGTCGGGCGAGGTCAAGCCGACATATTCGAGAATCGAGGTCGACTTCTTCTTCGTCGTCACGCCCTGGACCTGTACTTCCAGCGGCAGCGAGGAAATGGCGGCCGAGACACGGTTCTGCACCAGGATCTCGTCCTCGTCGGGATCCGTGCCGATCGCGAAGGTGACGACCAGGGTGTAAGTGCCATCGTCCGCGCTCGTCGATTGCATGTAGAGCATGTTCTCGACGCCGTTGACATTCTGCTCGAGCGGCAGCGCGACGGTGTCGACGAGCGTTCTGGCGCTCGCGCCCGGGTAACGCGTCGTCACCTGCACGGTCGGCGGAACAACGTTGGGATATTGCGATGTCGGCAATTGGATGAGGGCGACGAGGCCAATCAGGACAAAGAACAACGCCAGCACATTGGCGAGCACCGGCCGGTCGATGAAGAAGCGCGAAATCATGCCCGGCCGCCCCGAGGGTTCATTTCGCCGCCGGATCGGGGGCGCCCGCCTTGCCGGGGCTCGCCTTGGCGGCGGTCGGCTCCGTCTCGGGCGGCTCCAAGGAGGTTCGCTGCGGATCGACCTTGGCCCCGGGAAAGGCGCGCTGAGTCCCTTCGGTCACCACCCAATCGCCGGGGTCGAGCCCGGATTCGATGATCCGGAACTGGCCCTGCCGCACTCCGGTCTTCACCACTTTGCGCTCGACGACATTGTCCGCGTTGACGACCAGCAGATAACTCCCTTCCTGGCTCGTCCCTATCAACTCCGCCTTGACCAGCATCGCCTTGTCCTGGTGTGCAATCGGCGTCCGCACCCGCACGAACAGGCCCGGCAGCAGCGCGCGATCCTTGTTCTCGAACAGGGCGCGCGCCGTCAGCGTGCCAGTGGCGAAGTCGACCTGGGGCGAAGCGTAGTCTAGATGCCCCTTGTGCGGATAGCCGTCTTCACCGTCGAGCCCGATCTCGACCGGGACGTCCGACAGGTTTGACGTGCGCAAGCTTATTCCGTGCTCCGCGAGGTTTCGCTGAATGGCCAGAATTTGCGGCTCGCTCATCGTGAAATAGACGTACAGCGGCACAGCCTGGATAATGGTTGCGAGCTTGGTCGGCCCCGAATAGCCGACCAGGGCGCCGAGATCGACGAGATGATTGGTCACGACGCCGTCGAATGGGGCGAGCACGCTTGTGTAGCCGAGGTTGATGTTGGCGAGTTCGATCGCCGCCTTCGCATTGAGCACGGAGGCCGAGGACTGATCGAGCTTGGACTTCCACTCCTGGACGGTGGCCTGGCTGGCGAAATCGTTTTTGCCAAGCGCCGCCTGGCGCTGATATTCCGAGCGATTGTAGTCCTCAGCCGCCACATCGGACGCGAGGGTCGCCTTCGCCTGATCGAGTTGCTGCTGATAGATGTCGCGCTCGATGCCGAAGAGCTGCGTTCCCTTGGTCACCACCGCGCCGTCGGCGTAATCGATCGATTCCAGAAAGCCCTGGACACGGGCGACAAGATCGACGGTGTTGAACGGCGCAGTGTTGCCCGTCAACTCAAGGTAGGTGGTCACGGGCTGCTGAAGCGGCTGAGCCACGATCACCTTGGGCGGCGGCGGCGGTATATAGGCGTTCTTGGAGCCGCAGGCCGCGAGCGAGATGGCCGCCGCGCCGAAGCACGCGGCGCGAGCAAGCGTAGCGCTTATTCGAGGCCGGGACCGAACGGCATGTGTCGACATCAAGGCGCCAATCCATAAGCGGCAACATACCCATCGACGGGTCCGATGGCGGCGCTGCTCCATCGCGCCGGCGCCGAGCCCATGATGCCTCACCCACGCTTCAGCGCAAGAGGGGCAGCGCCCCAATTCGGCCGCTATTTCGCCGCGCGGTCGAGCGCCCGATAACGCCTGACCGCAAATGGGATCGAGGCGAGATAGGCCAGGGTGACGGCGACCAGCGCCTGCATCGGAAAGTTGAACAGGAGCAGGAGCGCGGCGGCGACGCCGACCAGCACCACCGCGACATATTCGCGCGGAACGCGGCCAAGCGACTTGCCGGAGAAATGGGGCACCCGGCTCGCCATCAACAGCGCCACGCCAAGCACATAGAGGCTCTCGACCAGAGCGAAGCGCGGGCTCGGCGGCCCGAGATCGAAGGCGTAATGCAGGTAGATCGGCAACAGGCCGACGATCGCGCCCGCAGGCGCCGGCATGCCGACGAAAAAGGTTTTGCGCCACGCCGGCTGATCTTCGTCGATCATCACGTTGAATCGGGCGAGGCGCAGCGCGCAGGCCATCGCGAACAACAGCGCCGCGACCCAGCCGAAGTTTTTGACTGCCTGCAGGTTGGCGACGTAGAGCACGAGGGCCGGCGCGACGCCGAAGTCGACGAAGTCGGCAAGCGAATCGAGCTCGGCGCCAAAGCGCGAGGTTCCCTTGAGAGCCCGCGCGATCCGTCCGTCGAGACCGTCGAGCACGGCCGCGCCCGCGACCGCGCTGACCGCCCATTCGATCGAGCCCTCCATCGCCAGGCGGATCGCGGTTAAGCCCAGGCCGAGCGCGAACAGGGTGATGATGTTGGGGATCAGGAGCCGGAGCGGCACCGCGCGAAGGCCTCGGGCGCGCCTCGGACTCGGGGCGTCAGCGATCGGCGCCCGGGGCAGGGGGCCGGCCTCGTTCACGCTCAGCTCCGCTGAAAGGGCGTCGGCGCGGCCTCGGCGGCGACCTTGCCGATCACCGTCTCGCCCGCGACCGCGCGCGAATCGACGCCGACCACGATCTGCGCGCCCGGCGGAAGATAGACGTCGACGCGCGAGCCGAAGCGGATGAGGCCGATACGCTCGCCGGGGCTCAAAAGCGCGCCTTCGTGGGTGAAGCAGACGATCCTTCTGGCGACGAGGCCTGCGATCTGCACGACGCCAAATCGCCCCGACGGCGCATCGATCAGGATGCTGTTGCGCTCGTTGTCCTCGCTCGCCTTGTCGAGGTCGGCGTTGAGGAACAGGCCTGGGTGATAGACGATCTGCGCGACACGGCCCTGGACCGGGGCCCGATTGACGTGGCAATCGAAGATCGACATGAAGATCGACACCCGCTGCAGCGGCGCCATGCCGAGGCCGAGCTCCGGCGGCGGTGCGGCGAAGCCGGCGAAACTGACGACGCCGTCGGCGGGCGCAATGACAAGATCGCCGCGGACCGGCGTCACGCGCGCCGGATCGCGGAAGAAATACGCGCACCACAAAGTGGCGATGAGGCCGAGCCAGCCGAGCGGCGGCCAAATCCACCACAGGATGAGCGTCGCCACGGCGAAGCCGAGAACGAACAGATAGCCTTCCGGATGGATTGGCGCGAACTGGTCGCGCAGCGACTTTACGATGCTCATTGACCGGCGCCCGAATGCAAGCGGGGCGCACTCATGGCGCCAAATGCCCCGAATGTCACGGCGCGGGCCGCGAAGCGACACCGTCGGGGGCGCTGAGATCGTCCTCCCTTCCGGCGCGCCGCAACAATTCCTGCGCCGCGTCGACCTGCCTCTGGCGGCTCCACATCGCCGAGTAAATTCCGCCCCGCGCCAGGAGCTCCTGATGCGTGCCGCGCTCGGCGATGACGCCCTTGTCGAGCACCAGGATTTCGTCGGCGTTGACCACGGTCGAAAGGCGGTGGGCGATCACGATCGTCGTGCGTCCGCGCGAGACCCGCTCGAGCGCCGACTGAATTTCCCGTTCGGTGAAACTGTCGAGCGCCGACGTCGCTTCGTCGAGCACCAGAATAGGCGGCGCCTTGAGCATCGTGCGCGCAATGGCGACTCGCTGCTTCTCGCCGCCGGAGAGCTTGAGGCCGCGCTCGCCTACCGGCGCCTCATAGCCGAGCGGCAGCGAGCGGATGAACCGGTCGATCTGAGCATCTTCGGCCGCCGCGGCGACCTCTGGTTCGCTCGCGCCGTCGCGTCCGTAGCGAATGTTGTAGAGGATCGTGTCGTTGAACAGCACCGTGTCCTGCGGCACCATGCCGATCGCAGCGCGCAGCGAACTCTGGGTGATGGCGCCGATGTTCTGTCCATCGATCAGGATGCGCCCGGCGCTCGGCTCGTAGAACCGGAACAGGAGGCGCGAGATCGTCGACTTGCCGGCGCCCGACGGTCCGACGATGGCAAGCGTGTGGCCGGCCGGCGCCTCGAACGAGACGCCGCGCAGGATCGGCCGCCCTGGATCGTAGGCGAACTCGACATTGTCGAAACGAACCGCGCCGGCGTTCACCTTCAGCGGCTGGGCCCCGGGAATATCCTCGATCTCGGGATTCTGGGCCAGGATCGCGAACATCGCCTCGACGTCGATGATCGCCTGTTTGATCTCGCGATAGACCATCCCCATGAAGTTGAGCGGCTGATAGAGCTGCAGCATGATCAGGTTCAGGAGCACGAACGCGCCGACGGTCTTGGTTCCGTTTCTCACTTCGCTGACGCACATCACCAGAACCACCGTCAGACCGACGGTGAAAATGACCGCTTGGCCGGCGTTGAGCGCCGCGAGCGACACATAGGTGCGCACGCTCATCCGCTCGTAGCGCGCCATCGCCTTGTCGTAGCGCGCGGTCTCGCGGTTTTCGGCTCGGAAATATTTCACCGTCTCGAAGTTGAGCAGGCTGTCAATCGCCTTGGTGTTGGCGTCGGTGTCGCTTTCATTCATCGACCGGCGAATGCCGATGCGCCAATTGGTGGCGAGCGTCGTATAGGTCAGGTAAACGACGACCGTGACGCTGATCGCCACGACATAGCGCCAGTCGAAGGTGACCAGCATCGCCGCGACGACCAGCGCGAACTCGACGACGGTCGGAACCGCGGTCAGCATCGAGGTGCGGATGATCGTCTCGATGGCGTTGCGGCCGCGCTCGAGAACGCGGGTGAGACCGCCGGTCTTGCGCTCGAGATGAAAACGCAACGACAGGCGATGCAAGTGTTCGAATACTTCGATCGCCAGTCGGCGCACCGCGTTCATGGCGACGGCCGCGAAGAGGGCGTCGCGTCCCTGCGTCGTCAGCGCCATGGCGATGCGCAGCGCGCCGTACGCGACGGTCAACGCCGCCGCCCCGACGAGAACGTGCGGCAGTGGGACCGCATCGGGCGCGAGCTTGCCGGCGACCGAATCAGTGGCCCACTTGTAGGAGTAGGGAATTGCGATCGTGATCAGCTTCGACAGAAGCATGAGGGCGACCGCGAGAAACACGCGCAACTTCAGATCGGCGCGGTCCGCCGGCCAGATGTAAGGCCAAAGAAGCTCAACGGTCCCGGTCAGCGTCGCCCGCCGCGCCGGGTTGCGGCGCTCGGCGATGAACGTTGACCTCTTATGATGTTGCATTGGAGCCCACAAAGCGCCGAACAACTGGCTCGACAGGCCGCATATAAGCGCTTTCGGCCCTGTTGACATCCTTTGCGCCGAATTGTCTTGCGCTCGACGACCACGGGGAAAGCAGCATCGCAGCTGAATGGGGCCCGCCATCCCCAGGAACTGGGCGCTCGACTGTTCCTGGCGCAGAGTTAGGGCGAATCGCAATCTTGCTCATCGCGGCGCAGGCATCTTCGATTTGGCGCGCGATGATTCGCCTAAAGCTTGTTGACGGCACGCTGACCGCCGTCTGTCAAGTGAAGAAATTCTCTTTTTTGGGTAAATTCAACATCCGCCTGTCCGATCATGGTGAGTATTCGACCAATTTCGGTTGATGCCCTAGTTAAAATCATCGTTGTTTGTCTTGTGCGATGTTTTCTTTTGCGCTATATCGATCCTCGCCCAAGTCGCAATAAGCGGCAAGTAATTGAGGACGCTCGTCGTGGTCGGACGAGCAGAATGGCCTGAAGCTGATCGCGAGAAGGGCGGTCTCGACAGGCAGCCTTTTGGAGTAACATCAACAATGAGCGAATCCACCAATCACGTTGAACTCGCCGCGGAGATCGTTTCGGCCTATGTGTCGAATAATTCCGTGCCGTCAAGCGAGTTGCCGGCGCTTCTCAGCGACGTTCACGCAGCAATCGTGCGTGTGGCAACCGGCGCACAACCTGTCGTCGTCGAAGCGGCGAAGCCCGCCGTCCCGCCGAAGAAGTCGATCACCAGCGATTACATCATCTGCTTGGAAGACGGCCGCAAATTCAAGTCGCTGAAACGCCACCTGCGGACCCAATACAACCTCTCTCCCGAAGAGTATCGCGAGAAATGGGGTCTTCCGTCTGACTATCCCATGGTTGCTCCGGCTTACGCCAAGGCGCGGTCGGCGCTGGCGAAGCAAATGGGCCTTGGACAACAGCGCCGGCGCCGCAAGTAAAGCCGGCGACCGAGCGATCTTTGGGCCGCCTCCGGGCGGCGCCCTCGCTTCCGATGTGGGATTGGGAGCAGGGCGGCTTGCTCATGGCTCGGGCTCGATACGCGGTCCCCGTCTATTTGGTTCCGAACATCCGGTCCCCGGCGTCGCCCAGGCCGGGAATGATGTAGCCGTGGTCGTTGAGCCGTTCATCAACGGCCGCGGTCCAGATCTGGACCTCGGGATGCGCTTTCGTCAGCCGCTCGATCCCCTCTGGCGCGGCGAGAAGGCAGACGAAGCGGATGTCCTTGACCCCGCGGCGCTTGAGGCGGTCGATGGCGGCGACAGCTGAATTGGCGGTCGCCAGCATCGGGTCCATCACGATGACCAGGCGATCGGCGACGTCGGCGGGCGCCTTGAAGTAATATTCGACCGCCTCGAGGGTTTGCGGGTCGCGGTAGAGGCCGATGTGGGCGACCCGAGCGCTGGGCACGAGATTGAGCATCCCGTCGAGAAAGCCGACGCCGGCGCGCAAAATGGGCGCGAACACCAACTTCTTGCCGGCGATCGTAGGCGCCATCGTTTTGACGAGCGGCGTCTCGACCTCGACCATCTCAAGCGGCAGATCGCGCGTCACCTCGTAGGCGAGCAGCATCCCGATCTCGTTCATCAGCTGCCGGAAGCCCTTGGTCGACACGGTCTTGTCGCGCATCAGCGTCAGCTTGTGCTGCACCAGCGGATGGCCGACGACGTGAACGTTCGACATGGGGCTTTAGTCCTCGGGTCCGATAACCTGGAAGATCTTGATCTTAGACGATGTTGCCCGGCCTTAGCTTCCGACGCGAACCCTCGTCCCCACTTTTGTCGTCGGCCCCTCGGGCCTGTCGCGAACGGCGAAAGCCCGCGCCCGCGCCCAGTCGAGCGCTATTGACGCAGCGACGAGCAGGATGTCTCTTGCGCTGCAAATGGCCTCCTCGACCGCCCGCCAGATCAGCCGCAACTGGTCTTTGCCCAATATTCTGACCTACGCGCGGGTCGCGGCGGTTCCGCTGGTCGCCGGGTTTTTGTTCTGGCCGCATGAGCCGTGGGCGCGATGGACGGCGCTGGCGATCTTCATCGCCGCCGGAATCAGCGATTTTTTCGACGGCTATCTGGCGCGCGCCTGGTCGCAGCAGTCCTCGCTCGGCAGAATGCTGGACCCGATCGCCGACAAGCTTCTCGTCTCGGCGGTGATCCTGGTGCTCGCGGCCGACCAGACGATCTCGGGCCTCACGCTGTGGGCGGCGATCGTCATCCTGTGCCGGGAGATCCTCGTCTCGGGATTGCGCGAATATCTGGCCGAGCTCAGGGTTCCTCTGCCGGTGACGGCCCTCGCCAAGTGGAAGACCGCAGTCCAGTTCGTCGCCCTCGGTTTCCTGATTGTCGGCCCGGCGGGGGAAGTGCTGCTTCCGGGGTCGATCACGACCGGGACCGTGCTGCTCTGGATCGCCGCGATCCTGACGCTCTATACAGGCTGGGACTATATGAAGGCGAGTTACGACCATGCCGGCGGCGACTGAGACAAGAATGAAAGCGCTTTATTTCGCCTGGGTGCGCGAGCGGGTCGGCAAGGCGGAGGAGGAGCTCGACCCGCCGGCGACCGTCGCGACGGTCGGCGACCTCATCGCTTGGCTCTCCAAACGGGGCGAGGGCTACGCGCACGCCTTCGATAAGCCCCTGGCGGTTCGCGCCGCCCTCGACCGCGTTCACGCCCGAAGCGACGCGCGGATCGCCGGCGCGAAGGAGGTCGCTTTCTTTCCGCCGATGACCGGCGGCTGAAGCCAATGGCGACCGTCCGCGTCCAGCGAGACGATTTCGACCCCGGCGCGGAGGCCGAAGCGCTCGCCGGCGGGAGAACGGATGTCGGCGCGGTGGCGAGCTTTGTCGGCTACTGCCGCGACGAGGGCGGCCGGCTCGCGGCGCTCGAGCTCGAACATTATTCCGGCATGGCCGAGGAGGAGATTGCCCGCGCGGCGGACGAGGCGGAGGCGCGCTGGCCGCTCCTCGGCGTTAAGGTGGTCCACCGTTACGGCCGGATCGCGCCGGGCGGGCGGATCGTGTTTGTTGCGGTCGCGGCGGCGCACCGCGGCGCGGCGTTCGCGGCGGCCGAGATGCTGATGGATTACCTCAAGACCCGCGCGCCGTTCTGGAAGCGCGCCATAGGCGCCGATGGCGCTGTCGAGGGCTGGGTGGAAGCCAAGGCGGATGACGATCGGTCGGCGGACCGCTGGAACGGCGCCGACGCGCCGTCGGCCTCAGGCCCGTGAGGTGACCGCGCGGTAGACCAGCAATACGACGACGGCGCCGATCACGGCGATGATGATGCTGCCGATGTTCACTCCCGTGACGCCGCCGATGCCGAGGAAGCTGGCGAGAAACCCGCCGACGATTGCGCCGATGACGCCGAGCGCAATGTCCATGGTCATGCCCGAGCCGGTCTTGTTGACGATCTTGCTGGCGATGAACCCTGCGATCAGACCAAGTATGATCCAGCTCAAAATGCCCATATCGAACCCTCCCGTACGCCGCCCGCCGGCGTTGCGAATGTGCGGTATGGACGGGGAAAACGCAAGCCGGTACTCTGGGCCGTCACATCTTCGCCAAGCGGCGCTGGTTTGATGCGGCGGAGCCGCTTGTTCGATTTGGCCCTATATCTTTTGGAGGAGACAGCAATGGGTGCGTTTGACGATGCGATGAAGAACGCCGTGCCGGGCGGCAACCTGGCGACGCCGATTGCGGTCGCCCTCGGCGCGCTGATTCTCGGCAAGATGTTCGGAGGCGGTTCGGCTCCTGCGCCCGCGCCCGGTCGCGTCCCGCCCTCGGCACCTCCCCAGCCCGTGCCGGTAAATGCGCCGGCCGGAAGCGTCATGGGCGGCCTTTCCGACCTTATCGGCAAGCTCACCGCCGGCGGCGCCGCTCCGCAGGTCAATTCCTGGATCGGGCCCGGACAGAATCAGCCGATCCAGCCCGGACAGCTTGGCGGCGCCTTGGGCCAGAATGTGCTCAACGAACTGTCACAGAAAACGGGCATGAGTCAGCAGGAATTGTTGAACCAGCTCGCGGCGTCGCTGCCGCAGCTCATCAACCATCTCACGCCCAACGGCCGCATGCCGACGCTGGCCGATCTCGAAAAGTAACGCCGGTTGCAGACGCGGCCGTTGGCCGCGTCGCCGCGCTCAGCAAGCGCGGCTACAGGGCGCGGTCTTTGGCCGCGCCACGCGACCCTCACTCCGCCGCGTGGCGCCGCGGCAGTGACGCCTTGTCGAGCGCCTGCGCGAGGTCCTCGATCAGGTCGTCGGCGTCCTCGAGGCCGACCGACAGCCGCAGGAGGCCTGGCGCGATGCCAAGCGCCGCCCGCTGCTCGGGCTTGAGCCGCTGGTGGGTCGTCGTCTCCGGATGGGTGATGAGGCTCTTCGCGTCGCCGAGGTTGTTCGAGATGCCGATGATGGTGAGCGCGTTGGCGACCCGAAACGCCGCCGCCTTGCCGCCGGCGACTTCGAAGGAGAGCATCGTGCCGCCCGCCTCCATCTGCCGCTTCGCCAGCGCCGCCTGCGGGTGGTCGGCGCGCCCCGGATAGAGCGTGCGCGCCACCGCGGGATGTCCGCTGAGAAAGTCCGCGATCTTCCCGGCCGTGTGCGTTTGAGCCGTGACGCGCACCGGAAGGGTCTCCAGCGACTTCAGCAGCGTCCAGGCGTTGAACGGCGAGAGACAAGGGCCGGTCTGGCGGAGGAAATTGTGGATATGGTCGGCGATGAATTTCTCGCTCGCCAGGATGACCCCGCCGAGCACGCGTCCCTGGCCGTCGATATGCTTGGTCGCCGAATAGACGACGCAATCGGCGCCGAGCTTCATCGGATGCTGAAGCAGCGGCGTCGCGAACACGTTGTCGACCACGAGCGTCGCGCCGGCCCCATGCATGATCTCGGCGACGCCGGCGATGTCGACGATCTCGAGCGTCGGATTGGTCGGCGATTCGAGGAACGCCGTTTTGGTGTTCGGGCGCAGCGCCGCCCGCCAGGCGTCGAGGTCCGCGCCGTCGACGAGGGTCGAGACGACGCCGAAACGCGGCAGAAGCTCCTCGACGACGTAGAGACACGAGCCGAACAACGCCCGCGCGGCGACGATGTGGTCGCCCGCCTTGAGCTGGCCCATCAAGTGAGGCGGTGACCGCGGCCATGCCGCTTGCGGTCGCGCGCGCCGCCTCGACGCCCTCGAGCAGCGCCATCCGCCGCTCGAACATCGCAACCGTCGGGTTGGAGAAGCGCGAGTAGACGAAGCCCGGATCGTCGCCCTTGAAGCGCGCTTCGGCGATCTCCATCGTGTCGTAGAGATAGCCCTGGGTGAGAAAAAGCGCTTCCGACGTCTCTTCGAAGCGCGAACGCAGCGACCCGCCGTGAATCAGTTGCGTCGCCGGCCTCAGCGTCTTGGGATCGCGGGATTTGCGTGGGCTCGTCATCGTTCAAGTCCTCTCACGCGCGGCGGCGCTTACGGGGCTCGAAACGAGGCGTGGGTTTTGAGAGCGCCCCGATCTTTTAGCCCGATGTTTAACGTGGCGGCAAGCCGACCGGCTCAAATGACCACGGGGAAAGTCTGCATAGCCGGGGCGAAGTCTTGGCGTCAAGGGGCCAAGGCTAAGTCTTGGCTTCAAGGCTACAGGGCGCTACCAACGCGGACCGCCCTTCGAGGCTTGCCCGTTGACGCCGACCCGATCCTCCCTTCCCGTGATCCTGGACGTTGCCGAACGTGGCGTCGCCGACGCCCTGTTCTCGGCGCCGTTCGGCCTCTTCGGCAAGCAGAAGATCCGCGCCATGATCGGGCGCAAACTGATCCGGGCCGAGATTCCGCTCGAACCCTCGCAGCTCCAGCCCGCGAGCCTTGATCTGAGGATCAGCAAGGAAGCCTACCGCGTTCGCGCGAGCTTCTTGCCCGGGCGCGGCTCAACCGTCCGCGACCGGCTGCAAAGCCTCAACGCCGAGCCGGTGTCGCTCGCGGGCAAAGGGGCCGTGCTCGAGAAAGGCATCGTCTATGTCGCGCGGCTCATTGAGCGGCTCGAGCTCAGGCCCAACCTTTCCGGCGCTGCAAATCCGAAGAGCTCGACCGGCCGGCTCGACATCTTCACCCGGCTCATCGTTGACGGCGCCGAGGCGTTCGACGACGTGCCGCTCGACTATAAGGGCGAGCTGTGGCTCGAGATTTCGCCGCGCAGCTTCAGCGTTCGGGTCAAGGCGGGGTCGAAACTGAGCCAGGTCCGGTTCCGCAGCCGCAATTCCCAGCAGCGAGAGCGGCACACGTTCACCCTCGAGGACGCCGAGATTCGCAAGCGCCACGCCGTCTGTCCGCTTGTCGACAGCCTGCTCGACTTGCGCGAGGGCGTGGTGCTGCGGATCGATCTTGGGGGTCTCGGCGAAAGCATCGTCGGGTACCGGGCGATCAAGAACAGCGACGTGATCGACGTCAATCGGGTCGGCGGCTATCGAATCGAGGATTTCTGGGAGCCGATCCACGCCCGTGAAGACCGGCGGCTGATTCTCGATCCCGACCAGTTCTACATTCTCGCCTCGCGCGAGAAAGTGCAGATACCGGCCGATCTCGCCGCCGAGATGGCGCCCATCGACCCGGCGATCGGGGAGTTTCGCGTCCACTACGCCGGCTTCTTCGATCCCGGCTTCGGGCAAGGGGCGGACGGGCGGCCGACGGCGCGCGCGGTGCTCGAAGTGCGCAGCCGCGACGTGCCGTTCCTGCTCGAGGACGCCCAGCCGGTCGGCCGCCTCGTGTACGAAAAGCTCGCCGGCCCCGCCGACGAGCTTTATGGCGCCGACGCGAGCTCCAACTATCAGCACCAGGGGCTCAAACTCTCGAAGCACTTCCGCGTTTAGGCGCGGGCGGCCTCAGCGGGCCATGCGCCTCCCGATCCAGGTCCCCCGGGGTTCCCCGATCGGAATCTCACATTTCGCTTGGCGAGAGGCCATCTTTTCCTATATGAGGTCGAGGTGGCGCGGCGCCGGGAGGCTCCGCGCCGCGAGTTTTTCTGGCCGGGCCGAGAGGCCGCCGCTGCGCCGGAAGCCCCAAACCCACATCGAGCAATGACCAACCCGTTCGAGTTCATTCAGCAAGTCCGCGCCGAGGCCGCCAAGGTGGTCTGGCCGACTAGGCGCGAGACGCTCATCACCACCGGCCTGGTGCTGGTGCTGGTGGTGTTCACGAGCCTGTTCTTCGTCGTCGTCGATCAGGTGCTGCGCCAGGTCGTGTCGCTGGCGCTCGGCTTCGGCCGCGGCGGCTAAACGGCGACGTTGGATGAGCGACTTAAGAATTGATGCGGAACGCCTGAACATGAACATGCGCTGGTACATCGTCCACGCCTATTCCAACTTCGAGAAGAAGGTCGCCGAATCCATTCGCGAGCAGTCGAGCCAGCGCGGCCTCTCCAACAAGTTCGAAGAAATTCTGGTGCCGACCGAGCAGGTCGTGGAAGTGCGACGCGGGCGCAAGATCAACTCGGAACGGAAGTTTTTCCCGGGCTATGTGCTGGTCAAATGCGACCTCACCGACGAGGTCTACCACCTGATCAAGAATACGCCCAAGGTGACCGGCTTTCTCGGGGCCGACAAGAAGCCGATGCCGATCCCCGATCATGAGGCTGACCGGATCAAGGGACAGGTCGCCGACGGAGTCGAGCGGCCGAAGGCGGCGATCCGGTTCGAGATCGGCGAAAATGTGCGCGTCGCCGACGGGCCGTTCGCCTCCTTCAACGGGGTAGTCGAGGAAGTCGACGAGTCGCGTTCGCGAGTCAAGGTCGCCGTGTCGATCTTCGGCCGGGCGACGCCGGTCGATCTCGAATACGGCCAGGTGGAAAAGGTCTGACCGGACGAAGCGTTTGTCGCCTTCCGAGGGCCGGCCGATTTCGCGGTAACATTTCTCCTGTTTGCGCCGTAATGAGAGCGCGCTTGGGAGGAGATCCAGGTCTCCGGCCCGGTCGCGTCGCGAGGAGGAGGTCATGCATTACCATCGCCGAAAGGGCTGGGAGATCCCGGCGAGCAGCGCGACGCCGGAAGCGCTTTTTATCGATCGGCGATCGGTTCTGGCCGGTCTTGGCGCGAGCGGCGCGCTCGCCGCATGGGCGGGCCGGGCGCGGGCGGAGGACGCCGATCCGTCGGCCGCGCTCTATCCCGCCAAGGGCAACGACGCCTACAAGCTCGATCGCGACGTGACGCCGGAGAAATACAATCTCAACTACAACAACTTTTATGAGTTCAGCACCAACAAGCGTCTCGACGCCGGTTCCTTGAAGACGCGTCCGTGGACGGTCAAATTCGAAGGGCTGGTCGAGAAAGAGCAGACCGTCGACATCGACGCGCTGATCAAGACCATGGGGCTCGAGGAGCGTCTCTATCGCCACCGCTGCGTCGAAGCCTGGTCGATGGCGATCCCCTGGACCGGCTTCCCGCTGCGCAAGCTTGTCGACTTCGCGCGTCCGCTGTCCTCGGCCAAATACGTGCAGTTCGAGACCTTCCTCGACAAGAAAATGGCGCCCGGGCAACGCTCCTTCATGCCCTGGCCCTATATCGAGGGCCTGACGATGGCCGAGGCGGCGAACGACCTCGCCTTCATCGCCACCGGAGCCTATGGCAAGCCGCTGGCCAAGGTTCAGGGCGCCCCGATCCGCCTCGCGACCCCGTGGAAATATGGATTCAAGTCCATCAAGTCGATCGTCAGGGTATCGTTCGTCGACAAGAGGCCGCAGACGTTCTGGGAGACCTTGGGACCAGACGAATACGGCTTCTGGGCCAACGTCAATCCGGATGTGCCCCATCCCCGCTGGAGCCAGGCGCGCGAGAACTTCCTCAACGACAATTCCCAACGCCCGACGCTGCTGTTCAACGGCTATGGCGAGCAAGTCGCCTCGCTCTACAAAGGGCTCGACAAAGAGCCGCTCTACATGTGAGCTTTCGCCGAACCGCGTGTACCGGCGGCGCGCGATTCCAGCCTCAGAGTTTTCGCCTTCTTACCAGCTCTAAGCCGATGTCGCGCCAACGCGAGCCGCTCTGCGTCTCAGCCTTGCGCAATTCGGCTATCCGTGCATATTCCGCCGCGGTTCGCGGAAGCCTTGGTTGTGGCAGCAACTGGCGGAAAGGGGCGAAATGAGTGGTATTTCCGAGCCGCCTTTTCCGCCCGTCTCTTTGCGGAAGAAAAGCAGAGCCCTGTCATTCGGCCTTTCTCTTATTGACCCTCGCGCGTGGTCCCAACTGTTCCGCATAGTCCACTACTACAACTACAGCTATGTCCGTCCTCGACGGCTGGCGGATATAGGACCAGGCGTGCGAATGGCTCCTAACGTATCGCTGAGGAACGGCGAGCGGATCAAGATTGGCGCCTATTCTCACATCGGGCCCCGTTGCTCGATTTGGGCCGGGGATTCGGTCGGCCGGATCACGCTTGGCCGCCACGCTTTGTTGGGACCCGAAGTCTTCATCACCGCTTCGAACTACCGGACCGAGCCGGGAACGCCGGTCATGGATCAGCCCAAAATGGAGCGCGACGTGGTCATCGGCGACGACGTCTGGCTTGGCGCACGGGTCATGGTGGTCGCCGGCGTGGAGATCGGGGACGGCTGTATCATCGGCGCGAGTTCGGTGGTCACCCGGTCGATCCCCGCCAGCTCAATTGCGGTCGGAAACCCAGCCCGCGTCGTGGGCCACAGGGGAGAGCCGAACGCTGAGGCTGCGGTTCGGGAAACGAATGTCCAGTTGGGCGCCTCCGGAGCGAGGTGACGTTCGGCCCGTCCGGCTGCGCTCTCAGGCCAGAAAATCTTACAATCGCGGAGGCGGAGTCGATGACGGTTAGGGACCGGGTATTTAACGCGTTCAAAGAGAGCTTCGACCTTGATGACGGGACCAATACGTCAACGCTTGTTTATCAAGCCTACCCGGCTTGGACGTCGATCGGTCATATGATTCTGGTCGCTGCACTTGAATCGGAATTCGATACGATGCTGGAGACGGACGACATTCTTGAAATGAGCAACTTCGAAAAAACGGTATCGATCATGAGCAAATACGCCAATGACGCTTGAGGTCAAACAGAATGCTGCCCGGTGCGACGGACTTCTGCGCCGTGGCGCAATTCCGGGCTTATCGGTTGGTGGGCTCGCATCGAACTGCCCTCCGCTCGGTTGAGGAGTGATCGCCGGATGCCAGTCGCCGCCGAGGTTCCGATCGTCATCGTGGGGTTTGGACATCCGGAAGACACCGTCAAATGCCTCAGCGCGATTGGAAGGCAACGCGGCTGTCCAAAATTCGAGGTTTTCATCTGCGAAAATGGCGGGCCTGCCGCGTTCGATGCGCTGGAGAAGGCCTCGTCGGAAAAGGGCGGTCCCTGCGAGGGGGAAGTCGAGCACATAGAGCCGGCATCGGATGAGTTCGTGCGGGCGGCCAGGCTACGGCTCGACGGGGGGCAGACGCCGGTCACCATTGCGCAGGCGAACGACAATTTCGGCTTTGCCGGGGGAACCAACGCATGGATTCGGCCTTTGCTCGCCGAACCCGGCTGGACCGCAGTCTGGATCCTCAACCCGGACACATGGCCTGAACCCGACGCCCTGGCGGAGCTCGTCGACTACGCCAAGAAGCGAGGCAAAGGCATGGTCGGAAGCCGAACTCATGATCCCTGGCCGATCCGACATCGCCTCGTCCCGGGGCTTGAAATGGAACAAGCTCAGCGCCAGGCTGACTGGCGTCGACATCTTTGCTCCGGTGTCGCCTGCTCCAGACCCCGAAGACGTCGAACGACGGATGGATTCCCCAACCGGGCCATCAATGTATGTCACCAGAGATTGCATCGAGCGGGTCGGCTTGATGGACGAATCCTTTTTTCTGTATTGGGAGGAAGTCGACTGGGCGATCCGCGCCAGGGCGGCCTGTTGCGGCATTGGCTACGCCCACAATTCCGTGGTTCCCCACATCAGCGGCAGCTCGAGCGGCGCCGTCAGAGATCGGGCCAAACGATCGTCTTTTTCGGTCTATTTGAGCAATCGAAATCAACTTCACTTCGTACGCCGGCATCATCCGCGCTGGTTTCTCTGGACCCTGTTCGTAGCTTTCCTCAGGAGCGGCCAGTATCTGGCGGCCGGATCGACGCGCAATTTTGCCGCCGCGGTCAAAGGGCTCATCGCCGGCCTGCGCGGCGAAAAGGGCCGCCCGAAGGTGGCCCCGGATCACGCGGCTGTTTGAACCTCGACAGCGCCGGCCGCGCCCGGCGCAGGCTTTGCATCCCCAGACTTCAGGTGCAACGGCGCTGCACCGCCGCCGTCAATATCGCCAACGCTGCGCCGAGGTGATGAGGAAGTCGCGGAAAGCCTGGACCCGCGCGACATTCTTGAGCTCCTCGCTATAGACGAGGAAGCAGTCCATCTCGGGCATGTCGGCCTGGGGCAGCAGGCGGACTAGCCCCGACTGCGGCTGGACGCAATAGTCGGGCAATACGGCGATGCCGACGCTGTTCTCAACCGCGTGGGTCATCGCGGCGAGATTATTGACCGTGATCTGCGGCGTGCGCGGGGTCTTCGGGTCGCGCCCCAGGCTCAAAAGCGAGTTGAGATCGTAAAGCAGATGGGTCGCCGTCGGCGCGCCGAACGCGACCAGATGATGCTGGTCGAGATCTTCGACCTTGCGCGGCTGGGGGTGCTTTCTGAGATAGTCGGCTGCGGCGTAGGCGTGGAAATGCACGGTGAACAGCCGCCGCCGGATCAAGTCAGGCTGGCTCGGCTCGCGCAGGCGCAATGCGACGTCCGCCTCCCGCATGCCGAGGTCGAGATCGTCGTCCGACAACAGCAATTGCAGCTTGATTTCCGGGTAGAGATCGACGAACTCGCCGAGCCGCGGGGCGAGCCAATTGGCGCCGAGGCCAAGAGTTGTCGTGACCCGCAATTCGCCGTGCGGCTTCTCGCGACTGTCGATGAGGCGGCTCCGCACCGCGTCGAGCTTGAGCACCACGTCGCGCACCGCGCCAAGCAGCATTTCGCCTTGCTCGGTCAATATGAGCCCCCGCGCGTGGCGATGGAACAATGGCGCGCCGAGGTCGCTCTCCAGCGCTCCGACCTGACGGCTCACCGCCGACTGGCTTAAGCCCAGCGTCTCGCCCGCGTGCGTGAACGACCCCGCATCGGCGGCGGCCTGAAACACGCGCAGCTTGTCCCAGTCCATAGGCGTTTCCCTGGCCCGTCCGGCTCATTGATCTACCGCGGTCACGCTCGGCTTGGCGCCCGCGCCGGCTTACTCGGCCGCCGCGCGCTTCGGCTGCTCCGCCGCGAGCCAGCGCTCGGCCTCGAGCGCGGCCATGCAGCCGAGCCCTGCGGCGGTGACCGCCTGGCGGAACACGTCGTCGGCGACGTCGCCGGCGGCGAAAACGCCCTCGACGCTGGTAGCCGTCGAGCCCGGCGCCGTCTGAACGTAGCCGTTCAACTTCAGCTCCACTTGTCCGCGCACCAGTTCGGTCGCCGGTTCATGTCCGATCGCGACGAAGACGCCGTCGGCCGACAAGTCGTCAAGCGCGCCAGTGACGACGTTCCTGACCCTGACCCCGGTAACGCCGAGCGGCGTCCGCTCGCCGAGGATTGCCTCGACGACATTGTTCCACCGGATCGAGACATTATGGCGCGCCGCGAGGCGCTCGCGAAGGATTTTCTCAGCTCGGAAGGAATCCCGTCGATGCACGACGGTCACATGGGCGGCGATGTTGGAGAGATGCAGCGCCTCCTCGACCGCGGTATTGCCGCCGCCGACGACAACCACCGACTTGCCGCGGAAGAAGAACCCGTCGCAGGTCGCGCAGGCCGAGACGCCGAAGCCCTTGAACGTATTCTCGCTTGCGATGCCAAGCCATTTGGCTTTGGCGCCGGTCGCCAGGATGATCGCCTCGGCGGCGAGCGTTCGGCCGCTGTCGCACCGGACGATGAACGGCCGCCGTCCAAGCTCGAGCGCAGTCACATATTCGCCCTCGATGCGCGCGCCGACGTTCGCGGCCTGGGCGCGCATCTGCTCCATGAGCCAAGGGCCCTGGATCGGCTCGGCGAATCCGGGATAATTCTCGACATCGGTCGTGGTCATCAATTGTCCGCCCGGCTCGAAGCCGGTGAGCACCAGCGGCTTCAGAAGAGCGCGCGCAGCGTAGATCGCCGCCGTGTACGCGGCCGGCCCCGAGCCGATGATGACGATTCGCTCGTGCTCAATCCTGGACGAAGACAATTCAACCCCCGAATCTGGGCGCTCGTTCACCGACCCGCTCGCCGGGCCCGCGAATGCTAGCCCTTATATGGGGGTCAATGTTCGGCGACAACGGGCGCCCACGGTAGGATGAAGATCCCATCAGGAACCTGCTCTCGACCCATCGGACTTTGCCGCGCAGCGCGGAACGGTCGGAGTCGCAGATCCCGCTCTGTTCACCGAGGAACTGATCCGGGAACGGCGGCTTCCGTTCTCGGCTCACAACCCCGACTTCCGCGTCGACCTGAACGCGATTCCGCTCGGGGCCAAAGTCGCCACCCTTTGTGTCATCGAGTTGATGGTCAAAGTCTGACTCGGGATCGGCTGGAACGTGGCTGCTTGGGACGACGGCCAACGCTCGGTTTGGGCGGACCTCGCACTGGCTTCAACGTCCGCTATTCCGCCGACTCACGCCTTGCCGCGAGAACCCGTAGTTGGCGCCCGCGCGAGAAATGCAACAATTCTTTGCGATAATCAGAAGGCCGTGCTATCGTGTCCGCTGTCGTCGGGTTCGGCGGTCGCCGTCAGGCGCGGCTCGCGGTCGCTGGCGCATGGTCGCGCCGGTTTGGCGAGAGGATCCTCTTCTTGCGGACCATTCGTTTAAGTTATTGAAACGTTGGAGTATTTTAGACAAGAGCATTTTGTTTTCGTTGTCCTGGATTTTGATTTTGTTGCGTTGGGTTTGGATTTCGTTGCGCCGCCGGCTCCGTCCGCGTCGCTGGTGGAACTCGGCTCAGTCGGCGGACGGCAGACGACGGATGACGAACTCGATCCGGTCGTCGGCGAGCTCGCGCCAGGATTCGATCTCGGTCATATAGGCCGCCTTGGGGAAGCGCTCGAACCATTCGCGCGCTTTCTCACGCGCTTCGCCCCGCGGCAGGCAAAAGGTCTCGCGCCGCCAGGCGCTGTCGGTCGCGTCGAAGGTTCGGCGGCCGCCGCGCCGTTCCGCGACGCGGGCGGCCAGATCGATCGGCTTCTTGGTCTCCATCGCCATCGCGACCCTCTTGACGCGAGAGCTTAGCGCGATTTCTGGCCGATGGGGAGCCGGGAGGAATCGCCCGCCGCCGGGTTAGGGTTATGGCGTCCGCCGATCAGGGCGCGAGGCAGGCGGCCGTCGATGAATGCAAGACCGACCGCGATGAGAGCGAACCCGAGGAACTGGCGCGTCAGCAGTCGCTCGTCGAGCAACAACGCTCCCAGCAGCACCGAGGTCGCTGGGACCAGGAGCGTCACGAGCAGCACGTTGGTCGCGCCGGCCCCGGCCAGGATACGGAAGTAGACGATGAAGGCGAGCGCAGTGGAAAACGCAGCGATCGCGACCACCGAAGCGACGGCCGGCCCGCTCGGCATGGGTAGGGTCCAAGGCTTGTCGATGACGAGCGCAAGGGGCGCGAGAAACAAGGTCGCCGCTGTGGCCTGTCCGGCGGCGACGTCGATCGGCTTGAGGTCGAGAGAACGCATGCGGCGGGCGTAAATGGCGGACAGGGCGTAGCACAATGCCGCCGCGAGAACCGCGAGTTCCGCCCACCCCCGCATGGTCCCGCCGCCGAATAACAGGTCCGGCCCGATGAGCCAGGCGACGCCCGCCATTCCCGCCAGGGTTCCCAACAGTTTGAGCCTGCTGAGTTTTTCTTCCGCCGTGAGAACATGTGCCGCGAGGACGGTGAAGAGAGGCGTCGCGGCATTGAGGATCGAGGCGAGGCCGCTCGGCAGATGGGTCTGTCCCCAGGCGATCAGCGCGAAGGGCAGGGCGCTGTTCCCGAAACCCAGGATGGCGAGAGCCGCGATCGCCCTCATGCTCCTTGGCGGCGAAACACCGATCAGCGGCGCGCACGCCCAGAGCAAGGCCGCCGCCAGGCCGACCCGCAACGCGACAAGCGTCAGCGGCGGAATCTCCCTGACGGCCACGCCGACGAAGAAGAACGATCCGCCCCAGAGCAGCGAAAGCAGAGCCAGAAGTCCCCACTCGCGCGCCGTCATCGCGCGCTGGGCCGCAATGGTCATCGCCGGCCTCCGAAAGTTGGCGTTTGAACACGCCTCTAGCATCGCGTGTTCGCCGCGACTGCCCAATTCCTGCGATCTAATTCGACGGCCGGCCTATGCGGGGAAATCTCGGCAATCGCCTCGCTCTGGAGGGCTACAGACCTTTGGACGCACCCGATCCAGATGAATCCTATCGCGTCGGCCGGAATTCAGCTCGGATAGATCACAACTCGTCTTCCAGTGCCGATAGGCCGGGAACCCCTCTCAGAGAAACACGTGTCCGGTCGAGGCCGACAATGCTATCCACCTTCTTGTTCACCAAGGCGCCGCTTGGATCCCGCCAAGTTATAGAGATTTTCTCAGTCGGACCTTGCTGCTCCACAATAAAAGCACAACGTCCACCAATTCTGCCATCGCCTATTTTGTTTCCCTGCCCATCAAATAAATCGTTTGCACCGTCATATAGGACATAGACAATATGACTTTGCGTCGAAACATCGGGAGGTCTGTTGATATTTCTGGGGGAAACTTTCAACATCCAAAAATCAAGTGCGGCAAGATCTGCTGGCGTTGCCTTAGCAAATGCATCCGTATTATTGACAAAGGCCCTAAATACCCTTCTTGATATGTCGTTGATCTCCTTTAAGTCAAAGTCCCAGCCACTTCCACCAGACGTGCTGAGTATCACGTTATATGTTTGATAATTACTGAAAACATCGATCTGGTAGTAAAGATAGTAATTTTTCTCTCTAAAGGCGCTGGTAATCGCCAATACAAATGGCCAATAATTCTTATTTTTTATGTCAATGTTCTCAAGCGCGTCGAATATTTGCTCAAAACTAACAGTACTATCCCTGCCGCCTGAGAAATTTCCCAAAGTGGAGAGAGCCGTATTCACGATGCCTTTGACGTAGGTGTCATCAAATTTAAAATCATTTTGGAATTTCATATTTTCCACAAAAATAGCGTATTTCACTACCGGATCGTCCATCCCCGCCAGCTTTTCTACAAATCGATTTGCTTGCGAATTATCGCTTTTAATAAGAGAATCTGCCACAGTGCGAAGTATATTTAGTTCACTCGGATACTTATCGTAAATTGACAGAATATCTGTTGCAAATTTCGCCGCATCTACGCTGCTGTACAAATCAATGAGCTGCGCCAGAGCCAAAACCGTTTGCTCCCGGGTGTCCGTATTGTCAACCTTAATCAGCTTTCGCGCTGAACGCGCGAGAACCTCGCGAGAACTGACGCTAGGAAGGGCCTTGGCAAATTCTAAAATTGACGTTTTTGTCTGTAAATTAACGTCCTCATCGAGCAAAGCGTTGCTCAGGAAGGTGACGGAGTCATCGTAATCAGAAAATGCGCGTGGCTTTGCCGGGTCGGCAATTCGAGCGCTGAGAGAAGCAATAACCCCGCCAACAGCAGATTGTTTGAGTAACGTGTCATACTTCTTCACAGGATTGTCTTTATCAAATCTCTTAATTATTTCAGCAGTTATGGTGCTGTCTATATTGTCGTAGGACTTCCAACCAAAGAAACCTGCCGTTACGATGGCAACACCAAGTCCAGCTATCGCAATACGTGAACCCCATCCGATATAGCTTAATATTAGAGATTTCTCAGTATCAAATCTCTTATCGATGTAGCTGGTCACTTCATCATATATTTCGTCCTTCAGTTTGTAGTAACTTATCGGCATTTTTTCTCTCCGTTCAATTCCGGGCCGATTCGTTTAAACTTAATTTTCACGCCAGGGACGCGAAACAATTCTTCGCCTTGTCTAAAATGCGGATTCACGAAGAATATTGTACCTGATCGAACGTAGATAACGCAAGCCCCGCCTGACGTGCGAATTAAGCAGAAACGCCAAGCGAGAAATCGCCCGTTTTTGGGGCGCGTGGAACCTTTCTTGCGAATACTCGGGGTGGACAATCAAACGCGGCTGAATGGAAAGGCGGACTACGAATTCACGATCGGTGGGAATCGCGCCATCGCCTCGAGATCGTCGAGGTCCATGTTGTTGCGCATATATTGCCGCGAGGCGTCGCGGAGAGGCTGGAAATCCCAGGCGCGGCGCTCGCCCTTGTTGAGCGCGGCGTCGACAAGCCGGCGCCGGCGCTGGCTCGCCCGCACCTGCGCGTCCAATGCGGCGAGGTCCCAGCGCTTGGCGACTTCGGCGCGGAACGCGGCGACCTCGGCCGCGCTCTCCGCCTTGCCCGCCAGATTGGCGCGCTCGCCGGGATCATGGCCAAGGTCGTAGAGCTGGTCGGGATCGACCGGCGAGTGAATGAATTTGAACGCGCCGCGACGGATCATCACCAGCGGCGCGATCGCGCCTTCGGCGAGATATTCGCCGATCGCCTCGTCATGTCCGGCGCCGCCGCCGAGGGAGGACGCGAGGCTGCGCCCGTCGAGGGCGATCCCGAGTGATTGCGGATCCCCGCCGGAGAAGTCGATGAGGGTCGGCATGAGATCGACCAGCGAGACGCTGGCGGCGACGCGGCGCGGCGCGAAGCGGCCCGGACTGGCGATGACGAGCGGGACGCAACTCGCGCCTTCGAAGAAGCTCATCTTGTACCAGAGGCCGCGTTCGCCCAGCATTTCGCCGTGATCGCTGGTCAGGATGACGATCGTATCCTCCGCCAGCCCGGCCGCCCGCAGCGCCGCCATCAGGCGGCCCATGAGGTCGTCGACATGGGCGATCGCGCCATAATAGGCGTGGCGCGCGGCGCGCACTTCAGCTTCCGTCACCGGCTCAGCGTCCATGTTGCAGACATGGCGCAGGCGGCGGGAATGGGCGTCGAGCGCCTCGGGGGCGATCGCCGGCGCCGGCATGTCGATGTCGGAATCGCGATAGAGGTCCCAGTAGCGCTGCGGCACGGCGAATGGATCGTGCGGATGCGAGAAGGAGGCCGCAAGCAGGAAGGGCCGCTGATCCCTGGAGCGCGCAATGTCGAAGATCGCCCGTTCGGCCATGAAGGCCGCCTCGTCGTCGAAGTCGAGCTGGTTGGTGCGCACGCAGACGCCGGCCTCCCGGACCGAACTCATGTTGTGATACCAGCTCGGGCGATGCTCGGGATGATCCCAGTCGGGCGTCCAGCCGAAATCGGCGGGATAAATGTCGGTGGTCAGCCGCTCTTCGAACCCGTGCAATTGATCAGGCCCGCAGAAATGCATTTTTCCTGACAGAATGGTTTGATAACCGCGGAGCCTCAGGTAGTGCGCGAACGTCGGAACGCTGGCTCCGAACTCCGCCGCGTTGTCGTAGACGCGGGTGCGTGACGGCAGCGAGCCCGACATGAACGAAGCGCGCGACGGTGAACAAAGGGGACTATTGCAATAGGCGCTCTCGAACACCACGCCCTGCCGCGCCAGCGCTTGCATGTTCGGCGCGCGGGTCAAGGCATGACCATAGATCGGCAAGAACGCCGGCGCCATCTGATCGGCCATGACGATAAGGATGTTGGGCGTTTTGACGGTCATTGGGCGCGAATCCTTGTTCGGCTCTGTCTATCGCGCCGCCTGCGCGCGCGCCCATTCCTTTTAGGCTCGCCTGGCCAACCTGCCGTCATGCGGGCCAAGACGCTGGCCGGGCGATTGCCCGGCGCGCGCGTCCTCGCTAGAGGATGCGGCTTACCCCGATGAGCAAGTTTCGAATGAACCTTGAGCGCGCCACCCGGTTGAGGCCAACCCGCGGCGCTCTCGGCAACCACGTCTCGCAGTTACGAATTAGCGGGGCGAACGCCAGCCAGATCGTGCTCCTGCCTTATTCCGAAGGGCTCGGCTACTTCGTCGTGCCGACCGGAGGGCCGACGCGCTCGATCGAAGGCGACGACTTCAGCGCCGAGCCGCTGAGCCTCCCGCTTTCGCTCTGGGTCCGGCTGCGGCTCTGGTTGATGTTCAAGAAGAAGAAATACCTCAAATTCGCTGAATTTTCGCTATTTTGCTACGGGATCAAGCCGGAGCGAAAGCGCTTCACCACTTTCAATCAGCACATGTTCAACACCGGGGTCGCGCTTGACGGCCGGCTGGTCACGAGCCATCCCGAACTCCTCCAGGGTTGGGCGCCGATCGAACGCGCCACGCCTCCGGCGCCACTCGCTTCGACTCCGGCCGCGGCTGTGGTCGCGCATGTCTTTTACGAAGACACCTGGCCTGACATTGCCGGCGTCTTGAAGCGTCTGACCATTCCCTTCGACCTGATCGTAACCACGGTGCCCGGACGCGATTGGCTGGTCGGCGCGGTCGCCCGCGATTTTCCGGACGCCGAGGTCATCGTGACCGAAAATCGCGGCCGTGACGTCCGTCCTTTCCTCGAGCTCCTGGAGGCGGGCCGGCTCGATCGCTACCGCTACGTCTGCAAGATCCACGGTAAGAAGTCGCACGACGGCGGTCGCATCTCATATCTCGGCGCGTTGTGGCGGCGACGGTCGCTGTTCGATCTTCTTGCCGGCCCGGGGATCGCCCAATCGATCGTTAACGCGTTCGAGGCTGACGCGAGCGTTGGGATCATCGGCCCGCGCGCCTTTCGTCTTCCGAGCGAAAGCTCTCCGCTGGCGCCGTCCTGGGGCAAGACCCGGCCGAAAGTGCTGAAGCTGGCGGCGAGAATGGGCGTCGCCCCCGATGAGTTTCGTCTCGACTTCTACGGCGGGACCATGTTTTGGGTCCGCCCGGAGGCGCTGCGGCCGTTGCGCGACCTCAACCTGGCGTGCGCCTTTCCCGAGGAGCAAGGACTCCTGGACGGCGGCCTGGAGCACGCCGCCGAGCGCCTGTTCACGACCTCGGCGGTCGTCGCCGGCTTTAAGCTTGCCGACAGCGACGGGTACGAAGTGACGCCCGGGGCGCGATGACGGATCCTGAGCGCTGGCCCACACGCACCTCCGCGATCACCGGCGCCCTGCGTCTTCGCCCTCGCGCTTCGCCAGGAGCGCGAGGGCGCGACGGGCGGCTTCGAGGAAATCGGCCGCAGCGCCGATTGCGGCGGGCATGCCAGCGCTCGCCACTCGCAGGCCGGCGACGCCAGCCGCGGCCGCCGCCCCCATATCGGCGTCGCTGTCGCCGATGAGCACAGTCTGATCGGGCCCGAAGCCCAAATCACGCATCGCGCTTTTCACCATTCCCGGCGCTGGCTTGCGGCAATCGCAGCCATCGTCGGGGCCATGTGGACAGACGTAGATCGCCTCCAGCCTCAGCCCCTCCGCCGCCAGCATGGACTGGAGCCGGTCATGAATTTGTTCGAGCCGCACCGCGTCGAAATACCCGCGCGCGATCCCCGACTGATTGGTGATCAGGACCAGCGCAAATCCGGCGTCGCGCAGCAATCGCAGCCCCTCGATCGCGCCCGGCGCAAACTCAATTCCGTCCGGGTCCCGCAAGTAGACCTTGTCGACGATGATCGTCCCGTCGCGATCGATGAGCGCAACCCGCTTCAGCCCGGTTGATTGGTCCATAGGCCCACCCCGGAACTGGCGCGACGCGTTCATCAAGCGGCCTCGAAGAAACGGGCCGCCAATTGCCTACGACGCCCGGCGGCGTGATAGTCACATTGAGATCACGAAACAAGACAAACTGGACAGGCAAATGATCCTGGTGGTAGGGGCCAGGAATTCCGGACCGAGCAAAGCTGGTTGTTATCAAAATACCGTGTCCAATCCGCTGGCGCGCCAAGACCACGGACTGCGCGAATTCATTTCGGGCTCGTGGCGTCGCCCTATCGGCCTCGGCCGCGAGGACACACGAATCCCGGGCCGACGGCCTCACCCACCGCCCTCGACGAGAGACGAGGCGGAATCTTGGAGCGAGGGGCGGCAGGAGGATCGAGGCGCAGCTCCTCGATCGCGGGCCGGCGCGATAAATTCGCGCTGAAGATCGAGCGCTGTTGGACTGCAATTTCACTGCGTGGAAGCCATCGGATATGACAGAGCTCTTAGGCGCTTCGGGCGACGCACATTGGTTGAAAACGTGAACAATTCACCGCCGTTGGACAGCAGTCCAGTTGTGAAGCTTGGATCGCCGGCGGGCCGTCGCGCTTTGCCGGTCTCCGAGCGTCCGATGTGGATTTCGGTCGGCCCAGAGAATTTAGGCCTGAAGCTTGGCTATCGCAGGGGCGGCGAAGTGGGCGTCTGGTTGGGCGCGCTGATCCTAGATGGCGAGCGGTCGGAGACAACGCTGGGGCCGGCCGACGACGACAATGCCCCGCTCGGGGCGTTGACTATCGGCGAGGCGGCGCGTGCTGCCGTCGCCTGGGCCGACACTGAGCGCGCGAGAGGCGCCGGCCGCGTTTGGGCTGTCGCGAGACCGCTCACGGGGGCAGTCGGCCCCGCCGACGATCACTTCACCGAACATGACGCACGTGACGCGATGGCGAGAGCGGAAGCGCGCGCCTCGCAATATGAAAAGGAACGGGATTCAGCGATCGCGGCGCGCGAGTCGCTCAAAGCCGTTGTGGCGCATTTGACGAGCGAGCGTGCAAATCTGGCAGGTCAGCTCAGACGGACCTATGAAAGGCCATTCAGGCCGATCAAATTTGCCTTCAATTACCGTTTGCTGACAATTCTCAGTTCGGCCACTGCGCCGATTTCCAAGCGAATGTCGGCGCGATTCGCGAGTTCTGCCGAAAGCCGTAGCCCGCGGCGCTTCGATAAGTACTTTGCGCCTCTTGGCGCGCCGGCGCCGAGGCGCATTCCGTTCGGACCAATCCTGACCTCGGAGGCTAAGCGGCCGCTGCGGAACACGGATGTCGCCGGCGTGCGCCTGCCGACCAGCGATCATCCGCTTGTATCCGTGATCATCCCTTGTTTCGCAAAGCCCTGGCTGACTTTGCAGTGTCTGAAATCCATCGCTAAATTTCCGCCGGCAGCGCCATTCGAGGTCATCGTAATTGACGACGCGTCAGGCGATGCAGGCATTCAAATTCTGAAACAGGTCCCGGGGCTTCGGCTGGAGATCAATCCGACCAATCTTGGCTTTACCAGGTCGTGCAACCGAAGCGCGCAGCTGGCGAAGGGAGACTACTTATTCTTCTTGAATAATGACACGCTGGTTTGTGGGGGCTGGCTGGAGCCCTTGCTGGCGGTCTTCGATCGATTCCCGGACGCGGGCTTGGCCGGCTCCAAAATGCTGTTTCCAGACGGCACTCTTCAAGAAGCGGGCGGGATTATCTGGGATGACGGCTCGGCCTGGAATTACGGCAGATCGGACGACCCGGACAAACCCGAGTATAATTATGTGAGGGAGACCGATTACATTTCCGGGTGCGCGGTCCTGGTTCCTCGTGCGCTATGGGAAAAGCTTGGCGGATTCGATGAGGATTTCGCGCCGGCGTATTGCGAGGATAGCGACCTCGCTTTCCGCCTAAGGGCGGCTGGCAAGAAGGTTTATTATTGTCCGTTCTCGACGATCGTGCATTTAGAAGGAGTGAGCCTGGGCAAAGACGTTACCTCCGGGGTCAAGACCTACCAGATCACAAATACGAGGAAGCTTTTTCAACGATGGCACGAGACCTTATTGAAGGAAAATTTTAGCCCGGGCTTCGAGGTCATGCGGGCGCGCGATCGAAGTCGTGATCGCAAAACCGCATTGGTCGTGGACCATTATATTCCGCAACCTGATCAGGACGCCGGCTCGCGAACAATGCTCGCAATCATAGAATGCCTGCAATACGCCGGATACATCGTAAAATTCTGGCCCGACAATCTAGCTTATGATCCTGAATATGCCGCATCGCTTCAGAGCTTGGGCGTCGAGGTCTTCTACGGTTTTGGCCTTTATTTCGACGACTGGATCAGGCAAAACGGCTATGCAATTTCGCTCGCGGTACTCAGCCGACCGGCCTTCGCGGTGAGATACATTGCCTCGTTGCGAAGGCATTCAAAAGCGATGCTCGTCTACTACGGCCATGACCTCCATTATCAGCGGATGGGTATGGAAGCTCAAAGGAATGCCGACGCCCAAATGGCTATTGACGCGGCGGCCATGGAAGGAATTGAAAAATCCGTCTGGGCGCAAGTGGATGTCGTGCTTTATCCATCGCCGGAAGAAACCGCGGTAGCGAAACCCCTGTCGGCGCGGGCCGCGACCATCGTCCCGTATGCATACGAGGAGTTCGGCGACGGTCGCGAACCGGCAAGCAATCACGAAATCCTATTTGTGGCAGGGTTCGGGCACCCCCCGAATGTTGATGCAGCCGCGTGGCTGGCGAGCGATGTCATGAAATTGATTTGGGAGCAGGTCCCCGACGCGACGCTGTCCTTGGTTGGCGCCAATCCCACCGAGGCGGTGCGCTCGCTGGCGGGCGCGCGAGTCGAAGTCCGGGGTCGGGTCAGTGAAGACGAGCTCAGGGCGCGCTATGCGCGGGCTCGGATCGCGATGGTGCCGCTCCGGATGGGCGCGGGCGTCAAATCGAAGGTAGTCGAAGCGCTGCGAGAGGGTTTGCCGCTCGTCACGACGAGCGTCGGCGCCCAGGGTCTGCCAGGCATCGGAGACTGCGTCGCTGTCGCGGACGACGCGCGCGGCTTGGCCGACGCCGCGGTGAAATTGCTTCGGGACGATGCGCTCTGGAGAGAAGCGTCGCGTCTCCAACTCGAATATGCGCACGGTCATTTTTCCCGCGCCGCGTTCCGACGCTCATTCCTCGAGGCGATCGGCGATCAGAACGCGATGACTGCGCTTGGACCGGCCGCTGCGTCGGCATAGCGCGGACTGCGCCAAACCGCGGTTTAGCCGCCTGAGGCTGCCGGCGGCGTCAGTTCAGCCTAAATTCTGCGCCGATCGCCTTAAATTCCGCGGGCTTGATCAGGCGCGCGTGGGCGACGGTCACCGAGTGCAAGAGGCCATCGAGCTCGCGTGACCAGAAATCCAGGAACTTCCGCAGCTCGGGAAAATGGGGATGCAGGTCGTGCTGCTGCCAAATGAAATTTTGCAGGATCCCCGGATGGTCCGGCATACGATAGAGGATGTTGGCGGTGGTGAGGCCGTACCCTTCGAGTTGGCGACGGAAGTCGGCGCTAGCCATGCGGATTCTCCTGATTCCCCAAGCGATGGTGTCATCCCCAACGCTTCCTGGCAACCATTGGTTCCGCAAAAACCGTGCCAAATCAATTCGTTAGCAGCAAATACAGTCGAGTGCTGCGCTCTCCCGACAAGCACGCAATCGACAATGCGCCGGGCGCGCTACCGGGAGGCTTCGTTGATCGGTTCGCCCGCCGTCGTAAGCTCTCCCTCAAGCCGCCTTCTGTTTCCCGCCATAAATTCCGTAGAACGTTTCGCCGCGCTCGGACATGGCGGTCAACTTGTCGTCGGGCTCGAATCGAGGGCCGTATTTCACCGCCAGCTCTTTGGCGCGAGCTACGAAGGCCTTGAGCCCCATGCCGTCGATGAACGAAATCGCGCCGCCCGAGTAGGGCGCATAGCCGAAGCCGAGGATCGAACCGACGTCGGCCTCGCGCGGATCGGTGACGATGCCTTCGAAGAGGCAGCGCGCGGCCTCGATGGCCACTGTGAACAAATAGCGGTCCTTGAGGTCCCTGACGCTGATCCCGTCGGGATCGAGCTTTTTGCCGACGATGGACGCCAGTCCCGGCCACAGGCTCTTCGGCCCGTTTGCCGGATAGTCGTAAAAGCCCTTGCCGTTCTTGCGGCCGAGCCGGCCCTGCCCGACGACCATCGCTTCGATGAGCTTCTCCTGGGCCGGATCTACGGCGTTGGCGCCGAGATCGTTCTTGGCCGCCTGAAGGATCTTCCACGAGAGGTCGATGCCGACTTCGTCGTTGAGCGCCAGCGGCCCGACCGGCATGCCGGCCATCTTGGCCGCGTTCTCGACCATTGCCGGCGGCACGCCCTCCATCACCATCGCATGGGCTTCGACCATGTAATTGCCGACGCAGCGGTTGACGTAGAAGCCGCGGCAGTCATTGACCACGATCGGCGTTTTCTTGATCGCGCGCACGTAATCAATCGCCGTCGCCAGCCCCTTTGCGCCGGTCTTTTCTCCCATGATGATTTCGGTGAGCATCATCTTCTCGACCGGCGAGAAGAAATGGACGCCGATGAAATTCTCGGCGTTCAGCGACGTTGCGGCGAGCGAGGAGATCGGCAGAGTTGAGGTGTTGCTGGCGAACACGACATCCGGCCCAACGACCGCCTGCGCCTTCCCGGTCGCCTCGGCCTTGACGGCGCGATCCTCGAACACCGCCTCGATGATGAGCTCGCAACCCTTGAGCTCGGAATAGTCGGCGGTCGCCTTGATGTGCGCGAGCAGCGCGTCCTTGTCGGCGGTCTTGGCGCGCCCCTTGGCGATCTGCGAGCTGACAATCCGGTCCGAATAGGCTTTGCCCTTGTCGGCCGATTCCTGGTCGCGGTCGATGAGCACCACGTCGAGCCCGGCGCTCGCCGAGACATAGGCGATGCCCGCGCCCATCAGCCCGGCGCCCAGCACGCCGACCTTGCGCAAGTTCGTCGGCGGGACGTTGGCTGGACGGCGGGCGCCCTTGTTCAGTTCGCCCATCGACAGAAACAGCGAGCGTATCATCGCCGCGGCTTCCTTGCTGAGGAGGATGTTGGCGAAGTGCTTGCTCTCGACCGCCAGAGCCAGATCCATCGGCAATTGAAGGCCTTCGAACACCGAGGTCAGGATCGCTTTCGCCGCTGGATAATTGTCGTAAGTTTCGCGACGATAGATGGCGTTGGCCGGCGGCCAGATCATCATGCCTGGGGCCGAGAAGACCTTGCCCGACGGCGCCTTGAACTTCGGGTCGTCCCACCGCGCTTTGGCGCCCGGGTTGGCCTTCACCCAGGCCTTGGCGAGCGCGACGATCTGATCGGCGGGCGCGACCTCGTCGACGAGGCCCATCTTTTTTGCCGCGACGGGGCGGATCTGGTCGCCCTTGAGCAGCATCTGCAGCGCCTCCGGCGTCGGCATCAGTCGCGCCACTCGCTGGGTGCCTCCGCCGCCGGGGAACAGCCCGACCTTGATCTCGGGCAGTCCGACGCGCGCCTTGTCCGCGTCCGCGACGACACGATAGTGACACGCGAGCGCAAGCTCGAAGCCGCCTCCCATGCATACGCCGTTAATCGCGGCCGCGACCGGCTTGCCGCAGGTCTCGAGTCGCCGGTACATCAGCGACAACTGTTTCGTCCGATCGACGAAGAAGCGCATCGCCGCCTCTTTGCCTTGCGTCTTGATGAGGCGGGCGTATTCGTCGCCCGAAGACTTCAGCATCGTGAGGTCGGCGCCGCCGGAGAACCCATCCTTGCCCGACGTGAAGACGGCGCCTTTGATCGCTTCGTCACTCGCGATCTTGTCGACGATTTCGCCGAGCTCCCCGACAACCTCGTTGTTGATCACGTTCATCGAGCGGCCCGGCATGTCCCAGGCAACGAGCGCAATTCCGTCCGCGTCGGTCTCGAGGCGAAAATTAGTCAGGTTCATGAGAAATCTCCGTCTCGCGATCAAACGCGTTCGATGATCGTGGCGGTGCCCATGCCGCCGCCGATGCAGAGCGTGACGAGCGCCGCGCCCTTGCCGGTGCGCTCGAGCTCGTCGAGCGCGGTGCCGAAGATCATCGCCCCGGTCGCGCCGAGCGGATGGCCCATCGCGATCGCTCCGCCGTTGACGTTGACCTTGCCCGGATCGATGTCGAAAGCCTGAAGGAAGCGCAAAACGACGGCGGCGAAAGCCTCGTTGACTTCGAAAAGGTCGATGTCGCTCATTCTCATGCCTGAGCGCGCCAGCACCTTCTTCGTCACGTCGACCGGGCCGGTCAGCATGATCGCCGGCTCAGAACCTATGTTGGCGAACGCCCGCACCCGCGCCCTGGGCCTGAGGCCAGCCTTCGCCCCGGCCTCGCGCGAACCCAAAAGCACCGCCGCGGCGCCGTCGACGATGCCCGACGAATTGCCGGCGTGATGGACATGGATGATGCGCTCGACCTCCGGATGGGCCTGGATGGCGACCGCGTCGAATCCGCCCTGCTCGCCGGGAATGACGAACGAGGGTTTGAGCGAGGCCAGCGATTGCATGTCCGTGTTCGGCCGCATGTGCTCGTCATGGTCGAGCAGCGGCAGCCCGTTGACGTCGAGGACTGGCGCGATCGAGTTCTTGAACCGGCCCTCTTTCCACGCCGCCGCCGCCCGCTTCTGCAACTCGACCGCGTAAGCGTCGACGTCGTCGCGCGAAAAGCCGTACTTGGTCGCGATTAGATCCGCCGATACGCCCTGAGGCATGAAATAGGCGGGAATCGCCAGCGACGGATCGGCCGGCCATGCGCCTCCCGAGGAGCCGATGCCGACGCGGCTCATCGATTCGACCCCGCCGCCGATCGTCAGCTCATGCTGTCCGCTCATCACTTGGGCGGCGGCGAAATTTACCGAGTCGAGGCCCGAGGCGCAGAAGCGGTTGATCTGCACCCCCGGCACCGTGTCGCCAAAGCCCGCTGCGAGCGCGCCCATGCGCGCGATGTCGCCACCCGCCTCGCCGACCGGATCGACGCAGCCCATCACGACGTCGTCGACGTCAACGGCATCGAGATGGTTGCGATCCTTGATCGCCTTTAAAGCGGTCGCCGCCAACTGCAGCGTCGAGGCGGTATGCAGCGAACCGTCCGGCTTCCCGCGCCCGCGCGGCGTTCGCACGTGATCATAAATGAAGGCGTCGGCCATATTGGTTCTCCTTGCCGTGCGAGCAGCGCACGGTGTTCAAGCTTCGCGATCCGGATGCTGGTGATTTTGCACGGCGGCGATCTTCCGTCGCGCCAGCCATTGCTCGGTCAGCGTCTCCGGAGCGCCCAGGGAGCGGGTGAGCCAGCGCACTCTCAATTCGACGCCGAGCTGCCCGGTGGGCTCTACTTCGTTCGGATCATCGAGACTGCCCAGCGTCACGCTGATTCGGTCGGCGCCGAGGCCTCGATAGGTCAGGGGCGTCCCGCATTGCGCGCAGAAGCCGCGCTCGGCGATGTCGGAACTCTGAAAGGTCGAGATCGCGCCATGGGTGACGATGAATTCCGCCATCGGCACGCCGCCGAAGGCCATGAGCGGCCCGCCGCTCGCCTTCTGGCACATCCGGCAATGGCAGATGTTGGTGCCGGTCGGATCAGCTGTCAGTCGATAGCGCACCGCGCCGCATTGGCAGCCTCCCGCCAGGCCAGCAGCCGGTTCGATGGCCATCGCTTTCGACCTCCCTCAAACGCGTTGTCAGAACGCTTCCACGGGCAGCGCCATCAGCGTCGAGGCGCCGGCGCTGAGCCGCGCCAGATGGGCCGCCGTTTCGGGCAGCATACGCTCGCTGAAGAACTTGGCGAGGATCAATTTGGCGTCAACGGCGGGATTGCTCTCACCCTTGGCCTGGCGAGCCAGAACCGCCTTGACCACGCGCGCCCACATATAGCCGAGTGCGGTCAATCCGAAGAGATGCATATAGTCGGTCGACGCCGCGCCGGCGTTGTTGGGATCGGCGACGCCGTTGCGCGACAGCCACAGGCTCGCCTGCTGCAGATGGCCAAGGGCCGCCTGCAGGCCCCCGAGATAGGGAGCAAGCGCCGCGTCGCTCTTCACCGCCGCGAGGAACTGCGACACTTCTCCAAGGAAGGCCATGAGCGCGCGGCTGCCGTCTTTCGGCAGCTTGCGGGCGACGAGGTCGAGCGCTTGCACGCCGTTCGCGCCTTCGTAGATCATGGCGATGCGGGCGTCGCGCACGAACTGCTCCATGCCCCATTCGGCGATATAGCCGTGGCCGCCGAGCACCTGCTGCGCCTTGACCGCGTTGGCGAAGCCGAAGTCGGTGAACACGCCCTTGAGAACCGGGGTCATCAGGCCGAGCCGATCGTCGGCCGCCTGCCGCGCTTTCTCGTCCGGGGCATGGCGGGCCTCGTCGTGGGTGAGCGCGATCCAGACCAGAAGCGCGCGCGCCCCTTCATTGAAGGCGCGCACCTCGAGCAGCATGCGGCGGACATCGGGATGGACCAGCAGCAAGTCGGCCGGCTTATCCGGTTCGACCGGCCCTTTGAGCGAGCGGCCCTGCCGGCGCTCCTTGGCGTAAGCCGCGGCGTTTTGATAGGCGACTTCGGAAACGCCGAGGCCCTGGACCGCGACCCCGAGCCGGGCGCCATTCATCATCACGAACATCGCGGGCAAGCCTCGATGCTGCTCGCCGACCAGCCAGCCTTTCGCGCCGTCAAAATTGAGCACCGCCGTGGTGTTGCCGTGAATGCCCATCTTGTGCTCGATCGAGCCGCAGATGACGCCGTTGCGATCGCCGACGCCGCCATGGGGGCCGGGGAGGAATTTCGGTACGAGGAACAGCGAGATGCCCTTGACTCCGGCCGGAGCGCCCTCGATTCGCGCCAGCACCAGGTGAATGATGTTGTCGGCGAGGTCGTGCTCCCCGGCGGAGATGAATATCTTCTGGCCGGTGATGGAATAGGAGCCGTCGGCCTGAGGCGCCGCGCGGGACTTGATGAGGCCGAGATCGGTGCCGCAATGCGGCTCGGTCAGGCACATCGTGCCTGTCCACTCGCCGGTGGTCATCTTCGGCAAATAAACCGCCTTGAGATCCTCGCTGCCGTGGACGGTCAGCGCCGCGACCGCGCCATTGGTGAGGCCCGGGTACATCGAGAAGGCGATATTGGCGCCATAGCCGTATTCGCTGAAGAGAACCGCCAGGAACGGCGGCAGGCCCTGGCCGCCGTACGCCGGATCGCCCGCCAGCCCCACCCATCCGCCGTCGACCAGCGCCTTATAGGCCTGCTTGAAACCCTTGGGCGTCGTCACGCTGCCGTCGTCGCGTCGCTTGCAGCCTTCGATGTCGCCGATGCGGTTGAGCGGCTGGACGACCTCCTCGACGAATTTCGCGCCTTCGCTGAGGACCGCTTCGACAACGTCGATCGGCGCCTCCGAGAAGCCGGGGGCGTTGGCGTAATTCGCATAGTTGAAAACATCGTTGAGCAGAAAAACGGTGTCGCTGACAGGCGCCTTGTAAGTCGGCATCGCACTTCCCCGAGAGACAAGCGGAAATCCGCCCATGACGGCGGCAGCGGCGCGAACGCCGCGAGAAGGTTCACATATGAACTATCTCGCGGACGATTGCAAGCACAATCGTCGCGCTGCGGCCCAATCAGGTGGGGCGGCGCGGCACGATTGCAATCGGATTGAACGTGTAGACCGGCTCGCCGCGCTGGTTGAACGCCGTCCACTTGACCCGGGCGATCCCTTGCGGCTTCGACCGGGACGGGGTGAGTTCGACGACCTCGCCTTCGAGATGGATCACATCGTCTGGGCGTACGGGAGCGAGCCATCGCAGTTCGTCGACGCCGAGCCCGAGCAGCGGATGCGGCCCGAACGGGCGCGTTTCGACGGCCAGGCGCATCGCCATCGCCGCGGTGTGCCAGCCCGAGGCGGCGAGGCCGTTGAAAACCGATTGCTCGGCGGCCGTCTCGTCAAGATGGAAGGGCTGGGGATCGAATTCGGAGGCGAACCGCTTGATCTCTTCGCGGCTCACCCGCTTTTCCGGGCTCTTGAAGCGCATGCCGAGAACGAGATCATCGAACCACTCAACCATCGCCCTGCTCCCCAATTGCCGATCCCCAATTCTCATTCCGATCGCGACGGGTCCGTACATGGCCGTGCAAAGCGGCGCAATCCGATTGCGATGGGTTCGTGCAGCCTTTCAGCGAGCGGCTTACCGTCCAATGCCGAGTCCGCGCTGCCATAGCGGCCTTGGTGTGCTAAATTGCCTTTCGGTCGAAGGGCGCGCCGTGAGCGAGACCCGGAAATTAGCAGCGATTCTCGTCTCGGATGTTGTCGGCTACAGCCGGCTTGCCGGGGCGGACGAGGATCGCACGCTGGCGCGGCTCCGGGCGCTTCGAAGCGATCTGATCGATCCGACCATTGCAGTTCATCATGGGCGCGTCGTCAAGCGCACCGGCGATGGCAGCCTCATCGAGTTTCGCAGCGTGGTCGACGCGGTGCGCTGCGCGATCGAGGTGCAGGACGGCATGGTCGAGCGCAACACTGGCTTGCCGCCCGAGCGACGCATCGAGTACCGCGTCGGCATTCATCTTGGCGACGTGGTCGAGGAGGCGGACGGCGATCTGATGGGCGACGGCGTCAATATCGCCGCGCGGCTGGAAGGGATTTGCGAGCCGGGCGCGATCTGTCTCTCCGAGGACGCGTATCGTCAAGTGAAGGGGCGGCTTGATCTGGCAGTCAGCGATCTCGGCCCGACCCAACTCAAAAACATCGCCGAGCCGATCCGGGTTTATTCGCTGCAAGTCGGGGTCCCCGGGCAGGCGAAGACAGCGAAGTGGGCGGAGTCCGCCGCGCCGAAACGGCATTCGGCGCTGGCGCTGTTTGCCGCCGGGATCGCCGCGTTACTCATCCTGATTGCGGGCGGCGCGTGGTGGTTCATCGGGGCTGGGCGCACCCAGCTAACCCAGGCCGCGCATCTTTCGATCGTCGTGCTGCCGTTCGCCAATCTCTCCGGCGATCCTAGTCAGGACTATTTCGCCGACGGCGTCACGGACAACCTGACCTCGGACCTGTCGCGCATCCACAACAGCTTCGTGATCGCCAGCACGACGGCCTTCACCTACAAGGGCAAGACCGTCGACGCCAAGGAGATCGGCAAGGAGCTGGGCGTTCGCTACGTCCTCGAAGGCTCGGTGCAGCGTGGCCAGAACCGCGTGCGCGTCAACGCTCAGCTGATCGACGCGGAATCGGGCGCGCACCTGTGGGCCGACCGCTTCGAAGAGGACGTGGCCGACCTGTTCAAGTTGCAAGATCAGGTTGTCGCACGATTGGCCAATGCACTGGGTGTCGAGCTTATAAAGGCGGAAGCAGAGAGAGGAGCCCGCTCCAAAAGCCCCGACGCCATCGATCTCGACATGCGCGGACTGGCGCTCCTTGAACTAAACAGCGGGAACCCCACTAAGGATGCAATTAACGCGGCGCTGGCCTTGTTCGAACAGGCGCTCAAGATCGACCCGAGCGACGCCGATGCGCTGGCTGGCGAAGCAGAGTGTTACATGCTTGAGTATTATTTCTTTCCCAGCCCGGGAATCGATTACGACGCCAAGGTGATCGGTCAGGCCGAGAGGGCCATCCTGGTCGCTCCCGATACCATGCGGGCATATAGGGCGAAGAGCGCCTATCTATACTTTTCGCATCGCGCGGATGAGTCTCTCCGCAGTGCCAACGCCGGTCTCGCCATCAATCCGAATGATGCGGCGCTGTATGGAGCGCGAAGCACCGCGAAATCCTCTCTCGGCCAGTTCGAACAAGCCAAGTCCGATGCGCAGCAAGCGATGCGGTTGAGTCCGCGCGATCCGTTAATCGGTCTGCTCCATGTCCGGTTGGGCAATGCGGAACTTGGCCTCGGGCATTTCGACGGCGCTATCGAGGAATACCAAAACGCAATCGACTCTGGTTATCGCCCTTTCTTCGCGTACTCAAATTTGGCCGCCGCTTACGCGCTCGGAGGAAAAATGGACGAAGCGAAGTCCGCTGTGGCGGAAGCCCGCCGCCTCAATCCCAATCTCACTGTGAAATGGGCGATCGCGCATATGCCAAATCTGTTGCCTGTGTTCGAAGGCCTGCGCAAGACTGGACTGCCCGAAGAATGAGCGAGACCCGGAAAATCGCGGCGATTCTGGTAGCCGATGTGGTCGGCTACAGCCGGCTCGCGGAGCGGACGAGGAGCGCACGCACACGCGGCTCCGGGGGCTTCGGAGCGACGTTGGACCGACCCCCTGACAGTTTCTCGCGCTTCCCGCTAAGCTATCATCGGCGGGAGAGATCAACGGCGAGCCTCACTATGGGTCGAGCGCGCGGAACTGTCGGATACGGTCGAACGGTTTTTCGATTGGCGTTGTCGACGTTTCTGTTGGCGATGGCCGCCAGCGCCTCCGCATTCGCATCGTCCCCGACCTTGACGGCGGTCAAGGCGCGCGGGGCTTTGATCTGCGGGGTCAATGAAGGACTGCCCGGGTTCTCGTTCGTCGACAACCGGGGGATCTGGACTGGGTTTGACGTCGATTTCTGCCGCGCGATCGCCGCCGCCATCTTTGGCGATCCGAGCAAGGTGAAGCTCGTGCCGCTTTCGGCGGACGCCCGGTTTCAGGCGCTCAAGGATGGCAAGATTGACATCCTGTCGCGCAACTCGACCTGGACGATGGGGCGCGAAGCCGATTTCGGCCTGACCTTTGTCGGCGTCACCTACTACGACGGCCAGGGCTTCATGGCTCCCCGCGCGATGCGGATCAATTCGGCGCTCGAGCTCGATGGCGCGAAGGTGTGCGTGCAGAGCGGCACCACCACGATCGACAATCTCGCCGATTTCTTCACCAGCAACGGAATGAGCCTCCAGGAGGTTGTTTCATCGTCGACCGACCAGTCGGTCAAGGATTACGACGCCGGTCGCTGCTCGGTCCTGACCAGCGATCTGTCCCAACTCTATGCCTTGCGCCTCCGCCTCTCCAATCCGAAGGATCATGTCATTCTGCCCGATGTCATCTCCAAGGAGCCCTTGGGTCCCGTGGTGCGCGACAGCGACCTGCAATGGATCAGCGTCGTGAAATGGGTTTATTTCGCCATGCTCAATGCCGAGGAGCTCGGGGTCGGTTCGAAGACCATCAACCAGGCGTTGAAATCGCAGAAGCCCGAGGTGATGCGGCTGGTCGGAACCAGCGGAGACTTTGGCGCGCAGATCGGGCTTGGCAACGATTGGGCGGCGAACGTTGTCCGATATGTCGGAAACTACGGCGAAGTGTTCGAGCGCAACCTGGGCTCGAGAACCCCGCTCGCCATCCCGCGGGGCCTCAATCAACTATGGAATTCCGGCGGCATTCAATACGCTCCGCCCATCCGATGAGCGCCCGGCGGGGGAGCACGGGCTCGCCGGCGCTGAGAAACTCGAGTTTCTTCTTTCCGATTATCAGAATCCGTGCTACTATCTCGATCGTCAAGAACGGTCGGCCGCACGCCGCTCAATGCGAACCACGCAAGGGATGCGGAGTCGAGGATTTATAGCTCTGACGATCTGTGTATGCCCCTTGAGATAAACATTTAGAATTTTTGCCCTGGGGGGTCGCCGTAGCGCGTTGAAAAGGTTCATTCCCGCCAAGGAAATCCAAGGAAATCAAACCAATTTTCTTGGCGATTGCCCGGGTTTTCTTGCCCCAACCGCCCACAATCTGCGCCTGGTCAAGTCATTTTGCGCTCGGATTAGCCGCGCTCGCACTCCCGCTTCATCGAGGCGGCCGGACTTGAATAGGCCTCCTGCCGATCGACGCTCCAATAGCGCAGTTCGTCGAGAGGGATCGGCTGGCCGGTGACCGCGCAGCGCACGAAGGCGCCGGGACGGAGGATACGATAGTCGCCGTCGACATATTCAATTTTCGCCTCGCCCGCGTCGGTAGGACGTCGCTCAAACCTGTTCATCGCACAAGTTCCCGGTTGGAGTGTTCTATGCCACGATCGACGCGCGAAGGGAACCGGATCGTGGCCGCGGGCGCTGGCGTCGGCGCTCTGGACAAGAAATGGCCTCTCTGGTAAACGGCCGCGCAACTCCGCAATGTTCGCTTCCAGGGAGCGAGCGTGATTGCGGGTCGCGCCAATCTTCAGTTCTTACGAGGCTTAGCCTCAACACACAGGATAGCCCGTGCAGGTACTCGTTCGCGACAACAATGTGGATCAGGCCCTCAAGGCGCTGAAGAAGAAAATGCAGCGTGAGGGAATATTCCGCGAAATGAAGCTTCGCGGACATTACGAGAAACCGTCGGAAAAGAGGGCGCGCGAAAAGGCCGAGGCGGTCCGGCGCGCGCGTAAGCTCGCGCGCAAGAAGTTGCAGCGCGAGGGCCTGCTTCCGATGAAGCCGAAGCCCGCGCCGGGGGCGCCGCGGCCGGCCGGCTGATTCGCGCCGGCCCTTTTGTGGCGCCGACGTGTTTCGCGGGACCTCAGCGCTTGGCGCCGGCCGCCGGCAGGGAGCGGCTCTGACCGGCGGGGGTTTGGACATGGTGTCGCCAATCATCGATCGATACGCTTCTTCGGTGTGGGCCTTAAGGCTCGCCGCGAGATTCGGCGCGCGATGATGGGGCGATCGACGCGGAAGCGCGGCTGGATACCGGTGGGGTTGGCGGCGACGGCGCTGATGCTCGCCGCATGCAGCGAAACGATTGGCGGCTTCAATCCGACGACGCATGTGGCCGAAGTTGACGCCAACTCCGCAGCTCAAACCTCCAACGAAGGCAACATCGCGTCGCTGACCGAAGTCATTGAGCGCAATCCGCGCGACGCCGCCGCTTACAACACCCGTGGCGTCGTCTACGCCAAGCTCGGCCGCTATTCCAACGCGATCGAGGATTTCACGCATACGATCGAGCTCGATCCGAATTTCTCCGGCGCCTACACCAATCGAGCGTTGGCCTATCGCCAAATGAAGAAAGACAATCTCGCGCTGCAGGATTTCAACCAGGCAATCATCGTAAATCCTAACGACGCAGCCGCCTATCTCGGACGAGGCAACCTTCTGCGCTCGGAAAACGATTTCGTCGCCGCGCTTGCCGATCTCAACCAGGCGATCAAGCTCAACCCAGAGGGCGCGCAGGCATACCACGCGCGTGGGCTGATCTATCAGCGGCAGGGTGACAACGTCCAGGCGATTACCGACTTCAACAATGCGATTGATCGCGACCCGTTTGCAGGCGCGCCATACCAGGCCCGTGGCCAGAGTTTGATGGCCACCGGCAAATACGATGCAGCGATCGAGGACTTCAACGCCGCGCTCAACGTCAACGCCAACAACTCGGAAGCGTGGGCGGGCCTCGGATTCTGTTACGAAAAATTGAACAACCACGCGAAGGCGGTTGAGTCTTATCAGCGCGCCGTGCTGGTCAATCCCAACAACGGTCAAGCCCGCGCCGGCTTGCAGCGCTTGAGCTGAGACGGGCGAATCTCTTCAGCCCCATGCCCGCGCTCGCCCTCCGCGCGCTCGGCGTCTTGAGGCATCGTCGAGCCGGGCGGAACCGGAAATCCTGCAATTTCTACGTCAGAGATTCGCTGGCCGGGTGAAGGCGTAGGGGCCCGCGAGCTTGAATCAGGCCTCTGGCTTGGACGCCTCGGCCTCGGTTTTCAGAAAATCCTCGAGCCAATGAATGTCATATTGGCCGTTCTGGACGTTCGGGTTTCGAACGAGGACGCGAAAGAGGGGCAATGTCGTCTCGATCCCGTCGACGATGAATTCGTCGAGGGCGCGTCGAAGTCGCATGAGGGCCTCGGTTCGGGTTCGTCCGTGCACGATCAGCTTGCCGACCAAAGAATCGTAGTAGGGAGGAATTACGTACCCCTGATAGGCCGACGAATCGACGCGAATGCCAAGACCCCCTGGGGGATGAAAGTACGTAATTCGCCCCGGCGAGGGAACGAAGGTGCGTGGGTGCTCGGCGTTGATTCGGCATTCAATCGCAGCACCCAGGAATCGAACGTCGTCTTGGGCGATGGAAAGTGGGGAGCCGGCCGCAATCTTGATCTGCTCATTGATGATATCAATCCCGGTGATCATCTCGGTAACTGGGTGCTCGACCTGCACGCGCGTGTTCATTTCGATGAAGAAGAACTTTCCGTCCTCATAGAGAAACTCGACTGTCCCGGCGCCGACGTAACCCAGTTCGGCCATGGCCCTGGCGACAACCCCGCCGACGGCGTCGCGCTGCTCGGGGTTCAAGGCAGGAGAGGGACCTTCCTCCCACACTTTTTGGTGTCGGCGCTGAAGCGAACAATCGCGCTCGCCGAGGTGAATGGCATGGCCTTGGGTGTCGCCGAGCACTTGAACTTCGATATGACGCGGCTTGGCGAGATATTTCTCGAGATAGACCTCGTCATCGCTGAAGGCGGTCTTGGCTTCGATCTTGGCGGTCATCATTGCGTCGGCAAGCTCATCGGGCCGACGCGCGACCTTCATCCCGCGGCCGCCGCCGCCGGCCGCAGCCTTGACGATGACCGGGTAGCCGATCTCGGCGGCGATCTGTCGCGCTTCTCCTTCGTCCCGCACGTTGCCTTGGGAACCGGGAACACACGGGATTCCAAGACGCGCCGCGGTGCGCTTGGCCTCGACCTTGTCGCCCATCATCCGAATGTGTTCGGCCTTTGGACCGATGAAAGCGATCTCGTGCTCTTCAAGAATGTCCGCGAAACGAGCGTTCTCGGCCAGAAACCCATAGCCCGGATGAACGGCGTCCGCTCCGGTGATCTCGCAAGCCGCGACGATAGCCGGGATGTTAAGGTAGCTGTCGCGTGCGGGCGGCGGCCCAATGCATACACTCTCGTCAGCAAGCTTGACGTGCATCGCGTCTCTGTCGGCGGTCGAATACACTGCGACGGTGGCGATGCCGAGTTCCTTGGCGGCGCGCATCACTCGCAACGCAATCTCGCCCCGATTGGCGATCAGAATTTTATCGAACATCGAGGCGAGTTCCTCGATAGCTGGCAACGCCCGCCGCGTAACCCTGCTTCGCGGTCATTCGATGATCATCAACGGCTGGTCGTACTCGACCGGCGCGCCATCAACGACCAGAATGCTGGCGACTTTGCCGGCCCGGGGGGCAACAATGTCGTTGAAGGTCTTCATGGCTTCGACGAGCAGGAGCTTGTCTCCAATCTTTACTACCGATCCAATTTCCACGAACGGCTTGGCTTCGGGACTTGGTCGCAAATAGGCCGTGCCGACCATCGGCGATTTCACCGCGCCCACCGGATCCACGGCCGGCGGCTCGGGGCCAATCGGAACGACGATGGACCCCCGTTCAGGATTGGTCGCAACGGGCGCCGCTTCAGAGACCGCGGCTACCATCGCCCGAGCCGATGAGGATCGCTGACGCGCCAGACGCACCCGCAGGTCCCCAAGGCTGATTTCAACCTCGTTGAGGTCGTATTGCGCCACGATCTTTGCGAGCCGATCGATCGCGGCGACATCAACAAGGGTTTGCGCAGACCCGTCGGTTTGCGCGCCGGACGGCTTCTTCATTTCGTTTCGCTCGCGTGGGGAAGGGGCGTGCTCGTCAACACTCGGGTTTTCGTATATCGCGCCAACCCCGGTAAAGAAAGTGCGATAAGACGCCGCCGTTCACGCCCGGCGCGCCCATACGCTAACGTCATGAAACGCCACGCCGCCATGCGGAGCGACGCTGTCGTCGCCGACAAGCGTGTTGATTCCCCACCCATCGAGAAAGGCCGAGGGCGGCCAAACGCCTTCGCTGACCAGGACCCCCGGCTTTACGCCTTCAAATATCCGTACATGCAATCGCGTTCGTCCACGCTCATTGCCGAGTTGGACGACGTCGCCTTGCGCAAGCCCCAGCCGAACTGCATCCGACGGGTTCATCAGCACTTCGGGTCGCTGTTCGCGCGAACGCGAGGTTGGAGTCTCGGTGAAGCTTGAATTCAGGAAATTTCGGGCGGGCGAGGTCGCAAGCTTGAATGGACGATCCTCATCCGTATCCTCGTTTATCGGCCAGTGGTCGGGCAGACTCGGCATCTCGCGCCAGGGGCCGCGCATGCCGTCATTAGCCACAGGCGCGTCTGTCCAATCCGCCTTGAACCGAAACTTTCCGTCCGGAAAGCCAAACCCGTCAAGGAAGTGCGCCTCCTCGAAACGGGGTTGGAGATCGAGCCAGCGCTCTGTTTCGAGCCTCGCGAGATCGCCGTAGCCGGATTTACGCAGCGTCCAATCAATGATCTCTCGCGGCGACATCGAAAACGCCGGGTGCTCGGCGCCGACTCGCCGAGCGAGAGCCGCGATCACCTCGTGATTTGAGCGGCAGCCTTCGGGCGGGTCGAGCACCTTCGGCGCGAACTGCAGATGTTGGTGGCCTCCGGCGGTATAAAGGTCGTCATGTTCCAGGAACATAGTCGCCGGCAGAACAATATCGGCGAAGCGCGCGGTGTCGGTCATGAATTGCTCGTGAACGCACGTGAACAGGTCGTCGCGCGAAAATCCGCGGCGGACCTTCTCCTGGTGCGGAGCAACGGCCAGCGGGTTTGTGTTCTGGACTAACATGGCTCGCACCGGCGCGCCTCCCTTCAGCGCCTCCGCGTCGCCGGTAAGAACCGAGCCGATGCGCGACTGGTCCAGGCGACGAACACTCGAATCGCAGACATCCAGACCTTCGATCATCGTCTTTCGAAGCTTGTAGACGCCACTATTGCTGTGGAAGGCGCCCCCTCCCTCATGCGCCCACGCGCCGGTTACGGCGGGAATACACAAAGCTGCGTGCATGTTCGCCGCCCCATTGCGTTGGCGCGAGAAGCCGTAGCCAAGGCGGAAGAAGGTTCGCTTCGACTGCCCGACTAGCGCGGCGAATTCCTCGATTTGGCCGGCGTCGACACCTGTGATCGCGCTCGCCCACGCGGGCCCGCAACTCCGCAAGTGCGACTCGAGTTCGTAGGGCGCGTCGGTGTATCGCTCAAGATAGTCCCAGTCGGCGGCGCGGTCGCGAAACAAAACGTGCATCACAGCGCAGGCTAGCGCTCCGTCCGTCCCTGGCCTGACGCACAATGCGAGATCGGCTTGACGCATCGTCTCCGTTTCATAAATGTCGATCGCGACAATCTTGGCGCCGCGTTCCTTACGCGCGCGAACCGCATGGGCCATGACGTTGACTTGAGTGGCGACCGCGTTGGTGCCCCAGATGACGACGCAATCCGACTTCGCCATTTCCCGCGGATCGGCGCCCACCAGCCGGCCCGCGCCGGCGACATATCCGGGCCAGGCAATCCCGACACAGATTGTCCCGTGGAAGCGGGAATAGCGTTTCGCGTGCGTGAGGCGTTCGATTCCGTCGCGCATCACGAGACCCATAGTGCCGGCGTAGAAATATGGCCAGACGCTTTCGGTTCCCAGTTCGCGCTCGACCGACAGGAAATTCTCGGCTACGCGGTCGAGCGCCTCGTCCCAACTGATCGGCGCATATTGGCCGCTGCCCTTCGGGCCGACGAGGCGCAAGGGCTGGGTAAGCCGATCCGGGTGATGAATTCGCTCGCGATAGCGAGCGACCTTCGCGCATATTACGCCGCTTGTATATGTTTGATCGCGCGCGCCGTGGATGCGGCCTATGCGTCCGCCGATCACCTCGACGTCGAGAGCGCAAACCGACGGGCAGTCATGCGGACATACTGATGGACGTCTCGTGACTTCAGCGACCGCGTTCATCAGTCCTCCACGGACTGCATCATCCGATAGAGCGCCCGCGACTGGCAATATCGTGAGGGCCTTGCATTTCCAATCGGTCACAACTATAAGTTGTGCACGGTAATAGTCTCAATATGGCCAATGGCGACCCGCCCTTCTCTCGCACTTTGCATCGCCGGGTTGATTCTGCCGATCACAACGTGGGCTCAGAGCGGCTCTCAGGTCGAGATCCATTATGCTCCGCGAGAGAATCTTGAAGCGGTCGACGTTCAGGAGATTGGCCGCGCCGAATTGTCCATCGACATGGCGGCGTACGTCCTGTCCGACCCGCAAATCATCGAGGCGTTGACTGACGCCGCAGAGCGGGACGTGGTCATCCGCCTGTATCTCGACAAGTCTCAATTCGCCGAGCACGGACCCATTCGAGGGGGACCCGTCGAAGCGTTGCTGGCCCATCCCAATGTGGTCGCCCGGGTCAAGGGCGAGGGCGTCTTGATGCATTTGAAAGCCTATGCCGTCGATGGGGAGGTGTTGCGTACGGGCTCGGGCAACTTCTCCCGCTCCGGGCTCGCGAGCCAGGACAACGATCTTATCCTGGTTACCGACCAAGCGGCTGTCGACGCGTTCGAGGCCAATTTCGACCGCATATGGACGCGCGGGCAAAACATCGAGGCCCTCGACGCGCCTCGCTGAAGATTGACGAACTCGGTGTGAATTCACTTCGTCGTACCATACTCCAGCGCCGACGAAGCGATGCGGGCGCGGCCGCGGTTCGCCTCGGCGGCCAAATAGCGCCAAGCAAAACCAAGCCGATCCAAATAAAATTGCTTGGATTTGCTTGGTTTTATTCGTGCGAATCTGTGCTTTTCAATGGGTTACAAGGGAAAAAACGAAAAAACCCTCGCTCCCTTCCGCGCCCTCAAGCCTCTTGCCGGACCGCGCTTCGATTCGGCGACAAAAGAAATTATAGCACGAATTTCTGATTTACGAAAATCAAATTGCATGGGATCAGCGTCCCCGAATCGCTCAAGTCTCGGCGGCCTGGTCGCGGCCGTCGCCGAACAGGCAACCTGTCGAATATTCAGCTCAGCGAGCTTCACCCCGCGCCTGTGGCAGCCCCAAAGGCGTGTAGCGCTCGTAGCGTTGGTTGAACGCGTCCGCGTCGAATATGCCGACAGTCTCCGTGCGCCGAGAGGTCGTATCGCTCTGCTGGGCCAAGATTGAGGTCACCTGCCAACGCCACGTGGACGGGTCATCCATGCTGGGGCCGGTGGCCGCCTCAGTAACTCCCGCGGCGTAACTCGCGCCGCCTCCGATTGCGGTGAGAACAAGAACGAGGGACTTCCGCATCGTCTCCTCCGCGATTTTCGCTTAAATTTCGCCGCTGCACATCCACGCATCTCCCACGCGCGCGGCGCTATTAATAAAATATAAACATGAATTTGTGGCCCGGCTAAGGCGCTTCGCTCTTGGAAGCCATCTCCCGCAGCGCTTCGCTCGCCATGGCGCGGGTTACTCGCCGGCCCTGCGTCAAAGCTTCGTTGTCAAGCGTGGCGACAATCTCCCGCGCGGCTCCAAGCGACCGTTCGATTCTCAGAGCGATATAAGCGATCACGGGCGGCTCGACCTGAAGCTGACGATCGCTGAATAGCTTGAAGAGAACCGCCTCGGTCAATTCGATGTCCGGCGCGGCAAGCCTCACTATCGGCGCCAACCGAAGTCGCGACAACAGGTCGGGGGTGTTGAGTCCCCAGGCGTCGGGCGCCACGCGGCAGGTCAACAGCAGCCAAGTGTCGTTTTGGAGAGCCGTATTCAAGAGGTGAAAAAACAGCGCTTCCGTTTGCGTGGCGCGATCTGCGTCTTCAAATAGCACCGCAGACGCGCGGCCGCAGACCTCGATGCTTCGTTCGTTCATCGCCTCTCCACGGAGCGTGACGGCGCCCGAGCTGCCGGCCCAGATTGCTCCAAGGTGGCTTTTTCCCGCGCCTTCCGGGCCGACGAGCGCCAACAATCGACTAGACCAGTTCGGCCAGAGCTCGATCGCGTTCAGCGCCTCGCGGTTGGAAGGCGCCGGGAGAAAATCCTCGCGCGCAAAGCTTGTCGAGTGCGGCCAGCGAAATGTCAGTTGGCGAGGCGGAGAAATCATTGGCTCTTCGGCGCCGAGCGACCTCGATAAAGCGGGCTCTTCAAGTAGACAGCGATAAGGTGGCGCGCCACAACGCCGATCGCCGCGGCGGTAGGAACGGCGATCAGGAGCCCGAGAAATCCGAACAATTGCCCGAAAGCCAGCAGCGCGAACATCAGCCAGACCGGGTGAAGCCCGACGGATTCGCCGACAAGCTTCGGCGACAGCACGTTTCCCTCGAGAAATTGGCCGACCCCGACAACCGCGAGCGCCATGAAGAAAAGTTTCAGACTTGGCCAGCCCTGAACGAGCGCGACTCCAAGCGAAAGGACGAGCGCGGTCAGCGATCCCACATACGGCACGAAACTCAGGAGGCCACCCAAAACGCCGATCAGGAAGCCAAAATCGAGGCCGATCAGCGTCAATCCGACCCCGTACCAGATCCCAAGGAACAGGCACACGATCGACTGGCCTCTGATGAAGCCCGCCAAGGCGTGATTAATCTCTCGGGCGATTTTTCGCAGACTGTCGCGATAGTCGAGTGGGAGCCAGCTGTCGATTTCGGCGATCATGCGATGCCAGTCGATGAGAATATAGAAGGCGACGACAGGCGTGATGATCAAGAGCGACAAGAAACTGAATACCGCCGCGCCACCGGAGACGAGCGATCTAAGGGCGTTGAGAAGCCATTGTGCGCCCTGCGCGACAAAATCGCTAACCGATTGTTGAATTTGGGCGCTCGACAGCTGCTGGCTGAGGCCCAAGGCACGCAGCCAGCCGCCGCCGTATTTCGCAATGAGGGCGTTGCCCTCCTCCACGGCGTGCGCCTGCAGGCGCGCCGCATAGTCGGGCAGGCGTTGGGAAAAGGCTATGAATTGATTGCCCAAAATCGGGGCGACGAGAATAAGCACGATCACGAAGCTCACGCCGAAGGCGATCAGTATGAGGAGCGACGCGCCAAGTCGATTGAATCCAACCCTCTGAAGCTTGAGAACGATCGGGTCGAGAAGATAGCCGAGGACGATGCCGGCCGCGAAAGGCGTTATTGTCGAGCCGAGCAAATAGACGACGTACAAGACCGCCGCGACTGCGATCGCCCAGAACAGAATCTGGCGCTCCAGGGTCACCGGGCCAGCCTCATCGGAACTCACCGGGTCTGTCAGCTGGCTGCAGCAGATCCCATTTGCCGCCCCAGGGATCGAGGAATACCGCAACCAGCCCATAGGGCTCGCGTCGCGGCGTTTCAAGAAATATGACGCCGCGAGCGCGCATCGATTCGTAATCGCCAGAGAGGTCCGCGGTGTGGAGAAAAAAGCCGACCCGTCCCCCGGTCTGGTCGCCAAGGCGAGCGCTCTGTCGCTCATCGCTCGGAACTGCAAGCACCAGCGCCGCTCCTGGGCCTTGCGAGGGGGCGACCACGATCCAACGCTTGTTGGCGCCGACCGGCGTGTCTTCAAGAACTGCGAAGCCGAGGACGTCCCGGAAGAAAGCGAGGCCTTCGTCGTAGCTCGGGACAAGGACGGTGACGGCGGCTAGGCGCTGAAGCATGAGCTGCGCCCTAACGGCTCATGTGATCCAGCCACTGGGCGATATAGACGCCCCCCGAGGCCAGGGTTGTCGCGGCGACCACCCATTCAAGGGAGGTCTGCAGAGGTTGTGGATCGAGACCGTAGGCGCGAACTCCAAGCGCAAATCCCGCTAAGGCGATCTGTGCGACCGTATTGAGCTTCGACACCCAGACGGGGCGAATCTCGACCGGTTTATCGAGCAGCCAGGAGACCAAGACGGCGAAGAGAATCATCACATCCCGCGAGACGACCGTGACGGCGATCCAGGCCGGCAAACCGGCATAGATGGCGAGCGAAACATAGATCGAGATCAACAGCGCTTTATCCGCCAGGGGATCGAGATAAGCGCCCAGCTCGGTGCGAAGATCGAAATTTTTGGCGATGAAGCCGTCGATCGCGTCCGAGACGCCGGCAAGGACAAAGATCAGAAACGCCGGAAGGAATCGCTGCGAAATAATCATCATTACGGCCAAAGGCGTCATCAGCAGTCGCGCCAGGGTGACCAGATTGGGTAAGTTTTTGAGAATCCCGCCAATATCCATCGAGTATTGACGCCCCCGGCGTCACCGCCCAAGCATCCCCTCCCAGGACGTCGCCACTCACGCGGATGACGAGCCAAAGGCTAACACGAATTGCCTTGGGTTGGGAAACCACGCCCGACTTGCGGCCCTTGCGTGTTTCACGGCGGGCAATTACGCCGGTCGCGCCTGAACGCCTCCGGAGCCTCGATGTCCGAAAGCCGCAAGCCTCTCACTTACGCCGCATCGGGAGTCGACATCGATACCGGCAACCGGATTGTCGATCGAATACGGCCGTTGGCGCGCGCCACCCGCCGTCCAGGGGCCAGCGCGGAGCTTGGGGGATTCGGCGGACTGTTCGACCTTCGCGCCGCGGGCTTCGTCGATCCGATCCTGGTTGCGGCGAATGACGGCGTCGGCACCAAGTTGAAGATCGTCGCCGAGAGCGGCCTCTACGACACGATCGGGATCGACCTCGTCGCCATGTGCGTCAACGACATCGTCGTCCAGGGCGCCGAGCCCCTATTTTTCTTGGACTATTTCGCCTCCGGCAAGCTCGACGAGGGCGTCGTGGCGGCGGTCCTCAAAGGCGTCGCCGAGGGATGCGCGCAGTCCGGCTGCGCATTGATCGGCGGAGAGACGGCGGAGATGCCCGGCGTTTACGCGCCCGGCGACTTCGATATCGCGGGCTTCGCCGTCGGTGCCGCCGAGCGCGGGACTTTGCTGCCGAGGCCCGGGCTGAGGGCGGGCGACCCCGTCTATGGCCTGCCGTCTTCCGGCGTTCATTCGAATGGATTTTCGCTGGTGCGGCGCATTGTCGCGCGATCCGGCCTCGGATGGGACGCTCCCGCGCCGTTCGATCCGTCGCGCTCGCTCGCCGCGGCGCTATTGACGCCGACGCGCCTTTATGTGCGCCCGCTGCTTCAGGCTCTGGCGCGGACGCGTGGCATTCATGCCCTCGCCCATATCACCGGCGGCGGCTATCCGGACAACCTGCCGCGCGTGCTCGACGAAAACCTCGCCGTGTCGCTCGACCTCGACGCCTTCGCGCCGCCGCCCGTCTTTTCGTGGCTGGCTGCGGCCGGCGGTCTCGACGAAGAGGAGATGCTGCGGACCTTCAACTGCGGTTTCGGGATGGCGGCGTTTGTTTCCGCCGACCGCGAGGGGGAGGCGCGCGAGGCCTTCGCCGGAGCGGGCCTGTCGCCGGTCCGGATCGGAGAACTTGTTCCCGTCGCCGGCCGGCGCCTCCTCACCCGCGGAAGGCTCAAGGTGTGAACCATCGGGCGCGGACGGCCGTTCTCATCTCGGGTCGCGGCTCCAACATGAGCGCTCTGGTCGAGGCGGCGCGGCCGCCGGACTTTGCAGCCGAGATCGTACTGGTTCTGTCGGACACGCCGGACGCCCCCGGTCTTGCGGCCGCGCGCAAGGCGGGCGTTGCGGCGGAAGCGATCGACTTTCGAGCCTATCCCGGGAAGGCTGCGTTCGAGGCGGCGCTCGAGGCGCGGCTTCGAGCTGAGCGCGCCGAGATCGTCTGCCTCGCCGGGTTCATGCGGGTGCTGAGCCCGTCCTTCGTCGGGCGATGGAACGGGCGCATCCTCAACATTCACCCCTCGCTGCTGCCCAACCTGCGCGGGCTCAACACCCATGAGCGAGCGCTTCGCCAGGGGCTCACCGAGCACGGATGCACGGTCCACTTCGTCGTCGCCGAGCTCGACGCCGGGCCGATCATCGCTCAGGCGCGCGTGCCGGTTCTGCCGGGCGACGACGCCGAGACGCTGGCGGCGCGCGTCCTGAGGGAAGAGCACCGGCTCTACCCCGCCGCGTTGAACGAGGTCGCCCGCTCGCTCATCGCCGCCGCTTCGGAGAGCCGGCGCGGATGAGGGGGTGTTTCATGTGAAACCGAGATTTGGAATTCCGTCTCTGGACGCGCTTCCGACCCGTTTGGACAGCCGTCCGACAAAATTTAGCAAAAGAAAAGGTTTTGATTTCCTTGGATTCCCTCGACCGAATTGAGCGTTTTCAAAGGGTTGCGCTGACCCCCCGGGCACAAAAACCCTTTCTCCCGCCCCTTTTCCCGCGCCGCCGGCAGATGGGGCTTCTGGCGGAGCGAGCGAGAAATCAGAGTACCACCTATTCCGATTTTCAGCAATCAATCGTTCGACAATCTTCGTCGGACGGAGAGGGCCGCCGGCCCCAGCGATCCCGCCCGCCTCCGCGACAACCGTAAAGCAAACGTGCTTGTTGCGCTTGGCGAGGCGGGGCGATTGGATCAATATGGCGGCCACGAGAAGGGAGTTGGGTTTGGCCCGCGCGATTGCGACGAGTGAGAAGATTTTTCCGCCGACCCAAGTCGTGGCGAACGACGATCCGCCACCGTTGCTGTCGTCGCCCGAGCGGTTCATCAACCGCGAATTGTCGTGGCTCGAGTTCAACCGCCGGGTGTTGGAGGAGGCCGCCAACCCGAACCATCCGCTGCTCGAGCGGCTCCGGTTCCTGTCGATCTCGGCCAACAATCTCGACGAGTTTTTCATGGTCCGCGTCGCAGGCCTCGTCGGCCAGGTGCTTTCGGGGGTGGCGGAAATCTCCGATGACGGACGCACGCCGGCCGAGCAACTCGAACGCATCAGCGAGCGCGTCGCCTCGCTGGTCGCCTCGCAGCAATCGCGGTGGAAGATGCTGCGCTCCGAGCTCGCCGCCAATGGCGTGGTGATCCTCGAGGTCGGCGACCTCACCCGGCGCGAACGGGAATGGCTGCAGGACTATTTCCTCTCCCATGTGTTTCCGATCCTGACGCCGCTCGCGGTCGATCCGGCGCACCCGTTCCCGTTCATTCCCAATCTCGGATTGAGTTTGGCGCTCGAACTCTTGAATCCGCGCAACGGCAAGACGATGAGCGCGCTGGTCCGCATTCCCGCGAGCGTCGAGCGCTTCATCCGGCTGCCCGACGGGCCGCTCGGGGGCGCCGCGCGCTTCGTCATGCTCGACCGGCTGATCGTGGCCTTCATCGGCTTATTGTTTCCCGGCTACGAAGTGCTGGGCGAGGGCGCCTTTCGCGTCATTCGCGACAGCGACATCGAAGTCGAGGAAGAGGCGGAGGACCTCGTTAGACTGTACGAGAGCGCGCTCAAGCGGCGCCGGCGCGGCTCCGTCATCAGGCTCGAGATCGAAGCGAGCACGCCGGAATCGCTGCGCGCCTTTGTCGCTGGCGACGTCGACGTTGTCTCATCGGGAATCGTGCTGGTCGAGGGCATGCTGGCGCTCAACGACCTGTCGCAACTGGTGGCGATCGACCGGCCGGACCTCAAGTTTCCCCCCTATAACCCCCGGTTTCCCGAACGGGTCAAGGAGCTCGGCGGCGATTGCTTCGCCGCCATCCGGCAGAAGGATCTCGTCGTTCATCACCCTTACGAATCGTTCGACGTCGTGGTCCAGTTCCTGAACCAGGCGGCGCACGATCCCAACGTCGTCGCCATCAAGCAGACGCTCTACCGCACCTCGGCCGACAGCCCGATCGTCCGGGCGCTGATCGAAGCGGCGGAGGCCGGCAAGTCAGTCACCGCGCTCGTCGAACTCAAGGCGCGGTTCGACGAAGAGGCGAACATCCGCTGGGCGCGGGATCTCGAGCGCGCGGGCGCGCAGGTCGTCTATGGCTTCATCGAGCTCAAGACCCACGCGAAGCTTTCGATGGTGGTGCGGCGCGAGGGCGGCGCGCTCGTCAATTACTGTCATCTCGGCACCGGTAATTATCACCCGGTCACCGCCCGCATTTACGCCGACATTTCCTTTTTCACCGCCGACGCCGCGATCGGACGGGACGTTGCGCGCATTTTCAATTTCATTACCGGCTATGCCGAGCCGGACGGCCTCGAGCAGATGTCGATTTCGCCGATCACGCTCAAGAAGACGCTTCTGCGCAATATCGCCGACGAGATCGACTATGCCCGGCTCGGCCGGCCGGGGCAGATCTGGATAAAGTGCAATGCGCTCGTCGACCCGCAGATCATCGACGCCCTATATGGCGCGAGCCGCGCCGGCGTTCAGATCGACATCGTGATCCGCGGCATTTGCTGTCTGCGGCCGGGCGTCCCCGGGCTCTCCGACAATATTCGCGTGAAGTCGCTCGTCGGCCAATTCCTGGAACATGCACGCATATACGCGTTCGGCGCCGGCCATGGTCTCCCCAGTTCGATGGCGCGGGTGTTCATCTCGTCCGCCGACCTCATGCAGCGCAATCTCGACCGGCGCGTCGAGGCGCTCGTGCCGCTGCTCAATCCCACGGTTCACGAACATGTGCTCGACCAGATCATGCAAGCCAACCTGATGGACAACCAGCAGAGCTTCCGCATTTTGCCGGACGGCTCAAGCGAGCGGATTGCGCCCGCCGAAGGCGAAGAGCCGTTCAACGCGCATAAATATTTCATGACCAACCCCAGCCTGTCGGGCCGCGGCAAAGCGCTGATGGACTCCTTTCCGATGGCGCTGCGCAGGCCCGCCTGATAGAGGCAGCGCGCGGCGACACGAGTTCCTCGGCAGGATCATTGATGCTTGACCAATCCGCCCGCGGACGATTGCCGGGCGAGCCCATTGCGATTGTCGACATCGGCTCGAATTCGGTGCGCCTGGTGTCGTACGAGGCGCAGTCGCGCGCGCCGACGCCGACGTTCAATGAAAAGGCCCTGTGCGGTCTCGGGCGAGGCGTGGCGATGAGCGGGCTTCTGCCGGAGGACGGGATCGCCAAGGCCGTGGCCGCGCTTCAGCGCTTTCGCGTTCTCTGCGACACGATGCGAATCCGCGACGTTCGCGGCGTGGCGACCGCCGCCGTGCGCGACGCGGCGAACGGGTCGCAATTTCTCGATCGCGCCGAGCGCGCGCTCGGCTGCAAGATCGAGCTTTTGAGCGGTCAGAAGGAAGCAAGACTGTCGGCGCTGGGCGTCGTGAGTTCGATTTACAAGGCTGACGGCGTCGTCGGCGATCTGGGCGGCGGTTCGCTGGAACTCACCGACGTCAAGGACGGCCAGTGCGCGCAGGGGATCACGCTGCCATTGGGCGGCCTGTCGCTGATGGACCTTTCCGAGCGCTCGCCGAAGAAGGCAGCGAAGATCGTCCGCGACACGCTCGCGCCGGTCAAGGCGCTGCAGGGGCTCGCCGGGCGAACGTTCTACGCGGTTGGCGGCACCTGGCGGGCTCTGGCCCGCCTGCATATGCGCCAGCGGCAGTATCCGATGAACGTGATGCACAATTACGTCATCCCGACCCGCGACGCCCTCGAATTCGCGCGGCTGGTCGAGCGGATCGAAGCCGACGCGCTGCTGTCGATCGAATCGGTCTCGTCGGCTCGCAGGCCGCTCCTGGCTTACGGCGCGGCGGTCCTGGAAGAGATCATCCGACAGGCCAATCCGAGGGAGATCGTCATTTCCGTGCTCGGCGTGCGCGAGGGGCTGATCTACTCCCGGCTGTCGCCGGAGGAGCAGGCTGAAGATCCTCTCATCGTCTCGGCGCGCGAATTCAATGAGCTGCGCTCAAGGGCGCCGCAGCACGGCGAGGAGCTCTTTGACTGGACAGGCCGATTGATCGCTTCGACCCATCTCGAGGAGGACGAGCAGGACGAGCGTCTCAGGCACGCCGCGTGTCTCCTGTCTGATATTGCCTGGCGCGCGCACCCCGATTACCGCGGCGCCCAGGCCTACGATCTGGTCACGAATGCGGCCTTCATCGGCGTCGATCATCCCTCGCGCGCATTTCTCGCGCTCGCCGCCTCCTACCGGCATATGTCGAGCGAAGACATCGTCTCGCCCCAGTCGCGCGCATTGGTGACGGCGCGTCAACTCGATCGGGCGCGAATCCTCGGCGCGGCGATGCGGGTCGCCTACAACATTTCGGCGGCCATGCCAGGCGCGCTGCCGCGCGCGCCAATGGTTTGCGAGAAGAGCAAAGTGATCCTGACCTTGCCGGCCGAGCTCGCGCCGCTGAGCGGCGAGCGGCTGCAATCGAGGATGCGACAGTTCGCCCGGCTCATCGGCGCCGATCCGGAGATCCGAACGTCGGAGTGAGGCGACATTCCCGCCCCCGATTGCGGAGGCCGGTTAGGGCGGGGGGTCGAGCCATGCCGACGCGATTGGCGACGCTCGGACGGACCTTCTGGCGCAACGCGGAGAGCGCGAACGGAAAGTCCCCGATTTAAGTACGCGCGGCCCGCCCCCACAAAGGGGGGCGGGCGAGCAGGCGCTGAACACGCGGTGACGGCTTCCGTCGGAAACTGACGCAGCGACACGCGTCGAGCCCGCGCGTAACGGCCGCTTGCGAGCGTCGCAAGTCGTTACAGACTTCGTCTTGCGTCGAACGGATTCTTTACCCGCTCGCCGGCAAGCTAGTCTTTCGCCAGTCTTCATGCCCTCGAGCCAACGACCGGTCGGACATGCATTCGTTTCGCAGCGACAGCCGTCTTTTTCGCGACGCTCTCGAACGTCTCGTCGAAGCGTCGTCCGCGCCCGCCGGCGAAGCCGCCGAGGCTGGCGCCGCAACAGAGTTCGTGTCCGACCTGCGGGAAGCCGGGCCGCCGAGGATGATTGGACGCCTAGTGGCGTTGAACGGAACGCAGGGCGTCATCAGCTGTCCGCTCGAGACAAGCGAAGAGGATTGGTCGGTCGGCCATCTGATCACCATCGTCCACAAGACCGCGCGTCTCATCGGCGCGGTCTGCGATGTCGAGACCTATGACCGCCGTTGGTCGGCGACCGGGGTCAACACCGCCCGCGTCACGATCGAATTGAACGGCGAGATTATCGACGATCCGTCTGGCGCGCCGTATTTCCATCGCGGCGTGAGCTCGTTTCCCTCCCTTGGCGCGCCCGCGCACCGCATCCGGGCCGACGATCTTCGGGCCATCTACGCGTTTCGAGGGCGCGAAGGGGTCGAGATCGGCCGGTTGAGCCAGAACGAGGCGATCCCGGCGGAGATCGACGTCGGCGAATTGATCCGGCGTCATTTCGCCGTTCTGGGGTCGACGGGCGTCGGCAAGACGACTTCGGTCAGCTTGCTGTTGCGGAAGTCGGTGGCGATGAGGCCGAAGCTCAGGGTCATCATCTTCGATCCGCACAACGAATACGCGGCGCATTTTCCCGGACTGGCGCAGATCATCGATTCTGACAGTCTCGAGCTGCCGTTTTGGATGTTTCGCTTCGACGAACTGGCCGACGTGGTGTTCAGCGGCCGTCAGCCCCACGCCGACGAACGGGACGCGCTCTACGAGGTGATCCGCGCCGCAAAGGCAAAGTACCTCGCCGAGCAGGGTCCGCCGGCCGCGGCCAGCGCGGTTCGCCGGCTACCGATGTCCGAAGGGGTTTCGGTCACCGCCGATACGCCGACGCCATTTCGCATCATCGACGTTGTCGCCATCATCGAGGACTGGCTCGGGATGCTCGATCAGCGCTTCGCCCGTTCCGATCTGAGGGCTTTGCGCTATCGGCTCGAGGGGCTCAATCGCGATCCGCGGTTCCGGTTCATGTTCGGCAGGCTAGTGGTCGAGGACGACATCGCCAAGGTGATCTCGCGCCTCTTTCGCATTCCCACCCGAGGCCTGCCGATCACCATCGTCCGGCTTGCCGGCTTGCCCAACGAGGTCATCAACTCGGTCGTCTCGGTGCTCGCGCGCATGGCGTTCGAGATCGCGTTCTGGTGCTCGGGGTCCTATGAAATCAACGTGCTGTGCGAAGAGGCGCATCGCTATATTCCAGCCGACAGCAGGCAAACCTTCGGCCCGGCCCGGCAGGCGATCGGACGGATCGCCAAGGAAGGGCGTAAGTACGGCGCTTCGCTTGGGGTCGTGTCGCAACGGCCATCGGAGCTCGATTCGACCGTGCTGTCGCAATGCTCGACCCTGTTCGCCATGAGGCTCGCCAACGAACTCGACAAGGGGATCATTCGCGCGGCGGCCGGCGCTTCGGCGAGCAGCACGGTCGCCTTCCTGTCCTCGATCGCCGACCGCGAGGCGATCGCATTCGGCGAGGCGATCGCCACCCCCATGCGGATGAAGTTCGCCGACATATCCGGAGGCCCGGACGATCGCCGCGCCGCCAATCCCGGCGAGCGCGACGCGGAGCCGATCGATTTGAGGCGACTGGCGGCGCAACTGCGCGGCGAGGCGGGGTAGGCGAAAGGCGTCAGTCTTCGCGCCCAGATCGACGGTTAACCGTTATCAGACTGTAAAATATAGTCGGCCGTAGCGATTTTCCTCGCGGGGAGGCGCCAATTGGTCATTTGCAATCGCCGCGCATGAACGCCATATATGCGGGGCGTCTCCCCTCATCGAAGCCAGGCTCTTCGAGTAGGGGCGATGACGACCCCCACCGGCGGTCCTTGAAACCGTCAAGGCGAGGAGAAGTCACTGATGGCGGCCGACCAGGAGACCGTCGATCGCGTGCGCTCGATTGACGTCGAGGCCTATAAATACGGCTTTATCAGCCCGATCGAGTTGGACATGGCCCCGAAGGGCCTGAGCGAAGACACGGTCCGGTTCATTTCGCTCAAGAAGGAAGAGCCCGAGTGGCTGCTGGAATGGCGGCTCGAGGCTTTTCGCCGTTGGCTGACGATGGACGAGCCGAAATGGGCGCGCGTCAGCTATCCGCCGATCGACTATCAGGACATCTATTATTTCGCCGCGCCCAAATCCTCGCCGGCGCCGAAGTCGCTGGACGAGGTCGATCCCGAGCTCCTGCGCACCTACGCCAAACTCGGCATCCCGCTGGTCGAACAGGAGATCCTCGCCGGGGTCGAGAGGCCAAGGGTCGCGGTCGACGCGGTTTTCGATTCGGTCTCCATCGCCACGACCTTCAAGGCGGAGCTCGCCAAGGCGGGCGTCATCTTCTGCTCGTTCTCTGAGGCGGTCCGGAATCATCCCGACCTGGTGCGCCGCTACCTCGGCTCGGTCGTGCCGCCCACCGACAACTTTTATGCGACGCTCAATTCGGCGGTGTTCTCCGACGGCTCGTTCGTTTACGTGCCGCCGGGCGTGCGCTGCCCGATGGAGCTCTCGACTTACTTCCGCATCAACGAGAAGAACACCGGGCAGTTCGAGCGTACGCTCATCATTGCCGACAAGGGATCCTACGTCAGTTACCTCGAAGGCTGCACGGCGCCAAAGCGGGACGAGAACCAGCTTCACGCCGCGGTCGTGGAGCTGATCACGCTCGATGATGCGGAGATCAAATATTCGACAGTGCAGAACTGGTATCCGGGCGACGCCCAGGGTCGCGGCGGCATCTATAATTTCGTCACCAAGCGGGGCGATTGCCGCGGCGCGCGGTCGAAGATCTCCTGGACCCAGGTCGAAACCGGCTCGGCGATCACCTGGAAATATCCGTCCTGCATCCTGCGCGGCGAGGCCTCGCGCGGCGAGTTCTATTCGATCGCGATTTCGAACGGCCATCAGCAGGTCGACAGCGGAACGAAGATGATCCATCTCGGCCGCAACACCACGAGCCGCATCATCTCGAAAGGCGTCGCTGCGGGCAAGTCGCAGAACACCTATCGCGGGCAGGTATCGGCGCACCGGCTCGCCACCGGAGCACGCAATTTCACCAACTGCGATTCGCTGCTGATCGGTCAGGAATGCGGCGCCCACACTGTTCCCTATATCGAGGCGAAGAATTCCTCGGCGGTGATCGAGCACGAGGCGACCACCTCGAAGGTCTCGGAAGAGCAGATGTTCTACTGTCTCCAGCGCGGGCTCTCGGCGGAGGAGGCGACGGCGCTGATCGTCAACGGCTTTGTTCGCGATGTGTTGCAGCAGCTGCCAATGGAGTTTGCCGTCGAAGCGCAAAAGCTCATTACGATCAGCCTCGAAGGGAGCGTGGGATGACCGCCGGCGCGCAGGGCGGGGATCGACGCGCAATGCTCGAGATCAGGAATCTCAGCGTCTCGATCCAGGACAAGCTGATCCTCGACAACCTGAGCCTCAGCGTCAACACGGGCGAGGTCGCGGCGATCATGGGACCGAACGGCTCGGGCAAGTCGACGCTGGCCTATGTCATCGCCGGCAAGCCGGGCTACGAGGTCGCGTCCGGCGAGATTTTGCTCGACGGCGACAATCTCCTCGAGCTTGAGCCGAACGAGCGCGCGCTCAGGGGCGTGTTTCTGGCGTTCCAGTACCCGACCGAAATTCCCGGCGTCGGCGCGATGACCTTTCTAAAGGCCGCGCTCAACGCGCAGCGGCGGGCGCGAGGCGAAAGCGATCTCACCACTCCCGATTTCATGCGCCGCGTGCGCGAGGCGGCCAAGGCCTTGAAGATCGATCAGGAGATGCTGCGGCGGCCGCTCAATGTCGGCTTTTCCGGCGGCGAGAAGAAGAGGTTCGAGGTGCTGCAGATGGCGCTGCTCGCGCCGCGCGTCGGCATTCTCGACGAAACCGATTCGGGCCTCGACATCGACGCGCTCAGGATCGTCGCCGAGGGCGTCAACGCGCTCCGCGTTCCGGATCGCGCGTTTCTCGTCATCACCCATTACCAGCGGCTGCTCGACTACATCAAGCCGGACGTCGTGCATGTGATGGCCAAGGGCCGGATCGTCGCGACCGGCGGTCCGGAGCTTGCGCTCGAGCTCGAACGTAATGGTTATCGCGATTACGCGGAGGAGGCCGCCTGAGGCGCCAATGACCGCGCATATCACCAACCATTCGGCCGCTGAGAAGGCCCTCTTCCGGCAATTTGCAGAGCAGCAGCGGCGCGAGCCGTCGCCAGCGCGCGCCGCGGCTTTTGCGCGCTTCGCCGAGGCTGGCCTGCCGACCCGCCGCATTGAGGCCTGGCATTATACGGATCTGCGCGCCGCGATGGCGGACGCGGCGCCGTCCTGTGGCCGCGCCCACGCCGGCCGAGATCGAGATGGCGCGCGTCTGGCTCACGGGCCGCCAGCGTTTCGCGCCCGGCGCGCGGCTTGTTCTGATCGGCGGACGCTACATAGGCGAGCTTTCGGATCGCCTGCCGTCGGGGGTCAGCTGTATCGCCGAGGGAGCCGTCGCCGCCGATCCGGTCGACGATCCGCTGGCGGCGCTGAACGCGGCGCTGAGCCCGGCGGGTTGCACGATTTCCGTTGCGCGCGGGGCCGACATTGCGCGAGCCGATAACGCTGCTCCATCTGGCGGGTGGGACGTCAGCCCATTCGGTTTATTCGCGCTTCGCCATTGCTCTCGACGCCGGAGCGCAAGCCTCGTTCGTCGAGGTGTTCGAAGGCGCTCATCGGGGCGTGCAGCGCCACACGGCGACGATCATGACGTTGGCCAAGGGCGCCAAGGCAAGGCACGTCGCCGCAGTCGGGGACGAGCCCGGGCTCCATATCGAGACCCAGGTCTGCGAACTGGGGGACGCCGCCGAGCTTGGCGCCTTTGGCCTCGTCTCGGGCGGCGACCTGACGCGGCGGCAGATTTTTGTGAGGATCACGGGGGAGGGCGCCAAGGTCTCGCTCGGCGGACTGGCGCTTGTCGATGGCGACCGGCGCGCGGACACGACGCTGCAGGTCGTTCACGCCGCCTTGCGCGGGACGAGCCGAGAATTCTATCGCGCGATCGTCGACGACGACGCGATCGGCATTTTTCAGGGCAAGATCGTCGTCGAGCGAGCGGCGCAAAAGACCGATGGGGCGATGAAATCGCAGGCCGTCCTGTTATCTCCCCGGGCGCAGATGAACGAGAAGCCCGAGCTCGAAATCTTTGCCGACGATGTCGTCTGCGGACATGGCGCGACGGTGGCTGCGCTCGATCCCGAACAGGTGTTTTATTTGCGGTCGCGCGGCATCCCGGAGAGCGACGCCAAGGCGATGCTTCTCGAAGCGTTCGGGGGAGAGTCCATCGACCGCATCGAGAATGAACTCTTGATCGACGCCTTGCGCGCCCGGCTCACCGCCTGGCTCGGGTCGCGGACGTGAGGCGCTGATGCGCACAGCGGAGGCGAAGGCGTGAACAATATCGTCCAAACCGCGTTCGACGCCTATGACGTCGAGGCGATACGCGCGGATTTCCCGATCCTCGCCGAGCGGCCGTACGGGAAGCAGCTCGTCTATCTGGATAACGCGGCCTCGGCTCAGAAGCCGAAGAAGGTGATTGATCGGCTCTCGCACGCCTACGAGCATGAATATGCGAATGTGCATCGCGGATTGCACTATCTCGCCAATGCGGCGACCGAGGCCTATGAAGCGGCCCGAGAGACAGCGCGACGGTTCCTCAACGCCGGTTCGCACGAAGAGATCGTGTTCACCCGCTCGGCGACCGAGGCGATCAATCTCGTCGCTTCCAGCTTTGGTCTCGGACGCATCGGCGCGGGCGACGAGATCGTTCTGAGCGTGATGGAGCATCACTCCAACATCGTGCCCTGGCATTTCCATCGCGAGCGCAATGGCGCGATTCTGCGCTGGGTCGACGTCGCCGACGACGGCTCCTTTTCGCTCGAGGCGTTCGAACGCGCGCTGGGCGATCGCACGAAGATCGTCGCGATAACCCAGATGTCCAATGTCCTCGGGACCGCGCCGCCGATCAAGGATGTGGTCAGGCTCGCGCATGAGCGCGGCATCGCCGTGCTCGTCGACGGTTCGCAAGGCGCGGTCCACCTCGATGTCGACGTGCGCGAACTCGACGCCGACTTCTACGTATTCACCGGGCACAAGGTCTACGGCCCAACCGGAATCGGCGTGCTCTACGGCAAGCGCGAACTCCTCGAAAAGTTGCCACCGTACCAGGGCGGCGGCGAGATGATCGAGGAAGTGACCAGGGAGATCGTCACCTACAACCAGCCGCCGCATCAATTCGAGGCAGGCACGCCGCCGATCGTGCAGGCGATCGGGCTCGGGGCGGCGCTCGATTACATGGAGGGGATCGGTCGGGCGCGCATCCGCGCGCATGAGGAGGCGCTTTGCGCTTATGCGCACGAGCTGTTGTCGTCGATCAATTCGGTGCGCATCATCGGCGGGGCGCAGGGAAAGGGTCCCATCGTCTCATTCACGATGGAAGGCGCGCACGCCCATGATATTGCCACGTTGATCGATCGGTCGGGCGTCGCGGTCAGGGCCGGAACCCATTGCGCCATGCCGCTCCTGCAACGGTTTGGTGTGACATCCACCTGCCGGGCCTCGTTCGCGCTCTACAATACGTTCGCCGAGGTCGAGGCGCTCGCGGAAGCACTAATCCGTGCCCGAAAGTTCTTCCAATAGGGAGATGGGGCATGGATGAGGCCCAAAGCCGCGCTAACGACGCCGAAACTCCGGTGGCTTCCGTCACTCTGAACGCGGTCATCAGGCCGCCGTCAGAGATGGCGCCCGAAGAGCTGGGCCGGTTGACCGACGCCATCATAGCGGCGCTGAAAACCGTTTTTGATCCGGAGATTCCGGCGGATATTTATGAACTCGGGCTTATTTACAACGTCGACATAGACGAGAGCCGTTTTGTGACCGTCGAAATGACGTTAACCGCTCCGGCTTGTCCCGTCGCCGGCGAAATGCCGACGTGGGTCGAGAATGCGGTCGGCGCCGTTCCCGGCGTCGCCGGTGCGAAGGTGAACATGGTTTTCGATCCGCCTTGGGATCAGAGCAGAATGTCCGACGAAGCGCGCGTCGCGCTCGATATGTGGTGAGCGGCGGGACCAGACTTGCGCCGACCGGCAGCGCCATCCATCATTGGCCCATTCCTCCTCAGCAGAGGCATTGAGGACCCAAGGACCTGAGGAATGGACCCGGCGAGGGGCGCCAAGCTGTCGACTTGGCTCAACGACGCGCGGGTGCGCGGGCGTATCTACCAAACATTGCTGCTTGCGTGCGTCGGGGCGTTGGCTTGGGGCGCAATCACTAACGCGCTGACCAATATGCGCGCCCGCGGCATGCCCATGGGCTTCGGATTCTGGAACCAAGCCGCCGGCTTCGACATCAATCTCCACCTGATTAGCTACACTGAACTGTCCACTTATGGCCAGGCGTTCTGGGTCGGGCTCCTCAATACCCTTCTCATCGCCGTCATCTGCATTCCGCTCGCGACTCTCCTGGGTTTTGCGATCGGGGTCGCCCGGCTATCGCCGAACTGGCTCATGGCGCGATTCGCGCTCGTCTACACCAGCATCCTGCGCAACACGCCGCTGCTTCTCCTGTTGCTGTTCTGGTACAACGCTGTACTGAAATCCCTGCCGGGACCTCGACAGTCGGTCAGCATTGGCGACGTCGTATTTCTCAATAATCGAGGCCTCTATCTGCCGATGCCTCTCCCGCGGGACCAGGCGGTCTGGTTTGTAGGCGCGATCGTGACGGCCTTGGTCCTCGCAGCTGGATTTCATGAGTGGGCCCGACGACGCCAGGAGCGCACCGGCGCGCAAGCGCCGAGCCTCCTAGTCGCGGTTGGGCTGATCATCGCCTTACCCGCGATCGTGTCGGCGGTCGCCGGCGCGCCGTTCGGGTTCGATATCGCGAAACTCTCCGGCTTCAATATGAAGGGCGGGTTCCAGATCATTCCCGAAATGGCTGCGCTCGTTTTCGGTCTCGTCACTTTCACCGCGGCGTTCATCGCGGAGATCGTTCGCGCAGGACTCCTCGCGGTGTCGGTCGGCCAGAGCGAGGCGGCCGCCGCTCTTGGCTTGCACCGCGGCTTGACAATGAAGCTGGTGGTCATTCCGCAGGCGATGCGACTGATTACGCCGCCTCTAACGTCGCAATACCTGAATATCGTCAAGAATTCGTCGCTCGCCGTCTTCATCGGCTATCCGGACCTTGTGCAGATCTTCGCCGGCACGGTTCTCAACCAGACGCAGGCAGCGGTGCAGGTGATGGCGATCACCATGGCGGTTTACCTGTTCATTTCGCTCGCCGTCGCCCTGGCGCTCAACCTTTTCAATGCCCGCTACGCGCTGAAGGAGCGTTAAGCTTGGAGCCTCTTGCTTATGTCCGCGAGGCGCCGGAGCCGGAAGATCCGCCGCCAACCCTGACGGGCGGCGCGCTTACCTGGGCGCGGGGCAACCTCTTTTCGTCGCCCGGCTCCAGCCTCACCACCGTCGGATTCCTCGCGCTTATCGCCTATTGGCTGCCGCAACTGGTCGCATGGGCGACGACGCGGGCGGTCTGGAGCGCAACGGACGGGGCTGCCTGCCGTCAACACCAGGATGGCGCCTGCTGGGCCTTCGTCATCGCCAAGTGGGATTATTTGCGCTTTGGCTCTTATCCGGTCGCGGAGCGTTGGCGGGTCGACGCCGTCGAGGCGATTGGCGCCGTTCTGGTTATCTGGCTGCTGTGGACGAACGCGCCGCGGCGGGCGTGGGGCGCCATCCTGTTTTTTGTCGTCTATCCGATCCTGGCGCTCTTTCTTCTGCACGGCTCATCCCTGCTTGGTCTGCCGGCCGTCGATACGCTGCTATGGGGAGGCATTTTCGTTTCGCTGATCACGGCCGTGGTCGGGATTGTCTTCTCTTTGCCTCTCGGCGTGCTGCTTGCGCTTGGCCGCCGGTCGACGCTTCCTGTCGTCAGAACCGCGAGCGTCGTTTTCATCGAGTTCGTGCGGGGCGTGCCGTTTATCACGATCCTGTTCATGGCCAACAATCTGTTGCCGTTGTTCCTACCTGAAACATGGGCGCCCGATCGTTTCCTGCGCCCATTGGCGGGCATCGTCATGTTTTCGGCGGCCTATATGGCGGAAGAAGTCCGAGGCGGTCTTCAGTCGTTGGGCAAAGGACAATATGAAGGCGCGTTGGCGCTGGGACTGAACTATCCGCGGATGATGGGCCTCGTCATACTGCCCCAGGCCCTCACATTGGTGATACCCGGCATCGTCAACAACTTCATCGGCTTGTTCATGGACACGACGCTCATTTCGGTCGTCGGCATGACCGATTTCCTTGAAGCGATGAACAATGCGATCAAGGATCCGGTCTGGGCCGGCCCGACGATCATGGTCACCGGCTACGTCTTCGCCGGGATTTTCTATTTCAGCTTCTGCTTCGGGATGGCCCGATACTCGTCTCATGTCGAGCGAATCCTCGCCAAGGGGCGCGAGTGATGTCGAGCGTCGACGCATCGGCCGGCGCCGACCGGCAGGACGACGCCGCGATCCGATTTGCCGGAGTCCACAAATGGTACGGAAGCTTTCACGTGTTGCGGAACATCAACCTGACCGTCGGCCGCGGGGAGCGCATCGTGGTCTGTGGTCCGTCGGGCTCCGGCAAGTCGACGCTGATTCGGTGCGTCAATCGCCTCGAGGAACATCAGCGCGGATCGATTGTGGTCGACGGAGTGGAGCTGACTGACGACGTTAAACGGATCGATGAGGTGCGGCGGGAAGTCGGGATGGTGTTCCAGAGCTTCAACCTCTTTCCGCATCTGACCATTCTTGAGAATTGCGCCTTGGCGCCGATCTGGGTTCGCAAAATGCCCAGACACGATGCGAACGAACTGGCGATGAAGTTGCTTTCGCGGGTGAAAATCCTGGATCAGGCTCACAAATATCCCGGCCAGCTCTCCGGCGGGCAGCAACAGCGGGCGGCGATTGCGCGAGCATTGTGCATGACGCCGAGGATCATGCTGTTCGATGAGCCGACCTCTTCTCTCGATCCGGAAATGGTGAAGGAGGTCCTCGACACGATGACCGAGCTCGCGCATGAGGGCATGACGATGATCGTTGTGACGCATGAAATGGGTTTCGCGCGTCAGGTTGCCGATCGCGTCGTGTTCATGGACAGTGGCGAAATTGTCGAGGTGAACGAGCCGGCGCCGTTTTTCGACCATCCGCGGCATGAACGCACGAAGTTGTTCCTGAGCCAGATTCTGCATTGAGCTTGATTGTGCGTCGAATCAGAAACGCACATTCCATCCTGGGTCTGGCCGAGACGCAACTCGTTCAAAGGGGGGACGTGAGCGGATGCCGACCGCCGGCGCAAGCTGCGCGGACGCTTTAGCGAGCCAGTGTTACTAGCTAGGCGCCGTAAAGCCAGTCGTAGCGCTCGCTCAGAAAACGCGAGCCGAGCATCCTCGTCGTAATGTCGCGGGCGAACGCCAACGGACCGCCGAGATGATAGATGCGGCCCTGTCTGAGCGCTTCGCGTTGAACTCGAGCGGTTCTTTCCACCCGATCGCGGGAATAAATCGCAAGGGCGGCGGGGATGTCCGGCTCATGAGCGATTATCCGCCCCAGCGCGCCCGCATCTTCGATCGCCTGAGCCGCGCCCTGCGCCAGGAATGGGACCATCGGATGAGCCGCATCGCCGACCAGCGCCGCGCGCCCAAGCGAGAAGGAAGGAATTGGCGGCCGGCAGTAGAGCGGCCAGGCGCGCCATTGGACCGGCGCGCCGATCAGCGCGAGCGCTTCCTTCGACCATCCTGCAAACGAACGCTCAAGAGTTGATCGGTCGGCCGCGCCGTCCCATTGCTGATCGGCGCCGCCTCCCCGCCATGCGGATCTGATTGTCGCCACCAGATTGACGATCGATCCGCGCCGCAATGGATACTGGACCAGATGCGCCTCGGGTCCCAGACGCAAAACGATTTCGCTTCGCGCCCAGACAGGATCAGGGTCATTGGTGTTGACAATGGCGCGATAGGCGACGCGTCCGGTAAAGTCGACCTGATCCGGAGCCCCGAATCCCAATCCGTTGCGCACCCGAGAGCGCAAGCCGTCTGCGCCGATGAGGAGATCGGCCTCGTCGCGCGTTGTTGTCCGCCCGCGTTGCAGACTGACTGAAATACGGTCGCCATTGTTCGCAAAATTGCCAACGGTCGTGCCGAGCGACAATTCGACGCCCGGTTGATCAATGGCGGCTTCGAGCAGCGCGGTCTGCAAGTCGGCGCGGTGAATGACCAGATATTCGGCGCCCCAGCGGCGCTCGGCGTCGTCAAGGGGCAGGCGCATCAGACGGGCGTTATCCGAACCGCGCAGCGCCAAGACCGCCTGGGGCTTCGATGAAAACTGGCGCACTCGCCCGAGGACGCCAAGTCGAGCCAAAATGCGGGTCGCGTTCGGGGTGACTTGCAGGCCGGCTCCGAATTCCTCGAGCTTCTCCGTTCTCTCGTAAATCGTGACTTTGAGGCCCGCTTGCGACAACGCTATTGCCGCAGCAAGCCCGCCAATTCCCGCACCAGCGATGATTGCGCTCGGCGGCAAGCTTCACGCGACGTCGCTCAACTCGCATTCGGCGGGCGAGCAGACTCCGTTCAGCCCGCCGTCGTACACGAATCTCGTTGAACAATAAGAACAGATCGCCTCGACGTCTGAGCCCATGTCGATGAAAATGTGAGGGTGGTCAAACGGCGGTTTCGCGCCGGTGCACATGAACTCTTTTACGCCAACCGTGATCGAAGGGACGCCGAGATCATTGTGAAAGTGCGGAATCAAGCGATCCGCCATTGCGAGGTCCTCCTAAGCGGCGCTGACCTTAAAGCATGTTCGAAACAGCCGCGCCAGCGCCGGAGCGACCGGATCCGCGTCTCGGCCGGGCGATCTTTCCCGATAGGTACAGACGGAAGGGCGCCGTGAGGACGTCAGCTTGCGTACTAATCTGCCCCGCAGAGGTAATATTCATGCAGACATTCATATCTATGACTGTTTGAGCCAAACAGAGACCAAACGTCAAGCGAACCTTCGGAACCACTCGGCTGGAAGAGGCGTAAAAAGCGAACCGGCTAAACGGGAATCACGTCGACTTCCACTTCGAGCCGATGGCGCCCGGACGACAGGACCATGCTTTCCATAGGCGAGACGTCGGAGTAGTCTCGTCCCCTGGCGACGACGACGTGGTCGTTCTGAATCGACGTTGCGTTTGTCGGGTCGAAGTCTTTCCAGCCGAGAGTCGCGCCGCACCACACCGATATCCACGCGTGAGTTGCGTCCGCGCCGGCGAGGCGCTCTCTGCCTGGCGGCGGGATGGTCCGAATGTATCCGCTCACGTAAAGCGCCGGTAGAGCAATGCCGCGCACTGCGGCGATCATGATATGGGCGAAATCCTGGCAAACGCCCCGTCGACGATCAAAGGCCTCGGCCGCTGGCGTACTGACCTCAGTCGCCTCTGGATCATAAATGAAGTCGGAGCGGATGCGCCGCGCCAACTCGCTCGCCGCGTCAAAAATCGGACGGCGCGGGGCGAAGCTTTGTTTGGCGTAGGCTGTCGCTTGGTCAAAAAACGCGACACGGCGGGACGGGTAGAGCGCGATTGCCGGGCAGTCCGCGTCAAGAGACGTCATCGCGATCGCCTCGGCGGCAACGCTCTCCCAAGGTGGGCTTTGTATCGGCGCAGGCTTTCGATTGACGCGTACGCGTGACGACGCTGTGATCGAGAGTTGCCGGTGGGGTTTCTCGATCCGCAAGCTCGTGACGCGGTTGCCGAACGGGTCGAGCCGTTCGGTGAGACGCTGCGAAACGGGGTCAGTGACGATAGCGAAGCGTTCAACCTCTTGTCCGTCGCCGGAACGAGGGGCGAGTCGCAACACCCCGGTTGTGAACTCGACGATCGCGCCGTAGCTGTAACGCGTGAGATGCGTGATCTCGTAGATCACTCGAATCCTGTAAATTTCTCGGCGCGGCCCTGACCGACCCCTTGCAGGAAGTACCGGGCGGCGATCGCGTTTGCCAATGTAAGCAGTTCTTGCTCGACCGCCAAAATGCGCGCGTCATCGACCAATTCGGCTCGTTCGGCGGTGAGTTCAGCGCGCAGAAGCGTCGTCAGCCGTCGTGGCTCCTCGAGCATCCCATCTCGACGCAGGATAGGAAGCGTGCTTATTCCTTCGTCAATGCGATTGACCTGAAACGCAACGGAGCGTGGATTAAACGGATCCAGCAGCGCCATGTCGCGGACAGGCGCCAGCGACATGCCGACGAGATACCTTGAGCGGTAAGTGATCTGCGAATCGATAAGATCGAGCATCACCCCCAGCGAATGCTCGGTTGCGTCATGGGCCGCGAATTGCCGGAGCAACCTGCACGTGTTTGCGCCTCGTTCGACGCATCGTCCCATCTCATAGAAGACCCAGCCGGCGCCGCGATTGAAATTTTCGTCGAACAATCCCGAAAGGGCCGCGATAGTGGTTAACGCCTCGTCGGCAATATCGACGATTTCACCGGCGGAAGGACGCCGCTCTCGGGCCGGCTTGAGCGCAACTTCCAGACGACCAATCAAGGCCCAGGTCTGATGCGTTAGCCTCTCGCGAATAACCGAGGCCGCGTTCCGGGCTGAACGGGCGAGCGATAATGCGGAGCCGTAATTAGCCGCGTTGCGCAGGCCCTGCTCGCTGGTCGCCGCCGCCCCTTTCCCGGGCGTCGTCGGATCGACTGCGCCCCAACCGACCAGAACGCCCATCAGACGATCAAGCGACTGCCGGCCGAGTTGCATCGGGATGTCCGGATCAACTGACCGCGCACTGAGACAACGTACGATGCGCAGCGTCGCCTCAGCTCTTTCAAGATAGCGGCCGAACCAGAAAAGACTGTCCGCCGCGCGACTTGGAAGGTTTCCCAAAAGACGCGTAATTCGTGCGCTTTCGGGAGAGGGAAGGAGGCTGGAAACCTCGACAGGATTTTCAGCGAGCACCCAGACGTCGGCAGATTCGACCCCATCCCCCATCGCGACGGCGCGCGCGTCGGCGCGATCGGAAATTCGGCAAAATCCGCCCGGCATGACGCGCCAGCCGTCCATCGTCGCCGCGCAGTAGACGCGCAAAACGAACGGCCGCGGTTCGAGTTTGCCTTGCATCCAGCGCGGCGTCGTGGACAGCCGGACGATGTCTTGTCCAACATAGTCGAGTCCGCGTACGGCGATTGCGTTGCGCAGTCGCTCGCGCTGGTCAGCCGGCATTTCGGCAGCGATTACGCTCGATTGGCCGTTCAATCCGGGCAGGTCGTCGCCGAAAGCCGCGGCGATCGAGATCTTGTCGAACTCATCGAGAACCCTCTCTCGCTCCCGCGATTGGCCGCACCACCAGGTCGCGATGTTGGGAATAAGCAAGTCCTGGTCGAGCAGGCGCCGCGCAAGTACAGGCAGGAATGCCAGAAGCGCGCGTGACTCGACGAGCCCCGCGCCAGGCATGTTCTCGACCGCGACGCCGCCGCTCCGTATCGCCTCGAGGAGACCCGGCACGCCGATGCGAGAGGACGCGTTCAGCTCGAGAGGGTCGCTCCAATCTGCATCCACATGACGCCAGATGACGTCACACTGCTTAAGGCCCGCGATCGTGCGGACAAAGACGCGCCCGTCGCGCATGACTAGATCTTCGCCTTCCACCAGCAGAAAGCCGAGATAGCGCGCCAGATAGGCCTGCTCGAAATAGGTCAGACTCAGAGGACCGGGGGTCAGGATGCTGATGCGGGGCTCAGCTCTCTGCCCCGCCGACTTCAAACCCGCGCTCAAGGATCGAAAAAATGGCGCCAGCCTTTCAACATTGAGCTGGGCGTAAAGATCTGGAAACGCCTGGGAAACGACGAGCCGGTTTTCCAATGCGTACCCGCAGCCCGACGGCGCCTGCGCCCGGTCGCTTAATGCCCACCATGAGCCATCTGGTCCGCGGCCAATGTCTACCGCGTAGAGACGAAGCCATCGCCCTCCCGGCGGTCTTACGCCGCGTATCGCCGCGATGAAGTCCTTTGAGCCGGTGAGCGCAGCAAGCGGGAGCGTGCCTTCCGCGATCAGATGACCTTTCCCGTAAACATCGGCGAGTACTCGCTCCATCAATTCCGCGCGCTGCGCGACGCCTGCTGCAATTCCCCGCCACTCCTCCTCGGTCAGGAGCAAAGGCATTCGACTGATCGGCCAGACCCGCTCCTCCTGTTCGCCCGCGACGCGGTATGACAGCCCCCGATTCCGAATGCGGCGATCGGCCGTTGCAAAGCTCTGTTGTATTTCGTTCGGCTCATACTCGGCTAGCGCGGAAAGCATCCGTCGCCAATGCGGGCGGCTCAGCCCATGAGCGTCGACGAATTCGTCTGGGATGCCGGGCAGTGGCGCATAATCGCGGGCCCAAGCTTCAAATCGCTCTAACCCGGAGGTTTTGTCGGCTAGCGCCGAAGTAAATCGTCCTGGCAAGCGAGCCCCATCGTTCCCGCGGTTCACGACTCAAGCCGCCGCCTCGTCCCCACGGCCGAGCTCAATATGCCTTCTGTCGGGATCGCATGCCAGCGGTGATCGAAGAATCCCTGATTGACTGGGTTCCGGAGACCCGAGAATGTGTCGGGATCCGTCATCTTGGTCTTGCGCGCGCACTCTCTACATGGAAGGACCGGTTTGGCGCCTTTGCGCCTCTCCGCATTGTGAGGCGCAAAAGAATGATTCCTATCCGGCAAATCGCGGTGGCATTCGTTGTTACCTTGATAATGTCTTGCTCGGCGAGCGCCGACCCGTCTGATCCGGACCTGATTTTCCGCAAGTCGACCACATTCAAGCTACTGACGCCCAATGATAAACTTGCTGTTTACGGTATCGACGATCCATTAGTCGATGGCGTCGCATGTCATTACACGATCCCCGAAAAGGGCGGACTTTCGGGCGCTCTCGGCTTGGCAGAACAGACGTCGGACATCTCGCTGTCGTGTCGACAATATGGACCAATCAAGTTCAAAGGAACCTTTGCCCAAGGCGATGTGGTCTTCAGCGAGCGCCGGTCGCTTATATTCAAAAAGATGCAAATCGTGCGGGGATGTGACGCAAGACGAAACATTCTTGTTTATATGACCTATAGCGATAAGTTGATTGAAGGTTCACCGAAGAACTCAACTTCAACTGTGCCCATTCAGCCTTGGGCCGCCGGCGACGACGGCACGCCAAAATGTGCAGATTTCGTACGCTAAGTCCGTTCGCGGTCTGCAGCGCGAGTTAAGCAAAAAGTTTTGAGAGCAATGTTCAGAGGCTTTGGAACGGCGCCCGTTGAAATGGTCAAGGTCCGCCGCCAGAACCTAATTCGAGCAGCCCCCTCGTCACACTACCGGTCGTTGGCAGAGTCGGAATAAGGCAGGCTTGCAAAGAGTGATAGATATCCACTTTACCAAAGAACGGCCCCGAGCTCGGCCGCAGTGCTTCGTCGATCTGTGCTCGCCAACCGCCGTTCTCCTTGTCTATAAATCGCGCGGCGATGAAACTCCAAAATTGTCGATACCAACGTTCGTAAATAGGGTCGCCATCAATCGTATTGAGAAATGCGCTTGCTCCGACCCCTTCGCAGCAGGGCCACCAATATCGGTCTCGAACCAGCGGATTGCCGTCCCAGTCGAGAGTATAGTAAAAGCCGCCTTTGTTCTCGTCCCAGCCATCGCTCACCGCTTGCTGGAAAAGCGCCTTCGAGCATTCAGGGAGCCAATTCAGCTTGCGGCCGCCCAGCTCCCATAATTGGAGCAGCAATCGCGACCATTCAAGCCAATGACCAGGAGTAGTTCCATACGGACGAAACGTCGGGTTGCCGGAGTAAGCCCGATTTATTTTCCACTGATCTGTGAAATGTTCAGGAAGCCGCCAACCGTTCGCAGCAGCATGGCGACGGATAATGAGATCGGCGATTCGCTCTGCCATGCCGACGTACGTGGAATCGCGCGTTGCCTCGAACGCGGCCATTAGCGCCTCTGTGAGATGCATATTCGAGTTTTGGCCGCGATAGTTGTCGTAGGACTGCCAATCGCGGGTGAATTCCTCCGCGACGCCTCCGAATTGCTCCTCCCAAAATCGGTCCCTTATTACGGTCGAGACGTCTTCGAGAAGCCGTTCGGCGTCTGGGTGGCCGGCGACCTTGGCGCTCGATGCGGCCAAAAGAACGAATGCGTGACCATACGCCTGTTTGGTGCTGTCTGAGGGCCCGTCGTACCCCAGACCCCAATAGTAACCTCCATACTCAGGGTCCCGATGACCATTCCACAAAAAATTCATTCCATGATCGATGATGACGTCAGCGCCTGGCCGACCCATCAGATGGGCGATCGCGTAGGCGTGAATGATTCTCGAGGTCGCGAAGAGATACCGGGCGGGCTTGACCGCCGCGCCGTAACCCGGCGCCGTCGGTAGGCCTTTGTCGTCAAGATCGTAGAAGCCCCCAAGTGGGTTGATAATTCTCCGCTCGAAAAACGAAAATAGCGCTTCGGCCTCCCGCAAAAGCCAATTCCGGTGGCTCGCGAGGGCGATCCACTTGTGGTTCGGGGACTGAAGGGCAAGATTGATCATGGCGAGCGTGGAGAGTGAGCGCCGTCCCGGTTGATTCGCCCGATTCGACGGAATTCGTCGCCGGATGCGACTCGTATGCTAGACGCGGCACGGTGTTGCTCCGCCATATCGAAAGCCGGGAGTCAACACCGCGGGTTCGGTCTCTGGATAGGCAGCGCCGCAGCACCGCTCTTTTAACACGGTCAACGGCCGCGGTTGTCGAAGCTGGAATAGAACGATGCGAGACCGAACGATGAATGTATTAGTTCTAGGTTCCGGCGCTCGGGAGCACGCTTTGGCCCAGGCGTGCGCCAAGTCGCCTCTGATCGGGAACCTTTTCGTTGCTCCAGGCAATCCAGGTTGCGCCATGGTCGCGCAGACTGTGCCGCTGACTTTGGTCGACAACGCGAAAGTGATCGCATTTTGTCACGCGGAATCGATTGACCTGGTGGTGGTTGGGCCTGAAGGCCCGCTGGTGTCCGGACTGGCGGATGATCTCGTAGCCGCGGGCATATCGTGCTTCGGGCCGACGAGAGAGGCGGCGAGGCTCGAGGGATCAAAGGGATTTGCGAAGGACTTCTGCCGCGAGTTTGGCATTCCAACGGGGGCTTATCGACGGTTCGGAGAGCCAAACGACGCAAAGGCTTATATCCGTAAGCTTGGCGCGCCCGTTGTGGTTAAAGCGGACGGAATTGCTGCGGGTAAGGGGGTCGTGGTCGCGGAGACGCTGGCGGAGGCGGAGGCCGCAGTCGACACATTGCTGTCCGGAGCTCTCGGGTCGGCAGGAGCGGCGATTGTCGTCGAAGAGTTCCTCGATGGCGAGGAGGTCTCATTTTTCGCCCTGTGCGACGGCGTTACCGCCATGCCCTTCGCCAGCGCGCAGGATCATAAGCGTTTAGGTGATGGGGATACGGGACCGAATACTGGTGGAATGGGCGCCTATTCTCCGCCGCCCGTAATGACTTCGCAATTAACCCAGCGCATCATGCGCGAAGTGATCGCGCCAACATTGCGCGGAATGAATGAAAGAGGATCGCCCTTCCGGGGCGTGCTATTTGTGGGCTTGATGATCGATATACATGGTCCAAAAGTGATCGAATTCAATGTCCGGTTTGGGGATCCTGAGGCCGAGGTTATCCTCCCACGCCTCAAGGACGACTTGCTGCCGCTTCTTGTCGCTTGCGCGAACGGGACCCTGTGCGGTGACGCTCCGAGGTTTTATTCGGATACGGCGCTGGCCGTCGTAATGGCGGCCCGAGGCTATCCCGGCGAACCGATTCGCGGCTCCAGAATCAGCGGGATCGAAGATGCGGAGGCGGCGCCGGGGGTGGTTGTTTTTCAAGGTGGCACGCGCGAAGTTGACGGCGCGATATTCGCTGACGGTGGCCGCGTGTTGGCGATTACCGCACTCGGCGACAATGTCGCTGAAGCGCAAAGACGAGCGTACGAGGCTGTCGATCGCATAAGATGGCCGGAGGGATTCTGCCGACGCGATATTGGTTGGCGCGGGATAGCTCGCCAAAGCAAATAGCAGGCGCCGTGGACGGAAGCCGCGATCACCGAGCAAATATTCGTCGGCCGAGGGTAGCGATCGCGCTCGGAGGCGGCGGCGCACGAGGAATTGCCCATGTCTTGGCGCTCGAAGCTTTGGACGAAATGGGAATTCGGCCCATAGCCATTGCCGGCACCTCGATGGGCGCTGTCATCGCCGCCGCCTATGCGGCAGGAATTAAAGGGCGGGCCATTCGCACCCACATACTGCGCGTTTTGCGCAACCGCTCCGACGTCATGGGCAAACTCTTACGGGCCCGAGTTCGGTCGTTTCGCCGATCTCGTGCTGCGCGGTCGCGGCAACCCTGTGCTTCTGGACCCCGAGATTTGCCTTGACTTGTTTTGGCCCCCCGAGGTGCCAACTCGCTTTGAGGACCTCGACATCGAGACCATCATTGTGGCGACAAATTATCTCAATCGCAATGAGGTTGCGTATGACGCAGGGCCGCTAAGGCCGGCCGTGGCTGGCTCAATGGCCATGCCGGGATTGTTTCGTCCGGTCCTATTCGGAGATGGGGTGCTGATCGACGGAGGAGCTGTGAACCCGTTGCCCTATGATCTGTTATTCAGTCGCGCCGACATCGTCGTTGCGGTCGATGTGACATTTGGGGGTAGACCGCCGAAGCGACGAACTCCATCACCATTTGCGTCCATGTTTGGCGCTGCGCAAATCATGCAAGGAGCGATCACCGCTCAAAAAATCAAGCTGCGCCCGCCGGATGTTCTGGTGCGGCCCAAGGTGGAGCATTTCGCAGTGCTCGATTTCTTTCGGGCGAGCCAAATCTTGCGGGCCGCCGAGCCTAGCAAGGACGAACTCAAATTAATGCTCAGGGAGCGGATGAAAGTGCTCGGGACTGCCTGAAGACCGTGCCTGGAGCAAGCTTCGCACCTCGCATCAATTCGCGGCCGCTCATCACGGTCTTTCCCGGTCGTTGCCCCTGAAGAACGCGTATCGCGCCTGTCCCGCACGCGATTCTCATGTCTTCGGAAAGGAGCGTTCCCAGCGGTCCGTTGCCCGTAGTCACTTCGACGCGCAAAAATTTGATGCTTTCCTCACTGCTTCCAATGAGGACCTTGGAAAAGGCGCCTGGCGCGGGTGAAAGACCGTGAACCTGATTGCGAATTCTCTCCGCGCCCTGCGTCCAATCAATTTCCGCTTCACTCTTCTCAATCTTGCGCGCGTAGCAAACGCCGACAGCCGATTGCTCCCGAAACTCGAGTAGACCAGCATCCATCAATCGCAAGGCGCTCACGGATAGCCTAGCCGCAATTGGAGCAACACGAGCTGTCAGGTCCCCTGCCGTGTCCTGGGAAAGAATCGGAATGATTTCCCTCATCGCGATCGGCCCTGTGTCGAGACCGGCATCCATACGCATGAGGTCAATGCCCGCTTGCGTATCGCCCGCCATGATCGCCCGTTGGATAGGTGCGGCTCCGCGCCAGCGCGGCAGCAGCGAAGCGTGCAGGTTCAAACAGCCGAGCCTGGGCGCCGCAAGGATCGGGACCGGCAGCAACAGACCGTAGGCGGCCACGACGGCCACGTCCGCCACGAGGTTGCTTAAGGCTTTTTGCGCTTCGATGTCGCGCAAGGTCGTCGGCGTGAAGACAGGGATACCTAATGAATCCGCCGCCAGATGAACTGGCGTCTTTCTGATCTCAAGGCCTCGACGGCCGGCGCGCGCGGGTGCGCGCGTATAGACAGCGACAAGCTCGTGTCCATTCTTCGCGATTTCCAACAACGTCGGAACCGCAAATTCCGGCGTGCCCATGAAGATGATTCGCATCGGTTGTCGAAAGCGTCCCAAATTCAGATCTTGGAAATCTCATTCTGCCGCAAGTTTTGCGTGGCGGGAAAGAATTTCGTTCACTGCTTGGGGCCGAAGCGGGATCGCGACGCCAGAGTTCATACGCGGTGCCAATGAAGGTGGACGGCCCGCCTCGCGTCGATAATCTAAAGTTCCTTTTGCAACTGCCTCGCGGTTTAGCGTTTCTACTCGTGGTCACGGCGCCGTACGTATTCCCGATCGCCCTTTGGAGGCAAAGCAACACGCTTTTGCGGCGTCCGCAGTAATCGACCAGTCAAGAAACTCGAGGGTCGAAAGCTCGGTCGAAGCGAACGGCGAGCAACTCCATGCGCTCCCCCAATCGGAGTTCCAGATCATGAATGTCCGCGCGACTGGGCAACGCGAGTAAGCAGTCAAGAAAATGTTCGTGTTTTGTTCTTTGCCCCGGAATCCGCGACGTTTGGCGGCGCCTCGATCAGCGCCGGTCCGAGCCCTAGCTCCGCCCGCGCCTCCTCGCGCGTCTTGATGCCGGCCCCGACCAGAATCTCCAGCGTCTGCGCCTGCTGCAGCGGATCGACCGCGTCGTCGCCGACCCAGACGAATTCGAGCCCGGGCTCGTTCATGCACTCCTGGATTACCCGGTCGAACGCGCTCTTGATCCAGTTCTTGAGCGGCACGAGCCCTTCCTGGGTCGCCTGCATGCGCAAGGTCTCGCTCGTCGCCCGGTTGACCTGGGTCACGAACGGCGAAGCGGGCACGGAGAACGCGTAGCAGATGATCCGCGCCAGCCACTCGTCGTACTGGTCTTTCAGCGGCGGCTGGCGGGTTTCGATCAGCTTGAAATCGGCGGGCATGAACTTGGTCATGCGTCTTCGCGCGAGGTTGCCGCTCATCAGCGCGTCGAAATAGTCCTGGAACGACCGGATCTGGTCGGCCGTCCATTCCTTGGGGAGCGTCGCGAAGGCGTCGGGCGAGGAGCCGGTCTTGTAATAGTCGAGGGTCGCAGCGTCGCGCCTCAGCGCGATATTGACGGTGAGCGCGATCTGCTCGACCGGGCCCATCCCGTAGAGCCGGTGGGCGCGGAGGTTGCGTGGCAAGTAGATGAGCTCGTCGGCCGAGAAGTCGGCTGCCGGCACGCCCTTGAGGATCTGCTGATAGGCGGGGTCGGGCGCTTCCGGCGCCCGCCCGTCCTCGCCGATCAGGGGCTTGATCGTTGCGCCATCGATGATGTCGAGCGAATAGAGTGAGCCGCCTCGGGCGTAGCGCGGATAGATGGTCGCCGCGTCGATGACCAGCATCTCCTCGACCAGCATCCTGAGCCAGTCCGCGAACGAATGACGCCGGTCGGGGCGGGCGAGAAAGCGCGCGACGGCGTCGATGTTCTTCGACAGGTCCGGCGTGTCGGCGCGCGCTCGCGCTCGCACAGCGTAGCTCTGGCCGGCGATCTGGTCCTTGCGGGTTTCAATGACCGCCCTTAGGAGCGGCAGCGCGTCGGCGAGGCCGCGCAATTCGGCGAACGAGACGCCGTCCTCGGCGCGCGGGATATAGTTGAGGTTAGCGCCAAACGGATAGTCGAACTGCCGCCCCTTGACCTCGGGGGGCGCCATCGGCGCGAGCGGCTGCAGTGGCCCGAACCAGGTGTCCGGCGAGACGCCGGTAATGGCGTAGCGGGTCGCCTGGGCGAGGCGCGCGAAAACGCTTGGGGGCAGGGGCCGTCTAAGGGCGTCGTCCGACATCGAATCGGTTCCTTGGCGCTCCCTTTCCCGCATAGGGTGTCCGGAAGGACGCCCGTCTTTCGACGGGCTACGCGGTAGGGGGTTGGGGTGAGGGTTTGAATCCGCAGGGCGCCTTTGCCTTCCGTTAGGGATTGGCGCCTAGATTGGGCGTGCAGGGCTCACGCGAGAGTGGGAAGGGTCATGCGCCAATCGATAGCGCTCGCTGCGATCGCCATTGGCCTGCCGGCGCTCGCTCAGGCGGCGCCGCGCTGGACGTTCTGTGTCGCCGCATCGAAGAGCGGCGCCGACGTCTGGATCACCGACGTGTTCGTCGCCGAGCGCGACCGCGTCGAGCTCGAAAGCGCGTTCAAGGCCGTGGTCGAGCGAATGGGCGCGCGCGCCGACGCCCAATGTCCGCAGCCGCGCGACGACAAGACCGAGGCCGTCAACGCCCAGTTCGAGGCCGAGGAGTTCAACCGCAAGCTCGGCGCGACGCTGCACGCCGTGCTCGCCGGCGAGTTCCCGCCGCGGCGGTAGCCCCGCTCCTCCCCGGGCTTGACCCGGGGATCGGGAGAAGGGTCGAGGCGAGGAGACTAATTGCCTCGGCCGCCGCGCCCTTCATAGGCGTTCGCGTCGACCTCCGGATCACGATCGCCGCCCTTGAACTCGATCACGGCAAGAGCAAGGGCTGGAACGAGAAGCGAGACAAGCCCAAGCCCCGGGATCATCGACGATCCAATAGCGGCGATCATATAGGGCGCGATGATCGGCGCGAGCTCGGACGCAAGCTCTTCGAGGCTCTTCTCGGCGGCCTCGTCGGCTTTGCTGTCGGCGAACCTGCTCGCGATCGCCTCGGCAATCGCGAGCCAGTCGACATTGGCGGCGGCGCGAATGATGCGCTCCACGTCCGCCGCCGAGGCGGCAGACATCACAGACCGAACAAGCCGGAGGGATTGCTGGCCTGAGCGAGCGCCGACTGGATGGCCGCGATGGCGCCGGCGACCGCAACCGGGTTTGACTGGACATCAGGATTGGCGAGCATCGCGAGCTGTGGCCCGACCGAAGCCGGAAGCTGGGCCTGCATCCCCTCAAGGCTATTGAGGGCCAGCGCCGCGCCCATCGCGTTCTTTTGCAAGAGCGCCATCTGGAAAGCGTTCAACTGAGCCGTCGCGGTCGTATAGACCGAATGGCTGTTTGTAAGCGCCGAAATGACGTTGCTGGCGGCCGTCGAGACCGACGGGTTTGCGGCAGCCGTGGCCGCGGCCTGGAGGGCGGAGAGAGCAGCAGAAATTGCGGACATCAGATATTTCCTTCGGAGATGAATATTTGCGCGGGAGACCGCCCGCGCTCGGGAGTTTTACGAGGCGAAGGCTGGATTAGGGTCGAGCGGACGCACTCGTCCCGGCCGGATTGACCGCCGTCATCTTCGTCTGCGCGCGGCCGATCGCCTTGATGACCTCCTGCTTGACCTGACCGCCGGTCAGTCCGAGCTTGGCGATGATCGCCGGCGCGTTGTCAGCGAGGTTATTTGCGATCGCCGCCACGACGGGATTGTCGATGCTGTATTTGCCGGTCGCGAGGTTGTTCTCCGCCGTCGCAATCGCCACCTGCACTTCCGCGTCGGCAGCTTTTTCGAGCCGCGCCTGAGTGTCGGGCGCGAAGGCGATCCCCGTCGCGCGGGCGAGGAACGCGAACAGGATGCCGCCGAGCCCGATCACAAGACCCGACGCGGCGGCGTTGACGAGGGGCGACAGGGCCGAAACGATCGGCGCCGCCGCGATTGCGGTTTCTGACATCATGATTCTCCTTTGGGGGACTAGCGGGTTCGGCGGCGCGCGCCGAAAAGGGGCGCCGCTAGGCTGAATCACCGGCGTGTTCGCCGCCGGTCGTCGTACGAATGCTCGGAGCGACGGCGGCGCTCGTTCGGGGGCGGCCGAGGGGGATTTAAGCTTAGCGCTACCCTTGTCCCAGGCCTGGCGCTTCCCTCGAAGGACGCGCCAGTGGGCCAACTACTCTCCCGACTTCGCCGACCAGAACTCCATCATCCCCCCCGCGCCCCGCCGGTCGAGCCCAAGGAGGTCGGCGAGCGCCCAGACGAGCGCGTCAGCGCGGTCGGGCGAATAGCCGGCGCTCCGGCGGTCGAAGTCGGGGGTCAGCGCGCAGAGCTGGTCCTCGAGCTTGCCGAACGCGCCGACGTGAAAGACGAGCCCGCGTTCGTAGGCTGCCGCGATCGGCTCGGCGCGCAGGAACTTGCCGCGCGTCGCGTGAACCGCGCGCACCGGCAGATTGGGCTCGCTCTGACGCAGGACCTCGGTCACCATGTCGCCGCCGTTGTTGATTTCGGCGACCACGCGGTTGGCCTTAAAGCCGCGATAGGCGGCGCCGACCCGCGCCGCCCACCCGCCCGGCGTATCGCCCTGGCTGGTGAGGTCGGCGAGCACGTATAAGAGGCCGCCCTCCGCTCTCGCGGCGACGACGAGCCCGCATTCGTCAGACTTGGCCGATGAGCGCGCGGGCGGATCGACCGCGATCACGATTTCGGCGAATTCGCTCGGCGCCGCCTGCGGCCGGACGCGCTGGCGCTCGATAAGCGCCCGCGTCCACAAGGCCCCGGGCGTCTCGTCGACGATTTCGGCCATGAGCTCCTGGCGCCCGATCGGGCGCCCCTGGTAGCGCGCGGTGATGCGTTCGAAGAACGCCCGCGCCAGGTGGGCCTTGTTGTCGAAGGTTGAGCCGCGGGTGACGATGGTGTCCTTGTCCACGGCGAGCGCCTTGATGATCTTGGTCGGACGCGGCGTGGTGGTTACGACCGCCTGGGGCTTATCTCCGAGTCTCAAGCCCAAGAGCGCCTGATCGAACGCGTCGGGCTCCCGCCAAGCGGCGAGCTCGTCGCACCACAGCTTCATGTGCTGCTTGCCCCTAAGTCGATCGGGCTCTTCGGCGGAGAAGAGCCAGCTCACCGCCCCGTTCGGCCATTCGAGCCGCTGGTCGGCGGCGAGGAAGCGCGGCCGTTCGTCGCGCCGGCAGCAGGCGAGAATGCCGGATTCGCCAGTGATCATCGTGTCGCGCACGTCGGCGACGGTCGCGCCGATCAGGTTGACGATCGGGTAGGTCTTTACCCAGTGACGCACGGCTTCGGCGCCCGCCCGCGTCTTGCCGGCGCCGCGGCCGGCAAGAATGAGCCAGATGATCCAGTCGCCGGACGGGGCGCCTGATCGGAGCGAGCCCAAAACGCCCAATCATGAAACAATTGCTCGCATTCGAGCGGCGTCATCGATTCGATGAGCCGGACGCGGGCCCCCGGTTCGAGGTTAAGAATGTCGCTGACCCGCTCGATCCTTGCGCCCGGCGCGAGGTCGGGGCGGCGCTGGCGGGGGCGCCGGGCGCTGGCGCTCGTCTCCGCTTCGTCGCTCATTCCGCCGGTTGCTCCGCTTCGAGGCGGGCCGCGACGTCGTTGAGCTTTTGGATCAGCCGCGCGCGGGCCTCCTCCGAATAGGGCTCGGCGCTCTGAGCTTTGATGAATCCCGGCAGCCGGTCGAGCGAATTGACGATCATGAGCGCGCGGTCGATCGCCTCCAAGTCGCCGTCCTGGACCCGGCCGATGAGCTTCAGGATCATGGCGTCGAGCCGGGCAAGCTGCAGCCGGGCGAATTCCTCGACCGGCGCGACCCAGAGCCGGCGCAATTCGTCGCGCAGCAGGTTCTCGATGCGATTGCGGGTGATCTTTCGCTTCGCCCCGATTTCCTCGGTGCCGGCGCATGCGTCCGGCGAGGCGAGAAAGCCGCGGGGGCGCGTCGGCGCGGAGCGTCTCGATTGGGTCGATGGATTCGCGTCGGTCATAGGCGCCTGCATGGAATGATTGGAGAGCGAGCGCGCGCGGGCGCGCCGCGGCGGCTCGGGCGGGTAAGAAAAGTGTCCTGCGGTGGGAGAAAGCGAGCCGTCGCGGAGGTCGCACGTCTCGAACTTGCATCACTATGCCGCTACCGGCGTCAAAGCGCAAGCTTTTGTTCGTGTTTTGTTCTAAAAGACGGCAGTCACGGCCGAGTTAGCCCAGCAGTTTCAATGCGTTGCCTGTCTTTCTGAGAACCTGACGCAGGCGATACGATCGACGAACTATTGCAGAAAATCTGAATTCATGATACGGTCTTTTTATTCCCCTGCCGCGCCCGGCGGACGAGCGGCGGAAAGAAAGGAGCATTTTTTTGGCCCGGGGGGTCTGCGCAACTCTCTGAAAAGGCTCAATTCCGACAAGGGAATCCAAACAAATAGGGCCTGTTTCACCGCGCCCAAACGCGACCCTTGCGCCGGCGACGATCGCCGGCCTTCGGCAAAGCGACACGAAATGGTGTAACTCTGCGCGCGCCTCAATTCGGCGCTTTCGCGGGGCGTTCGCCGTGATCATTGTCCACTATGTCGCCAAAACCGTCGCAGACGCGGCGGCGATCGCGCCGGTCGCGCGGAAGGTTCTAGACGTTGGCGACCCGGTTCCGCCCGGCGCCGTGTGGCTCGATATGGTCGAGCCGACTGCCAGCGAGGACCAGAAGGTCGAACTCTATCTCGGCTGCAAGGTGCCCTCGCGCGCTGATCCTGATTTCACCGAGCCGCCCGAATCCTATTACGCCGAGAACGGGGTGCGCTACTTGTACGGAAGCTTCGTCAGCGAGCCGGAAAACACGCCCGACGTCACCGGCGTCACCTTCGTCCTGACGCCCAGCACGCTGGTCACCGTGCGCTACGATCCCGGCGATGCATTCGAGCTCTTCGGGCAAAAGCTCTGCAAATCAGGCGCCCAGGCGCTGCACCCCGATGCGGTCGCCGTCGGCCTCGTCAACACCATCGTCAACCGTTCCGCCCGGGCGCTGAACACGGTCGGCGTCGAGCTGGACTCGATCGCGAGCAGGGTCTTCCGCGCTAAGGGCGACCAGAGCGGGCGGAGCAAGATCTATTCAGCCACCCTCGACGCGCTCGGGCGCGAGGACGAGAAGATCTCGAACCTGCGCGAAAGCCTGGTGTCGATCGAGCGGCTGCTGCTGTTCCTGTTGTCGGAAGGACGCTCCGCCGACGCGCCGAAGCCGATGCGCGAGGCGACGAAGGCGGCGCTGCGCGACCTGCAGTCGCTGGAGCAGGACGCGGGCTTCAAGGCGCAGAAGGTGCAGTTCCTGCTCGACGCGACGCTCGGCCTCATCAACCTGGCGCAAAACGACATCATCAAGCTCTTCTCGGTGCTCGCGGTCATCTTCATGCCCCCGACTGTGATTGCTTCGATCTACGGCATGAATTTCAAGGAGATGCCCGAGCTCGAATGGCGCTGGGGCTATCCGCTGGCGATCTGCCTCATGATCGCCGCGGCCATCGGGCCTTGTGTGTTCTTCCGCTGGAAGATGGCTGTAGCGCGCGCTCTGAATATGCGCGAACATGGTTGTTCCATGGAAAAAGGCGAACACGCGGGAACAGGAGGGCTCAGTGGACGACCGCCTCGAAGTGAGCCGTGACCGGCCCCCTGGCCGCGATCATTATCTTGCGCGGAACTCGGCTGTAAATCGCGCCGGGGCTCGGCCGAGTCGGATTTTCCTTTGCGTAAATCAGAAGCCGTGGTACGGTGGCCAATCACCGACTGAAGCGCCCCTCGCGCAACGGCCAACGGCGGACAAAGGAGCAAGAGAGAAATTTTGGCCTAGGGGTCAGCGCAACCCTTTGAAAAAGCTCAATTCGGACAAGGAAATCCAAGGAAATCGCCTCGTTTTTCTTGGCCCCGATTTGGTTTTCCTTCCTCTGACTTTGTTGGGCTTGGTTAAATTTTGAAACGTCAGCTCACCTGAAACCATGCCCCGACGCCAGCGGCGCGATGTTCGGGAATCGCCGATTCGAGCGGCCATTTGCCGGGATTGTCGGCGACGAAGGCAATATGCGCAGTTCGGCCGGGCTGGATGAGGATGGTATCGCGCCAGTAGGGTTCCCACCCGTCGTCCATCGAATGCAAGAGCCGCGCGACGTGGCCCCAAAGCCGCAACGCCTGTACAAACGCCGTCTTGTTGGCGAGCGCGAACACCGTTGGCGCGCCCCGCGGAAGCGCGTAAGCGGGCTTCGGCGACCAGTCGACGAAAGTCGCGCCGTTGACCGCGAACGGCGCCGATCCGCCGCCGCTGATCGCAAAGTCGCAGCGCCGCGCCGATTCGAGCGCGATCTCCGCCGGCAGCAGCGGATTGGCGGGAAGGCGGGGCGGCCCGGAGCGTGGGCCGATCGGCTCGCCTTCGGCCGCGATCGCAATGAATGGCAGGTCGGCCTCCCCGGCGCCGCCGCGCAGGTCAAGGCGCACGCCGGCGCTCAGCTCGCGCGGCATGTCGAACATCAACTCGAAACGCGCGCCAGGACCGATCGGGAACTGGTTGTTGAGCGGTTCGAACGGCTCGCTCGGCTGGCCATCGACCGCGACGATGAGGGCTTTTGCGCCATCGATGGCGACGGTCGCCAGACGGGCGGTCGCTGCACTTCCGAGACGGAGCCGCACCCGCGACCCTGGCCGGGCGCTGAGTTTCAGCGGCGCGGCAGCGCCGTTGGCGAACACGAGGCTGCCGCGGCGCCCGCTTCCTCGGCCGACCGCGAGATCGGAGAAGTCGTCCCTGATCTGCCCGTCGGCCTCGACATTCCAATCCGACAGCAGGATCACGGCGTCCAGATCAACGTCCGGCTTGACCGCCTCTTCGACAATGATCGGCCCGAACAGCCCGCGTCCCTGTTGCGCTGCGTCCGAGAAGCCCGCATGCGGCAGGTAGAGATTGAAGCCGGCGTCGGGCGCAACGAAGCGGATTTCGGCGCTGGCGCCCGGCCTGAGGCGCTCTTGCGTGAGCCCGCCGACGCCTGCGCCGGCGTTCGACGCCCGCAAGCCCGGAAAGCTCAACGTCGTCGGTTCGGCGAGCCGGTTGGCGAACTTCAGCTTCAGTTCGTTGCCTTGCCTGACTTTGAGAAGTGGGCCCGGGATTGCGCCTCCATAGGCCCAAGTCGCCGCCGCCCCGGCCGGGGGCGGGCCCAGTTGAAGCTGCGCCGGAGCAGCCTCGAAGCTGACAAAACCATCGGCCGGGGCTGGCGCATCCGCGCCAGCGCTCCCGCACACGGCCCACGCCGCCGCCGCCAGACCGCCGCCGAGGACCGTTCGCCGCGTCTGGCGTCGCGCTCGTTGCGCCATTCCGGGACGTTCCAGATGGTCCGAGATTTGCGGCGTGGTCGGCGAGGAGGGCGTAACCATGCGTAAGCTCATGGCATCCTTAGGATTTGCCGCCGTTTTCGTGGCGCTGGCGCGGCTCATGTTCGCCCCGCTGTTCTTAGCGGAGCGTGCGGACGGCGCAACTGGCCTCCTGCTCGGCGCCGGCCTGTTCACCATAGTCATCGCCGCCGTGGCCCCCAAATGAGCGGCGCGACGCTTGAACCTGCTTTTTTCTATGGCGCGCGCCGGGCAAGCTGATATAGAGCGCGCCCGAAGCAATGCGGCCTCGTCAAGCTGGCGCTTGCGGCGGGCGTGGCGGAATTGGTAGACGCGCCGGATTTAGGTTCCGGTGGCGAAAGTCGTGGGGGTTCGAGTCCCTCCGCCCGCACCATTTCGTTCGCGACTGTGAGCGCCCTGGACCAAGTGACGATCGGACGACGGAGAGATTTCGGCCAGTCGCAGCCATTGGGCGACGACGACGATAAGGCGGAACGCAAGATGCAGGTGACCGAGACGCTGAGCCAAGGGCTCAAGCGCGAATATAACATTTCGCTCCCGGCGAGCGACCTGGCGGCCAAGCTCGACGGACAATTGGCCGAACTGAAGGCCAAGGTCCGAATCAACGGCTTTCGGCCCGGCAAGGTGCCGGTCGAGCATTTGCGCAGGGTATACGGGAAGTCGGTGATGGCCGACGTCGTACAGGAGGCGATCGCCAGCGCCAATAAGAAGATCGTCGACGACAACCATTTGCGCCTGGCCCGCGAGCCGAAGGTCGAGCTGCCGGCCGATCAGGCGACGATCGACGCCGCCCTCGAGGCCCGCGGCGACCTTAACTTTAAGGTCGCGCTCGAGGTGCTGCCGGTGTTCGAGGTTGGCGATTTCTCGCAGATTTTGCTTGAGCGTCCGATCGCCGACGTCGAGCCCACTGATATCGAGACCGCGCTCGAGCGCTTGGCGCAGGAGCGCCGCACCTATACCGAAAGGCCCGAGGGCGCGAAGGCGGAGATCCACGACCGAGTCACCGTCGATTTCGATGGAACGATCAACGGCAACCCGTTCGAAGGTGGCGAGGGCAGGGACATCCAGGTGGCGTTGGGTTCAAACACATTCATCCCAGGATTCGAGGAGCAGCTCATCGGCGCCGCCGTTGGGGAGAAGCGCGCGATCCACGGGACCTTCCCGGAAACTTACGCTGTGCGCACGCTCGCTGGGAAAACCGGCGATTTCGCAGTGACGGTAAAGGCCGTGGCCGCGCGCGACCCGTTCGCCATCGACGACGAATTCGCAAAAAGCCTTGGGTTCGAAAGCCTCGACAAGCTGAAAGAGATGGTCCGCGACCGGCTCGCCTCCGATTACGCGCGCGCCTCGCGAGACAAGCTCAAACGCCAGCTGCTCGACAAGCTCGATCCGCTTTATTCCTTCGAGTTGCCCGAGGGCCTGGTCAACCAGGAGTTCGAATCGATCTGGGCGCAGGTGACGCGCGAGCAGCAGGCCGCCGGCCGCAGTTTCGCGGACGAGAACACCACGGAAGAGGCTGCGCGCGCCGACTACCGCAAGATCGCCGAACGGCGGGTCCGGCTCGGGCTCCTGCTCGCCGAGGTCGGAACAAGGGCCGAGGTGAAGGTCTCGGACGACGAGATGACCCAGGCGCTGATCGCCCGGGCGCGGTCCTTCCCCGGCCAGGAAAAGCAGGTCTGGGACTTCTATCGCAACAACAGCCAAGCACTGGCCGAATTGCGGGCCCCGATTTATGAGGAGAAGGTCGTCGACCACATCCTTGGCCTCGCCAGGGTCGAGGACCGCAAGGTCACCAGGGACGAGCTCCTCAAGCCGATCGACGACGAGCTCCCGGACCATCCGACGAATGAAATCCAGCCGCCGGTGGCCTGATCGCAGCGAGGCGCTGGAGCCGGACCTTCGGTCTCGGGTCTCGGGCCCGTCCGCGAGCGGGATGTCTGCCCCTTTTCGGGATGGCGTTGAGCGCCTATGTTGGCCTCTAGGCTAACCAGAAGGCGGCCAGATCCGCCGAAAGAAAGGTCCTATGCGCGATCCTGTTGACTACTACACCAATAACCTTGTGCCGATCGTAATCGAACAGTCGGCGCGCGGGGAGCGCTCGTTCGATATTTTTTCGCGACTGTTGCGCGAACGCATCATTTTCATGATTGGACCGGTCGACGACCTGTCGGCCTCGCTGGTGGTCGCGCAACTGCTCTTTTTGGAGGCGGACAATCCGAAAAAAGAGATCGCACTTTACATCAACTCTCCGGGCGGCGTAGTCACGGCGGGGCTGTCGATCTACGACACAATGCAGTTCATCCGCCCCAAGGTCACGACCATGTGCATCGGGCAGGCGGCGTCGATGGGCTCGATGCTCCTTGCCGCGGGGGAGAAGGGATCGCGATTCGCGCTGCCCAATTCCCGTATCATGGTCCATCAGCCTTCGGGCGGTTTTCAGGGCCAGGCGTCGGATATCCAGCGGCACGCCGAGGATATTCTCAAGGTCAAGCGGCGTCTCAACGAGATTTATGTCCACCACACCGGCCAATCCTACGAAGCCATTGAAAGAACGCTGGATCGCGATCATTTCATGTCGGCCGAGGAGGCGAGGGCGTTTGGAATCGTCGACGAGGTGACGGTCAAGCGCGCGGTCGAGCTAGAAGAAGTCAAAGCTTAGGCTCCTCCGTTGGCCGATGGGGTGGATGCGCTTGTCCGGGCTGCGGCTCCTTACGCAATCAATTTTGCGGCGCGGACTTGATTTTGCGCGCAATTTGGTGGTTGCTTGTCAAATCCCAACTGACGCTGTTGCGGCAGGCGGAAGGCGGACTGAGGCGGGGGACGGCGAGGCAGGGTCGAAGGCTACGTTTCGTTAGGGTGGTTTGGTTAGGCTGCGCGGTCAGGCGTTTGACGACTCGCTTCGGCGGAAGCGGCCTAAATGGAGAAATGCGATGGCCAAGGCCGAAGGCGACGCCAAAAATACGCTCTATTGCTCGTTCTGCGGCAAGAGCCAGCATGAAGTCCGCAAGCTCATCGCCGGGCCTACGGTTTTCATCTGCGACGAATGTGTCGAATTGTGCATGGACATCATCCGCGAGGAGAGCAAGACCGCGCTAGTCAAAAGCAAAGACGGAATTCCGACCCCCCGCGAAATCTGCAAGGTTCTCGACGATTATGTGATCGGTCAGCCCCAAGCCAAGCGCGTTCTATCGGTCGCCGTCCACAATCACTATAAGCGCCTCAATCACGCCACCAAGCACGGTGACGTCGAGCTGGCGAAATCAAATATCCTGCTGATCGGCCCGACCGGTTCAGGCAAGACGCTGCTCGCCCAGACGCTCGCGCGTATCCTCGATGTGCCCTTCACGATGGCCGACGCCACGACATTGACTGAAGCCGGCTATGTCGGCGAGGACGTCGAGAACATCATTTTGAAGCTGCTGCAGGCGTCCGACTACAATGTGGAGCGGGCGCAGCGCGGCATCGTCTACATCGACGAAATCGATAAGATCAGCCGAAAGTCCGACAATCCGTCGATCACGCGCGACGTGTCGGGCGAAGGCGTGCAGCAGGCGCTGCTCAAGATCATGGAGGGTACGATCGCCAGCGTTCCGCCGCAAGGCGGGCGCAAGCATCCCCAGCAGGAGTTCCTTCAGGTCGACACTACCAACATTCTGTTCATTTGCGGCGGCGCGTTTTCGGGGCTTGAGCGAATCATCTCGGCGCGAGGCAAAGGCACCTCGATCGGTTTTTCCGCCAAGGTCCAGTCGCCCGACGACCGTCGCACGGGCGAAGTGTTCCGCGAGGTTGAGCCGGAGGATCTGCTGAAGTTCGGCCTCATTCCTGAATTCGTCGGCCGTCTGCCAGTCATCGCCACGCTCGAGGACCTCGACGAGGACGCGCTGAAGAAGATCTTGACCGAGCCGAAGAATGCGCTCGTCAAGCAATATCAGCGCCTGTTCGAGATGGAGAGCACCGACCTCACGATCCAGGAGGAGGCGCTGAGCGTCGTCGCCAAGAAGGCGATCGAGCGGCGCACGGGGGCCCGCGGCTTGCGCTCGATCATGGAGAGCATTTTGCTCGACACGATGTTTGAACTGCCGGGCCTCGACGGCGTTGAGCAGGTGGTGATCGGTCCCGAGGTGGTCGAAGGCAAGGCTCGCCCTCTCTATATCTACGCCGAGCGCGCTGAGCGCGCGAGCTGATCTTGCCCCAAGTCCTGCGCTGCTTGAAAGTCGCGCAGCCGACGCCCATGTTTGCCGCAGAGAGGCGCGATTCTTGCGCCGGCGTTTGGGCACGAGTTTTGCGTCTCGCATTTCCGTGCGCCTCCGCCAGCGGGAGCGCAAGCGCCGAATGTCTCTAAGCGTAGATGGGGAGGCGTCAGGCACGCCGGCTCCAGGAATTCAGGATGGCCATGACCAACCAACGCAAGTCCATTGTCCCGGGAACTCTCGACGTCTATCCCGTCCTGCCGCTGCGCGACATTGTTGTCTTCCCGCACATGATCGTCCCCCTTTTCGTTGGCCGCGAGAAGTCTATTCGCGCGCTCGAGGAGGTGATGAAGTCCGACAAGCCTATCCTGTTAGCGACCCAGAAGAATGCAGCCGACGACGATCCGGCGCCAGAAGCCATCTTCTCGGCTGGCACATTGGCCAGCGTCCTCCAGTTGCTGAAGCTGCCCGACGGCACGGTCAAGGTGCTGGTCGAAGGGTCTACGCGCGCCCAGGTAATCCAATTCGTGCCCGGCGATGGTTATTTTCAGGCTGAAGCTCGGGCAATCGCCGACGAGCCGATCGAAAAGATCGAGGGCGAAGCCCTGTCGCGCTCGGTCGTCTCCGAGTTCGAGAGCTACGTCAAGCTCAACAAGAAGATCTCACCTGAGGTCGTGAGCGCGGTCAATCAGATCGACGACTACGGCAAGCTTGCCGACACCATCGCCTCGCATCTTGCGGTCAAGCTGTCCGACAAGCAGGCGATTCTCGAGATGCGCTCGATCGCCAAGCGGTTCGAGAAGTGCTTGGCGCTGATGGAAAGCGAGATCTCGGTGCTCCAGGTCGAGAAGCGCATCCGCACTCGTGTGAAGCGGCAAATGGAAAAGACTCAGCGGGAATACTACCTCAACGAGCAGATGAAGGCGATCCAGAAGGAGCTCGGCGATGAAGAAGGCAAGGACGAAATGTCCGAGCTCGAGGGACGCATCAAGTCGACCAGGCTCAGCAAGGAAGCGCGCGAGAAGGCGCTCGGCGAGGTCAAGAAGCTGAGGCAGATGTCGCCGATGTCCGCGGAAGCGACCGTGGTGCGCAACTATCTCGACTGGCTGCTGTCGATCCCCTGGCAGAAGCGCTCGAAGATCAAGAAGGACCTGCCGACCGCGCAGACGATCCTCGACGCCGATCATTTCGGCCTCGACAAGGTCAAGGAACGCATCGTCGAGTACCTCGCCGTCCAGCAGCGCGCCAACAAGCTAACCGGCCCGATTTTGTGTCTCGTGGGTCCGCCAGGCGTCGGCAAGACCTCGCTCGGCAAGTCGATCGCCAGGGCGACTGGGCGCGAATTCGTCCGCATGTCGCTCGGCGGCGTGCGCGACGAGGCGGAAATCCGCGGCCATCGCCGCACCTACATCGGCTCGATGCCGGGTAAGGTCATCCAGTCGATGCGCAAGGCCAAAACTTCGAATCCGCTCTTCCTGCTCGATGAGATCGATAAGATGGGCATGGATTTTCGCGGCGATCCGTCGTCGGCGCTGCTCGAGGTGCTCGATCCAGAACAGAACTCGACCTTCAATGATCACTATCTCGAGGTCGACTATGATCTGTCGGGCGTGATGTTCGTGACCACGGCTAATACGCTCAACATTCCGCCGGCCCTCATGGACCGGATGGAGATCATTCGAATCGCCGGTTACACGGAGGACGAGAAGCTGCAGATCGCCAAGCGGCATCTCCTTCCCCATTCAATGACCAAACACGGTCTCGAAGCCAAGGAATGGGTGGTCGAGGACAGCGCCATCATGGAGCTTATCCGGCGCTATACGCGAGAAGCTGGCGTCCGCAATCTCGAGCGCGAAATTTCAAATCTCGCGCGCAAGGCGGTGAAGGAGATCCTCACCAACAAGAGCAAGACGATCGCCGTCACCGGCCAGAATGTCGCCGAGTTCCTCGGCCCGCCGAAGTTCCGCTACGGCGAAATCGAGGCCGACGATCAGGTCGGGCTCGTCACCGGGCTCGCCTGGACGGAGGTTGGCGGGGAACTCCTGACGATCGAGGGCGTCATGATGCCCGGCAAGGGCCGCATGACGGTGACGGGCAATCTCAAAGACGTGATGAAGGAGTTGATTTCGGCTGCGGCGTCCTACGTGCGCTCGCGCGCGGTCGACTTCGGCATTGAGCCGCCGCTGTTCGACAGGCGCGACATCCATGTGCACGTCCCGGAAGGGGCAACGCCGAAGGATGGCCCGTCGGCGGGCGTTGGCATGGCGACCGTCATCGTTTCAATGCTGACGGGCATTCCGGTGCGACGCGACATCGCGATGACCGGCGAAATTACGCTGCGCGGGCGCGTCCTCCCGATCGGCGGTCTCAAGGAAAAACTGCTTGCGGCGCTGAGAGGCGGAATCAAGAAGGTGCTCATTCCGGAAGACAACGCCAAGGACTTGGCGGAGATACCGAGTTCAGTGAAGAACGGACTTGAAATCGTGCCCGTCGCGCGCATGGACGAGGTGCTCGCGCATGCTCTCGTCCGCCAGCCGACGCCGATCTCGTGGGAGGAGGACGTCGCAACGACGCCGCCGCCCCCCGGCCCGTCAGAAGACGACGGCCAAGGGCTTGTCGCGCACTGACGACCCTTAGCCCGGCGCTTTGGAGCCGGATGTTTCTGGACCTTCCCCACGATGGCCGCGAATTCTTCGGAATTCGCGGCTTTTTTCTGCCACGGACCAACTTTTAGGCAGCAAAAGCGGTCTTTTTTCGCCCCTGGTCCCGGCGAACGCTTGCGTTCCTTGGGCGAAACAGCGAGCTATGGGTCGAACTCTGCTGTCGATTCGCCTGGGGCGGCGATGGGCGCCTTCAAGGGGGAGGGACGGGTATGAGCGCGCGGGGGCGCAAGTCGCCGCGTCATAGAGGCGCTGGAGGCGCCGGACTTTAGAACCGGCGCCGACAACCGGGCGCCGCATTCGAATGGAGAGGCTATAATGAATAAGCTTGAGCTCGTCGATCATATCGCCACGGAAGCGGAATTGACCAAGGTCGACGCCGCCAAGGCGCTCGAGGCCTTGCTGGAGGGCATCGAGAAAACATTGAAAAAAGGCGAGGAAGTGCGTCTGGTTGGATTCGGCACCTTTTCCGTGCGCGAGCGCGCGGCCGGAAAGGGGCGCAATCCGGCGACCGGCAAGGAAATCAAAATCGCCGCGTCGAGGAACGCGCGTTTCAAGCCCGGCGCGGCGCTGAAGGCGAGCCTAAACAAGAAATCGACCAAGAAATAATTCGATTCTTCGCGCTCTGTAACGCCACTGGGCGAGGGACAGCCATCAGGCTGTCCCGTCGCATGCGAACGTACTTGCCTCGCTCACGCTTGGCGAGCCTGCCGCGAGCCTGTAGTGTTGGGGGTTGCCGGACCACGAGTGCGGCGACAAGGGCGGTTAGCTCAGTTGGCAGAGCATCTCGTTTACACCGCCTGAGCTTGCCGCCTTTGCCTTGTTATCGTTAGCGTTTTTGTTCGCTTCCGACTCAGACCGTCACGTTTCGTTCACGGTCAAACTGTGCGAAGCCTGTGCGGCGGGGCGCCTTCGCTCCATCGCCGCGTGAACGCTGCGCCCGGCGTCGGGGTGGTGGTGAGCGTACACGCCTTCCAGCACCTTCACGCTCATTCCGAATACGGCGCTCGCGTCGAACATCGGCGCTCCGCCCTGCATCGCCCACGTCACGGCGGTATGCCTCAGAGTGTGCGGCGAACGCCATCAAGCCCAGCCTCGTCAGCGGCGCGCCTGAAGGCCTTCGAGACCCGGAGCACTGGAAGGCCCTCATACTCGACGACGGCCGCCTGCGAGGCTCCTACGCGCTGCCAGCGGCGAATGTGCGCGAGGAGCCGCGGCGGTAGGCGAACTGGAGGCTGTCGCTTGTCCGTCTCCTTGGCGCCGACGGCCCGGCGATAGAAGACTCCGCGCTCAAGGTCGACGTAGCCGCGACCCGGTGTCTGAGTGAGCGACGCGCCGCATATCGCGCTGGCACGGGTCCCGGTGTAGATGCCGACCAGAATAAAGCGGGCAATATGCTTGCGCCGGCCCTGTCCTCCGCGCCAGCAAGCCCAAAGCAGCCGAGCGGCCTCCGGTCTCGTCAGCCATCGCTCGCGGGGCGCGCCCTTATCGGGCAAGACGACTTCGATAACCTCAGAGCAGAATCCCTCGCGCCGATGATGAATGATCGCGGCGCGAAAGTCCTCAAGATGACGGCGCGCAGCGGCCGGCGATCCGGCGTGCGCGACATACTCTCGACACGTCTTGCCGTTGACGGCTGAGAGCGGCCTGTCGCCCCAATATTCAGCGAGCGCGGCGAGGCGGTGCGCAGTCTCATAAGGGCGGGCGTGAGTCGGCGCCACGTCCTGAGCGTAGATGTTTAGAACGTCGGCGATGCGGACCTGCGATGGCGCGCGGCTCGACCTGTCGGGTTGATATTTGCGGGCCACGTAGTCGGCGAGGATTCTCTGAGCCTCGACAAGCTCAGACTGAGCGCATCCCGTGCGGACCTGCTTTCCGCCGTCTCGGATGACCCATGCCGGCTTTTCGTTGCCTCGGGCCGGTCGAAGCCAGAGTCGGATTCCTTTGGAGTGTTGCGGCATAGGCCAAACATCCTTTGAACTTCGGCGACGGATGTCCAGTCTTTGCCCGCTACCCTCGAAATTACAAGCCGGCCGCGTTTGGCTTCTGTGCGCAACGCGGCAGCCGTCAATCCGAACTGTGCGGCGACCACGCCAAGGCGCAGCGGCGTGTCGTTATCGACGGCGATGGTGAGGCGGGGAGCGCTCATGGCGCTGCCCATTAGTACCATTTTTGCCCCGACTGCAAGACCTTGTTTCGGGTCGTCGAGTGGTCGCATTGGCAGCGCTTGACTCCCGCGCCCGCCTGCGGCGCCTAGCCGCTTATGATCCGCATCGCCATCACCGAGGCCGCATTCCAGGCGATCGCCTCGACCATGCCGCTCGGGTCCGTCGGCTACGAGGCCGAAGTCGGCGCCAACGGCGAGCGGCTGATTTGGCTGGCGCCCAATCTGGTCGATCGGCTCAGGGCGTTGGGCCCCGTGCTCGTTCAAGGAGTACAATTATTGGCTATATCTGAATTCATGATTTGAACGTCGTTGGGCGCGGAATAGGCAAAAGCAGATCCAATCCCCTTAAGCAATTCTTCTGCTTTCGCGAGGTTTTGCTTTTTAAGAGCACAATCATCCTTGGTAAGGAATTGATTCCAGGATTTGTAATAAGTAATTGTCGCCGATCTTACATAATCTTGATCGGCCTCCTCGCCCGAGAATTTCGTAAAGGCAGAAATTGCTTCTCCCATGCTCTTCGCTGAACCCTCCTTATCGCCCATTCTATACTGAATCGCGGCCAATCCCAAGTTCGCACCACCATACTCGAGAGGTGTCTTTGACAACAGTACTGCTTGTTTATATGAGCGCTCCGCGCTAGCAAGCAATCCAGCGACAGTTTGTAAATACCCTACTTCTCCTAAATCAGTAGATGAGGCGTTGTCACCAAGTTCATCTATATTACTTCTTGCCTGTTGTACAATCAAAAAACTCTGTGAATTAATAATGTTGCGGACTGACTCCAAAAAATTCGACGCTGAATTGCTGTAAGCAGTATCAAGTGCGCTCGGGGGATCGTGAGTCGGAATGCTGTCCTTAATTGCACGGTATTGGAGTTCGCTTAGTTTGACTTGTAAATCATTATATTCCTGAATTAGGGCGTGCAATGCCACCTTATCGGCGTTGACTTCTGCGCTGACCGTCTGTTGTCGAGCGCTTATTCCGGAGATTACACTTGTTGCAATAGACGCAATGAACGCGGCGGCTGAGATAAGTATCGCCGCATTTTTATACCATGGGCCGTCCTTTTGGAGAGTGATGAAATCGTCAAGACGCTGATTGAGCAACCCAATATCGCGCGCAGCCTCGTTCGGATCGAACACTGGCGGACCACTGGGCATTTCTACCTCCTTCAAGTCCAATGCGAGAATTCATTCAGGTCTGCTCAGATATACGAACCGTCGAAGATGATGATTGGTGTCATTGGTGGGCTTTGCGAGCCTCGACGCGCGCCGTTCACCTGGGAATCGTGGCCCAGGGACAGGAAATGTCGCGTCGGATTTTCGATCGGCGGGTATCGACATGGACGGCAGTTTTATTCGAGAGTTCCACTCCATTTACCGACATTCGCCAGATGACAGGCTTGTCGCCCTGAGACTGCGCCCATTAGCAAGACTTTGACAAGACTGAAATGTCGTTGGGCGACGGCGGCGGGATTTTGACCTAGCGCTCAAATCCTCGCCCAAGCGCCGCACCGCCTCCGATCGCCGATCGCCATGATGACGAAGCCAAGAGAAGTCGCGCGCGTGAGCGCGCCCAGCTTCGATCCGCTACCCGGTGTAAGTTAGTACCAGTGGCGCCAATGGTGATGCCATCCCCAGTGATGCCAGCCCCAGTGATGCCATCCCCAGTGATGCCAGCCCCAATGATGCCAGCCCCAATGATGCCAATACACGGGCTCGATGTTGGCGGCCGCGACCGGGCGCTCAAGCGAGGGCGAAGCGAGCGTGAAGGCGGACGAGGGTCCGCTAGACAGGGCCAGCATCGCCGCGCCGGCAAGGACGGCGATCGCGCCGCCAGACAAGGTGCGTGAGACCATGATTATCCTCCTGTTTATCCAGTCGCGTGCTGATGAGGCTTTCCGTCTGAACTCGACGTGAATGTACTATGGCGAGTTTGGGCGCGCTCGCAGCCAACGCGCGGGCCGGGTGAGAGCTACAGTGACGTCATTCTCCGCCTGGCCGAAGAAGAGGGCGATAGCGCGGAATGGTCGCCTCAAACGCCGCCTCGCAACGGTCGTAGATGCTCGCGGCGGAATTCGTCCTCCTAGTACAATTGGCAAGGGCGGGAAGGAGATCAGTTAGCTTTGCGTCTCCGCGCTCCGCAATGAGCCGTGCCACGGCGTAGCGTCCACGCCGGCAGCAAGGCTCGCAGACCACGTGCAGGAACGGCGCTTGGAGGTCGGACAGGGTGATGGCGCCATCGCGAGGCATGGGCGGACCCTACTGCGCCGCAGGGAACGGAGCAAGAACGACGGCGGCCTACAACGGTTGTCGCAATTCCCGCCGAAGCTCTTGCCGTGAGTAGAACTACTCTGTTGCCAAATTTCTGCGGCTCTCACATTCGTTTAGCGATGGAATGGCACGTCCAATATCGGCGGGGCGGGGTGGATCGTCTCGCAATGTTTCCGAGCCCCGAGGCGGCAATCGAAAGCGCCTGCCGCCTTATCGATGATGGTTGCGACGTGTTCGGCATTGGGACCGGCGGGCTGGCCGACTCGATCGAGCGAGAAGAAATCGCCGGCATTTACGCCATGCGGGCGAGAGCAAAATCTCCGTTCGGCCCGGCGAGAGCCAGAGGACGTGATCCGGCTGGCAAGGGCGCAATCATAACCTGGGCGGCGGCTCCGGTGAGACCCCTCAGGGAAGAAGCGCCGCGGCCAAATGATGATTGACCGCGGCGACAAGTCCTGCGGTGATGGGGCATGCATGGGGCGGGGGACACCACTCCATCACCGCGTCACCAGCGTATCGCTTTCTAAAATGTGGCGGCTTCGCCAGCTAAAGTCCAGATAGGAGCCGGGGCGCTCTGCGGCAATCCGTCGGAAACTACTCACGCGACGCCATGGCAACCGCGCGCCGGCCGTGGTGGCGCCGACTCACCAGCGCTTGAACAGCGTCCGACCGATCATCCAGCCGGCCCGCGATCGTGGGGCTGTTGACGGGCCAAGAGCCTCCTTCAAACCGAGTCTTTTTGGGCGGGATGTTTGCTGCGGCCGCTCCTAGCTTTTCGCAGCATTAGCATTTGGCGACGACTAGGCGTCAAGCCGCTCCTTGACCAGCGCGGCAAACGCTCGCGCCAGCCCGGCGGACATTGCCGGCGATATGCCGTGATGCTGCGGCGCCGTGCTCGTGGTCACGCGCGCGGCCGTTATCCCGGCTCGGCGTTTGACCGGCCGGCCATCTTGCCGGCCGCGGATCGCCATAGAAGGCTGCTGCGGGCAGATGCGGCAAGGCTATCAGGCGGGGCGCCGCGCTTGACTTCCGCGCCTAGCTGCTGCGCCTAGCCGTCCGTGATCCGTATCGCCATTAGCCAAGCCGCCTTTGACGCGATCGCCTCGACCATCCCGCCCGCATTTCGCATTGTTTTGGCGAGTTCGAAGTCAATCTCTCGCGGTAAAATGCTTGCAAGTTCCCTCTCGCGGTGATGACATCGGCCAGCCTGTTGAGGGCAGCAACGCTCCTGGAGAGGGATTACGGACCACTCGTCGCTCGGAAAGGTCGCGGGCGTCGCCGGCGTTGCCCCGCTCCGAACGGGAGGGGCGCACGCTTTCAAGCAGAGCTAGCTCTCCTATTTCGAGTTTCGAGCCACTATCTCCAATAATGTGAGAGCGAAGGTCAAAATGAAGCCGGATAGCGTGCGATCGAAATCAAATTTTGGGATTCTTCTAACCGGTGTAGTTTATCTTTACGGCGCTGCTCCAGTAATGAAGGCGACCGCAGCCGATGCTAATAATACGAAATCTCCACAGATTGAGATCAACTGGTGTTTGGAAGGACCCGCTCCACCCAATCTACTATTTCAGCACGCATGGGTTGCCGGTCAGTCGCACCTTTGGTTTTGCTTCGACGGTATCGCAGGGAGGAAATATAACACATGGTGCGGTGTTGAAGAGGATCAATACTGTCGGCCAGATGGCACAACAGCTTGCGGAACGATATTACATTTTGGTGTTGGGGCGACCAAGATCGAAGGGACCCGCGGCTGCGTAGATATGCAAAATCGAGACAGGTCTGTTTCCAGACCTGTGCGGTTCTGGTCGACTCCGGTTAATTGAAGCCGATGCGCCATCGAGCGGTGGGGACGAGCCACGCTTTTGCCGGCTTCGCGTTGACGCGAGCGACGGTCGCGGCAAGTCCCCAACGCCAGCGCCCAACTTAGAGAAAAGGCGCGACTGGGCTAGCGACGCGCCAATTGCGCCAAGGGCGAGTCGCGGCGAACTTTTTGGTCCCCGGTTGTCGAGGGGGTCGTGACAATTGGCCAATATCATTTAATCCATATATCAGCGTATCGAGTTCTATCACCGGATTCATTAAATACGGTCCAGCAGATCAAAATTCCACCGGAAGTCATGGTTTGTGTCATGCTTACTGATACCGCCCAGCCGACAGCACAAGAGTTTTCGTCTGTTTCTGAATATGAGCAAAACGCGGGCTTTCCCCAGTGATCCTCATTTAGAGTGCATTGGCTTGCGGTTGGAGTCTTACCGGGGGGGACCAAAGCGCATATTGGCTGTATTCCGCGTGGTTCAACATTCTGGGCATGATGAGCAATCACGTCCGCGGGGGAAATGTTTTGTATAGTACACTTTCCGATAATAGCCCCGCCGTCGGTGACGCAATCTGGGTCGGCTCCGCTACACCCAACAGTGGTTATATTGTCGACAATGGGATCCTGCGCAATTTTTGCGCACTTATCCGTTAGGCCGGCCTCGGTACTCGCATATACAAACCCAAGATCTGTGCCAGTGTCCTCACTGTGGCAGCGTCCTTGCCATTTTATACCAGCGACTTTCAATCTCGTAGTAAGCCTATTTATGGTAGGCTCAGCCTGACCCTCATCAATATTGCTCTGTAGGCAATTAAGCCTGTCCTCGAGCCGGTCGACGCCGGGATACTTCGCTTTGCAATCACTATAAGCTGATGCACTAGAAACGAAGCCAAATGTCACTGCCAATACGGAAAATATCACGCGCATATATTCCTCCCTCAAAATAAACGCTCTCGCGCGAACAATGGTACCACACTGACAGCTGACCCATAAGCACCTATCGCCTCTTGGGGTCGGATTTTTGTCCCCGGAATTCGACATCAATAAAATCACTAGATATATTGCGCATCCCTAAGCCTGTTACGTCCCCAATACGTCGAAACCAGTTAAGCTGACTGGATTGGACCCTAGCGCTCAGAACCCCGCCCAAGCGCCGAATGTCCGCCAAGCGGGGGTTTCTTCATGACCACAAACCCGGCCCGCTCCAAGTGGCGCACGACGCGCTCCGCGGCAATGGCGGCCATATATTCGGCGGCGTCGTGTTTTCGCTTGCGACCGTCAAACCGGAGCGCGAAGGCGACCGCATCGGCGAGGTCGCGAGGATCGGCGGGCGTTAGCTTGTCGTCGGGCATGGCTCGGGTGGCGGCTACGGACGCAAGTGTTACGCGCGTCCGCTTGAGTAAGGGGGCGGCGGCGTCCTACCAGAAGATGATAACGAGCCCGACCACGTAGGCGAGCGTGGCGAAGGCGGATACCGCAGACGTACCCAAGACGATGCGCTCGCCTACGCTCAATCCGGCTCGGGCTGGAAGGGTCCAAGGATAACTGAGTGGGGTGAACGAATCAAGAACGAATTTTGTGGACGCAATGCCCACGGCGCCGTATGCGTCCGCCCTATGTGCAACCTCTACAGCCTAACCAAAGGCCAAGCCGCGATCCGCGACTGGTTTCGCGCGCCGTGATCGAATGGGCAACCTGCCGCTGTTTCCAGGGATCTTCCCCGACCAGATGGCACCGATCATTCGCGTCGGCGCCGAGGGCGAGCGAGAGCTTGCGATGGCGCGCTGGGGAATGCCCGGCCCTCCGCAGTTCGGCGGCGCGCTCGTGGGGCATAGCAAGGGCGGGCTTGGGCTATCCATGACGAGCCGCTACGCGGGGCAGGAGGGGCTGGAGGCCAAGACGGCTTGCGTGAGGGCGGTGAGACTTCCCTCGGTCCTATGATTTCGGCCAAGGCGGCCGCTGCCAGGGCGCACAAGGGAGCCTCTTGGCGAGCATCACGTAGCGTCGCCCCTGGTGAAACTTGAACGTCTGACGCTCGCTTCCGGCGCAATGGTGGGCGACGTGGACGGTCGCTGCAATGTAAAATCAAAGGTTATTGAGCGTGTCCTACGCAGGCTTGGATAGAAGCCATCGGTATTCGTTAGCGTTTATCCAATAGATTATCCCGTATGATGCAGCCAAAAGAATGAACACAAACGTTGCGACCTTCTTTATAGTTCCTTCGCGGGCACCAAACCAGCGCATTATTAGGATAGTGAGGGCTGAGTAGAATACAGGCGCGACGATGCCACTGATTATCAAGAACGAAGCATCTCTGAATGAGCTTACGGGAAGGTCAAGGAAATCCGCGAGCGGAAACAGAAGGAATTGACTTACAATGGTGAGAAGAGATACCCAGCCGGCGTGCCTTATTAGCCACGCGTGGTATTCCGGTCGTTTCGTGGTCTCGCTGTTAGCCATGTCAGTGCCCGTGCCCAGAAATGTCCGAGGGCGAGCCGCCGAGGACCACCCAGACAATGAAGACGAACACTGCAAGCGGCCCCCCGGCCTTAAGCCATTTGGTTTCGATCTCTAAGAGTCCTGCAAATGCGTTAGTGAAACTCGCACCTCCCAATCCAGCTAATACGGCGAAAACGCGCAACTGATAGTCCTCCGGCTTCGGAATGACTACCGCCAACACGAGCGCTGCAATAATAGCGATGACGCCAAAAGCGAACACCAGCCTCGGATCAATCGCTGGGGCGGATGCAGGCAACACCGGATGCGGAACTTTGGCCAAAATGACGGTCCCTTCGCCCAATCCGTTTAGTCGGGGACAAACCGAATTAGCAGCTTCGGGTCCATTTGCGGAAGTGTTTTGTGCAGAGACGTCAGACCTTCTACATGTTTTCGTCGGCTCCACTCGCTCGCCAAACGTTGCTCGGCCCGATCATCCCCGCCTCTCGAACACCGCCTTGCACCGCTCATAGACGCTCGCTGAACACGACGAGCGGCGGGAGCAGATCGGTGAGCTTGGCCTCCCAACCGTATTGCCGCATGAGCCTCTCGACGTCGTACCGCTCGCGTAGCCCGCACGGTTCGCAGACCATGGACAGGACCGGGTCACGGAGGTCCGACAGAGTTTGCGCGCCATCTCGGGGCATAGTGGCGTAGCCTCGCGAGCCATGCGAGCAGGGTACCAGAGAACGAACAAGGAACACAAGGATGATCCCCCTCCGACCTTCCAACAGGTGTCGGTTTGGCTTAGGAATTTGCGGGCGAAAAGCGGCTTGAGGCCGTAGCCAGAAGTGTCAGCGGTAGCCACCATGTCGAGCGACGCCAGCGACCACTACCAGCGCACCCTCAAATTCCAAGAGGTCCTTGTCGGTTGGGCCACGGGGTCAGAGTGGAGCGAAGAGAAGTACGAAGCCGAGCGGCGCGCACTGGTCGGTCATCCTGGCCTGCGCAAATTGATCCCTCCGCTCGTGAAGGACTGCCACACTCTGAAGGCGTTCTGGGCAACTATTAAGCAGTTGTCCTATGCGGGCCGACGCCAGATTATCAGGGACGCCTTCGCCCCGCTCCTCGCGGAGTTGGAGAAGCCGAGCCAGCTGCCCCTTGACGAGGCCACCGCGCTCACTCTGGCGTCGTTAGACGTGGACCACGTGCAGGATGCTTGGAGGAAAGCATTGGAGCGGAGGCTTGCCGACCCAGAGGGCGCGATCACGGCTGCGCGGACCCTGTTGGAGGGCGTGTGCAAGTCTATCCTTGACGAGGAGAAGTGGTCTGCTGCCGGTTCCGTGGACAGGCAGTTAAGCTAGTCCGACCTTCCTTTCGAACTCAACCGGGCTGAGGTAGCCGATGGTCGAGTGCCTGCGGATGGTGTTGTAGAACCTCTCGATGTAGTCGAACACGTCGGCCCTGGCGGCGTCCCGCGTCCGGTATAACTTGCTGCCAATCCGCTCGGTTTTCAGCGACGAGAAGAAGCTTTCCATGGCGGCGTTGTCCCAGACGTTTCCCGAACGGCTCATCGAGCAATCAACGCCATTGTCGGCCATCAGCCGCTGGAACTGCTCGCTCGTATATTGGCTGCCCCGGTCAGAGTGATGCAACAGCGCATCCGGGCGACCGCGCCGCCAGATCGCCATCATCGGCGCATCCGTGACGAGTTGCGCATTCATCTCGGCTTTCATCGACCAGCCGACGACGCGGCGCGAAAACAGGTCGATTACGGCGGCGACGTAGAGCCAGCCCTCGGCTGTCCAGACATAGGTGAAGTCGGCGATCCATTTGCGGTTGGGCTGGTACGCCGTAAACTGGCGATCGAGCACATTCGGCGCGATCGCCGAAGCCGAACGTTCGCCATCGTCCTTTGGCAAAGCGCGCCTGCGCGGCCGCGCCCGCAACGCCTGAGCGCGCATCAGGCGTTCGATCTTGTGCAGACCGCACGAAAAGCCGGCTTCCAGCACGTCGCGCCAGACCCGACGTGCGCCATAGGTGCGTGCGCTTGCCACGAAGCTCGCCCTTACCGCCGGCATGATCGCTTCGTCCTCTCGCGAGCGCGCGCAGAGGCTGCGTTTCAGCCAAGCATGGAAGCCAGACCTCGATACGCCGAGCGCTTCGCAAAGCCATGCCACCGGCCAGACGGAACGGTGCTTCGCAATGAAGCCGAACTTCATGTCGACTCCCTCGCGAAGTAGGCTGCGGCCTTTTTTAGGATGTCGCGCTCCGCCTTGAGCTTTGCGACCTCGCGCCTGAGCCGGTCGATCTCCAGTTGCTCGGGCTTCATCTGACCGTGCCCCGGGAAGGCCTGCTTCGGATCCGCACCCAACTCTCTCACCCACTTGCGAAGAACGTTCTCGTGGACGTCAATGTCCCGAGACGCCTGCGCCACGCTCACGCCTCGTTCGCGCACCAGGCGGACGGCCTCGATCTTGAACTCTCGACTGAACTTGCGCCTCTGCATCGCTTGCCTCCGGCTTCCTGAAACACCCTATCTCGGTGTCCACGGAACCGGCAGCAGGCCAAAGGTGGTTTACGGCGATGAGGAACTCCCGAAGCTTTATTCAAAGACCGCGCACCAACTAAGCCTCGCCCCTAGCCAGCACACCGAGGAAGCGTTCAAGGCTATTCTCGGAGGCTGCCATGCTGTCGTGAATGGTCTTGGTACTCTTCGCAATCGGCTTGGGGACGCGCACGGCAAGGGTCGAAGAGCGGTGCGGCCAGCGGCCCGTCACGCTGCTCTAGCCGTGAGCCTCGCCGGGGCGATGTCAGTCTTCCTTGTCGAGACGTGGCAAGAACGCCGCAAGGCTGCGACGCAGTCTCAAGGGCCAACCCTCTCTAATCTCGTAGAGAAGCTGGCCAAATCTGGAGAGATGGCCGTCGTCAGGATCAAGACCGAGTAACTGCCACCTTTAGCCACGCCGCGCGCCTCTTCACCGACACCTAGACGCGAACCCGAGTAACGACCCGCTGTCGTGCTTCATGGGCCGAGGCCGAATGATCCAACCCCACCCAAAGAGGGAAGCGCCAATGTAGGGGTCCGATAGGCGGCCCGCCAGTGAGCCATGGCGAACGCCTCGGGGCGAACCTTTGAGAGCCCACGATGGGACCCATAGGTGCCCGTTGGTGGAGACTGGCCTGAACAATTTGGGGAAAAACCCTGTCACGGTATTAATCGACCGGCGCCGAGGGTTTCCCCCGGTGGGGGGTCACGATGCTGAAACCTCAGCGGCGGACGGGCACCATGGCAACCCTCGCGGCGCGGATCGAGCGTGCCACTGAGCGCCCGACCGAGCGCACGTGGCTAGCCCCACGATACAACTTGCCTGCAACCGGCCAATCCTGTATCAATTGCTTGAGAAATCGAGACAGAAACAGGCATGATAGCTATGAAAACAAAAGACTTAACCAATTCTGTGGCCTACTTCCGGACCTCGTCAATGACGAACGTCGGCGAGGATAAGGACTCGCTGAAGCGCCAGCGCGCCGCGGTCGCGGCTTTCGCCAAGCGGGCGGGCTACGAACTGATCGCCGAATACAGCGACGACGGCGTCAAGGGCGCCGACCCGGTCGACCAGCGTCCAGGCTTCGGCGCGATGCTGAAGCACATCGCTGGCGACGGCGTGCGCACGATCATCGTCGAGACGGCGAGCCGCTTCGCGCGCGACCTGATAACGCAAGAGACCGGCTTTCAATTCCTTCAGGGGCTTGGCGTCACGCTGATCGCCGCCGATAGCCCCGACAGCTTCCTCGACGACACGCCGACCGCGGTCCTGATTAGGCAAGTCCTCGGCGCTGTCAGTCAATTCGAGAAGGCCGCGCTGGTCGCCAAGCTGCGGGCCGCTCGCGAACGCAAGAAAGCCGCGACCGGCAAGTGCGGCGGGCGCAAGAGTTACGCCGAGCGCGACGCCGTAATGGTCGCCCTCGCCAAGCGGCTGCACCGCTATCCCGTCAACGGGCGCAAGCGCTCGCTGCGGGACATCGCCGCGGAGCTTGAGACCGCCGGCCATGTATCGATCGCCGGTACTCGGTACGGCGCCGCGGCTGTCGCCCGCATGGTGGCGTAGAGCGGCCCGCTGGCGCCATCGAGCCGGTTTTGGCTAGCCCGAGCCCGCCGCTGCGGGTAGGCGGGCGCGCTGTGAGGACCTGCGGGCCGTAGGGAAAGCCGACCTACGACCCGCGCCCTCAACCGCGGCGGGAAAAGCCAGACCCGCCGCGGGAACGGATCAGAAGATGACGCCCGCCGCGGGCGGCGCTTCGTCGCAAATCCAGACCATCCGGCCCTGTGCTCGCGCGGCCTCGATTCCGGATATGTCGTCGGCGTGCAGCACGATCGGCTCTCCGCCGGGGCGCGTGAGTTTGGGGTCTTGATCGTTGCGCGCGGCTGCTGCCGCCCACAATTTTGCAATCCTAGCCTTGATGCTCATTTCAGTTTCTCTCGCTTTCGAGCGCGATGACGCGCTGTTCCAAGGACTTCAAGCTCGTAGGCGCGCGCAGCAGCGGCTATGATGATCCCGAACTGCTGCGCCTCCTCCGCGGAAATGACGCCATCGACAGCCGACTGCAGAACGGCCGTCGTGGCTCGCGCGAGGGATTCTGCTGTATGCTCAAGCTCGCCGCCCAGGTCGATTGCGACTGACCGGCCCCGGCGTTCTGGGAGGATGATTCGGGCTACCGCGGCAATCGCCGCCGGGTTCCCGGATTTTGCCGAGGCGATGATCGACCGCACGATTTCCTCTGCTTCGCCTTCGACGAGCCGCTCGGCCAGGGCGGTCACCCGGTTCCTGGCGCCTTTCGGCTTCCCGCTGTTGCCGGCCTTGAAGGGGCGGCCTCGCGCGCGCGTAAGGGCCGGGATATTTCGCGCGGCGCCCGAAGTGTCCGATGTCATGATTTTGGTCGTGGTCATGGTCTGCTTTCTCGCGTTACAACGGTTGGAGCGGATGGCGACGCTGTCGCCGCCGCTGGCCGCGGAAGATGGTCTCGGGGTCGCCTGACTGAAGCGCGTCGAGGAGCGCTTGCGGCGGCCGAGAATTGCCGAACTCGGTTGGCTGGAAGGATTGCGACTGGCTGTTGAGCCGCGCGTCGTCGCGCACGGGGCGGGGTGTTCTCATCGGGCCGTCGCCTTGTAGAGGACCGTCGGCCTGCCGCCCTTTGAACCGGCGCGCGGCCGGAATATGCCGCGCTCGATTAGCCCCAGCTGGCAGAGCCGGTCGGTCGCAAGTTCTAGCCGCCCGGCGGACATGCGCCGGAAGATCAGGCCGAGGCGGGTTTTGGAAATGGGGCCCTCGGCGATGACCGCGCCGTGGATCGTGGCGTCGTCGTCGAGGTCGGGCGAGATTTGCTTGTACATAATATGTAAGTCCTTTTTCGTTTCTGGCCGAATGCTCGCAGGGCGCGCTGAAAGCGCCTGCGAAGCATAGGGGTATAAGGGGGAGCCGAGAGGAGAGGCTGGGGTCTAGGGATTCTGCGTTTCTCCGAGACCGGAGAGAGGGCGGTCTGAACACCGGAGAGAGAGGGCAAAAGCAGAACTTCTTTTAAGAAATTACGATGTTTTGTCCTCTTTCTCCGAAACGTGGCGATCGTCGCTCGACACGACAACGAGCATCGTTTTACCGCCCGAAGGCGGCCCGTACGCCTCGGCGCGGATTTTGCCGTCCTCTAGCAATTGGTCCATCGCGCTTTCGAAAGCCGGCTTCTTGATGCCCTCGGAACCGACGCGATATTTTGCAAACACCAACGGCGCGTAGTTCGATGAGCCCTTCTTGTGCGAGACGTTGCGACCCTGCGTCGCGAACTTGGCCAGCAGCGCGATGAACACGCGTTCGGCCCGCCGGTCCGCGTCGTGCAGCGCGTTGGCTGATGCGGCAGCCTCGCCTAAATTGAACTCAGCCGGCGTGCCCACGCGCTCGAAGGCGCCCTTAGACCAGCGAAGGAGGATTTCGCCGCCCGTCTCCGCGTAGTTCGCTTTCATCACGCGAAGGGCGCGAAGGCTCTTGTCCGGCTCGGAGCCGTCGGGCTCCAACACTCTGTCGAGATAGAGCCTCGAGCGGACGCTGTTGTTCCACGCCGTCGAGCCGCTTGTGCCCTTGCCGCTGCTCATGCCGTCAGGGACGGATGCGAAAGCAAGACGACGGCTAGGTCGTGCTCGATCGCCAGTCCGCGCAGGATGCCGATGAATTGGCGAACCTCCGTGCGCACGATTTCCGAGCCGGCGAAAATGTCGGCGAGGGTGTCCAGCACGACGAGGCTCGGCTTGACGTCTGCGACGAGGCCCTCGAGGCTCTTCCAAAGGGCGGTTTTCTTGATGACGCTCGTTCGCCCTTCCGGCGCGCCCATGACCGCATCCCGCCCGGCGAGCGACGAGTTGTACATGTCGCCAATGTCGGCGAGATTGACCCCCTGCGGCGCCACGATGTCGACGAGCCGTCGGTGAATCTCGGCGAGGTCATCTTCGGCCGATATAAAGACAACCGGCCCGCGCCTCGGCTTAAGGCCAACCCACTCGCGGCCCGTCGCGACCGCGACCGCAAGCTGGGCGACGAGTAGCGATTTTCCAACCCCGCCATCGCCCGACCACATCGTGACTGTGTTGCAGGGGATCAGGTCGGGGACGATCCAAGCGCGCTTCCGAATGGGCATTCCCGCGAGCGTCGCCACAGAAAAGACGGTCGGAGCTTCAGTCGACGACGATTTCGACTCGGCCTCGTCGTCGTCAGGCTCCAACTCCGGCGCCTCCGCCTCTTCCTTTCGACTCCGCCGCCATTCGGCGATGTCCGGGAAGCGACCGCCCCGCGCCGCCGACGCTCGAGCGGCCTCTTCGGTCACTATCCGATCAATCTCGGCGCGCATTGCCTCGGCGAGCGTCGGGGGACCGTAAGCGCTTACAATGCCGCGCTGGATCGTTTCGTGAAGCTCGGCGACGGTCGACACTCCGTATTCGGCCAGCGCTGCGGCTTGAGCCGAAGCCTGCAGCGCAGCCGCGAGCGCCTCTTCGCTCAGTGACGGATCAAACATAAACACGTCGACGTCCGCTAAGCAGGTGTCGTCAACGAATGTGCGGAGCCAGCCGCGTGCTTCGGCGTCGGGCATTGTGGCGACGGCTGCCAGCGCCTCGGCACGTTTGTCGGCAGTGAAATGCGCCGCGTGATGCGGGGCGTGGTGATTCTCTAGGTGCCAAGAAATTGCGGCGTCGGGATCGAAAAAAGGTGTAGACAGGGAAGAAGTTTGCATTACAAGGACCTCAGGTTCGAAATGTTTCGCCCAGCACCGCTTGCCGGCAGTGCTGGGCTTTTTCGTTGGTTACAGCGTGCGGCGGAAATTGCCGCCCGTGAGCGCCGCGCGGGCGCGCTCGTATTCGTCCTGCGGCATGCGCCGGACTTCCTCGCCGCGCGCCGCTAGACTCGCCGCTTCCTGCGCGGCGATCAAAGCGGCCTGGGCCGACGTGAACGTGCGATTCGCGTCGCCCAATTCGGACTGTTCTACGTGTACGCCGAGGCGGACCTTGGCCAGCAGGTCATCGTGGCGTTCTTTGGCGCGGTCGGTCGCGGCGCGTAGCTTTTCGATGTCAGACATTGTTGTTGGGTTCCCTAGTTTCAGAGGTTGCGGACGAGCCGGTCGGCTTCCGCATCTTGGCGACTTGCAAGCTCAGCCGCGTCAACGTGATTCGGCATGTTTTCACGCACGAGGTTCATCGTGCTGCCGCTCAAACCGACTCCGACGAGGCGATCGAGTCTCACGAGCGCGTCGTCCAGCGCCCCGAGGTGCCCCGCTATGGTGGGGTTGCGGCGTACCTTTTCGGCGCGCGCATCGCGTTGGGTCTGCAGGAGATCGAGAACGGACTTTTGAGTTGCAACCAATTGCGATTCGAAACTAAGCCCGATGCTGCCCAACTTGCGAATATCTGCACCCAAGGCTCGGTGAGCCGCGGCCGTCTTCCAGTGGCTGTGAATGAGCGCCGACTCGACGGCGACAGCTTCGCCGGCGTCAATGTCGGCCGTTGCGATTTCGATCGCTGCGGCGGTGGCCTCGACATCGGCCTGCGTATCGACCACGCGACGCTTTGCGGCGGCGCCGGAAATATCGACACCGTCGGCCTTTTGTAGAGCGACGTCGGCGAGCGCAGCGAGCGCCTCTTTGGCGGCGTCGACCGCTGTCGCGTGCGCCGCAATGGCACGATCGCGCCGAGCCTTGAGCGCGGCGAGCTTCGCCGCGTCGTCGTCCATCTGCTTTTTGGTCGCGGCGAACCTGTCGGGCATCGCCACCGGCTTGCAATTATCGGGTGTAATTGACATTTGGGTTTAGTCTCTCTGGCGCTTCAGCGCCGTTCATCCGGCCCGGAATGGGCGCGGAATTCTTTGGGTAGGTGATTGCCGGCCCTACGGCGGCCCATGGCGGCTATGTCGTCGGCGCCTCAAGACGTGCGGCCCTGCGCTCGGCTGCGGCCTTGATCCGCGCGCGGTGCGCATGCGGCCGCGGGGGTCGCGGTTTTGCCGGTCGGCGAGGCGGAGAAGGCTTGCGGGGCTTGGCGACGATCATGCTCGCCGCTCGCTGAGTAGCGCCAGCACGTCGCTCCGATGAAATCTGACCGAACCGCCGATGCGAAAGTGCGGGAGCCGGCCGGCCTTGCGCATTGCGTCGACCGTGCGCTCCGTCAGCGGCAAAAGCTCGCCGGTTTCCCGGCGGCTGAGGATCGGCGGCAGGTCTCAAGTGTCATTAGGCTCATGGTGTCGACTCCTTTGGGTCAAGGGTCTCCGGCCATCTGGGAAATTTTCCGGAATCGGCAGGAGTCAAAAAAGGGGAATAGCCCGCGCTCAGGCAGCCAGCGGGCGGAGCAGCGGATTAACGCTGCAATACAAAGAGCCGAGGTCTTTGTCGGCGAGCTTGAACACGAGGGAGGCGAGCACGGGCAGCACGTCGCCGCGCGCTCTGTTGTAGACGTGGCGGCGGGGGCCGTGTGTTGACTGAGTCGGCGGCAGTGTTGGATGGAGGGGCGGATCGTAGAAATCCAAGACTATCGGCTTGTGCCACGGCGTGCGCGATTTGCGACGGTCAGGGCGCTCCCGGTAGGGCTTCAGCAACTCTACGCTCCCGCACGGCACGCCCAGCGACAGGCCAATTGGTAGTTCGTCGGCGTGCTGCTCAACCCACAGGACCGAGCGCCCCAGTGCCTCCGCGATATGATCGAGGCCGAGCAGAATGTCGAAGGGTAGCGGGTTCTCATGTTGGACATGAGGCGCCTGCAGACCGCGTTCTGAGAAGCGCTTCGCCAGCGCGTCGCAATAGGCGTTCCAATGGCGAGTGAATTGGGTTTGATGTAGGCCCGCAGTCCGGCAAAATTCCCGATCCGAAAGCGGCGAGCGAAACCGAGCGAGCACGGTTCGACGAGCACAATCAAGCCGAGCGTCCGGCTCGACTTTGACTAGCTGATCTAGGACGACGTGCATCTCACGATCGCCGCGCCGCCATCGAGCGTGCTCCATCAAATATGCGTCGTTCATTCGGCAGGCCGCCGCGAACTTCGATGGGTCTTCCCGGAGTTCGCGCAGCGCCTCTATTCGTTCGTCGGCCAGCGCGTTGCGACGCGCCGCTTTGGCGCGCTTCGTGTAGATCGGCACGATACGGAAGCCGCGCCACGCGAGCTTGGCTAAGGCGCTCTCGGCATCGAAAGACTTCATTGCGCTGTCGTCGGCGGCAGCGTCCGCTTCGGCGATGGAGTCGAGCGGCCGGTCCCAAGCCGGGTCGCCATCCGCCGCGGCGAGTTCTCTCGCAGCCAGAATCATGGCGGCAACCTGGTCGGCTGCCATGGCGGTTCCCCCATCAATGGTCGATTGGCGTCATTTTTTCTGACAAACAAGGAGTTTTGGCACTGCTCGCACCGCTGCGCATACGAGCAAAAAACCGCCCTAAATACCTGTTTCTGCTTTTCATATTGCTCATGAAAAGATTTATTTAGCATGGTGTGATTTTGCCCTCAGCCAAGTGGTCCCGCGGAGAGCGGACGTCGACGCAATACCGAGTTTCAGGCCGCCAGCGACGCCAGCGCTTCCCGCGCCAGATGCACGCGCCAAGCGCGGACCTCCTCGGCCGTCAGGCCCTGGCTTGCGACGGCGCCGATGGCGTCGAAGACGGCGTCGTTGATGGCGACGAGCCGGCGCTTCCGCGCGCCGCGCTCATGATCCGCGGCCTCGAGAAGCATCCGGCGGGCCGTGTGTAAAAGGACGGAAACTACCGTCAGGTCGGGCGGCTCGTTGCGGGACATTGGGTTGCTCCCTGGCCGGCTCATTCCGGCGGTGCTCAATGTGCGCATGACGGCGAGCACAAGTCAAGAGATTGTTTAACGAAATCAGATACTTGCTGCGTCAGACGCATTTTATAGACTGTGACGCACGTTTTGGACTGTCAGTCCGGTCGGACCCGGAATTAGCCATCGCGCTCAGGCGGTCACGGCGTGTTCGGGGATTGACCGGACGCGTCCGAGATGCAACTCGAAAGGTGTCGCGAAAAGCAAACTGTACGTGAACCTGTACGGCAGCCAAAATGGACCAACGCAAGAGACGCCTAACACCTTGAAGCAGTTTACGAAAGGGCGGTTAGCTCAGTTGGCAGAGCATCTCGTTTACACCGAGAGGGTCGGCGGTTCGAGCCCGTCACCGCCCACCAGCCGCGGGCGTTTCCTGGTGGTGTCGGCGGTGGCCGCGGGCTTCATGCTCAGTGGGATTGTGCTCACGCCTGCTGCAGCGCAGGAGCGCGGCGGGGCTATGAGATTCCGTCTCGCGCCGCTCGAATCCCGCGAATGCGGCGAACGATGCCCCGATGTCATCGTCGCCGACGGCGTCATCGAGGCTGAGACGCCACAAGCCTTCGTCGATTTTCTCAAATCGGGCAGCGCCGACGCCAAGCTGCGGCGCATCGTGTTTTTCAACTCCCGAGGCGGCAATGTCGTCGCCTCGATGGTTTTCGGCCATATCTTGCGGGGACTGCGCATCGCAGGCGTCGTCGGACGGTTCGAGGCCGGCGGCGATCCGGGTCCGTTTGTTGGAGAATGCCTGTCGGCCTGCGTCTATGCGCTGATGGGCGCAGTGCGCCGGGTCGCGCCTCCAGGCAGCGAGGTCGGGCTCCATCGGATGTCGATCGTCGAGAGCCAAGGGGGCGGATTTTTGCGCCCGCCGCAGGTAACGCGCAGTTTCGCGGATCCGCCGATGGTCGCCGTGCTTGGGCGCTATGCGCGCCGAATGGGGGTCGACCCAGCGCTTGTGCGCACAGCTAAGTCGCTGCCGCCCGATACGGTCCATGTGCTTTCGCGCGATGAAATGCGGCGCTGGTCACTGGCCACAAGCCAATTTTAGTCTCCGGGAGGGTGAGCGCCTCACACGAGCCCGAGGCCCGCAACTTCGCGGCAGTTGCTCGGCTCTTGCCCGCATGCGATCCTTGACTTGCGCGGCCGCCTGGCTTATCGCGCTCCCTCTCCCGCGGGGGAGTAGCTCAGTTGGTTAGAGCGCCGGCCTGTCACGCCGGAGGTCGCGGGTTCAAGTCCCGTCTCTCTCGCCATTTCTTCAAATACTTAGCGGTCAGCGCCCCTGACCATTCCAGAAGCCTAACCGGCGACCATTCCAAATTTTGTTCGCCGTTCGGGTCATTTCCGCGCCCTCTTTCTCGCCTCATCCGCAGCTCGCACCGCAGCCAAGTCGACGGGCGCATAGGTCCTTTTCAGGAAGCTCGACTTGTCGAAGCTGTTCGCCATCTTGGAGGCGATCTGGCGGTCCGCCGCGCCGCCGCGAATTGCTTCAACCGTCCCTGATCGTCGGAAGTCGGCGAGCGTGCGCCGTTCCTCGGCGCCGAAGGCGATGATCCGCACATCGCGGAAGTCATCGCCGAGCGTGTCTTTGGAGTAGGGCGTTCCCGACCGATTGCGGAAGATCGGCGCGGACGGGGTGATCTCAACTCCAAGGCTCGCGATATAGGCGTCCAGAATACGAAAGGCGCGCCGTCCAAGGGTCCCGATCACCGCCTGCCCTGGTCTTGGCCCGGGCGATGTGGAAGGCGTCTCCATGGCGCTCTGAGGGCGTCAGGGAGCGCACGTCGACCGGGGAGAGGCTGGTATCCCACGAAACGGCGATGATCGCCGCGAGGCCTTTGTATCCTGTTCGCCTTGCGGTCTTGGCGAGCTTGATGACCTCCGCATGCTCCCACACCGCCGATCTTGTTTTCGGTTCCGTGTTCCTGACCCCGATCGAAAGGTCGGCGTCGGCGCGGCAGAACTTCAAGGCCGCCGCGACCTTCCAGATGGCGCGCCAGATCTTGATGCAGCGTTGAGCCTCGCGCTCGGAAACGGAAACCCTCACCGTCTCCCTGAACATACTGATATGTTCCAGCGTGATCGCGGACGGCCTCGCCCTGCCGAAGAACGGTTCGATCCGAACCCAACAACGCTCCCATTCCTCCCGCGTCCGGGGCGGTTTCTTCGCCCATTCGATCGTGCTGCGATAGCGCTCAAAGGCGGCGCCGATCGTCCCGGGGATCGTCTTTGGCATCCTCGCCGCCTCGGCCTCGATCCCCGCCTTCCAGCGCTCGAACGCGGCCTTCGCGACACTCCACGCAGCCGGCCCGTCAGGCCCGCAGGCGATCGGCTTTGCGCCCGTCGCCCTCATGTGCGACGCGGGTTGCCAGAATCCGTTTCCGTTCTTAACGACGTAGTAGCGAAGCTTCACCGTTGCCATGTTTTGGCCGCTTCATCGAGGCGCGCCTTGAAGGGCTCTGTCAGACTAACGACAGGTCCTCTGCGCGCATGGCGCAGCACGGCCGGACCCTAGCGGACATTAGGCCGCGAGGGCGCGCCACTCGGCCAACGCGCCGGCTCGCCGTTGTTTGTAGACCTGGCGAGTGACGAGATGGCGCTCCTGATTGAAATGGTTGTGGACCTCAGCATGAACCGAGCTGAATTTTTGCAGCGTCTTCGTGCTTCGAAACCGCTGCATAGCCCGCTCTCGTCGCCGAAACGGCTGATGAGAATTCTCGGCCCGGTTATTGAGGCGGCGACCGACCTCGTGGCGGTCGGCATTGCCGATCTCTTTCGTTGCTGCGCAGGCGTTGTCACGCGAACTGAATTTAGCGGTGCGCAATTTGGAAGTGCCAACTCGGGCTCAGGCCGCGGTTGCGGCTCGCCAAGTCCGGAACGCTTCCTCTCGGAGGACGCGGAGCGTGCGGCGGGAGGTGAGATGGCGCTGGACGTTGAAGGTGTTGAGGACTACGGCGTGAACAGATAGGAATCGCTGGGCTGATCCAGGCGATTTGAAGCGCTGCATCTTGCGCTCCCGTCGTCGTGTCGGCTGATGAGAATTCTCAACCCGATTGTTCTTGCGCAAGTCCTGCACGTGGAGAGCCGACAATCCCATTTGGGACTTTGCCGCGCCGTAAGAGCGCAGTTTGTCGGTCACCAGCACATCGGGCGCGAAGCCTTGTTCCTTGAGCAGCTTGCGAATCAGTTTCACGGCTGCAGCCTTATCGCGCCGTGGTTGCACCAGCAGGTCGAGAACCTCGCCTTCGTCGTCAACGGCCCGCCAGAGCCAGAACCGCCGCCCCGCGATCGATACGGCCATCTCGTCGAGATGCCAGCGCGACGCTGGCCGCGGACGCCGACGGCGAAGTTCTCGCGCGAACAGAGGCCCGAACTTCAAGACCCAGCGTCGCACCGTTTCGTAGGAGACATCCAGCCCACGCTCCGCGAGCAGATCTTCGACGTCGAGATAGCTGAGCGCGAAGCGCACATAGAGCCAAACGGCGTACCGGATGACCACGGGAGGGAACTGATGGCGCGCGAACGAGATCGTCATGCGCAATCTTACCTGGTGCGCCGAGACGCGCTACCGTTCGCGTGACAATGCCGGGAAGGCTGTTACGGCTGGGTGAGATGAGCGAGAACGACGCCCAGTCGCTGCACCGGGGTAGTGGCGGCAGCACGCACACAAGGAAAGCGCGCGCAACACGGGAAGCCCCAAAGCGTGGTCAGGTCAGGGATGACAGGACCAACCGGACGCCCGTGAGGGACAGGCTGGGCGCTCTGGGGTAGCGGAGAGGTTCGTAGTACCGCAGAAACCGGGTAACTCCGGCGGAGGGAAGGGGCCTTCAGTTCAAGACAGACGCAGCACGTGGCGAAGGACATGGAGATTGGGAAACCTATCAACTCCGCATGTTGTTCAGAAGTCGCCGATGGCGTCGCACGCGATAGACAGCGTGAGGTCTTGTCCGAGAGCCGGATGCGGGAAATCCGCACGTCCGGTTCGATGAGCGGGGTGTGGAAACGAAGCTACGGTTGAGCCACTAAGGCACCGCCAGACGAAAGGGGCGGAAACAGACATGCTCGGCCTAACGTCACCGCGCCACACTTCGACTCTACCGGCACCAGGCGGCCACCTGAAAGGATGGATCAGGCTAAGGTTCCTCGAACTTAAGGAGCCTGCCATGGATGAATTCAGAATTCGGATGGTTCCAACGCCTTGGAACAAGGGCAAACTTGTTGGTCAGAAAGCACCGCTCAAACTCAGGGAAATTTGGGCTATCTGGTCTGCTGCCGGTTCCGTGGACAGGCAGTTAAGCTAGTCCGACCTTCCTTTCGAACTCAACCGGGCTGAGGTAGCCGATGGTCGAGTGCCTGCGGATGGTGTTGTAGAACCTCTCGATGTAGTCGAACACGTCGGCCCTGGCGGCGTCCCGCGTCCGGTATAACTTGCTGCCAATCCGCTCGGTTTTCAGCGACGAGAAGAAGCTTTCCATGGCGGCGTTGTCCCAGACGTTTCCCGAACGGCTCATCGAGCAATCAACGCCATTGTCGGCCATCAGCCGCTGGAACTGCTCGCTCGTATATTGGCTGCCCCGGTCAGAGTGATGCAACAGCGCATCCGGGCGACCGCGCCGCCAGATCGCCATCATCGGCGCATCCGTGACGAGTTGCGCATTCATCTCGGCTTTCATCGACCAGCCGACGACGCGGCGCGAAAACAGGTCGATTACGGCGGCGACGTAGAGCCAGCCCTCGGCTGTCCAGACATAGGTGAAGTCGGCGATCCATTTACGGTTGGGCTGGTACGCCGTAAACTGGCGATCGAGCACATTCGGCGCGATCGCCGAAGCCGAACGTTCGCCATCGTCCTTTGGCAAAGCGCGCCTGCGCGGCCGCGCCCGCAACGCCTGAGCGCGCATCAGGCGTTCGATCTTGTGCAGACCGCACGAAAAGCCGGCTTCCAGCACGTCGCGCCAGACCCGACGTGCGCCATAGGTGCGTGCGCTTGCCACGAAGCTCGCCCTTACCGCCGGCATGATCGCTTCGTCCTCTCGCGAGCGCGCGCAGAGGCTGCGTTTCAGCCAAGCATGGAAGCCAGACCTCGATACGCCGAGCGCTTCGCAAAGCCATGCCACCGGCCAGACGGAACGGTGCTTCGCAATGAAGCCGAACTTCATGTCAACTCCCTCGCGAAGTAGGCTGCGGCCTTTTTTAGGATGTCGCGCTCCGCCTTGAGCTTTGCGACCTCGCGCCTGAGCCGGTCGATCTCCAGTTGCTCGGGCTTCATCTGACCGTGCCCCGGGAAGGCCTGCTTCGGATCCGCACCCAACTCTCTCACCCACTTGCGAAGAACGTTCTCGTGGACGTCAATGTCCCGAGACGCCTGCGCCACGCTCACGCCTCGTTCGCGCACCAGGCGGACGGCCTCGATCTTGAACTCTCGACTGAACTTGCGCCTCTGCATCGCTTGCCTCCGGCTTCCTGAAACACCCTATCTCGGTGTCCACGGAACCGGCAGCAGGCCAATCCGTGTCCGGCTTCAAGTCTTTTGCCGAACGCGGGAATTAGCGCTGTTCGATCTTGGCATCGATAGCAAGTTGCGGGCCTGCGACCTGCTCAAGTTAAGAGTTCGAGATGTTTGTCCGGCGAGCGCGTCGCTGCGCGCGCGATCGTGGTCCAACAAAAGACTTCAAGACCCGTGCAGTTCGAGATCACGGAGTCGACAAGGACCGCTTTAGCCGACTGGACGAGGCTGTCAGGTCTCGTGTCCGATGACTTTCTTTTCCCAAGTCGGGTTCAGGCGTCGCCTCATTTGAGCACCCGACAATACGCTAGGATTGTGGATTCCTGGGTCGAGGAAATCGGTCTTGATCCGGCGGCTTACGGAACCCATTCCATCCGCCGAACCAAGCCGTCCTTGATCTATCGGCGGACCAAGAATCTGCGCGCTGTGCAGCTCCTGTTAGGCCACATGAAGCTCGAGAGCACGGTTCGCTACCTTGGCATCGAGGTAGAGGATGCCTTGGAGTTGGCGGAGCAAACAGACGTGTAACTCTGGCCCGGCTGGGCCGCATTGATCGCAAATTGCGGAATTTTACGCGGCCGTCGCGATGGGTTTGTCGACCGGCAACGCGCGCTCGCGAAGCGACTCGTAAATGGGCGGGTCTTTGAGCAGGGTTGCCGCCAGCATGGCCATCGCGCATGCGCATAGCATCGGCAGCAGCATCGTCACGCTCCCGGTCATCTCCGTGGCGAGGACGATTCCGGTGATGGGGGCTCGCACGACGCCGGTGAAGAAGGCGGCTATGCCGACGACCGCAAACGCCTCGGGCTGAACATCTATATAAGGGCCCAGGGTGCGGCAGATTGCTCCGCCCAGGAAGCCGAATTGCGCCCCTAGGACCAGCATCGGGGCAAACAGACCACCCGGAGTTCCGGCTGCGTACGACACCGCGCCGAGCGCAAATCGGATCAGGAAGGCGGCGGGAATGGCGGCCAGCGGCGCGCTGCCTGTCAGGACACTCTGGGTGATCGCGTCTCCGCCTCCGATCAGGCTCGGCGCGAACCAGCCTAGGCTCCCGACAGCCGCGCCGACCAAACCGGCACGCAGACCGACATGCGCGAAGATCAAGCGGCGCGCTGCCGCGCGCGTTGCAAGCAGCAATCGGTTATAAGCGACAGCCAAAAGACCCGCGCGGGCTCCGAACACGAAATAGAGCGGTCTCGTATCAGCGTCACCGTAACCGAGCCCACTAACGTAAAAGTCGGGCGTGTCGCCGAGCAGCAGGCGCGCTACCCCGAGAGCGGTCGCCGATGCGGCGAGGGCGGCGATGGCGATGCGGCGCTCGAATCGTTGCACCAATTCCTCTAGGACGAAGACGGCGCCGGCGATCGGCGCGTTGAAGGCAGTCCCGAGGCCCGCGCCGGCTCCGGCCGCAATCAACACCCGGCAGTCCGGCCAGCTTCGGCCGAATATCTTTCCGACGAGGTGAGCAAGGCTCGCGCCCATCTGGACGGTAGGGCCCTCGCGCCCGAGCGCTAGGCCAGCGCCGATCGCAGGCAGGCCGCCGAAGAACTTGACCGGTATCAGGCGAAACGGGATCGGCGGAAGCTCCCCGCGCAAGACGGCTTCGACATGAGGAATGCCGCTTCCCGCCGCGTGGGGGGAGTACCGACGAACCAACCAAGCGGCAAGCGCGGTCGCGCCCGCGCAAACGGCGACAACCAGCAAGAAGCCGACGGCCTCCTAGCCATGGGCCCATCCGATCAGCGCGTTGCGAAGCTGGTCCGCCTGCTCGAGGGAGAGCCGGAAGATCGCTCCGACAAGCCCCGCAGCCGCCCGGCGACGAGCGCGAGCAGCGCGAGCGCCAATAGACTTCCCTCGTCATGGCCCTCGCCGTTAGTCATTGGCTCGCGGTCTCGCCTCCAAGGTTGAGGGTCGACGATCTTGTCCGCCCGGACTGGAATGGTCCAGAGGGTTGGCGAGCCGTGACCGAGAGCTTTTGCGCGATGGGCTTTCATACCGCCTTGTCGAAAGACCAAAGCCCATCTCGCGCTCCAATGGCTTTTTAGCTCCGCCTCCGGTCCATCCCGAGGCGATCCTCGTAGGCGCGCTAACCGGTCTTTCGACGTACCGGCAAAATCGGCAACGTCCGCTTAACGTCGACTCCAGCCGTCTGGAGTGCGCAAATACCCGGTCGTTGCCGGACCCCAGGCAATAGGCCAAGTTGATCCGTCGCCTCGACCTTTGACGTCTAGCAATTGCGGCGCCAGCAAGCTCACGAGAGGGCCCCAATACGGGCGCTGTCGCGATAGCGCCGATCGTGGGAGGTTGCGTGCAGCCGAGTTCACGAGCTGCTCGTGAGGAGCTCCGGTTTCGACGCTGCGAACGAAGAGAGCCAGTTGCTGCAACCGGTCATTCATACGCTCACCGCATTCATCTTATACCGATCGCGACGCTGGCGCCGCTTTGGGACAGACCTAACTCAATTGCTAGCCGTCAAACGGTAGACCGAACTGATGAGAGCAAGGAGCGCGATCATGGGCGAGCTGACTGGAAAAGTCGCGATTGTCACAGGAGCCTCGAAGGGGATCGGTGCGGCCATCGCGCGTACCTTCGCCGCAGCCGGGGCTGCGGTTGCAGTCAATTACGTTTCGAACAGGAGCGACGCCGATCGGGTCGTCGGCGATATCGTCAAAGCAGGGGGCAAGGCTGTCGCCATCCAGGCCGACGTCGCCAAGCGCGCGGACGTGAAGCGTCTGTTCGCGGAGACCCAGGAGCGGCTCGGAAGACCCAGCATCCTTGTGAACAACGCCGGCGTCTACAGCTTCGCGCGCCTCGAAGCGGTGACCGAAGAGGATTTTCATCGCCAGTTCAACACCAATGTTCTGGGCGCGATCCTCGCCACGCAGGAGGCCGTCGACGCTTTCAACGGTTCGGGCGGCAGCGTCATAAACCTCAGCACCATCTCGAGCACGAATCCTTCGCCGAATAGTCTCATCTATTCGGCGTCCAAGAGCGCGATCGACGCGATCACGCGCGAGCTCGCCGTCGAGTTGGCCGACAGAGGGATCCGCGTCAATGCCATCGCGCCAGGCATGACCGAGACCGAAGGCTTTGCAAGCGCGGGCCTGAGCGTCGAGTCGGCGAAGGCGTTGGGCTTCACGCTCCCCATGGGGCGGCTTGGCCAGCCTGACGATATTGCGCGGGTGGCGCTGTTCCTCGCCTCCGACGAGTCTGCCTGGGTGACCGGCGAGCGCATTTCGGCCTCCGGCGGGCAAAGGTAGGCCAACCCGCTCGCGAATGCCGGCGCGGCCGACTCAGCCGCGACGCTGCGAGCGCTGCCGGTGCTTGATTGATTGCAACTCGATCGAAGTTCCAGTCCTCAGTCCGGGAGACAAGCATGCCCCGGTTCTAAACATCTCGACGTCTGCAACGTCCGCTTCACGTCGATTAGAGACGGCGCCTCAAACGTCTCAAATGCGCAAACAGCGGTCATTCATCGTCGGCTTGGCGAACGGGGAATTTCGACCGATTTCGTTGAAAAACCACGAGCTGGAGCGGAGACGACAGGCGTTGGCGGCGGTTGGCAGACAAGGAAAGTTGGGTCGCTGCGCCTCAAGCGGCGAAGGTCGGCGGCGGAAGGGGGACGAGCTTGGCCAGTTTCCGCAGATTTTGGGCGGTGGCCGCTAACAGGAACTCGTCTTTTGCTCCGCTTGGGCCACGGAGGCGCAATCGATCGAGCCTCAGGATGCGCTTGAGGTGGGCAAACAGCATCTCGACCTTCTTCCGCTCTCGGCGTGAGACGATGTAAGCAGCCGTCTTTGCGATCGCTCGGGCCTTGTCGCGGGCCGCTTCGTAAATCGAAGGTGCGATCTTGCGGGCGACGTCGTTGGGGCAGCATTTCGATTTGAGTGGGCAGGCGTCGCAGTCGAACTTGCTGGCCCGATAGCCGATCGTGCCGTTTTTCCTGACGCCGTCGCGCGGCGTCGAGAAGGCGCGGCGATATCGCTTTAGCTCTTTGCCTTCAGGGCAGACATAGAGGTCTCTTTCTGCATCGAACGCGAAGTCGCTGCGCGAGAAAGTCCCATCCGTGCGCTCCGACTTGTCGAACACTTTCACGTGCGGCTCGATCCCGCGCTCGTCCACCAGCCAACCAAGCATCTCCGCCGAGCCATAGCTTGCGTCGGCGGCCAGACGCGACGGAGCGAGGTCGAATTGTTCGGCAGTGCGGTCGAGCATCGTCCTGGCCGCCCCGACCTCCGCCTGACGAATGGCAGTCGTGGCTTCGACGTCCACGATCACCGCGTGCTTCAGGTCAACAAGGTAATTGTCGGAATAGGCATAGATGGCTGCGCTGTTCGCCGCGGCCGTGTAGCGGGCGGCAGGATCAGTCGGCGAGATCGCCTTCGGTTCGGCCGGCGTCGCGCCCCCGAAGGCTGCGTCATCGAGAACTGAAAGATATTCGGCGACCGCGCGGCTCGACGTTGGATCGAGATCCTCGACCTTGGCCACGCCCCGCCGGCGGTGCGCGTCGGCCACGATCATGCTCGCGTCGACCGCAAACGCCTCGCCGCCGACGAGCCTTTCCTTCAGGCAGCGCGCCACCACGGTCTCAAACAGCTTGCGCAACAGGTCGCTCTCGCGAAAACGGCCATGCCGGTTCTTCGAGAAGGTCGAATGGTCGGGAACCTCGCCGTCGAGCCCCAACCGGCAGAACCAACGGTAGGCCAGATTGAGGTGGGCCTCCTCGCATAGCCGCCGTTCAGAGCGCACGCCGAAGCAATAGCCGACAATCAGCATCCGGATCATCAGCTCGGGATCGATCGAAGGCCGTCCGACCTCGCTGTAGTAGGGTTCAAGATGCGCCCGAACCTCCGAAAGATCGACGAAGCGGTCGATCTTGCGCAAGAGGTGATCGCTCGGGACATGACGCTCAAGGCTGAAGCCGTAGAATAGCGCCTCCTGCATTACCCGCCGCTCGCCCATCATGGCGTGAGCCCCCAATTCGCTGTGAAAATTGAATCAGCAGCGAGTCGTCGCGGCAAGCGACTTTTTCAACAAAATCGACCCGTTGCTGCCCTTCACGATCAGCTCCGGTACGGGCGGAGAACGACGGAATCCGGCCGTTCAGGTTCCATGGACCATTAGTCGCCCACGCCGCGTAGGGTCGCTTAGAAGCGGAATACCGTCTCACGGGCAAAAGGAATTGCTCGCCGCCACGCAATCGTATTAGACGAGTGGCGCACAAGCTCACTGCAGCATCGCATTTTGTCGACGGAAGCATTCGCTTTATGAAGGCGTCATTTCAAACGGTCGATGTCTTCACCGATAGGCAGTTCGGCGGCAACCCCGTGGCGGTCATTCCCGATGCGCGCGGTCTTTCCGATGCTCAGATGCAGGCCATCGCCAACGAGTTCAATCTTGCCGAGACGACTTTCGTCTTGCCTCCGGCCGATTCTGCAAACACCGCTCGTGTCCGGATTTTTACGCCTCGCGCCGAGATGCCGTTTGCGGGTCATCCCAACGTCGGCACGGCGTTCGTCCTGGCGCATCAGGACAGGGTTTGCGGCATCCCTTTCGATCGCGGGAGCATGATCTTCGAGGAGATAGCCGGACTCGTCCGAATGACGATCGACACTGTCGATGGTCTCGTCACGGGAGCGTCTCTAGCCGCACCCCAGCAATTCCGGATCATTCGCGATTTCGACGTCGCAATGATCGCGCAAGCGTGCTCGCTCGAGCCGTCGGATATCGAGGTGCGCCGGCATCCGCCCTGCCTTGCCAGCTGCGGCGCGCCGTTCGTTATAGCCGAAGTACGTGATCGAGCCGCGTTGCGGCGAGCGCAACAGCGCATGGATATCTTTCTGTCGCATTTGCCGCGAGACGAGGTGACCGGAATTCATCTGTATGTCGAGGCGGCAGAAGAGGGCGCCGACTTTCAATCGCGAATGTTCGCGCCGTTGCATGGGGTCTTCGAAGACCCTGCGACCGGCAGCGCAAATGTTGCCCTTATCGGCCTCCTTGCCCATTTGCGGCTTGAATCCTCCCTGCGATTGAAAGCCGGCATTGGACAGGGCGTAGATCTGGGACGACCGAGCCTGCTGAGGGCTGTCGCGGAAAAGGTTGACGGCGCAGTCACCGGGACATTCATCGGCGGCGACTGCAAGCCGGTGATGTCCGGCTGGATCGACCTCCACTAGCACTACCTAACGCTCCTCGAACAACTTGCCGGCTGATCAGGTGTCGCAGCTACTTCGTCCGCTATCCCGCCAGCTCCCGCCGTTCGGCCGAGGGCCGCTTTCCGCCGAGGCCGTGCGAAAAGGCGAATTTCAAGAGCCTATTGGGGGAGCGCAGGAGGCGCGGTTGGGTTTGCTGGCGGTTTAGATTTTCATACGGAGAGGGGCTCAGGCGGCCCTCATCGCCTGGATGAGCGGCTGCACCCCGAGGATGGCGATCATCCGCTTCAGATTGTAGGCGAGAACGTGAAGGCTCATCTCCGCGCTGACCTTTTCGAGGATGCGCAGCCTGAAGTGGGTCGCGCCCATCCACGCTTTGATGGTTCCGAATGGATGTTCTGCGGTCTGGCGTCGGATGCGCATGGTCTTGGGCGCCCGGTCTAACCGCTCCTGCATCGCGTCGAGCACGGCTTCGTGCTCCCAACGCTTGACGCGCCGCTCCTTTGCAGGCGTGCACTTCGATTTCAGCGCGCAGCCGGTGCATTTCGTCGTCCAGTAGTTATGCAACTTTCGCCCCGCCTCGACATTCCAATATCGCCAGGTCAGCTTCTCGCCGGCAGGACAACGATAGACGTCTTCGCCCGTGTCGTAGACGAAATCCTGCTTGCCGAACCGGCCGTCCGCCTTGGCGCCTGAGGTCAGCGGCTTCGGAACGAGCGGCGTCACGCCCGTCGCCTCGCAGGCCAGAATCTCTTCGCCTTTGAAGTAGCCGCGATCGGCGATCGCCGTCAGTTCGCGCACGCCCGTCGCTTCTTGCGCCTGCTTGGCCATCGTGGAGAGCTGGCTGCGATCGTTGCCGATATTGGTGACCTCGTGCGCAACGATCAGGTGATGCTGCGTATCGACCACGGCCTGCACATTGTAGCCGACCAACCCCGTGTCCTTGCCGCTCGTCGCCATGGATCGCGCGTCGGGGTCAGTCAGCGAAATCTGCTTGTCCGGCGCGGCGCGCACGGCGGCTTCCAGCGCCTTGTACCTGCGCATCTGCTCCCGCAATGAGGCGATCTTGTCCTTCAGCCGCGCCGACGTGGCTTCAGCCACCTCGCCTTCCTGACGGTCCGCCGTCTCCAGCGCCGCCAGATAGCGCTCGATGCTCGCCTCGACCTGCTCCATGCGGCGCTCAATCGAGCCGCGCGAAAAGGACCGGTCGCGGGAATTGACCGCCTTGAACCGACTGCCGTCGATCGCGACGATCGCCTGGGCGAAAAGATTCAGACCACGACACAGCGCGACAAACTGCCGGCAGGCGGAGCGGATCGCCGCGCCGTTGTCCTTGCGAAAATCCGCGATCGTCTTGAAATCCGGCGTGAGCCGGCCCGTCAGCCACATCATCTCGACGTTGCGCGCCGTTTCGCGCTCCAAACGTCGGCTCGACTGGACCTGGTTGATGTAGCCGTAGACGTAGATCTTCAGCATCGTGGCGGGATGGTAGGCCGGCCGACCCGTCGTTTCCGGCACGACGCCCTCAAACCCCAGCGCCCGCAAATCCAGTTCGTCGACAAAGACGTCGATCACCCGCACCGGATTGTCTTCAGCCACGTAGTCGTCAACGAACTCGGGCAGCAAAACGCCTTGCGTTCGGTCCTCGCCCTCGACAAAGCGCTTCATCATGAACCCCAACTCAATTCATCAGGATTCTAACCCAACCAACGTTTTCACACAGCCTGCGCCCTTTGCTGCCCTTCCCACCTGGTACCCGGTACGGAAGGAATGCGCGCGTGAGCGGTCCTTCCCGTCTAAGACAGCAGACCGGGTCTGGCATTTCGGCTCGTGTGGCTACCCCAAGAGGGGCGCGATGAGCGAGACCCGCAAACTAGCCGCGATCTTGGCGTCCGACGTCGTCGGGTACAGCCGGTTTGCCGGCCCGTTTGGGGGTCTTCGTCTTTAGTGAGGTTGACAAATGGCCTTCAGATTTTCCGTTGTGTTGGCCTTCCCGTTCGCGCGGCACGTTCCCGACGGCTTGTTATCGCGATCTGCAGCATTTTTTCCAAGCGGGAACCCCCGCCGAAGAAAGAGGGCATGTCGTTGCTTATTTGCAAGGAAGACCAACACAGCGAAGACCGGCTACTCGCAAACGCATGGTCCAACGATTATAGCCGTCGGAGAGAGAAGGTAGCAAGCCGTATGTTGGTCAGACGCGAGAGCGCTCACGACGCCAATAAAAAGGTTGCGAAAGCAAAATGGCCACGATCGGGATCCCTACCAAACGACCCACATCCAAAGGCGGGTTCTGCGGTAACCAGGAGGCTGCCCCTCAACTTGTGACCGATCGGGAGTGTCGCAATAAATCGGGGCCGCTCGCCGCGTCGGTTCGGGTTAAATTTATGGAGCTTCGACCGAGCATGTGTCGCTGGCCGATGGGCGACCCGAAACATATCGAAACATTCCGGTTTTGCGGTTCCGCGTGCTCGTCTCGGGCTATTTATTGCAAAGCTCACACCGCAAGAGCCCACGCTCCAAACCGTCCAAGGACGCCACCGACGACTAAATTTCAGTTGCAACGCCTAGTTAGAGTCGCGTGACAGCATCGGTTCTGTGTCGCGCGCGATTTGGACCGCAGAGAAGCCACGAAGCCAGCCCACAACGAGGATCGCACTAGAGGCTAGCCATGAGGACGTCTTACTAAGTGTGTGGTAGGCGACCAAGCGGAGGTTCAAAAAATGAACGACGCATCGCCCCGCTTTGCCGAGGGTCAAAACGGGCGCAGCATCACTGTTATCGAGCGAAGAGGGCAACCTCCGCTTGGCCGAACTCGCTCGGCACACGGTCGACGAGCTGAACACATGGGTTACCGAGGAAGGGTTGCTAGGCGCGACGGCAGGCGAGCTCTTCGATGGATACTGCCAACGATTGTCGGCGATGGACGTCGTCATCATGCGTGCATACGTGTCGACCCAGACTTTGCACCCCCAAATGGACTGGCTACGGCTACACATGGCGACGAGAGTTAAGATCGGTGCGTGAGCAACAGTTTGCGCGGGGTCCCATTTCGCAGGAGTGGTTAAGCAGTCCCTTCAATGCGCTTATCCAGCGATCACTCGCTGGCGAAAAGAACCCTTGGTTGCGGCGCCGGCTGGAGTTCTGCCCAGAGCAACGAGACTTTCCTGCGCTCGCAGACTTCTATGCCGCCGGAGCGACAGACTATGTGTGTCTAGCCTTTCGGTTTGGCGAGGCGGGCGATCGGTCGCACGGGACCGGCGTCCTCTATTCTTTCACGACTGATCGCCCTGGGGGCTTCCAGGCGGCGGAAATTGATTTGTTGCGCTCTACGCTTCCGGGGTTGTCGCTCGCGATGAAGGCTCATACGGGGCACGATATCGCGTCAGGACTCCTACGGACTTACCTTGGACGTGACGCGGGTTCTCGGGTGCACTCAGGCGCGGTCGAGCGTGGAACGGTCGACGGCCTTCGCTCGGTGCTTTGGTACGCTGACTTGCGTGGTTTCACGCGAATCAGCGACGTGTCGTCCGGAGCGGCAATTGTTGAGATGCTGAACGATGCTTTTGAGACACTGACCGCCGCGTTGCGGCCGCGCGGAGGTCATGTGCTCAAATTTATCGGGGTTGCGATGCTGGCGACGATCTCGTTCGATGAGCGGGACGAGAAGGCTGCTTGCCGCCGCGCCCTCGATGCTGCTGTTGAGGCGTCGGCCAACTTGAAAATTCGTAACTTGGAACGTGAAGCGGCAGACCTGCCGTTTGCCGATGTTGATATCGCTTTGCACGTCGGCGAAGTGCTGTACGGCAACGTCGGCGCGGCGGACCGGCTTGACTTCACCGTGATCGGACCCGCGGTCAATGAGGTGGTTCGAATGGAAAAGCTCTGCGAACCTCTTGGTCAACATATCCTGTTCTCGTCTCGGTTTGCCGAGGCTGCAGGACGCTGCGACGGACGCCTAGAGTCGCTCGGACGATTTCAATTGCGCGGCGTCGATGAGGCCAAGGAGATTTTTGGGCTGCGGCTCTCACAGACCGCCGGTTTGCAACGCGTAGAAGCCTGACGAATTAATCGTCCGGCCGGAGAGGGGCTGACAGGACTAGCTGACCTCGTCCGTCCACACCTTGAAACTGACCAGCGTGTTGGGACCGAAGGTATGGGTAATGGGCACGTCTGCCGCGTCGCGCCCTTGCGCGATTAGCACGCGGCCTATTCGAGGCATGTTGTTGCGCGGGTCGAACGTGTACCACCGCCCGCCCAGATAGACCTCGAACCAGCCGGCGAAATCCATTGGGCCATAGGGCGGTGACACGCCAAGTCTCCAAGATAACCGGTGCAATACCGCGCTGGGATGTTCATGCAGCGGCAGAATGTGATGGCAAGGTGCGCGTAGTCGCGACACACGCCCTTGCCTTCGTTGAAGACTTCCCAGGATGTCATTGTCGGGCGCGCATGCTCATAGCCGAACGCAATGTGACGATGCACGAAATCGCAGATCGTCTGGACGCGCGCCCATCCGGGCGCCGATTTTTGAAAAAGGCTCCAAGCCGCCTCGGACAGGCGGTCGGTCTCGCCGTAGCGGCTGCCCAGCAGGAAGACCAAAGTCTCTGGCGGCAAATCCTCCACAGCGTGTTGGTGAGCCGAAGGGGCAACCACGTCAGGCAGACCGCTATCGCGAACGACGCCGTTGGCCGACAAGCGCATTCGGCCGGGAGGAGCGACAATGCGGCTACACCAATTGCCGAAAACGTCGCGATAGGGGGAGATCGGCACGGACGGGCTGGTGGTCAAATAATCGGGCGTGATGACGTCGGACGCCCGGGTGAAATGGGTTCCCAGGACCATGATCATTGGCGTGGGTTGTGGAAAATCGTAGATCAGCTCGTATCCGACACGTATCTTCATTCGACGACCCCGAAAGCATCGTCGCTGACGGCATAAATTCCCAGCCGTCGTTCGAAGGAGTTTAGCGTGTGGACGTCAGCGCCACGGTAAGGGCGCCGCTTTTCGGACTGGCAGCACGCGACTGTGCGCAACTAGTGCGTCAAAATCGAGATCCCGGGCTCAGAAGCTCGATCTTACCAATTTCATGGCTTCGATCCACGTTCCCGGTCCTTCTCTCGCCGTCGATCACGTCGATTGGCCAAGTCGTCGACGTGCGGCGGGTTGGGGAGGGGCCCAGATCGTCCTTGGGAGAATCGGACATAACGCTCACTTGCACCTCCATGCCGAGATGGTCCGACGGAAATCCGACATAGGTGCCGTGAAGGGGGATCGCGTGGCGAGGATCGGGGACAACTGCAACGGTGACGAGGTCGATGTTGCCGACGCTCCCGCTTGTAGGATCGAAGTCAATCCATCCGGCGCCCGCCAGATAAATTTGCGCCCAAGCATGAGTCGATCCGCGACCTGAGCTGCTCGTCGGCTCCTGCGGATCGTCCAACGGGACTGCGAGATACCCCGACGCAAAACGCGCGGCGAAACCAATCGAGCGCGCCGCCTCGACCATCAGCATGGCGAAGTCGCGGCAACTTCCATGGCCGAGCCGGAGCGTCTCTACCGGCAGCTGGACGCCCTTCGCTTCTCGCCGCCTGTAAATGAAGCCGTGACGGATCCCTTGTGACAACCGCTTGAGCAGCTCGAAAGCGCCGATCGACCCGCTTGGGAGCAAGAATCGCCGAGTCCATCGCCCAACCTCGTCCATCGGATCGTACTGATGGCGTTCGATATAAGGGGCGAGGTCGCGCAACTCAGAGACGCGATAGCCGATGGGGAAGGCGGCGTCTTCCAAGTCGAGGGCCATTTCGCCTGGCGAATGCTCTAGGCGCACGATACTCTCGAAGCTTAGCTCTGTTGATCGACGCGAAAACCGGGCGATCCCCACGTGATTATCGAATGCATCCTGAACGAAGCGTAGACTCCTCGGTTTCGGGCTAATCTTTAGGTCCGCTTGGACCACCCTTCGATCGTGCGAGTTCCGTGGACGGAGCATCATCCGGTGTTCGCCGAAGGCGACGGCTCGCCGGTAGCGAAGGTCGTGACGTGCCGGATGGTGAGAGACGGCGGCATGAATGACTCCACAGGGGAGTCGTGCATGATTCGTGCCGATTCGACACTTGCCGATGCCCGCCCTCGGTCAGATTGTCCACAATGCATCCCAACAAAAACTAAAGCGCCCGCAAAACCGCTCCCAAACTGCAGTCGTCGGTTGCAATTTCCAAATTGAACGGTCATCCCGCGGCCATCACTCGGCCATCAAAGTGACGGGAGCTGTCGTCCGCCGCGCTCGCCTGTGGTTTGAGCGTCTAATGTGAGCCGTTGGATTAGCCGCAGGAGCGCCGTCGGAAGTGAACGCCGCATTGCCCGTTTCGTCAGCGGAACCCTTCCGGCGCCGGCTGCATATCCGCATCACGCTCGTCCACCGCCATCCTAACATCCCGCGCCATCCACGTCCTCCGAGACGAAGCGTTCCGGGCGTGGTGAGCCGTTGCTGCGGCCTAAGCCCGAGCTGAGGCTTCCCAACCTCAAGCCGTTAATTCAAGTTGGTGTGACAATGCCCCACCGCGCCTAGCGACTGCCTGGCTGTGTTACAGACGGTCCTTGACAAGGTGCCGACTCCGCTCGATCATTTGCATACAAACATCCGACGCGTGAGCCGCTCGCATGTACGCTCGCCCTTCCGACCTCGACGACGCACTCAGGTTGCTGGCCGAAGGCGGCGCCCGCGTCATCGCCGGGGCGACTGACATTTTCCCCGGAGCAAGCGAGCGCCCGTTGCAGAGCGACTACATCGACGTATCCAATTTGTCTGCGTTGCGCGGCGTTCGCCTCAAGGGCGACACAGTGCGTATCGGCGCGACGACGACGTGGAGCGATATCGCAGCGGCCGATCTGCCGCCGGCCTTCGACGCGCTGAAGGCCGCGGCGCGCGACGTCGGCGCCGTCCAGATCCAGAATCGCGGCACGATTGCTGGCAATGTGTGCAACGCTTCGCCTGCCGCGGACGGCGTCCCGCCATTGCTGATCCTTGACGCCGAAGTGGAGCTTGCCTCCCGGCGTGGGACGCGCCGTCTCGCGCTGGACGCTTTCATCAGCGGCGCCCGAAGCACTCTGCTAGCCCCGGACGAAGTGATGACGGCGGTGGTCACGCCGCTGCCCGCCCCGACGATACGGTCGGCCTTCATCAAGCTTGGGGCTCGACGCTATTTGGTGATTTCGATCGTGATTGTCGCCGTCGCGCTCGATGTTGTCGACGGGATCGTGCGCGAAGCACGCATCGCCGTCGGCGCATGCTCCGAGGTCGCTCAGCGGATGAGGGAAGCGGAGCGCCGGCTGATTGGCGCGCCTGCGAGCCCGGGCGTCGGACGGTCGATCCAGGCGCAGGACCTCGCGGGGCTGTCGCCGATCGATGACGTACGCGCGACCGCAGATTATCGTCGCGACGCCGCATTGACGTTGGTCAGACGCGCGATCGACGCTTGCGCACTTGGTCAGATAGGAGGCGTCGTCTGATGCTCGAACGCGCGCAGGGCGTCTCCTTGAGCCTCAACGGGGAGCCCGCGCGAATTTCCGGTTCGCCGCTCGAACGCCTCAGTCAGGCGCTGCGCGAGGAATGCGGCCTCACGGGCGTCAAGGTCGGCTGCGACGCCGGCGATTGTGGCGCCTGCACGGTGCTCATCGATGGCGAGCCGGTTTGCGCCTGCCTGACCTCGGTCGGGCAGGCGGAGGGGCGCGCGATCGAAACGATCGAGGGCCTCAGCGACGGCGAGGCGATCGTCGCGCAGCTTCGCGCGGCCTTTCACGCTCATGGCGCCGCGCAATGCGGCGTCTGCACGCCGGGCGTTCTGCTCTCCGCGGTCGCCCTATTGCGACGAGGGGCGCGCCCCGACGATGAGGCGGTCCAGACCGCGCTCGCTGGCGTGCTGTGCCGCTGCACCGGCTATCGCTCCATCCTCGACGCCGTCAAGGACGCGCACCTTTTCGGCGCCGGCGATATCGTGGAACCGCCTGTGGAGGCCGCAGTCGGGCGTCGCGTCCCCCGTCTCGACGGCGTTCGCAAGCTCTCGGGAGCGGAAATCTTCGGCGCGGACGAATGGCCGGCTGAGGCGCTCGCCGCGCGCGCGGTGCGCTCGCCTCACGCGCACGCCGCGTTTGTTCTCGGCGACGTCAAGGCGTTCAAACGCGCTTATCCGGGAATCGTCGCCGTCTTCACCGCCGAGGATGTGCCCGGCGCCAATTGCTATGGGGTGATTCCGCATTTTGCCGACCAGCCCGTGCTTGCGGAGAGCCGCGCGCGCTTTCGCGGCGAGGCGGTGGCGCTCGTGGTCGGCGACAACGAGACGATACGCCATCTCGATCTCGCGACGTTTCCTGTGACCTGGAGCCCGTTGTCCGCGCTGACGACGCTCGACGAGGCGCTGGAAGAGGGCGCCGAGCGCATTCACCCACACCGCCATCGCAACATCCTGACAAGCGGGTGTGTGGCGCGCGGCGACGCCGTGGCAGGCCTCGCCGCGGCGGACATCGTCGTCGAAGGCGCTTTCGAGACGGGTTTCGTCGAACACGCCTATATCGAGCCAGAGGCGGGCTTCGCGCGCCGCGCCGGCGACCGTATCGAGATTCAGGCCTGTACGCAGGCCCCTTATTTGGATCGCGACGATGTTGCAAAGATCCTGGGCATAGCGCCCGAGCAGGTGCGCATCATTCCGACGGCCGTCGGCGGCGGCTTCGGCGCAAAGCTCGATCTGTCGGTCCAACCCTTCATCGCGGTCGCGGCCTGGCGGCTCGATCGGCCGGTGCGTATGGTTTATTCGCGCCGTGAGTCGATCATGACGACGACCAAGCGCCATCCCGCCCGCATCGTCGCGAGGGTCGGGGCGACCCGCGACGGGCGTCTCGCGGCGATGGACTTCGCCGCTGATTTCAACACCGGCGCCTACGCTTCATGGGGACCAACAGTCGCCAACCGCGTGCCGGTGCACGCCTCTGGGCCATATCGGATGCCAAATTATCGAGCGGTGGCGCGTGCGATCCACACACATCTTGTACCCTCCGGCGCCTTTCGCGGCTTCGGCGTGCCGCAGAGCGCGATCGCGCAAGAACAGCTGTACGACGAGCTCGCGTTTCGCCTGCAGATCGATCCGCTCGAATTCCGCATCCTCAATGCGCTCGGCCTCGGTGAGCCCACCGTCACAGGCCAGGTCTTCACGGACGGTATGGGTTTCAAGGCGTGTCTCGAAGCGCTTCGCCTCCGTTGGCGCGAGGCGCGCGCCGCGGCCGAGCGGTACAACGCTGAGGCGCGAGGCGCGCTCAGGCGCGGTGTCGGCGTCGCCGGCATGTGGTACGGTTGCGGCAACACCTCGATGTCGAACCCCTCGACGATGCGACTCGGCCTCAAGCCTAACGGCCGCTTCGCTCTGTTCCAGGGCGCAGTGGATATCGGTCAGGGCTCGAACACGGTGATCGCGCAGATCTGCGCCGATGCGCTTGGCGCGCCGATCGGGCAGATGGATCTCGTGCCGGCGGATACCGACGTGACGCCGGACTGCGGCAAAACCTCCGCCTCGCGCCAGACCTTCGTTTCCGGCAACGCCGCCGCGCTTGCGGCGCGGGCAATGCGGCGCGAACTCCTACGTCTCGCGAATGTCGGCGGGGACGCGAAGCTGCGTTTCCAGACCGGCGTGGTCGCCATTGCGGACGCCTCCGGCGAGCGGCGCATTGAACTCGCGGCGCTGCCGGTCAACGCCGCCGGCTTCGTGGTCGAAGTCGTCGAGACGTTCGATCCGCCAACGACGCCGCTCGACGAGAACGGGCAGGGCGATCCTTACGCCGTGTTCGGCTCGGGCGCGCATATGGCGGAGATCGAGGTCGATGTGGAACTCGGGCGTGTCAAAGTGCTGCGCCTCGTCTGCGCGCACGACGTCGGCCGGGCGATCAATCCGACGCTGGTCGAGGGCCAGATCGAGGGTGGCGCGGCGCAGGGCCTCGGCCTCGCTCTGATGGAGGAGTTCTTCCCCGGGAAAGGCGAGAACCTGCACGACTATCTGATCCCGACGATCGGGGACATGCCGCCCGTCGAGTGCATCCTGATCGAGGACGCATCCTCGGTCGGCCCGTTCGGCGCTAAGGGCGTCGGCGAGCAAGCGCTCATTCCGACCGCGCCGGCGATCTTCAACGCCATCCGTCACGCGACGGGCGCGCGAATCCGGCGCGCGCCCGCGACCCCGGACCGCGTGCGCCAAGCCATTCTCGCTGCCGCGGGAGCGCGAGCGTGACCGAGGCCGACGACAAGATCCGCTGCGACGCCTGCCCAGTGTTGTGTTACATCCGGCCCGGGATGTCCGGCGCGTGCGACCGCTACGCGAACCACGACGGCGAATTGGTGCGGGTCGATCCGCATGTGCTGCTTGACCGAGCCGTCAGCGAAGGTAGCAAGGTGGTTCCGTTTGTTGGCGCGGAAGGCGCCTGGAGCGGCGACATCCTCAAAACCCCCGGCCCATTCGTCACCGCTGTCGGCGCCGGTACTACCTATCCAGACTACAAGCCCGCGCCCTTCATCGTGTCGTCCAAGGCCAATGGCGTCGATATGGTTACGGTGGTCACCGAGGGAATCTACAGCTACTGTGGAGTGAAGCTCAAAATCGACACCGACCGCCATCTCGGCGCCGAATGCGCGACTGTGCGCGCTGAGGGCGAGCCGGTCGGCCATGTGACGACCGGCGAATACGGCTCGCAGATGCTCTCGCTCGGCGGCGTCAATCACCTCACCCACGGCGGCAAGAAGGAGGGCCGCGTCACTTGCGAGATCCTGCTGGATCTCTGCAATGGCAAGCCAGTCGAACTCGTGGTCGACGGCGGCGCGACCGTGATAGTGCAAGCCGGCAAGGCGCCGATCATCAACGGCAAGGTCGAGGAGCGCATGCGGGTCGGATGTGGCTCGGCGACGATCGGCATGTTCGCCAAGCAGTGGGGCGACAAGGTCGACGAAGTGGTCGTTGTCGACGACCACATCACCGGGGTCCTGTCGGAGCATCAGGCGGGCAAGCTGCTTGGCATGCGCGATACCGGCATCAAGATGAAGGGGCGGCGTTCCACGCCAGGCCGCTATTTCCACGTCGCCGAGCCCGGAACCGGCTGGGGGGGAGCTAACGTTTCCGATCCGCTGGACATCGTCGCCGGCTTCAATCCCAAAGTGGCGCGGAGCGGCATGACGATGCTGATGGTCTCGACCACCGGTGAGCAATACGCCTTCTATCGGCTGGACGAGCATTTGCGCCCCGTTCAGGCGGAGCTCCCCGAGATCCTGCGCCCGTCGGTCGAGCGCATCAGCGAGAATTGCGAGCGGGCGCTCTGCTCGGTGCTCTTCATGGCGGGCGCTGGAGGCTCGCTGCGCGCCGGCGTTACGGAGAACCCGGTGCGGCTCACGCGCTCGGTGCGTCAGGCGCTGACGACGGTGACCGCCGGCGGCGCGCCGGTCACCGTCTGGCCCGGCGGCGGCATCACCTTCATGGTCGACGTCACGCTGATGCCGGAGAACTCCTTCGGCTATGTGCCGACGCCGGCTATCGTCGCGCCGATCGAATTTACCTTGCGCCTCGACGATTACGCCGCGCTCGGCGGCCATGTCGACGAGGTGCGGCCGCTCGACGAGGTTGTCGCGCAGCACGCCGAGCGACCGAACACCATCTTCGCAAGCGGCGCGGTGGCGCGCGTCGCGGGCGCGAGGCGCAAGGCATGAGAGTACCGCCGCAAAGGCGACGTCTACCCGACGGCCGTCTGCATCTGCACGACGGACCGATCGACCTCATCATTGAAGCCTTCGGCGAGACGAGCGCGGTCGAAGCGGCCTACATCGCGGCGTGGCGCCGCTTTGCGACGATCCTCGACGAGCTCTGCGCGGAGCTGCCTCTGCTGAGGGCGCAGCCGCGCGCCGGCGGCCCGGCCCCGCGGGGTCCGGTTGCGCGACGGATGGCGGCGGCGGTTGCGCCCTTCCTTGCGCGGCGCTTCATCACCCCGATGGCCGCGGTCGCCGGCGCGGTGGCCGAAGAGGTCCTCGAGGCCATGGCGAGCGGACGGCGGCTCGCCCGCGCCTATGTCAACGACGGCGGCGACATCGCGCTTCACCTTGGGCCAGGTGAGACGTTCTCAATCGGCATGGTCGATCGCCCGGACCGGCCGAACCTGTTCGGCCGCGCCACCATCGGCGCTGCCGACCGTGTGCGTGGCGTCGCGACGTCGGGCTGGCGAGGGCGCAGTTTCTCGCTTGGCGTCGCCGATGCGGTCACGGTCCTCGCGGCGTCGGCCGCGCGCGCCGACGCTGCGCGCGACGCTCATCGCCAACGCAGTGGACATTCCCGGCCATCCGGCGATAGAGCGCGCGCCGGCCCGCCACCTCGACCCTCAAAGCGATCTCGGCGATCGGCGCGTCACTATCGCCGTCGGGCCGCTGACGCCAGACGAAATCGAGCGCGCGCTCGCCTCCGGCGCGACCGAGGCTGAGCTTTGGCGTGGGGTTGGCCTCATTGAGGCGGCCGCGCTGCGCCTCGGCGAAAGGACGCGTCTTGTTGGCGTCGCCGGGTGCTCTTACGAGTTCGGCGCTGGCGCGGTCTTACGTCGCAACGAAGCAAAGGTGCGTCATGCCGTCGGTTGAGCTTCGCAAACGCGTCATTTTGGTTGAGGAGATCTTCCACGAAGGCGGCCCGGTCGCGAAAGCCCCCTATCGCCGCGCCGCGATCCTTGCTGTCGTAAAGAACCCCTTCGCCGGCCGCTATGTCGAGGACATCGTCGGCTTTTCCGACGATCTGAAGCCGCTCGGCCTCGAGATGGCCAAATTGCTGATCGGCGCGCTCGGCGGCGATCCCAAGGCGATCCAGGGCTACGGCAAAGGCGCGATCGTCGGCGCGGCGGGGGAGATCGAACATGGCGCGCTGTGGCACGCGCCAGGCGGCTATGCGATGCGCGAGGCGCTCGGCGGCGCGATGGCGATCGTGCCGTCCGCCAAGAAGGTCAGCGGGCCAGGCGCACGTCTCGACGTGCCGATCACCCATATCAACGCGTCCTACGTGCGCAGCCATTTCGACGCCATCGAGGTCGGCGTCGCCGACGCCCCGCGCGCCGACGAGATGCTGCTCGCACTCGCGATGACAACCGGGCCGCGCGTGCACCATCGCGCCGGCGGGCTGGAAGCGTCCCAGATCAAGGGACTGGACGGGTTGAGATGAAGGCCAAGATTCGAAAGCTCGTGACTTTCGTTGAAGAGACCCGGGTCGAGATGGATCGTGCCGTTGAGCCGCCGACGCGGCGCGCCGCCGCCGTCGCGGTGATCGAAAATCCTTTCGCCGGCCGCTATGTCGAGGACCTCTCGCTGCTGATCGACGTCGGCGAGGAGCTCGGCGAGCTGCTCGCAGGGCGCGCAATTGCGGCTCTCGGTATCGAGGGACCGAGCGCCGAAAGCTACGGCAAGGCCGCGGCTGTCGGCGAGAACGGCGAGCTCGAACACGCCGCCGCGGTGCTGCACCCCAAGCTCGGCGCGCCGGTCCGCAAGGTCCTTGGCAAAGGCGCGGCGCTCATTCCCTCCTCCAAGAAGCGTGGCGGCCCCGGCGTCGCGCTCGACGTGCCGCTCGGCCACAAGGACGCCGCCTTCGTACGCAGTCATTTCGACGGCATGGAGGTGCGGATCGGCGACGCCCCGCGCGCCAACGAGATCATGGTGGCGGTCGCCGTCACCGATTCCGGCCGCCCGCATCCGCGCATCGGCGGACTGGCCAAGGACGAGATCAAAGGGGTCGACGGACTGCGCTAGCCTCGGCGAGCGCCTGAGGACGAGAATGAGAGCCTTCAATCAGGGATATCGAACATGAGAATGTTTTCGACGATCGTAGCAAGCGTCATCCTCACCGCCGCATTCGTCGGCGTCGGCCCAGCCATCGCCGACGACACGATCAAGATCGGCGAAATCAACTCCTACTCGGCGATCCCTTCTTTCACCGAGCCCTACCGCAAGGGCTGGCAGCTCGCGCTCGACGAGATCAACGCGGCGGGCGGCGTCGATGGCAAGAAGCTCGAGGTGATCAGCAAGGACGACGGCGGCAAGCCCGCGGACGCGGTCACCGCGGCCAACGAGCTCGTGGCGAGCGACGGCGTCGCAATGCTCGCGGGAACCTTCTTCTCCAACATCGGCCTCGCAGTGTCCGACTACGCCAAGCAGAAGAAGATCCTCTTCCTCGCTGCCGAGCCGCTTACCGACGCGATCACGCTTTCCAAGGGCAATCGCTATACGTTCCGCTTGCGGCCGGGCACCTACGAGCAGGCCGCGATGCTGGCCGACGAGGCCGCCAAGCTGCCGGCGAAGAAATGGGCGACGATCGCGCCGAACTACGAATACGGCCAGTCTGCAGTCGCCGACTTCAAAAAGCTGCTCTCCGCCAAACGCCCCGACATCGAGTGGGTTGGCGAACAATGGCCGCCGCAGGGCAAGATCGACGCCGGCGCGGTCGCAGAGGCGATCGCCAAGACCGAGCCCGACGCGATCTTCAACGTCACCTTCGGGGCGGACCTCGTCAAGCTCGTGCGCGAGGGCGAGACGCGCGGCCTCTTTAAGGACCGCGCGGTCGTCAGCCTGCTCGCCGGCGAGCCGGAATATCTCGATCCGCTCAAGGATGAGACGCCGGAAGGATGGATTGTCACCGGCTACCCCTGGAACGCCGTTTCGATCCCCGACCACGCCGCCTTCCTCAAGGCTTACCAGGCCAAATACAACGACTATCCGCGGCTGGGCTCGGTAGTCGGTTACGCGATGCTCAAAAGCGCTGCGGCGATCCTCGCCAAAGCCCATTCGACCGACAGCGAGAAGCTTGTCGACGCCGCCGAGGGCATCGGCGTCGAGACGCCGTTCGGGCCAATCACATTCCGAGCGATCGACCATCAATCGACGCTCGGCGCCTTCGTCGGCAAAACCGCGCTTAAGGACGGCAAGGGCGTCATGGTTGACGTGACCTACCGCGACGGGGCCGCCTATCTACCCTCCGACGCGGAGGTCAAGGCTCAGCGCCCACAGAACTGATCGCTCGCCGGGAGGCTGCCTGAGGCCGCAGGCTCCGCCTCCCAATAGATCCCTCCCGCGGCGGCGCGCGACCTTGAGCTTCTATTTTGTTCAGTTCGTCACGGGGCTCTCGAGCGCCTGCTCGCTGTTTCTCGTCGCTTCCGGACTCTCGATCATCTTCGGCGTCACCCGCGTCGTCAATTTCGCGCATGGCGCCTTCTACATGTTGGGCGCCTATATCGGGTACACGCTGACCGAACGGCTGAGCGGCGTGATCGGCTTCTGGGGCGCGATCGTAGTCGGCGCGCTAGCCGTCGCCGCGATAGGCACGCTCGTCGAAATGTTTCTGCTGCGCCGCATCTACAACGCACCGGAACTGTTTCAGTTGCTCGCCACCTTCGGCGTCACGCTCGTCGTTGAGGATCTCGCGCTCTTGATCTGGGGGCCGAGCGAACTGCTCGGTCCGCGCGCGCCTGGCTTCAAGGGCGCAATCGATCTCTTCGGCCAGCCCTTTCCGACTTACGACCTGCTGCTGATCGCGCTCGCTCCTCTCGTCCTCGCGTTCTTATGGGTGCTCTTTCGCCGCACGACCTGGGGTGTCCTGGTGCGCGCAGCGACTCAGGACCGCGAGATGGTGGCTGCGCTCGGCGTCAACCAGAAGTGGCTGTTCACAAGCGTCTTTGCGCTCGGCGCCTTTCTCGCCGGCCTTGGCGGGGCGCTCGAGTTGCCGCGAGAGGCCGCTAACCACACGATGGATCTGCAGGTGATTACCGAGGCGCTGGTCGTCGTCGTGATCGGCGGTCTCGGCAGCGTGCCTGGCACCTTCCTCGCCGCGATCATCGTCTCTGAGCTCAACGCCTTCGGCATCCTCGTCTTCCCCAAGATCTCGATCGTCCTCGTCTTCCTGGTCATGGCGATTGTGCTCATCGTGCGCCCATGGGGACTGCTCGGGCGCGCGGAGGCGGCCGCGCGTGCGGCGAGCGGCGCGGTCGTTTCCCGCTGGCGCCCGTTTGGCGCGCAAGGCCGGGTCGCCATTCTTATCGCCCTCGGAGCCGCAGCGCTTCTTCCGCTCGTCGCGGGCAATTATCTCATCGGCGTCGTGACGGAAGTGCTCATCTTCATGCTCTACGCGGCGAGCCTTCAGTTTCTGCTCGCGGGCGGCGGCCTCGTCTCCTTTGGACACGCAGCCTATTTCGGTCTCGGCTCTTATGGTGCGGCGATCGGGCTCAAGGCGTTCGGGCTCGGCATGGAGACCGCGATCCCCGCCGGGATCCTTCTCGGACTCGCTGGCGCGCTCGTCTTCGGCTGGTTCTGCGTGCGCCTCTCCGGCGTCTATTTCGCCATGCTGACCCTTGCCTTCGCCCAGATCGCCTGGTCGATCGCCTATCAATGGACCGAAGTCACGGGCGGCGACAACGGCATCATCGGCGTCTGGCCGAGCGCCTGGGCGGCCTCGCCCGCGCGCTTCTACTGGCTCACGCTCGCGCTGAGCGCGGGCGGCGTCGCACTGCTGCGCGCGATCACCTTCTCGCCGTTCGGCTATGCGTTGCGGGCCTTACGCAATTCCACCTTGCGCGCGGAGACGATCGGCATCGAGCGGCGGCGGGTGCAATGGATAGGTTTCGTAATCGCCGGCGCTTTCGCGGCGCTGGCGGGGGCGCTCTACGCCTTTCTCAAGGGCAGCGTGTTTCCGGACAACATCTCGATTTCGCTGTCGATCGACGGGCTCGTTATGGTCCTGCTCGGCGGTGTCGGAACGGTGTCGGGCGGCGTCGTGGGCGCGGCGATCTACCGGTCGCTGTCGATCTGGGTGATCAGCCACACCGACTATTCCAAGCTCGTGCTCGGCGCCCTCATCATCCTGCTGGTTGTGCTGTTCCCTCAGGGCCTCGTCGGTGCGTTCGAAACGTGGCGAAGCTCGCGGGCGCCGGCTCGCCTCCTTGGCGAAAGCCTATGAGCATTCTCGTCGTAGAGGAGCTCGGCAAGTCCTATTCCGGCTTCCAGGCGGTCCGGAACGTGAGCTTCGCGCTCGAAGCGGGCGAGATGCTTGCGCTTATCGGGCCGAACGGCGCGGGCAAGAGCACCTGCTTCACCATGATCGACGGCCAGCTCACGCCGACGACCGGCCGGATCGCGATCTTCGGCAAGAGTACCGCCGGCATGACGCCCGGGGACATCTGGCGCCTCGGCGTCGGACGGACGTTCCAGGTCGCCGCGACCTTCGCCTCGATGACGGTCGCGGAGAATGTGCAGATGGCGCTCATCTCACATCATACGCGGCGCTGGCTGGCGCTCCGCTGGGCAGCGCGCTACCATGTCGCAGACGCAGAGCGCCTGCTCGATCTCGTTGGCATGGCCGACCAGGCGCAACGCAGCTGCGGTGAGCTCGCCTATGGCGACCTGAAGCGGCTGAGCTCGCCATAGCGCTGGCCAACGATCCCAAGCTCTTGCTGATGGACGAGCCGGCGGCGGCATGCGCCGCGGGAGCGCCATGCGCTGATGGACCTCACAGTTCGCATCGCCCGCGAACGCACAATCGGCGTCCTCTTTACCGAGCACGACATGGACGTGGTGTTTGGTCACGCGGATCGGGTGCTCGTGTTCAACCGAGGGACGCTGATCGCCAAGGGCGCGCCCGCCGCGGTGCGCGCCAACCTGGAGGTTCAGGCGGTCTATCTCGGCGCGGGCTCGCTCTATGGGGCCAATACGTGAACGCCGCCAAGCTCTCGGTCGCAGAGCTCGACGCCGCCTACGGCCAAGCGCAGGTGTTGTTCGACGTCTCGCTAGAGGTCAGGGCTGGTGAAGCAGTCGCGCTGCTTGGCCGCAACGGGGCGGGGAAGTCGACAACGTTATCGCGATCCTCGGGCTGATCGCCCGCCGCGGCGGGAGGATCGTCTTCGACGGCGAGGACATTTCGAAGCGTCCGGCTTACGAGATCGTCGGGCGCGGCCTCGGGTATGTGCCGGAGGACCGTCGTATCTTCTCCGATCTGACGGTCGAGGAAAATCTGCAAGTCGGCCGGCGGCCGGCCGCGCCGTAACGCTCCGACCTGGACGCCCGAGCGGCTATTCGCCATCTTTCCGAACTTGCGCGAGTTGCGTGGACGTGCCGGGGCGCGCATCTCGGGTGGCGAGCAGCAGATGCTCACCATCGCGCGCACGCTGATGGGC